>JAZJYJ010000008.1:109991-565777 GCA_040390405.1 Bacteroidota bacterium
ACGAAAGGTGGCCCGTTACCGGGCCACCTTTCAAGGTATTATAAAGAGGCTACCAAATTACACCAGGTCAAACCTGTCAAGGTTCATCACCTTAACCCATGCCGCAACAAAATCCTGTACAAACTTTTCCTCTGCGTCTTCGCAAGCATACACTTCAGCAATGGCACGAAGTTCTGAGTTGGAACCTAAGATCAGATCTGCGCGGGTACCGGTCCACTGCACCTTTCCTGTTTTACGGTCGCGTGCTTCAAAAGTATCCTGTGTATCTGAAGTGGCAAACCATTTGTTTCCAAAATCGATCAGGTTTACAAAGAAATCGTTTGTAAGCGCTTCGGGTTGTTTGGTGAACACGCCATTTTGAGATTGATCAAAATTCGTATTCAATACACGCATACCCCCGAGCAACACGGTCATTTCCGGTGCGGTTAGGGTTAACAGTTGCGCTTTGTCTATCAATAATTCTTCTGCCGTTACTTTGTGTTTCGGTCTGAAGTAATTGCGGAAGGCATCGGCGGCCGGTTCGAGAACGGCAAATGATTCAACATCGGTTTGTTCCTGCGACGCATCTGTTCTCCCCGCTGTAAACGGAACGCTTACAGAATGGCCACTTTTTTTTGCCGCCTGTTCAACACCTGCAGATCCGCCTAGCACAATCAAATCTGCCAGTGAAATTTTCTTGCCACCGGTTTGTGCGCTATTGAATTCTTTTTGAATCCCTTCCAGTACAGCCAATACTTTGACGAGCTGAGCGGGGTTATTCACTTGCCAGTCTTTCTGCGGCGCCAAACGAATACGTGCGCCATTGGCACCCCCACGTTTGTCAGAACCACGGAAGGTTGATGCTGATGCCCATGCGGTTGATACCAGTTGCGGTACAGACAATCCGGAAGCCAGTATTTTCGCTTTTAATGCAGCGATGTCTGCGGCGTCAACCAGCTTATGTGTTACCGCTGGAATCGGATCTTGCCAGATCAATTCTTCTTTTGGTACTTCGGGGCCGAGATAACGGGCTATCGGACCCATATCCCGGTGTGTGAGTTTATACCAGGCGCGTGCAAATGCATCTGCAAACGCAGCCGGATTCTCATAGAAATGTCTTGAAACTTTTTCGTATGCCGGATCTATTCTCAATGCCAGGTCGGTAGTGAGCATAAATGGCGCATGTTTTTTTGATGCATCATGCGCATCGGGTACCAAACCCGCACCAGCTCCATTTTTGGGTTGCCATTGCTG
This sequence comes from Bacteroidota bacterium, assembly GCA_040390405.1. Classification (GTDB taxonomy): domain Bacteria; phylum Bacteroidota; class Bacteroidia; order Chitinophagales; family Chitinophagaceae; genus Sediminibacterium. The sequence goes on from JAZJYJ010000008.1 coordinate 111,225, forward strand.
TGCACCTGCCGGACTCTTGGTAAGTTCCCATTCGTATCCGAATAAGTTCTCAAAGAAATTATTGCTCCATTGGGTGGGTGTGGTTGTCCAGGCGCCTTCCAGCCCGCTGGTAATGGTGTTTACACCATTACCACTGTTGAAGGTATTGTTCCAACCAAGGCCTTGTTCTTCTATGCCCGCAGCAGCCGGTTCTTTTCCAACATATTTACCAGGGTCGGCTGCGCCATGTGTTTTACCGAAGCTATGTCCGCCGGCGATCAGTGCCACTGTTTCTTCATCATTCATTGCCATCCGGCCAAAGGTTTCGCGTATATCGCGTGCCGCTGCCAGTGGATCTGGTTTGCCGTTAGGCCCTTCGGGATTTACATAAATCAATCCCATCTGCACAGCGCCTAATGGATTTTCCAGTTCACGGTCGCCGGTGTAACGCTCATCGCCCAGCCATTCTTTTTCAGAACCCCAGTACACATCTTCTTCCGGCTCCCATACATCTTCACGCCCACCGCCAAAACCAAAAGTTTTGAAGCCCATCGATTCAAGTGCGCAATTGCCAGCAAGGATCATCAGGTCGGCCCAGGAAAGCTTTTTACCATATTTCTTTTTAATGGGCCAGAGCAGTAAACGCGCTTTGTCGAGGTTGGCATTGTCGGGCCAACTGTTCAATGGTGCAAAACGTTGTGTACCCGCGCCGCCGCCGCCGCGTCCATCCTGGATACGGTAGGTTCCGGCACTATGCCATGCCATCCGGATAAAGAAAGGCCCGTAATGACCATAGTCGGCTGGCCACCAGTCCTGCGAGGTAGTCATCAGGTCATAAATATCTTTTTTCACCGTAGCGAAATCGAGGCTTTTGAATTCCTGGGCGTAATTGAACGCTTCGCCCATCGGGTTAGAGGCGGAAGTATTCTGACGGAGGATATTCAGTTTTAACTGGTTGGGCCACCAGTCGCGGTTTCTTGTACCACTACCCGCGCCCTGTTTGATTGCGCCACCATGAAACGGGCATTTGCCCGCGCCGTTAGAGAGATTGTTTGGATCCATAATGCTATTATTTTAATTGATTAGCCTAAGAACCCCGAAGTTACCAATCAATATAGAAAGGTTGTATCTATTTAATTGATTTAGTCATAGATAAAAACTATTGCCACCGGCCCCTAAAAGGGAGTTGAGATCCCTGCTATCCCTTTCGGGACCGGTAGGTGCATAGCATCTTTATCATGCAACATCTCTTCCTTGAATTTTTTCTATGTAAATAAAATTGGTTGTTGAAGCCGGGGCCGGTAAAAGGCTGTGGATAAAAAGCAGGCGTGAAATAAGGACAATATTTGTCCGCTTATACGGGGTTTTGTATATTTGGATACCACAATTTCCGGGTCTGCAAAATGGGTAAAAAGAACATTATTACATTGGGAGAAAGGATAAGATCCCTTCGTACAGAAGCGGGGCAATCACTCAAAGAAGTGGCGGATGCGATTGGTATGGATGCATCTTTGTTGGGAAAAATTGAGCGTGATGAAAGAGCGGCTACCAGGGAGCAGATCAGGCAATTTGCTGCATTCTTTAAAGTGAGCGAGAAGCTGCTTCTCAAAGAATATCTGAGCGACCAGATCGCTTATAAACTGATTGATGAAGATGCTGACCCGGATACACTGAGGGTTGCTGAAGCAAAAATGCGGTACTACAAAACTTCCCGGAAAAAATAAACCGGGAATACGGCTTCTCTATTTTACTGCCAGGCTGTGTTTATTAATGATCTCGCATGAGTTGCTATAATAGTACGCGGATTGGGCTGATATAACCGGGTTTGGGCTGCTTGGTTTGATTCGTGTACTATTATTAGCATCCCAATATGGGATAGCGATTTTGAATTGAAGCGCCCGGCTTCTTAGCAGTTGTTTTGGAATTTTTGTTATGATAAAGGCTTTATCTGTATGAAGAAAAATATTCACCATGGAAAGAACGTAAAGCGTTTTCGTGAAATGCAAGGAATCAAGCAGGAGGCTTTTGCCTTTGTACTGGGAGATGGTTGGAGCCAGCGGAAAATTTCTTTGCTTGAACAAAAAGAAATCATTGACCCGGAATTACTGGAGCAACTGGCAGCGGCATTGAAAATATCTGTTGACTCTCTCCGGCTTTTCGATGATTCGGCATCTATTTCAATGATCAATCAGGCTTTGGAGCCCACCCAATCTAATACGGGTGCCCTGTCTGATCCGACTGGTGCATACCTTATCCTTATGGACAAATGGATACGGGCCCTGGAAGAAAACAAAAAACTCTATGAGCGGTTGCTGCTGTCGGAAAAAGAAAAATCTGCCTTACTGGAGCGCCTGCACAGCAAAATAAAACCCGGGAATATTCTCGAAGAACCTGCTGTGGTATATGGACGATTAGCGATGGTTAATTGAAGCACGGTTTATCTTCAGATTAGACGTTGCAATGAGCGTTTAGTATTTCTATCCGCTACACTGTTGATTTCTCGGGTTACTTCTCCCACCGTTGGCGGAATCGCAATAGCGTTTATTCATTTCAGAAAAGTTTAGCAAGTTTCGGATTGTTTCACAAGCAACAGTTGTTGACATTTGCTTCAGAAAACAAAATATATGCAAACCCAGGAACAACTCAATTACAACCGGATTGCCGAAACCATCAACTACCTACAGACTCATTTCAGGGAACAACCCAGCCTGGAAGAAGTAGCGGAGATGGTCCATGTGAGTCCTTATCATTTTCAAAGGCTGTTCAGTGAATGGGCGGGCACCAGTCCGAAAAAGTTTTTGCAATACATCAGTGTGGCACATGCCAAAAAACTGTTGCGGGAAAACAAAGCGACTCTTTTTGAAACCGCGTACGAAACCGGCTTATCCGGCACCAGCCGTCTGCACGACCTGTTTATCAATATTGAAGGGATGACACCCGCTGAATTCCGCGATGGCGGCAAGGCGCTTTCCATCAATTATAGTTTCGCGGAAAGTCCATTTGGAAATATCCTTGTTGCGGCCACGGCCAAGGGGGTCTGCCATATGGCTTTTTATGAAGAAGAAGCCGTTGCACTTGCTGTGCTTACGGAACATTTTCCTAACGCTGTCTTTCATCGGAAACTAGACATGCTGCAGCAAAATGCGCTCTTTATTTTTCAGAACGACTGGAGCAAACTTGGCCAGATCAAACTGCATTTGAAAGGAAGCGATTTTCAATTAAAGGTTTGGGAGACCTTATTAAAAATTCCGATGGGGCAACTTAGTACCTATGGGGATATCGCCAGGAATATTGGCAAACCCAATGCCGCAAGGGCCGTTGGTACGGCAATTGGCAGCAACCCGGTTGCTTTTTTAATTCCCTGTCATCGTGTAATACAATCTACCGGAATCTTTGGCGGCTACATGTGGGGTAGTACTCGCAAAACCGCTCTGATTGGCTGGGAAAGCGCGAATTGTAATAGGCAAGAAATGATCTAACATTTTCTTTATGTTTTTACATAGCCAATTTACAGACGCTGCACTGCGCCAGAAAATTAAGCAGAAGCAAATTTACCTGGGCGGGAATGCGAAGCTGAAGATCTATGGAACGCTTTCCTGCGCTTCCGGAAAAAGGATGCAAAAAGAAACACGTGTGTTCTTTGTATCCGAAAAAGAAGCCATCGAAAACGGGTATCGCCCTTGCGGGCATTGTATGAAGAATGATTATCAAAAATGGAAAATGGATCTCTTTACTAACGAAACAGGATCAAGCAACCTCTTGCCGAAAGACGGCATCGTGCACTACTACGGTACCTTATTTTCGATTCAGCAGGCCAATGCTTTGCTGGAAAAATTATTGACCGGTATTGAATGGAGAAATGATGAAGCCATCATTTTTGGAAAACGCATTATTACCAAACGTAAAGTAGCCTGGTATGGGGATCGGGATTTTGAATATTCCTACTCCAATACTACCAAACGCGCATTGCCATGGACCGAAGACCTGTTGCTGCTGAAAAGAATAACCGAAGAGAAAACCGGCGAAACCTATAATTCCTGCCTGCTGAATTTATACCATACCGGCGAAGAGGGCATGGCATGGCACAGCGATGCCGAAAAGGATCTAAAGAGAAACGGGGCCATCGGATCCTTAAGTTTCGGCGCAACAAGAAAATTTTCTTTTAAACACAAGCAGGATAAAACAACCGTGTCTGTGGTACTGGAGCATGGGAGTTTACTGGTAATGAAAGACACAACACAAACCTACTGGCTACATCGTTTACCACCCACTACACGAATCAGCAAACCGAGGGTAAACCTTACATTCAGAACCATTGTGGAATAGGGTTCTGTTATAACCTCTTTATCATCGGTTTACTATTGGGTGAATTGTGATGCGCAGACTTTAGCCGTTGGTTTGTGATCGGATCCGGAAATAGAAAGCCACCTGTATACACAGGTGGCCGGTGTTCATAGGGGGGAATTATCCCAGTTTCTTAACAATTGCTTTTACATTATCATTAATCTCTTTATCCGTCATACGCTTGCCGTTGATCTCAGAACTTGTCCAGCCCTGCCAGATGGTTTTATCATTGCTGGCTTTCATTAGCGTAAGGGTTATGGTACCCTCTTTTACGGTTTCTTTCCGGTTATCATAGCCCATAAACTGTGATGGATAGTATACCGGAACATATCTCCTGCTATACGGATTAAAGAACCACCTTGTGGTTGGCATTGTATATACAGGATCGCTCACGGTGCGGTTTTCGCGCTGTACATCTACATCATATACCAGTAATACATCGGGATTACGGTTTACTTCCTTCCATCCGTTCTTCTGCAGGTTACGGTCAATACTTTCCCGGATCTTACGATCAACCAAGTCGTTTACTTTAGGTTGTTTGGTAAGGCTGTCTTTCTGTGTGCCATATACCCATGTATAGGTTTTGATTTTTGTAAAGTCTACCGTATCGTCTTTCTGGACATACGCTCTTTGACTACAGGCAGATAATATCAGCACACCAATAGTAGTCGCCATTATCCATTGCATCTTTTTCATAACAAATCATTTAGGTGTTTATGATACACCCTATCTATTTCAAGCCGCGTGCCAGTTAAGCCTAAGATTTGCCTAAAGATTTGTGAAGGAGATGTTAAGACATGAGGCGTGAATCGTGAGACGTGAGTATTTTCCTCACGATTCACGCCTCACGAAATATTACAGCCTGACAATATTGTAAATCGCTACTGGCGGATCAAAATACTGATCCTCTTCTTTCTGCCGATAGATCTTGCGTACAATATCCATCCCTTTTACCACTTTGCCGAATGTGGCGTAGCCCTGTTTATCGGCAATGTTTTCTCCACCATAATCCAGTCCGGGTTGCTTGCCGATGCAGATAAAGAATTCAGTTCCTGCTGTGCCGGGTTCCGTTCTTGCAAGCGAGATCACCCCATCTGTATGCAGGATCTTTGTCTGTGCCGTGGTTTCGTGTGGTATGCCTGGAATTCCTGCGGCGAGCTTGTTCCTGGTTTTCCAGATGCCCCCCTGGATCAATTCTGTTTTGGGTGCATTGGATGGCTGGTTCTCATCATTCAATACACGGTAGAAATTTGCGTTGTTGTAATACCCCGAATCGATATAAGTTAAAAACGCCGCCACCGTTTCAGGCGCCTGTAGTGGATAGAGTTCAATTTCTATATCGCCCTTTTCTGTCTGTATTTCAATATGTGGTGGTGTGCTGCTTTTTCGTTGGCAACAAACAAAAAACAGCATGATCAGTAATATGGATACTGGTTTTTTCATCTTGGTCTGATACCGTTTGTATTGTTATTCCGGTATTATCTCAAATACAAAGAATTGTGTTTTTTCAAATACTTCAAAATTATTATCCGACACCAGTACCAGTGTTCTATGCCCATTGGGAAGCGTTGGACCGAAGGTAATTCCCTCCACATTGTCTACATATATGCCCAATGAATCCATATTCAGCAGCAGTTGCTTTTGTATAGGTTGTGCGGCTGGATTTTGTTTCAAAGAAGGGTTGTTTTTAATATCCGTTGCCCCCTTCAGATCGGCCAGGAATATTTTGATGGTGCAGGGAAGCCTGCCGGTTGAGAAAGATCTTTCCAGAACAATCAGCTTGTCATCGCCCGCGTCTAAAATATCGGGTATGCCATTTATTTTAAACGCGCCCGGTGTTATGGTTGGATAGGCAACAGGATCCAGCTCATATGCATACTGCGCGGTATTTTGTTTGGTGAGTACATCAAATTTAAAAATCCGTATGAACGCGTTATTGCGCATAAGGTCTGCACGCGGACCATCTTCGTATAAAGGCTCCTCTACATTCACATAAAGTGTCTGGTAATTATTGGCAAAACTCAAACCTTCCAGCACACCATTTTGCCTGGGACCATTTTCTGTGAAATGCATTTTCAGGTTTTCCGGTAAGGGAAAGGTATCTATATATGTTCCGTCTGGTGAAACAATGGTAATAGCCGGGTTTTCGAGTATGGTATCTTTGGCGCGTACAATTCTTTCCCCTTCACTGCTCCAGATCATTTGTCCCGAGATTGGGTTATAACGCAACGCTTCCGGATCGGGTGTGTGCGATGGATCCTGTTTTGAATTTGGATAAGGGTTTCCATTGGGTTGCAACAGCGTAGTAACGTTCACAAAAACCGCGCTGTCTACTTTCTTTTCATCAAAAAAAAGTTTCGCTGTATAAAATCTCGCCGGATTAATAGCGGAGCGGTCATCGCAGATCAGGTAATAGAGTCCGCTGGTTTTATCATAATCTATTCCGGATAATCCACCAACGGTTGTTCCCTTAAAGGGAAGGTTGTGCGGCACCTCGTATTCGCCAATGAGTTTTAATTTACCGAGCGGATCTTTTTGCTGCGCATCTGTAGCGGTGCAGGCAAAAAACAGGGAAATAACAAAAGCTATTCTTTTCACTTGGTTCAATTTAGGTAAAGTGGTTGGAGGTCTTTCCTTTTTTTCTTATTGGTAAATAACCAGGGCAGTAGTTTGGGCTCGGCAAATGCAGAGTCCCAGCTATTGTGCCCAGCTTTTGGATATTCTGTGTATTGCACACTTTTAATTCCTCTTGTAAGCATGGCTTTGAACAGCTCCCTGTCTTCTTTAGGAGAAACCGTATTATCCATAGCGCCATGAAAGATCCACAAGGGAACCCGTGTTGCTTTTTCAAGGAACAACGGAATATTGGCTGCCCCGCAGATCGGGAATGCAGCCGCAAAATAATCGGGGTAACGGGTAAGCAGATCATAGACACCAAAACCACCAAGAGACAGCCCTCCCAGGTATAATCGCCGGTCATCTGCAATGCGGTTAATCACCAGGCTATCGATCAATTGTTTTACCAGTTGTTGAGGTACAGGTGGCATTTCATCCCGAAGGAATTCTCTTTCTACCGAATTGCCAACTCGCTTAAATCTTGACCAGGTACTGTCTGCCGGGCATTGCGGAAATACAACAATGGCCGGAAAGTTTTTACGGATGATTTCTTTTACAAACAGGTTTCCGCCATGGATAAGTTGTGCCTCATTGTCTCTGCCTCTTTCACCCGAGCCATGCAGGAATACAATGAGCGGATACGATTTTCGTTTTTTATACTTAGGCGGATATAAAATGCGGTAACGCAACGTATCCTTTCCATTAATGAATTCTTTTTTTTCAAACAGGTTCAGTTCCTGCGCAGATAATGATTGAAAAAAACAAAACATGCATACGGCAAACAATATCTTTCTCATACCCTGGTTTTTTATTTTGCGGCTGGCGGTGGTGGTGGTGGCACCATCAACTCCATAGAAGATAAATAAGCAGACAACGCCATGATCGCATCCGATACAATCTGTATCTGCTCTTTCGCTTCTTTCCAGTTGCGCTGTTCTATCGCTTCACGAACACCCGGTATGGTTTTTACGCCATAGCCCGTATAAAAGCCTGGTGCATACAATGTGTGTTTGTACCAGTTTCTGCGTGGCAAACCGTTGGGCGATAATAATTTTTGTTCTGCCTGGTACATCGCTTTGTCTAAAGCCCCAACCACAGGACTGTCGAAATAAGCATTACGCAGGGTCCACGCTTTGTTCGATGATTTATCCAGCTGGGTTAATGCATTCTGTAACGGTGAAAAATCAATGTAGGGAACTTCCTGTTTAACCAATGGTGCTTTTAAATGTTCTTTGGGATCATTGGCCAACGCATAACTGTTGGCATTGATCACTTCATTTTCCGCAGCAGTTGATTCGCGTAGTTGGTCGGTCTGGTTCATCAGGTCCTTCACATATTCGTTAACGGTTTTGTGCAGACTCCTGAAATCAAAAGGAAGCGATTCTGCATTGGCCATCCGCAATGCCGCGCGCCCAGAAGTTTTTGCCAATGCCACACCGTAGGCAAAACCAGGATCCTTGAACTTCACGTAGTTATCATACGAATCATAAATGGAATGATACTCGCCACCCTGGTCCTCTCCGCCATAACCAATATTTAAAGAAGGGATGCCGGCATGTTGAATAAAAGAAGAATAATCAGATCCGGATCCCATCGCGTTTACGGTAAATACGGTTGACGCCATCGCTTCTTTTTTTACTTTGGGTGTTGTTGCGGCAAGCGCATTCTGTGCCTTCGCTCTTTCAAATACACTCACATGTGTTTGCGGATCTTCCACGCTCTTGCTGATCTCGGTAACCATGGTTTCCAGTGCATGCGATCCTTCCACATTTAAAAAGCCACGGGCATTTCCATCCGAATTAATATATACTGCTGTTTTTTCCTGCAGTTCTTTGATATGATCTTCCAGCCATTCTGTAGAACCGAGCAATCCCGGTTCTTCCGCATCCCAGGCGCAATACACCAATGTGCGTTTGGGTTTCCATCCGGTTTTAACCAACTGTCCAATAGCTTGTGCCTCTTCCAGCATAGCAGCCGCTCCGCTAATCGGATCATTGGCGCCATTTACCCAGGCGTCGTGGTGATTGCCCCGTATCACCCACTCGTCAGGATATTGCGATCCCGTCATTTTCGCGATCACATCATACGCTGGTCTCAATTGCCAGTCAAAATCTACTTTCAAATGCACCTGTGTTTTTCCTGGTCCCACATGATAGGTAAACGGCAATGCGCCCCGCCAGTCCGCCGGTGCTACCGGGCCTTCTAATGCCTGAAGCAGGGGTTGGGCATCGTGATAACTGATCGGCAATACGGGTATTTTTAAAAGATTGGGCGCTTCGAGCCTGTTCAGTCTTTTCGCATTTTCGGTGGCACCAATACCGGGCGTTAATGGATCGCCAGGATAGATAACCATATCCATGATCGATCCACGCTGTACACCAAATTCATTTTTAAATGCTCCCTTGGGATACACTTCTCCCTGGTAATAACCATCGTCTTTCGGGTCAGAATAAATCAAACAACCAATCGCACCATGTTCCTGCGCCACTTTAGGCTTAATGCCTCGCCAGCTACGGCCATACTTCGCAATCACAATTTTTCCTTTTACATCAATGCCCAGTTTATCCAGCTCTTCGTAATCCTGTGGTAAACCATAATTCACAAAAACAAGTTCGCCCGTAACATCCCCATCAGCGCTCCATGCATTATAGGTAGGTAATTGTCCGTCCTGCCCCGATGTGGCATCTTCTTTTAAGGCTTGTTCTTTCAGCAATGCTTTGTACACGGTTGGCGACAACATTTCCAGCACCCGTGTTTTTGGCGTGGGAAACAAAACCTGGTAGGTTTCAATTTTTGCGTCCCATCCCCAGCTTTTAAATTTATTGAGTATGTTCTCTGCCACCGCTTTTCCCCCAGGCGAACCCACATGGTGCGGAACGGCCGACAATTCTTTGATCGTTTGCCCCACTCTTTGTGGATTCAGCAGCGCGTCAAATTTCTGTTCCAGCTGCGTTTGCTCATTGCCGGCTTTTTCGGTAAACCCGGTAATGGTTTTCTGCGCGGCAAGGGGTTGGTAACAAAACACTAAGGCAACAATGCCGCCTGCAATAATTTTTCGCATGTGAGTGGATTGAGTAATGATTACAGCAATTTACGAAATGGGCGGGGTATTAACGAATTACGGATTAGCGAGTCGTTAATCCGCTAATCCGTAATCCACCAGTTCTTATTATTTAAACATCGCCGGATGCACATCATCCCATTCTGTAACCTGCTGGTATGCTTTGGCCGCGGCAAGTATGGTTGCTTCATCGTATAGCTTCCCAATCAGGGTTATACTGGTGGGCAGGTTCGATCGCTTATCAAAACCCGTTGGCATACACACAACCGGGTGACCAGTTAAATTGGTAATAGCACCCTGGTTGCCGCTTCCGCGCGTGGGGCAGATCAGCACGTCAATATCTTTCATCGCCGCATTTACTTTCTGCATCAGCAGGTAGCGGTGGCGATTGGCATTAATGTATTCTACGGCAGACATCAATCTCGACACACGGAAACTGTTGGGCCAGTCGAATGATCGCTGCTGGGTCATTTCATCGTCAATATTGTTGCGGGTAAATTCATCGAAGGCGGCGGCGCATTCCGCACTGATCACAATATCCATGATATTGAAATTATACACACCGCTGTCCGGAAAATCAACCGGGATCAATTGAACGCCTAATTTTTTATAAGCATCCAGCACCTTCCATTCATTGCGGCCGGTATCGGTGATCTTGTCGAAATAGTTTTTGGCATACGCCACTTTCATTTTTTTAACATCCGCATTGGGTTTGTAATTGAAGGGTTTGTTTACGGCGCTCATATCATACCCGTCCGTTCCGTGGATATAATTAAACACAACGGCCGCGTCTTCCGCGCTTCTGCAGATGGGACCAACTTTATCCAGGCTCCAGCTTAATGTCATGGCACCGCTGCGGCTGATACTTCCGAAGGTTGGGCGCAATCCTGTGGCACCACAGGTAGAAGAAGGAGAAACGATCGATCCCCAGGTTTCCGTACCAATGGCAAACGGAACCAATCCCGCAACCGTTGCCGAAGTAGATCCCGCCGAAGATCCCGAAGAACCGCTTTTCAGGTTCCATGGATTTTTGGTTCTTCCTCCATACCAGTAATCTCCCTGGGCCAATGCACCGAGTGTAAGCTTGGCCACCAATACAGCGCCAGCATCGCGCAATTGTGTGTATACAAATGCGTCTTCTTCTATCACCTGATTTTTATAGGGTGCGGCACCCCAGGTTGTTTTCGTTCCTTTTACGGCAAACAGGTCTTTCAATCCGTATGGAATGCCGTGCAAGGGTCCGCGGTATTTGCCTTTGGCTATTTCCGCATCTGCTTGTTTTGCCTGTTGCATGGCAATTTCTTCTGTGATGGAAATCACGCATTGTAATGTGTCACCAAATTTTTTAATGCGGTCTATAAAGAACTGCGTCAGCGCCACCGAGCTGATCTTCTTGTTTTTGATCAGCGATGCCAGTTGCAGGATGGAATAAAACGCGAGATCATTTATATTCGTTGGCATGGATACGTTCGTCGGAAGGTTCCAGTTAATCGCGTCCTGTTTTTCGTTGAACTTCATTCCGGGTAATACAGGGCTTTGCCACAAACTCATTGGTACATTATTATTGAGCGTTTGTTTGTGCATTAAGCGGTAGCCCATGAGGTTTTCTTTCACTCCGGCATACATGGTATCAATTTCTTTTTGCGTGAAATTGAGATCGAGCAGCCTGGCAGCGGCAGGAATATCAGCTTTAGACATCGTATCCTGCGCCATGGTTTGCAGGCTGCAAATAAGCGCCAGCAGGGTAATCGTTTTTCTCATAATTGGGTTTTGTTTTTTTGGGTAATCAGGATCTTACTTGTATATGCCCTCTCTGTGTAGCTTTGTGTTCTCTGTACCTCTGTGTTGAAAAAAATTGATATCATCAGAACATAGCTTTTTTCAACACAGAGGTACGGAGGTTGGGAGTTACACAGAGATAATCCTCTGTAAGCTCGTTGTTGTTAAATGCGGCTTTGCGGTGAGTAGCTTCCAGGTAAAATCCGTTTTTCTATAGCACCAATACTTCCGGCCACCGCTGCCAGTTCCTCTGCATCCTGTTTTTGCCAGTGCCTTAAAGCAACCTCATTCATTTTTGATCTTCCTGTTTAAATAACCATCGTAATCCGGTATGGTCGATTCATATTCGTCGTGCATAAAAGGAGAGGTCATGATAAAATCCGCCGTCGCCCTGTCGCAGGCCATCGGGATATTCCAGGCCACACATAAACGTAGCAGGGCTTTTACATCGCTGTCGTGTGGCTGCGCTTCCATCGGGTCCCAGAAAAAAAACATCATATCAATTTCCCCATTCGCAATCATAGCGCCTATTTGCTGGTCGCCGCCAAGTGGGCCGCTCATTAATTTTTTTACCGGCCTGTCGAGCGATTCTTCCAGCAGCTTTCCGGTTGTGCCGGTAGCAAAGAGTTCGTGTTTGGCGAGTGCTACGCGATTGTGTTTGGCCCATTCCAGCAAGTCTGGTTTTTTATGATCATGGGCCACCAGCGCAATTTTTTTTCGTGCGCCGAGTATTTTTATTGTGGACATTGTTTTAGGTATTGATCTGTTTTATGAAGATAAGCTAACCGCATCAACCTTTTTTTCAATTGTTTCCTGGTGTGGTTTGTGGGGGGATTACTTAACCGCGAGGGCACGGGGATTCGCCAGGGGGATCTCTATTGAAAAAACCTTGCGTCCCATTGCGCCTTCGCGGTTAATTGATCAAAAATATTACATCCCAAAATCTATGTCGTGCTGTCCCTTTTTGTGAAATCAGCGAGCGGTACTGCGCCACTGTACGGCGCAATAAGCAGACAAGGGAAAAAACAAAAAGATCAACAAAACAATGGTTAATGAAATACCCGACACTAACAACGCCGCAGAAAGGATCAACAAGAAAACAGGATATAACAACAACAGTATTCCAAATAAAACCGAGTCATAAAAAACAGTTCCTGCGGTTTTTGTAATCAGTATTTTTTTGATTGGCCGGTAAAATGGTTGGTTTATCATATATCCCAGGGTTGCCATAGGTAATAGCAGGAGCGTTCCTGTATTTCGATCCTTGGGTTCTTTTGCGGGAAGCACAATTCTTTTTTCAATTTCGTGCTGCAATATGCCATTAAAGTGGCGGATGTTTCTGGCTTCCTCCAAAAACGGAAAGAGAAATGAGGGTAGCAGCAATTCGCCCGTATACAAGTTGATGTTTTTTCCAAAACGTTCAAACGAGTCGTAGGCAAGCCCCATCGGCAGAACGCGAAACCCTTCTTTGTTCCTGCTTTCCCAGGCAATCCGTGCAGCGCCTTTCTTGAATGGTTGCAGCTCGTGTTTGTGTACACAAATGCCTTCTATGAAAATGAGCACGATGCCATTCTGTGCCAAAACTTCTTTGCTCCGTCGAAAAGCGGTTTCATTCAATGGAAGGTTGTCTTTCCCTTCGCTTAGGCGATACACCGGGATCATGTTCAGAAAACGAAGCAGCCGGCCATGCCTGGGTTTGTTAAAAGCATCGCCCCTTGCCAGGAAATGAACCGGCCGGTGAAACAGGGCGCCGATCAGGATTGCATCAAAAAACGAATTGGGATGATTGGCCACCAGGAGCAGGGGGCCTGGTTCCGAAAACCGGCTGGCGCCGCTGATGTTTATTTTCCGGCAGAAAATCTTCAGCGCCAATTGTACCATTATTTTGATCAGCGGGTAAAGCAATGCCGGATAATTATTCTTCTAATGTAGGAAATGAATTGCGCTAACGGATTATTGTTGGGGGTAATGTTCCTGTTTTGCTTCATTCAATACGCCTGTTTTCTATTGATAATCAGAAAATAGCTAATTCGGGGGCAAAATTCTATCTGTTTTTTAACACTGTTGGTAATACCGCACAAAAAACCACCGCGTTTTATGGCGGTGGTCTTATACTAACTAACCCATCAAAAACAAGTTTATGCTTCGGCCCCAGCTTTTACTTCGCTGATCTTGGCGCGTATTTTGGCTTCTATTTCGTTGGCCAGCTCAGGGTTATCGCGCAGGAGTCCTTTTACGGAATCCCGTCCCTGACCCAGTTTATTGCTTTCGTAGCTGAACCAGGACCCGCTTTTCTGCACAATGCCCAGTTCAACACCCATATCGATAATTTCACCCAGCTTGCTCACACCTTCCCCGAAAATAATATCGAATTCAGCTGCGCGGAACGGAGGCGCTACTTTATTTTTTACCACTTTTACTTTTACATGGTTACCTATCGCAGCGTCGCCATCTTTGATCTGCGTCATACGGCGGATATCCAAGCGGACCGATGCATAAAACTTTAAGGCGTTACCACCCGTGGTCGTTTCAGGGTTACCAAACATTACACCGATCTTTTCGCGGAGTTGGTTAATGAAAATGCAGATGGTATTGGTTTTGTTGATAGTTGCCGTGAGCTTACGCAATGCCTGGCTCATTAATCTTGCATGCAATCCCATTTTACTGTCGCCCATTTCACCCTCCAGTTCGCTTTTGGGAACCAGCGCGGCAACAGAATCGATCACCACCACATCCAATGCACCGGAAAGGATCAGCCTGTCGGCAATTTCCAAAGCCTGCTCACCATAATCGGGTTGAGAAATCAGCAGGTTATCAACATCTACGCCCAGTTTTTGCGCGTAAGAACTATCAAATGCGTGTTCCGCATCAATAATGGCACACATACCGCCTTTTTTCTGCGCCTCTGCAATTACATGGATCGCAATGGTGGTTTTACCGGAAGATTCCGGTCCGTATATTTCAACAATTCTTCCTTTGGGTAAACCACCTACACCGAGGGCCGCATCCAAACCAATGGATCCTGTGGAAATTACTTCCATCGGGTCCTGGCTTTTTTCGTTCATCAGCATAACACTGCCCTTTCCGTAGTCTTTATCGATCTTGTCGATCGTCAGCTTTAGCGCCTTCAGTTTTTCTGCATTACTCATTGTCTTAGAATTTAAGGATCAAAATTAATGGAGACATAAAAGTAGTGGTTTTTACTTATACACACTAATTTTTTTAGTATTTTATTTGCTAACGTATTTAGTTCCCCTTTATTTTAATCTCCCGTAAAAATAGGTAGTAGCGGGTTTGGCCACAAGCGTATTTATACCTGATTGGGGCTGCTTTTTCACGGGTTTCTGGTGGGTCCGGGATTGTTTATTCTGCGGTGGGCCGGGCCGGCAAGGGTCCTGGTCTCTTCGGGAGCCGTTCGGGGCCACTTCGGTCTGGCTTCGGGATTCCTTCGACATTGCTTCGGGAAGGCTTCGGGTTTTCTTCGAGACTTCCCGAAGCCGCTTCGAGAGTTCTTCGAGAAGTCTCGAAGAAAACCCGGAGCAATGTCGAAGGAATCCCGGAGCGGACCCGAACAGCACTCGAAGCGGGGTCGAAGAAATTGGCTTATTTTGTAGTATGGGCAAACACCTTCTTCTGTTCCTTTCGGTGATATTATTGGTTTCCGCCTGCCCGGCACAGGATGATTGGAAATTGAAGAGCGAGAAAGACAATATCAGGGTCTACTCACGCAAACTGAGCGATTCAAAGATTAACGCGGTAAAACTGGAAACAGTTTTCAATACATCGCTTGCGCGGCTGGTTTGGGTAATTATGGATGTTAGCGCTTACGACAGCTGGATCTATAACAGCAAGTCTACCCGCTTGCTTAAAAAAGTTTCCGACACAGAATTGTACTATTATTCAGAAGTGGTTTTTCCCTGGCCAACGAGTAACCGCGATTTTGTTTCACATGTAGTGGTTAACCAGGACCCAAAGACAAAAACCGTTACCATCAATGCCAACAATGTTAGCGGCTGGGAACCGGTTCATAAAAAACTTGTCCGCATAGATCATTCAGTTGGCAAATGGGTGCTTACCCCGGTTTCTACAAACGAAGTGCGTGTTGAGTATACCCTACAGGTAGATCCCGGCGGCGAACTTCCGGCCCTGCTGATCAACTCCTTTTCTTCAACGGGCATGGTCAGAACCTTTAAAACCCTTCGCGAGCAATTGCAGAAAGTTTCGCCACCGGCTGCTGCGGTTTCTTTTATCATGGAATAATCCGACACGCGTTTTCGGGGTTATATAACAATCTGTTCAGCCATTCAGCATAGCAACCGCTCGGCATTCATTGCCGGAATAAAGGGATGTTCTGTATATCTTGTTGTTACAAACCCTGTTATGAAAAAAATCCTCTTTTTTGCCGCGTTTTCATCGAGCCTTTCCTTCTGTTTTGGCCAAACGAAGAAAGTAAATCCGATCATCAAATCATATGGTTCCGTTTGGGAAATACCCAATGCCAAAGAAAAGCCGGACCCCAATATGGAGTACAAGATCCTCGTAGATATCACCAATGCGGCCGATAAACCCGACACTCTGAATGTTTACCTGGAAGCGGTTGCTACTTTACTAAACCTGCATGGTGCCGGCGGTGTGCCTGCAAAAAATATTCATGCGGTGGTAGTGATCCACAAAATGGCCACGTTCTCTGTTTTGAGCAATGAAAAATTTCAGCAGAAGTTCAAAGTAGATAATCCCAATCTTCCACTGATCAGGGAACTGAGTGATGCAGGGGTACAGTTTTTTGTTTGCGGACAAAACCTGATCCGCGGCAAAATTGCCGAGAGCGAGGTTACACCGGAAGTAAAAATGGCAACCTCGGCATTAACCACATTAACCACCTACCAGCTGAAGGGGTACGCGTTAATCGATTTCAAATAATCCGCCGGCTGGTCGGGTATTCGTAACCCGTGCTGGTTTCTTTTGTTTTGATTGGACGAACCTCTATGCTGTGTGTTCTTCTGCGCGCAGCATTGTTTTCTGTTCGCCTATATTTCTGATTAATAACATGTATTCTTTCATACGGCGTATTTAACAATGAGTGTCTGCGTTAATAAACGATTTTTACCGCGTCCCCGTGCCTCTGTGAGAAAAAAATAGCACACAGAGGCACAGGGGCACGATTTGATCCTGGGTATCGTCAAGGATTATTGTTGAAGCCTTTTTCTCTATTTTACCTGATTCCGTATACCCTTACCCGCATTTTTCGCAACAGCAGGTCTACCGGCCAGGGTTCATTGTAAAGGGCCATATCGAGGTGAAGGTCTTTTACCTTGTTGTAATCGCTCATCGTAAACAGGTCTGTGGCCGAAATGGCATTCCATTGTTTGGGAATAAAATCAGACTGGCTGAGCGTGGCCAGATCGCGTTTGCTCCAGTATAAAAATTTCATACCCTTGTTCTTCGTATCGATCATCGCGAAGCGTAGAGTGGGATAATCGTCAAAATTTTCTCCCTGTATATTTACTTCCGCCGTAAACTCAACATATAGATAGCGGTAGGCTGGCGGAATTTTATACAACGGCATCACGCTTGTATCATTCAGTTTTGTATAGATATGACGGGTAGTCGAATCAACATAATCATCGATCAATAGTTGTTTGCCCGGAAGCAGGTCGCGCTTTTTAGGATAGATGCGGTTGCTGTCGCATACATAATTATTGATCACTTTAAAATTCTCGCGCAGCCTGGTGATGTATTGAAGCAGGGTATCGTTATTGATCTTTTCCTGCGACAGATCCGGTTTTAATTTATAGAGTTGTTCGCCGGAAATAAAGTAGTCTTTATAGATATAATCCGTGATCTCCCTGCTCCACGACATAAAGGGCATGGAGTGTATGTTTCTGAATGCTTTGGCTGTATCCAGCACTTCGCCCATCCAATGAACTTCCTGCGGTTCGTTTTTGAAATGGAAGTTTTTAGAGAGAAAAGCCGCGAAGGTGGGCGCTATATTATTGTGCGAGTTTACCGACATGAATTTTTGTCCCTGCTTCAGCATCGGCGAATAAATGATCAGTGGTACATGGTAATCATCTATTTCACTGGTTGCCGGAAAAGAACCTATGTGGTGATCTCCGGTGATGATGAAGATAGTATTGCCGTATTCAGGTCGTTTACTATAGTCGCTGAAAAATTTACGGATGCAATCATCGGAGAACATAAAGGTTACCAATACTTCTTTGGTTTCTTTCAGTGTTCTTTTAATGCCGGCAGAAACTTTCATCGTTGTAAGTTTCTGATCAAACTTCTTTTCGTATTCCGCTTTCTGGTCAAACAGGTAGGGCATATGTGTGGTACCCGTATGGTACATATTGAAATAAGGATAACGAGGAACAGAATCCATCACTTCAAAGCTTCTGTTGTACAGAGCATCATCGGGGTAACCCATTCCCCATCCCTCTTTACCAATACCCATTTCTTTGTATTTGGATGGATATTTCCACAACACAAAATCGGTTCCCTGCGCGCGGATATAGCCGCCCATATTATCAAAATCAGGATTAAAGCCCACCAGGAACCGCGAATAATAGCCATTGTTGCGCAGGATCTTTACCAGCGATAAGTGATCTGGCATTACATTGATCACAGAAAAACCACGCTTACCATAGGGTAGTGATCCGGTAATGGCAGGATGCGCCGCGAACGTGCCCGGAGCCGTGCTTACAAAATTATCCCAGGTAAGACTTTTGTTAGATAATGAATCCAGGAAAGGAGTAAAGCTTCCCGCATAGGCATTGGCGCCGCTGAAATCGCGCGACAATCCTTCAACCACCAATAACACAATATTGGGCGGGCTTGGTTTCAGGTTAAAAAAACTGCCGAGTACATCCGCATCATCGTTCCTGTGCAATAGCGGGTATTGGCTGCTGGTAAAATGAAAGGGTTGGTTATCGTGGTAAAACGCAATTTCTTCCGGCAGGTTTATATCCGGTTTTTTATTTTTTCCTGATAAGAACCGGTAACTATCCTGTACCCAGTAACTGAATTTATTTACGGTTAAATAATAAGCTGAATTTTGTTTGAACCAGTTGGGAGATGGGTTGGCGAAAGGCAGAAAGCATAACGCCAAAATCGAAACGCAGGAAAGTAAAAGAAATGGCTTTTTTGAAACCCTTATTTTTTTAGTAACTCCGTTATAGAGAATAAAATAAACGGGTAGGTAAATGATAAAAGGGATATAGGGTTTTATACCGCCGGCCAGCATTTGTTTAACGGTATCGATTGTGTCTTTGGCATTACGGGTAAAGAGTTCATGATCGAATGGAGAATTTCGCTCTGAGAAAGTGATGAGTAATCCGAGAAAACACATCAGCAATAAAACATTCAGTACATGGAAAACAATACTGGCCGCTTTTTCTTTTGATCGGTGCAATAACCACAATGGCAGAAAAAGGATGACGCACCAGATCAGCCAAAACCAGGTATCATACACGAGGCCGAGTAACTCAAAGCGCCAGGAACTTCTGGTGAACGATTTGGAGGCAACGGTCACATATTCGAAAACTCGGAGCAAGTAAAGTGTAAGCAGCAAGGCAAACCCTATACGGAAGAAATTTATGAAAAAGGGTTTCTTTTGTTCAGGCATCGTTAATCGTAGGTTAGCTGGTAAAGGTATTTTTTATTGAGGTAAGTCGTACATTGATCATTACCTGATCGATTATTGATTAAAAAGATCAAACAAAATTAAAGTCCATTATAGGCCACAGATTCGCAGATTTTTATCTACAAAATCGATGTAATCTGCGAATCTGTGGCTTATTTTTCTTTCGATAATTGCGGTTACCCGACCAACCATAACGGACCCTACACTGTTTTATTGTTCCTTCAGTTGCCTCACTATTTTTTCAATATTGCGTTGCAGCGATTCTTCTGTTTTTAAAAACCCGAGGTATTTGAGGATCTCTTTCCGCCGGTAATAAGTAAGCGAATCGAATGTTTTCTGCAATCCCTCTTTACCCAATCTCTTTTGCAATGCCGGCGGCACAGATGGATCTCTCTTTTCGGGTTCAGTATCCTGTTCCAGGAATATCTTTACCGTATCTCCCAAACCAATACCTGCGCCTTTTAAAATAGGCCCATTGAGATACAACCTGTACTCCTCATTTTTAACAGGAACCAGGTTTTGTACAAACGCATGTTGGTTGATTTTTCCTTTCACCGCGATATATCCCTTCCTGGCAACCAGCTTTCCCGTAATCCGGAAAGGAACCGCCACACAGGGATTCATCCCTACTTTATAAATGGTTGCTGTGAATGAAAAAGCCATACTGGTAGTAATTACAGAACTAACCGATCAGTCCCGCTGCACGGCTAATATCCATCATCCGGTCCATCGGTTTTTTGGCCGCCAGACGAAGCTCCTCCGCCATAGTAATCTCCGGCCTCTCGTATTGCATACACAGGTACAGTTTCTCAAGCGTATTCAGCTTCATATGCGGGCAATCGTTGCAGGCGCAGCTGTTATTAGGTGGTGCGGGTATAAAGGTCTTATTAGGGCTGTTTTGCTGCATCTGGTGCAGGATGCCGGTCTCGGTGGCCACAATATATTCATTCGCACTATCCGTTTCTGAATATTTCAATAGTTGTGTAGTGCTTCCGATATAATCTGCAATAGCCAGTACCGCATCTTCACATTCGGGGTGTGCGATTAATTTAGCTTTTGGATGGCGGATCTTGAGTTTGGTAATTTTCTCCAGGCTGAAGATCTCGTGTACCATACAGGCGCCATTCCAGAGTAGCATATTACGACCTGATTGTTTGTTGAGATAAGCACCCAGGTTTTTATCCGGCGCAAAAATAATAGGCTGGTCCTTAGCCACACTTTCTATGATCTTTTCGGCATTACTGCTGGTGCAGATGATATCGCTCAGGGCCTTGATATCTGCGGTGCAGTTGATGTAGGAGATCACCAGGTGATCGGGATGTTTTTCCTTGAACGATTTGAACAGCGGCGCCGGCGCACTATCGGCCAGGGAACAGCCCGCTTTCAGATCGGGTAGTAAAACTTTTTTCGAAGGGTTTAGGATCTTGGCTGTTTCGGCCATGAAGTGTACACCGGCAAATACGATAATGTCGGCATCGGTCTTGCTCGCCTGCTGCGCCAGGCCCAGGCTGTCGCCAATAAAATCCGCCACGTCCTGAATATCGGGTTCCTGGTAGTAATGGGCGAGGATGACTGCATTTTTTTCTTTCTTTAGACGCTCAATCTCGGCAAATAAATCGAGACGCGGATCAATTTCTATGTCAAGAAATCCTTTTTCTAAAATTGCTTCGTTGCTGATGTTCATAACCTTGGTAATAGTATTAAATAATACCTTTTTATAAAACTAAACTACTACTATTAGGGGTGTGGATATCGTGATAACTTACTTATCCCCAGTGAGCAAAGCTAATTAACCTTAGCTTATTCACAGCAATCCACAATTAAATCCACAGGCATTTTAGCATTCCCTACTGATTTTAAGATGTATTATTCACACCGGTGGATTACATCATTCACATATCCCCTTTTTAACTATCCACTTTTACGACACTGTGAATTAACATGGATAAAAAGCAAGTGGGTTTTACCCTTACCCCGGATCTGATACCCAATGAGATAGTTTATTCTACCTCTTTCCACATTTGAAAAGGCAAAAAGGCGATTTCTCCACCGGTTTTTGAGGTTATAAACAAGGGGGTGTGGAAAGAGGGGTGAATAATGAACACCGAACAAGGAACATTGAATGTTGAGGGAGAATAGGATATTAGGCTGGGCTTAAGAAGGAATACACTAAAAACCATCATTCAATATTCGATGTTCCTTGTTCGATGTTCATTATTCCATCGGAAATCCTTGTTATTGCTGCAAAATCCCTGGTTTTCCACAATTTGTTCTAATGTTTTATTCCCCTATTTTTGCCTCCCCGTTTAAATCCGGGACAAAACCATTAATTAAAGTATTATGTCTGTAATTCAACGTATTCGCGACAAAGGTGCATGGATCGTGTTCGGAATCATTGCCCTGGCATTGATTGCCTTTATTTTACAAGACGGCGTTCGCCGTGGCGGAAGCACTTTTTCCAATACTACTACTATCGGTAAGGTAAATGGTGAAAAGATCGATCGTGCCGATTTCCAGGAAAAACTGGACCTGCAGGAAAAAATGTATGGTCCGCAGGGTGCTCAGCGTGAGCAGCTGATCGGATCTGTCTGGAACCAGGAAGTAGACAGGGTTGTAATGAACCAGGAATATGAGAAACTGGGTTTGCAGGTATCTCCCAAAGAACTGAGCGAGCTGTTGTTTGGTGATAACTCCCCCCTTCGCCAGGAATTTACCGATCCCAAGACCGGTGAGTTCAAAGCCAATGATGCGCGGGCGGCATTTGCACAACTTAAAAAAAGCAAGAATGCGGAGCAGATCAAAATGATCAACAACGTATACATCAACCCTTCGGTTCAGCAAACTCTGCGTATGAAATACCAGAGTCTTTTGCTGCAGGCGGCCTATGTTCCAAAATGGCTCGCAGAAAAGCAGAATGCAGATAACAACGCGGTTGCTTCTTTCTCTTATGTATATGTTCCTTATGTTGCTATCAGCGATTCGCTGGCCAAAGTAAGCGACGATGAGATTGCATCCTATGTTTCCAAACATGCCAACCAGTACGCCAAGTCAGAAGAAACAAGGAATATTTCCTATGTTGCTTACAGTGCGGCGCCTAACGGAAGCGATTCAGCGAACGCCTTGAACAGCCTGCTGGCCGAGAAAGCGGAATTTGCCGCCACGCCAGCTACGGAAATGGAGGCTTTCATGAGCAAAGCAGGAAGCGATGTACCATATTATAACAGTTATTTCAGCAAAGCGCGCATGCAGCAAAGCAATAAGGATTCGCTGGTACAGATCCCGTTAGGAACCGTATTTGGTCCTTATGTGGATGCTTCAAACTATGTATTCGCTAAAATGGTGGGAACCAAACAGTGGGCCGACAGCGCCAAGGTTCGTCATATCCTGATCGCTACATCAGATCCAAGAAGCGGTCAGCAGATCCGTCCTGATACACTGGCTAAAAGACTGATCGATAGTATTGAAACCGCCGTAAAAGGGGGTGCTGATTTTGCTGCGCTGGTTACCAAATATTCAGATGATCCGGGAAGTAAGGATAAAGCGGGTGTGTATGAATTCTTCCCGCAGGGACAAATGACAATCGCTTTCAATGATTTTGCTTTTGATAAACCCGTAGGTACCAAAGCGGTTGTAAAAACAGAGTTCGGGTACCATTATATGGAAGTGCTCGCACAAAAAGGAAGCGGTACGGCGTATAAAATTGCTTACCTGGCAAAACAGATCACAGCCAGCAGCGAAACCGTTGCGGCCGCAAATACAGCCGCGGCAGAGTTTACGGTTTCCAGTAAAGACCCCAAACAATTCAATGCCAATGCGCTGAAAGAGAACAGGGCCGTGCTGGGTGCAAACGAGATCAAACAGAACGACTTTAATGTAAATGGAGTAGGCCAAAGCCGCCAGCTCGTTCGCTGGATCTATGACCATAGCACCGGAGATATCTCGGATCCTTTTGAAATTGGCGACAGGGTAATCGTTGCCATGGTATCTGCTGTAAACAAAGCCGGACTGATGTCTGTAGCGGAAGCCAGGCCAACGGTTGAAGGGCTGGTAAGAAATGAAAAGAAGGCCAAACAGATTATCGAAACCAAATTCAAGGGCAATAGCCTAGAGGCGTATGCAACCAGTACCGGTGCGCCGGTTTTGCGCGCAGACAGTCTCAGCTTTGCCGCTCCGTTTATTTCGGGTGTGGGAAGCGAGCCAAAGATCGTAGGCGCAGCCTTCAATAAATCATTGCTTGGTAAAGCCAGCGAGCCTATCGCCGGAACAACCGGTGTATTTGCCATTAAGGTAGAAGCTACCGGCGCGAAAGCGGCCAACACAGATTTACTGACCCTGAAACAGACACTGTTACAGAGTGTTAAGATGTCGTCTTACCGCGGAATGGAAGCGCTTCGCAAAGCGGCCAGCATCAAAGACTACCGCTCCAAAATATTCTAGCAGACCATAACGCTATTTAATAACGAAGCCCGGTGTCAACAGCGCCGGGCTTTTGTTTTACGGATACCGAAAACCCGGTATCGGGGATATCTGTAATTTTGCAGATACAAGAAGGATTTATTATGAGCGAAGTGTTTGTAAACAAAGTGGCCGAAAGCGGACTGATCAGTTTTGACCTGGAAGAATATTACCCGAAGGATACCATCAAGATCTTTGATCTGAAGGAATACCTGTTTATGGGCCTGATTCTGAAAGAGAAAGATTTCCGGGCGGCGCTGCAAACCACTGATTGGGAGCAATACCGCGAAACAAATGTGGCCCTTACCTGTTCTGCTGATGCCATTATCCCCATGTGGGCCTATATGCTGGTGGCCAGCTACCTGCAACCCGTTGCCAAAGAAGTGGTGTTTGGTGATGAGAAAAAACTCATCGGCACCCTATTACTTAAAAACCTGGATGCCGTAAAAGGAGAAGACTACCAGGATAAGCGGGTTGTGGTAAAAGGCTGTGGCGAGGTAGACATACCCGAAACCGCCTATGTTGCGATCACCAACAAGCTTCGCCCCTTTGTGAAAAGCATTATGTATGGCGAACCATGCAGTACAGTACCGATCTATAAGAAGCCGAAAGGGTAGCCCGGGATTCCTTTTATTTTAATATGTTACCGGCCATCCGAATTTAACAGCAGTAAGGAGTGTGGGTTTCTTTTTTGGTATTAGTTTTGTTACTAATAAAAGAAAAGGAGGACACATGATACGCCGTATTTTACCCGCCGCCCTGTTTATTTGTATTATTTCCGCGTCTTTTGCACAGCAAACCAACCAGCTGGCACCCGATCAGAATCCCAATTATATGATCAGCCAGCAGAAATACATGAACCAGAAAGATTCATTGCTGAGCTGGGAGAACACCACGATTCAATCTACTTACAAAGCCTACGACTGGCGCGAAGCGAGAGATGAGCGCAGAAGCGAACGTCGGCTGTACCGCAGACAGTCAGCATATTACCAGAACCCGTTTTATTCGTCACCATCGATTAACTATGGATGGAACAATTACGGCTACAATTCCTATTACAATAACAACTATGGCTGGAACCGCTGGGGCATCAGCCGCCCGTACATTGGTTTCCGTTCCGGCAACTGGTGGTTCGGATTCTAATTCATCCTCTGTATATAAAATCAGTAAACCTTAAATCATTTACATGAAACGTACATCTTTACTTATTGCCGTAATATCATCTGCTGTTTTTTTTGCTTCCTGTTCAAACAGAACCGTTACACGGATTGATCCCGCAACACAGATCGACATAAGCGGGAGCTGGAACAATACTGATAGTCGTTTAACCGCTACCGAGATCACCAGCCAGATCTTGAACGAAAAATGGTTAACCAATCACATAACCGCCAAAGGAAAAAAACCGGTGGTGATCGTTGGGATGATCACAAATAAAAGCCATGAACATATAGAAGCGGAAACTTTTATGAAGGACCTGGAAACCGCATTCATCCAATCAGATAAAATTGGGCTGGTACAGAGTGGTAAGAAGCGTGAAGAAATGCGCGCCGAAAAAGCCGACCAGCAAACCAATGCCTCTCAAAGCACCATGAAGAAATTTGGTCTGGAAAAAGGCGCCGATTATATTTTACAGGGAAGCATCAATTCAATTGTTGATGCATACAAGCGCGAAAAAACTGTTACCTACCAGGTAAACCTAGAACTCACCAATATCGAAACCAATGAAGTGGTTTGGATCGGGGATAAGAAAATAGCCAAACTGGTAAAAAACTAAGACCCGCCCGGAAAATACTTTCCCATGAAACGATCCCTGAAACAGGTATGGGTAGCGGGGCTATTGCTGCCTGTTCTGTTTTCCTGCGCCACATACAATAATAAGATGTCCGGCTACTACAATAGTATCGGCCAATCAGATTATTACCGGGCCAATGCATTGCTCACACAGAATGGGTTTCTGCAACAGAAACGCAATGAGCTTTTGTATTTTATGGAGAAAGGAAAGGTCTATCATCTGATGGGATCCTATGATAGCAGCAATTTGTATTTTAACCTGGCCGATAATTTTATCGAGAACAAGCGAAGAACAACGGGCGATGTGATAAAGGGAAACCTGCTGAGCCCAATGGCGCAAACCTATCTTGGCGAGGAGTATGAAAAATTTCTTATTCATTATTATAAGGCGCTGAATTATCTCTACACGGGAAATACAGATGAAGCCGTTGTTGAAGCCCGGCGCATCACATTAAGCAACAATACACAACAGGAAAAATTCAAACCCAATGCCGACAGGTATACAGAAGATGCGTTTGCGTTGATCGTGCAGGGATTGATTTATGAAGCCGCCGGACAAACGAACAATGCGTTCGTCTCATACCGGAATGCAACAGATCTTTTCCTGAGCAGACCCGGAAGTATGTATTATGGTGTAGCCATTCCTGAGCAGTTAAAGTACGACCTGTTACACACCGCGGATCAAATGGGCTTTACGGATCAGCTGGATCTGTATCAACAAAAATTCAATACAAGCTATAAGAAGACAGCAGGTGGCGAAGGGGGAGAACTGGTTGTGTTCTTCGAAAGAGGAATGGCTCCCGTAAAGACAGAACAGAATTTTATACTGGCACAGGATGGCAATGGTAACGGAACCTTTTTGTTTACCAGTCAATATGGTTCTTTCAATGTTCCCTTCGATTTTGCTTCAGCTAATTTAGCCTCCTCAAATAATTCATTGAACAGATTCAGAACCGTTCGGGTAGCGGTTCCTTCTTATATTTCCCAACCGTACAATATGGCCGCAGGAACGGCTGGTGTTAACGGACAACAATACAAAACTGCACTGGTCGAAGATATTAATACGCTGGCGCCTTCTCTGTTGAAAGAGCGTATCCTAAAAGAAGTTTCTTCCGCACTGGTTCGACAGGTGGTAAAGAAACTAACGGAAGCCGGTGCTTCGGCAGCGGCAAAGGAGATCGCGAAAAGCAGTAGTAAAGAAAAGGACGAAAAGAAGAAAGAACAAAATGCAGAAATAGCTGCTTTAACGACAGGGTTACTGGTAAATATTTTTAATACCGCAACAGAAAAAGCAGACACACGCAACTGGCAGTCACTGCCGGCGTTTATTCAATATGTTCGGGTGCCTTTGCAAAAAGGAGAGAACACGATTTCTCTGCAACTCGGAAAGCACACCAAAACAATCACGGTTAACGGTAAAGGCGGGTTACAATTCTATAACTGGGTTGTTGTAAGATAATCCGCTCCGTGAAACTTAGTGTTCTCTGTACCTCTGTGTTGAAAAGATCTTAAAAGAGCCTTTTCAACACAGAGGTACAGAGGTTGGGAGTTGCACGGAGAATTACCACTTAGTGACCCGGGGCCTTGCTTTTTACTTCTTCAAAACGGGTATCGTAATCTTCGCGCACGGTTCCGAAAATGCGGTCCCAGAAGAGTAAATACAAACCATAGTTCCCTTTAAAATACTGGTGGTGCTGGTTATGATTAACAGAAGTGTTGATCCATTTACCAACGCGACTCTTGCTGAACCCTTTTGGATATAATTCATAGCCAAGATGGCCATATACATTGTACAGGATCATTACCAGGAAAAAGATAATCAGGTGAGATCGGTGTATAGGAATGGTAAACAGAAATACGATTACAATACCCGCTTCCACAATCGCTTCCAGCGGATGAAACGCGTATGCTGCCCAGGGCGATGGATTGGTCGATTGATGATGCACGAGGTGAAACCATTTAAACAAAGCCCTGTGATGCATCAGGCGATGAGTAAAATAAAAATAAGTGTCGTGCATAATGAACATGAGCGGGTAGGCAAGAAAATAATAAAGCCATCCGTATTGTTCAATATTCTTGTAAAGGGTTGTGTGTGGCGCAACCAATGGATGCGTTAGGAGAACAAGGGAAACGAAAGAAAAGATACCGATGGTTAAAACGGAATAAGCCATTTCGCGCAGGTAATCTGTGTTCTTGGGGAAACGGGATTGTATCTTTTTATAGAGAAACTTATTGCGAAGGAGCACATAGTATAAAACAAAAGCGATACCCGCTATCAGAAAATACCGGCCGCCAATTAACCAGACGCTTTTGAAATAGAAGTCCCAGTTCATGTTTTGCATATTGTTGTACTATTAAAACAACGTAGGCACTGAGTTACACAGAGGAAAATTACGAGCGATACATTAAATATAAGAAATATTGCAAGAGACGAAAGAAAGGAAACGAAAAATGGATCAGTTGTTCATAAACTTCAGCAACCCCTCTTTTGCATTTCGCTGTATTCTTCGGTTCATCCAGGGCGACCAGCCAAATAGTAATCCAGGCAGACCAAGCGCCTGTCTTGTCCAGCGGTAAATATCAAAAGCGTCGGTGTGCTCAATGATCAATCCGTCCTTGAATTTCATATGTGCCGTAATGCGGTTCACAACACGCCTGCCGGTTTTGTTGAAAAGATAAGAAGCGGTCCACTCGGTGGTGGTATATTCTTCATCGAGTAATTTGATATTGCCGTATACCAGCGAAAAATCTTTTGCGCGTTTGCACAACATTTCCCACATGGCTTTGGTTTCAATCTCGTCGAGCAAACCGAATGCCGGGTCATTAAACACGGCCCCTTCGTGATAACAGGACTGCATTGTCGCATAATCAAGTTGCTGAAAAGCCGTATAGAATTTATTGATGGTTTCTTCGTTTGTCATAATATGTATTTAACGCCCTTCAGGGGCTGAGGTGAAATCAATCAATGCGCTTCCAGCCAGTTGTTTCCTGTTCCCACTTCTGCTTCTACCGGTACCCCATTCGGTAACAGCATTGCGGCCACCATATTGTCAATGATCAATTTTTTCAGGCCTTCTACTTCGTCTTTAGCCGCATCAAATACCAATTCATCGTGTACCTGTAAGATCATTTTTGACTGCAAGGTTCCTTTCTTCATTTCATTGTGAATCCTGATCATGGCCAGCTTAATCATATCGGCGGCGGTTCCCTGTATCGGGGAATTGATCGCATTTCGCTCGGCATAACCCCGAACCGTGAAATTGGACGAGTTGATGTCTTTTAACCAGCGCTTTCTTCCCATCAATGTTTGCACATAACCATTGGCCTGTGCGAATTTGATGGTGTCATCCATATACGTGGTAATGCCTACAAACTCTTTCTTATAATTGTCAATGATCTCTTTCGCTTCCGAACGTGGTATGCCGAGGTTGTCTGCCAAACCAAAAGCGCCCTGGCCATAAATGATCCCGAAGTTTACACTCTTTGCTTTGTAGCGCATTTCTTTTGTAACATCCGCTTCCGCTACATGAAAAACTTTTGCGGCGGTTGCGGTGTGAATGTCTTTGCCCAGCCTGAAAGCGTCGCACATATTCGGATCGCCGCTGATGGCGGCCACAATGCGTAATTCGATCTGCGAATAATCGGCGCTAATTAGTACATGATTAGTATCTCTCGGAATAAACGCTTTTCTGATCTCTCTTCCCCGGTCGCTGCGGATAGGAATATTCTGCAGGTTGGGATTGTTGCTGCTCAATCTTCCTGTTACCGCAACGGCCTGCGCATAAGACGTGTGTACCCTGCCCGTTTTACTGTTGATGATCTGTGGCAGTGCATCTACATATGTACTTTTCAATTTTGTTAATTCGCGGAAACCTAAAATATCCGCAACAATCGGATTGTTACCGGCGAGCTTTTGCAGCACATCTTCCCCGGTTGCATACTGGCCCGTTTTTGTTTTTTTCGCTTTGGGATCGATCTTTAAGATCTCGAACAATACTTCGCCCAGCTGTTTGGGAGAAGCGAGATTGAAACGAACCCCGGCCTGAGCATAAACGCTTTCTTCATAGGTACGCGCATCTTTTTCCAGTTCCTTGCTGTAATCGTTCAAAAAATTCACATCAATCTTTACGCCCTCGAATTCCATATCGGTCAATACACGAACCAGCGGGTTTTCCACTTCATCAAAAACACGCTGTACCTCTTTCTCTTTCAGCAGGGGAACAAATGTGGTCTTGAGCTGCATTGTTATATCAGCATCTTCTGCGGCGTACTCTTTTACTTTTTCTATTTCCACATCACGCATCGTGCCCTGTGTCTTTCCTTTCTTGCCAATCAGTTCATCAATGTGAACGGGTTCGTAGCCCAGGTATTGTGCACTCAGAAGGTCCATGCTGCGACGGCCTTCCGGCTCAATCAGGTAATGTGCAAGCATGGTATCGAAGATGGGACCTTTTAATTCTTTGTTGTACCATTTTAATACGAGCATATCGTATTTCAGGTTCTGACCAACCCAGCGAATGGTAGTGGAATCAAAAAGCGGGTTGAAGAGGTCCAGGATTTCCTTTGTTACGGATTGATCCGCAGGACAGGGAATATAATAACCCTCGGCTTTCCGGAAAGAAAAACTCAGACCAACCAGCTCCGCCTCGTTAGCGTCAATATTGGTTGTTTCTGTATCAAAACAGATCTCGGGCTGTGATAGCAGGGTGTTAACGAGTTGGGCAATGGCTTCTTTTCCCTCAACAAGGATGTAGTTGTGTTCAGTATTCGTAATGTTTTTTTCTGCAAGCAAACCCGAGCTTTCTTCACCGGTAATAATAGCGGCGGCTTCTTTTTTAGCAGCCACAGAATCCCTTTTTACGGGTGTTGAAACGGAGTTTCCAAACAGATCGGTTTGTGTGGATTGCGGTGCGGTATGGAATGCATTGAACTCATCACCCAGGATTCTTTTCCCAAGTGTTTTAAATTCAAGCTCGGTAAACACCTCTACCAGGGCATCCTTATCCCATTCTTTCAGGCGATAATCTTCTTCATGAAAATCAACGGGCACATTGGTAATAATGGTTGCGAGTTTTTTACTCATGACGGCCATCTCTTTACCATTGCGCACTTTTTCGCCTAAAGCGCCCTTGATACTATCCGCATTGGCAAGAATGTTTTCAAGTGTATCATATTCCTTTAATAGCTTGGCCGCTGTTTTTTCACCCACGCCGGGTATGCCGGGAATATTGTCTACCGCATCTCCCATTAATCCCAACATATCAATCACCTGTTCTACTCTTTGTATATCCCATTTGGCACAGATCTTTTCCGCGGTTAAAATTTCTTCCGCATTTCCGTATGATGGTGGTTTGTAAATGAATACCTGAGGATGTATGAGCAACTGACCATAATCTTTGTCGGGTGTAACCATGTACACTTCGTACCCTTTATCTGCCGCTTGCCAGGCAACCGTTCCAATTACATCATCGGCTTCGTAGCCATCCAGTTCAACAACAGGAATATTAAATCCCCTGATGATCCGTTTGATATCTGGAATCGACGCCAGTAAATCCTCAGGAGCTTCCTGACGGTTGGCCTTATAGTCTGTAAAGTCCGTGTGTCTCTCGGTTGGCGCATGTGTATCAAAACAAACAGCGAGGTGTGTTGGCTTTTCTTTGTTGATGAGGTCGAACAAAGTATTGGTAAAGCCAAACTGCGCATTGGTGTTTCTTCCTTTGGAAGTAATGCGCGGACTCCGTATCAGTGCATAATAGGCACGATAGATCAAGGCAAACGCATCGAGCAGAAAAAGTTTTTTACCCATGCAGCTAAGGTAACAAAAGCAGACGATAGTCGGGAGACCACGGGTAGGCACATAATTAGTTATTTATTTTACCGCCAATACGCGAGGGTGCAAGGAGAGTGCCAAGCAACTCGTTGAACAGACTCTTTGCGTACCCTTGCGCCCTCGCGTATTGGCGGTAAAATAAACCCATGGCGGATCAAAGACCATCCTGCCCGCTACTTTTTCTTTAACGAAAGATAATCAAGGAAATAGATCACCCGAAGGGAAAGGCTGTTTAGTTGTGGCGCATTCAGGGTATTGCTCAGGTTCTTGAAATATACATCGCCCACATTCTGGTCAAAAGTACCAATGGAGTTCTTCCATACAATATTCACAAAACTGCCAAGGGCAAACTGCCAGGTGTATACCATATCCACATTAAAGTAATTCACATTGTAATTGGCTTCGTTGTGTGTGGAACTGATCGGACTCAGGGTTCCGTCGGTTTTCAGGTTAAAGAATTCGCGGTTATCTACCTTGCTCCAGTAATGGCGGGCGCGCAGGCTCAGTCCCATTTTGTTATTGAAATTGTATTTCACCGTGAAAATGTTTTCAACCGTAGTTCTTTTCCGCAAAGCAAAGATCACGCTGTCAGCAGAAGTGGCGGCATAGCCCAGGTTATTGGTAAAAATGGAAACATTGGTATTGGTGCTGATGGTCAATTTTTTGTTGAACCGGTACTGGTTACGGAAATAAACCTCGTATCCTTTGGAATTGTATTTAGCGGAGCCGCTCAGATCAACTTCAAGAGATGCAGAATACTTTTTGGCAGAGTTTGATTCGAACCAGCTTCCATACACATAACGAGTCGGTCTTTGAAAAACCCTTCCAGCCACCCGCGGCTCATAATAATCATTTTGTAAAGGTAGATAGTTGGCAAAGAAACCAACATACCAAAGGTTTTTCAGTTGGCCGTTAACGTTTACATTAAACCGCGCCATCTGGTAGTTCCAGGGCTTGTAACGTAAAGAATAATAGCTGTTGAAATTCAGGTACATCCTGTTATAAATGCCATGGGGTTTCACCCATTTGTAACCCATCCAGAAATTATGGTCAACAAAGTTGTTGTTGGTGAAATAACCCATATCGTTGCTGCTGTATTTGTTATCGGCCAGTTCCTGCGAAAAACTCATATTGAGGCGACCACCCGTTTTACCCAAACCAAGATTATGTGTGTAACCTGATTGTGTTTTACCCCCCGGCAAATAACCAAACAATTGGCTGGCACCCACCTTGCCAAATAAGTTCCAGTCGTTCTTCTTATCATAGAGATCCCAGAGAAAAGCAGAAACATTGGCATCATAATCGTTACCGCTACGGGTTACGTTTGTATTGATGAAAGAAACACTAGAATTTCTTTTCAACGACTGATCAAAAACAATGATGTTGTAATTGGTTAACGGATCGGTTTCTATTTTGCGGGATTCTTTTCCATTGTAATCGATGGTTGCATATTGCGTATTGGTAATAGCGTTGAATACGCCAATACCCAAACCTGATGAAGTGCGGCCACTGATTTTTGTGGCATTGATAAGGCTTGCTTCGCTGGGATTACGGGAGATGGATTCGCCGGGTTTTAATTGCGAAGAAACATCATCATAATGCAAAGGTGTGCCGCCGATACGGCGACTGTAGAACAGGTTTCCTTTGCCAAACAATTCGGTTCCTTCGGTGAAGAAGGAACGGTTTTCATTATATTTTACTTCGAATGGCGTAAGGTTCAACACCTGGTTATCGCTTTGCACCTGGCCAAAATCAGGGATCAATGTCATGTCCAGGGTAAACGCCTGGCTGATACCGTATTTAACATCCATCCCGCCATTGATTGAAGTGGCCGTATTTTTAATAGCAGGATCATTATACGGGTAGTGGTTTACATAAGTAGAGATATAAGGAGAAAAGGAAAGCCGTACAGGCGGTTTGATGTCTTCAATACCCGTCCACAAACCAAATTGCGCAAAGAAATTACCACCGATGGTTGGGTCGGTAGGGCTCCACATAAATTGTTTACCGCTTTTGGAATTGCGCCGGGTAATATTGATACCCCAGTCTTGTTTCTTGCCATTACTGAAACGGATGGCGGAATAAGGAATGCGCATTTCAAACACCCAGCCGCCGGGAACCAGTTTCGCGCTGGTTTCATAGACGCTGTTCCAGCTATCGTCTTCGCCGTTGGAAGAATATTTGGCATCATACTGTTCGCCAAGAGGCGTTACATAATAACCAAAGCCATTGATCTTATCGTTATAGGTATCGAAAAGAATTCCAACAAAATCATTCACCCCAACCTTATCGCGCCCAACCAATTCGGTAGAGATGCTGTCGTTACTTGCCTGGTGGCAAAAACCGCTTACATAAATAGCGGAGTTATCATAAAGGATGCGGATCTCGGTTTTGTTTTTTTCGTCTTCTATCTTCCCGAAGGTTGGCCTCCATTCCACCAGGTCGGTGGCAACTGGCGCCGATTTCCAGGCCTCATCACTAAGGTTTCCATCAATAACAATTTTCTGCGTGGTACGTACCGCCGGCAGTTTCTTTACAATTTTCTCCTGGGTTGTTTGTGCGGTTGCGGATAGGCAGCAACCGAGAGCACAAACTGCCGGCAACAATAATTTCATAACAGGGTTTTAGCAGTCAACATAGCACCCGCCGGAAGCTGGTGGTACGAAGAGAAACGTAGCAAAGCTAAAAAGGTTACTTGCCCGCAGCTGTTAAAACCGTTGAAAGAACGACGGATGGATAATAGGAAGTATGAACGGTTGTTTTGAAATGTTTGCTGGTAGGAGATTTTTAAGGCCAGGCCGGGATTGTGTCCCCACAATCCCGCCCCCGCTCTGCAAGCAAAAAAGAACCCCGCACATCGGCGGGGTTCTGCTAATTAGCTATCACGATAACATTATTTGATACCGTATTTGTATTTATAACGCTCATACAATTGTCTCTGTTTATTGTCGAGACTAACCTGGCGGCCCTGTATAAAGGCATGGGTTACGGTACTGCTTTTCATATCGAGGATATCGCCATCGCTGATTACAATATTGGCGTCTTTACCGGTTTCGATAGAGCCGGTTTTATCGTCAACGCCTAAAATCTTAGCGGCGTTTAAGGTAATGGCCTGTAATGCCTGCTCTTTGGTTAAGCCATAAGTGGCAGCGGTTCCGGCATTGTAAGAGAGGTTGCGGTAACGCGCTTCATCGTGTGTATCGTTCAGCGCAAACAGCACACCGGCTTTTTGTAAAGCGGCGGGTGTTTTGTAAGGCTGATCAATATCATCATCTTCTGTAGCAGGCAATGCGTGTTCCTGCCCGAGGATCACGGCAATATTATTCGCTTTCAGCAGATCGGCGATCTGAAAACTTTCACTTCCGCCAACAACTACCACATCAAATCCAAACTCTTTTACAAAATCGATGGCGATCAGCATTTGTTTTACCTGGTCGCCATGCACAAACAGTTTTTGTTTTTTGGCAAACAGGTTTTTAAGCGCCTCGAATTTAAGATTGGTGTTTTTGTGTGTTGTTTCTTCGAGGTAGGCTTTCGCTTCGCGGAAGAAAGATTTGATACTCTCTACTCTGTCAAGGGCCGCCTTGGCCGGATCAACAGCCGCAGCGCCAGCACCCGGAAAACCGCCGGGGAAGCCACCACCGCCCCTTCTTCCGAAGCGGTTGATAAAGCTTGGCATGTTTACATGAATACCCGCATCCATCTTATATGCGGCATCTTCCCAATTCCAGGCATCGAGTTGTACCACGCTTGATGAACCACTGATGATACCTCCTTCGGGAGTAATGCTCGCCAGAAGAATACCATTGGAACGCAATACACCAATCACCCTCGAATCGGTATTATAGGCCGTAATGGAACGAACGCTCGGATTGAACTCCCCGATCTCTGTGTAATCATTGCTACCTCTTACACCGTTGGCGATTTCTTTCAAACCAAGATCGGTTGAAGGAAGGATCAGTCCCGGGTAAACATGCTTTCCCTTGGCGTCTACTATGGTTGCGCCGCTGGAAGAGGCGGTAATATTGGTGCCAACATTTGTGATCTTTCCGTTGTTGATCTCTACGGTAGCGTTTTCAATAACGGTTCCGTTACCAACATGAACGGTTCCGTTGGTGATATATATGCGGCCCTTGTTTTCCTTGGCCGGATACACTACCTCCTGGGCACGAACCAAACCGGCGATCAGAAGTAATGCGCTAATTGTGCTGAATATTTTTTTCATAATCGGTCAGTTTATTTTTTGATGGTTTCGTCTTCCTGGATATCGATGGTATATAAACCATCATGGTGATCATGGTCGCCACAGCTTAACAGGATCTGGAAGCTTGGCTCAGCGGGCCTTACAGCACCGCCACCTCTTTTCTCACCAATCATTTTCTGAGTCAGGCGGAATCTCTCAGCGGAAATTTTCTTGCGCTGCTCAGCATCCTTCTCTCTGTCCCAGTAAACAATACCATCTACAATTGTTTTCTCTGATTTGGCATAAATGCTCAACGGGTTATCGCTCCAGATAACAATGTCCGCATCTTTACCTGTTTTGATACTGCCTACCTTATCATCTACATGCAGGGCTTTTGCGGGGTTCAGTGTTACCATTTTCAGGGCCTCTTCTTCAGACACGCCACCGTAGCGAACGGTTTTGCCGGCTTCCTGGTTCAGGCGGCGGGCCATTTCGGCATCATCCGAATTGATACAAACATTCAATCCCATTTTCTGCATGATCGCGGCATTATACGCAATGGCATCGGTTACCTCTACCTTGTAATACCACCAGTCGGCGAAGGTCGACGCGTTCGATCCATGTGCCTTCATTTTGTCGGCCACTTTATATCCCTCCAGGATATGGGTGAATGTGTTGAATTTGAAACCATATTTATCACCCACGCGCATAGCAGCAGTGATCTCACTTTGTACGTAAGAGTGACAGGTGATGAAACGCTTTTTGTTCAAAATTTCTACGAGCGCATCCAGCTCAAGATCACGGCGTGTTTTCGGATCGGCCTTCATTGCTTTTTCATAATCCGTAGCGCGGGCAAATGCGTCGTTCAAAACTTCTTCCACACCCATACGCGTATCGGGGAAACGGTTATTGTTTTGAGAGGTGGTCCGTTTTACGTTTTCACCCAAAGCGAATTTGATGAAGGGATCCCATCCTTTGAATTTCAGGTCCTCATCATTTGCGCCCCAGCGAAGTTTGATCAACTGTGTTTGTCCGCCAATGGTATTGGCAGAACCATGCAGGATATGTGAAGAAGTAACCCCGCCGCTTAACTGGCGATAAATATTTACATCTTCGGGATTCAGGTTGTCGGCAATCCTAACTTCAGAAGTAACCGATTGCCCACCTTCATTAATAGAAGCGGCGGCAATATGCGAGTGTTCATCAATTATACCAGCCGTTACATGTTTGCCGGTTGCATCAATCACTTTCGCGCCGGCGTCGCTCAGGTTCTTACCTACTTTGGCAATCTTTCCGCCCTTCAGCAATACATCTGTATTTTCCAGTTTACCATCTTTTTCATTGGTCCAAACGGTTGCATTCTTAATTAACAGGTCTTCCTGCTTAGGCGCATCTTCCCAACCATAGCCATCAAACGGATACGTTACTTTGGCTAATTTTCCTGAGCCACCATTTGGGCGACTCGGTGAAGCAGTTGCCGGTGCCGTTGCAGCAGCAAAGCTGGCCATCCAGGTTACTTTATTACCAGCTGTATCTTCACCGGTTCCATTCCAGCTCATGCCATTGGCGATACCACTTAAGCGGTATTGAACACCAACGGGTGCGGCACCTGCACCACCGCGACCACCGCCTCCTCCAAATCCTGCACCACCACCGGCATTACCACCGCCGGGTCTTCTTGAAGGAATGGGAGAGAAACTTAGTTTCACCATTTTGCCGTCAAAACTGAATTTGCCGGTCAAAGTATCTTTTCCAATTACATTGGCAGCAGCAGCGCTTTTTACATCGAGAGAATAGTTTACCGGACCAGCAAGGGTATTAATGGTCAGGGTATAGTTTCCTTTTACATCGTACCAGGCATCTTCTTTCACGGCATATTTATCTCCCTGAACCCAGTTGTTGAGGATGGTTGTTTTGTCGGAGAAAACAGGTCCGGATGTGATCAGGAAATTCGCAAGCTTACCGGTTTCCAGGCTTCCTACTTTGTCGTAGACGCCTAATAAGGTAGCGGGTGTTTTGGTAAGCGCTTCCATCGCCCTTGTTTCAGACAACCCCATTTCTATCGCTTTGCGAAGATTCGTAAGGAATTGTTTTGTATCGCGCAGATCTGCTGAGGTTAAACAGAAAGGAATATTTGCTTTTTCTAAAACCGCCGGGTTGGTTGGTGCCAGCTCCCAGTGTTTCATGTCTGCAAGCGATACCGCTCTTGCATCGTTCGGATCTTCCACATCCATCGCCTGTGGAAAATTCAGCGAAAGAATATAGGTTGCTTTGGTAGCTGCGATCTCTTTAACACGCTGGTATTCGTTACCACCGCCTTTGATGATGTATTGAACACCAAACTCTTTCCCGAGCCTGTCGGCACGAACATCGTTCCATTTATCGTCGGCCTCAAAAATCTGTGGCAGGTTCTGGTTATCGTTCCATGCCTGTAAAGAAAGGTTCAGGCCTTCTTTCGCCGGTTTAGTCTTATACCACTGGGCATCTAAATAGGCCTGGCGCAACAAAGCGATGGTTCCCATTAAGCTGCTTGGATAACTTTGTGAAGAAGTTCCTTTGCTCAAAGAATAATGTGCCGAAGCTTTTTCTTTTACAAAAACTAGGTTCTCTTTTTCATTGGCAAGTGTAACAACCGCACCGGTTCCGCGGGCAATACCATCTTTCACATGAGAAAGAACGGTACCAAAACCAATCTCTCTCAGTGTTTTTGCTTTGGCATCATCCACAGAAAATTGTTTGGATGCATCAACTTCTGGCTTCAATGCCTGGTTCCATCCATAAGGACCCTTTGTGTTTGATGTGATTTGTGAGGGTGCATTAAAATTAAAACCACCGGCACCTCTTCCGCCTGCCGCATCACGGGTTGGAGCCGCAACGCCGTAATCGGTATAGATATCTACAAATGAAGGATAGATGTACTTGTCTTTACAATCTATCACAATGGCATCTTTCGGAACCACCACGCCGGAAGCGCCCAACGCAATGATCTTTCCATCGCGGATAACCATGGTAGCATTGGTGAGTGTGGTTTGCGCATCTTTTACAATCGTGGCATTGGTAAAGGCATAACAGCCCTCTCGTTTATCAGCCACACCATTAACGGGGAATGTTTCCTGGGCCTGTAGCAATAATGCAAACAGCAACCCGGAAAGCAGGAGCTTGAATTTTCTCATATACATTAAGTTGGTTTTGGAAGAACTTTAAAACTACTGAAATCACATCATTGTAAAAACCATTCATCCTTTTTTCGGTAAAGGCGGCTTGGGGTCGGTGAGTGGCTATTTTGTAAAACCGCCCGCATCCACATCCTTAATAAAGCTGATGAGCCCCGGAAAATAATGCGGCTGGTCGTCCCACATGGAACAATGGCTGCCATTGGGACAAATCAGGCTCCGGCCTTTCTGCACCTGGGTGGCCATCCATTTCATGTGTTCCGGGTCCATGGTATCGTGCATACCGCCAATGGTCAGTGTAGGCACTTTGATTTTTGGAAGGTCTTTGCTTCTGTCCCAGTTAGCGAGACGGCCCGAGATGCCAAATTCCGAAGGACCCTGCATCAGGGTATAGATGGTATTGTTTATGTGTGGGAAGGCACGGTTCAGCGCTTCCGGCCAGGGTTGAAGGCGGCAGAGATGCTGGTTATAGAAATTGGGCATTAAAAGTTCCATGTATTTCGGGCTGCTGAAATCACCCCTTGCTTCAATGGTACGAAGGGTATCCAGTACTTTGGGATCCATCTGCTTGGCCAAAACATCTACCGAGTATTTTCCATAGGCCGGGCAGCTGCTCATCATATTACTGATGATCAGACCTTTTAAATTGTCCTGGTATTTTAAGGCATACTCTGTTGCAAGGATCCCGCCCCAGCTATGACCGAGCAGGTAAAAATTATCCTTGTTCATACCCAGCGCCTTTCTTACCTGTTCCACTTCTTCTACAAAACGCGCGGTGGTCCAGAGGCTGCTGTCTTTGGGTTGGTCGCTGAAAAAGGAACCCAATTGATCATACTCATAAAACTCGATTCCTTCCTGCGGGAAGAAACTTTCAAACGATTCAAAAAATTCGTGCGTTCCACCAGGGCCACCATGCAGCAGCAAAACTTTGATCTTTGGGTTGTTACCAAAGCGCTTAGTCCAAACATTGAATTTGCCAATAGGTGTTTCAATGGGAATCAATTTTACACCACCGGTTTGCAGGCCGCTATCCGTAATAGCATGATAGTCTTTGAGCGAAACCGTATTGGGTTGTTGATTGCAGGAGAATAATAAAAAGACAAAACACAGAAAGGAAATACAGGGTTTCATAAAATCATTTTAAGAAACCTAAGTTATAACCTGTTGGCGGAGTTCTTTGGAAAAACTCCGGGAGTGGCTTAAATGGAGGGGTTTTAACCGCAAGGGCGCTAAGTCGCGAGGGTTTCTTATGTGTTCACCTCGCGCCCTTGCGACTTAGCGGTTAAAAAAGCAGCCATCTACCGCCCCATATACACCATCAAAATCTGCACGTCACTTGGATTCACACCACTGATGCGACTAGCCTGCCCAAGAGTTGCAGGCTTGATTTTTTTAAATTTCTGCAAAGCTTCATTCGACAAAGCGTTAACCCTGTCATAATCAAAGCTTGCCGGAATGGCCATGTTTTCCAGCTGGCTCATCCGTTCAACGATCTCCTGTTCTTTTTCGATATAACGTTCGTACTTGATCTGAATTTCAGATTGCTCAAGTGCATCTGTAGAAATTGCGGCTACGGCCGGTTGTAAAGAAGGAACCGCTTTCAATAAAGAAGGAAGATCTACATTCGGACGTAACAACAGTTTGGCAACTTTTTGTTTTTCAGAAATAGGCGCAGACCCGATCTCGTTGAAGTATGGATTTACCTCTTCCGGTTCGGCACTTGATTCTGAAAGTATTTTTTTCACTGAGGCTACCTGGTCTCTTTTGGCAACCACATTGTTCATTCTCTCTTGTGAAGCAAGTCCGAGGCGATAACTGATTTCTGTTAAACGGAGATCGGCATTGTCCTGGCGAAGCAGGGTTCTGAACTCTGCACGACTGGTGAACATCCGGTAAGGCTCTTCTGTTCCTTTGCTGATCAGGTCATCAATCAATACACCAATATAAGCCTCACTTCTTTTCAAGATCACAGGTTCTAGTTCGCGTGCTTTTTGATGTGCATTCATTCCCGCCATCAATCCCTGGCAGGCGGCTTCTTCATAACCGGTGGTGCCATTGATCTGTCCCGCAAAAAACAAATTGCTTACCAGTTTTGTCTCCAGTGAATATTGTAATTGCGTAGGTGGAAAATAATCGTATTCGATGGCATAGCCCGGACGGAATATTCTTACATTCTCAAAACCCGGAACAATACGAAGCGCTTCGTATTGTACATCTTCAGGTAAGGAAGTAGAGAATCCGTTTACATAAATTTCAACCGTATTCCATCCTTCCGGCTCCACAAATAATTGATGTCGGTCACGGTCGGCAAAACGGTTGATCTTGTCTTCAATGCTAGGGCAATACCTCGGACCAATTCCTTCAATTCTTCCCTGGAACATCGGGCTTCTGTCGAAGCCGGTTTTCAAAACATCGTGAACCGTATCGTTGGTATAGGTAATATAACAACTGCGCTGTTCTTCGGGTTTGATGCGTCTTGTATTGGTATAAGAGAAGCCCACAATTTCATCGTCTCCTTTTTGTTCTTCCATCTTGCTGTAGTCAAGACTTCTTCCATCCACCCGCGGAGGTGTCCCGGTTTTTAAACGGTCGCTTTCAAAACCAAAAGCAACCAGTTGTTCAGTAATACCGGTAGCTGCTTTTTCAGCAACACGCCCGCCACCAAATTGTTTCTCTCCAATATGAATGATACCATTTAGGAACGTGCCGCTGGTAACAACAACAGACTTCGATTTCACTTCATGCCCCAACCCGGTAACCACACCACAGGCCTTGTTTCCTTTGATGATGATGGAACGAACCATGTCCTGGTAAA
Organism: Bacteroidota bacterium; assembly: GCA_040390405.1. Taxonomy (GTDB): domain Bacteria; phylum Bacteroidota; class Bacteroidia; order Chitinophagales; family Chitinophagaceae; genus Sediminibacterium. Next base: position 152,893 of record JAZJYJ010000008.1, read on the forward strand.
AATCTACATTGGGTGTATTCTCCAGCATTTCGCGCCAGGTGGCGGCAAAAAGCATCCGATCGTTTTGTGTACGCGGACTCCACATAGCCGGACCCTTACTACGGTTCAGCATCCTGAATTGAATAGTACTCAAGTCGCTCACAATACCACTGTACCCGCCCATGGCATCAATCTCACGCACGATCTGCCCTTTGGCAATTCCACCCATGGCGGGATTGCAGCTCATTTGGGCAATGGTTTGCATGTTCATGGTAATGAGCAACACTTTGCTGCCCATATTAGCAGCAGCGGCAGCGGCCTCACAACCAGCATGGCCGGCTCCAACAACGATCACATCATATTCAGGAAACATAGTTTGCAAAGATAGTTCAGGGTTTTTGGCCTGCGCTGAATTTTCTGAGGATTTCCCTTTCTAATAAAATGTCGGGCAAAGGGGTACCTGTATTCAGGTTCGCAAGCTCTTCTTTAGAGAGAGAGCCGATGGTTTCAAGCTGTTCCTTATGCTGGCTGATAAAGTTCTCAATGGCAGGATGGCTTTGCCGATTGGATTCCTCAATGTGTTTGATCTTCTCCAGCATTTGCTGGCAAAGCGGAAAGGTTGTTTTCTGATACAGGTCTTCGAAATAAGCCCGAACGGCCAATACATCGATCCGGGTGCCGCTATGCTTGTTATGGTCCAGCGGCTCTACCCTGATATTAATAAAGCTCCAGCAGAGATAGAGGTCTTTGTCAAGGGAATAATCAAAATAAGTGGCAGGAACAATATGATCGAACTGCCAGGCTTTGCCGAAGTTCTCCCAATTCAGCCCGTCAGAAAACTGGCACTCGAACCAATTCCGCAGGGTATTGCTGTCAAGCCCAAAATAATGCGCATAAGATTCGCTGGGTAATCTCTCCAAAACATACCTGCGATAGGCCAATTGCCATTTTCGTTTCTCCCTGATCCGGAGTAAAGAGTCGGTGATCTCTTCCTGGGGTGTCCATCTTTTCCTTGCCATACCCAAAAATAGAAATGTTTCAGGCCGAAACTGGGATTCGTGGAACTTATTTTAAAACAGTGTTTCTGGGTGAAACTGTGTTTTGTGGAACATGCTATTGCTGTGAACAGGAGAAGTCTTGTACTAGAAAGTATTGATCCTTATCATAAAGGGCGGAACCAACTCCTGTTTCCCTTAAGCTCGGATCGAGCAGGGCTTTGCGGTGGCCCAGGCTGGGGATTCCGATGTCCAGGTAAAGCAGTACCACGGATAAAAGAACCGATTGACTGCTTAGCGAAATGTTTTCATTGGCGCATTGCTTAATACCGGCCCGTTTCATACGGGCCGAGAAATCGGTTCCATTGGTTGAGGTATGACTAAGCGGGGCCTTTTTTCCGGCAATATCAGCGGAATGCGACTGGGCAGTAGTAATCAAACTGGTGTTCAGAACAAACATGGGAAGCTTCCCCGCCCGCACCAGATCCAACTCCAGGCTTTTGGCTTCGACCTTGTTTAGTGTTGGAAATGTTTTTAGTATCGGCACAACGGCGGAATCCCAGAACTTTTTTGGGTTGTACCTGCAGAAATTGGTCCAATAAAGAAGCCCTTTGGCTTCCTCGGGAAGCTGGTTATAGCCTGGCAGGGAAAGATTCCATTGGTCAACGGCGCTATCCCGGAGAATGGGTTGCGGAACGGTCTTCGCATCCAGCTCAATAACAGAGATCTGGGCGGAAGTAAACAAAGGGAAGGCGATCAGTAAAAGAAAAAGGACCCGGAGCATTTAGAAGCTGTTTGCATTATTTATTTTTCATTCGGTAAGCCTGCTCTGTTAAAGAGCCTCACCTCTGCGAAAACTCCCCGCCCCCCGCGGCTCCGCGGTGAATAGAGAGCATTCCCCCACCAACCTCTATTGGGCTTGCTTCTCAAATAAACGCAAATAATGATCTTCTTTCTGTCGCATCAGCAGGATTTCACTTTTCTTTTTGTCTTTATACCCGCAAAGATGCAGAGCGCCATGAAAGATGACGCGTAATGCCTCTGCCTTAAAAGCGGTACCCAGTGTTTTAGCATTATCCCTTACACGATCAAGGCTGATGTATACTTCAGCCTCTACAGGCTCGCCTTTTTCTGACAAACCAAATGTGATAATGTCTGTATAGTAATCGTGCTGTAAAAAATCACGGTTCATCTGCAGTAAAAAGGCGTCGGAACAAAACACATAGGTAATCGAAGCCAGCGCCCGTTTTTCTTTTTTAAAAATCGTTGCTACAAATGATTTGATCGCGGTTTTCCCTGCCATCGAAAAGGTTCTGTCTGCCGAACGAAACTGTATTGTTTGCATATCTCTGTATTACTCCAAAATTCGTAACAAAAAGCTATCCGCCCCACTTTACCTTTACGGATTAATACAGGGAAATGATACGATTGTCAGAGTTAGCGGTTGGACAAAATGCGGTTATCCATTCATTCGAGAAAGATGAGATCTTTATTAAACTGATGGAAATGGGTTGTATACCTGGCGAATTGGTGAAAGTGGAACAGATCGCTCCCCTGGGAGATCCCATCTCTATTTCGGTGTCTGGCTACCATTTAAGCCTTCGTTTAAACGAAGCCAATAGCATTTTTGTAGAGTTGACGAAATAGATTAACTTATTGACAATCAATGTTTTAGATGAAAATTGGTTTGTACTTTGGCTCTTTTAACCCCATACATACCGGCCACCTGATCGTGGCCAGTTATGTTGCCAACCATACCGAAATGCAACAGGTTTGGTTTATTGTGTCTCCGCAAAACCCGTTAAAACCGTCTTCTGTTTTATTGAATGAATACCATCGCCTGCACCTGGTTCATCTTGCGGTGGATGAAGATCTGCGACTGAAGGCCTCGGATGTGGAATTCAAACTGCCACGACCCTCTTATACCATCGATACCCTTACCTATTTACAGGAAAAATATCCGCAGCACGAGTTTTCCATTGTAATGGGCAGTGATAGTTTTCAAAACCTTCCCCGCTGGAAAAATTTTGACCAACTGGTAAAAAACAATTCATTCATCATTTACCAGAGACCGGGTTTCGAAATAACAGAAACCTATGGTGCCACCGTTACACTACTAAAAGCGCCATTACTGCAACTCTCCGCAACAGAGATCCGCGACAATATTCGCTCAGGTAAAACCATTCGCTACCTGGTTACTGAAAAAGTAAGAGAAGAGATTGAGCGGAACAGCTATTATAAATAGAAGCGGGTAATCGGTCGCCCCACTTCAAGTGATCGGAAGAAATCAGTGTTTTATTTTTTTCACGCAAAGACGCACAAGGAAGCAAAGCCGCAAAATACTGATATGGGGACACAACCAGCCTTAGCGACTTAATTTTTCATCTTTGCGACTTTGCGTGAAAATCTTCCGAATAGTTATGTTTGGGCGAGCAACTGCAACGATAGTAGAACTGGGTGTACCTGCTGCCTAAGTACGCTCAATTCAGAAAAGCGTAAAAAGGGCCATGGTTTACGCGTATTTCATAAATATCCCATAGATATCCCGTAAATGACCCGTAGATATCCCGTAGATATCCCGTGTCAAAGCCCACTACTATCCGATGTACACCCCATCTTTACCCATATAGCGTTCTATGCTTATCCAATGTCCACCGGATGATCATTCTATCTTATCCCGTCTTCCAGCGATATGCACAAACCAAACACAGGTTCTCGCATAAGAAATTAAGCCGCAGATGTATTGGTTACATGGATTTTACACATAATAATCTGCTAATCTGTGGCGATAGAATTCCCCCATTCATCCATTCAAATAAAAACCGGCACGCCACGGTATTTCATCAACACATTACAATAGATTTATAGCATAAAAATGCACTGATGAAAACCAAACTGCTCTTCTTACTGCTTATGGTATGCGGTTTCGCGTACGCACAGAATCTTACCAATCTCAGCGTTGAAAAAATCATGCGGGACCCGAAATGGATCGGAACCTCTCCTTCCAATGTATTCTGGTCCGGCGACAGCAAGTCTGTTTTCTTCAGCTGGAACCCACAGAACAATGTATCCGATTCTGTTTACAACTATTCCATCGCCGGAGGCGAACCGCAAAAAGCCGGTTTTTACGAAGTGCAAAAAGTAAATGCATTGAACAATGCCGTGTACAACAGCAACCGTACGCAAATGGTATATGCCTACCGTGGCGATCTTTTCCTGGTAGATGTTAAGACCAACAAAACAACACGTATTACCCAAACGGAAGAATTTGAATCGGCCCCGAAATTCATTATGAAAGATGAATGGGTGGTATATACCCGTAACCAGAATTTATATGGCTGGCATACCAAAACAGGCACCACCCTTCAGCTCACCAATATTACCCGCGGAACCGAAACTGCTGTAACGGCCGCTCCCGCATTTGGCGGTGGAGGTAACAGGGGTGGCGGAGGTGGAGGATTTGGCGGCGGTGCCCGCGGGGGTGGTGCGGCCGGCAATACCGGTAGCGTTGGCATTGGCTCACAAGAGCAGTGGTTGCAGCAACAACAGCTGGATTTGTTGCAGGTACTGAAAGAACGCAAACAAAAAAGAGAGGCCCGCACCGCTTTCTTAAAACAGAACAAAGACATCAATAACGATACCCTCAAAACCATCGGCATCGGCGATAAAAACATGCAGGGCCTGCAGATCAGTCCGGATGGAAGGTTTGTTACCTATCGCTTGTACCAGCCCCCGGCTTCATCTAAAAACACCATTGTTCCTGACTATGTAACGGAGAGTGGTTTTACTACCGATATTCCAGGCCGCACCAAAGTGGGCGCACCATTGGGCAAATACGATTTTTATGTGTACGATAAACAGAAGGATACGCTGATGCTCGTATCAACCGATTCGATACCCGGTATTACGGATGCACCGGATTATGTAAAAGACTACCCTAAAAAATTCGCCAACCGCCGCACACAGGCTCGTGGGGTGATCATTGGCGGACCCTATTGGAATGATGCGGGAACCTATGCAGTAGTCGATATCCGTTCACAAGACAACAAAGACCGCTGGATCATGCGCCTGGATGCTGCTTCCGGAAAATTACTTCCTATTGACCGCCAGCGCGATGAAGCCTGGGTGGGCGGTCCGGGTATTGGCGGAAGAAGCATTGGCTGGGTAAATGATAACATCCTGTATTTCCAGAGCGAGGCCACGGGGTACTCACACCTATATATCTATGATATGAGTACCGGCACCAAAAAAGCGCTAACCGAAGGAAAGTATGAAGTACAGAATGTGGAACTGAGCCAGGATAAAAAGAATTTTTACCTGCTCACCAACGAAGAACATCCCGGCAAGCAAAACTGGTACCGCATTAAAACCGATGGCTCCAAAAAAGAAAAGATCACTTCTATGGAAGGTGGTTATGAAGTGAGCATGTCGCCGGATGAAAAATGGATCGCTTATCGTTATTCCTATACCACCAAACCATGGGAGCTGTTTGTGCAGGAAAACAATCCCGGAAAAAAACCAATTCAGGTAACCAATAAAGCGGCCAGCGATGAATTTAAGTCGTATGCCTGGCGCGATACCAAAGTGATCACCATTCCCGCACGCGACGGCGCACAGATCTATGGCCGTGTGTTTGAACCGGCCAATGGTAAAAAGAACAATGCCGCGGTGATCTTTGTACACGGCGCGGGTTACCTGCAGAATGTACATTACTGGTGGAGCTCTTATTTCAGGGAAACCATGTTCAACAATTTACTTGCCGACCAGGGCTATACCGTAATTGATATTGATTACCGAGCCAGCAGCGGTTATGGCCGTGACTGGAGAACAGGTATCTATCGCTGGATGGGAGGAAAGGATTTGGATGACCATGTTGACGCAGCAAAATTCCTGGTAGATAAATATGGTGTAGATGCCGGCCGCATCGGTATCTATGGTGGTAGCTATGGCGGCTTCATGACATTGATGGCGCTATTTACCACACCCGATGTATTCAAAGCCGGCGCCGCATTGCGCCCGGTAACGGATTGGGCGCATTATAACCACGGCTATACATCCAATATCCTGAATGAGCCATTCAACGATAGCCTGGCATACGCAAAATCATCGCCCATTAATTTTGCCAATGGATTGAAAAACCATTTATTGATCTGCCACGGAATGGTGGATGTGAATGTGAACTTCCAGGATGCGGTTCGCCTCTCACAAAAATTAATCGAGCTGGGTAAAGACGACTGGGAGCTGGCCCCTTACCCCATGGAGGATCACGGCTTTGTGGAACCCAGCAGCTGGACGGATGAATATAAAAGGATTTTGAAGTTGTTTAATACCTGGTTGTTGAAGTAGCCGTCATTGCGAGGAACGAAGCAATCTGTGAACTGAACCATAGGCAATCTGGCTATTAGAAAAACTCCTTTGAATAGTTAGGTTACTAAAGCTGATATCCACAGATTGCTTCGTTCCTCGCAATGACGAAAAAACGCCTCGAATTATCGAGGCGTTTTTCATTAAATCATATCCCAATCCGCGCAATCCGCGATCAGCAGTTCATTCTCTGCCCGAGGGTCAGTCCACAGATTGCTTCTCCCGCCGTTGGCGGGATTGCAATGACGAAAAAACGCCTCGAATTATCGAGGCGTTTTTCATTAAATCATATCCAAATCCGCGCAATCCGCGATCAGCAGTTCATTCTCTGCCCGAGAGTCAGTCCTCAGATTGCTTCTCCCGCCAACGGCGGGATCGCAATGACGAAAAAACGCCTCGATAATTCGAGGCGTTTTCATTAAATCATATCCAAATCTGCGCAATCCGCGATCATCGGTTCATAGACATCAAGAACTCCTCATTGTCTTTAGTACCTCTCATCCTCTTCAGCAATTCATTCATCGCTTCTTCGGTATTCATATCGTTAATATATAAACGCAGGAGGTTCATTCTTTGTAATACTTCTTTCTCCAATAATAAATCGTCGCGGCGGGTAGAAGAACCTACCAGGTCAATAGCCGGGAAGATGCGTTTGTTGGCCAGTTTTCTTTCCAGTTGCAGTTCCATGTTACCGGTACCCTTGAATTCTTCAAAGATTACTTCATCCATTTTACTGCCGGTTTCGATCAAGGCGGTAGCTAAGATGGTAAGCGATCCACCGTTTTCAATTTTACGGGCGGCACCAAAGAACTGCTTGGGTTTTAATAGGGCATTGGCTTCCACACCACCGCTTAATACTTTACCACTGCTAGGTGCAACGGTATTATGGGCGCGGGCCAAACGGGTAATAGAGTCGAGCAGGATCACTACATCGTGTCCACATTCAACCAGTCGCTTGGCTTTCTGTAAAGCAATACCTGAAACTTTTACGTGCTTCTCTGCGGGTTCGTCAAAAGTAGAAGCAATTACTTCCGCTTTAACGCTGCGTTCCATATCGGTAACCTCTTCCGGGCGCTCATCGATCAATACCACCATCAGGTAAACTTCCGGGTGGTTGGCTGCGATGGCGTTGGCCACTTCTTTCAATAACATCGTTTTACCCACTTTTGGCTGGGCAACGATCAGTCCACGCTGGCCCTTACCGATTGGGGTAAAGATGTCCATGATACGGGTACTGTAATTATTGGGAGTAGTGAACAGATTTAGCTTTTCGAATGGGAACAAAGGTGTGAGGTAATCGAACGGAACACGGTCGCGAACTTCGTCGGGACGTTTGCCATTGATACTGTCGACCTTTAGTAGCGCGAAATATTTTTCACCTTCTTTCGGAGGACGTACCGCACCATGAACGGTGTCGCCGGTTTTGAGTCCGAACAGTTTGATCTGTGAAGGAGAAACGTATACATCATCCGGAGATGAGAGGTAGTTATAATCTGATGAGCGTAAGAAACCATAACCATCGGGCATCATTTCCAAAACGCCTTCGCCGAGGATCACTCCTTCAAATTCAATATTGAAAGCGGGTTCTTTGCGTTGTTGCTGGCGGGGGTATTGGTGATGGGCGGCATCCTGCGCGGCACCGGCTTCGCCGGGCTGGGCCTGGTTGGCATCGGTGTTATTGGTGGTATCTGTATTGTTTTCCTGAGGCTCCATCGGCTGACCGTTTTCAGATTCGGTTTCAGCGGGACGGGCTTCTGCCCTTGGTTTGCGAACAGCCCCTTTTTTGGGAGCGGGAGCCGCTTTTTCTTCTGCGGCAGGGGCTTCCTGCATTACTTCTGCCTCTTCAGTGCCGTTGCTGGTTTTTACCGTAACGGGTTTACGCGGGCGGGCGTTCTTTTTCTTGGGATCTTCCTTGGTTTCGCTGGCCTGTACCGCCTGGCTATCCAGAATTTTGTAGATCAATCCCTGTTTGTCAAGCTTCTTGGCGCCTGTAATGTTCTGTTGCTCAGCAATATCCAGCAACTCAGGCAGGAGCATGTCATTTAATTGCAAAATGTCGTACATAAAAAATAAAATCTGTTAATAGGGGAAATTCAAATTGTCAAAGGTTAAAAATCCAGTCTAAGGAATTCGGAACTCAGATCGGGTGTTGTGATTTGTTTTGATCGGAAAGAAGATAAACAGGTTGTGTCGAGAGCTAAGTGAAGACCGAACCGGTTTGGTTTCCATTGCAATGTTAAGCCAGTTTTTTCGAAAACAAGCATTTTTTTCTGGATTTTGAACTTCGTGCTATGTTAAAACATGGTGTGGTAGGTTGTTTGGTTATCTTTGCCGTCCGAAATATTAGCGGATTGACGAATTACGGATTAGCGGATTGTTTTACTTGTCCCGATCCGTATATCCGCCAATCCGCAATCCGCTAATTAATGACAGATGTTTAACAAAAGAACCAGGATCAAACAACTCCTTGCCGCAGGTGTGGCCGGAGAACAGGTAACCGTAATGGGATGGGTACGCACATTCCGCAACAACCAGTTTATCGCATTGAACGATGGTAGTACCAATAACAACTTGCAGGTAGTGGCTACCCTGGGTGGGTTTGATGAGGCATTATTGAAAAGGCTAACCACCGGCGCTTCTGTAAAAGTTACGGGCGAAATAGTAGCTTCTGTTGGTAAAGGACAAAGCCTCGAAGTAAAAGCGGCCACCATAGAAATACTAGGCGATAGCGATGCGGAAAAATATCCGCTGCAACCCAAAAAACACAGTCTCGAATTTTTACGGGAAAAAGCGCACCTGCGTTTCCGTACCAATACATTCGGATCGGTGTTTCGCGTAAGGCATTCACTCGCTTTTGCGGTACACCAGTTCTTTAACCAAAAGGGATTTGTATATCTCCATACACCCGTAATTACCGCAAGCGATGCAGAAGGTGCCGGAGAAATGTTCCGTGTAACTACATTGCCATTAGAGGGTTCGCCAAAGAATGAAGATGGCAGCATCAATTTTAAAGAAGACTTTTTTGGTAAAAGTACCAACCTTACCGTTAGCGGACAATTAGAAGGAGAGCTGGGTGCAATGGCATTTAGCGATATCTATACATTCGGTCCTACTTTCCGCGCCGAAAACTCGAATACTACGCGTCACCTGGCCGAGTTCTGGATGATAGAACCCGAAGTTGCTTTTAATGACCTGGAAGATAATATGGACCTGGCCGAAGAGTTTATCAAATACTTAATTAAGTATGTGATGGACAATAACCGTGAGGACCTTGAATTTCTGGCGCAACGACTGGCCGAAGAAGAAAAGTCATTGCCGCAGGATAAACGCAGCGAACTGGGATTGATAGAGAAACTGGAGTTTGTGCTGAACAACGATTTTCAACGACTGACCTATACCGAAGCGATTGATATTTTAAGAGAAAGCAATCACAACAAGAAAAAGAAATTCCAATACCTGGTAGAAGGATGGGGTGTGGACCTGCAGAGCGAACACGAACGTTACCTGGTAGAAAAGCATTTTAAGAAACCGGTGATCCTTACCAATTATCCAAAAGAGATCAAGGCGTTTTACATGCGCCAGAACGACGATGGCAAAACCGTTGCCGCCATGGATATACTGGCACCTGGCATTGGTGAGATCGTAGGCGGATCGCAAAGAGAAGAACGTTTGGATAAGCTGGAGCAACGCATGAAAGAAATGCATATACCCGCCGAAGAATTAAGCTGGTATTTAGATACCCGCCGTTTTGGAACCGTGCCACACGCCGGTTTTGGGCTGGGTTTTGAACGTATGGTATTGTTTGTAACGGGCATGACGAATATCCGCGATGTGATTGCGTTTGCGAGAACACCGAATAATTGTGAGTTTTAACCGATCGGGCCGCTAAAGCGGCCTGACCGGTTTCTAAGCCGTAAAAACAGGCTGGCTTGTCAGGAAATTACCATACAATTATTTTGTGGATAATTTCTGAATATAACCCCGCCACCCTATATTTGCAGCCCCGAAAGGGGTATTTGCCATGCAAATGGCAGGTGAGACTGAACGGTGCGGTAGCTCAGTCGGTAGAGCAAAGGACTGAAAATCCTTGTGTCGCCGGTTCGATCCCGGCCCACACCACAAGAACCTCAACAGAAGTGTTGGGGTTTTTTGTTTTGGTTGTTGGGCGCCCAACCAATAACGGTGCGAGAATTTTACGCGAATATGCTAAATTGGACCATGCATCCTTTTTACTTAAACAGACTCCCAATACTTTTGTTCCCGATAATATTGGCAACAAAACTCATGGAAGCATACACCTGTCCCCCCGTTAATCCATCAACATGGCTGCCAAATAATAAAGGGGCATGAAACTGGAAGCGCAGGCCATTAAAACGGATGCAGATACCAGCAATCAGCCCCCCATAAAAAATCCGCTCGTCCCCTAAAAAATTTTTACGTTGTTCGGCATTGATGTTTCCCATTAAATACCTTCCCGTAAAGCCAATATCAGTGGATATATTGATCTCCTGCCCATCTTTATAAACATTGACCCAGTTAAAGGGAACCATCAAATCCATGGAAACCGGAATTAGCTTTGTATAAATGCTGTCATCGTTTTGCTGAATAATTTTTTTTATGGCCCATGTATACGGAGTAACATTCGCATTAAAACAAATGCCAATCTTACTCCAGAAATTACTAAAACTGTTTGGCCATAGCTGGCGCTGCCGGTAGGAGGTCATTAGCGAAAATTTTCTGACACCGGGAACCAAAACAGACATTCCAAAATCCTCAGAAGGCTTACCTATCGAGGCAATGGTATCATTGGATTGAGAGATGGTAAATGCACCGAGAAATTCTATTGAATTGGGCTTTGATACAATAATTCCAAATCCCCCATTGAGTTGTGCCTGCTGGGCAATTTTAAAAGAGGAAATAACATTGGCATTTCCAATCAAAGACACCTGGAATTTTCTATAGTTCTTTAATTCATTGATGTCTCTTTCGAGCTTCTTTAGCGCAAGGCAGGTTTCGTCATAGGTTGTTTTTGAATCGGTCAATACAGCCAAAGTTTTTTCTTCCGCATCGGTCCTGTTTTGCTTATTGGTAAGTTTGCTTATTTTTTTCTTTATCCCTGTTCTCTCATATTCGAACTTGTTTACCTGTTTGGTTCTCAGCTCCGCCCTTTTTTCAATTAATAGCGTTTGTTGCGATTCAGAGAGACCGTAATACTCTTCTTTCCCGAATTTTATCTCATTCTCTTCCTTTTCTTTTTTAGCGTCTTCCTGTTGTTTTAAATATTCCTCAAAGATCTTATCCAATGTTGCATCAATTTCCGCTTTATGATCATTCGAAAACCGGTTACCGTTTTCCGGCAGCAATGCTGCGATATGTTCGGCAACTTTTATTTTAAAGATCTGCTTATCAATGTTATTAAGCAGCACCGTTTTTGAGCTGGCCGGCAGAGCCGTTTTTAATTCAATAACATCGTCTTTATTTTTTAAAAACCCAACACTGAAAACAGTGCTGCCACCAATGGAAAATGTTTTCGAAAAACTTTGCGCCATACCAGGGCAAAAAAACAAGCACAGCAGTGCTCCCACTAAAAGGGCTTTCATAAGATTCAGTTTGGTTTTGAAATGAGATGGCCGGTTTCAGGGCGAAAACTAATAGGTGTGGCTTGCTTTTGAAACAGGGAAAACCCTGATTTTACTACAGGACCCTAATTCAAGACTGGCTGTAAAAGGGCAATAGTAAAATTCTGGCACTATTTTTTATATAGTACCATGAATCCAAACCTGAAGCCATGAAACGAATGATCTTCCTCCTTCTGTTTACGGCGATATTTGCGGGCTGCCGGAAAGAAACCGTATCAACAGTAGATATAAGCGGCCCGAATACTACGGTTGATAAACAGGCCGTTGGTCAATCGGCCCATCAATTGCTGGGTGCCGATACATATACCAACCTTACAATTGAAATACAGTATGCGCCGGGCATGAAACCGCAGGATCAATCCATTACGAATCTTACTAATTTCTTAAATACCTATCTCAACAAGCCCGGTGGGGTAACCGTGGTACAGAAGCAGGTGGGCTCAATTGGAGCGGCCACGGTAAGCACACAGGATATTGTAAATTTTGAAGATAAGAACAGGGCCGTATATACCGATGGCAATATGATTTCGGTATACCTCTATTTTGCCGATGCGGATTATACAGAGAGCGGCGTGATCGGTGTTTCATTCCGCAATACCTCAATCGCCATTTTTGAAAAGACCATACAAGCCAAAACCGGGGGTATTAACCAGGCTAGTCGCGTAAAGGTAGAGTCCGGAACATTGATGCACGAGATGGGTCACCTGCTTGGGCTGGTAAATAACGGCACAGCGATGGTAAACCCACACGAAGACGCATCCCATAAAGCGCATTGCAGCAATAGTAACTGCCTGATGTATTATGCCATTCAAACATCGGGATTGATGAATGCGCTGGATAATTCGATACCGGCATTGGATGCGGACTGTGTGAATGATTTAAAAGCGAATGGAGGGAAATAAAAGACAACTCATTTCTTTGCGGCTTTGCAATCTTTGCTTCTTTGCGTGAAACCATTTCACGCAAAGCCGCCAGGTAAGCAAAGAAGCAAAGAAATCTGATCTGTCTGCTTTACGCGTTCATACAATAACGCAGATTGCCCAATAAAACGATACTCACCACTCACGACTCACCACTGCCCCCCCCCTTCGCCAACGTTTTCGTACTTATTCATCGCCCATAATAAAGCTTGGGTACACTTATATGGTATATTAGGGTTAAAAACCGAAGCTGCCTTTGTGAATAACGATCAACAAAGAACGCCCCCTCAAACCAAACAGCCATATGAAACAAACCCAAAAATCGCGGCGCGCGTTTTTAAAGAATGCGGCCATGCTCTCGGCAGCATCTGCCATTCCTTCAGTGTTAACCAAAGCTTATGGACAACCGTTGTTCAGCAATACCAAAGCGGGCGATAAAGTAAAACTGGCCTGTATCGGTATCGGTAACCAGGGTGGATCGGATGTAATGTCGTTCGACAAAACCGGCCTGGCCGAGTTCGTTGCTTTTTGCGATGTAGATATGGGTGCGCCACATACACAGGCTGTGCTGCAGAAATTTCCCAATGTACCGCGCTTCCAGGATTTTCGCACCATGCTTGATAAAATGGGTAACCAGATAGAAGCGGTTTCAGTTGGCGTTCCCGATCATTCGCATTTTGCCATTACCATGATGGCTATTGGAATGGGCAAACACGTATATGTTGAAAAACCCATGGCCCGCACGTTTCATGAAGTGGAACTGATGATGAAAATGGCAGCCAAGCATCCCAATGTGGTAACCCAAATGGGTAACCAGGGACACTCCGAAGCCAACTACTTTCAATTCAAAGCCTGGAAAGATGCGGGCATCATCAAAGATGTAACCGCCATTACCGCGCACATGAACAGCGCCCGACGCTGGCATGGATGGGACTCGAATATTAAAAATTATCCCGCCAAAGAAGCCATACCGGCAACCCTCGACTGGGATACCTGGCATGGAGTAACACGGGTACACGATTACAATCATGATTACATCAACGGACAATGGCGCTGCTGGTACGATTTCGGTATGGGCGCCCTTGGCGATTGGGGTGCGCACCTGATCGATACCGCTCACCAGTTCCTCGATCTCGGTTTGCCATACGAAGTAAGCATGTTGAAAGCCGAAGGACATAATTCCTTCTTCTACCCGCAATCCTCCACCATACTCTTCCGTTTCCCTGCACGCGGTAATATGCCGGCCTGTGATATTACCTGGTATGATGGCGTAAATAATTTACCGCCTATTCCTGCGGGTTATGGTGTAATGGGATTGGATCCGAATATCCCACCACCAAGCAGCGGTACTATCCAGGCGGCCAAGCTGAACCCGGGTAAAATTATCTACAGCAAGGAACTCACTTTTAAAGGCGGTTCGCATGGAAGTACACTTTCCATTATTCCGGAAGACAAGGCCAAAGACATGGCATCCAAACTACCTGTTGTACCGGCCAGCCCGTCTAACCACTACGCCAATTTCCTGAAAGCCTGCATGGGACAAGAAAAAACGCGTTCACCGTTTGAGATCGCGGGTCCGTTGAGCCAGGTGTTCTGCCTGGGTGTAATGGCGCAGAAAATGAATACGACCATCCAGTTTGATCGTAAGACCAAACAGGTTACCAATAATAAAATGGCGAATAAATTCTTAACCGGACTTCCGCCGAGAAAAGGATGGGAGCAGTATTATAAGGTTTAAGAATATTGAACAAGGAACACTGAATCCCGCCGTGGCGGGAAATGTTGAAGTGTTGTTTAGAAACCCTCTGTGTAACTCTGTTCCTCTGTATCTCTGTGTTGGATTTTTTTCAACACGGAGATACAGAGGAACAGAGTTGCACGGAGGGTTTTCAATTAGAGGGGGCCGGGGGGTAACTTTCTGCACCTTCAACAATCTCTCCATAGTTCACAAATAACTCTTCTCCTTCTCTTATCACGCGAAGCGTTTCAAAACATTCGCCATCATTTACAGAAACGATATTGGGTGTGGAAGAATGATTGAGATAACTGGCCATGTCCATTACCCTTGTTCCATGATCGGGGATAAAATATTTTTCATCATCATACAGATAATAGGTTTCAATAAACTCACGACTATGTGCGGGTAATTGTGTAGCCTCTTCAAAACTGATCGTAAGCCAGCCGCCGGTGTTTTTTGAGAAAAGCGTGGTACAGCCTTTCGGTATATCGCATAATGCAAACACACCAATGCCATGAATACCCGATGGTTTCAAAGCGATCCACATTTCGTGGCTGAGTTCGTGAAGTAGTTGTTGTTTGGTCATATGGGGGGATGAGCGTTTTCATCCGAAATTAATTGCGCAATTAAACTTGTCCAGCCGCTTTGGTGGCTGGCACCGAGACCACTGCCGGTATCGCCGTGAAAATATTCATAGAACAAAACAAGGTCCTTGTTCTCGGGCCGGCTGTAAAAATCGTTTTGGTTGCCATGCAGTTTACGGTGGTTGTTCTCATCCAGTACAAACAAACTGGTTACGCGTTTAGATAATTCATTGGCTACCTGTTTCAGGTCCATATAAATACCAGAACCGGTAGGGTATTCAATGCTGAGGGTTTCATCGTAAAACTCGCCAAACTTTTTAATGCTTTGGATGATGAGATAATTAATGGGCATCCACACGGGTCCGCGCCAATTGCTGTTACCACCAAAAAAATCAGAAGTAGAATCGCCGGGGTCATATTGAATGGAATATTCATTTCCTTCAATGGTTACTGAGTAAGGATTCTTTTCGTGGTACTTGGATAAGGCGCGGATCCCGCCTTCAGATAAAAACTCCGTTTCACTCAGCATACGTTTGAGTAAGGCGATGAGTTTGTTTTTTGGGATGAGAGAGATCAGCATTTTTTCCTCATCAGCAAACTCTTCGTTGGGCCAGAACTTCTGGTTCCTTAAACGGTATTGCTCAAACCAGGTGATGCGTTTGGTAAAATCCTGCAGCTTATCAAATACTTTTTTCTCAATAATGGATACGGCGAACAAAGAAGTTAATCCCACAATTGATTGAATGCGTAATTGTAAAGTGGTGTTATCGGGCAGGCCCAGTGTATCGTAAAAGAACTGGTCCTCTTCGTTCCACAAACCCAGCTGGTTCAATGCTTCGGCGATCAATACAAAGTGTTCAAAGAATTTGGTGGCGCTGTCTTCAAAAGCCTCATCTTCCATGGCAATTTCAATAGCGATATCCATCAGGTTCAAAGCATACATGCCCATCCAGCTGGTACCATCGGCCTGTTCCAGTTTGGCATTGCCGTGCAATTGTATGCTGCGGTTAAACACGCCGATATTATCCAGGCCCAGGAACCCGCCTTCAAACATATTATTGCCGTTCGGGTCTTTTCGGTTGATCCACCAGGTAAAATTGATCATCAGTTTGTGAAATACTTTTTTCAGAAAACCGATATCGCCCTTACCTGTTTTGTTCTTCTCTATCTGGTACACCTGTAATGCCGACCATGCCTGCACCGGCGGATTCACATCGCTGAAGTTCCATTCGTAGGCAGGCAATTGTCCATCAGGTTTCATGTACCATTCCCGCATCACCAGTAAGATCTGGTGTTTGGCAAAGCTGGCATCAACCATGGCCATGGGCACACAATGAAACGCGAGGTCCCATGCGGCATACCAGGGGTATTCCCATTTATCGGGCATGAGAATAATGTCCTGGTTTTTCAGGTGCTGCCAATCGTGGTTGCGGCCCAGGCTTCGTTGTTTGCTTACATGGGCAATGCCATCGGGCTCGGTTAACCAGCGCTCAATATCATAATAATAATATTGTTTGCTCCATAACAAACCGGCCAATGCCTGGCGTTGAATATTACGCAGGTCATCGGTTATATGTGCGGGTAAAACCGTATGGTAATAATCGTTGGCTTCCTGTTTGCGTTGTTCAAAAATATCGGTGAAGCCCTTGGTAAAGGGCGACTCCATGATCACATCACTCAATCGCAGGTACAATGTTTTGGTTTCACCAGCGGCAATATTGTATTCGTAAACCGGTGCAAACTTGGTTCCGCTTTTTTTATCGCGCAAGGCTTCTTTGTTCCTGTCCTGTATAATAGCATCGTGAAAAGCGTCTTTCACAAAAACAGTTTCGTTCTTTTTGCCGAATAGCTTTTCGGTATTGGTTTCGTTCTCGGTAAAAAAAGCATCGTTTGGTTTGGGATAGTATAAATAGTACGAACCCAAACGTTCATGAGTGGCTTTAACCATACAATCTTTACCTACGGCTTTGATCACCGGCTTTTTATCGAGTCCGCGACTCTGCCAGCGATTAAAGAACCAAAGCGTGGGCATTACGGTTAATGGTGCCGTAAGTTTGGCGCGATTGGTAATGTCAATCTTAACGCCAATGTCTTTTTTGTTGATCTTGGCATAGGTGATGAGTACATCAAAATATTCATTGTCGTTGAAAATGCCGGTATCCAGTATCTCATACTCCGGCTCCTGTTTGCTACGTCTTTTATTCTGGATGATGAGCTCCTGGTAAGGAAATGCCTGCTGCGGATATTTGTACAGCATCTGCATATAATAATGCGAAGGAAGATTATCGAGGTAGTAATACAGTTCCTTAACATCTTCTCCATGATTGCCTTCGTTGTTGCCTAAACCAAAGAGTCGTTCTTTTAAGATCAGGTCCTTACCGTTCCAGAGAGAGATGGCGAAACAGAGATTGCCGAAAAAATCAGAAATGCCGCCCAGTCCATCTTCGCCCCAGCGGTAAGCGCGTGAGTGCGAATGGCTGAATGGTACATAATTCCAGGCATCGCCATTTTCGCTGTAATCTTCGCGCACAGTACCCCATTGTCTTTCGGATAGATAAGGCCCCCACTGTTCCAAAGGTATCTTCTTGGCACCGTTGGATTTGAGGCGCTGTTCTTCTGCTGTCATTGTATAGCTAAATTAATGAGACATGCGCTACGAAGCGAATATTTATTCAGGTTGGTGGTGGGTTAGTAGACTACAGAAGTATCAAGCTCTTTTCATGCAAAGCCCCAGAAATGTTTCTCTTGATCCCATTTTCAAGCTTTTGCATTATCCATTTCTTTTTTTCGGATCTGGCTGGCTGTTTTATGTTCGCCGGTATGGCTCCAGCCGGGAGGCATAACCAGGTATAGCAATTTGTTCTTGATACCGGGTGCATGATATACATCACGCGCAAGAAAAACGATCTCGCCAAAATAGGCGTCCCATACATTATTGGGCTTCATTTTGCGGGTAATGCCATATTCTACGGGAATGGCCGGTTGCTCGTGCTGCAGGGTACCAAAGGCACGGTCCCAGATATTTAAGAGATTACAGAAATTGGTATCCATGTATAAGGGGTTGCGTGCATGGTGTACGCGGTGATGAGATGGGGTAAGGATCCATTTTTCAAAACGACCCAACCGCGCATCTTTCAAAATATTTTCGCCTACATGAATAAACGTGCCCCAGGTTCCATCGATGAACATGATCAGAAACAGTAAGGGTGGCGTTACCCCCGCGAGGATGCAGATAGACGTACGGATCACATCCGCATACGGCGCCTCGAGAAAAAAATGCGCAAAAGAAACACTCAGGTTCATGGTTTCCGGCGCATGATGGGTGGAATGCAGGCACCAGAACAAACGTACTTTATGTGCGAAGTAATGATAAACAAAATGCGCAAATTCCCAAACGATATATCCATAAATGAGCCAGTACCAGCTAAACCCGGTTTTGAACAGTGCGTATTTTTCTAATACCGCAATGCAGAATGAAACCATACCAATGGAAATAAAACGCGAGATGACCCGGTTGCCCACAAAAATGAGAAAAGGAATTTTATAATCTGCCAGCTTGAACTTTTTATGAATTGCCGCGCGGATAATCTCAATCAATAATAAAAAAGGAATGATGGGTGAGATAACCTTAAGTATGCCATCCAGCGTAAGCAACTGTTCGTAATCGCCGGATCGGAGAATGTCTATAACGGGTGTGAGGTTCCAGAAATTGATGAATTCGTGGTAGATAGACGAAAAGAAATCGGCAAGCATAAATACAGGTTTCAATGGTGGCAACCGGTATTAAATATACTGCTTTTGAAAATAAACATCGTGCAAAACCTATTCGGTAGAATGGTAAATTGCGGTACAATCTGTTAACTATGCAAAAGATGCTCGGCCTTTGTTTTGTTTGTATTCTGTTTTCGTACACACCCGCAAAAAAGAAAACCGTTGTGGTATGGCAACCCTCGCATCAAACCAATACCGGTAAAGATTTCAGCGAAGCCGCCGTAAGCAATGCGATAGCCATTGCCGCCATGGAAACAAAACCCTCTTTCAAAGAATACAAAGTGTGGAGCCTGGGCAGAAAGGATGTTCATAATGCCGACAGCGGCAGCAATACCATGATCGCGCACACATCCGCCATAATTGATGGAAAACTATCCGGCTATGCATGGGAGCTGCAGCAATCCAATAAGCACAAACCCGATGTGTTCATTGCCTTGCACAACAACGGTGGTACCAAACGCCATGCGGTTTGGGGATACATACATTATGGCGATGCGCATGAAGCGGAGAACAGGGAACTAGCTTCACAATTAATTGCCGCCATAGCATCGGCCACCACATTGGAAAACCGCGGGGTGCTGTTAGATAGTACTACCGGTCGTAACGACTATCGTTGTGCCAGCACAGGTAAACTATCGTTTTACAGCCTGGATGAACATAGCAATACGGCACCGATCCGTGTATTACTTGAAATAGGCGACAATGGAGTTAGCCATGATTTTTTACAGGACCCGGTTAACCAGAAGAAGATAGGCGAAGCGATTAAGGGAGCATTGGCGAAGTGGCTGGAGAAGCGGCCACTATAAAAAGACAACAAACTATTTTCAGGATTTACCCTGATGAAGTTTCAGGGTTCTTCAATAAAAACAACAAGTAAGGTTCTATAGGTTTGTATAAGAATAATCTATAAAAGCTTGTGATTCCGAATCACGAGCCGTATATTAGAAAATAATTTTATATAAATCAACCCTATTTGCTATGAGTTGTCCAACGAGCCTAATCACAATGGCAATTCCAGATGAATTGTCTTTTACCAGAAAACTCCTTTATGAAAATCTTAAAAAACCTTTTTTAGACGAGAACCTTGGTAGGGAAGAAAGTTTGCAATTGTTGTTTCCAAAACAAGAGTTTGTTGCTATGATCACTGATGCACTTGAACTAAACAATCCTTCATCAGCGATCGATGGCTTAACAATATATTTCGGAGCGTATTTATATGATCCTGTTGCCGGAAGCCCAAAGAACAAGTTGATCCCTCCAAATAAAGAACACACGCTCTCGGTAATATTTGTACCTACACATCCTGTAGGACCATATACGGTAGATGTTAAAACGTATTACTTTCTAAAGCCGGTTGACTTACCGGGAGGAATAGATCCGAACCCTGATCCTCATGTGAAAATGACAGATAAATCTTTCGCTGCGTCATGGGTTACGAATTATGGAGATAAAAAGGCCAAGGTTTTAGAAAAACATATGACCCATAATCAGAAGGAAACAAAAGCTATCTGGTTTAAAAAAACGAATTTTACAGAATTCATTGATCTTATCAATTGTGGTGGTTATAATGATGGCTCTCCGGCAGTAGAGTTCTCGCATATATCTGTCACATTTGCTACATATGAATCCAAAGAAAAACTGCCCGCTCCTTATAATAATTATAAAATCGGGGATAAAATGACACTCGTCTTTGGTCTTATAGAAAAAAATGAGTCTGACCCAGAAGAAACCCAGTACATTCCAGTTAGCTTATATAAGAAGTCGCTTGATAAAGAAGGCCGTAACGTAGATGATTATGATACAGGAATTCCGATCCCGCCCGGGGTCTCAGGCGGTGATTCATTACCCTGATTACTTTCTGGCCAGGGCTACTAATAACCAATAAATACTTACAAACGACCCGGTATTTGCCAATCATTTTTGCACACAATAGAAAACATATACAGAGTTACCATCCTGCTGGCCTTTATGGCCGGCATGTTGGCTTTGTTCAGGGAGAGGCTACCGGTGCACTTAAAAGTATTTTCGGTATTGCTCGGTGTAACACTTGGGGTTGAACTTTTGGCAACTAGTATCATAGAGTGGCTGCATCTGAAAAATAATTTCTCACTATACAACTTTTTTATACTTCCCGAGTTCCTGGTATATGCATGGTACTATCAAAGAATAACCAGTAAAAAATGGATTAAAAATATTATCTGGGTCATTAGTTTTTTATTCCCAGTTTTCTGGGGATACTCTGTTTTTTTGGTTTTCGGAATCAACACATTCAATAGCCATATCATTGTGGTCAGTGCATTTTTTTCTGTTTTTTTTGGATTAAGCTACTATTATGAACTACTGCATTCAGATAAATTCGTAGGCCTTTCCCGTCACACAGAATTCTGGATAGCAACGGGTATGATTATATTTTATGCGTGCCAGACTCCTTTTTATGGCATGTTCAATTTTCTCTTGGCCAATTACCTGCCATTATCCCGTTCTTTACTAATTGTATTATTATTCCTAAATTCAACCATGTACCTGATTTTCATGTACGCCTTTTTATGCAGGATAAATACCAGGAAATAACCGTTACGATTGTTGCAGGTATGGGCCTTTTCCTGCTGATTGCATTGATATTGGTTGGGTTTATACTGCAATACCAGAAAAGAAAGTTTCAGCATACAGAGCAAATGCGGTTTATGCAGGAAGAAGCGAAACAGCAGTTTCTAACCACAAAACTGGAAGTTCAGGAACAAACCCGCATCTACATTGGCCGCGAGCTGCACGATAATATAGGCACCCTCTCCTCCCTCATAAAGATCAACCTGAACCTGGCAGAAACGACCGACTCGGAAGAAAAGAAAAAAGAATGGCTGGCCGAATCAAAAGAGATGGTTAAGAAACTGATCACCGAAGTGAAACAGCTTTCGCTTGACCTTAATACAGACCGGCTTGCGGACAGCAGCCTACCGAATATTCTGCAAAAGGATATACAACGGATCGAAAAATTAAACCTCTTCGCTGTTCAGTTCATAACCGAAGGAGAAGAATGGCCGCTGGATGCGGATAAAAAAATAATCCTCTACCGCATCTGCCAGGAACTGCTGCACAATATTCTCAAACATGCCAGGCCCACGCAGGTTGTTGTAGCCATGAACTACACACCGGAACAGTTGCAAATACGGATCACCGATGACGGGATTGGTTTTGAGAAGGCCGCTGTTTCGCCTGACCGGAAAGAGGGCCCAGGCTCTGGCTTAACCAATATGCAGAATCGTATAACCATGATCGGCGGCGAAATAACCATTGACAGCCGTAAAGGATACGGAACAAAGTGTTATATTCAGGTACCATTTAGCTAAACCTGCTATGCTCACCGACAAGCCCCCCATTACCATCATCCTAGCGGATGATCACAATCTTTTTAGAAAAGGATTGCGCAATATCATTCAATCTATGGGCGAAGGGTACGAAGTGGTTGGTGAAGCAGCAGACGGAGAAGGCGTAATTACACTTTTAAAAGAACTGCCCCAGGTACCCGACCTTGCGATCCTGGATATTAATATGCCGGGCAAAGACGGATTTCAAACCATTCAGTGGCTGAATGATCATTATCCCCAGATCAAAGTACTGGTGGTATCCATGATCGAAAGAGAAGAAGTGATCCTGCGCATGTTGCGAATGGGTGCAAAAGGATATTTGTCTAAAGACGTGGAAACGGCCGATCTGAAAAAAGCAATTGACGCCATTATTGAAAAAGGGTTTTATTACACAGACTTTATGACCGGCAGGCTATTGCACGATCTGCAGCGTGCCAGCTCCAAACACCATATACCGGAACTGAATGAACGCGAAACAGAAATCCTGAAACTCGCGTGTTCCGAGTTTACCTATAAACAAATAGCGGATCAACTCTTTCTCAGCATTAAAACCGTGGACACCTACCGCGACAGCCTGTTCAAAAAACTGGGAGCCACCTCAAGAGTGGGCCTGGTAATTTATGCAATACGGAATGGTATTGTTCAGTTGTAAGTCTTCGCTGGATAGCATCTCCCGTTACAGAAAAATATTGCCTGTATAAAATCGCTTTACCACTTTCCTGGTAATGTGCTATAGGTTTTGCAGCTAAGATTTGTAATACCTACTATATAACGTGTTGTGCTATTTAACTCCATGTACGCTGTACGTGGTTGATAATTATTTCACGCAAAGGGGCAAAGCTTTATATCAAATGCAATCTTTCTTTGCGGCTTTGCTAGCTTTGCCCCTTTGCGTGAAATGCTTTTTAGTTCCAGAGACTATTGAGTTACACATAGAAAATCTAATAGCACAACACGTTACTATATACAAACAATCCCCATCATTGTATATCATTCGATGCACACGGAACATGGTTGCAGCGAAGACCACCAGGTAATCATATAAAGCAAGTCATTCATTAAAAAAGCGGGCCTGTTCGGTCCGCTTTTTTATGCGCAATCCGTGAAAAATGCAATTATCTGATCAAATCGTGTAATGATCAGTAATAGGGGTAATGGTTACTTCGTATCTGCCTTTTCACAAAAGAAAAGAGAACCGGGTGGTGCAGATGAAAATGCACTGTTTACCGGTACCCAAAACAGAAGGCAGCACAGTAATGAAAAGGGAACTGATTATGCAACGAACTACCTGGATACAAAGCTCGCCTCTCAGGCGAATGCTGGTATTGCTGATAAGTATATGTACACTCCTTACCACAATAGCTGCACAGCAGCCAGACACGCTCATCAAAAAGCTGGATAGCCTGCAACTAAAAAAAGACAGCATCGGCGCACCGCAGATCAACAATATTGAAAAGGAAGCATATAACAAAGACACGAAACTTACACCGGCCTCCTATTTTATCCTTATCGGCAGTGACCTGAAACAGGCATTTACCAAACCCTTTCACATGAAGAAAAAGGAATGGTTGATTGCGGGAGGGTTCATTGTATTGGAAACAGGACTTTCTTTTTTAGATGAACCCATACAAACGCAGGCACTCAGTTTGCGGAACAACAGTAAAGCGGTACGCGATATCAGCTCCTATGTAACCCGCTTTGGAGGTGCTTATGAAATTTATACATTGCTGGCATTGGGCGGCTATGGACTTGCTTTTAAAAAAACAAAATTGGTTACCACTACGCTTCTTGCCACGCAGGCTTATATAACTGGTGAGGCGGTGGTGGTTTTTACCAAGTTCATTACCGGCAGGCAAAGACCGGATTATTATATCTCCGCCACTTCCAAACCCGATCCTTCTTTTCATGGCCCTTTCTCAGGCAGCAGGGATGTATTCGGAACCAAACTCAACAGTTCTTTTCCCTCAGGACACACTACGGTTGCATTTGCTGCAGCTACGGTGTTTGCCATGGAGTATAAAGACAAACCCCTGATCCCGATTCTTTCTTATACCGTAGCATCGCTTATCGGTATCAGTCGCATAGTAGAAGACAGGCATTGGTTCAGCGATGTGGTATGTGGGGCCGTGCTTGGTTATTTCTCTGGCAAATTGGTGGTAAACAATTACCACCGTTATGCCAAATTGAAAGCACCCCTGCAAAAAAAGAACACCACCGTTTTTTCACTGGATTACCAGCATGGCATAGTAATGCCGCGTGTGGTATATGCATTCAGGTAAACAGGATAAAATGAGAACAGATGACCATTTAATTTTTACAATGTATGAAACAGTATAACAGTAATCCGTATAAAATATTTTTTCTCTTCCTGTTATCCATTTGCATTTCTGTTTTCGGATGGGCACAAACAACACCAGCGAAAGATACCATTGTGCCGGCCAAAGGAAACCCGGTTCAACAGTTGAAAGAAATCAAAACAGAAAAGAAAGAACAATTTACCGATTCGGCAAACGGACAACCCTCAAAGAATGCCGTAATTGATACCACAAAGAATAATAAGTACGGTGATCTGCTGAAAGACGATACAGCATACAATAAAAAGTCGCGCTTCATCAAACCGTTTTTGCAGATAACGGGTATCAACCTGTTTCAACTTACCGTAGATAGGTATTTGCTGAATGCGGATTATGCACGTGTTGGATTTCAATCATGGGGCGATAACCTGCGGAACGGTATGGAGTGGGATACAGACCGGTTCGGTGTAAATTTCATTGGTCATCCGTATACAGGCTCCATGTATTTTAATACCGCCCGATCCAATGGATATAATTATTTTCAATCCTTTGGCTATGCTGCCAGCGGCAGTTTGATGTGGGAGTTTTTTGGCGAGAACACAAAACCCTCGTATAATGATCTGATTGTTACACCCGTCAGTGGCGCGTTTTTAGGAGAGATCCTATACCGCTTGAGTTCCAATATTCTTGACGACCGTACGCGCGGTGCGGAAAGGGTATTTCGCGAAATGCTGGCGGGTATTGTAAATCCAATACGCGGATTGAATCGCTTATTCCAGGGTAAAACATCGCGTATTACCAACAAAGAAGTGTATCAGAAAGAACCCTTGAATGTGACTTTGATCGGAGGCATGCACAAGATTAACGAAGACAACAAAGTAATTTTCGGGAAAGGCCCTGTTAACCCTTTTATCAGTGTTCAGTTTGATTACGGCAACCCTTTTGAAGACAGGCCGAGACAACCCTTTGACCTGTTCCGGTTGCGAACCGCATTTAGTTTTGGCGTGGGTAGAAAAATTCTGGATAATATTACCGGCTATGGTCTGCTGTTTGGCCGAAACAAACAGTTTGGCAAATTATCGATGCTGATAGGCGGGTTTCAATATTATGATTACTGGGATAATAAATCATTTGAACTTGGTGCCATCGGATTTGGCGGGGCCGCGTTTTTTAAACTGCCGCTTAGCAAGCAAAGTATTTTATATACCAATATTCACCTGGGTGTGATACCGTTTTCGGGTAATAGTACCCGGTTTGGTCCGGATACCTCGCAATTCAGGGATTATAGTTATGGTGGCGGCCTTGAATCAAAACTGGAAGCCACACTGGTTCTGGGCAAAAACATTACCGCAAACCTGTTGTACCATTATTATTTTATCAAAACCTATATTGGGGCGCCGGGTAGCAATTTCATTGGCATACTGGAACCCAAGGTTACGTTCCGCGTTTTTAAAAACCTGGGTATCGGTTTCCAGGAATATGCCTATGCGGATAACCGTAAACTTGAAGGTTTTGATCCCATCCGCTCTACCCGAACAGAACAGAAAATATTCCTGACACTGTTCCTGGAAGATGCACAGCGGAAAGGCCGTTACCACTAAACAAATAAAGCTTTTTTGAAGAAGCCATATCCCATCTCTTATTTTTGTGTGATAAGAGTTAATGCGCTATGTACAAACCCAAACCCGGAATTGATGTGATTGCCAAAGTGCTGGATGCCTTGTATGCCCACAATCCCGATGCGCTGTTTGTAATGAGTTTGATGCACCAGTATGAAGAAAGAGGCAGCCTGAGCAAAAAACAATTAGAGGGTTTATTGTCAAAAGCGCAGAAAGTACCCGATTTGCCACAGAGCTGGCTGGGTACGCTGGAAGCGATTATTTTAAAAATGCCAACACGGTATAAACAGGTGGAGCCGGTGGTCGCGTCTCCTATTTACCAGAAAGATGAAACGGCGGGTCTGCTCATCAACGCCATTCTAGCCAAATATCCGCAGCATAAACGGGTATTGTTTCTGCGGGCCAAATTCAGTAACAATGAAATATTGACGGCGGAGGAGATAACAGAACTGAAGAAATTTCATAAGCTGCTAAAGATCGAAAGCTGACAGTAACGATAGATCTATTACAAAAGAAAAAACGCTGTAATAATATGTTTAATGGTTGTCGCCGGTAATGTTTACACGTAACGAGTCGCATTAGTAAGAGGTATTACATCCGCAGGAATTCTTTGTGCAACTCCCAATCTCTGTACCTCTGTGTTGAAAAAGAACTCGACTCCAAAGAGAGTTTCATTTTTTTCAACACAGAGATACCGAGAACACAGGGTTACACAGAGGAAGGTTAAGCGCCAATACGATTAAATACACAGAATTGCCATTCAGTTATCCAGCCCCTGGTATAGACTTTCCACATTTCCTATCAACCCCTTCTTACCCAAGTCCAAACTATTAACTTTAAACTCCAAACCATTCCCATGGATCTCCAGATAAAAAATCATCTCTTTTTAATCGGCGGCGCTACTTCCGGCTTTGGCAAAGCCATCGCCGAAGCACTAATCGCCGAAGGCGCAAATATTATTGCCGTTGCCCGCGGAGCAGACAAACTGCAGGCATTACAGAACGTCTCACCCGGGCAAGTGGAAACCCTTGCCGGCGATATTACAGATAGCACCGTAATAGACCTGCTGAAAGAAATGCTTGGCCAGCGGCAATTGCATGGAATGGTTATTAATGCTGGTGGCCCACCCGCCAAAACGGTTCTGGAAACTACGCTCGAAGACTGGGACAATGCCTACCAGAAAATTCTACGCTGGAAGGTAGAGATCACACAAACCTTTGTTCCTAAAATGATCGAGAACGGATATGGACGGATCTTATTCATTGAAAGCTCCTCTGTAAAGCAACCGCTCGAAAATTTAGTACTCAGCAGTTCCCTGCGCGTGGCCGTAGTAGGTATGATGAAAACCCTTTCGCAGGAAATTGCAAGAACTGGCGTTACTTTAAATGTACTTGGCCCCGGCTCGCATAATACACCAGCCATTGACCGCATCTATCACAAAAAAGCGGAGCAGACAGGATTGCCTTTTGAAGAGGTAAAAGAAAAAGGAATCGCGCAGATACCCGTAGGCGCATTGGGTGAAGCGGCAGACTTTGCCAGCCTCGCGCTATGGTTGTTGAGCCCGCAAAGCCGGTTTGTTACGGGGCAAACCATTACGGTGGATGGGGGTTCGGTAAAAACAATGTTGTAAACTACTGTGTGTTGAAATGTTTTTTCACGCAAAGTCGCTAAGTTAGCAAAGAGGCAAAGTTCTATATTGACAGTAAAACCTTCTTTGCTCCTTTGCTAACTTGGCGGCTTTGCGTGAAATTTTTAATACATTGTAAACATGAAAAATTTTTTCGGACTCTTATTAATACTGGCAACCACCACACACGCACAAACACCCGCAACCATCGGCCCCGAAAAAGGATCGCTGATTATTATCGGCGGAGGTAATGTAGGTCCCGAGATCTGGACAAAATTTGTAGAGCTGGCCGGCGGTGCCGCCAATGCCAATATCATCATTGTTACCACGGCCGATGAGGACTCATCCATCAGCAAGGGCGCTTCAACCGAAAAAGAGGCTTTGCAAAAGCTGGGTGTGCAGCAGATCAGCTTTCTTCATACCCGCGATCCCAAAATGGCCAATACAGAAGCCTTTGCTGAACCATTGAAAAAAGCGACCGGTATCTGGTTCCGCGGCGGCCGCCAATGGAAACTGGCCGATTCGTATTTACATACCCGTACACAAAAAGCCTTTAACGAAGTATTGGAAAGAGGTGGCGTAATTGCCGGAACATCGGCCGGGGCAACCATCCAGGGTTCATTTATGGTGCGGGGCGATACAAAAGGTAATTCGGTGATGATCGGCGATCATACCGAAGGGCTCGATTTTATCCATAAGGTCGCCATCGACCAGCACCAATTGAAGCGCAACCGGATCTTTGATATGGTAGATGTGATCAAAACACATCCCGACCTGCTGGGCATAGGACTGGATGAAAGTACGGCCATTGTGGTGCAGAAAGACCTGTTCCAGGTGATCGGGGTATCGTATGTATCTATTTATGATATTGACCAGATCAACGGGCAGTCGAAGGGGCCGAGAGAACAGAATAGTGTGGCTGGTCCCTTTTATTTCTTAAGCAAGGGACAGAAATTCGATCTGAAACTCCGTAAAATCGTAAGGTAATCAGGCGGCTGTTTCGGCCGGCACAACCCTTTTCAGGCTCAACTGAAACTTGGTATTCAGTGAAACGGTGAAATGGTTTTCGAGAAGGATGGCTTTTACATTGGCGTCTTCCAGCATAACAAAAGCCAGATCGGAAGCCAGTGGAGAACCACTGATGATATTGGAAACACGCCCCTTGGTAAAATTGATGGAAAACTTGTAACCGGCTTTGCGTCCGCTGCCGGCTCTTTCAAAATCAATACGGTTCAGATCCAGTACCTGGTCGCCATTAGCGGTTCTTTTCAATAAAATCTTGATAATGGGAAGGTATTTGCTCCAGATCTGTGTGTACATGAGGGTATTTTAGGGTTTAGGTGTTCGGCTTTATTGTATAGCAAAACTGGTGTAAAGGTGCGCTTTTTATAGCCGAAAACCGAATTTGATTTTATAAAAGCGCCATTCACACCTCTGCGAAACCTCCCCGTTCTCAGCGTCTCCGCGGTGAAAAAAGCGTATTCACCGCATAGGGGCAGAGCTGCCATCGGGTTTTGCAGAGAGGGGATAATTACCCATACTCCCCTTTATCTTCGCAGCCTATGACAAATATCGACAGTGTACAGCTGAACCGGGTAATCGTTCACAAAGTGGGCAATCCCACCCGTGGCGAGGAGTTGAAACTATCTGCCAATCCCCTAACCCTGAACGATTCCATTGTACGCGGACTCCTGGCCAAATATTTCCTGGGCGCATTTAATGAACATGAACAGTACCGTTTTACCCATATCAGCGACCTGGGCATGAACGAAGTATATCATTATGTAAGCGAAATGTTCAGTCAGCCAAAACAGTTTACCAGGTACAGCGCGCAGCTGGCGCAGTTTCTCTATACCAAAAGCACGCACGCCAAAGTAAAGGAAGGCGAATTGTATGTGGTGCATTTCAGTAATGTGCCATTTGGAACGGAATACATAGAAGCCATTGGTATCTTCAAAAGTGAATCGAAAGAAACCTTTCTTAAAGTATTTCCACATGGAGAGAACTGGGAAGTGATAGCGGAAGATGGTATCAACATCAATAAACTCGATAAAGGTTGTCTTGTATTTAAACAAAACCGTGAAGAAGGCTATGTGGTTTGCGTGGTTGACAATACCAATAAACAGAACGATGCCCAATATTGGGTGAATGATTTTTTACAGGTAACCCGCTGTGCCAACAGCTATCACTATACCGATGCGGCATTGGGCATGTGCAAACTCTTTATCAGCAATGAACTGGCCGAAAAGTTTGATGTGAATAAAAGCGACCAGATAGATATGCTGAACCGGAGCATGGATTATTTTAAGACCAAAGATGAATTCAAGTTCACTGAATTTGCCGAAGAGGTATTGCACCATCCCGAAGTGATCGACAGCTTTACCCAATACAAACAGACCTACGAAGTGGCCCGACAGGTAACCATCGAAGATGAATTTGATATTCATTTATCCGCCGTTAAGAAACAGCAGCGTGTATTCAAGAGCGTATTAAAACTGGATAAGAATTTTCACATCTACATTCATGGCCGCCGCGACCTGATTGAGAAGGGCTATGATGAAATGAGCGGGAAGCATTACTACAAATTATTCTTCGAAGAGGAGAGCTAAATAACTCTCAGCGAAACCTCCCTGTTCTCTGCGGCTTACATCAATACATCCAACTCTTTTTGCAGATCATATTGAATATCTTCATGCAATGCCCCCATGGCAACACCGATTTTTTTCAGTTGCATTTCATAGATATTATTCAGCACAGTACTTTTTGCATAAGGGATGCCGGAATGTTTCATATTGCTGCAGAAATGGATCAGCAAACTCGCTTCCGCCAGCTTTGATCCGGAATATTTAATGTAGCGGTTGGCAATGCGCAATATCTTACGCAGGCTTTTTTTGGTCAGATAAAGACTGGGCTTGGGCAATTCGGTAAACCCCTCGTCAATCAATGCTTTTACGCCACTGATATAGGCTTCCTCATCATGCGACTCAAATAACAGGAACGTAAGCAACTCCTTGTTCTCTTTTTTAAACTTTGCCAAACGAAGACAGAGGTCCAGCAGCTTGTTTTGACTGGTGGACTGTAGCTCCTGTTTCAATTCCTGTATGCTGGCGGTTTTCATCAGGACAAAGTAAATGCATTTCTGTATGCGTATTCCGATCGCTTCCGTTTTATAAAGGAGAAGAAAATCTTTATTTTTGCATATGGCTTTCGATACCTCGCAACCGCACCCCGAATTGTTACAGGAGCTGGTAACCATGCGCATGCCCTATGGCAAATACAAAGACCGGCTGCTCTGCGATATGCCCATGCATTACCTGGAATGGCTGCAACGCGAAGGGTTTCCCAAGGGCAAGCTGGGGATCTTGCTGGAAACCATGTATGTAATACAACTCAACGGGCTTGCCTATTTACTGGATCCCCTGAAACGGAAACGGTAATTCTTTGCATGCTCGTGCGTTTGCCGGATAAAATATTTCAATAAGAGCCGTTCTCTTTAACTCCTTGATCTCCGGTTTTCTCTTATTGAAATAATACATCTACCTCCTCTGGCAGCTTTGTGTTTTCGGTTTATTGATTGGAAATATTGCGATCAATAACCGCCTTCTTTTTCTTAAAATGATTATTGCGTATATTGAATCTCTGTTCTGATTCCCCAATACCCAATAAAAACAAACCCATGAATACTTCCCGCAGGGCCTTTCTTCAGAAAACCGCGTTTGTTTTAGCGGGCAGTTCTTTTTTTTCAAAACAACTGCTGGCCGCCGCAACACCAAAATCCATTACGGGTATCCAGTTGTATTCTGTTCGTGATGAAATGAAAAAAGATCCGTTGGGAACCTTACGGGCGCTGGCAGAAATGGGCTATCAATATGTGGAGCACGCCAATTATGTGAACCGTAAATTTTATGGATACAGTGCAACCGAATTTAAAAAAATACTGGAGGGTCATGGATTGAAAATGCTCAGCGGCCATACAGTAATGGGAAAAGATCACTGGGACGAGGGTAAAAAACAATTTACCGATAGCTGGAAATATACTGTAGAGGATGCGGCCACCGTAGGCCAGGAATTTGTGATCAGCCCCTGGCTGGATGAAAGTCTGCGCAAAACTTATGATGATATGCTTCGTTACATGGAAGTATTCAACAAGAGCGGTGAGCTTTGCCAGAGATCAGGGATGCGTTTTGGCTATCATAACCACAATTTTGAATTTACCGCTGAACTGAATGGCAAAAAAGTATACGATATCATCCTCGACAATACCGATCCCAAACTGGTGACGCAGCAACTGGATATGGGTAACTTATATGGCACAGGTGCAAATGCGTACGAGATCGTAAAAAAACACCCGGGCCGTTTTGTTTCCATGCACGTGAAAGATGAGATCAAATCAGCCAAAGGCGAAATGGGCGATGGATACGAAAGCACCATCCTCGGAACAGGTGTGGCCAATACAAAAGCCATTACCGACCTTGGAAAAAAATCGGGCGGCACCCTACATTTTATTATCGAGCAGGAATCGTACCAGGGCAAGACGCCATTGGATTGTGCTAAAGAAGACCTGAAAGTAATGAAGGCCTGGGGATATTAGAAAGCGTGCCGTTGAAAAGCTTTTGTTAAATGAACGAAGCGGTATGGGCAGGGCGGTTGATGCAACCTAAAAAGAAGTACTATTACGCTCAAATCAATGGTATGCGGAAAATTGTTTGCAGTATCCTGTCCCTTTCTTTTTTTTCAACAACCCTTATGGCGCAGGAAGATGTATCGCTGGCGAAATGGCAATCAACCCCGGTGATCATAGATGGTAATGAAAACGATTGGGAACAGCCATTTAACCTGTTCGATAACAAAAGCGGACTGATCTTTACCATTAGCAACGACCAGAAAAACCTGTACCTGTGTTTTACCGATAAAGAAGCGCAAAAAGCAGAGAAGTTAATGCGGGCCGGATGGAGTATTGAGTTGATCTCCTCAGAAAAAAAACGAAAATTCGATGCCATCATTTCTTTCCCCAAAATAGAAGACCCGAACAGCAATACGCGAACCGAGTTCAGGAACCAGGTGGGTATTTATAAAAAAGAAATGGTAACGGTAAAAGCCAAGGGGTTTGTAACCAATAATGGCGATATCCCCCTGGATAACAAAGACGGAATTTCCATTGGTATCGGAACAGATGACCGACAATCGATTGTATATGAAATAGCCATACCCATTAAGCAGCTGACGGAAGAACAAAACCTGCAGTTTAACGAACTGATCACGCTTGATATAACCGTGAATGCAATGAATAAGCCGGCCGGTGCCCAGTCAAATACCACCCGCTCCGGAGGGTTTAGCGGTGGTGGCGGAAGAATGGGCGGAGGAGGTGGCAGGATGGGGGGTGGAAGAAGAGGTGGAAACTTTTCTGCAAGCGATAATTCATCGGCAGACCGATCTTCCCTGTTTGACAAAGTAAGTTTTAAGCAGAAAATACGGTTAGTGCATGGATAGCTTCATCGCCTGAATACTCCCTTCTCTACCGCGTACCTGATTACTCCGGCAATACTTTTTGCCCCGATCTTGTCCATAATCCTGGTGCGGTGTCCTTCTATGGTTCGCTTGCTCAAACTGAGGGTATAAGCGATCTCTTTGCTGGTACATTCCTTACAGATCAATCGCATGATCTCTTTTTCCCTTTCTGTAAAACTCAGGTCCAGACTAGGCGGCAACTGGTAATTTCTGGTAACGATCTCTGTTAGCTTTTGCGCGATCTCTTTGCAGAAATAAGGCTTATGGCGGTATACAGTGCCAATGGCATCCGAGATCTCTTCGCAATCGGCGCTTTTTAATACATAACCCAATGCACCTGCTTCAAGCATTTTTAAGATAGGTTCTTCTTTTCCAAAAGCGGAGAGTACAACAATCCGGCAACCTATTTTTCGCCGGGTAATTTCTTTTGTGGCTACAACGCCATCCATTACAGGCATACCGATATCCGTCAGGATTACATCGGGTATTAAATCAACGCAGCGTCTTACCAGCTCCTGCCCGTTTACCGCTTCGCCTACCAGTTCTATATTGGGCAACTGTATAAGCAGGCTTCGTAAGCCCGACCTGAACAAAACATGGTCGTCGGCAATTACCACCCGGATCTTTCTTCTTTCCATAAGTAAGGATTTAACGGAGGTCGGGATACAAGATAAAAAGAAGGTTTACCCTAAACAACCGTTTAAACACGGTATCCTGCAACGTATTTGTTACATGCTGACCAAAGGGTTTGAACGCTAAATGCCTGGTAATGAATCAATCTTTATGTAATTGATTTTTAACCTGTGCTGTTACTTAGACAATTCTCTGCGAAACCTCCGGTAACCCCGCGCCTCCGCGGTGAAAATAACGACCCGGTAGCTTTTGGTTTCGGCCTCATTGATACCTTAATGCCCCCTCTCTTCGTTCTCGGATTCTCCTCATTGCCTCCTCGGATTCCGAGGACGAACAGAGAACAAACCGAGGAGGCAAAGAGGAGGCAATGAGGAGAATCCGAGGTAAAAAAGACGTTCGTACCACCGTTTCGAGAAGGCCGTCCCACCAGTTCCCGAAGACCGTCACAAATATGAGGGGGAAAATGGGGCCTGGCCGTAGATTTGTTATATCGGTCGCTGTGAAAGGAGTTCGCACAGGATTTCCGGGCGTGCGAACCCGGAACCTTCTCCCCAGCAGTGAATCGTGAATCGTGAGTAGTGAGTCATGAGTAAGTCTTAAGCATCCGATTCTTTACTCACCACTCACCACTCACGATTCACCACTCACGATTCACGTCTCACGTGTTAACAGTTCTTTGACTTATGGTAAACCCCAGGTGTCTGCAACCTGGCTGGAAGAGGTGAATTTTTGTTTCGCTAAGAGGATAAAAGAGAGAAAGAGGAAAAGGGAAGGGCGCTTATAGTAGTTAAAAGGGTTAAAATAGTTAAAGGACGTTATTTACTTCTTTAACTATTTTAACCCTTTTAACTATTCTTAGACAGCACCTGCTTTTAATAGAGAACAGCAGGTTGATTTTTAAGGAACGGACCGGGATCATTTC
Organism: Bacteroidota bacterium; assembly: GCA_040390405.1. Classification (GTDB taxonomy): domain Bacteria; phylum Bacteroidota; class Bacteroidia; order Chitinophagales; family Chitinophagaceae; genus Sediminibacterium. The sequence continues at coordinate 187,851 of JAZJYJ010000008.1, forward strand.
CCTGTTAATAATTGTGGTATAAATGTGGAGTATTAAATCTCCGCAAACACAATAACGACCTATATTTTATTGAAATTTAAACTTATTAGTTCGCTAACACTCCAAGCTTTATGATTACTGCTATTACGGCCGCTTACAAAATGGTAAGCAAACATGGTTTTGCAGATATCATGCAAAACGAAATGACGGGCGAAAGATCGTTGCATGCCGCTTCTTTCTTTGATACCGGCGATACCATCTGTGAATTTTCTGCCGACAAAATTTTAGATATCGCTACGTATTTAACCGTACAAACAGGAGAGCAAAAGCATATTACCTTATTACCGGATTTTTTGCAATACATCAACCATAGCTGCGACCCCAATGTTTTTTTCGATACCACTGCCATGCAGCTGATAACATTGAAAGAGATACAGCCCGGAGATGAATTCGTTTTTTTCTATCCCTCAACAGAATGGGAAATGGCACAGCCCTTTGACTGTTTCTGTGGAACAAAAAATTGCCTGCACCGTATCCAGGGTGCCGCTTTTTTATCAGAAAAAGAAATCCAACATTATCGGCTCACCGATTTTATCAATGCGCAACTCCTAAACAGAAAGAAGTAACCAACAATGCCCCGACCTGCCGAATGGATTTCTGAAATACCCATTGACCGCTTAAAGATCTGGGTACTCGCGCCGCACCTGGTTACCGACGATGCCAATATTGATTACTATTACGATTTTTCACAAAGCATAGAAGAGTATACACGCTGTTTTGCTGAACTGGGCATTGCCTGGCAATGGCAGCCGGTTACGGTAAATGATTATGCAGGTATCATAGACCGGATCGTTGCGGAAAAAGAAGCGGCTGTTTTTTTCCCCGTAGTGTTGAATTTGTGCGATGGCGATGAAGTGAATGGAACACCGGGCATTTCAGTTGTTCAGCTATTACAGCAAAAGGAATTGGTATATACTGGTGCCGATGAATATTTCTATCGTATCACCACTTCCAAGATTCCCATGAAACAGGCTTTCGACAGGGCTCATGTACCTAATGCCCAATGGGAAGCCATTGTATCCAAAGAGCAAAACCTGGAGGGTATTTTTGAAAGACTTGGCTCGCCCCTGATTGTAAAACCCGCTGTATCTGGCGGCAGTATGGGCGTGGGCGTAAAGAACGTGGTACATACCATGGATGAACTGCAACAACAGGTTCGGCAAATGTTTGACGGGTACCGCGGATGGAATCTGGCGGCGGATGGAATTGTGGCGGAAGCATTCATTGCCGGTCCGGAATTTACGACTATGATCATTGGCTCTGCCATCTTCCCCGAACATTGTAAAGTATTGCTGCCGGTAGAAAGGGTGTTCCATGCATCGCTACCCGAAACAGAAAAATTTTTATCCTTCGATCGTTTATGGGAGATCTATGAAGAAGAAACACCGATGCCGGAAGAAGCCAATTTTTACGAATACCAATTACCCGATCCGGCGACACACAAAGCCCTGCAGCAGATCAGCATGGAAGCATATGTTGCAACCGGCGGAACAGGCTATACCAGGGTTGATATCCGTATGGACAGGCTAACCGGAAAATTATATACACTCGAGGTAAACGCACAATGCGGATTAAGTGAAGATGAAAATTACACCTCTATCGGCGCTATCTTACGCATGAGCGGTGTATCTTTCAAAGCAGCCATTGTGGCCATTATCAACGACGCATTCAGACGAAAAAAATCAAGCAATAAAATTAACCGCACCCTGGCATCTTAGCGCGAAAACAGAAAATGAAAGTCTGCGTACTACAACCCGATTATTCAACCACAGCAGTGGATTATCAATATTATGATCCGCCACGCGATCTCTCGCGCCTGTTACCCGAAGCGCAGGTAGACCATGTATTCCTTAATAAACTCACTACCTATAAACAGCTCAAAGCGCTTCAGCACAGCGGCTACGATATTTTTGTAAATCTTTGCGAGGGATATCTTGAATGGGAAGTGCCTTCCATTGATGTGATCCATACGCTCGACTTATTAAAACTTCCCTATACAGGCCCTACCGCATTGTTATATGATCCGCCAAAGGAACTGATGAAATATGTTGCGTATTGCGAAGGTGTTGCCGCCCCAGCCTACGCATTGATCGAAAAAGAGACCGACCTGGAAATGGTTTGTTCGCAATTGCAATTCCCGCTCTTTATCAAACCGGCCAAAGCGGGTGATAGTTTAGGGGTTGATGAACATTCGCTTGTACACAATAAAACGGAGTTGTCAGAAAAAGTAAATGCGATCATTGCAGAATATCCGCAGCTGCTTGCCGAAGAATACATAGCGGGCCGCGAGTTCACCGTACTCATTGCCGCGAATGCGGATGGGAAAACGGCCACTACCTATAAACCGGTGGAATATATTTTTCCTGCCGGCTTCGCATTCAAAACCTATGCGCTCAAAACATCCGAACTGCATCCCAATGCCAATATTCCCTGCAATGATCCGCTTATCGAAAACCAGCTCCGTGAAGCGGCGCAGAAAATATTCAAAGGCTTTCAGGGTAGTGGTTATGCACGACTGGATTTCCGGTTGAACAACCAGGGTCAACTCTATTTTCTCGAGATCAATTTCACCTGCTCCGTTTTCTATAGCGATGGATACGAAGGGTCGGCCGATTTTATTTTACAATATGATGGCATTGGTCAGCAGGGGTTTCTCCGGCATATGATCGCCGAAGGCATTGCGCGCTATCAACGCATACAAAAAAAATATATAATTAAAGGGAATGCCCTTTCGGGATATGGTATCTATGCCACCCAGGCTATACAGCCTAACGAACTGGTTTTCAAAGGTGAGGGACTGGCCCAGCGCATCGTTACCCGTCGTTTTGTGGAGGAGAACTGGCCCGATAATGAAAAGTTAACCTTTCGCCGGTACGCATATCCTCTCAGTAATGAAGTATTTTTGCTCTGGGACGATGATCCGGCAGAATGGGCTCCCCAAAACCATAGTTGCCAACCCAATACCGCCTACGATGGATTGAATGTGGTTGCTACCAAACAGACCCACCTTGGGCAGGAACTAACCCTCGACTACACATCCTTTCTGGATGAACACATGGAGCCCTTTCAATGCCAATGTGGTGCACCCAATTGCCGCGGACTGGTTAAAGGCCAAGCGGGGAATTCGGTTACTGCAAGAGAAGGCAAGAGATTGTCTTAAACATCAACCCTTTTCAAAAGTCCTACTTACAACCCATTAAGTAAAGAAAGACGATATGGATGGTTTGTGGTGTGAATATTGTGTTGGTGTGAAGACACACCAACAGCATTTTCCGCGTAAATGCGCTACAGGTGCTGCAATGAGGTTGATGTGAAGACACATCAAATGCATGGCAGTGATTGTGTCCCACAATCACCCACTATCCGGATAATAGAGAAGAAAGGAGCAATGACATGTCAAGATTTGAGATACTTCGAAAGCTGATGCAGAAACACCGGGCGCAACTGGTGCTTACGTACCTGTTGTTTTCCCTGGAAATGCTGGGTTCATTGATGCGCCCCTACTTTCTTGGTGAGGCTGTGAACGACCTGATCAAAGGAAGTTACCGGGGATTGATCATTCTCTCCGCCGTACACCTTGCCTGGCTGATTATCGGAACCCTGCGACACAGGTATGATACCAGGACCTACTCTGCTATTTACACATCACTTGTAACAAGGTTTTTATCGAGACGTATCGACCAGTCGGAGGTTTCCAAGCTGAGTGCGCACTCTACACTGGCCAGGGAGTTTGTGGATTTCCTGGAATTCGACCTGGTATACGTAATTGAAGCGGCTTATAATTTACTGGGTTCTGTAGTACTCTTGTATTTCTACGATCGTTCGGTGGTGGTGTTATGCCTAGCAATTTTATTACCCGTGGTTGGTATCAGTTATGTATATGGCAAACGGATGAAAAAACTGAACCGTTTAAAGAACGATGAACTGGAGCAACAGGTAGATATTATTTCTTCGGGAGATAAGAATGCCATCTTTAAACACTTCAATAACCTGCGCCATTGGCAGATCCGTATCAGCGACCAGGAGGCCTGGAATTTTGGTATCATGGAATTGATGGTGATGGTGGTGATCAGTATTTCACTGATGATTACGAATACCGTTTCCGGCTCTACCATACTTGCCGGTAACCTGATCGGGATCTATACCTATATCTTAAAATTTGTTTCCGGCCTTGACACCATTCCTTATACTGTACAAAGATTAACATCGCTGAATGATATCACGCGCAGGATAGAATTACAGGCAGAGGACTTTCCCACAGAGGGCACCGAAAGCATCCAGCGCGATAAAACCGTACGTCTTTCCAAAATGTCCAAACCGGTTTTGTAACAAGAAATTTATGGAAACTGCGCATGCTTCCCGAAATGGGTATCTTTCATAAGCGCTTCAAATCCCAGCTTTTTTTAATTTTTTATTGATAGATTAGTCCTATGAAAAAAACAGTCTTCCTATCCGCAGCCATCCTGCTTGCCGGCACTTCGATGGCCCAGAAAAAAATTAACCAGGACAGCCTCGTAAAAGAAGCCGCCAAAACCGAGCTCTGGGAACCGGTGCCAGCCATGGTTACACCCGGCAAAACCAGCAGCGACGCGCCTTCGGATGCGATCGTTTTATATGGTGGCAAAGATGTGGCGGCATGGCAGAAAGAAACAGGTGGTATGCCCGGCTGGAAGATCGACAAAGACGGCGCACTTACGGTGGTAAAAGGCTCCGGTAATATTGCAACCAAACAGGGTTTTGGCAGTTGCCAGTTACACGTTGAATGGAGAGAACCCGCGCTGATTGCCGGCGCCAGCCAGACACGCGGCAACAGCGGTATCTTTTTTATGGGGCGATACGAACTACAGGTATTGGATTCGTATAATAACCCAACCTATGTAAACGGCCAGGCGGGCAGTATATACAAGCAGCATATTCCACTGGTAAATGCCAGCCGCAAACCAGGCGAATGGCAAACCTATGATGTGATCTTTACCGCGCCGGTTTTTTATTCTGATGGGAAATTACAGTCGCCCGCAAGAATAACGGTATTGCATAATGGTGTACTTGTTCAAAACAATGTGACCATTAAAGGACATACTGAATGGATAGGCGCATCCAAATACGAAGCACACCGTGATAAAGAACCGTTGGTATTACAAGACCATGGTATGGATGGTGGCAACCCCATGAGTTACCGAAATATCTGGATCAGGGAACTACAATAAACCCTGCAAAAATATCCCGCTGTGTTCTCGCTATATATAAATTCAAACGGCTTCTGGAAAGAAGCCGTTTATCCTATATCCAAGAAAGAGAACAAATACATAGGTAATTATTGCATAGACCAAACTGTTTGGCAGACGGCTTAATGCTTTTGGGCATTGGACCGCGAAAGCAAGGATAGCCTTTCAGCCACCCTTTTCCCCTTTATGTGGAACGAGTTTTTCATAGGACATATGAATTTTTCTCTGAACAGGTAAGGCCCCCGCCCGCCAGGATACCCGATAAATAGGATATGTAAAACAACGGCTATTCTGCGGTTTGTACAACGGGAAAAATACCCTTTTTTAGCAGGTAGGAATACCCATACAACTCAGGCCGCCAGCACTTATCTTGCAGGCAAATGAAGAAAGGCACGGCAGAACATACCACCATTGCGTCTCCCCACCAGGTATTGGAATCGGTTTTTGGCTATACCGAATTCAGGCATAACCAGGAGGAGATCATCCATCATTTATTGCAAGGCAAAGATGCTGTTGTGCTTATGCCAACCGGTGGCGGTAAAAGTCTCTGTTACCAGGTACCCGCGCTTTGTTTGCCGGGTGTAACCATCGTGGTTAGTCCGCTGATCGCCCTGATGAAAGACCAGGTAGATGCCTTGGTATTAAGCGGGGTTAAAGCGGCATTCCTGAACAGCTCGCAAAGCAGCGGGGAGCAATCGTTCATCCTGCAGCGACTCCGGAACAATGAATTGAAACTGTTATATATCGCGCCTGAAAGACTGGTGGGTGGTGAGGTCCAGTTTCTTCGCTTCCTGCAGGAAATACCTGTATCTCTTTTTGCCATCGATGAAGCGCATTGCATCAGCCAATGGGGTCACGATTTCAGGCCCGAGTACCGTGTGTTGAGCCAGCTGAAACAGACTTTCCCGGAACTTCCCATCATTGCCTTAACCGCAACGGCCGATGCGCTTACCAAGAAGGACATCATTGAGCAATTGCACCTAACCCATTACCGGGTTTTTGAGAACAGTTTCAATCGTCCCAATATCTATTATTACATCAAACCCAAGAAAGGATATTATGACGAACTGGTGGATTACCTGGAAGAACACAAAGAGGATAGCGGGATTATTTATTGCTTAAGCAGGGCCGCAACAGAAAACCTGGCGACCGACCTGCAGGCCGACGGGTTTAGTGCAGCAGCTTACCATGCCGGGTTGGATAAAAAAATAAAAGACGAGCGACAGGATCTTTTTTTGAGAGATGATATCAAGATAATGGTAGCTACCATTGCTTTCGGCATGGGCATCAACAAAAGCAATGTGCGTTTTGTTGTGCATGCAGATCTGCCCAAGAACCTTGAAGGCTATTACCAGGAAACCGGCCGCGCGGGACGAGATGGATTGAATAGCGAAGCCATCCTGTTTTATGGTGCTGGTGATGTAATTAAACTGAAAAGCTTCGCACAGGTAGAAGACAACCCGGAGCAAACAAAGATCCTGTTAAAGAAGCTTGACCAGATGGTGCAGCTTTGCGAAACCAGGTCGTGCAGAAGGAAATACCTGTTGAATTATTTTGGCGAAGAAGCACCCGACTATTGCGGCAGTTGCGATAACTGTTTGAGTAAACCCGAACTGCAGGACAGTACGGTGATCGCGCAGAAAATACTGAGTACGGTTTACAGGATCAACCAATCTTTCGGGATGCGCTATGTGGTAGATATTTTGAAAGGAAGCAATAGTGAAAAAATAAGAGAAGAACACAAGAAACTATCGGTATACGGAATCGGTAAAGACAAGCCGAAAGAAGAATGGATGCACTATGTAAAAGAACTGGTTCATTATGGCTACCTGCAACCCAGCGAAGGAGAATACCCGGTGCTGAAGCTGACGGAGAAAAGCAACCAGGTATTGTTTAAAGCGGAAAAAGTGTCTCTTGCCGCACCGCTGCAGGTGCGTATTGCCAAAGAGCCGGTTATTTACCAGCAGCATTCGTATGAAAAAGAACTGTTTGAGGAACTGAAGAAACTGCGTAACAAAATTGCACACGAAGAAAACGTGCCGGCATACCTGATCTTTAGCGATAGCAGTTTGCTGGATCTTGCTACCTACCTGCCACTCACTAAAAATGACCTGCCGAATATTTCAGGATTCGGTGCCTTTAAAATAGAACGCTACGGAGAACCTTTCCTGGAAAAGATCCAGGATTACTGCAATGATCATTCGCTTGATACAAGAATGGAGCTGAAAAAACCCGCACGCACAAAGAAAACAAAAGCACCAAAAGAACCAAGAGAGCGTGCCTCAGATACCAAGCGCATCAGTTTTGAAATGTACCGTTCCGGAAAAAGCATCAGCGATATTGCTGCCGAGCGTGAGCTGGTGATAACCACCATTGAAACACATCTGAGTTATTATATTACAGCCGGTGAACTGAACGTGAACGAATTGGTAGCAGCAGATAAACAGGAACTGATTAAAGAAGCGGCAGAGAAGCACGGCCGTCTCAGTTTGAAATTGCTGAAAGATAATCTACCGGAAGAGATCAGCTATGGCGAGATAAGGATGGTAGTGGCCGCGCTCGGGGCGCTTTAACGCATTGCGCAATTAAACCTCCTCTGTGTAACCCTGTGTTCTTTGTACCTCTGTGTTGAAAAAATGAAAGGATCTTTAGCACGAAATCTTTTTTCAACACAGAGGGACAGAGATTGGGAGTTGCGCAGAGAGGTTCGGCCTGGTTGCTGAAAGCATCAGTCCGCTGCCCAGGCAAGCGCCCGCAACTCTGCCCAACTGTATTCAGAGCCGGGCAACATAAATCCACAGTGCCCGCCATGGTCGGTGGTTTCTAAAAACAGGAAGGGATTATTGCTGGCCTCTTCTTCACAAACACATTCGGGCGTGAGAAAAGTATCGTTCAAAGCCTGAACGATTAAAGAAGGAACACGGATATTGGGTAAGAGGGGTTTTACACTGGCCCGTTTGTAAAAATCATAGGCATCCGCAAAACCGTGCAGGGGCGCAGTGTAGCGGTTGTCAAAATCAACGAAGTGTCTGATCTTTTCATAACCAGCCGAATTCAGTTGCTCCGGGAATATTTTTTCTTTCTGCCGGATCTTTTCTCCCAGCTTGCGCAGGAAACGTGAACTGTAAATGCTGTTTGTTTTCTGCGATAAGATCTTTACACTACTCAACAGATCGCAGGGAACAGAAAACGCAATAACTTTTTTTACCTCAACCGGAACCTCATCCGGGAACTCAGCTACTGCACGTAAACTTAAACTGGCGCCCATGCTGAAACCTACGAGTACGATCTCTTCATAGCCATATTGTTTGATACAATGACCAATCACAGATCTCAGATCGCTTGCATCGCCATGGTGATAAAAACGAGGCAGGCGGTTCATCTCTCCGCTGCAGCTTCGGCAGTTCCAGCCAAGAGCATCGTATCCATTTTGTGAAAACAATTTAGCCATCCCTAATACATAATGACGCTTCGAATCTCCTTCAAGACCATGGGTAATGATTACGAGTTTCTTTTTAAGCGGGTTGGCGAAATGCCAGTCAAGATCCACAAAATCTCCATCGGGCAATTCCAGCCGTTCACGCTTGTGGTAATGGAAAGCCACTTTACGGAAAACACTCGGAATAATGGTTTGCAGGTGTCCGTTGAATTGCCAGAAAGGCGCCTTAAAATGAGGTTTGGGAAGAACAGGCATAAGTAACCACAAATGTAAAATGAAAGACAATACAGGATTAACGAATTTGCGGATGAGCAATCCGTCAATTAAATTTTAATGTATTTGCCATTTGGCTACCTCTGTGCAGCTCAGTGTCCTCCGTATCTCTGTGTTGAAAAAATTGTCCTGAAGATATTTTTTTTCAACACAGAGATACAGAGGTTAGGAGGTACACAGAGAAATTCCATCATTGTAGTATCTTTTAATAGCACAACACGTTAAATTTTAATCAATTTCCATTTTCCTTTACGAAACAGAATGACGCTCGTAATGGTAATACAGGTTTCAGTAATTACGATCGCAATGAAAACACCGGTTGGTCCCATCTTAAACATACCGGCCAATACATAAGCAAGGGGGATCTGGAAAACCCAGAACCAGAATAAATTGATCCAGGTAGGTGTTTTACTGTCGCCCGCGCCATTAAAGGCATTGATCATTACCATGCCCACACCATAAAAAATATACCCAAAGCTTACGATACGTAAAGCGAGTACAGCCGTTTTTACTACGGCAGGATCTGTATTGATGAGTGATACAAAGAACTCCGCACCGATGATAAACAACAATGAAACCAATCCCATAAAAATGGCATTGTACTTTGCCGTTTTCCAAACAGAAGCTTCTGCACGTTCGGGTAGTTTGGCGCCAAGGTTTTGTCCTACCAGTGTGGCCGCCGCATTACTCAATCCCCATGCAGGCATTAAAAAGAAAATGAGTAAACGGATGGCAATCGTATACCCTGCAATGGCATCGCTTCCAAAACCGGCAATAATACGGGCCATGGCGATCCAGCTGGCCGAGCCGATCAGGAACTGTAGCGTTGCAGTAGAAGCAATATTGAAAATGGATTTCAATACGGTTAAGTCAGGAATGAAATGATGCAGGTGAATCTTAATAATACCCTTGCCCTTGAACAGGTGGTATACCTGGTAACAAACACCGATACCCCTGCCCGTAGTGGTAGCCATGGCTGCCCCGGGTAACCCGAATTTGTGAATCAGGATGGGGCAAAGAATAATGTTACAGATATTGGCCAGCCACAAACTGCGCATGGCGATGGCCGCATCTCCCGCACCGCGGAAAATACCATTGATGAGGAAGAGCAGCATGATCACTACGTTACCGGTAAGCATGATGCGTGTGTATTCGCTGCCCATGGCAATGATAGCGGCATTGCCACCCATAAGACTCAATATTTTTTCTGCAAAAAAGAAACCCGTGAAACTAATGAGTAGGGTAATAAGAAAAGATAGCAGCGCGGCTTGTGCACCTGCTTTGGCCGCGCCTTCGGGATTTTTTTCGCCTACGCGGCGGGCTACCATGGCTGTTGCAGCCATACTAAGACCGATGGCCACGGAATAGACAATGGTTAAAAAAGATTCAGTAAGTCCTACGGTTGCCGCAGCATTGGGACCGAGTTTACCGACGAAAAAAATATCAACTACTGCAAATACGGATTCCATGCACATTTCCAGGATCATTGGGATGGCCAGCATGAACACGGCTTTGCGGATACTACCGGTGGTAAAATCCTGGTGTTCGCTTTTAAGGGACTCTTTGAGATAAGACCAGACAGACTTCTTGCCTGTAGATGCATTAACTGTCATTATATTGGGTTGATGTAAACAAATAAAATACAGATCACTCCTTTTTCAGGAGTTGGGGCGGGGGTTCTTGCACCTAAACTTTCAAAAATACAAGTCTAAGCGCTGCTTAGATATTCATCGGCGTAAAATTGTAAAAAAAGGGTTGTCGTTTTTTAAACGGCTTTGCTGAGTGAAAATAGGAAAATCACCCGAAAAATAAAACAAATCAGATAAGCGGTTTTATAGGAGTATGAATGAAAAATGAGGAGGTGTTGTTGTTAAGGAGGTTAAAAGGGTTAAATGGGGTTAAAATAGTTAAAGGGAGTACATTGCTTTTTAATGTGTTGTGCTATTAAATCTCCTCTGTGTAACTCAGTGCACTTTGTGACTCTGTGGTGAAAAAAGATCGAACCGAAGGCTTTACCACAGAGTCACAAAGTGCACTGAGTTTCACAGAGCCCCTTACTCCAATATTTTTATATAACATAACACGTTACTTCTTTAACTACTTTAACCCTTTTGACCTCATCTAACTACAAAGAAATCACACTATTACTTCCGCCATATACATTCGGCGCTTCGCTGTCGGCGGCGGGTTCGTTGATCCATTCAGAAGCATTGATGCGGTATTTGAATTCGTGCTGTGAGTCTTTGGGTAATGATACATCGGTACTGAAGCTGCCATCTTTTTTCTTGCGCATCAGGATCGCATTTTCCCAATCGCTGTTCAGGCCGAGAATTTCAACAGTTTCCGCGTTTTCAACGGCAAATGAAAATTTTACTTTGCAGTAATCTTTTGTCTTGAAGTAGGTTTTCTGTATCATTTTATATTTATTTCTACCCGTTAATACCTGATTCATCAAAAAGTAACCCGAAGAAACAGGATAAACCCACGCAACAACAAAGATTTAGAAGTTGTTTTAGTTGATTATAATCGAAGGACAGGTATAACGCCAGCTTTTAAGCTGGGGATTCAATCTTCCCCCTTGAATACCGGGCTTTAGCCCTACTGTTCTGTTATTTTAAGATTGCCTCCAATTCTGATTAATCTTCCCCTGCAAAAGCAATCAGGGCTAAAGCCCGGATTTTCTTGTATTCGATAGACACCAGCTTAAAAGCTGGTGTTATATAAATAACTCCGCCAATGGGTTAGTATTATTAAACGGTCCTTGCTAAAAGAAGCAGGTTAGCATCAGCGTGCAGGCCTAATGTATCTCCTGCAAAAACCATACATTCGTACCCATACGAACACCTAAAACCAACAGCCTTGAAAAAGCGACAGGATTATATTTCGTGGGACGAATATTTTATGGGCGTAGCGCTTTTATCTGCTCGTAGAAGCAAAGACCCCAGTACACAGGTAGGCGCCTGTATTGTAAACGATAAGAACAAGATAGTCGGTGCGGGCTACAACGGCTTGCCCATGGGTTGTGATGATGACCAGTTTCCCTGGAATAAGCAAGGTGAATTCCTGGATACAAAATATCCCTATGTATGCCATGCGGAACTGAACGCCATCCTGAACAATATTGGTATGGACCTGCGAGGCTGTAAAATCTATACTGCCCTGTTCCCCTGTAATGAATGCACCAAAGCCATCATACAATCAGGCATTACCGAAGTGATCTATCTTTCCGATAAATACGAAGGAACCGATGCGGCCAAAGCCTCCCGCAGAATGCTTACACAGGCTGGTGTGGTTTGCAGAAAAGTAACCACTTCGGTGGATAGCCTAGTCCTGTCATTTAATGAGAAGGATGTATAAGTTTTCAGGAATTAGCTACTTACCGATAATTTCATCACATTCCTGTTTTAGTTAATGGGAAGTGATAGATTTATACCAGCATAGCCGGTATGAAAAAATACAATCTTTATTTACTGGTTCTTTTGTATTGCCTTGGTTATCTATCCTGCCAGGATAAATACCTGATGGGCTATACCCCCGCGGCAACGGGATCCTTAAAATACGATGGTACATCAAACTGTCTTCCCAAAACCATTGCCGGAACTTTTATCGCTGCGAAAGAATTGGGCGATACCAACTACTTAGTAGTTGTGGTGAATGTAAAAACAACAGGAACCTACCTTGTTCACTCGAATTCCGCAAATGGATTTTCTTTTTCGGGCAGTGGTACTTTTACAGCAACCGGACTGAACCAGGTAAAACTGGCAGCCACAGGTAAACCAATTGCTGCCGGTACAACGGATGTGCTTGTTCTGTTTGATACAAGCAGTTGTCATGTGGCCATTACTGTTTTGCCTGTTGGCGGTGCGGTTACACCATCTGCGGTATATACATTTGCCGGTGCCCCCAATGCCTGTACCAATGTGGTAACCGCGGGTAGTTTTGCGCAAGGCGGATTACTGGATACTTCTTCAAAAGTTACGGCGAGTGTAAATGTAACTACCCCCGGAACCTATACCATTACAACCAATACGGTAAACGGCTATTCTTTTTCCGGTACGGGTGTGTTTACGACTACCGGTATTCAAACGGTTTCCCTAAGCGCATCGGGCACGCCGCTGGCTGTTGGTATTAATAATTTTACATTCAGTGCAAATACTGCCGGGTGCAGTTTCCCGGTAACGGTGGTAAGCGGCGTTGCTGTAACCAATAATGATCATTTCCCATTAAGCAATGGTAGTTACTGGACCTACGATGATATTTACAATGCGGGTGATACGCTCATGCGGAGCCTTACGGATTCTGTGCTTACCAATGGATCGCGCTACCAGATCATGCAGGAGCAACAGAAATTTGGAAACCCCGTTCCCTTCCTGTACCGGAAAAATGACAATGTGTATTATGAATATACCCCGGTTGATAAATATACATTGACGGTGAAATTTTTACCACAGATCACAAAAGACATTCTTTTTCTGAAAGAGGGACTTGCCACTGGCGAAACATGGAGCTCTGATGAGTATAGTGGTCCCAGCTCGTTCGGACAAACCATTTATATCCGGTACGATTTTACCTGTACCAATGCAGACGCAACGATTACCATTAACGGGCGAACCTATCTTCATGTATACAAGATCATACTGATGCCTAAGATCCGTTCGGCGCCCACGTATCCTTACAATACCACGGGCGAGCAAACGGAAACCTGGTATGCGAAAGGAGTGGGTATGATCTATTCAAAAAAACTAAATAACCAGTTTGCGATCTTTGAGAATCATATCAGGTACTGGAACGTGAAATAAGATAGCTACCTGTTCAGCAAACTATGCTGGCTGGCCGTATGCAGGTTACGCCATACCCGGTTGATCTCCGTATCAGGATCGGCTGCCAGCATACCGCAATGCGGATAACATTCATCTACCACATGCCGGGCAGTAGCCGCCAACTGTTTGCTGTTGTTGCGGATGGTAAGCAGTGTATCAGCCGAAAGCAATTGATGGCTTACACAGGTTGCCCAGGAGGTTTCTATGATGGCATATAAGTTATGCCTGCAGGTTTCAATTTGTTGCATCCCCTGCTGTACCAATTGTTGTAGCATACTATTCGGCCTTTCTGCGATCAGTGTTTCGCACAGGTCCAGAAAACGAATGGCCATACCCGAATGGTTTACGGCCAGTGTAGCTTCCGCGAAAGAAAGAAAAGGGTATTGGTAGATGGGATCCTGTAAGAATGCAGTATTGCTGTTGATGATAAAACACCTGTTCTCCGGAATGGTAGTTTGTTTTACTTCAAACGCGTTGCTACCGGTTGCGCGCATGCCAATGCTGTTCCAGTTATTGAGGACGCTTACTTCGTTTTGCAGAAACGCAAAAGAGCGGATAACGGGTGTGCCATCCGCTTCCAGAACAGGCAACCCTTTTTCTTCTATCACGCAATTGGCTGTAAAGGCTGTGGCATGTGCCGCACCGGTTGCATGTGGCCAGGAGCCGGTTACCTCATAACCACCAAGAATCTTTTTTGCGATACCGGTTGCTTTGCCACTACCGGCTAAACATACGGCGGGATCGGCAAAAAGAACAGCGGCCAGTTCCGGATCAAGAAAACCAATAAACCATCCGGCGCCAGCGCAAAGGGTTACTGTCCAGCCGATGGAGCCATCGATCCAGGCAATGCTTTCTTCCAGCCGCAATGCATCGGGAAGCGATAATGCCAATCCACCAGATGCTTCAGGAACAAATAAGCGGAACCATTTTTGCTGATGGATCAATGCGAGTTGTTGTGCATGCAACTGTTTCAACAGATCGGCTTCTGCCGCATAAGTACGTAGTTGCACAATAAGCGCATGATTGATATTTACGGAAGGATGAGCGATGGGTTTCATAGCGTTATTTTGTTTTCCCTGCGAAGGATCCGTTTCCATTCAAAATAGCCCATTACTGCAACGATGAATAGGAAAATGGTGAGTGCGGCAAACAATGGCAACTGTTTGTGAAACAGAAGCGGAACCGCAAACAGGTTGGAAAGATTCAGCAGGATCCAGTTCTCGATCTTGCGTTTGGCCAATAACCACATACCGGCCCATGCGGTAGCACTTACCCATGCGTCCCATACCGGTACGGTAGAATTGGTTCCGTATTTCAATAAGAGAAATAATAAAATAAATCCGCCGCCTGTAATGGTTCCAACAATGATCCAATCCTTTTGATTGCAAGTACTGATCTTAACGGGCGGCAGGTTTTTCTTTTTGATCCAGTACCACCAGCCATACACACTCATCACCACATAATAGGCATTGAGCAAAGATTCGGCATATAGGCCGGCAACAAGCAATACATAAATAGAGATCAGCGTAGCGGCGATACCGGTAGGGTATAACCAGATCTTATTGGCTTTTGCCAGCCATACCTCAGCCACGCCAAGAATTACCGCGAGCCATTGAATAGCATCCGTTTCTTTGATCTGTTGAATTAAAATATGCCAGGTTTCCGTAAAGCTCACACGATAAGTTTTAGTAAAAGCATTTACACAAAGAAGTGCGGCAAAGCCTGGAAACAATAGAATGATCTCCTCCCTACGCCGGCATTACCCGGATCAGGTGCATGAAAGAAATACAGACCTCTTTCAATGGGTATATTCTCAGCCTTTTTTTAACGGATATGATTCATGGTTGAACCACACCCGGAAGGCACCCCTTGTGTGGCGGTGAAGATAGGATATAAATAATAAGCGCTGGTAGTGACTCAGTTTGAAAATTTATATTGGGCTAAAGTCAGGATCGAAGCTGCAAAACGAGTTACCGCTTATCCGGTACTACTGGTTATTCATAACCTAAATAACCTAATTTTACACCCGTGAAATTCTTAACCCTTGTATTGTCTTTGTACATATTGCTGTTGGCAACGGTTCCCTGTTGCGCAGCGAATAACTGCAGGGAAAAATCGGAATTGTCAACAGCCGATACGGGTGGTTCACAAAAAGAAAATTGTAACAACTGTTCTCCTTTTGCGCTATGTGGCAGTTGCAGTGGTTTTGCACAGCAGATGGTATTGTTACAGGTAGAAACACCACAACAGCCGGTATCTGTGGATTACCACGATTTTGTTTTTTTATATTTCCCTCCTTCTTTTTCTTCTTTCTGGCAACCACCGCGATTGAGTTAGCTCGTCGTTAAGTGCATTATTTTATCACGCCAACTTTTCTATAATGAAATGTATCTATTTTTTTTGCATGGCCATGCTATGCATATTACCCGCTTATGCACAACATACACTTAGCGTTGTTGTGAAAAACAAAGAAACAAAGCCCTTGCCTGGTGCTGTGCTTACCATTGCTTCACTTAAGAAATCCGCGGTTGCCGATTCCAATGGTGTGGCAATTATGAAAGACATGGTTCCCGGTGCGTATGAGATCCGTATTACGCATATAGGTTACGAAGATGCAATGATCAAGCTTGTTATACCACTCACCAATGCTGCCGAATGGGTAGTTGAACTGGAAGAATTGGCCGAAGAGAGTGAGGAAGTGGTGGTAACTTCCACACGAGTCAGCCGTACCATTGCCAATATTGCGACAAGGGTGGAAACCATTTCCAGGGAAGAACTGGAGGAAAAAGGAAACATGAAACCAGGTGATATACGCATGTTGTTAAATGAAAGTACCGGTATCCAGACACAGCAAACATCGGCCACTTCCTATAATTCGAGTATCCGCATCCAGGGACTGGATGGCCGCTACACACAACTGCTAAGAGATGGTATGCCACTGTATTCCGGTTTTTCAGGCGGCCTGAGTTTGCTTCAGATCGCACCACTGGACTTAAAACAGGTTGAAGTGATCAAAGGATCGTCGTCCACCCTATATGGCGGAGGTGCCATTGCCGGGTTGGTGAACCTGGTATCCAAAACGCCGGGTAATAAAAGAGAGTTGAGCTTTATTGCCAATGCCACATCGGCAAAAGGGCTTGACCTGAGTAGTTTTTACAGTGAACGTTTTAAGAAGATCGGCATAACTGTTTTCGGTTCGGCCAACTCGGCCGCTGCTTATGATCCTGCCGGTATAGGCCTTACGGCGATACCCGCGTATGAACGATACACAATTAATCCGCGCCTGTTTATTTACGGAAATAAAACAAACGCGAATATTGGAATAAGCTATGTTACGGAAAACCGCCTGGGCGGCAGTATGAACTATATTAAAAATGGTACAGCCGGCTATTTCGAAAAAAACAATACCGACCGCATTACAACACAGGTGGATATCCGGCATGAGATCAGCGCGAATACGGCAGTCAGTTTTAAAAGCAGCTATACCACATTCAAACGGTTGATAGGTGTTCCATCGTATGTTTTTGAAGCCACACAGCAATCCTCTTATTCAGAGATCAATCTTGCCACAAAAACTGAAACGGCCTCATGGATCTTCGGTGCTAATTTTTTAACGGACGATATCAACGAAACACTACGCAGCGCAACTACACCCAGGGATTATCACTATAATACCTTCGGAATGTTTATTCAGCATACATGGTCGCCCACAGGAAACTTCAGCCTGGAAACAGGATTGAGAGGAGACTATGTAAAACAATATGGTCTTGAGTTGTTACCAAGAATTGCGGCAATGTATAAAGCAAGCCGGACGGTAACGATAAGATTGGGTGGAGGCCTGGGCTACAAAACGCCCACACTGTTTAATGAAGAAGCGGAGCGGATACAGTTTCAACAGGTTTTACCTATCGACCAACAAACTGTTCGCAATGAAAAATCGATAGGGGGCAGCATGGATGTAAACTATCGTGTTAAAATGGGCGAAATTGGTATTGCCGTTAACCAGTTGTTGTTTTATACGAGACTGAATAAGCCTTTGCTGCTAACCGCTTCGGGAACTAATTATGTGTTTTTAAATGCAGCAGGTTTTATAGATACCAAAGGCATCGAAACCAACCTGCGGCTAACATACAGCGATTTTAAATTATTCATTGGATACACCTATGCCGATGTGAACAGTTATGCGGGTAATATAAAAAACTGGTTTCCGCTTACGGCCAGGCACAGGCTTAATAATGTATTGATGTATGAGAAAGAAGGGGTATGTAAAATAGGACTGGAAGCTTATTATTTCAGTCCGCAAAAACTAAGCGACGGAACAACCGGCAAACCATACTGGATCTTCGGTATCATGGGCGAAAAATTCTGGAAACAATTTTCCCTCTTCCTGAATTTCGAAAACTTCACGGATACAAGGCAAACAAGGTTCGATGCTATTTATACGGGCAGCATAACAAACCCTGTATTCAGGGATATTTATGCGCCGGTGGATGGATTTGTTGTTAACGGAGGAATTAAATGGAGGCTATAACGCTAATACACGGATCCTGAAAATTGAAAGCCTCATGAAACCATTCATGGGGCTTTTAAATATTTGTAGGAAATAGAACATGGAGTGATCATTGTCAATGAGCAACTATTCAAGCCCCTGCTGCCGCAAAGAATGAACCGAGTTTAGCAGGATCTAATTTCCCGTTTGTTCTTACACTACTACAGAGATCAATACCAAAAGGATTTACTTCTTTAATGGCCCGTTGTACATTTTCAGGGTTGATGCCTCCCGCTAAAAATACCGGCACTTTACTTTGTTCAACAATCTTCCTGCTCAATACCCAGTTATGTGTTCTGCCGGTGCCGCCCAGTTCTTTGATGGCCGCATTGGGATTGCCGCTATCGAGCAGTAACGCATCCACATACCCGGAAATGCGGATAGCGTCTTCAATGGCGCTTTCATCCATCACATGAATTACCTGCACCAGTTTTACAGCGGGTATTTCTTTCCTGATGGCTTTATAGGCTTCTTCCGAAACGGCATCAACCAGCTGAATGGTATTGGTCAATGTTCGCCGGTGATGTGCAATAATGTCACAGGCATCTGTTTCGCTTGTAAGTAGAAAACTTGCGATAGGCGGAGGAACCGTTTGGGCGATCTCAAAAATCAGGTTATCAGAAATAGGGCCCGGGCCGCTGGGCATTTTGGCAACAAGCCCCAGAGCAGCGGCGCCATGTTCTACGGCTATTCTTGCTTCATCAATAGAACCGATACAACATATTTTAATCTTGGGCGCCATCTTGTAGAATGTATTTTTTGGAAATAAAAAACAACACAAGGTATTACCCTTTCGGGTATTTTTCCTTTTGTATTCTTTGTGCTGTATTAAGATGTAACGTGTTGGCTCTTTGAAAATAGTAGCGTACCAGGCCGTCTCTCCGTGAAACTCCTGATCTCAGTGTCTCTGTGGTAAAGCCTTCGCTTCGATCTTTTTTCACCACAGAGACACTGAGATCAGGAGTTACACAGAGAAGATGTAATAGAGCAGAACAGGTTACAATTAAATAGATCGACAAATGCGTAATTACTTCAACAGTTCTGTCAGTTTATCATGCAGCTTCTGTCCACGTAAATTGCAACCCGACAAATCAATAGACGAACAAAGAGAACTAATTAAACAATATCTTATAAAAGACCACACTATGAAAAATTTCCTGGATTTTAAGTTACTGATTACGCCGCAACTGGTTAAAATATTATATGTGCTGCTGCAATTGGTTGTACTGTTTTACGTATGGATTTTTGCTTCTTTTAGTTCACATACCGGGTTTTCGATCATGGGGGTTGTATATGGACTGCTCATTTTTCTTATAGGTAGCATTTGTGTAAGAGTATTTTGTGAATTGATAATAATCCTGTTCAGGATCAATGATAACCTGGATGAAATAAAAGCGATAAAAGAGGGGAGTAACAGTATTTAATAAGCCAGGAAAATCATCCCTGGGCAATAAAAAAGTGCAACCCAAAAGACAAAGCAAACCTTGTTATATGTACGGTAACCACCAATGTGCATGTGCCTGCTTGTAATTACCATACCATTTGCAGGGATAATAAAGAAGCGCAACAACCGCTATCCAAAACAGGTACACGGCCCATAACGGATGACCAAATCCGTCTGCCTGCCATACCAGTGGTAAATCAGACGATGATTTCATGGGAACACCTTCAATGAGAATGAGCGCAATATTCATTACCCGCAACAGGCATAGGTGCAGGATAAAATAAAAATAAGGCACATTCCCATAGACACGGCAAATAGCTGTAAACCGGTTGCTGGTCTTTTCAATCATGGATAGCAACACCAATATAGGCCCCAGTGTTATGGAAAAGAAGAGAAGCGATGGAACCTGTTTGGTCACATTCAAATAAGATAAGACCGTATATGCAAAATTCCGCTGAACACTCCAGGGACGAGGGTCGCCATAATGATTGATGGATCTTAGCAGGATAAACAAGCCGATAAAGGAAATCCCTGAAATGAATAAAATCTGTTGCCGTCTTTTTGTATTGAATCCGTTTTGATACAACCGGCCAAAGACATAACCTAAGAGAATCGCGCCACTCCATGGAATGGCCGCATACAGTACAGCAATAATTCGGTTTCCGCCTATTGGTATCATTGATCCAAATGCCGATAAAAGAGAGATGAGCAACGAACCGCCAAACCCATTTTTTGGTAAGGTTGTATAGTCAAGGATATTATGACCAAAAATTATGATCGCAGCAATTGCGGCGATTACGGGTAAAGATGTTCTGATAAGTAATGCAAGCATGATCATACCGAAACCCGTTGCCCACAATACCTCTAGTACGATAATGTGATAGCGCGGATCAAACGTAAACAGAAGACTAATGATCAGCATATCGGATAGAATAAGCCAGAGGCCTCGTTTAAACAGGAAGCTACTAAGCTCTTTTTTTGTTCTGCGCTGACCCGCAAGAAATACGGATACGCCACTTAAAAAAACAAAAGTAGGCGCACAGAAATGTGTGATCCAGCGCGTGAAAAACAGGATCACGGTAGTGGTTTGCATATTGGTTGGTGAAGAGGGGTAGTGCAGGAAATCACGGGTATGGTCCAGCGTCATGATGATCATGATGAGGCCGCGTATGATGTCGATGGAATGTATACGTTGTTTCATCTGGTTTTACTTAGCGTAAATGTAAATAAATATTAATGAAGACTTCCGCCGTTGTTGGTCGCAGGGCCTCAAGTGTTTGTAGGATTATGCGAATTTCATACTTAGGATTATTTCCGCCACAGATTCACTGATTGCCACAGACGAGTCTGCCGACAGGCAGGTTTTTCTCTACTAATCAGTGAATCTGTGGCGGAAATATTTCTTCCGAACACCTATGGGCACCCGACCAGCACACAATTAAAAAGCCTCCGCAATTATGCGGAGGCTTTACTCCCTTGCTGTGGAAAGTTACAGTCAGTTCAATTTGTTTTTCTACGCGAATACACTATTGAAATACCAGTACCCCACCGTATAACAACAGTAGTAATTTCTTAAGACAATACAATTTACGTTCGTTGCAGCGAATAGTAAGCGGAGTATACCGCTGAAATAAACCCAGGCTATTTGTTTAACCGCTCTCCTTAATTATTGAACCTTAACGGCGCTGATATAATAACTGCAGGAACAGGAGCCGCTGGTACTACCATAAAAAGGGAGATATATTCCTGTAATTGTGCCGGTTAATTTACTACCGTCGCTGCTGAACTGAAGTGTACCATTTACGGGGCCACTTCCGTTATTATTGTTTGGACCTCCGATATTATTTACATGCAGCCCCGCGGTATCATTATTATTGATAATCTGCGTTAATTGGTTAGTATTGCTTCTCCATATTTGTGCAGTTAAAAATCCCGCTAAATGAGAGGCACTGTCTATATAAATAGCGGTGGCGGCAGCATAGTTGTTGCCAACATAAGCAGGATTAATAATAAAGTTGATGGTTTTTGTATAAAAGGAGCAGGTTCCGCCCGCACCGCTGATACCTGCGGCAGAAGGAACCGCCTTTCCTATATAAATGAGAAGCGGCGTATTGGAAACAGTTTCTTTGGTAAGAAAGGATTTAAC
This sequence comes from Bacteroidota bacterium, assembly GCA_040390405.1. Taxonomy (GTDB): domain Bacteria; phylum Bacteroidota; class Bacteroidia; order Chitinophagales; family Chitinophagaceae; genus Sediminibacterium. The sequence continues at coordinate 209,786 of JAZJYJ010000008.1, forward strand.
ATGCGGATCATTGGGTACTGTAATTTTAGTAACCGGGTTACTTCCATCCGCATCTAGCGAAACAAGCGTAACCGATATGCCTGATGAACCTGTAAACAATGCATTAGCAATCGCTGTTCCTGGTTGCCAGCCGGTTAATGAACTGGTGGTTAAAGAATCTTTTTGAACAAATACGGGTGTTCGGCTGCTATCTATATAAGTAACCAGTATATAACTATGATTAGCGCCAGACAGGCCACTACCCTGTAAGTTCATATTCAGGTAACCCGTTGAGCCAACCAATGCACCTTTATAGGTAACACTTGAAACAGTAGAACCCGAACCTGTGCTGCCTGAGGAGGAAGAAGCGTCTGGTGATTTTGAACAGCCGTTAAAAAAAGCAGCAGTCAGCAAAAAAAGAAAAATGATTTTTTGAAATTGGCGTTTCATAATAAAGCGATTTTAGATTACACAAAGCCGCCTGGTATTTTAAAAGCCGAGTCTGAGAGGAATACAATTCTGATTAAATATAAGAATTATTTTTTAAGGGTAGTTCAACCCATTGTTGATCGCCTGACCAGTATTATATATACAACAACCAGCAATGCCCATGCGTTCGCTTATAATTACCGTACCATCGGCATGGATAATAGAGAAGTGCAACAACAGCTATCCGAAATAAATACACCGCCCATAAAGGACAACTAAAATTATCCGCGTGCCATTATGCAAGATCCAATTACATTGACTAACTGATTGCTGTTAGGCCTCCATGTTCTTACGAAATAATTCCGGCGAAACCCCTGTTTTTTCTTTGAACAGCCTGGAAAAATAAAATGCAGATTCAAAATTCAATCGTAGCGCGATCTCTTTGATAGAAATAGAGTGATTGGTTAAAAGCATCTTGGCTTTCTCAATGCGTAACTGTAAAAGATATTGATGAGGTGCGATACCGGTATAATTTTTAAATGCTTTACGAAACCATGCATAACTCACATTCAATTCTTCGGCTACTTTTTCCATTGACAGATCATTGTCAATATTCGTTCTGAAAATGATTCCTGCTTTGTTAATGATCAATGCGGTATTATCTTCGGGAGCAAAACGTTGTTGTTTGGTTCGTGAATGAATTTCTCCCAACAGATGCATAACAATGCCCGAAACCAATGGCTGGTAACCTGTTTTTTCTTCTTTTGTTTTTTCTATGATATCTGTAAACAGGTTAACTATGATCTCGTGTAATCCAATATCCAACACCGCGTTTTCTTTGGAGAAGAAATTTTTCTGTATGATGTTCTCGACCACATCGCCTTTGAACCCAACCCAGAATTCGTCCCATCCTGTTTGTTTGCAGGGTTTGTATCGATGCCATTCTCCCGGAAACAAAAGAATCATTGTTCCGGACGTTATATTTTGCTGCCCGCATTTTAATGATTCAAAAATGCCTTCTCCTCTCGATATATAAATCAACTGATATTCATCCAGAACACGGCCCTTTTTCCAGTTAAAATAATGGTGTGCAGGATGCTCGGGTGATGGATAATCCATATCTCTGCTGGTGCTCTTGCAACCTGAGTTTAAAACGTGTATTCCCCAACTTTCATCTTCAAGACTTGTGGGTAAATATTTGTAATAGTTAATCATTTGGCTCCAGCGGTAAATATCAAAAAGTATAATTGAAATATCAGTTTAGCTATTTATACCTGCATTTTAGGAAGATATATTTGTTTTTCAAAATTGCCAAAAAATTGCCTTATGAAGAAAAACTCTCCATTAACCTGGATGTATCCCTATATGAATATAGGGCATGCCAGACCTGCCTTTCTAAAACATGGGTTTCTTTTTTTTACACTTCTTGTATTATCGTTCCATTTTTCATTCGCACAAACCAGAACAGTTAATGGTGTGATAAAAGATGAAAACGGTGATCCCTTACATGGAGTGTCTGTAGTTGCCAAAGGGGCTTCCAGAGGAGTAGTATCCTTGCCTGATGGGAAATTCAGCATTTCTGTATTGCCCAATACCCAATTACTGATCTTAAGTTTTGTTGGGTTTACGACACAGGAAGTAATTGTTACGGGTTCGGCCCCAGTTAACGTAACCATGCAAAGAGATGCAAGTGTTTTAAATGATGTGGTAGTGATAGGTTATGGTACAACAAGGCGGAAGGATTTTACCGGGGCCGTTTCTTCTGTGAAAATGGAAAATTCCCCATTGTCTCTGATGCCAAACCTTAATGCTTTGGAAGCTTTAAAAGGAAATGTATCCGGGTTAAATATCGGTGCAGTTAATACAGCCGGTGGACAACCCAGTATTAATATCCGTGGGCAGCGATCTATCAGTGGTGTAAATGACCCATTGATATTACTGGACGGTGTGATTTATCTTGGTTCTATCAGCGATATCAATCCCGATGATATTGCCAGTTATGATATTTTAAAAGACGCGGTATCCGCAGCTGCCTATGGTTCAAGATCTGCAAACGGTATCATCGCCATCAACACCAAAAAAGGAAAAGCGGGTAAACCTGTTTTCAGTTTCAAAACAAATACTGCATTCCAGAAATGGCAGAACCAGCCGGTGATGGCGAAGGGTGCTGAATGGATCACAATTGTGAATGCAAGAAATAAATATACACCCGGTAGCACCAACTGGTTGCAGGCGGGTGAAGCTGCTAACCTTGCTGCAGGTAATGAAACAGTCTGGCTTGATAAAGTGATTCAGACAGGTGTTACACAGGATTATCAAATGGCAGTATCGGGTGCAGCACAGGGTATCAATTATTACCTGTCAACTTCCTTTAATGATAACAAAGGAATAGTGGTAGGAGACTGGTTCAACCGCATATCTGTCTTTGGAAAAATAAATACAAAAGTTACTTCATGGCTCGAACTTGGTGTAGATGCAAATTATTCTGTGAGGGATTATTCAGGTAACGCTGCAAATGTTGCTACCGCTGAAACGATGTCGCCTTATGGCGTTATGTATCGTGACGACCAGGGTAATCTCGAAAAATATCCATACACACAATCTTCGATCAATCCATTATGGGGTGTGAATGACGGAACAATTCTGAATAAAGACATCAACAATAATTTCAGGCTGAATGTTTATGGTGTGGTAAATGTTCCATGGATTAAGGGACTGAACTACCGCGTAAATCTTCTCAGTAATCTGGATAAACGCAAGTCGGGTAATTTTACTTTTGAGAATTTTTATATCAAAGAAGGTGCGGGCATTACAGGCCGTTACGATCCCGCTACCGTACAGGGTTTACTGGCCAATGCGAATGGTAATATTGATAACCAGTCAACATCAAGTTATGTTTTTGATAATATCCTCACGTATGAAACCTCTATCAAAAAACACCGCATCAATGCAACATTGGTTGCCACGCGCGACTACCGCCGGTTTGAGGACCTGAATGCAACCGGTAGTAATTTTGCTGCAAACGGAAATACCACTTTGGGTTTTTATGGTTTGTCGAAAGCGACCGTTCAGAAAGTAATTTTAAATAATGAAGAAAGATCGAATGTTGGTTACCTGGCCCGCCTGAATTATTCTTACAATGATAAATATTATCTCACGAGTTCTTTCAGGCGTGATGGCGCTTCCGTTTTTGGTGCAGATAAGATCTGGGCAAACTTTGCTGCTGTTGGCGCTGCCTGGAAAATTTCAAGTGAAAAATTCCTTTCGGATTTTAAACCGCTCAATAATTTAAAACTGAAATTCTCATGGGGACAGAATGGTAACCAGGGCCTGAGTCCTTATGCCACTTTATCACAGGTTCAGAACAGTGCTGCAGGTAATGCGCGGTATGAATATTCAAATGCACAGGGCACGGTCAATTATGGATTGGTACAGACCACACTTGGTAATCCAACACTTGGCTGGGAAAAAACAACTGCCATCAATATGGGGTTTGAATCTAATTGGCTGAAGAACCGTTTATCAGTGGACCTGGATGTATATTCTTCAAGTACCACCGATCAGATCTTTATACGCACGATTCCCGTTATGACCGGTTTCAATACACAACTGGCTTCACTGGGAGAAGTTGCAAACAAAGGAGTTGAACTTACAGTAAGAACGGTTAACATACAGAAAAAAAACCTGGAATGGTCATCGGCGTTAACATTGTGGAAAAACAATAATAAACTGGTTCATCTCTATAATGAAGACAAGAACGGAGATGGCATAGAAGATGATGATATTGCCAATAACTATTTTGTCGGTAAATCGTTAGGTGCGATATATGGATACAAGCAGGATGGAATTGTGCAAACCGGTGATGCGGCCTATATCGCTATGACAGGTGCAGCACCCGGCGCGCCGAAATATGTTGACCTGAACGGAGATAAAAAAATTGATGCGAATGACAGAACCATACTCGGGTATACCAAAGAAAATTTCCGGTTGAACCTGAGTAACACGGTGCGTTATAAAAACTTTGAACTCTATGTAATGGTGTCGGGAATATTTGGAGGAAATAATACCTACCTGCAAAATAATACCTCCGCATTCATGACATCCGGTACGGGAAAATTCAATGATAATACGATCTCAAAGCCTTACTGGACGCCGGAAAATATGAGCAATACTTATCCATCAGCCTATTTTTCGGGCGATAGCCGTTTCTTAGGTCTTCAGTCGCGGGCTTTTGTGCGGATCCAGGATATTGCTCTTTCTTATACGGTTGATGCAAAATGGATGAAGACTGCGCATATCGGATCGATCAAATTATTTGCCGGTATCAAAAACCTCACAAGGTTTACCAACTGGATAGGTGGCGATCCTGAAACGGGAACAACTGTTCAATCCAATACGTTCCCGGTAGCAACTACTTATTCAATCGGTGGAAACATCAACTTTTAACTTTTAAAAGAATAAAGATGAAAAAAAATATTTCTATACAACAGCTTTGTCTTTTTCTTCTGCTGACCGGCACGTTCAGTTGCCGGAAAATTGACGAGAAATTTTTGCAGACGACACCTGAAACTTTTTACACGGTTGATAATATATTTTCAACATCTGCGCAAGTTGACCAGGCGGTTGTTGCCATCTATTCTCAACTCAGGGATATATGGGCCAACCCGGATGAAACAAACTGGATCTTTGTTTTCCGCGGGAACGGAACCGACATGTTCGATGTGCCAAGTATCCGCAGATCAAACACATTTAACAACTATGGCCTGATCAATGCCAACCATGATAATTTCTACAGGGCATATGCCACCTGGTACCAGGTAATCGCCAAAGCCAATCTCGCTATTTACAGCGGCAACCTGCCTTCCATCACATGGGCCACTGCAAAAGATAAAGCATATACAATGGCACAGGCTCGTTTCTTCAGGGCATTTGCTTATCGCAACCTTGGCGAGTTATTCGGTGGCGTGCCGATCGTAACTGAAATTTCCAAAAGTGCACGGTATGATTTCAAACGTGCTACCCGCGCTGAAACATACCAGTATGCTATTGATGAATTACTGGCGATAGAAAATGACCTGCCTGATATCACTGCAGCTGGCGGGCGTTTGGTAAAAGGTGCTGCACAACACAATATTTGTGAACTCTATCTTGCATTGGGTACGCAACTGGTCGCTGATGGAAACGGCGCCGGAGCACAAGCCGCTTTTGTAAAATCAATTTCTTATGGCGATAAAGTGATCAACGGTGGAACCTTTGCCCTGATGCAGAATCGTTATGGTGCACGTAAAACAGAAACGCAGGGTAATGTGTACTGGGATCTTTTCCAGGAAAACAATGTGAATTACCAGGATGGTAATACCGAATGTATCTGGGCCATGCAAATTGATTATGCTGCCTACCGTGCCGAGGATACAAGATCCAAACTGCCTTATTCGCGCATCTATGGACCCGTTTTCCGTAACGGCGCGCCTGCTCATTTGATGGGAACGGGAGTAGACGTTGGCGGTCGTGGTATCTCACAGGTAACACCTACCATGTATGTGAGGGACAGTGTGTATGGCGGTAATTATGCAAATGATATGCGCAATTCGGAGATCGTTTTCCGCAGAACATTTTTAGGCAATGTGACGACCTCGCCTTATTACCAGAAACCGGTTCCATGGTCCGTTCTGTACGATAATATGGATGACCAGAGTTTGGACTATCCTGTTTCCTGCAAGATCGCTACAGATAAATATACAGGACTTGCTGATGGAGAGAACATGAGTAATTTATTCAGGGACGATTATTTTATCCGTCTTCCGGAAACCATTTTATTGAGGGCAGAAGCCAAACAACGTTCCGGGGATAAAGCGGGCGCTGCAGCGGATGTAAATTTATTACGCAACCGTGCACAATGCAGTTATCTTGTTACTGCGGCGGATATGGACGATAAATTCAATACCATTCTCGATGAGCGTACCCGCGAACTGGTCTACGAAGAATGCCGGTGGAACACTTTACTCCGGATGGGCGGTACTATTGCGGTTGACCGTATTAAAAAATATGCATTCTGGCCCGAAGCCAAAGCCACTTTAACTTCTAACTATAACCTCTGGCCAATCCCGCAACTTGTAATCGATGCAAACAAGGATGTAAAACTGGACCAGAACCCGGGCTGGTAATTTATTGCGGATCATCAACTATGGATTACGGGGTAGAACCCGTTAATTCGTAGTTGTAACTCCGTAATCGCTAATCATTTCTTATGCAAAGATCCATCCTGAGTGCCCTTGTTTTGTTGGTGTGCCTTACTGCATCATCGCAAAAACTGGATTATTCTTTACACACTTCCACTTCGATTGATAACAATCAATTGCGTAACGAATTTTTACATCCACCATTGCAATCCCGTTTGCGTTGCTATTGGTGGTGGCTCAACAGCATGGCTACCAAGGAATCCATTACGCGTGATCTTGAACAAATGAAATTGAATGGATACGGGGGCACATCAATTGTTGATGCCGGCAGCTCCAATTACACAGTAGCTGCCAAAACAAAAGCAGGACCGGTTTTTATGAGTCCGCAGTGGATGGAGCTTTACAAACATGCGGTAAAAGAGGCACAGCGGTTGAATATCGAATTAAGCATTAACACGCAAAGCGGTTGGAACCCCGGTGGTCCAACCATCACACCGGAATTTGCCTTAAAGAAGATCGTTTATGCTGAAATAAAAATAACAGGTGGTAAAAGAATTGAAATACAACTACCACAACCTGAACAAAAATTATTGTACGGGGATATCATTGTGCAGGCTTTTAAACAACCATCAGCAAATTTTCCTGTAAAGGATGCGGGCATTACCAACTGGGGCATTAAGTCATTCAATGCCTCGTTCGGGTTTAAAGGAATCTACCCCTTGTATAAACTCCGTGAAGAAAAAGAAGGGGCTGAGAAAATAAGAGGTATCAAAACAAATGAAATTGTTACACTAACTGATCATATGAAAAACGGCACACTGATCTGGGATGCACCGGAAGGTGAATGGACGGTGATCAGGTATGGCTGGACATGCACCGGCGCCGAAACATCTACCACAAGTGATGGCTGGAATGGTTTGTCAATGGATCATTTGAGTAAAGAAGCATTTAAAAAATTCAGTGATGATGTGATCATCCCACTAATCACTACTGCAAAATCTGCAGGCAATAGTTTACATTTTCTGCAAACGGATAGCTGGGAAATGGGTAATGTGACGTGGACAAAAAATTTCCCGGCAGAGTTCAAAAAATATCGTGGGTATGATATGATCCCTTTTCTACCTGTGCTTGCCGGGAGAATTATAGAGAACCTTGATGTATCAAACAGGTTTTTGCAGGATTACCGTAAAACGATCGGTGATTGTATCGCGGACAATCATTACCAGTTGTTCAGTGATCTTGCACACAGTTATGATATGGGTTTTCATCCCGAATCAGGCGGCCCTCATTCGGCACCGGTTGATGCTCTAAGGGTTCTGGCAATCAATGATTTTCCGCAGGGAGAATTTTGGGCAACAGCGAATACACACCGGATCAAAGACGATGAAAGACTTGCCGTTAAGCAAAGCGCTTCCGTTGCACACACGAATGGGAAAAAATTTGTTGCTGCTGAAGGGCCCACTTCTATTGGGCCGCAATGGGAGCGGTCACCGAAAGATTTAAAAAGTAATATCGACCGTGTTTTCTGTTCCGGTGTGAACAGGATCGTATGGCATACATTCACATCATCACCCAAAGAATTTGGCTTGCCGGGTAATGAATATTTTGCCGGCACACACATGAACCCCAATGTTACCTGGTGGAAACAGGCAAAAGATTTTATCAGCTATTTGAACAGGTGTTCTTACCTGCTTTCGCAAGGTGTGTTTACTGCAGATGTGCTGTATTATTATGGGGATGATGTTCCGAATTTTGTTTTTCTGAAAGAAGAGGTAAAGGATCTTGCCTTTGGGCATGATTGGGACAAATGCTCGAAAGATGCATTGATTAAAAATGTATCATTCAAAAATAACCGGATCGAATTTCCTGATGGAATGATCTATCAATTACTGGTTCTTCCTTCAGAAAATGCGATAGATCTTGAAGTGTTGCGCAAAATAGAATTATTGGTGAAAGAAGGCTTGACTGTTATCGCACCGCGGCCCATCCGCACAAACAGTCTTACGAATTACCCCCAGGCTGATATTGAATTAGCAGCCATTGCCACCAGGATGTGGGGAGCTATCGATGGAACATCGGTTACCGAAAATAAGTATGGCAAGGGAAAAGTAATCTGGGGCAAAAATGTAAATGCAGTACTGGATGAAATGAAGATCAAGGCTGATCTCAGTTTTACTAGTACGCAGGCAAAAACACAACTTGACTATATCCATCGCAAAGCAGAAAACACGGATATCTATTTTGTTGTAAATCGTTTGGGAAGAAAAGACATCGATGATTTTGAGTTTCGTTATCTCACCACGCTGCCTGATCGCTACGAACAGGTAGAATGTTCTTTCCGTGTAACGGGTATGCTCCCGGAATTATGGGATCCTATGACCGGTGAAACAACTGAGATCGTAGTGTATCGTGAAGAGAATGGACAAACGATTATTCCATTGAATTTTGAACCAGAAGGTTCAAAGTTTATCATCTTCAGAAAAACTACGCCTTCAAATCATATCGTTACAATTCAAAAAAACGGGAAACGATTTTTTCCGGGTAATCAATTTCTGCAAACAGACAGATCGCCGGTTGATATTATAAAGAAAAATGGAAAAACAATTGCCACGATAAATGACGCAGGCAACTACGTGTTCACATGGTCCGATGGAAAGACTACATCTCATAATTATGTATCGCCTAATACCTCTACCACATTAACCGGAAAATGGAACATCAGCTTTGATACAAAATGGGGCGGCCCCGCGGATGTGCAAACAGATTCGCTCAAATCATGGACACAATTTTCTGATGAAAGGATAAAATATTATTCAGGGTCAGCTCTCTACAGGAAAGACTTTACGATAGAAGCTTCGGATATCAGTAAAAAGAAAGTGATACTGGACCTGGGTAATGTTCTTGAAATGGCATCAATAAAAATAAACGGGAACCAAATGCCTGTCCGGTGGTGTCCGCCATTTGCATTTGATGTGAGCCGTTTTGTTAAACAGGGAAATAATACACTGGAGGTAGAAGTTGTAAACTTATGGCCGAACCGTTTGATCGGCGACAGCAAATTGCCCAAAGAACAGCGCCTCACCAGCACAAATATTATGAAATACGATGTGGTAGATTCAGAAAAGATGTTACGGGAATCAGGATTACTAGGGCCTGTTCAACTTTCATTTCTTCAACAGGAAACAGAACAATAACAGAATAGAAATAGGAATGCTTTGCAATATAAATTAGATGGATAACAGTACACATAGGTTAAAAGTGGGTCTATTCAGTATAGGCTTGGAATCATATTGGAAACAGTTTCCGGGGCTCAAGAAAAAACTCGAGTCATATATTAATATAGTTGGCACGCGAATGAGTGAGTTTGGGGAGGAAGTGATCGACATCGGTATAATTGATACACCTCAAAAAGCAATGGATGCGGGGCATCGTTTCAGAAAAGCGGATGTAGATATTATTTTTCTGTATGTAACAACGTATGCGTTGTCGTCATCCGTGTTGCCGGTTGTTCAACGGGCAAAAGTGCCGGTGATCATTTTGAATCTGTCGCCTGAAGCATCTATTGACTATGCCGGTTTCAATGGATTGGCAAACCGGACCACTATGACCGGCGAATGGCTTTCGTTTTGCGCGGCCTGTCCTGTTCCTGAGATCGCGAATGTTTTTAAGAGAGCCAATATTCCTTTTTATGAGATAACAGGCATGCTTCACGAGGAAGATTCCTGGGTAAAGGCCAGGGAATGGATTGATGCGGCACGGGTGGCAAATGTGATGGCTCATAACCGGTTGGGTGCTATGGGGCATTATTATTCAGGTATGTTGGATATATATACTGATCTCACTTTGCAACTGGCAACATTTGGCGGGCATATTGAAATGATAGAAGTAGATGAACTATCTGCATTGCGCAAAACAATAACGCAACCAGAAATAGAAAATCGCTGTAAGTATTTTAAACAGGTATTTGATATTCAAGCCGACTGTGAGCCTGGGGCATTAGAAGAAGCGGCGCGAACATCTCTTGCTATGGACGCATTGGTTGACAAATACGCACTGGGATCAATGGCCTACTATTATAATGGAATACCTGGAAGTGAAAATGAAAAAAGCATAGCATCGATCATTCTTGGTAATTCACTTTTAACTGCAAGAGGGATACCTGTAGCAGGCGAGTATGAAATAAAAAATGCACAGGCCATGAAGATCATGGACGCATTTGATGCCGGTGGTTCTTTTACAGAATACTACGCAATGGATTATACAGATGATGTTGTATTGATGGGGCATGATGGCCCTGGCCATATAAAGATCTCTGAAGGAAAAACAAAAGTAAGACCTCTCAACGTTTATCATGGCAAAGTAAGTCATGGTTTATCTGTTGAGATGGCAGTAAGATATGGGCCTGTTACCTGTCTATCGGTTATAGAACATAATGGCAAGTTAGGTTTGCTGGTAGCAGAAGGAGAATCAGTAACAGGCCCCATTTTAGAGATCGGTAATACTAACAGCCGGTATAGGTTCCCTATCGGTGCGCGTGCATTTGTGCAGCAATGGAATAGCCACGGTCCTGCACACCACTGTGCGGTTGGCGTTGGTCATATCGCTTCTAAAATAGACAAACTGGGTAAGTTTCTGGCAATAGATACGGTTAAGATCTGTTAACTAAGCACTAATTAAAATGTTGTGTTCGGGAAAGTTATGGAAGAATAACTTCATTCTTTTTGAAGCTCTTTATTTGTATTTTGTTTAGCTATATAAAAAACGATTTGCTAATGGGCGTTATACTCGGTATTATTTTTCATTTTATTGGTGGCTTTGCTTCGGGTAGTTTTTATATGCCGTTTAAAAAAGTAAAAGGCTGGAACTGGGAAAGTTTTTGGATCGTAGGTGGTCTTTTTTCCTGGCTGATCGTACCACCCATTGCAGCGTATCTCACCATACCCGGGTTTGTTGATATTATTAAAGGCAGTTCTACCCAGATATTGGGTACTACTTTCCTGATGGGCCTTTTATGGGGTATTGGCGGACTGACCTATGGCCTGGGTGTTCGTTATCTTGGCATGAGCCTGGGTAATTCCATCATACTGGGGTTCTGTTCCACATTTGGTGCATTGATCCCTGCTATCTATTACAATTACGTACCTACACCAGGTAAAGAAAAACAAACGTTGAATTTCATGGTGCACAACCAGGGAGGGCAATGGGTTTTGGTGGGTATATTGGTTTGTTTACTTGGTATTGCCATTTGTGGCAGGGCAGGCATGATGAAAGAAAGGAACCTTGCGGCAGAACTCAAAAAGGAAGCAGTGAAAGAGTTCAGTTTGGTAAAAGGATTGATCATAGCAACTATCTCAGGTATCCTGAGCGCTTTTTTCAATTTTGGAATCGAAGCCGGTAAGCCGATGGCTGAACTTGCGAATGCCCGTTGGCAGGCAAGTCACCCGGGAGAAGGCAATTTCCTGTTCCAAAATAATGTGATTTTTGTCGTAATACTTTGGGGCGGACTAACCACTAATTTTATCTGGTGCATGATCCTGAATGCGCGCAACAAAACTTTTGGTGATTATACCAATAAACAATCACCACTGGCTAAAAATTATTTATTCAGTGCATTGGCGGGGATTACCTGGTTCTTACAATTCTTTTTTTATGGAATGGGAGAGAGCAAGATGGGAAATGGCTCCAGTTCGTGGATATTACACATGTCATTTATTATTTTGGTGGCCAATATGTGGGGCATTGTGCTGAAAGAATGGAAAGGAGTGAGCCGCAAAACAAAAGCAACGATATCAATTGGCATAGTCACCATTATTGCTTCGGTAATGATCGTAGGATATGGCAATTCGTTACCTAAATAAATTTATATAAAATCAGTTTAATGGCGATGAATACAGAAGCTCAGTTTAAGTATGTCAGCTACCTGTGGGATGAGGCTAAAGCGGCGTCGCTTGCGGGAGATGAAGTGGCATTGTTGATCTATCGTTCCAATTTATTGGGTGCTGATCTTCGGTTAACCAATTATGGCGGGGGCAATACATCCTGCAAAGCCATGGCGAAAGATCCACTTACCGGAAAAGAAACAGAAGTGATGTGGGTAAAAGGAAGTGGTGGTGACCTGGGTACTTTGAAAACAAGCGGGTTGGCTGCCTTGTATGTTGACAGGCTGCGGAGTTTAAAAAATGTATATCGTGGAATAGATCATGAGGATGAAATGGTGGAACTGTTTAACCATTGCATTTTTGATCTCGCTTCCAAAGCGCCATCGATTGATACACCCCTGCATGGATTTCTTCCCTTCAAACATATTGATCATTTGCATCCTGATGCTGCTATTGCCATTGCGGCGGCCAAAGACGGGAAAAAGATTACAAAAGAATTATTCAACGGAAAAATTGGGTGGGTGGAATGGCAGAAACCCGGTTTCGATCTGGGCTTACAGTTAAAAGCCTGTTTGGATGAGAATCCCGGCATCCGTGGTATTATGCTGGGTTCGCATGGATTGTTTACCTGGGGTGATACGGCTTATGAAAGTTATATTAACACATTGGAGGTAATTGAACGTTGCGCTTGTTTTATCGAAGACACTATTGCAAAAAAGAAAACGGTTTTGGGCGGAGAAAAGATCACATCACTTTCGAACGAAGCAAGAGAAGAACAGGCAGCTGCTTTGGCTCCTATATTAAGAGGGTTCTGCTCTTCTGAAAGAAAAATGATTGGACATTTTACAGATGATGAAAAGGTATTGCAGTTCATCAACTCAAATGATCTTGATCGTCTCGCGCCAATGGGCACATCTTGTCCTGATCATTTTCTCAGAACCAAGATTAGTCCACTGGTATTAAACCTGGCACCGGATGAAAACCTGTCTGATGTAAATGCCATCAAAGAAAAGATAGAGCCTCTTTTTACAACCTACCGAAAAATGTATACGGCGTATTATAACACCTGTAAACATTTGAACAGTCCGGCTATCAGGGATGCGAACCCGGTGGTAGTATTATATCCCGGCGTAGGTATGTTTACTTTTGCTGTAAACAAACAAACGGCAAGAGTAGCTGCCGAATTTTATGCAAACGCTATTAATGTAATGCGTGGTGCAGAAGCCATTTCAACTTATGCTTCCTTGCCAAGGCAGGAAGCATTCAATATCGAATACTGGTTGCTGGAAGAAGCCAAGCTGCAACGCATGCCTAAATCGAAATCTTTATCCGGCAGAATTGCGCTGGTTACCGGAAGTGCGGGTGGTATTGGCAAAGCCATCGCAAAGAAATTTGCAGATGAAGGTGCCTGTATTGTATTAAATGATAATGACGTAGAAAGACTGGCATCAGCGAAAGAAGAATTTCAAAAACAATATGGTATAGATGTATTCACTTCTGTATTGCTCGATGTGACAAACAGAGAAGCTATCGAAAATGCATTTAATAAAGCCGCTGTTGTGTTTGGTGGGATTGACATTGTAGTGAACTGTGCCGGCTTATCCATTTCAAAACCCCTGGAAGAACATACGGATAAAGATTGGGATATCCTGTATGATGTACTGGTAAAAGGCCAGTTCATTGTAACGCAGGAAGCAGTGGCCATTATGCGTAAACAGGGTATGGGCGGGGATGTATTAAATATTGTAAGCAAGAATGCATTGGTGAGCGGGCCTAATAATGCAGGCTACGGTTCTGCCAAAGCCGCACAAATGCATTTGAGTAGATTGAACGCGGCCGAATTGGGAAAAGATAAGATCCGTGTGAATGTAGTGAACCCCGATGCTGTTATCAGCGAAAGTAAAATATGGGAAGGTGCCTGGGCTGAAGGAAGAGCCAAAGCCTATAATATCAAAGTGGAAGAATTACCCTCGTTCTATGCCAGGCGCACCTTGCTGAACGAGATTATTAATCCGGGTGATATTGCTGATGCCTGTTTTGCTTTTGTAGGAGGCTTATTAAATAAATCAACAGGAAATGTGTTGAATGTAGACGGCGGTGTAGCCAATGCATTTGTAAGATGATAGATTTTTTTAACGACAAACAATCGAAGGGTTGATGGTTTTCCGATTGTCATCTTGCTTCTTTGTGAATGGTGAATAAACAATACAACGAGTCACTTTTAGTATGCAGTTACGAAAATGTTGGATAGAAGAATATAAGTATAGGTACAATGAATTATGACCCAGGCAGCAGCAATTAGTGAATGAACCAGGGATAAGTGAGTATCCTTTATTCCTGGACGAAAACACCGGTTATTTATTCGGAGCATTAAAAGTTGCCGCTGGCGCAAGATTGAACGAACTTGCCTCATATTCTGTGATGCAGAAAGGATGGGCTTAAGGGCCTTTCGTGAATTATTCTATTTACCTTAATTACCGGCTTATAAAAACGATGGACTATGCTGATTGATAAAAAAATCCTTGCTGATCATAACGAGGCTTTAATATCGCAACATGTGAGGAAATTTTCTTTTACTGCGGAAACGATTCCTGATGTCAAAGAGATCCTGCAAAAATTAATTGCATTTGAAATAGCGATTCCTTCCTGGGCGCTTGGAACAGGTGGAACCCGTTTCGGAAGATTCAATGGTGGTGGCGAACCCGGGACCCTTGAAGAAAAAATGGAAGATGTAGCCCTGCTGCATCAGTTGAACCGTTCAAATGGCGCCATCTCCTTACACATTCCATGGGATATCCCTTCAGATGCACAGAAGATCCGTTCATTGGCCGCGCAATATGACCTTCGTTTTGATGCTGTGAATTCAAATACTTTCCAGGATCAGCCTGGTCAGGCATATAGTTATAAATTCGGTTCATTGCAACATGTAGATAAAGCCGTTCGCAAACAAGCCATCGATCATAATATTGAAGTGATAAGACATGGTATCGAGCTTGGCTCGAAATCACTGACTATATGGCTCTCCGATGGATCGTGTTTTCCCGGACAATTGAATTTCAGAAAAGCATTTGAAAATACTTTGGCGGGCCTGGGTGAAATTTATGCCGCGCTCCCGGCCGATTGGAAAGTGTTTGTTGAATACAAAGCATTCGAACCCAATTTTTATTCGATGACCGTTGGTGATTGGGGTCAATCGTATTTATACGCCAGTAAACTGGGGGATAAAGCTTTTACACTTGTTGATCTTGGTCACCATTTACCCAATACCAATATTCAACAGATCGTTGCTTTGCTATTGAATGAAAAGAAATTAGGTGGATTCCATTTTAACGATAGTAAATATGGAGATGATGATCTGACAGTGGGCAGTATCGATCCATATCAACTCTTCTTAATTTTTAATGAACTGGTTGAAGGAATGGATGCAAGAGGGATGAATCATGCGAATGACCTCGGCTGGATGATTGATGCCTCACACAATATAAAAGATCCGCTGGAAGATCTCCTGCAAAGTATAGAAGCCATTAAAATAGCATATACACAAGCTTTGCTGGTTGATACCAAAACATTACAGGTTGCACAGGAAAACAATGATGTGGTAAAAGCGCAGGAAATTTTACAGCAAGCTTACCGTACTGATGTACGTTCCATTGTAGCAGAAGCACGTTTACAAGCCGGTGCTGCATTGGATCCATTACAATTATTCAGAAAGGAAAAACTGAGAGAGCGGTTGATTAAAAAGAGAGGAGAGAAGACAGTTTCAAGAGGACTTTAGAGACCCCCAAAAAAGGAGTTATGAAGCAGCAGCTCTAAAAAACATGCCCTCTCCTTATACAGCAAAAAGGGTTGTACAGGTGAATGAGCGAAGTGTGGGTGTGATAAAAAGTTTGCAGGTATTTATTTTGTCAATTTAAACTCCTCTTTAGAGGCAAGGGCATGACGCCAACACCGGTAATAGCCATTTTTGATATAGGTAAAACCAACAAGAAATATTTTCTGTTTAACGAACAGTATAAAATCGTGTTTGAGCGTTCTGTAAAATTTAATGAAACCAAAGATGACGATGGCTTTGCCTGTGATGATGTGAAAGAACTTCGCAAATGGGTAGAAAAAGGCATTCAGGAAATACTGAATCTGGCACAGTTTGAGGTTAGGGCTTTAAATTTTTCCGCATACGGTGCCAGTTTTGTGCATATTGATACAAAAGGTGAACCGGTTGGTCCTCTGTACAATTATCTAAAACCTTACCCCAAAATCCTGCTCGACAAATTCTATAAAACGTATGGCGGGGAACTGTTGGTTTCCGTAGCAACGGCATCTCCTGTATTGGGCAATCTGAATTCGGGGATGCAATTGTATTGGTTAAAATATACAAAAGGATCTTTGTTTGGGCGTATACAATATTCGATGCACCTGCCTCAATACATCAGTTTCCTGGTTACGGGTAAGGCACAATCAGAGATAACAAGTCTTGGCTGTCATACAGGTCTCTGGGATTTTGTAAAGAACGATTATCATCAATGGGTAAAGGCGGAAGGGATCACCGATAAACTTCCGCCTATTTCCCCTTCTGATGAAGTGACAGAAGTGATTGTTAATAGGAAGATGGTGAAAGTGGGTCCAGGACTTCACGATAGTTCTTCTGCGCTGATCCCTTACCGTGCAGGTTTTAAAGAGCCATTTGTTTTAATCTCAACAGGTACCTGGTGCATCAGTTTCAATCCATTTAACAAAGAACCATTAACGGAGGAGGAATTACAAGAGGGTTGCGTATATTATATCGGCTATGATGGCGAGCCGGTAAAAGCTTCCCGATTATTTTCAGGAAATCAGCATGAACAGGCGTTAGAAAAATTAGCCAGTCATTTTAATATGACATTTGATGCGTACAGGGATGTAACATTTAATCCTGCATTAATAAATCATCATAGTATCTCTTCTTTTAGTTCAAGGGAGCTGAACAGTTTTCGGTCGTACAATGAAGCGTATCATCATTTAATGTACGAGATCATTGAACAACAAAAAAAAGCTACTACATTGATACTGTCAAATCAAAAAGTATCACGCATTTTCGTTGATGGCGGGTTTTCAAAAAATACCATATACATGCAATTACTTGCCGCTGCTTTTGCAGACATGGAAGTATATGCAGCATCCATATCACAGGCATCTGCTATCGGTGCAGCAATGGCGATTCATGCTCATTGGAACAAAGAGCCACTATGGGGGAATACAATGGAACTGACATACTATAAACCAGAAATGGCCAACTTGTAAAAATTGATATGTATGAAATTGCTAGGTTCTTATAATGTCAAAACAAATAACTAACTGGTATATGCAAAATCCGATTGCAGTGATCCAGTAAATCCGTTTTATGCTGACCCACTCAGTCCGATTAAAACTGACCCATGTTATCCGCTTCAAATTGACCCATCATTCATGTTCTCCAGCAATTAATTTATACGCTTCAAAATTGAATGACCTCGGTCATTCAATCCGCTCCCTTCATCAGCGATCACAACAATTATAACGGTACAGTAAAACATAACTGTTGATCTGTAAAGCTTCTACGCGTTACGGTCAGCGAGTTGTACAATGAATGGTTGTGTAGTAACTTTAAGAGAACCGTTCCAGGTTAAATACTGTAGATCCTATGCAGCAGAGAAAGATAAAAGAAGAGAGTTGTTATGCAACTTTACGCCAGGAAAATACTGGGTCAGTTTGCTTCGGAAACGCTGGGTCAGTTTGATTGGATTTTGCACTATATAGTGCTGCGTTTATTGTATCCATTCCCTTGGAGATTGTATTTTTTCTTATTACTATGTCAGCACTGTCCCAAATAATATTCGGGTTGGTATTATTTTTTAATACTTGCATTACCGCCTTCTCCAATTTAAATTTTGTGGTGGAATAATTAAATTGTTCAATTGCTTCAGCACTACCACATCCTGTTAAAAAAGAAAAGGAAATCAGTAATATGCTTATACCGATAAGTATGTTTTTCATCTTTAAATATTTTAAAATTGTAGCTTAGGTATTCCGGGAAGTGACTATGTGTAAGATGGAAACTAAAAATACGAACCGAAGGTGAATTCCATAACCTAATTACTTAATTATCTTTTGGCAAGAGTTAGTTGCACAAAAAAGGGTCATACTATCAAAGTATAACCCTTTTACTTTTAAGCTCCCCCTTCTGGACTTGAACCAGAGACCCTCTGATTAACAGTCAGATGCTCTAACCAACTGAGCTAAGGAGGAATTTCCCCTAAGGGGTTGCAAAAATAGGGAAAAATGCATTCCGGCAAAACCTGTAGGAAAAAAAGATAGCTGTTTTTATCTTTTCCTGGCTTTCAGGAGACCCTGGTGTAGTAAAGGGCTTTTTCACGCAAAGGCGCAAAGAGAGCAAAGACGGGAAGATTGAGCCTTTGCTCTCTTTGCGCCTTTGCGTGAAAAAAACGCCATACAAATACTAAAATCCCCAAAAGCCTTTGTCTTCCCAACCAACATAAATTCCATCTTCCCGACTCTCTACCCGGTAGGTTTTTAAATAATAACCCTCACCACTTGTGTTGCGGCCATTCTTCATGTCGAACCGGTAACGGTGTAAGGGGCAGGTTAACTGGCCCGTGGCATTGATATAACCATCTGCCAGAATACCGCTGGCATGCGGACATTTATGCGCAAAAGCGAATAACTCACCGGCATTACGGGCAAGGGTAATTGTTTTGTTGCCGGCTTCTATAATGCACATATCATTTGATTGCCAGGCTATTTCGGCTTCGTTCTCGGCTATTTTATACCAGCGCCAGGTTGTATTCGTCATGTAGTGGCATATAATTTGTTGTAATGTGTTAGTTTTGTGAAATTAAAACAAAGTTTAATCTATGCGCAAACTAACTGTTTTACTTCTTGCTTGCACCGGGTATATAAGCACGAACAGCCTGTTTGCACAGGCCCCCCGGGTTGACCAGGTATTCGGCCTGGGTGGCAGCACTTCCAATATTTCAGGGATGGCAAGATCGGTTTCCGGTACTTCTGTGATGGATATAAACTATTCGGCCAGGCTAAGACAGTTTGGTATTGTGTATGGTCCAAGGGTAGATGTACTGGCCTGGAAATCGGGCTCTCTGAGCATCAGTTCCCCGTTGATGCTGGGCTTTGCCTCTACGGATCAATACCGTTCCATAGATTATAATGGCAGTACAAGGGATACCATTGAGGGCCTCAGGGGTACCAGCTTTGCAGTGGAGGTGCCGGTATTTGCCGATCTGAATATCGGCCTGCATTCTGCGGCAGATGAGTCGCTGAGGAAGCATTTCGGCCTGTTTATAGGGGCCGGTTATGCCTATAATTTTGCAAAGGTCCGCACTTCGATAGGTAAGCTTACCTACGATGGATTTGACCCTGTTTTTCGAGCAGGCATCCGTATGGGACGCACCTGGGAAAACAGGTTCAGCCTGGCCCTGACCGTTCGGGGCAACCTGAATGCGAACTCGGTTCGCAGTTATGGTTTGCAGTTGCTGAAAGAACTGTAGAATTTTCTCCCGCTTTTGCGGGGTCAAATTAATACTGAACAGTTCGATACGGGTAACGGATCTTATACATATCCCTTACTTTCTCGAGTATCAGTTCCCGCAGGGCATCGATATTATTCCTTTCCTGGGCCGATACAAATACGCAGTTGTTATCGGTGGCGGCGTCCCATTTTTCTTTTAGTTCACGAAGAATTTCCTGCTGCACGCTTTCATCCAGCCACTCGTCGAAATTCTTTTCCTGGTACAGGTCCATTTTATTGAAGATGGTAAGTATGGGTTTTTCAAATGCCTTCAATTCCTGAAGCGTCTTGTTTACCACACCGATCTGCTCTTCGTATTGGGGATGCGATATGTCTACCACATGCAATAAGATATCCGCCTCACGCACTTCATCCAGGGTGCTTTTAAAGCTCTCCACCAAATGATGCGGCAGTTTGCGGATGAAACCCACCGTATCGCTCAATAAGAAAGGGGTATTCTCAAAAACCACTTTGCGGGTGGTGGTATCCAGGGTGGCAAACAGTTTGTTCTCGGCAAATACTTCGCTTTTACTGAGCAGGTTCATCAGGGTGCTTTTGCCCACATTGGTATATCCTACCAACGCCACGCGTATCAGTTCGCCCCGTTCCTTGCGTTGGGTAAATGCCTGTTTGTCTATTTCAGACAGCCGCTTGCGCAGCAGCGAGATCTTGTCTTTTACGATACGACGATCCGTTTCAATTTCCGTTTCACCGGGTCCACGGGTACCGATACCGCCTCCCTGTCTTTCCAGGTGTTTCCACATCCCTTTCAGGCGCGGCAGCAGGTATTGGTATTGTGCCAGCTCTACCTGTACCTTGGCCTGCGAGGTACGGGCACGGCTGGCGAATATGTCGAGGATCAGGTCGCTCCGGTCAATGGTTTTTACACCCAGTTCTTTTTCAATATTGGAGATCTGTGAGCCGGTAAGTTCATCATCAAAGATCACCAGGTGAATATTCTTTCCGTTCACATAGTTCTTGATCTCTTCCAGTTTTCCTTTTCCCACAAAGGTTCTGCTATCTGGATGCGCCAGTCTCTGGGTGAATCGTTTTACGGCCACGGCTCCTGCGGTTTCAGATAAAAAAGCCAGTTCATCCAGGTATTCGGTTACCTGGGCATCTGTCTGGTCTTTCTGGATCAATCCCACCAATACGGTCTTTTCTTCGTTCTGTATCGCTTTCTTTTTCTCGATCAAGGGTTGTTATTTTGGCAAAGATAGCTTTTCGGGAGGCGTGAATCGTGAATCGTCAATCGTGAGGGGGGGCAAAAAAAATCGTGAGTCGGTTTCCCAACTCACGATTCACGATTGACGTCTCACGAACTACAGTCCGCTTAAGGTAACGCCGAGTGAGAATTTATTCATACTAGGCCCCACACCATCTTTCAATACGCCGTTGATCTGGTAACCCGCGTCCAGCGAAATAATGCCATAGCCGATCCGGCCGGTAACAGCCATCATGGTTCCATTGAAATAGCGTTTGTTGCTTTCTTTCTGGATATAGCTGGGCCCGTAAATAGAAGCACCGCTTTTGTTTACCAGGTTCTTACCCTTGGTATAGGTTTTCAGCAAGCTGCCCACTTTTACTCCCAGGGCCGCTTTCCATGATTTGCTTGGATTGGCCGGATCAGAGAAATAACGCAGTTCTACCGGGATCTCCGCGTAGATGTTCACTACTTTGAATTTACTGAAATGATTGGCGCTGTCTACATTGGTAAATGGCAGTTTTGCCGAAGTAGAACGGATATCTACATTGGTATTGTTGAAGAACATATTGCTGGTACCGATTCCGATACCATACGCGATACTTAATTTCTGGTTGGTCTTGAAAGGCTTATCAAACATGAAATAAATATTGAAATGCCTGCTGAAACCACCGGTACGCACACTGTCGGGGCGGTTGGTCCAGCTGTCTGCACCATACTGTATCATTAAATGATCACTGGCACGGTTCGAAAGATCGAGTAGTTTGGTAGAGCTGTTGGTGGTACTGTTGGTTGACTGAGACATAGCCAGGAACGAAACAGAAAGGCTAAGGAAGACAAGTAGTGTTTTTTTCATTTCAGGTAGTTAAGTGCAAATATGATTGCCGATAGGGCGCAAAAATAACAGAAATGGCTGCATACCAGTGGTTAAAAATTAGTCAAAACATGGTTCTTTAGCCGCAGATTCGCAGATTTATTCCTTTTCCGCCCCCTAATCTGCCAATCTGCGGCTAAAAAAGCAGTTTAATGAGTGAGATTTAATCATATCATCGATGAACCAAACAGAAATACCCGGATCGTACCGAAGAACCTATCTTTACGGTCAAACATCACACTAATAACTATTATCTATTTTGAATTTTACTGAATTGGGCCTTGATGAAAGGCTATTGTCTGGCATAGATGCCATGGGTTACGAAACAGCCACGCCGGTGCAGGAACAGGTGATCGTTCCGATTTTAGAGGGAAAGGATATCATTGCCTCGGCACAAACCGGTACCGGCAAAACAGCCGCTTTCTTACTGCCTGTTGTTAATAAGATCATTACCGAACCGCACGATGCGCACCTGATCAACGCAGTGATCATTGTACCTACCCGCGAACTGGCCGTACAGATCGCGCAGACCATGGAGGGCCTTTCTTATTTTACCGACGTGAGTTGCATTGCCGTATATGGCGGTGGCGATGGCACATCGTTTACCACTGAGAAAAAAGCATTGTCGAGCGGCGTAGACATGGTGATCTGTACACCCGGCCGCATGATTGCCCACCTGAACATGGGGTATGTAAAAATGCAGGCCGTGAAATACCTGGTACTGGACGAAGCAGACCGTATGCTGGATATGGGTTTTCACGATGATATTATGAAGATCATCTCCTTTCTGCCCAAACAACGGCAGAACTTATTGTTTTCCGCCACCATGCCCATGAAAATGCGTGAACTGGCGAGAAAAATTTTACATCATCCTTTAGAGATCAATATTGCGGTTTCCAAACCACCGGAGCAAATTGTACAGGAAGCGTTTGTGGTATATGAACCGCAGAAGATCCCTTTGATCAAAGAATTGTTGCGCAGCAGGGATTTTCAGAGTGTGATCGTGTTCTGTTCCAAGAAAATGAACGTGAAACAACTGGCGCATGAACTAAAGCGTTCCCGCTTTTCGATTGAAGAAATTCATTCAGACCTGGAGCAGGATAAACGCGAACAGGTATTACTTGATTTCAGGAACAAAAAATTGAAAATACTGGTGGCAACGGATATCCTGAGCCGGGGTATTGATATTGAGGACATAGACCTTGTGATCAATTACGATGTACCCAATGATGGCGAAGATTATATTCACCGCATTGGCCGTACCGCACGTGCCGCCAGTGAAGGAACGGCCTATACTTTTGTTACCGAAAAAGAACAGCAGAAATTTGCACAGATCGAAGAGCTGCTGGGCCATCCTGTTACCAAGGCGCAGGTGCCGGAACAGTTTGGCGCCACACCCGCTTACAACCCACGCGGCAACAGGGGCCAGGGAAGAGGTGGAGATGGCGGAAGAGGCAGGAAATTTGTTCCGCGGAATAAAAGAAAATAATTCACAGCAGCGCCTTACAGACATTATAATGTTATACCGCTACAAAAAAGACCGCTTTGCAAAGCGGTCTTTTTTGTAGCGGTATTGGTTTATTGCCAGCCAAACTTTACTGTTAACGAACCCTGAACCGGGTAAAGCGGGTTTATTCCGCCATCTTTAACAACGGTTTTATCTATGCCCAGCGAGGCTAACAAGGATACATTATTGATATTGCTATAATTGATCAGCTCTGTTTTTTTATCAGAAACAGCGATTACTGACAGGAGTTTCTTTTTGGCTTCTGCAGCCAGAAAGCTAGCTTTTGCTCTTGCCTTGTCCATAAGTTTTTTGCTCAAGCGGTCGGCTTGTATGTTTTCCTGGGTACTGCTGATCTGCGTCAGGTTGCAAGTAATGCCTCTCTCGGTCTTCATCAGTTTATCCAGCACGCCAAAAGAAGCCACATCGCGTGTGGTTGCGTAAATGGAAAAACCATAACTGTTTCGAAAGACCCAGTCACTCAGTGTGGTGGCTTCTGTATTAAATCCGGCATCTTTTAATTTTTGCTCAAGAACCTTTGCAGCTTCGACTTGCCGCTGTCGCGTTTTTTCTGCGACTTTTCGGTAATAATTAGGATCTGTGCGCATACCGGTAGTATCCGGCTGCACATCAATGTCTGGATTGAGGTTAAAGCGAAAAACAAAATAATCCGCCTTTACCTGAATAGTATCCGTTACAGAAACTTCTACATAGTTGCTTTGTGCAGATAAGCTGCCGGAAAAAAGACAAAGAAAAAAGCACAGACTGATAATGGGTTTCATATCGATGGGTTTAGAAATGAAGCGTAACAATGGGGTGTATGAAGATAACTCCAAATATGTTAGTTGAATAGATTGGTAAAAAAGTATGGGTATCTCGACCCTTTTCCCTGAGTTTAAACAGGCTTCAGTAATCATATTTCAGGGTTGATCGCCGTAATGCCCCGTATCCGTAATTCTGCTATATACATTCTGTAACCATTACAGTAATCTTGAATTGCCGATTCATTGCCCGGTAACGGGTGTATTCTATCTATATAAAAGCGCATGTAAAAAAACGACAACTGTTTTATTGCAAAACCAACCGCGTTTCCATTGGTCAATGGGTTTGTACAGCTTGTCACAATTGGCATTTGTTATAACAGTTCAATTAAAACCTTTACCGATCAATTTACCTGTATGCGATCCGTTTTTACACTGCTTACGCTGTTTGCTACGATACAGTTAACGGCACAGTCTGCCGCAAAACTAAGCGGTACCGTTACCGACGAAAAGGGCAATCCCCTTCAATCTGCTACGGTTTCTTTGTTACGCGCCAAAGATTCGGCATTGGCCAAACTGGCGGTATCCGATCAGAAAGGCTTGTACGAACTGGTGAACAGTAAACCCGGTAAATACCTTGTATCGATCGCATTGGTGGGTTATGGTAAAAAATTCTCCGCACCTTTTGAACTGAATACGGCAGATCTTTCATTGCCCGTTATTGCACTGCAACCTGCCGCCAAAGCGGTAAATGAGGTAACAGTGGTTGCCAAAAAACCTTTTGTTGAAACCAAGATCGATAAAACGGTGATCAATGTAGATGCATCACCTACCAGTGCAGGCGCCACGGCTATGGAGATCCTGGAAAAATCGCCCGGTGTAAGTGTGAGCAGCGATGGCAATATCAGCCTGCGAGGCAAAGCGGGTGTAATTGTGATGCTGGATGGAAAGCCAAGTTATATGTCGGCCTCTGACCTGGCCAATCTTTTAAAAAACATGCCGGCATCCGCATTGGACCAGGTGGAGATCATGACCAATCCCTCCGCCAAGTTTGATGCTTCGGGTAATTCGGGTATTATCAATATCAAAACCAAAAAAGGGAAGAACAATGGCTTTAACGGAAGCTTTACGCTCGGCGCTACCACCAGCTTGTTCAATCCATATGGCACATTGTATGTGATACCCAAATCGCAAAACAGTTTTAATTTCAACTACCGGCATAATAAGATCAATTTCTTCGGGAATTACAATCCCAACTTTTTCCGTGGCAGAAACGCATTGACCATCGACCGGAATTTTTATAACAATGGTGTACTTGATGGCTCCTCTTCGCTGCTCACCAATTTTAAATTTGGAAACTTTAACCAGACATTGAAACTGGGACTGGATTACCAGGCGGATAAGAAAAACATTTTTGGTATCGTGGTAAGTGGTTTTGCTTTTGACGGACATCCAACGCCGGTAACGACTTCTGCATTGAAAGATAAAAATGGTAATACACAGACGATACTGGAATCACTTACCAATAACAACACCAATTTCAAAAACCTCACCGGCAACCTGAACTGGAAACATACATTCGATTCAACAGGTAAGGAGTTAACGGCTGACCTTGACTATATAACCTACAGTAATATATCGGACCTGCTGCTTACCACCAATGTTTACAATGCATCGGGCACGCAGTTAGGTGATCCATTGTACCTGAAAGGGCACCTGCCTTCGGATATCAATATCTGGTCGTTCAAATCGGATTATACCCAGCCATTTAAAAACGGAAGGCTTGAAGCGGGTATTAAAAGCAGTCTTGTAACGAATGATAACCAGGTAGATTATACAAGACAAATGCCCGATAAATCATGGATACGCGATGCGAGGTCAAACCATTTTATTTATGATGAGAACATCAATGCGGCGTATGTGAGTGTTAATAAGCAGGTAAAGAAATGGTCTGTGCAGGGTGGTTTGCGCGTGGAGAATACGATCGCGAAAGGAAGACAGGTATTGAACGACTCTACCTTCAAAAGAAATTTCACGAATGTATTCCCAACCGCTTTTGTCAGCTATGCGATTGATAAGAATAACCAGTTAACGGTTTCTTACGGAAGAAGGATTACCAGGCCGAATTACCAGGACCTCAACCCGTTTACCTTCTTCCTGGATTCATTAACGTATCGCGTGGGTAATCCTTACCTCTTACCGCAGTTTACACATAATATAGAACTGAGTTATGCATTCAAGTCGAAATTTATTGTAACGGCCAACTACAACAACACCACGGATGTGATCTCGCAGATCATTAAACAGAATACGGCATCCAAGATCACATACAATACCTCGGAGAATGTGGCGAAGTTTACCAATATCGGTTTATCGATCACGGCACCGGCTTCGTTTACCTCCTGGTGGAACGCCAATTTCTTTACGAATATTTATAATAACCACTATGTAGGAGTATACAATGCGGACCCCATAAACCTTTCCTATACTTCCTTTACGGTGAATGTGACCAACAGTTTTACATTCAGTAAAAGCAAAGGATTCAGCGGCGAGTTGAGTGGATTTTACCGTTACAAAACGGTAGATCAACTGGCGGTAACCGAACCGATTTATCAAATGAGTATCGGGTTACAAAAACAGATCCTGCAGGGTAAGGGAACCGTACGCCTGAATGTACGTGACCCGTTTGCATGGCAGCGTTTTGCAAGTTCTATTCGATACAGCGACATAGATTTGCATGCTTTAGCAAGGCCTGATGTGAGGCAGGTAACGGCAACGTTTACCTATCGGTTTGGAAAAAATACCCCGGGTACACAGTCTCGCCGACGTGCGGGTGGGGCACAGGACGAACAGAATCGTGTGGGTGGTGGTAACTAAATATTTCTTTCTTGCTCCCAATACAGAAGAGAGTTGCGAAAATTGTTTCGTGACTCTTTTTTTGCAGATACTTTAAAAGAAGATGGAAGGATGAGGGTAAACTAAAAATGCATTGAATTAGTTACTCAAAAGCATAGGTGTTTCTTCGGGTAAGATCCATCCCGTTAGCCTGTTTCTCTACATATTGAACAACCAGGTTTTTACTATCCAGTGTTTCAAGAACATATAAAACTCCCTGCCATACAAAACTACTGTTCACAAGATCTGTTACTACTTTACCCCCATCGGTTACGCTGAAAATAGGAATGGAGTGCAGGATCTTTGAGTTGCCATCAATTGTAAAGTAAATGCGCTGATCAGCGTCGCGCGCAGAAATGCTGGTATCTACCCATGTGCGATTTGTTTGTCCCTGTGGAACAATATATACTTCGGCCTTTATTTGTTTCAATGCTTTGCCCCCGCCCCACAAAAGAGAGATGATAGAGTCGGCAACCTTAAGGGTAATAGAATCCTTTTTACCACTGTTAACGGCAAGTGTATACATGGTGTTTTGCTTTAACGGACCAGTTTCCAGTACACCATATAAACCAATTTTTACGCCATTCAGGGTAACTACGGTAAGACTGTTAGTGCCATTTACCAGCCATTTAATGGTAGAGCCTGTTTTAAAGGGTACCAGGGTATCTGTAATTGTAAAGCTCTGTATTTCACCGGAAGGTGTGCTTACCGGGGGCTGAGTAGGAATAATAGGTACGGGCATATCTTGCGGCTTGGAACAACTGTTCGCAAAAACCCAGAAAATGAGTAAAAAACACCAGGCGCTCTTGTTGCCATATCGCATTTGCTCAACCATTGCCAATATCATGTTTATATATCCTGCCGAAAGCATAGCCACTTTCGTGCCATAATGAACTATTTACTGGATATTGGATTCCGGGGATCGATCTCCGGCAGGTTTCCCGTAAAACCAGGCCGGTCAAACAGCAGACATAACTGTTTTTAAAAAGTAACAAGCCCTGCAACGTGGGGTAAGATCCGGGTTTATTTCTTTTGGTAGCTATTTACGGCCGCTAAGTTAGCAATAAGTTCATTAGTATCGGGGTTAAGAACCCGATATTCACTTGTATGCTGCCTGCATTCATCCATATTAACATTTTTCTAAATCGGGACTCTGGTGTCTTGCCGGTTCTATTTTTTGAGCCATCAACAAAAAAATCCACAAAGCATACCAAGAGGCTGTTTGCGTTAATTGTTTTTAATTCATTATGACGCTGGTTTCTCTGCGAAAACTCCGGCAACGCTGCGCCTCTGCGGTGAATTGGGGTTTACATTCACCGCAGAGAACAGGGAGCTTTCGCAGAGGGATAAGCAATTCGTATTAATTAACGCAAACAGCTTTTAAGAAAAGGACTGCTTATTAATAACACAAAATAGCAGGATTGTTTTGCGCTACTGTGTTCTGCCATCTGCGTAGCAGATATGATCATCCTTGCGAACCTTGCGTATCGTTGTGTTCCTGGCGATACAAAACAGCGCCAAAAAGTACCGCAAGGTTAGCAAAGAACCGCAACGAACGCAAAGAGATAACAGATACCCGGTTTATCACTGGTAATACAACACATTATCATACTATATTTTCTGCTGTTGCCTGTAAATAGTTTATTTACCTTGCCGCTTCAATTAAAGAAGATGCAATTAGAAACGGTATTAAAAAACAGAAACGGAAATAAATGTGAATTATGCGGATCGGAAGAGGGTTCGCAGATTTTTGCAGTATTGCCGCAGGACAGGGCTGATGAAAACAACCATATCACCGCCTGCGAAAAATGTATTGCACAGATAGAGAAGAAAGCCGCCCTGGATAACGAACACTGGAAATGCCTGAACGAATCTATGTGGAGTGAGGTGCCCGGTGTTCAGGTAACCGCCTGGCGTATGCTGAACAGGTTGCGAACAGAAAGCTGGGCCGCCGATCTGTTAGATATGTTATACCTGGACGATGAGAAACTGGCATGGGCCAAAGCCACTGGTGACCAGGACGATGACGGCGTGGTAGACCTGCATAAGGATGCCAATGGCAATGTACTGCAACAGGGCGATACGGTCGTACTTACCAAATCGCTGGATGTAAAAGGATCCACGCTCAATGCCAAAATGGGAACGGTAGTAAAGAATATCCGCCTTGTGGAAAACAATACCGAACAGATAGAAGGAAAAATAGAGGGCCAGGTAATTGTGATCTTAACGAAATATGTAAGAAAGCAGGTAAATTAGTGTAAGCAATTTTTTCAGCAAACAAATGGTACTATGTCAAACATTAACCTGATCATCGAAGAAAGAGCGGCTGATATAGGCAAGTTCATGGTGGGCCGCCTGTTACCCTTCCGCCAGAAAAGAATGGTGGGGCCATTTATTTACATCGATCATATGGGTCCGGTAAAACTGAATGAGCGCGAAAATTTTGATATACTGCCACACCCGCATATCGGCCTCTCTACCCTTACTTTTTTATTTGAAGGAAGCATTCTTCACCGGGATACGCTGGGCAATAAAGTAGAAATAAAGCCTGGCGCCGTTAACTGGATGACAGCCGGGAAAGGTATTGTGCATTCAGAACGTACACCGGAATACCTGCGTCATTCAGACAAAGAAATGCATGGCCTGCAGATCTGGGTGGCATTGCCCAAACACCTGGAACAGATGAACCCGGAGTTCTTTCATATTGATGAGGAACAGATTCCTAAATGGTCCGACAATGGGCTTCAGTTTAAATTAGTAGCGGGCGAAGCTTTTGGTCGTAAGTCTGCCGTGCCGGTGTATAGTAAACTGTTTATGATCGAGATCAAAAGCAAACAAAGACAAACCGTAAACATTGGTCATGCGTTGTATGGCGAATCGGGATTATATATTTTAGAAGGAGGAATAGAAAGCGAAGGCAATCAATATCATCCAAAACAATTGCTGGTGGCAAAGGACAGCAGCCTGTGCGCGTTTACGATTGAAGCCAACAGCACCATTTATATTTTTGGCGGCGAACCTTTTGCCGAAGAACGTTTCATAGACTGGAACTTTGTATCATCTGAAAAAGAACTGATCAGCGAGGCCAAACAAAAATGGATTGCACAGACATTCGATAAGATCCCCGGCGACGAAACTGAATTTGTTCCTTATCCATCCACCTATAAAAAATAAAAACATGGCATCGGTAAAAGCTGTATTGGGAAAAGAGTTGTATCGTATCGAAATACAATCGCCCACAGGAAATATTGTTATGGCCGATGAGCCTGTTGAAAAAGGCGGTCAGGACAAAGGCTTTTCGCCCAAAGAATTACTGGCTTCTTCTTTGGCGGCCTGTACCTGCGCTACCGTTCGTATGTATGCAGACCGTAAAGAATGGAACCTCACCAAGATCAATGTGTCGGTTGACCTGGTAGAAGAAGAAGACAAAACCACCTTTAACAGGAAGCTGCAACTTGAAGGCGAACTAACCGAAGAACAACGCAGCCGTTTATTGGGTGTTGCCAATGCCTGCCCGATACATAAAATATTGACACATACGATTACGGTTGAAACAATATTGGTGTAGAAGAAATAGCCTGTATACAAATAAGTAAGGAATAACACGTTAATAAGACAGCTAACTAAGAAATACTTAACTATTTTTAGGTAGTTACCTTACACGTTGATGATCCCTGGTTATTCAATTTAGATGTATATGAGGAAAGCCTTATTAGTTTTCTTTTATTTTTTTGGTCCAGGCATTTTTTGTTGGGCCCAATCACCTGAGTTAACGGTGTTGAGAGCCTCGCTTCCCCATATCAGCGACAGTACCCGTTATATAGATGCATTGAACCGGATGGCGATGCTTCTTTACGAAAAGAATATAGACAGCACGTTCTATTATACACGCCAGGCCCGCGAAGCGGCCAACCGGCTCAATTACCAGAAAGGGAAGGCCGATGCTTTGAACAACCTGGGCGTGTATTGCGATGTTAAAGGCAATCTGCAGCTGGCCCTGCGATATTATAACGAAGCCTATTCAGGGTACAAGAATTTAAAAGATTCAGCCAATTGCGTACAGTCACTGATGAACATGGCAATGGTTTACAGAGAATCCGGCAAGGACCAGCGTTCGGTCACGTTCTTCCAGGAGGCCCTGGATGCGGGTAAGGAACTGAGTAACGACTCGATCATGTCGCTTGCGATTTATAACTACCTGTTGATGTACCCTGCCCGCTTTCAACATGATTCGTTGGATTATTTGATCGGCAAAGCGAGGAACATTGCAGTAAAATACCAGGATTACCGAACATTGGTGGCCATCGACCAGTTGGTGGCGGATGACATGATCGCCCATGGTAAGTTGGAAGAGGGTGTGGCATTGCTTGACCGCACGATTGACACCTTACTTAGCAAAAAGCTTTATTATGTTTCGATGGACATCTTCACCGATATTGGTGACCAGCTTGTAAAGACCAATCCGGCGCGGGCTGCAAGCTATTACCGACAGGGGCTGGATATTGCCAATCAGAACGGGTTTATGATCTATAGCCAGCGGATGGCCCGGAAATTATTTGATTTTTACAGTGTACGCGGCGACAGTCTGACGGCAGCTACATACAGCCGCCAGTTGCTAAGCCTGATCGACGAACAGGAAAAACTGAACAACGCTTCGGGGATAGATTACCTGGACTACGCAGTGAAAGACGAGCAGGTAAAGTCGTTAACGGCGAAATCAAATTACCAGGTAGCGCTGTTAATTCTGGCAGCGATCGCTTTTCTGCTGGCCATCGCTGTGATCATTTCCATCCGGCAAAACCTGAAACGGACCAGCAGGCTGCATGAGCAGGTGAGTAACCAGAATAACCAGATGCAAAAAACATTAAGCGCTTTGGAGCAGAGCCAGGAAGATAATACGCGGATGATGCAGATCGTTGCGCATGATCTTCGTAATCCCATTGGTGCTATGTATTCCGCAACCTCCATCCTGCTGGATAAATCGGATCGTTCGGATGAAGAGCGGACACTGCTGGAAATGATCCACACATCGGGTAAGAATTCACTGGAACTGGTCAGTAACCTGCTGCAGGTACAGTTCCGTGCCGAAGGGCTAAAAAAAGAACCGGTTGATATCGGTGAAATGCTGCATTACTGTGTGTCTCTTTTGTTAAACAAAGCGGAAGCCAAGAATCAGCAGATCAATCTTCAAACACTGGACATTATAGTACCGGCAAGCAGAGAAAAACTATGGCGGGTAATCAGTAACCTGATTGCCAATGCAATCAAGTTCAGCCCATCCGGAGCAGTGATTGAAGTGAGTATGGCTTACAACACAGACCGGGTACGGATCATGGTCTTTGACCATGGCATTGGTATACCACCCGAAATAAAAGAAAAAGTATTTGACCTGTTGACCAAGGCAAAAAGAAAGGGCACAGCGGGCGAGGAAGCTTTTGGCCTGGGGCTGGCCATCGCAAAACAAATTGTGGAGGCGCATAGCGGTAAGATATGGTTTGAAGACAATGCTGGTGGCGGAACAACTTTCTTTGTTGAGCTTCCGACAGAGTAGAAAAGGAGGTTTACTTACGCAGAAAAGAGTAAATGAAAGTCTGCAATAGTTTTCAGGTATACATAAAAACACAAATAGAAATCCTGTATAAACGTCTTTTGTAAAGTGATCCCGATGCATCCCGGGAATCACTTTGATCGACTCGTATATGCTTTACACCCCGATTAACTACTAACGTGCCGTGCCAGCTTAGGCCTTTGCGTGAAAAAACTCCGGTACAGGAAGTTAAAAAACGGCCCGCTTACCACATCTTTTGATGCACCAATAGGTTACTTATACTAACCAATGCTTACTGGTACGGGAGAGCAACGGCAGTACTATGGCAGTACTACGGTATTGAATGGGGAGTAGGTCGGGATAGGGTCGGGGGATTGTCCCTATAAAGTTCCTATAAGGTTCCTATAAGGTTCCTATAAGGTCTCTATAAAGTGCAAGATGATAAAAATAGAAACACCCAGACACAAGTTGTTGGCTATGGCATTTTTTCATTGCACAGAAAAGAAATTGTTCTTTATACAACCTAACGTTTTTTATTGTGTTCGCAAAATAACTGGAATTCAACAACGGTACCCTTTGTAGCGCTACGCGTTGGTCTTCTTCCCTGCATTCTTTTGCACAACTTTTATGCCAACTCAATCATTTCGCTAACAGGTTCTGATTTATTAAAAATAACGTGTTGTGCTATTTAGAATTCAAGATCTCAATTATTTGAAATTCAGTGACGCTCCCGATCCCGGCTTAGCCGGGACTGATTAAAAATGTTTCATCACTCACCCTATATGTATACATTTCATTTGTCAAATAATACAGGGTTTGAATATTCTAATTACACAACACGTTAAACCCTATTGGATATGTCCTGTTCTACCGCCAACCTCCACCCAATGTTCTATACAGGTTAACAGTAGTGAGAAACTGTTTCCGCCTGGTATCTACCATCGACAATCTTGCCTGTAATGCATTTTGTTGGGTAACCAATACTTCCAGGTAGCTAGCCCTGCCTGCTTTAAAGAGGATCTCGGCAATATCTATGGAATGCAGCAGGGTTTCTGTTTCCTTTGACCGTTGGTTGTATACATTGGCAAGGTTTTGCGCACGCTGAATTTCTGTGTTTACTTCTATGTACCCGTTTAATACCTGTTTCTGGTATTGGTAATAGGCTTCCAGTTGCACAGCATTGGCTTTCTGGAAATTGGATTTGATGGCGCTGCGGTTAATGAGCGGAGCCGTTAATCCGCCCACTAAGCCATACGCGATTGATTCCGGTGTTCGCAACAGTAATCCCGGCTGAAATGCCTGTAGTCCCAATGAACCATTAATATTCACCGAAGGATAAAAGGCGGCGCGCGCGGCTTTTACTTCTGCTTTTGTAGCCACGAGATTCCATTCAGCCTGGCGGATATCGGGACGTTGCTGTAAGAGGGCGGATGGTACACCTGTTTTCAAATACGAGTGTAAAGGGGATTCAAAAAAAACATGAACCCTTGTAATGCCAACCGGAAGTTGTCCGGTAAGTAAGTGAATACTGTTTTCTGTTTGCGCAACCTGTTGGAGCAATTCCCAGCGCAATGCGCCGAGGTTGTACAATTGCGCCTCAAACTGTTTTACCGCAAGTTCATTCGACATCGCAGATTCTTTCTGCACTTTCACCAGTTCCAATGCCTTCTCACGAACCTGGATGGTTTCGTCTATGATCTTCAGCATTTCATCCGTGGCCAGCAATTCATAATAAGCCGTTGCAATGGACGATACCAGCTGTGTTACCAATAGATTTCTACCTTCTATACCGGCAAGGTATCTTGCCATGGCGGCCTGTTTTTTATTTTTCAGTTTTTGCCAGATGTCCAGCTCCCAGCTTGCCTGGATACCCGCGAAGTAATCGGGCAGATGAATCGGTATCAGTTTGCCCGGCTGCATATCTGTAACGATATTACCGGCACCATCCATGGTATACAAACCGAACTTGCGCAAGCTGCCCGTGATGCCCGCACTAACCGAAGGAGACAATAACCCTTTCTGTTGCAGTATTTCGGCTTGTGCCGAACGGATGCGCTGAAGGGACGCCTGTAGATCCTGGTTGTGGGTAAGCCCGGCTTTGATCAGCCTGGTTAAATTGGTATCTGTAAAAAATTGATTCCATTGAGGCAGTATTGCGGCAGCGGAATCAGAACTGCTTTGATAAGAAGCGGGAAGCGTTATCGCATCCCGCTCTTGTTGTGCAAGTTGCGCGGGTACACCACAGCCCGCAAGCAGCCCCGTTACTGTGCATGTGATAAGGGTTATCCGTAATAATTTTATCATAGTCTTATATCGTTTCTGTAAATGGTTTTTCTTCTTTTCGTTTTGATCTTTTTAGGGCATCAGTGATCTTAGAGAAGATCACATAAATGCCCGGTACCACAATTACACCGAATAGCGTACCGAACAGCATACCTCCTGCAGCCGCAGACCCAATGGTTCTGTTACCAATGGCACCGGCACCACCCGCAAAAATGAGTGGAATCAATCCTGCGATAAAAGCAAAAGAAGTCATCAATATCGGGCGCAGCCTTGATGCGGCACCTTCAATCGCCGCCTGTAATGGCGTTTTACCTTCTCGGTGTTTCATCGATGCGAACTCTACAATGAGGATGGCATTTTTTCCCAGCAAACCAATTAGCATGATCATGGCCACCTGGGCGTAAATATTATTCTCCAATCCCAATACCCATAACAGGAAGAAAGCACCAAATACACCTGTTGGCAATGAAAGAATTACTGGCATGGGCAATAAGAAACTTTCGTATTGGGCGGATAATAACAGGTACACAAACAAGAGGCTCACAATAAAAATCACAATGGCTTCACTGCCGGTATTGGCCTGGTCGCGCGAGGAACCCGCCCAGTCGTAACCAAAACCAGCGGGCAGTTTTTGCTTCGCTACTTCCTGTATGGCTTCAATAGCCTGGCCACTACTGAAGCCTGGTTTGGGTTCGCCATTTACCATGGCAGACGGATACATATTGTAGCGGGTTACCTGTTCCGGTCCGTATACTTTTTCAATTTTAAGGAAGGCTGCAACAGGTACCATTTCACCAAGTTTGTTTTTTACATACAGGCGCATCAGGTCCTCCGGTTTTGAGCGGAACTCGGGAGAAGACTGGATCATCACACGATACAACTGACCGAAGCGGATAAAATTGGTGGCGTATTCGCTGCCGATAAAAGCCTGTAGTGTATTCATCACATCGGCCAGTACCACACCTTTCTGTGCCGCTTTGATATTATCAACACTAACGAGATACTGCGGAAAGCTGGCATCGAAAGTGGTGAAGGCATTACCGATGGCCGGATGTTTTTTCAATTCATTTACAAATGCATTGGCCACGGTTTCTAATTGTTTCAGATCGCCTCTTCCTGTTTTATCGAGCAAGCGCAATTCAAATCCGCTTGAATTACCATATCCCGGAACGGGTGGCGGGGTAAAGAATTCGATGCGCGCATCTTTGATATGCCTAGTCTTTTCTTTCAACAGTTCAATCACCTCCTTGTCTGTTTTGCTCCGCTCTTCCCATTTGGTTAAACCAATCAGGTTCATGCCGAATGTGGCGCCTACGCCTTCTGATAAAACACTATAGCCCGCCAGGGTAGATACGGATGCCACTTCCGGAATTTGCTGCGCCGCCTGCTGAATAGCATCCACAACTTTTTCTGTACGCTCAAGTGTGGCGCCGGATGGGGATGTAACATTGGCATAAATGGTTGCCTGGTCTTCATTGGGAATAAATCCGGAAGGCAATACTTTTCCAACCAGCCCGGTTGCCAAACAGAATGCCAATATCATTACCCAGGTAATTATGCGCCGGTTGGCAATGGCACCCACCAGTTTTTTGTATTTCTCAGCAATGCCATTGTAGCGCTTGTTGAATCCATTGAAGAAAAATCCGAAAATACTTTTGCGCTGTGGACCGTGGTGTTTGTTGCTAAGCATGGTGGCGCAGAGTGCCGGCGTTAAGGTTAATGCCACCACACCGGATAACACAATGGATACCGCCATGGTAAGAGAGAACTGCCGGTAGAACACACCCGTAGGTCCTTCAAGAAATGCAACAGGAAGGAACACGGCCGACATTACCAGCGTAATGGCGATGATGGCACCACTGATTTCCTTCATGGCTCTCTCGGTTGCTTTTCGCGGACCGAGATTGGTGGTTTCCATGATGGCATGAACCGCTTCAATCACCACAATGGCATTGTCTACTACGATACCAATGGAAAGTACCAGTGCAAAAAGCGTGATCATGTTTACGGAAAAGCCGAACAGCTGCATAAAAAAGAAAGTACCCAGCAAAGAAACGGGTACGGCTATCGCTGGAATTAAAGTGGAACGAAAATCCTGCAAAAAAATAAATACCACCAATGCAACAAGTAAAAATGCTTCGATCAGTGTTTTGATCACTTCGTGAATGGAGGCATCGAGAAAAGCGGATACATCATAACTGATCGTGTATTTCATACCAGCGGGGAAGCCTGCTTTCAGTTCTTCCATGCGACTTTTGATATTGGCAATGACCTGGCTGGCATTACTGCCTGGTCTTTGTTTAAGCAGGATGGCGGCAGAGGGTTTCCCGTTTTCTTTGGAGATCACATCGTATTCCTGCGAACCGAATTCAATGGTGGCTATGTCTTTCAGTGTGATCATTTCTCCATCAACGGTACTTTTTAGAATGATGTTACCATACTGCTCCTCGGTATTAAACTTGCCCGTATACTTTAGAACGTACTGCAATTCTTCCGGACGCTTGCCCGAACTCTCACCAATTTTTCCGGGTGCCGCTTCAACGTTCTGTTCTTTAAGACTGCGGATCACATCATCGGTGGAAATATTGAAGGTTGTCATTTTATCCGGGTTCATCCAGATACGCATCGAGTAATCGCGCGAACCCATGATATCGGCAAAGCCAACGCCTTCGATCCTTTTCAGTTCAGGTAGCAGATTGATGTCGGTATAGTTGTAAAGAAATTTTTCATCAACGGTACTGTCAGAGCTGAGTATGTTCAGGTACATGAGCATACTGTTCTGAACTTTCTCAACAATCACACCCGCTTTGATCACTTCTTCCGGAAGCTCATCTATCACTGAGGATACGCGGTTCTGCACATTCACTGATGCTACTTCCGGGTCTACACCAGATTTAAAAACAATCGAAATCACGCTCGAACCATCGTTACCGGAAACAGACGACATGTACGACATACCCGGCACGCCGTTAATAGCGCGCTCCAGTGGTGTAACCACGGCTTTTACACAAGTTTCGGCATTGGCGCCGGTATACTTGGTGGTAACGGTTACTTCAGGTGGGGCGATATCGGGAAACTGTGTTACAGGAAGCTTCAATAAAGCGATCAATCCCAGAAACGTGATCAGCAAGGAGATCACGATAGACAATACGGGTCTTCGAATAAAACTACTTATCATGGCAACGATTAATGGGTTTGGGAAAGTTGTGAAAGGATTGGGCGCAATGCAACAGGTTTGGTACGGATGCTGTCGCCTTCTTTCACCAGCTGCACACCTTCGTAAATGAGTTTATCTTCTGTGGATAATCCTGCGCCAATTACATAGAGGTGTGGCAAACGCCATAAAATTTCCACCGGCCTTGTTCGAACGATATTGTTTTTATCTACTATAAACACATTCACTTTATCCTGTACTTCAAAACTTGCTTTCTGTGGTATTACCAGTACATTGTTCAATACGCCGCTCAGTACCACTTTACCGGTGGCGCCATGTTTCAGCAGGTAATCGGGGTTCATAAACCGCGCACGAATAGCAATGTTTCCGGTGTTCTTATCCACTTCTGTTTCTGCTGTTTCTATCCGGCCTTTGTAGCGGAAGGGTGTATTGTCTGCAAGCAGCAACGAAATGTTTTGTTGATTAGTTAATTCATTTGATTTGGCGAAACGCAGAAATTCTTTTTCCGATACATGGAAGTAGGCAAACATTTCTTTGTTATTGGAAAGGGTGGTAAGCAATGTGCCTTCATCAACCAGGCTGCCTACTTTGTAAGGAATGCGGTTGATCACACCATCGAAAGGAGCTTTGATCTGTGTGTAGGAAATATGCAATTCTGCAATGGATACCGCTGCTTTCGCTTCCAGTATTTTTGCCTCGATGGCTTCTTTATGTGCTTTGGCCATTTCGAGTTCTGTTTCAGACACTACTTTTTTCTCAACCAGGTTTTTGCTGTTCTTCAGTTCCACTTCGGCCACTTTCAATTCGGCCACGGCATTTTTCAGTTGTGCATTGGCTTTCAGCAATTCTTCTTTGAACATCAGATTGTTGAACGCAAAAAGGGTTTGTCCGGCTTTAACGGGTTTGCCTTCATCCACCATGATCTTTTCAATGAAGCCTTTTACTCGGGCCCTGATTTCTACATTTTGAGCGGAATGAATATCGGCTACATAGGATTTGTCGTAAGACGTATCTATACGCAGCGGCTGAAATACTTCAAAGGTTTCCGGTGTTGGTGGCGCTATTTTTTTGTTGGACGAACAACCGGCGGCAATAAGGCAAATAAGAACAAGATTCCATACAGGAATGGCATAACGATGCATATAACGGAGTTTAGGCCCTTTAAGGGGGGCAGATAAGAAATGCTTACGTAATAAGTGGTAGGAAATACGAGGTATGCTTACAACTCGGGAGGAGGTGTGGTCACAGAAAGGATCTGTAATGGTGTATCACCCGAACAATAGAAGCCGGAAGGGTTAGATAAACCAGAAGGGAAAGGAGCCAAGGTAAGCACTGAACAAACGGGCAGTTTTACATCATCCGGTTCATCTGCATCGGTATTGGCAGATTGCTGATCGGGTTGTGCCGTTTTTTTTTCTGTATCGGTTGTTTTGATCGAAAGAAAGCCCTGGGAAATTTTTGTTGAGAGCGTAGCCGATAATGCGGGCGATTTCCCGACAAAGACGAATACCAATAAGAGTACGATCAGTTGCTTCATTTCGCGGCAAAGTTATTGTAAAAACGAACGGTAAAAAAGAGAATCTGTTTCTGCAACTGGTTTTGCGCTTCACCAAAGGAAGGCCTTTCAGTTTATTTATGATAGCGATAACATAAAGAATCCTTAAAGCGTGTGTAAAGACGATATTTTAAGTGGATGAATAATTGTAGAAGCCCGCTTGTTTTCATCAGATCAAATCCGTCTTCACACCGTTTGATAACACCCCCCCTCCTTCACAGGAGATGTTGCTATTTATTTCCAGCTTAGCTGTACCAGCGAAACACCTTGTCGCGGCAGCGCCATCGTAACGATAACGGTACCATTTGTAACCGTAACCTGTTTTGGAGGCTCCAGTGTGGCCAGCTGACCTGCTTTTTCCAAAGCCTTTATTTGTTCGGATGTTGGCTGTTGCGGAGATCCCATGGCTTTCCAGACCTCATAAGAGTTACTGTGCTTATCGTCAATCCTATAATGGGTAAGGGTAATTTTTTTTACAGGAATACCCCTGATGGTAAGCTCAACGGGCGAGGCTGGGGCCGGAACATCTTCATCATGATAATTCCATACCATTATACTGGCAGTCTTTTTATCCATACTGGCCAATGCATTAATATCAGCTTCCCTACGCACACTTGAGTCGCGAATCCGGATATAATCATAGGCCTGGTTACCTGAAACCGTTACTCTCTTGCCACTCATTTTGCCATACATTCTGAAAACATTCATCACGGGCTTATCCACTCCGTTGGTAGCCAGATCCCTGAAGCCATGGAACCAGGGCTGGTTCTCAAACTCGAAGGCCCATGAAACGGCACCGATAAAATTTACTTTATAATGATCCGCTAAATCATACTTACGGGCAAATGAGGCGGCGGTATAACTGGAAAACATGGTTCCGTTGCGATAGGCGTTTTCCGGATTGGTATACATACCACAGGCCGCACATCCTTCGGGGTCAGATTCTCCTATAATGATCGGCAGGTTTTTCAGTGCGGGAAAAGAAGCCACCAGTTCAAAACCATTATTGATGGCTTTAAGTTGTGTACCCACATTCATGCGTACATAACCCCTAACAACACTTGGCGCACCTTTGGCGTGAAAAGTGATGAAGTCCAGTGGTGCGCCTATTTTACCGGTAGCATAATTGGTGT
The DNA here is from genome assembly GCA_040390405.1 of Bacteroidota bacterium. Classification (GTDB taxonomy): domain Bacteria; phylum Bacteroidota; class Bacteroidia; order Chitinophagales; family Chitinophagaceae; genus Sediminibacterium. The sequence continues at coordinate 250,742 of JAZJYJ010000008.1, forward strand.
CGGAGATCGTGTGTTGCAAAAAACCTTCAAGCAAACGGTAGCCCGATAATTTACCGAGGGGCCCCGTGCCATCTGCTCCACCGACCCTCGCGGAAGGCAGGGCGCGCTTAACCGCATCAGCAGTATAATCGTAGAGTTTAAAAAACTCCTTCCGGGTTCCCCTCCAGTAAGCAAGGTCCGGCTCATTCCAAAGTTCCCAGTACCAGGTTTCTACTTCTTTTTTGCCATAGCGTTCTACGGAGTGTTTTACCCACTCGTACACCAATGCCGCCCACTTGTTATAATCTTTGGGAGGATAGGCCCAACCCGTATAGATATTGCTATAAGGATCGCCGGGCTTCCAGTTATGCCTGTAAGGTTGCGGTTTGGTAGATAAAGCTTCAGGCATAAAACCAACTTCGGCCATGGGTTTGATGCCACGTGCCAGGTAGGTATCGAAAATACTGTCAACAATCTTCCAGTTATAAATAGGGTTGCCGTTCGCATCTTCCGTATAGGCATTGGTAGAACCCCATTTGAAAGAGGCCGATCCATCGCCGGTAGTAAGCATATTATGCGCCCTGAAATAAACAGGAACCCTGGGATTGATCTGTCCCAATTCTGTCAATAATTTCTTGCCGTCTTTCATATAAGCATAATTGGGTTCGTCGCAACCGAACCATGCCCAGATAGGGTCCATATTTCCTTTTTCTTTTGTAAGATCTACCTGCAGGGCTATCTTCTCCTGCGCGGATGTAGCTATTACAAATAAAGACAGGGTGAGTAATATAAGTGTATTTTTGACAGTTTTAATCATATAGACGAGTTTTCCCATTACAAAAGGAGTTGCCTGTTGTTTTTTAAATAGGATTCCAAGATACCAATAGATTTTTTAAACGGAAAGAAAAGAAGATCAGGGTGGTAATCAATCTGGTTGTATTGCCGGGCATCTTACTGTTATTCTTTTCAATACAGAACCTGAGAAAGATGGCGTTTCACCGGGAAAAAGGATAGATCCGAAGTAGCCATACAAATACCTGTTTGTTTTTTGCAGGATTGAATTAAATTCAACCTTTCAAGATGCATGCAGGGCATGTATATGTTCACCAAAACCATTTAAATCTTATGAGAAAGATCTGCTTATCGTCGCTGGCATTATGTATGACAGCGGGTATTATGGCACAGGCACAAGGCCAACGCGGCGGCGGTGCACCGCAAGGCACGGGAGTAGTAAGTGCTACCACCATATCCGCTTCAACACAGGATGCAAAAAACGCGACATACAATATTCCTTTCAATCCAGACAAGACCGTTACCAGCGAACATGAAGTAACCATCAAAGGCACAAAAGTTCCCTATAAAACAACAGCGGGTATGATGCCCGTTTGGGATGAGGATGGCAAAGTACAGGCCGGCGTATTTTTTACGTATTATGAAAGAACCGACATTAAGGACCGCGCTTCGCGTCCGCTGGTGATTTCTTTTAATGGAGGTCCGGGCACACCTTCTGTGTGGATGGAACTCGGCTATACAGGACCCCGTTTATTGAATGTGGATGATGAAGGCTACCCGGTACAGCCATACGGGCTGCACGAAAATGCACAATCCATCCTCGATGTTGCAGATATTGTATATGTGGATCCTGTGAACACAGGTTTTTCAAGACCCATTAGCCGTGACATACCAACGTCAAGATTTTTTGGCGTGCGTGCCGATGTAAAATATTTATCCGAATGGGTAAACACATTCGTATCAAGAATGAACCGCTGGGCATCGCCCAAATACCTTATCGGCGAAAGCTATGGTACAGGAAGGGTTTCAGCCATGGCGCTCGAACTGCAGAATGCGCATTGGATGTTTTTTAATGGCGTGATCCTCGTATCGCCAACCACATTGGGTATAGAAAGAAGCGGGCCGGTTGAAGTTGCCTTGCGTCTGCCCTATTATGCAGCAACTGCCTGGTACCACAAGGCATTGCCTGCTGACCTTCAGAAAAAAGACCTTACCGATATGTTACCGGAGGTGGAGCAGTTTACGATAAATGAACTGATACCCGCTATTGCAAAGGGCGGGTTTTTAGAAGACGCCAAACGCAAAGAGATCGCCGCAAAAATGGCGCGCTATTCAGGATTGCCCGAAAAAGTGCTGCTACAGAATAATCTCGATGTATCGCCCAGTCTTTTTTGGAAGGAACTGCTGCGCGATAAAGGATATACAGTAGGAAGGCTTGATTCGCGTTACAAAGGGATCGACAGGAAAGATGGGGGAGAGTCGCCTGATTTTAATGCGGAACTTACTTCATGGGAACATTCCTTTACACCCGCCATCAATATGTATCTGCGTGATGAACTGGATTATAAGACCGACCTGCGGTATTATATGTTCGGACCTGTAAGCCCATGGGATCGCACAGGAGATAAAAGCGGCGAGAACCTACGGATGGCGATGGCAGAAAATCCATACCTGCATGTATTGATACAGTCGGGCTATTATGATGGCGCCTGTGATTATTTCAACGCTAAATACAGCATGTGGCAGATGGACCCAAGTGGTAAATTAAAAGACAGGCTTAGCTGGGAAGGTTATCGCAGTGGTCACATGATGTACCTGCGCAAACCCGATCTGGCAGCCAGCAACCAGAGCCTGCGAAATTTTATTAAGAAAACAACACCCAAGCCGAATGAAGCGGCGAAATATTAATACAGGGTATTGATAAAGAATAAAAAAGCAAAGTCTGTTGGCTTTGCTTTTTTTATGGGAGCCATTTATCGTATACACACTAATCTTAGACAAGGGGCCCTGCACTAATAAGTATTTTGGAGGTTAAGAGATCAAACCGTGCCTCTGCGCCTCTGTGTGAGAAAGAATAACACACGGAGGCGCAAAGGCACGGTTAAAAGAAGCTGTTTAATAGCACGATATACTACAATTTATAAGTGCAACGCAGTAAAGAAGAAATACAGTTGATCATTGACGGTACCCGAACTTTTGATTGCGATACCTTACTCTAGTAGAAACCATTTCTTTGCTTCAAAGAATAAACCAGGCCATTGGGGAAATAAAAGATCACTTAACAAAAATTTATAATTCATCGGCAACTTATAAGTCTTTTTTTGCATACTTTTCAAGCAGCCAAACTAACCAATAGAAAGTGCGTTATCACTCTGTTTACTTTTTTTTGTCATTGCGCTTTTTGAGAAACCGATCCTCCTTGCCTGTTCTTCTCATAGGGTGCTGTTTTTTTGCAAATGCTATACGGGCGCAACAGGTCGAAAAGATCTACATAAATCCAAAGAACCCCGCCATTCAAAAACAAACAAGCTTTGTTGACTCCATAAAATTTACGCCATTTGAATCTGTTGCAGGAATTAACTTTAATGAATATGCCAACGTACGGTTGACGGAGCATTATTTCCTGGTTACAGATTATGGCACAGGGTTTTTATACATCTATACAAAGACAGGCGCCTTTGTTAAGAAAATAAACTTTAAATCGCTGGCCAACAATTTGTACCCTGCATACAACGCGAAAACAAATGAGGTCGTATTCTTTGGCAATAACAGCAATTATACACTTACTTCGAAAGACAGGGTAAAGATTCAATTGGATTGGAGTAACGAGCGCAACCTGAAGTATTTCAAAAAATATGTGATCGACCTGAGTGATACTGCTTTTGTGATCAAAAATGTGAAGCCTGGTAAGTATAACCTCATAGGTGCCTATGCTTTCTATGCGGACCAGTATATGCAGACAAAAATTACAACCAGCCCTTTATATAAAGATAGTACCGGGTATGAAGTGAATGTATATGAAAATGAAAAACTGGTAAAAAGCTATTTCCCCTATAACCGTGTGACTGAACCTAAATTCCTCTTCAGTGAAGAAAATGTGTCTATCGCTATTTCAGATACACCTTATATTTCTTACCTGACGAGGCCATACTGTGATACCGTATATAAATTGGTAAAGGGCAGTTTATCTCCTGTTTACCAATTGGTAATGCCTCTTGAAAACAGTCTTCCTGCCACATTTTTTACTGATGCATCTGTAACAAAAACAGAAAGGGAAAACTTTAAAAGGAACAATGGCTGGGCATTTCACCAGGTTCATGATTTCTATGAGACCTCAAAATTGATATACATAACCATCAGTTTTTTTTCGCACTATGAAGTTTTTGTGTACGACAAGCAAACACATACAGCCTATAATGCCACTAAAATAAAAGGAGACCCCCAACAATATAACCTGTCACTTTTAACATCCTACAATGTTATGCGGTCGGGTCATAAATTTTATAAGTTACTGAAAGCAGATGCCCTGGTTTCTTTTTTCAGGCAAAACCCTGATATAACGGTTCCAAAAGAACTGTCTGCTTTCTTACAGGGTAACCCCGATAAAAATATGCCGGTGGTGGTAGAATTTACTTTCAAAGATTAACGGATGAAAAAACTATTCCTGGTCCAGGTATTGATAGGTTGTGCTGTGGTGGCTTTTGGCCAGGCAGGAAAATTAAAAGCGGTCGTGTATGACTCAACAACAAAAACACCGCTTGAACTGGCAACCGTAACTGTGTTTAACCAGGACTCTAGCCTGCTCACCTACCAGTTATGCGATAAAAATGGGATCGCTTCTTTTGATAAACTACCGCTTAAAAAAAAGCTGCTTATCAGTATCAGTTATGTAGGGTACAATACGTATAGTTCCCTTTTACAATTAACAGGAAAAGATTCCCTGCATGTTCTCCTTTCCCTTAATACAAAAGATACCAGTTCGGTAGTGGTAACCGCCAAAATTCCTGTGCGGATGAATGGCGATACACTGGAGATCAATCCGGCTGCGTTTAAAATGAAAGAGCACCAGGTTTTGGAAGAGTTATTGAACCAGGTGCCGGGTATGACCGTATGGGCAGATGGAAGCATCACGGTATCGGGACGGAAAGTGCAGAATGTTTTTGTAGACGGCAAGCCTTTTGCCGGATCAACGGATCCGCGTATTGCCACACAAAACCTTCCCAAGTCGGCTATTGATAAAATTCAGTTATACCAGGAATATGACAGAGAGAATATCGGGAAACAGGGACAGCAGCAAGCGGATTCGATCTTATCGATGAATATAAAATTGAAAGAAAGCGCCAAAAAAGGCTATTTCGGAAAAGGCGGCGCGGGCCTTGGTACGGATAACCGGTTTGAGTCTGACCTGGTGATGCAGACCTATGATAAAAAATCCAGTTTAGGTATTGGTGGCGGGTATAATAATATCAACAAGGATATCGGCAGTCTTGATCAGATGCTGCAGAATAATACTTACCGTACTACCAATCCCGATCTGTATAGGGTGGGCAGGTTTGGAGCAGGTGGGATCAATAAGAATCATTCGGTAGGTGTATCGTTAACGCAAAATTTTGTTGAATCGAACAATAGCAGGCAAGGCAACCGTTTGACCGCTAACTATAACAGCAACGGAGGCGATAGTTGGGTAACCAATTTGCGCACGCAGAACCGGATAATTGCAGGATCCGAACAATTGATCAAAGAAGAGGGACAGCAGAACAACATGAGCAACAACCATACGATAGGGATCAATTATATAAAGAACAATACGTATAATGATAACCTGAACCTGAGCGGAACCGCCTCTTTCCAGGACAGGAACGGAATTTCATCCCTCCATACCGAAACGGCGGATGCGCAGGGATCGCTTCAGAGCACGAATGATATATTTACCCGGCAAACCGACCGCTCCGATAATCAATACCTGAGCCTGAATTTCGGAAAGAATGATTTTGACAGACCGCTTATGAACATGAACTTGTCGACTAATATGCAACGTTCCAATTCTTCTTCGGAAAGAAATGTGATCAGTGTATTTAAATCGATGACGGTGAATAATAAAGACACCTCCTACAACCGCCGTTACCTCAGCAACAACCAGGCTTTTAGCGCCCGTGCAAACCTGGCATATGGAGGATTGAGGCGCCTGCTGTTCGGCAGGTACAATTTAGGCGGTATTGATCTCAGGCTGGAACAGGCGTTCAATTATAACCAGGTAAACAGTAATTCGCGGGTAAGTGATTTCGACAGCTCCGCAAAAAACTATACCGCCAATAAGAACCTGAGTAATGAGAATAACAGGGGAACGATCAGTTATGTTCCCGCCCTTTCTGTAACAAAATCTTTTTCAAAAAACAGGCCTTCCGGTTATAGGAGTATAAACCTGCAGGCAAAACTTATGGAAGACATCAGATCGGAAAAAAATATTTCCACCATAGCCTGGCGCAACCTCAACAGGGCATTTAGTTTTTTCAGGTATGAAGCAGGGCTTAATTTTTACAGTTCCAATAACAAAAAATATAGTTATAATACTTCGCTTAACTACAATAAGAATTTCGACTATCCCTCAATCGATGCATTATATACCATCGTGGACGATATCAATGCCTATAGTATAACGGTTGGTAATCCCGCGCTTAAAAACCGCATCAACCATAACCTGAACCTGTATGGCGGTTTCAATACCCAGAACCAGCAATCGCCTTATGCGATCAATGCGAATATGAACGCGGGGTACAACCAATCTCAGAATCCGGTAACAGACAGTGTGATCAATGCGCCATCCGGCAAAAGAACTTCGTATTATATCAATGCCGACAAAAGCCAGGACCTGTATGTGAATTACAGCATGAATATTTCAAAACGGATGAAGAAAAACACGCTGCAGCTAATGTATAACGGAACCTTTAATTCAGGAAACCAGCCCAATTATATCGATGGGATCTATAACCTCAGTAAAAGTTCACGATTGTCTAACCAGCTCTCGCTCCGGTTTTCCCTTACTACTATTTTGGTAGTGAGTATCGCGGAAAGGCTGGAGCATAACCAGGTGGGACAAACCGTAACCAAACTCAATAATTTCAGTAACAACAGCAACACAACGAATATCAGTGTAAACCTTAACTACCCGAAAGATGTTAGCTTCGGCAGTACCCTGGATCATATCAATAACTCCAGTCTCGACAAACCTACTATCCTCTGGAATGCCTTTGCCACCTGCCGGATCATGAAACAACAGGGAGAGTTAAAGCTGGCCGCCATGGATATCCTGAAACAGTACAGAAATATCTCCAACAGCGTAAGCGCGTATGGAACCTCAACCAATATCACCAATGGCCTGCAGCAGTATTTCATGCTAACATTCGCGTATTACCCGAGAAGGTTTGGGAAGAGGGCGGGAGAAGCCAGGGGAGAATAGGGTTGGTCCTGTATTGCAAAAGCCCATTGTCTGCCAGGTACAATCTAATCGCCTGAACCTGTTTATTGCGAGTTCTATTGCAAGTAGTAAAAAACAAAAGGATCCTAATTGCTTAGAATCCTTTGCAGCAGTAGTGTGGGCCCACCTGGGCATGATCCAGGGACCCCCTGATTATGAGTCAGGTGCTCTAACCAACTGAGCTATAGGCCCATTGAATCCCGCATTGCGAAACTCAACAAGGCGGCAAAAATAGAAAAATTAGGCACATAACAAAGTGAAAACTTGTTATTGCCACAGATGACACTGATTTTCACTGATTTTCTTTTGCTTGTATTACCAGGTAAATAATTATTGGACCCTTCCCTTGGGTACAGGGTTCTCACGATGGCAGGTATAACAGGTAACAACCAGGGTAGAATCGCCGAGGGCGGGACTGTTTACTTTAAAATAGGTCTTGTTCAGCTCCAGTGTCATCCGCATCATATCGCGGGCGGTTTCTTTTTCGGGACGGGCATCACTGGCATAGTCTAATTTTTTGGTGGTTTTGTCCTCCACATGGCAATAGTCGCAGTTAACACCAAGCGCACGCTCAAAATCTTGCAGCATGAGCTTATCCAGTTTTTGATCGCTGATGTCTTTGGGCAAAATCTTCAGGTTAACATGGCTGTCTTTGGGCTGTCTTACCGCGGCAATACCCATGATGGCCCAGAGCACAAGCAAAACAATCACCCGGTTTTGCCTGGCGGCCAGCCTGCCAAAAAAAGAAACCATAGAAAACAAATTAGGCCGGCAAAATACAATAATCGGCATTGGATTAGAAGCAAATATTTGTGGGGGTCTTACAACACTGGGCTATTTTGAATGTTACATGTTGAATAACAAATGAATTCCCATTCAAAATGTAAAATTCATCATTCAAAATTCCCACTCGCCCTATATTCGTACCATGCAACCCATCAAAAACATCCTCTTCGACCTCGGCGGTATTTTTATGAATCTTGATTTTAAATTAACCGAACAGGCATTTATTGATCTAGGTATTGTGCAGTTTCCCGAAATGTTTACCCAGCACCATGCCAACGACCTCTTTGAACAACTGGAAACCGGCAGGATCAGCGATAGCGAATTTTACGACACATTCCGTAAACAATCCGGCTCAACTCTAACCAATGAACAGATCAAAACCGCCTGGAATGCCCTACTGCTCAATTTTCCGCCGGAGCGGCTGCAATGGCTGGATAGCATCCGTAAAAAATACAATTGTTACCTATTCTCCAATACCAACAGCATCCACTACAACGCATTTATGGAGATACTGGCAAGAGAAAACAACTGCACCGATTTCGATGGCTATTTCATCAAAGCCTATTACTCGCATACCCTGGGCATGCGCAAACCTTACCTGGCCTCTTTTCAGAAAATCCTGGAAGAGCAGCAATTGAATGCCGGTGAAACCCTTTTTATAGATGATACCATTAAAAATATTGAAGGGGCAAAAAAAGCCGGCCTACAAACCATACACCTGGTTGCACCGCAAACGGTGCTGGATCTGGGATTGTAGGAGCCAATAAAACGAATTCTCTGTGTAGCACAAAGTTGCACAGAGGAGATGTATGGACGCAACGCGTCAAAAGTATTGCCGATTTCTTCGGGCATCCTTCGACCTGGCTTCGGGATTCCTCCGACTCAGCTTCGAGGTTTCTTCGGGAACTCCCGAAGCGGCTTCGAGAGTTCTTCGAGAAGTCTCGAAGAAACCCCGGAGCAATCTCGAAGAAATCCCGAAGAGAACCCGAACAGCGCTCGAAGCGGAGTCGAAGAAACAGGGCTCCATACAACTGGGTAAAAAGCACCGCTTAAGAACGAACAAATAAGGGAATTCTCTGAATATTTTCAGATAGTATATTGATTAACAACAAATTACAGGTTGTTGCGCATAACAACTCATCAATACAGGAACATTGTAACCGGTTATTGTACAGGCGATTCGGTCAAACCCATTGCCTACTTCACTTCCTCAAACTCAATATAATCCCCACCCTTGGTGGTGGGCTCTTTTGCGGCCTGGGTTTGCGTGGTTTGCTGTTGCTGCTGGTATTGTCTTTGCTGGGCCTGCTGAGCTTCCTGCATCTCACGCATCTTGTCTTTCACCTGCGAAGTGGCTTTGCTTACAGGGATCACCAGCTCAAATACAAATTTGTATAGCAGGTAGAGAAGGAATCCGTATAAAATGATCTTTGTCATAAGGCAGGCAAAGGTATTAGAATATCGATCAGGGGAACAAGGAATGTAGAATGATGAATTGTTAAAATACCGGGCATTGCCCCGGTTCCCCGAAGGGGTTGGGGGTAAGGGGCAATGTCAGTAAGGTAAGAAAATGATCAGTGGAAGCCTGGAGTTAGGAGTCTGGAGACTGGAGTAGGTTATCGTTTTGGCTATCCATACATCGCAACAACCCTCTACTCCAGACTCCTAACTCCAGACTTAACAGCATTGGAGTAAGGGCTTCGTAAGCCGGGGCATTAAATTTGGAAGTTTACCCCCATTTTCCTTACATTTGCAACAGCAAAGAATCAACAGAAGGGAACGACTATCGTTCCCTTCTCCTTTTTACATATGGCAAACGAAATCGCGATACAGGAAGTGGAAAAAATGCTCAACAGCATACTGGCCGAGCAGCCGGAATACTTTCTTGTGTCCATACGCATCAAACCCACCAATAATTTCAAGGTATTTATTGATGGCGACAATGGCATTACCATCGAAAAATGCGTGCGTTTTAACCGGGCCCTGTATAAACTGATCGAAGAAAGCGGCATGTATCCAGATGGCGATTTTTCACTGGAACTATCTTCTCCGGGTCTGGATGAGCCTTTGAAATTCAACCGCCAGTATATAAAAAACATCGGAAGGTTTGTAGAAGTCAGTTTCCTGGATGATACCAGCAAAGAAGGCAAACTATTATCCGTAACCGATGCGGATATAATTATCGAACACACGGAAGGAAAAGGAAAAAAAGCGGTGACCCAGCAATTGGTGATCCCATTCAGCAACATAAAAACAACAACCGTTCAAATCAAATTCTAAAATCCGTTAAAGCCCGAAGCACAAGGCTCAGCGCTTTCAAAAACGGGCACGTACTTAAAAATTGAATTATGGCCAGTATCAACCTGATTGAGGCATTCCAGGAGTTCAAAGACGCAGAAAACATCGATCGTCCAACCATGATGAAAGTGGTGGAAGATGTATTTAAAACACTGCTTCGCAAGAAATTCGGAAGCGATGATAATTTTGATGTGATCGTTAACGCGGAGAAAGGTGACCTTGAGATCATCCGCCGCCGTATGATCGTAGATGATGGTGAAGTGATGGATCCCCTCGCAGAAGTTGCCTATACACAGGCTTCCAAGATCGAACCCGATTTTGAAGTGGGCGAAGATCTCTATGAAGAAGTAAACATATTCGATTTCGGACGCCGCGCCATCCTGGCCGCCAAACAAACCCTGGCCAGCCGTATCAGCGACCTGAAGAAAAATGTATTGATCAAAAAATATGGCGACCGCATTGGCGATATCATCAGCGCGGAAGTATACCAGGTTTGGAAAAAAGAGGTTTTATTGCTGGATGAAGAAGGCAACGAACTGATCCTTCCAAAATCTGAACAGATCCCGCAGGATTATTTCAAAAAAGGCGAAAACATCCGTGCCGTAGTGGCCCGTGTAGACCTGAAGAACAATTCACCGGTGATCATCCTGTCAAGAACCAGTCCTTTGTTCCTTGCCAAATTGCTTGAAATAGAGGTTCCCGAGATCTTTGATGGCCTGATTGCTATCAAGAAAATCGTACGCGATCCGGGCGAAAGAGCCAAAGTAGCGGTAGAGTCTTACGACGACCGTATCGATCCGGTAGGCGCCTGCGTAGGTATGAAAGGCAGCCGTATCCACGGTATCGTTCGCGAACTGAAGAATGAGAACATCGACGTTATTAACTTTACAACCAATATCCAGTTGCTGATCCAGCGTTCCTTAACACCGGCCAAGATCAGTTATATGGAACTGGATAACGATAAGAAACACGCCGAAGTATACCTCAAAGCCGACCAGGTATCCCTGGCCATCGGCCGTCGCGGGGTAAACATCAAACTGGCATGTGAATTGACCGGGTATGAAATCGATGTGTTCCGCGAAGACGAAGAAGTAGCGGATGAATTCGATATCGACCTGGATGAATTTGCAGATGAGATCGAACCATGGGTAATTGAAGAGTTCAAACGCATTGGTTGCGATACCGCCCGCAGCATCCTGAAATTAACGGCCGAAGAACTGGAAAGAAGAACCGACCTGGAAAAAGAAACCATCGAAGAAGTGAGAAGGATCCTGCAGGAAGAGTTCGACAGGGAGGAATAAGCAGCTTATAAGAGCCTATCTTTGTCGAAGAGATAGTCGAATCATATTAAAAGTCCATGGACCATAGTCCATTGTCCATGGACCTCGACAATTGACTATGGACTAAAAACCACTGAATGTCAGAACTGAAATTACCGAGACTGTTAGCAGCCGCCAAAGAATTCAATATTGGCCAGGATACCCTGGTTGAATTTTTGGTGAAGAAAGGATTTAACCGCGATGACCTGAAGCCAACCGCAAAGCTCCAGGAGGACCAGTACTATGCACTGCAGGCAGAGTTCCAGAGCGATAAAGTTGCGAAGAACAAAGCCGACCAGGTAGAGATACCAAAGGGCGCACAAGGCGAGGCCAAGAAGAAAAAGGACGAGGAAGAAATTTCTTTCAGGAAAGAAGAGAAGAAAGCACCCCCGGCTCCCAAAGAAGAACCCAAACCCGTAGAACCCGTACCGGTAGTAATTGTAGAAGCACCCAAACCGGAGCCGGTAGCCGAAAAAGCACCCGAAGTGGATGTGGTAAAAATTGAGGCGCCGGAACTGGAAGGCACCAAAGTGGTTACCAAAATAGATCTCTCCGCCATCGATTCATCTACCCGGCCTAAAAAATCGGCAAAGAAAAAAGAAGAGAAAGCAGAAGAGCCGGCAGCGGAAGCAATCAAAGCACCAGCAAAAACCAGGAAGAAAGAAGAAACACCGGTTGTTGCCGAACCCGTTGCCGTTACACCACCTGTTCCTACACCTGCCCCAGTTGCACCAGCACCGGTGGTAGAGGAAGAAACCGGTCCTACGATCGAGAACATCAAAGCAGAAAAATTAGAGGGTCCCAAGATCCTCGGAAAAATAGAATTACCCGTAAACAGCGATACCCGTCCCAAACCTATGGGCAGGGACGAAAAACGCAAACGCAAACGTATCCCGGTTGATAAAGCGGGTACTCCCGGGCAACCGGCCCAGCCAGGTGTTGTTCAGCGGGACGCGAACGGCAGACCTACAGGGCCCAACCGCCCCATCGTTCCAGCCAATAATAACAGTGGCGGACGTGATAACCGTGGTGGACAGGGTGGCGGTGGATTTAACCGTGGCGGACAGGGCGGTGGAAACCGTGGAGGTGGAAGCCGTGGACCAGCTGTACGCAGGGAAGACAAAGAAATTGATCAGAAAGCGATCCAGGAAAAAATACGCGAAACCCAGGCCAAGCTTGCCGGAACGGGTGGACGTGGTAAAAGCCTCAAAGCCAAATACCGCCGAGCCAAACGTGATGAAGCTGCCGAGAATATGGGGGATGAAGTGGCAGACAACAGGCTGCAGGTAACTGAATTCGTTACCGTAAGTGAACTGGCCAACCTGATGGACGTAAGCTTTGCCGATGTAATTGGCAAGTGTATGAACCTCGGTATCATGGTATCCATCAACCAGCGCCTGGATGCGGAAGTAATTGAACTGGTAGCCAGCGAATTTGGATTTGAAGTAGAATTCATCGGCCTGGAAGATGCGGATGAAATGGAAGAAGATGATTACGAAGATGATGAGGAAGAACTGGTACCAAGGGCACCGATCGTTACGATCATGGGTCACGTGGATCATGGTAAAACTTCCTTGTTGGATTATATCCGTAATGCCAATGTGGTAGCTGGTGAGGCCGGAGGTATTACCCAGCACATTGGTGCATACGAGGTAACCCTACCCACATCTGGCAAAGCCATCACATTCCTGGATACGCCGGGTCACGAAGCCTTTACGGCCATGCGTGCCCGTGGTGCCAAAATTACCGATATCGCCATCATTGTGGTAGCAGCGGATGATGCGGTGATGCCACAAACCAAGGAAGCCATCAGCCACGCACAGGCTGCAGGTGTACCGATGATCTTTGCGGTAAATAAAATTGATAAAGACGGAGCCAATCCGCAGAAAATATACGAGCAGTTATCACAAATGAATATCCTGGTAGAAGCCTGGGGTGGTAAATTCCAGAACCAGGAACTCTCTGCCAAACAGGGATTAAATGTAGACCTGCTGCTCGAAAAAGTATTACTCGAAGCTGAGGTATTGGATCTGAAAGCCAATCCTGAAAGGGAGGGTGCCGGATCTGTTATTGAAGCATCGCTGGATAAGGGCCGCGGTTATGTGGCCACCATTCTTGTACAGAACGGAACACTGCGCCAGGGCGATCTGATTGTATCAGGTCAGCATTACGGTCGTGTAAAAGCCATGTTCAACGAACGTAACCAGCGTATTGAAGTAGCGCCGCCATCAACACCGGTCGTAATTCTGGGACTGAACGGCGCGCCACAGGCGGGAGAGAAATTCAAAGTATTTGAAGATGAGGCGGAGGCCAAAGAAGTAGCTACCAAACGCGCGCAGATTATGCGTGAGCAGGGGTTACGTGCAAGAAAACACATTACACTGGATGAGATCGGCCGACGCTTGGCACTGGGTAACTTTAAAGAGCTCAACGTGATCATCAAAGGTGATGTGGACGGATCGGTAGAGGCACTGAGCGATTCCTTACAGAAATTATCAACCGAAGAAGTTGCGATACGCGTGGTACACAAAGGCGTTGGACAGATCTCTGAAAGTGATGTATTGCTGGCAACCGCATCAGATGCCATCATCATCGGCTTTAACGTACGACCATCCATGCAGGCAAACAAATTGTCTGAAACGGAAGGTGTAGAAATCAAATTATACTCCATCATCTACCAGGCCATCGACGAGATCAAGAGCGCGATGGAGGGAATGCTGGAACCGAAGATCCAGGAGAAGATCACCGCCAACGTGGAAGTACGCGAAGTGTACAAATTTGATAAAGCTACCGTTGCCGGTTGTTTTGTACTCGAAGGAAAAATCGCGCGTAACAGCAAGATCCGTATCATACGTGATGGTATCGTGGAATATCCGAAAGGAGAAGGCCAGAGCGCGGAACTGGGCAGCCTGAAACGTTTCAAAGACGACGCCAAAGAAGTGGCATCGAATATGGAATGTGGCTTAACCATTAAGAATTATAATGATATTAAAGTAGGCGATATTGTTGAGGCGTTTGAGGAAGAGGAAGTGAAGCGAACTTTATAAGCCTCAAGCTATGAGCCGCGAGCTGGAAAGGGTATAGACGACAGTTTGTTCTATACCTTTTCCATTTTTAAAATCCATAGCTCTCTCTCTGTGAAACTCCTAATCTCTGCGTCTCTGTGGTGAAAAAACTTCGACCAAAGCTGCTTTTTTCACCACAGAGACGCAAAGAACACTGAGTTACACAGAGGAAGTGCGATAGCGTAACAGGGTACTATATATTTTGTTAAAAGCCCCCACCCATAAGAGAAAGAGGGGCTGAATAATTACTTTTGAACGATATTACGCATATGAAGTATCTATTTTCAGTAAGCTTACTTTTTTTGATCGGAGGAACCGTTTCTGCGCAAAGCAAAAAAGTAGTGGCCGATAAAATCGTGGGGCAGGTGGGTGATAAGATCATTCTGCGTTCTGATATCCAGAATGCATTGTCTGATATGAAACGCCAGGCGCAAGGACAGGAAAACGTAGTGTTGCCATCCGAATGCCAGATCATGGAAGGGCAGTTGATCCGCAAGGCCCTGGTATTACAGGCGCAAAAAGATTCATTGCATGTAAGTGAAGAAGAAATTGACGCGGCACTGGATAATAAGATCCGGATGTTCATTCAATCCTACGGATCCAAAGATGTATTGGAAGAAATTGCCGGAAAGACCGTTTACCAGATCAAAGAAGATTTTAAAGAAAGTTTCCGCGAACAGAAACTGTCTGAACAGATGCAGAGCAAGATCGTAGACGCGATCAAGATCACACCAACAGAAGTAAAAGCGTACTACAGCAAAATACCCAAAGACAGTTTACCCTTTTACGAAAGTGAGATCGAAGTAAGCCAGATCGTTATTCATCCCAAAGCCAATAAAGATGTAGAGGAATATGTTTCCAAACAACTCTACGATTATAAAAGGCAGGCCGAAGCGGGTGGCGGAAAAAAGTTTGACCAGCTCGCAAAACTGTATAGCGAAGATCCTGCCGTAAAAGAAAATGGTGGACAATATAACCTGAACAGGAACGATAAAAATACATGGGACCCTACTTTCCTTTCAGCGGCCTTTCGTTTGAAAGAAGGACAGATCTCTTCCGTGATCAAATCCAAATTTGGTTTGCATATTATTCTTATGGTAAGCCGTTCAGGAGATGAAGCCGTGGTAAAACACATCCTGCGCATTCCACCGGTAACAGAAGATGAGATCAACGAAAGCAAACACCTGCTCGATTCCATCCGTACTAAGTTGAATGAAGGCGCTATTACATTCGGTGCCGCTGTAAATAAATACAGCGATGATGAGAACAGTAAATTCAGTGCCGGTTCACTTTCCGGAAGGGATGCCGCCGGTTCGCCTACTACTTTTCTTTCGATAGATCAACTGGATAAGGATATCGTGGTATTGCTGAAAGACCTGAAACCGGGCCAATATTCGAAACCACAGTTATACAAAGATGAAAGAGGCACACAGGTAGTTCGCCTGGTTTATCTCCGTAACCGTACAGAGCCGCACCGCGAAAACCTGAAAGAAGATTACGACAGGATTGCCAAAAGAGCCATCGAAGAAAAGAAAAGCGCCGCGCTGGAAAAATGGTTCAAAGAGCATATTCCAACTTATTATATCTCTATCGACAAAGAATTCACCAATTGTCATAGCCTGGATGAGTGGCGCAAGTCGGCTGAAAATGCTGAGAAAGTAAGGAACTAATTCTCACCCTGATAAAAGAAACTGATCCCGCACCGAATGTGCGGGATTTTTGTTTTAGATGGTTCATGGTGCTGAACCCCTCTGTGCAACTCCGTGTACACTGTGTCTCTGTGTTGAAAAACCCCTATGTCGAAGTGTTGATTTCTTTCAACACAGAGATACGGAGATTGGGAGTTGCACAGAGAAACCCTGAAATGACGGCAGCGTTTATAGACGTGCAAGTAGATAAAAACTGTAAAATCAATCGTTTATGAACATGGAAGCTATAGAACCATGAACCGTACAAAAGAGGAGAGAAAATAAATTTGGTAAATTGCATGTATGTACATACATTTGTGTTGTGAAATTAGAACAGGCCATACAAAGTACCAAATTCAAGAGCGAAGTGCATAAAGCGGGGTTAAACATATTATATACAGCCTGGTGGCTGAAAACGATGATGAGTAAGGAATTGAAAGAGTTCGGTTTAACACATGAGCAATACAATGTGTTACGGATCTTAAAAGGCAAATACCCCGACCAGATGTGTGTTCGCGATATCGCCTGCCGCATGATTGAGAAAAGCTCGAACGTTCCGAGGATCATAGACAGACTGGAAATAAAAAAGATGGTAAAACGGGCCACATCGGAACTGGATAAACGCGAAACGGTAATTACCCTTACCCAAAGCGGTATCGCCATCCTGGAAGCCTCCACCACTGTGTTGAATAAAGTAGTGGACCAGACCATGTGCATCTGTGAAAAAGACGCGTCTGAGCTGAACGGGCTGCTCGAAAAAGTAAGGGTAACAGAAGGGTAAAATTTTTTAAATAAATACGTGTATATACACGTATCAAAAAAGGAAAATAAATGAAAACGATTTTGCACAAAGCCAATACAAGAGGACATGCCAATTTTGGCTGGCTGAACAGCTACCATAGTTTCAGCTTTGGCAATTACTATAATCCCGAACGCGTTCATTTTGGCGCATTGCGGGTATTGAACGACGACAGCGTTGCGAAAGGAATGGGTTTTCCCAAACACCCGCACGACAATATGGAGATTGTTTCCATTCCCTTATCCGGCGATCTGCACCACCAGGACAGCACTGGCAGGGATGAGATCATCCGCGAAAACGATGTTCAGATCATGAGCGCCGGCAGCGGTATTGCCCACAGCGAAATGAATGCCAACAAAGACAAGGACGTTAAGTTTCTGCAATTATGGGTTATGCCGAAAGAGCAGGATATTGAACCACGCTACGAACAGAAAACATTTAACCCGGAAGACAGGAACAACCAGATCTTAACCGTAGTGGCACCCGATAATGATAAAGCCGTTTGGATTAACCAGGATGCCTGGTTCTCTCTCGGAAAATTTTCAAAAGATTTTACCACTACCTATACCATTCACAAAAAAGGTAACGGTGTATACGCGTTCATTCTGAACGGAACGGTAATCATTAACGACCAGGTATTGGAAGCCCGCGATGGGTTTGGTATTTCAGAAACAGATCTGATCAATATCAAAGCCAATACCGATGCTGAAATCTTATTCATTGATGTACCCATGCAAATACAAGGAGCGTAATTATGAAAACGAATAGATCCATCAAATCAATTTTATATGCCCAGCCGATGGATATGGGCGGAATGCCGATCAGGCAGCCCTTTCCTTCCCGCAAGGCGGAACAGATAGATCCTTTCTTATTGCTGCACCACGCGGATCTCAAAGTGCCTACGCATATTGATACGAAAGATGCAGGCGTAGGTCCGCATCCGCACCGTGGCTTTTCTCCCGTGAGTTTTATTTTTAAGGGAGGTGTTCATCACCGCGATAGCCGTGGCAATAACAATATCGTGTATGCAGGCGGCACCCAATGGATGAATGCGGGGATGGGTGTAATACACAGCGAAAGACCTCCGAAAGATATACATGAGATGGGTGGCCGCCAGGAACTGATACAGTTATGGGTGAACACACCAGCCAAATATAAAATGGATGCGCCTGTATACCAGCCATTGACCGCAGAAGAAACACCCGTTGTAACATCAGCGGATGGATTAACAACAGTACACATTGTAGCCGGAGAACTGGATGGCGTGAAAGGACCGATCCATACCTTATCTGAGGTAAACACATTTACTGCGGAGATGAAGAAAGGCGCAAAATATTTTTTCAGGATCCCGTCTACCCATAATGCTTTCATTTACCTGATGGAAGGAAAACTCCAGGTTACAGAAGATGGGGAGATAGAAAACAAATACGTAGCCGTATTTAATAACGATGGTGAAGGATTTGAACTGGAAGCTCTGGAAGACGCGCATTTCTTCATCGGTACAGGCGAACCCCTGAACGAACCCATTGCCTCACACGGCCCGTTTGTAATGAACAACCAGACCGAACTGATGGAAGCCTTCCGCGATTACCAGATGGGTAAGATGGGGGTATTAATTGAAGAGTAACCGTCATTGCGAGGAGGAACGACGAAGCAAACTGTGCTCCAGCGTTCGGACTTCCGGCAATTTGTAACACAGGCTGCTTCTCCCGCCGTTGGCGGGATCGCAATGACGATAAAATAAATAAATAAACACATAAACCTAAAACAAACAATCATGTCAACTTACAAAATCGACGCAGCACACAGTGAAATTACTTTTAAAGTAAAGCACTTAATGATCACCAATGTTACCGGTAGCTTTACCAAGTTTGATGCTACCCTGGAAAGTAATTCCGCTGATTTCAGCGATGCCAAAATTACTTTCGAAGCTGATGTAAACAGCATCAGTACCAATAATGAGCAAAGAGATGGCCACCTGAAAAGTGATGACTTTTTTGCAGCGGATAAATTTCCCAAAATGAGTTTTGTATCCACCGGCTTTGCTCATTTGGCTGGTACTGAATTTCTGATGAAAGGAAATCTTACCATCCGCGATATAACCAAACCCGTTGAACTCGCCGTTGAATATGGCGGTACCGCTACCGATCCTTATGGCCAGGTAAAATCAGGTTTTGAGATCGGTGGTAAGATCAACCGTAAAGAATTTGGTCTGGGCTGGGGCGCTGTTACCGAAGCTGGAGGTGTAGTTGTAAGCGATGAGGTGAAACTGCATATGGCGGTACAGATGATCAAACAAGCGTAAGAATATTGAACAAGGAACAAGGAATATTGAACGATGAATTGATTGTTGTTTGCTATTCTTTGTTCTCGTTACAATTAAGCGCGTTGTGCTATTGAAGGATATTATGATGACGGAGGTTCTCTGTGGAACTCCTAACCTCTGTACCTCTGTGTTGAAAAAACTTCGTTCTAAAACTGGTTTTTTTCAACACAGAGATACAGAGAGCTCAGGGCTACACAGAGGAGATTAATAGCATAACACACTACATTTTAAAAAACTTGCCCAAGTACATGAGAATATTATTGGGCAAGAATTTCATCACATTCTATATAATACACATGAAACTGATTAAAAACATACCCGTTTATTTACTGACGCTTATTTACCTGGTATTTGGCGCCAATTATTTCCTGCACTTTTTAACCATGCCGCCCATGGCGGGCAATGCCGGTAATTTTGTAGGCGTGCTATTTAGTACTAACTTTCTGTTGGTGGTAAAGATATTGGAGATCAGCCTTTCCTTGTTGATCCTTGTTCCTAAAACAAGGGCATTGGGATTGGTGTTGATCGCTCCTATTTCCATCAATATTTTATTATTTGAATTGCTGATCGCACACCAACCCGGTATTGGAATCCTGATGGTATTGCTGAATGCGATTGCCATCTCACAGTATAAAAACAAATACCTGGGGATGGTTAACAACCGTTTGGTGTTGGGAAAGGCCTAAACTTTTTCGCATGACAACTGCCAGCATCGCTTCCGCTCATTACCGTGTTACCCTGCAGGACGGAAGACATGAATTGATAGCTGATGAACCGATGACGATTGGAGGAACAGATGCAGGCCCTGCACCCGATGAGTTGCTTGAAGCTTCGCTGGCCAGTTGTACTGCGATTACGCTGCGGATGTATGCCGACCACAAACAGTGGCCGGTAGCGGAAATTAATGTTACGGTTGATGTGGAAAGAGTGGATGGTAAAACTGTTTTTACCAGAGCCATCACCGTTAACGGCAGCATCGATGAAACACAGAGAAACCGCTTACTGGAAATTGCGCAATCCTGCCCCATTTCAAAATCATTGCTGGGTGAGATTGTGATCAACAGTAAGATCTTATAGGTGAGGGGCACAAAGAAAAGCAGGGCTTGACTGGTTGAGGTAAACAAAGAAGTTCCGTATACCATAAGTCCCGCCAGCAAACCTGTGTTTATTTTTGTACCCGAAGAGCGAAGGGATCGAATTGGTTGTTACAGCAATTCCGGTGAATTAGTACACCATTCCCATGGATCGGCCATGGAACAAATCTGAATAAAATGAATATAGAAATCATATCAGGCAGTCCGCGTAAAGACAGTGTCTCGAACCGGATCGCTGTATTCTTACAAAAGTACCTTACCCAAAAAACACAGCATACCGTAAACATCATTGATGTGCGCGAATGGAACCTGCCTTTGCTGCAGCATGTTTTTTCGAGTCTTGAAAAAACACCGGATGCGTATAAACCACTGGCAGAAAGAATGTTTGCCGCCGATGCTTTTATCCTGGTAACGCCGGAGTACAATGGCAGTTATTCGCCCGCTTTGCAGAACCTGATGGATCATTTTCCCAAACAGGCGCATAAGGCCTTTGGACTGGTAACGGCATCGCCCGGAGCCATGGGTGGTATGCGGGCAACCCAGCAATTGCTTTTACTGGTTCCTGCTTTATTTGGGGTTGCGTCGCCTTTTATGCTGGTAACGCCGTTTGTAGATAAGAAATTTGATACGGAAGGGAGGTTGATCGACCCAGGATTTGAGAAGAATGTAGACCAGTTTGTAAACGAATTCATCTGGCTGGCAGAAACCCTGCACCCAGAACTGGAAACTGTATATAATTAACTTTCAGAAATGTGGCGGAGTTGTAACTTCGCCACTTTCTTTTAATAACCACCATGAGCGACGAAATCAAACACGAATGTGGCCTCGCCTATATTCGCCTTCGAAAGCCTTTCTCGTATTTCCTGCAAAAGCACGGGTCCGTAACCTACGGTTTAAACAAACTGTACCTGTTGATGGAAAAACAACATAACCGTGGACAGGATGGTGCAGGTATCGCCGCCGTAAAACTGAATACAGAACCCGGCAGTCCTTTCTTACACCGTATGCGCAGCAACGCACAACAGCCCATTGCCGATCTTTTCTTTAAAATAGGACAGGAAATAGGAGAACTGGAAAAATACCAGCCCGATATCAAACAGCATCCCGGGTTGATGAAAGGCCATCTTCCATTTCTAGGCGAATTGTTGCTGGGTCATTTACGCTATGGTACACAGGGAAAGAACAATGTAGAATTTTGTCACCCGTTTATTAAAAGAGACCTGATGCCCGGCAAGAACCTGGCATTGGCGGGAAACTTTAACCTGGTTAATACCGATGAACTGTTTGACCTCATCAATATGGATCCGGGCGATTTTCAGAAGCAGAGCGACCTGGCGGCGATGATGGAAGTATTGCATCATTTCCTGACAAAAGAAGATGAGCAGAACCCGAACGCGGCAGATATTTCCAAAGTATTAAAGAAAGCAACACCCTTGTTCGATGGCGGTTATACCATCGGTGCCTTACTGGGCAATGGGTATAGTTTTGTGATGAGGGATGCGCATGGCATCCGCCCCGCTTATTATTATATCAATGATGAAGTGATTGTTGCGGCAAGTGAAAGAGCGGCCATCAGAACTACGTTTAATGTGGGCGAGAATGAAGTGCTGGAACTGATGCCGGGAAATGCATTGATCGTTGACGACAAAGGTAATTACAGGATAGAACAGGTACTTGAACCCAAAGAAAGAAGGGCCTGCAGTTTTGAACGCATTTATTTTTCGCGCGGCAGCGATGAAAAAATTTACCGCGAACGGATTGCATTGGGGCATCATCTCAGCAAAACGGTTCTGGAAAGCATACAATACGACCTGAAGAACACCATTTTCTCTTATATACCCAATACCGCCGAAGTGGCTTTTTATGGATTGGTAAAAGGGATGGAAGAATACCTGAACAAGATCAAAGTGGAACGCATACTCAGCTGGGGAAATGACTTTACACCCGAGAAGCTGGAAGAAATGGTGACCCGTAAGATCCGCCAGGAAAAGATCGCGATCAAAGATGTAAAACTCCGTACGTTCATTACCGAAGATGCAAACCGCAATGAAATGGTGCAGCACGTATACGATATTACCTACGGTACCGTTCGACGCAATGAAGATACACTGGTGGTGATCGACGATAGCATTGTTCGTGGTACTACTTTGAAAGAAAGTATTGTTCGTATGCTGGCCCGACTGCAACCCAAAAAGATCATCGTGGTTTCATCCGCTCCGCAGATCCGTTACCCAGATTGTTATGGGATTGATATGAGCAAACTCGGTGATTTTATCGCTTTCCGCGCGGCCATCGCTTTGCTGAAAGAAAGGAATATGGAACATGTGTTAACAGAACTTCACGATAAAGTGAAAGAACTGCAGAGCAATAACCAGTTGCATACAGAAAATGTGGTGCGCCATGTATACAAACCCTTCACCACAGAAGAAATTTCAAATAAGATCGCACAACTCATTACACCGGCGGAAGTAGACCTGAATGTAGAAGTGATCTATCAAACCATTGAAGACCTTCACGACAGTTGCCCTACCAACACCGGCGACTGGTACTTTACCGGTAATTATCCAACGCCTGGTGGTAACCGTGTGGTGAATAAGGCTTTTTTAAATTATATGGAAGGGAAGAATGTGAGGGGATATTAGAATTTTGGAAAGGCCAATTGGGAAATTTTGAAATTGAAAAGGAAATAGAAGCCGCAGACTTGCAGATCCGTTTTTTAAACGGATAATCTGCGAATCTGCGGCTTCACTATGTCAATTCCCAAATTCCAAAATCACCTCACACCCTGTAACAAATCGCATTAATATTCATACCTGCGCCTACAGAGGCAAACATAACAATATCACCGGGATCCAGTTCGTGGGAACCGAGTTGCTCGTGTTTTACAAGGTCGTATAAAGTAGGAATAGTAGCAACGGAACTGTTACCGAATTTATGAATGCTCATGGGCATGATGCCTTCGGGTACTTCGCGCAGGCCGTAGAGTTTGTAGAGCGCTTTTACAAAACCCTCATCCATTTTTTCGTTGGCCTGGTGGAGAAAGAATTTTTTTACATCCGTTACCTGTAACCCGCATTTATCAAGGCAGGCTTTCATGGCCAGCGGAACATTTTTGATGGCGTATTCGTATACTTTACGTCCTTTCATTTTCATGTAACGAATGCAGGGATCAGAACCGGGCAGGTAAGATTTTCCGTAATGGAGATAATAGGCTTCATCCAAACAATGGCTTTGTACACTGCAGGCCAGGATACCACTATTGGTTTCATTTTCGGGAATGGCTTCAATAATGGTAGCGCCGGCGCCATCGCTGAAGATCATACTGTCGCGGTCGTATACATCAATTACACGGCTTAAGGTTTCTGTACCGATGACCAGGCATTTTTTTGCCATGCCGGATTTGATATACGCGTCGGCCTGTATCACTCCCTGGATCCATCCCGGGCAGCCGAATAAAATATCGTAGGCCACACAGTTGGGGTTTCGAATACCCAGTGTTTGTTTAATGCGCGAGGATAATGCGGGCAATGCATCCGTTTGAACGGTATCGCTCAATACATTTCCGAAATTATGTGCAACGATGATCTGGTCAAGTGTTTCCGGATCGATGCCCGAATCTTCAATGGCTTTCTTTGCAGCGAGCGCGCCAAGATCGGATGCGTTCATGTTTTTATCCGCATAACGCCGCTCTTCAATGCCGGTAATGTCTCTGAACTTATCCGCAATTTCATTGGGTAAGGCTACAATTCGCTCATGGTCTTCGCTGTAAAAATCCTGCGTGGCAAAATCACTGTTGGTTTTGATATTGGATGGAATAAAACTTCCCGTACCTGTTATAACCGTTCTTGTCTGTGGCATGAGCAATAATTGGGGCTTATAAACAACAAGCTATCAATAATCCTGTTTACTAACAGGCATGTTTTCAAATGTAATAATTATTCGCCCAGAAACCTGCTGATACGCACGTTTTTACCGGTTAGAAAAGCGAGCGGTTGTTAGTTGAAAGAACCGATTTTGAAATTGCCCCAAAAAAATTGCCAGCTGTTTCGTAAGTCCTGGAAGGGAAACAGCTGGCAAAATGGGGTATAACGGTTATTTTTATCAGAGATACTTATCGCCCTTGTTTCTTTTTACTTCGGCTACGTACTCTTTGATGTACTGCTCTTTTTCTTTTTTGCAGATAAGTAATACATCTTTGGTATCTACCACAATACAATCGTCGAGCCCCTGTAAAACAACCAGCTTTTCGTTGGAAGCCGATACCATGCATTTGGTGGCATCTATCACAATTACATTTTCACCGGCTACGGCATTGCCCAGGTAATCTTTTTCGAGATTATCATAGGCGCTGTTCCAGGTTCCTAGATCACTCCAGCCAAAAGAAGATGGGATCACATATACATTATCAGCTTTTTCCATAATGGCAAAGTCGATGGAAACATTGGTGCAGAGCGGGTAAATGCGGTTGATGGCATCTTTCTCACCATCCGTATTGAAATGTTCTTTTTCCGCATCAAACAATTCAAACATCTCGGGTTGGTAGATTTCAAACGCTTTTACCAGGTTCTTTACCTGCCATGCGAAAATACCCGCGTTCCAGAGAAAATCGCCACTAGCCAGAAAGGTCTTGGCCAGTTCCAGGTTGGGTTTTTCGGTAAAGGTTTTTACTTTATAAATTCCATCGGCTACAGGTAAGGGTTCATGCTGTATATATCCATAACCGGTATTGGGATGCGTGGGTTTAATGCCCAGGGTTACCAGTGATTTGATATGTGCTACGAAATCCAGTGCCTGCAAGGTGATCTTGCGGAAGTTTTCGTTATCCAATATCATGTGATCGCTGGGGGCCACGATCAGGGAAGCCAGTGGGTCTTTCTGTAACAGCTTATAAGAAATATAGGCAATGCAGGGAGCCGTATTTTTACGGCTGGGCTCAGCCACGATATTGACATTGGCCAGTTCCGGTAATTGTTCCTTTACAATATGGGTGTACTCTTCGGAAGTAACCACATAAATATTTTCCAGGGGGATAAATGTGGCGTATCGTTCAAAGGTCCAGCGGATCAGTGATTTGCCTGTATTTAAAATATCCAGAAACTGTTTAGGGTATGCGGTGCGGCTGCTCGGCCAGAAACGGCTACCGATCCCACCCGCCATGATCGCTACGTAGTGATGCTTGTTCATCTATTCAATGTTAATTAACGGCAATTTGCGATGCAATATTACTGGCTTATTCGGTGCCACCCGTTAATATCTGTTATACAAATACTATCTTTTATTCATACCGGTTTATACAATACCCTCCCTTATCAGGTCGTGAATGTGTAGTACACCAAGGTAATGGCCATTCTCTTCTACAATCAGCTGGCTGATATCGTTTTTTCGTAATGTGTCAAGCGCCTCTACCGCGAGTAATCCGGGTTGAATGGTTTTTGGATTGGGAGAGAGGATGTCTTTAGCTGTGATCTTGCTAATGTCATCACTTCGTTCCAGCATTCTTCTCAGATCGCCATCGGTAATGATACCGGTTACTTTATTACCCGCATCAACCACGGCGGTTACGCCCAGTCTTTTTTCAGTGATCTCAACAATCACTTCTTTCAGGCTGGCCGTTGGCAATACAGCCGGCTTTTCATTGGCAGCGATCAGATCGGAAACCCGCAGGTACAGGCGTTTGCCCAGGTTGCCTCCGGGATGAAATTTGGCAAAATCCTCGCCCGTAAACCCTTTTAACTGCATCAGGCAAACAGCCAATACATCGCCCATCACCATTTGTGCGGTGGTACTGCTGGTAGGTGCCAGGTTATTAGGGCAGGCTTCTTTGCTTACCGTGGTATTCAAAACAATATCGCCCTGGGCTGCCAGGAAACTTTCTGTATTGCCCACCATACTGATCAGGGTATTGCCAAAATTTTTAATAAGCGGAACCAGCACTTTTATTTCAGGGCTTTCACCGCTTTTGCTGATGATCATTACCACATCTTCTTCCCGTATCATACCCAGGTCGCCATGGATGGCATCGGCAGCATGCATAAAAAGCGAGGGGGTGCCGGTAGAATTGAGGGTGGAAACGATTTTCTGGGCCACGATGGCGCTTTTGCCAATACCACTGATCACCAGCCTGCCTTTGGAAGCATGCACGGTTTCAACGGCTTTTTCAAAAGAAGTATCGATAAAAGC
This sequence comes from Bacteroidota bacterium, assembly GCA_040390405.1. GTDB lineage: Bacteria > Bacteroidota > Bacteroidia > Chitinophagales > Chitinophagaceae > Sediminibacterium. Next base: position 277,543 of record JAZJYJ010000008.1, read on the forward strand.
TGCCAAACCTGCTACAGAGTTGGCTTCCAGTTCAATGGTATGTAACGCGGTTTGCCGGATGGTTGCATTCATGTGGCACAAAGGTAAACTTTACCACGAAACTGAGGGTATTGCGGTCATACTTCATTAACTTCGCTATCCTTTTTACCAAACCTCCCGCTGACCAGGGAATACTAACTGATTGTGATCACCGGATCTGTTTCTCTGTAAACCAACCGTTTAACATTTTTACGTGACGATTTCCGGTAAATGAAGTAAATTATATCTGTTTGTAAAGTGTCCTTCCGTACAATACGGAACAGGAAGAAAATTGATTTCGATACATGGCAACAAGTACCAAAAAAGCAGCCCCCAAAAAAGCTGTTGCAACCACTAAAAAAAACACCACACCCAAAACAACGGCCTCGAAGCCTGCTGCCAACCATACCTATGATATTTATGGTGCCCTGGAACAGTATTTTGGGTTTCGCGAATTTAAAGGCACCCAGGAAAAAGCCATCAACAGCGTACTGAACGGCAAAGATACTTTTGTGATCATGCCTACAGGTGGGGGTAAAAGCCTTTGTTACCAGTTACCTGCTATGATCATGCCGGGTTGTGCCATCATTGTTTCTCCATTGATCGCTTTAATGAAAAACCAGGTTGACCTTGTGCGTGGTTACAGTGAGAATGATGAAGTGGCGCATTTTCTGAACTCCTCCCTCAACAAAGGACAGATCAAGGCCGTAAAGGATGACCTGACCAGCGGTAAAACCAAATTATTATATGTAGCACCCGAAACACTGACCAAGCAGGAGAACCTGGATTATTTCAGCGACCTGGAGGTCTCTTTTTTCGCGGTGGATGAAGCCCATTGTATCTCGGAATGGGGTCATGATTTCAGACCGGAATACAGACGGCTTCGCGAAATGATGGATATCATCAATCCCGATATTCCCGTGGTGGCATTGACAGCTACAGCTACGCCGAAAGTAAAAAGTGATATCGTTAAAAACCTGGGACTGCGCGAGCCCAATATTTTTCTTTCTTCATTCAACCGCTCAAATCTTTATTACGAGATTCAGCCCAAGATCGAGAAAGACCAGACCATTAAGAGCATTGTTAAATTCATTACCGGCCACAAAGGAAAGAGCGGTATCATCTATACACTCAACCGCAAAACCACCGAAGAGCTGGCCGAAATACTGGTAGCCAACCAGATCAAAGCGGTGGCGTACCATGCGGGGCTTGACCAGAAATTGCGTGCCGACCGGCAGGACCAATTCTTGAATGAAGATGTACAGGTAATTGTTGCCACCATTGCCTTCGGGATGGGGATTGATAAGCCCGATATCCGTTATGTGATCCATTTCAATATTCCCAAATCCATCGAAAACTATTACCAGGAAACCGGCCGCGCGGGCAGGGATGGTATGGAAGGATTGTGCGTATTGTATTACTCGCACAAAGATGTTTCGAAGCTGGAACACCTGATGCGCGATAAGCCATTAAGCGAAAGAGAAGTGGGTGCGCAGTTGATCGATGAAACGGTTGCGTACGCAGAAAGCGCCGTATGCCGCCGTAAAATACTGCTTCACTATTTTGGTGAGGACTGGGATACTCCGAATTGCGGCAATTGCGACAACTGTTTGCATCCCAAAGAAAAAATTGAAGCCAAAGAAGATGCGGTGAAGATGCTCAAAGTGATCAAGGCCCTCGATGAACGTTTTACCACCGATTATGTGGTGAATGTAGTAATGGGAAAATTAACACCGCAGATCAATATTTATCGCCATGATGCATTGCCCGTATTTGGTATCGGCAAAGACAAAGAAGCGCATTTGTGGAACAGCCTGGTAAGACAGATGCTGCTGGAAAACCTCATCAAAAAAGACATTGAGGAATATGGCTTGCTGAAGATGACGGAGAAAGGGGAGAAGTTTCTGAAGAAACCGGTTTCTTTCAAAATTGTACTCAACAACCTGTACGAAGACGCGCAGTTTGATGAAGATGAAAGCGAGAACGCCAGTCAAACCGGGGCTGCCGCAGACGAGAAATTGTTTGAGATGCTGAAGGAATTGCGTCAGAAAGAAGCCAAGAAAAAAAGCCTGCCACCATTTGTGATCTTCCTAGAAAACTCTTTGCAGGATATGGCCACTATTTACCCTACTACGCTGGAGGAAATGGAAAAATGCCAGGGTGTAAGCAAGGGTAAATCCATCAAATACGGGAAACCTTTTGTGGAACTGATTGCCAAATACGTTGAAGAAAACGATATTGAAAAGCCGGACGATTTTGTGATGAAGAGCGTGGCCAATAAAGCCAATAATAAAATTTACATCATTCAGAACGTAGATAAAAAAATCCCGCTTGAAACCATTGCGAAAAACAAAAGCCTGAAACTGGACGAGCTGCTGGAAGAAATGGAAACCATTGCGGCCAGCGGTACCAAACTCAATCTCGACTACGCGATTGATGAATGGCTGGATGCTTACGACCAGGAAGAGATCATTGACTATTTCAAAAGCTGTCAAACTTCTTCGCTGCAGGTGGCGCAGGAAGAATTGAGTGAGAACAATTACAACTGGGAGCAGTTGAAGATTATGCGTATCAAGTTTCTGAGTGTGTTTGGGAATTGATATAGTCGACCGTCGACGGACGACCGTCGACAGATAAGTATATAGGGCCCGTTCAGGTTGAACGGGCTTTTTGTTTTTATGGAAAAGACAGTTACGGGCATCTTAGTAAAAACGAACTGTATGGCCGAAATCAATACATCGGATAACCGCAGTAAGAGAGGTGGTATCCGCAGCAAAAAATTATCAACCCGTGTTGATCTTACACCCATGGTGGATCTAGGGTTTTTACTTATCACATTTTTTATTTTTACAACCACCATGCAGGAATCACATGCCATGAAATTGGTAGTGCCTGCAGACAAGGATGACAATGAACCGCCAACTACCGCTGAAAGTAAAACCATTTCTTTTATTCTGGGTGCTGATAATATCATTCATTATTACAATGGATTAAACCGCGCGGCCATGGCAACAACCAATTATTCACCATCGGGTCTGCGTTGGGTGATTCAGCAAAAGATACAGGCAATTAAAAAACAGTTTGGCGCAACGGGAGAAATTGTGGTATTGATTAAACCCACCAATGAATCCAGTTACCTGAACCTGGTTACGATTTTGGATGAGATGATGATCAACGATGTAAAGAAATATATGATGATGGATCCGGAGAAAGAGGAGATTGGTCCGGGTACTGGATTATAAAATGATCCCTCACTTGCACCGGCCTTCGGCCATGCTTTTAAGTTAGAAGTCTGGAGACTGGAGTTGGTGTCTTGTAGTTTTCGGTTACCTGTTATTGTAATAACCCTTACTCCAGTCTCCAGACTTCAACCCTTTTCCTAACTCAATGATATTGGCTTTCAGACCAGGGATAAAATCCCGGTAAGCATACGGGAAAAACCCCGTTTCTGGCCAAACGGTTCTTTTTTTGGCACCATACTTGTGATATTTGAGCAGCGATAGTGAAAGTACAATTGTCATATTATAACCCCGGTTCGCGAAATCATTTATCAACAGGAAACAGATCACCATGTATATCCAAAGCGTACAACCCGGACTGGTAGAAGAACTAAGTTATTTAACCGTAATGGCGGAGAGAGCCGGTCGGCTGATCCTGAAAGTGCTGGATATCGACGGGCATATTGCCAAAACTGTGGTGGCCAATATCAACGAGGGCAAACAACAACTGGAACTGAATATGACCGACCTGCATAGCGGCCGCTATGTACTCAATGCTTTCAGCGGGGATACGTTCATCAAATCTGTTCGCTTTACAAAGCAGTAAATAAGGGTTCAATTGGGGGTATTTATATGGGTTCCGCTTAAGGCGGAACCTTTTTTATGCCTTTTATGGTTGATAAAAAACAGGCCCCAGGCTTTCTTATCTACAATTACCGTCTGTTTGCGGGTAGTTTTGTATTTTTCCAGACGGATTTTGACAGATCTGATTATTCACTTTTAAATCTAACGACTATGTCTATTCCAGTTGTTGACCTGGCCGATTTTCTCAGCGGCGATGTAAAACGCAAAGCGGCTTTTGTAGAGTCGCTCGGTAAAGCTTATGAAGAAGTGGGTTTTGTTGCCGTGAAAAATCATGGTGTACCCGATGAACTGATTGCCCATCAATACGAATATGTGCAGCAATTCTTTTCGCTCCCCCTTGAAAAAAAATTAAACTACGAGATCAGCGGCCTTGCCGGCCAACGCGGATATACCAGTTTTGGCCGCGAACATGCCAAGGGCAGCGAAGCTCCGGATCTGAAAGAGTTTTTTCAATACGGACAAACCGTTGAAGACAATGACCCTATTCAATCTGAATACCCCGATAACGTTTCGGTAGACCAGATCGGTCCTTTCAACAAAACCCTGTTCGATGCTTACCGCAATTTTGAAAAAAGCGGAAAAGCGCTTTTACAAGCCATTGCCATTTACCTGAAACTGGATGAACATTATTTTGACAGGTACGTATACAATGGCAATTCCATTCTGCGCTGTATTCACTATCCGCCCATTACCAATGAGCCGAAAAGTGCCATCAGGGCCGAACAGCACGAAGACATTAACCTCATTACTTTATTGGTAGGCGCTTCCGCGGATGGTTTGCAGATTCTGACCAAACAGGGCGATTGGGTAAATGTAACTTCCTTACCGGAACAGATCGTGGTGAATGTGGGCGATATGCTGCAAAGACTAACCAATAACAAACTGCGCAGTACTACGCACCGTGTAGTAAACCCGCCAAGGGAACTCTGGCATACCAGCCGTTTTTCCATGCCGTTCTTTTTACACCCCAGAAGCGAAATGAGCCTGGCTTGCCTGGATAGCTGTATCGATGTATCGCATCCAAAAGCTTATCCGGATGCTACAGCGGGAGAATACCTGGATGAACGCTTGCGCGAGATAGGACTCAAGAAATAATCCTACCACGATTTTGAAATTGATACAAAGGATTCATTGGACAGAAAGGAATACGATGTAAATTCCGATCTGATCCAATGAATCCTGCTTAACCGAGGCGCAGGTATTTTATTCTAAACCCATCTCCCCGTAATGGTTTTAACACGCCATATGCCTTTTCTGCGGGCTGTGTTCTGGCACAGCATTACTGCTTTTGGCGGACCTCAGGGACATATGGGTATGATGCTGAAAACCTTTGTACAGCAACGCCGCGATGTAACGGAAGAAGAACTGATCGAATACAATGGGTTCTGCCAGTTGCTTCCGGGGGCATCTTCTACGCAAACACTTACACTGATCGGGTATAAAAGAGGCGGGATACCACTGGCCGTTCTTACCCTGCTGATCTGGATACTTCCTGCCTGTACCTTAATGGGAGGTATTTCTTTCCTGCTGGATTATATGGACGATATGGGACTGAAAGTTGGCGTGTTCAAATTCGTACGTCCTATGGCCATCGGGTTTATTGCCTATTCCACTTTTCGCATTTTTGGTGTAGCGGTTCACAATACCATTACACGTGTGATCATGATCGTGGCAACGATTGCTACTTTTCTTGCATTTAAAACGCCCTGGATTTTCCCGGTACTGATCGTGGCGGCGGGTATTGCCACCAACTTTAGTGATAAACGGATTCCCCAAAAAGGAACACTGCCAAAAAAAATAAAATGGGGTAATATTCTCATCTTCTTCGCGCTGTTTGGCCTGGCGGGTTATTTTTCCGAAACAGCCAGCCGCAATAACTGGCAAAACAGAAAGCCCATCAACCTGTTCGAGAATGCCTATCGTTTCGGAAGCCTGGTATTTGGCGGAGGCGATGTACTGATCCCGCTGATGTACGAACAGTATGTAACCCGCCCTGAAACCAAACGTGTACTGGAAACCAAAAGAGAGGTGTTGCGGATGACACGGGAAGATTTTTTAACCGGCTCAGGAATGGTTCGTGCCATACCCGGCCCGGTATTTTCCATAGGCGCTTTTACGGGCGGCATGGTACTGCGAGACCAGGGTCCGGCTATGCAATTGCTGGGCTGTGTGATCGGGGCCATTGCCATTTTTTTACCAAGCGCCTTATTGGTCCTGTTTTTTTTTCCGGTCTGGCATAACCTTAAAAAATATGCGGTCATTTACCGGTCACTGGAAGGTATTAATGCAGCGGTGGTAGGTATTATGGCCGGTGCCACCTGCTACCTCATCAAAGACACATTCCTCAGTTCGCTGATCGATGCCAAAGCCATCGGCTTCTGGGACCTGCTGATCGTTCTGGTTACCTTTCTCCTTCTCAGCAGTAATAAAATACCTGCGCCGTTTATTGTACTCGGTTGTTTGGTATTAGGCTGGTTTATCTGAACAGGCCATGGTCTCACGCAAAGGCGCCAAGAAAGCAAAGGCAAGGGAGAGTTCCCTTTGCATCTTTGCTTTCTTGGCGCCTTTGCGTGAAATCTTCGCTAAACAAATAACCTAAATCCCCCAAACGCTTGCGTAATTAAGGAAATCCGTATATTAGAGTATGGTCACACTAGCACTTTACAATCTCAAAGGTGGTGTAGGTAAAACCGCAGCCACTATTAACCTGGCGTATTTAGCTGCCAAAGAAGGCTATAAAACATTGATATGGGATATGGACCCCCAGGGCTCCTCTTCCTTTTATCTTGGTGCTGCCGCTTCTACTAAAAACGAGTCGCGGAAACTGCTGAACAGCGAGATGGACCTGCTGGATGCGGTTCAAAATTCCGCTTACGAAAACCTGGACATTATTCCTGCAGACCTTTCTGCCCGTCATGCGGATGTATTGCTGAGTGAGATGAAACAATCCAAGCGGAAAATCTCTTCCCTGCTGTCCGGATTGAAAAAAGACTACGATATCGTAATACTGGATTGCCCGCCGGGGATATCTATTCTGCATGATGCTATTTTCTTCGGTGCAGACTGGATATTGATGCCCAATATTCCCACAACCTTATCCATCCGTTCCTATGAAACCGTGGCGGCTTATTTTAAGGAGAATGAACTTGATCTTTCCAAACTGAAATGCTTCTTCAGCATGGTAGATCACCGTAAAAACCTGCATCACGAAGTAATGAACAGTTTCTACAAAGACAAATTCTTCCTCAAAAGCTATATCCCTTATTTAAGCGATGTAGAAAAAATGGGTATCAACGAAGCGCCACTGGAAACCTTTGCTGCCAGCAGCTACGCGGCGCAGTGTTACAGGGATCTGTGGAAAGAGATCAAGAAGAATTGTATTGACTAAATTTTGAAATTTTGGAATTGTGAAATTTTGGAGCCGGAACAATTTATTGGTTCATGGATTACTGTCAATTTCCCAATTTCCCGATTTCCCAATTCCAAAATAGCTGTACATGAACAGAGAACTCACTTCCTGGTATAGTCCGGCATTGGGTAAAGAAATGCCCATTGTCTCTTATGGACATTATGGGTTTGCTTTATTGCTGATACCTACGGCGGCGGCGGATTACCTGGAGTATGAAAGATTTCAGTTGATAGATGCCCTGGCCCCGTTCATCAATTCCGGAAAAATTCGTGTGTTCAGCATCGACAGCATGAACAAAGAAAGCTGGATGAATACGGAAATGGTGTCCGAACACAAAGCCATCCGACATAACCAGTTTAATGAATACGTGTTCAATGAAGTGGTTCCTTTTATTCGAAATGCCAGCAGCCAGGAGACCATGATCTATACTTGCGGGGCTTCTTTTGGTGCGTTGCATGCCATGAATCTTTTTCTGAAACGGCCTGATATCATCAATGGCGCCATCAGCATGAGCGGGGTGTACAATCTCACGGAATACACCAAGGGCTTTTTTGATGACCAGGTATATTATAACAGCCCGGAACACTACCTGCCCAACCTGACCGATCACTGGTATCTCGAAAAGATCAGGGCCAGTAAACATATACATATTTACACCGGAAGCGGTTCGCATGAAGACCCGGAAGCATCCAAACGATTTGCCGGGGTACTGTATAACAAAGGCATCTGGTACGACCTGGACGTATGGGGAACCGATATTGCACATGACTGGCCCACCTGGCGCACGATGCTGCCGTATATTATTGATACGAAGTTTTAGTTTATAGACCATGGATCATGGTCTATAATCCAACTCTGCAAAAGCCTAGTTAATTCCTGCCTTATCCCTTGTACTCTGCCATGCCTGCTTTAATATTACAACCTAAATCATGGATTTGAGAAAAAGGCTACCCACTGTTTCTTTGTTGCTGCTGATCGTTTCGGTATGCCTGCTGCCAAAACTGAATGCCCAGCGCTTTGTAACCATCAGTGGTACGGTATATGATATTTCTGCACGCAGGCCATTGGAAGCGGTGGGGGTAATGAGCACTTCAGGTCGCGGCACGGTGACGGATTCACTGGGACGCTATACACTTTCCGTTCCTCCCAAAGATTCTATCTGGTTTTCAATGATCGGGAAAACCACGATGAAATATCCCGTGGATACGATATCCAACCTGGATAATTTCAATGTGATGATCCATGTCCGCTCCTTTGAACTGCCGGATGTGAAAGTGAGAAACAGTTACTACAAACTCGATTCGCTCCAGAACCGGAAAGACTACGCCAAAGTATTCAATTTCAAAAAACCGGGTCTTCGTTTAAGCAGTAGCAGCCCCAGTTATAACCCCGGCGGCTTAACGGTTGGGTTTGACCTGGACGAGATCATTAACCTGTTCAGAACAAAACACAACAGGAGCATCCTTACCCTGCAAAAAAGATTGCTGGAAGAAGAATCGGAGAAATATGTGAACAGCCGTTTCAGCAAACAATTCGTGCGTAAGATCACCAAACTGCAGTCGCCCGAACTGGATACATTTATGGTACGTTACCGCCCCGAAGCCGAAGTGGTAAGATTGCTGAATGATCTTGAACTTGGGTACTATATCCAGCAAAGCTTTGAACAGTACAAAGCCGCCAGGAACCGGAAGGGTGCGCTTAGGAAAAGAGAGGAATAGGGGGGAATTAAATCCCGATACTAAGCATTAAATAGCCTCTGTGTAACTCCCAATCTCCGTATCTCTGTGTTGAAAAATACCCGGTATTTTTTCAACACAGAGATACAGAGGACACTGAGCTGCACAGAGGAAATCTATCTACACAACAGGGTTATCAATGGCAGCGGCAGCTTTTTGTCCAAGTAATTGTATCATAGGAAGCAGCGCCCCAAACCGTGCATCGTTACTATGGCCCTGTTTCCAACGATGATAGATCTGCTGTGCGATCACGGCATTTTTAAACAGGCCAAATACATAATAGAAAGAAATGTGCGAGAGATCGCGGCCACTTTTTTGGGCGTAATAAGCAGCCAACTCTTTTCGTGTGAAATTTCCTGGCAACCAGGTAAGGTTATAATGTTTGAACACATCTTCATCACCTGCTTCAAACCAATAGGCGAGTACTGCGCCCAGGTCCATTAGCGGATCACCAATGGTAGCCATTTCCCAGTCCAGTACACCAATGATTTCAGTAAGATCATCCGGGTCGAGCAACACGTTATCATATTTGTAATCATTGTGCAGAAAAACTGGCGCCTGTGAAACGGGCTGGTTCTGCTCAATCCATCCGGCCACAGCATCCATGGATGGGATCTTATCCGTTTCGGCTGCATAATATCTTTTGATCCATCCAGCAACCTGTCTTTGTACATAACCATCAGGCTTACCTAATTCTGAAAGACCGGTATGGTTGATGTCCAGCGCATGAAGTGTTACCAGGTTGTTGACGAGTTTTTCGGAAAGTGAATGAAAGGTTTCTGAAGCAATATTCATTTTGGGTGCATTGCCAGCACGGAGAATAGTACCGGACATTTTTTCCATCACATAAAATGAGGAACCGATAACAGCAGGGTCATCGCAGTATATAATAGGCGTGGGCATTTTTGCGTAATGCGGTTTTAACAGAGACAATACTTTAAACTCCCGCCCCATATCGTGTGCCGATATGATATTGGCGCCATGCGGTGGCATACGCAAAACATATTCTTTATTTACTGTTTGCAGCAGGTAAGTAAGATTAGAATAGCCGCCGGTAAAACGGGTAACAGCTATAACAGGATCTACTTGCTCCGTATTTTTTGAGAGATATTGATTAAGGCTTACCAGATCGAACGGCTCCGGTTTCTGCGGTTTGAGTGAATTGTTTTCTTGATTCATTCTGATCCTTTTTTAAATAAGAACAACTCTCTGTGTAACTCCCTAACTCAGTATCTCTGTGTTGAAAAATATTCAGTTTTTTTTCAACACAGAGATACTGAGTTACAGAGGTTCACAGAGAAATGATATTTATTTTTTCCGCTTGATATCCAAACCATACTTCTTCAGAATACTCAATGCTAAGCTTTGTTTATGCACTTCATCGGCCCCATCCCAGATGCGGGCGCCCCGCTCGTGCTGGTATAAGCTGGCCAGCATGGTTTCATCGGTTAATCCCATACCACCATGAACCTGTATGGCTTTGTCGAGGACTTTCAATACCATATTGGCCACATAGAATTTAATACCCGATATTTCATCGCGCACGGCTTTTGCACCAACCTGGTCAATATTATAGGCGGTTCGCAATACCAGTAAACGTGCGGCATCAATTTCTACACGACTCTCTGCAATAAAACCCTGTATAAATTGTTTCTCTCCCAGCATTACACCTTCTTCCAGTTCGCGCGTAGCAGCTCTCTGGCACATAAGATCAAATGCTTTTTCGGCAATGCCGATCCATCGCATACAGTGATGAATGCGGCCAGGCCCAAGGCGTTCCTGCGCCAATCGAAAACCCATGCCTTCTTCGCCAATTAAATTGGATAGGGGTACGCGGCAGTTGATATAATTGATCTCTGCATGACTGGCCCAACCCTCGCCCGCTTCGCCAAAAACAGGAATATTGCGAACCAGCGTAAAGCCCGGTGTATCTGTTGGAACAATGATCATACTGGCACGTTCGTGTGGCTTGGCAGTTGGATGGGTTACGGCCATTACTACCGCAAACGCGGCACCATCTGCAGAAGAGGTAAACCATTTGTGACCATTGATCACATACTCATTTCCTTCCCGCACAGCGGTAGTGGCCAGCCGTGTTGGATTGGAGCCCGCAAACTCCGGCTCCGTCATTGAAAAACAACTGCGGATCTTTCCTTCGAGTAAGGGTGGTAGAAATTGTTCCTTGATGGATGCGGATGCAAACCGGCTGATAAGTTCCGTATTGCCGATGTCTGGTGGCTGGCAATTGAATGTATACTGCCCGTAATAAGGAGCGAGCGATAATGCCTCGCTCACTTGTGCGAACTCGCAAAGCGTTAGCCCTTGTCCGCCTTCTTCTTTTGGTAAATGGAGGTTCCATAAACCCAGTGCTTTTACTTTTTCTCTTTTCTCAGCCAGTATTTTTTCCGTTTGTTTGAAAGGGCGTGTAGTATGCTCTTTCTCCAGGGGTAATAATTCTTCCTTCACAAATGCATGCACTTTTGGGAGGAGCGTTTTTAATTTTTCAGTAGCAAAAACAGATTCCATATCATTCAGTTAAGTAATCTTTTTTCAATAAGAGGGTAAACTCTTTTTCTCTTATCCTCTTATTGAAATAATTTAAATCGTTATTCCTCCATCCGCCGTAAACAAAGCACCCGTGCAATAACCCGAGGCATCTGATGCAAGAAACAAAGCGAGTGCTGCAATCTCCTCTGCCGTTCCCATGTGGGCAATGGGTAATTGCTTTACAAAATGGCTCATCCATTTTTCATTCTGCCAAAGCGCTTCGGAAAATTTTGTTTTGATGAGTCCCGGGCAAATGGCATTTACACGGATATGGTCCGCACCCCATTCCTTCGCGGTTACCTTGGTAAGCATATTCAATGCGGCTTTGGAAACAGAATACATGCCAAGACCCGGATCGGGTGTAAGTCCTGCAACGGAACTGATATTGATTACACTACCGCCGCCTCTTTCTTTCATAATTGGGTATACGAGTTTACCCAGTTCAAAAGGCGCTTTCAGATTTACGTTCATGATCTTATCAAAAGCCCATTCCTCGCATTGCACTACCGGTCCGTAAACAGGGTTGGATGCCGCGTTGTTTACGAGGATATCAATACCGCCATATAGGCTCACCGTTTCTTTAACCAGTATGTTACAGCCTGTAATCTCTCCCGCGTTAGCGGCAATGCCTGTGCAAATACCGCCATCGGTACGAATGCTGGCGGCTACTTTGTCGAGCTCTTCCTGTTTGCGCGAATTGATAACTACTTTGGCGCCACAGGATGCATACAAACGGGCAATGGCTTCGCCGATGCCTTTGCTGGCGCCGGTAATGAGCGCCACTTTTCCTTCGAGACTGAATAATTGGTTTGCTGTCATATTTTTTTCTTTACCGCCAAGACGCCAGGGCGCCATGTTTCGCAAGAAAAGCTTCGCGTCTCTTCGCGCCCTCGTGCCTTTGCGGTTAAACTACTATGATGATCTTCTTATCACTTTACTCATCGCATACATAAACTGCTCTTTCATTTTTTTACGGAACCAGGTAGGTGCGAGGCGTTTGAAGAACCACATCTTCCGCGCATCTTCCGGCAGAATGATGTAGAGTTCTTTTTTACCCGCACGGTTCAATATTTCTTTGGCCACGGTATCTGCCTCCAGTCCGGATTTATCAATGAACAGCTGGGTGGCTTTTTTTACAATATCGCCACCCCTGGCATACTGAATTACATTGGTTCTGAAATAAGTGGGCTGTATGCAGGATACCTGTATGTTATGATCCATCAGTTCGCCATACAGGGTTTCGCTGATGGCTACTACGGCGGCCTTGGTCATATTGTAAGCGCCCATGGTTGGGGCACAGCTGATGGCAGCGGCACTGGCCGTATTAAGGATATGACCCGAACGCTGCTTCTTCATGGCCGGAATAAAATAATAACAACCATACACCACACCCATCTGGTTGATGCCTACCATCCATTCGTAATTTTCAAGACTGTATTCCTCAAAAGCGCTGCCATCGCCTACACCCGCATTGTTGAACAGGAGGTCTATTCCGCCGGCCCGGGCAAGAAAAGATTCAGCTACGGTTTTGTATTGATCTTTATCAGCAACATCCAATCCAAAAGTTAATGGCTTGCCGCCATGGGCCGCAATATCAGCTGCGGCTGCCTTTAGTTCTTTTTCATTGATATCGGCCATGCCAATGATCCAGCCATCGGCTGCCAGTTCGGTGGCAAGCGCCTTGCCCAGCCCCGATGCGGCACCTGTAATAAAGGCTCTTTTTTGGGGATGGTTTTGTGTTAGCAGGTACATAGGGCAATGAGATAAATGGCAACAATCTGTAACGGAAGGATTCTCCTCATGAATTTACACAGCAAACCGGTCATTTCACTGATTCAGCCGGATTATTTTGGCTGCTTAACCATTCATAGATAAACTGCATTCAGATATGAATTGTTTTTATCTTTATCGGCCTTTAAATCTTCAGCCTTTGAAACGTTCTTACCTTTTTCCTCTTGCTTTATTTTTAGTAGTAGCCTGTAAAAGCAAACAGGAAGCACCCAAACAGAACAATGCTGCGCAGCCAGTATCTGTTGATGTGATTGTGGCCAGTCCACAAACCATCAGTAATGTTATTGAAGCCAATGGAAGCGTAGTTGCCAACGAGTATGTAGAACTTCATCCTGAGGTAAGTGGACGCCTTACCTATCTTAATGTACCCGAAGGAACCAAAGTGCAGCAGGGTACGGTAATTGCCCGTATCAACGATGCGGACCTGCAGGCCCAGCTTGTGAAAACCAGAGTTGCACTTGACCTTGCTCAAAAAACGGAAGAGCGCCTCCATAAATTACTGGCTGTAAATGGCGTTAATCAATCTGATTATGATGTGGCGCTTAATGCCGTAAACGGATATAAGGCAGACCTGGTATATACCCAGTCGCTGATCGATAAAACGGTTTTAAAAGCGCCTTTTACCGGTGTGATTGGCTTGAGGCAGGTAAGTCTGGGCGCCTATCTTTCACCCACTATTGTAGTTGCCACAATGCAGCAGCTGGATAAGATCCGGATCGATTTTGTGATCCCTGAAGAATACAGCAAAATGATCAAAAAAGGAAATACGATAGAAGTACAGGTAGATGCGGCTGCTACAAAAAGAAGCAAAGCCACTATTATTGCTACAGAGCCCCAGGTAAACCAGGCTACCCGCAACCTGAAAGTAAGGGCATTGCTGAACGAAGGCAAAGTAAACCCCGGTGCATACGTGAAAGTGTATATCGGATCCAGCAAAGAAGCCAAAAGTATTCTCATCCCAACCAATTCCATTATTCCGGATGATAAGAACAAACAGATTGTGCTGGTAAAAGATGGGAAAGCTTCTTTTGTCAATGTAGAAACCGGCGTAAGACAGGCCAATAATATAGAAGTGGTAAAAGGAGTTAAGGAAGGAGATACCGTTGTGGTAACAGGATTATTGTTTGCCCGTCCCAAATCCGTTCTTAAAATCCGGAAAGTAAAAACCATGGATCTGGTAGCGCAGTAACAGCAATCCATTCGAATATCCCTCAAAATAGAACAGTCAGACAGTTATGAATATTTCCGAACTATCGTTGAAGCGGCCCGTATTGGCAACAGTGATGAACCTGTTGATCATTTTGTTTGGGGTGGTCGGCTTTACTTTTTTGGCTGTAAGGGATTATCCCGCGATCGATCCGCCAATCATTACCATAAGCACCAGTTATACCGGTGCCAATGCCGATATCATTGAAAGCCAGATTACCGAGCCATTGGAAAAACAGGTGAATGGCATACCGGGTATCCGAACCATTTCTTCTTCCAGTAACCTTGGCAGCAGTAATATTACCGTTGAGTTTAACCTGGGTGTTGATCTCGAAGCGGCTGCCAGCGATGTGCGTGATAAAGTAGGACAGGCACAAAGAAGTTTACCACAGGATATTGATGCTCCGCCCATCGTTTCGAAAGCGGATGCGAACAGCGATTTTATCCTGGTACTTTCTGTACAAAGCCAGACCAAGAGCCTGCTCGAACTGAGCGATTATGCGGAGAATGTTTTACAGCAGCAATTACAAACCATTAAAGATGTAAGTTCCGTAAACATTTTCGGGCAGAAAAGATATGCCATGCGCATCTGGCTTGATCCGGACAGGATGAATGCACATAATATCGCATTCACAGATATCCGGACTGCGATCAATACAGAAAACATTGAACTGCCACCCGGTAAGATCTATGGTAACAATACCGAACTCATCATCCGCGCATTGGGAAGATTGAAAAGTGAGAACGACTTCAATAACCTGATCATCAAAGAAGATGAAACCGGTATTATCCGTTTGGGAGATGTTGCTAAAATAGAACTGGGTCCTGAGCAGCTGGAGCAAACATGGAAAGTAAATGGCGTAAATGCGGTTGGACTGGCGATTATTCCACAGCCCGGCGCCAATAATATTGAGATCGCGGATGAGTTCGATAAAAGATTGCAGCAGATCATCAAATCCAACAAGTCGGATATTCAAATGCGGGTGATCCTGGACAATACGATCAATATCCGTAAATCACTGGCCGAAGTAAAAGAAACCTTGCTCATCTCCTTCAGCCTGGTGGTATTGGTGATCTTCCTTTTCTTCCGTAACTGGCTTATTGCCCTGCGGCCATTGATCGATATTCCGATATCGCTGATAGCTACTTTCTTTATCATGTATATTGCCGGCTTCTCTGTTAACATACTTACCCTCTTAGGTATTGTACTGGCAACCGGATTGGTGGTGGATGATGGGATTGTTGTAACGGAAAATATTTTTCGGAAAATGGAAGAAGGGTTGCCCATTCACAAAGCGGCGTTAGAGGGAAGTAAAGAAATTTTCTTTGCGGTAATTTCCACTTCTATCACACTTGCGGTAGTATTCCTGCCCGTGATCTTCCTGGAAGGTTTTGTGGGACGACTGTTCCGCGAATTTGGTGTAACACTGGCGGCGGCGGTACTGATATCCGCTTTTGTATCACTTACCATTACACCAGTGCTGAACGTATACCTGAATACTAAAAATGCGCACGAAGGCTGGTTCTATAAAAAGACGGAACCTTTTTTCGCCGGCATGGAAAGCGGGTACAAAAGATTACTGACCGGGTTCATGAAAATACGCTGGACCGCCTGGTTGATCGTATTGACCTGCGGTGTATTGATCTACTGGGTGCTGGGATCTTTAAAAAGTGAAATTGCACCGTTGGAAGATAAAAGCAGTATCCGTTTTACGGTAACAGCCGCAGAAGGTACCAGCTATAATTATATGCAGCAGTTTACAGACAGGATCGCTGATTTCCTGATCGACTCTGTTCCCGAAAGAGATTTTGTACAAGCCAGAACACCCGGTGGTTTTGGTCCGGGAGGTTCGACCAACTCTTCTGCGCCAAGACTTGCACTGGTTGATCCCAGCCTGCGTAAACGAAGCCAGAACGAGATCGCCAATGAGCTGCAAAAGAAAATGGGACGGTTCAATGACGCGAGGATCTTTGCTGTGCAGGACCAAACCATTGCGGTAGGTTCTGGCTCACGTGGTGCCTTGCCTGTGCAGTTCATCCTGGAAAACCAGGACCTGAGTAAACTGAAAGCGATCATTCCCAAATTTCTCGACGAAGCCAGGAAGGATAAAACATTTTCGAATGTAGATGTGAACCTGCGATTTAATAAACCCGAAGTGCAGCTAACGGTAGACCGGATGAAAGTAAAAGACCTTGGCTTATCTACCTCTGATGTAATTGCAACCATACAATCCGCATTCAGCGGTGGAAGGCTGGCTTATTTTATCATGAATGGTTTTCAATACCAGGTAATTGCACAGGTAGAAAGAGATAAAAGGAATAACCCGAATGATATCCGTGGCCTGTATGTACGAAACAAGGATGGAGAAAATATTCCGCTCGATGCGGTTGTGCATATAGAAGAAAGCACCAACCCGGCCACTATCTATCACTTTAACCGTTACAAAGCGGCAACCATATCGGCTTCTCTTGCAGAAGGAAAAACCATTGGCGACGGAATCAAAGCCATGCAGGCTATCGGCAACCGTTTATTGGATGAAACCTACCAGACCGGTCTGAACGGTCCTTCAAGGGATTACTCAGAAAGTTCATCCAATATTGTTTTTGCATTTGGCCTGGCCCTGCTATTGATCTACCTGGTATTGGCCGGGCAGTTTGAAAGTTTCCTTGATCCGTTTATCATCATGTTTACGGTACCATTGGCCCTGGCCGGTGCCTTATTGAGTTTGTATATTTTTAATCAAACACTGAATATCTTTTCTGAGATCGGGATGATCATGCTGATCGGCCTGGTTACCAAGAATGGTATCCTGATCGTGGAGTTTGCCAACCAGAAACGCAAATTCGGCCTGGCTAAACGGGAAGCTGTGATAGAAGCCGCAGCGCAAAGATTGCGCCCGATCTTAATGACCAGCCTGGCTACATCCCTGGGTGCGCTGCCCATCGCGTTAAGCCTGGGTGCCGCTTCCACCAGCCGTATTCCTTTGGGGATCGTTGTAGTGGGTGGTATCATGTTCTCGCTGATCCTGACCCTGTTTGTTATTCCGGCCGTATATACCTTTATCTCAGGAAAACATAAAAAGAACGAAATAGTTATTACTGAATAGAAGCGCTAATAACCCTTAGAAAAGAAAGCCAAAACAATCGTTTTTGGCTTTCTGTTTTATATACGTGATGAAGGATAGAACTGATTTTTATCATGCTGATTGCTGCTATACTCCTTTACCTTTGTATCCTTAAATGAAAGAGAATGAACCGTTCCATTGCCGATATACGGACCGATTATAAAATGCTCTCGCTGAACGAAGCGGATGTGGCCGCCAACGCCATCGACCAGTTTACCCGCTGGTGGGATGATGCGGTGAAAAGCGAAATAGAAGAAGTAAATGCCATGACACTGGCCACCGCCACATTGCATGGATTACCCTCGGCAAGAATTGTTTTACTGAAAGATTACGACCAGCGCGGCTTTATTTTCTTTACCAATTACGAAAGCCATAAAGGAAGAGAACTAGAACAGAATCCACGCGCTTCATTGGTTTTCTTCTGGAAAGAACTGGAGCGGCAGGTTCGTATTGAGGGCCTGGTAGAGAAAGTACCTGCCGCGGAAAGTGAAGCCTATTTTCAATCGCGTCCGGCCGGCAGCCGTATTGGTGCATGGGCCTCACCGCAAAGCAACGTAATTGCGGGAAGGGAAGTGATCGAAAAAAATGCGGCTGAACTGGAAAATAAATTCGCAGACGGAAATATTCCCCGTCCCGAACATTGGGGTGGTTACCTGGTAAAACCGGTCAGCATCGAATTCTGGCAGGGCCGCAGCAACCGCCTGCACGACAGGATTAAATACATACTCGAAGGAAACGGGCATTGGCGTATTGAGAGATTGGCGCCGTAGTGAATTTTGGAAGGCCAATTGGGAAATTTTAAAATTGCATCAGTCGCAGATTACTTGACACAATTCCAAAATTTCCCAATCCCAAAATTCTCCAATTACTTCCCCGCTACCTTATACCTCACTTGTTTCCCGTCCACTACTTCTTCATAATAAACATTGGCAGGGGTAACGAAATATTTTATTCCATTGATCACAACCGTGCGGCAGTCATTGGGAAGCTTATCTACCACATCGCCAATCGCAGGTTGTGCCGTTGCTGGTGCAGCGGGCTGAGTATTGATTGCCGGAGCCGGATTTCTGTCGGTATTCAGTACTCCATGTTTTCCTTCCACCGTATACCATAATTCACCATTGGGTTTGATATAATCTTTGAAATAGGTACCGTTGTACTCATAGTATTTTTCTCCATCAATCACCACCGGTTGCGCATCTCTCGGAATGGCAGGAACCTCGGCGCCAACAGGTGCCTGCACCACTTCATAGGCATTGTTGCTCTGGCGGTAAAAAATACCGTTATAATAATAGTAAGGATAGCCGCCCCAGCGTAAAGACCAGTATCCACGCGGTAATATATTAACATGAATGCCGATGGGGGCCGGAGCAATGGAATAATAACTACCATAAGGACGGTAAAACAAACCACCTGAATAATAAAAAGGGTTGCCGCCAAACTGCAATGAAATGGATGGTCCGGGTAAGTGTACAAATACTTGCCCACGGGCAGGATAATAGCGCCAGCTATTATACCCATACCGGCTTCTTCCGCGCTGCGCGGATAGGGAACCAACGATAAGTATTGCCAATGAAAAAACAACCAGGGATCTGTTAAGGGTAGAACTTGTTTTCATGATCGGAGATTTGATAAATGAATGGATGTTCAAATCAATGGTCAAATCTCATGCGTAGTTTTGAGAAAGAAATCTTAAAATCGGCAGAAAACGCTGTTAAACCTCCTTGTTCCTTGCGTCCCTGGGGCGAATAAGCTTCTTTTTGCCGAATAGGCGCGGCGTTGGCAGAAGTTGCACAGCGCGTTCGTCAACGGCTAAGCTTTTTTTGAATGATAAGTTTGTCTCCCTTTGTTTTTGCCAGGTTCAACGCTTTTTCAAGATGAGAATGGGATTTGCTATTGTCAATACCCATATACAATTCTCCCAATAAAGTGAAATAGAAATGATTGTTAACCAATGCTAATTTTTCTGCTTCTGTAATAGCTGCCTGCTTGCCATGTATTTTAGAGAATGCGTACGTACGGTTCAGCGCGGCAATAGGGGAATACTGGATCTGTAATAACTGGTTATAGAGTTGCAGGATGGATTCCCATTTTTGCGGAGTATCTGCTTTGATCGTATGCCAGTAAGCGATACTTGCTTCTATATGGTATTGAGAAATGATATTTCCTTTCGAAGCTTCGTGCAGGTAATAAACCCCTTTGGTAATCAAACCCTGGTTCCATAAAGTTTCATCCTGTTCATGGTATAAGATCATTTGACCACTTTCAGTTTTCCTTGCTTCGAGACGTGATGATTGAAAACACATGAGCGAGAACAATGCCTGTACTTGCGGCAGATTAGTTGCTTCGTTACTCAGTAGCAAATGCGTAAGCCGCATGGCTTCCACACAAAGTTCCTCGCGTATTACAGTGTGATTACTTTCTGAATAATAGCCTTCACTGAACAATAAATATAAAGTTTGCAATACCGTTCCTAAACGTTCAGGAATTCCGGAAGGACCTGGAAAAGCAATGGCAATTTTTTCGGACCGTAATTTTTCTTTCGCTCTTGATAACCGTTTGCTGATGGTTTCTTTGTTGCTTAACAAGGCATCGGCAATTTCATCAATACCAAAACCGCAGAGAATACGCAACGCCAGCCCTATCTGCGATTCGGCATTGATAATGGGATTGCAAACCGCAAACAACATCTGCAACTGGCTATCGCTGATGTTTTGTTCTGAAAGATCAATTTCTGTTTCGGCCAATATGAATTCATCCTGCTGAATGCCGGGCAATACTTTCTCCCTGAAAATATGGTTTCGCGTAAGCAGGTTCTTTGCCTTATTCTTTGCAACGGTATACAACCATGCAGCGGGGTTGGCGGGTATGCCTTTATAGGGCCAGGTTTCTATCGCGGTTAAAAAGGTTTCCGCGGCAATATCTTCCGCCACATCAATATGCTGCATACCCAGCAGCCTGCCCAGTACCGAAACAATTTTACTGTATTCGGTACGGAACAGGTGGGGTATCAGTTCGGGCTGGTTCATGGGATATGCGTAGTGTGTTTAATGAACACCATCTCCTTTGGCAATTCTGCGCACTTCTACGCTATTGCCTTCGCCCTGTAAAACGGGAGAACCTTTGGCAAACTCCACTGCTTCATCCGCTGATTCGGCTTTTACTATAACGTAGCCACCAATGGTTTCTTTGATATCGCCGAAAGGGCCATTGGTTACAACATGGTTGTGCCATACCACGCGACTGTCATCAAACGGAAGACCGGTACCGGATACGAATTTGTTTTGCGCGGCAATGCCGCCGATCCAGTCCATGGTCTGTTTCATCCATGCCTGCATTTGTTCGGGAGAAGCGATCTTGGAGCCATCTTCGTGGCGGAAGATCAACATAAACTGATCCATTGTTTTTGATTTAGGGTGATGCAATAAGTATTCACCTATCTATCAAATGAGATTCTCAAAAAAGGACAGCCGAAGTAAAAATACAACCCCCTGCTACGTAAAGACTTTATTTGCCACGGAAGGTTGCTGAGGTTTGAGGTTGCTGTTCTGTTTTTTTCATACCCAAAAAAACTTTCATCACAAGCCCGTATACTAAACCAGCAATCAGCCAGATGGGCAAATCAATCAGCATGCCTTTAAGGGTGATGGGTCTGCCGTCGATTAATGGAATAAGCAGGGTTAGGATGATAAACATAAAAAAACCAAAGCTGAAACCTTCTCTCAACCAGTTGTAAGAGGGAGGTGTTAACGACAAGGGCTGGGCAAATTTTTCTTTCTGCACTTTTAACCAGTCGGCTTTCCACTTTTTTCTGAAGAGCAGCCAGACGGGTGCGGTTATTCCGAGTATTACCAGGCTGGTTAGGTTATACAGGCAGGGAATGGTTTTTTCGCAATGATCGCAATAGAGCCCGAACCAGTTTTTAAAAGCGGTTTTGTTTTGCGAAGTCCATTTCATACTCGAATGAATGGTGCCGCAATGCGGACAGGGAATAAATGTTTTTTCCGCAAGTGATGCTTTAACGTTTTTTTCAGCCAGCGTTACCCTTGGCACGCGCTGACCGAATACGAGTTCATTAATGGCCAGTCCGGGGTTGATGATCCAGTGGAGCATCAGCGGGTGCTTCCATGTGTAGACCTGGTATTTGGTTGTATCGTATTGCATGCCATCTGGTTTTGTAATATCAATTTACAAATTAAACGGGATATTCAATTTGTGGGGATAAGCTGTAAATGTTTCAATAATAGGTGAAGAGAAAAAGAGCGATAAGAGTCGTTCTCCTTTGCTCTTTCTCTCTGGGTTTCTCTTATTGAAATACAGTGCTTTATTGTCTCGGAGAGTCTGGGTTTATCCGGCCATATTGTTTGCCATACAGGAGAAAAGCAAGTGCTCCTATCAGTGGGATAAAAACAATGAAAACGAACCATAGTATTTTCATCATCGTATCCATACCGGGTATTGTAAGAAGCCGTATCAATGCAAAGACCATGATACCTATGCCTGCTAAACTAAACAGCGTCCATAGAATCAGGGAATAATCAGGTGTAATGTCTTGCATGGTTTTATTTTTGATTCCTTAATAAGGCAGGTAAATGCTTTTATAGCTTTCACTCAGATTAAAGTTGTCAAAACAAAATGATTCAATAAGATCGAAGAGAAATAAGAAACCGCGGCAGAGAGGCCGCGGTGGTACGTCATTGCGAGAAACGAAGCAATCTGTGCATCGAATCTCATGATAACTTTAATTCAGAAGGCCTTTGCAATAAAGGGGCTCGGAGTATTTGAAATACAGATTGCTTCTCCCGCCAACGGTGGGAGAAGCAATGACGGTTACTTCCTCCCCATCACTTTCTCAGCAGCCGCAACAATAAACGGTGTGTCCAAACCGTACTTGGTTAAGAGTTCGGTTGGTTTTCCGCTTTCACCGAATGTGTCTTGGGTGCCAATGTATTCAATAGGAACGGGAATGTGTTTAGCAGCTACCTGTGCAACAGCATCGCCTAATCCGCCAATCACATTGTGCTCTTCTACGGTTACAGCGCATTTGGTTTTTTTCAGAGAAGCGATGATAGCTGCTTCATCCAAAGGCTTAATGGTATGTATGTTGATCAACTCTACGCTAATGCCTTTTTCTTCTAGTATCCTTCCGGCTTCAATGGCTTTCCATACCATATGACCGCAGGCTAAGATGCTTATATCGGTCCCTTCACTTAATTGTTGAGCCTTGCCAATTACAAAATCGCTTCCGTCTTCTTTGGTAAAATTGGGCCATTTCGGACGGCCAAAACGCAGATAGACCGGTCCTTCGTAAGAAGCGATGGCTTTTGTTGCGGCTTTGGTCTGGTTAAAATCGCAGGGAACAATTACGGTCATGCCAGGCAGCATTTTCATCAGGCCAATATCTTCGAGTATTTGGTGAGTAGCACCGTCTTCACCAAGTGTGAGGCCGGCGTGAGAGGCACAGATCTTTACATTCTTACCACTATATGCTACACTCTGGCGGATCTGGTCGTATACACGGCCGGTGCTGAAGTTGGCGAATGTGGTGGTGTAAGGAATCTTACCACCAATGGTCATACCCGCAGCGATGCCGATCATATTGGCTTCGGCAATACCTACCTGTACAAAACGGTTAGGGAAATCTTTGATAAAGGGACCAAGTTTCAATGATCCGGCAAGGTCGGCAGTGAGTACCACTACGTTCTCGTTCTCTTTGCCTATTTCATAAATACCTTCGCCAAAACCGCCACGGGTTTCTTTTTCGTTCAGTACCTGGATGTCTTTCAGTTTCATACGGTGGGATTATTCTTTGTTTGGTGCTGCAAAGTAAAGGAAATCGTGAGACGTGAAGCGTGATTCGTGAGATTTTTAGTTTCTCTCTGATGTATTACTGTAAAATAAGCGGAATGCTTTACTCAGGCCTGACGATTCACGCCTCACGATACCTCACTCCCCACCCAGTCAACCTCTTTCACATTGCCCGTACGTTTCAATACGCCCCAGTGTTGTAATTCGCCTTTAATGGCGCGACGATAAGAGCGGAAGAGAACGATGATCATGAGCCAGCGGTAGATCAGGCGTTGCGGGATCAGCCATACCAGTTTCCACGGACGCTCTTTTTCGAAGGCGAATGCCAGCGCAGCGATCAGGGCATCAAATACCAGGAATATGAGGTAATACATACCAATCCTGCCACGGTTTTCGGTAAACAAACCAAATAACATGATCAGGTCGCCAATAGGACTGAAGAAAGGAATGATGTATTTGAATAATAAGATATCGGGTAAAGCGATCCATGCCAACGATCTGTAACGGTTATTGAAGAGCGCGTCTTTGTGTTTCCAGAAAGTCTGCATCACACCAAAAGTCCAGCGCTGACGCTGTTTAAAGAACATCCTGAGCGTTTCGGGCGCTTCGGTAAAAGCCAGTGCTTTGGGTTCATTGGCAACAGTGTAGCCCGCGCGCAGTATGCGGATGGTGAGATCACAATCTTCGGCCAGGGTATCGGTTGTAAATGCGCCCACTTCTTCTATTACCGTTTTTTTGAAGGCGCCAATGGCACCGGGTACCACAGTAATACAATTGGTATAGGCAAATCCTTTGCGGTCAAAATTCTGACTTACGGTGTATTCAATGCTTTGCCATTTGGTAAGCAGGTTTACTTCGTTGCCCACTTTTACAATACCCGCAACGGCACCAACGGTTTCATCGGCAAAATTTTTCATTAGCTCACGAACCGCATCGGGCACCAGTTTGGTATCGGCATCAATACATACCACATACGGTGCGTTGGTTTGCGCAATACCATAATTGAGCGCCGATGATTTGCCACCATTGGATTTGGTAAACACGTTTACTTTAGGATGATGTTCAAAAACGGCTTTTACATTTTCGTAAGTGTTATCAGTACTGCCATCATCTATAAATATGATATCGAAATGCGGATAATCGCAACGCAATAAATTATGCAGCGAACTTACCGCATTCACTTCTTCGTTAAATGCGGGAACAATGATGGATACGGGTGGGTATTCATTCCAGCTGGTCTTATTACTCAGCCGTTCTTTTCTTTTCTGCCGGAAGGCAAAGAAGCCAAGAATAAAAATCCTTACCGCGCCCAGGATCAGGAATACCAGGAACAAGGCATAAAAGAAGTGGCCAAGTACATAACCCGCTTCGGCAATAATGTAATTGAAGTTGAGCAAGGCATAACCCATTCCTTTTTCAACCGGTGGCATCATGTCTTCCGGTTTTTTGTGCAGCAGGCTGGCAACCGTTACAAACTCATAGCCCTTAGCCTGGAAATAGCGAATAATCTTTCCGGTAGCATCTACCGTGGCGCTTCTGTCGCCACCGGCATCGTGCAGCAGGATGATATTGGCACTGTCGTTATTGCTTAAATGAAAATTGTAAATGTTTACTACACGGTTAAAAATACTGTCGCCGTTCAGGTCGGGTTGTTCGGCTTTCTGCCAGTCTTCGGGGTCAATGCTTTCACCAATCGTAATGTAATTGCGAGTACGGCTGAGTGCAACGGGCACCATTTCTTCCGCTTTCTCCGGATCGCTATCCGCATTAAAAGGCGCGCGGAACATGATGGTGCTGCGGCCGGTTAAACATTCGATCAGTAAACGGGTGGCATCAATTTCCAGCAAGGCGCGTTTCTTGCTCACCTCCGCCATGTTAGGGTGTGTGAATGTGTGGTTACCCAGTTCATGCCCCTCGCGGAAAATTCTTTTAACGAGCGGGATATTGTTTTCCGCTTCAATGCCTACTACAAAAAAAGTAGCGGGCACTTTGTATTTGGCAAGCGTGTCCAGTATCTGACGTGTGTACAATGGGTCAGGACCATCATCGTAGGTTAACACCAGCTTCTTATCTGTGCGTTTACCATATTTTCTTACAACGTAGGAAGAAGGAAGTTTGTCGTAAGTCTGTTCAGCAACCAGCATATCTACCCTGTCAATTTCGGTAGTGATATGCCCGTCAGCTGGTGTGGCCAATAAATCCAGCACCTCACCTTCGCCAATAAAGTCGGGAGTGACCATGCTCTCCACATCGCTGAAAGCGCCATTGAAATCAAAATCACTTAAAGCGTCTTTGGTAAGCGCGAGATGATAGAACTGCCAGAGCCTGTCATCCTCACTACCCAATCGCCAAACGGCTGTTCCGGCCAGGCCATACTCGGTTGCGAAGCGCATGGCATTGAAGTTGGTACCGGCATCAGTAAAATATACATCGTGTATCTTATCCTCACCATCGTAGTATTTGTAATGGAGGTTATACGTATCATTATCAAACACTACATGCCCATCGCTTTCCCGTGCCAGCGCCAGTGCTTCCTGGTAGCTGAGATTGGTGGTGGTGTCCTTACTCCAGTCGTAACCATAGGCGGCAAGATTCAATACAATTTTGGCTGGCGAAATATGCGAAGCAAGATTGTTTACTGCATTCTGAATCCATTTCTGACTTGATATCGGCCCAGGCTTGGTACTTTCTGAGTGCTGGTCATAAGCCATCAGAAAAATATAGTCGTTGTATTTGGCCAACTCCTTGTAATTATAATCCTCGTTGTAGGGCGATACGTTTTGTGTAACCAGAAAACCATTACTGTGTAAAACATTGTAGAGTTTCTTTTCGAAATTGGCGAGTACTTCGTTATTGCTTTCCTGCAGTTCTTCAAAATCTACATTGATGCCCTGGAAATTGTATCGTTTCAGCAGTTTTACCACATCGTTGATGAGACGATCTGTTTTGGCGGGACTATTTAAAATACGATGCAGCGCGGCTCCGTTGAATTTGGAGTTGAAGCTGTTCGACAGCATCGGCATCACTTTTACACCGGATGCTTTGATGAGATCGTAAGCACGTTTGTCTTTTTCCATACTGCTGAACAAAGTATCCGCATTGGGGTCGATAAAGAACCATTCGGGCAATACCAGGTTCATCTTGGAGATATTCTTTCGCAGGGAGAAGAAAGACTGTGCGTCCCATGCCACATAAAAAGCGGCCCGAATGCCAACAGAGTCGCTAAAGAGAGAAGAGGTAGACAGATCAAGCACACTATTGTTCTGGCCGGTACCTTTTCCTTTGGCCCATCTGTCTTCAATAAGTTTACGGAAGCCGCGGTATTGTTTACCCAGTTCGCTGGCGCGGTAGGCGGGCTGGTCCTCGGTCAATACTTTTTTAATGGCTTTGCCTTCCAGTGGGATATCAGGCTTGTCCATATTGGACAATGCCACAATAATGACCACTACCGCCAAAGCAAAGATCACTCCCAATACACGGAAACCCCATTTTGTACGCTGCCAACGGGAAGGGTTTGCCGTTTGAAATACCTGGGTGTTGCGGAGCATGGGCATAATTAATAATTGGTAATTAATAATTAGTAATTAGGGCATTACTAACTTTCAAATACCTGTAAAAATAAAAAAAGAATGCTGCTTTGTGTGGTACAAAAACAAAACGGCATTAAGTTATTAAACTTTAGCTAATAATGATTTGCAAAAAGAAAGGCTGCTTTTACAGAGCAGCCTCAACTATCTATATAATTACTAACTACTAATTATTAATTACTAATTAGTAATCATCCCTCAAACGTACTATAAAAATAAGGTGTCTTGGCTTCGAACTCGGCGCTGCAGGTGTCTACCATTTTGTATACACGGGTAATACCGAGCGACTTTCTTTTATCGTATACCTGCTGATCGGTACAATCGCCGTGCAGGATACGGGCGATCTGTGCATCACCAAAACCATTCTTTTTGGCTTCTTTCAGCAGGTCGGCCGGAATATTGTCGATGGAATACTGCGCAATGTCTTTTTCCATATTGCAGATGATCTGGATCTGGTAAATAAACCAGCGGTCGATCCTTGTAGCCTGTGCAATGGATTTAACGGTAGAACCCTGCATCAGCGCATCTTTGATACGGAAAATACGATCCCATTTCGGGGTCTTGATGTATTCGACCAGCTCTTCACTCTTCATCAGGCTCTTGCCATAATAACCGAGACCAATCGCTTCGTTTTCTAAGCTCTGGCAGGCTTTCTGAATGGCTTCGGTAAAGCTGCGGCCAATGGCCATTACTTCACCAACGCTTTTCATCTGCAAACCAAGGGTATCGTTGGCGCCTTTGAATTTATCGAAGTTCCAACGGGGTACTTTTACAATCACATAATCCAGTGCGGGCTCAAAATAGGCCGATGTGGTTTTGGTGATCTGGTTCTTCAGTTCATCCAGCGAATAACCGATGGCCAGTTTGGCCGCGATCTTGGCAATGGGGTAACCGGTTGCTTTGGAAGCGAGGGCAGAAGAGCGGCTCACACGTGGATTGATCTCAACGGCGATCAGTTCTTCCGTTTCCGGATTCTGGGCAAACTGCACGTTACAGCCGCCTGCAAAATTGCCGAGCGAACGCATCATCAGGATGGCTTTGTTACGCATATCCTGAAAAGAAGTATCGCTGAGTGTCATGGCCGGTGCCACGGTAATGGAATCGCCGGTATGAACCCCCATCGGGTCCACATTTTCAACAGTACAGATGATAACAACATTATCGTTCTGGTCGCGCAGCAGTTCCAGTTCAAACTCTTTCCAGCCCAGAACGGCTTTTTCTACGAGTACTTCATGTATAGGAGATGCTTTGAGGCCTTTTTCGAGGGCGGCATCCAGGTCGTCTTTGGAATGAACAAATCCCCCACCGGTTCCACCCAGGGTAAACGAAGGACGAATTACGAGCGGGAACCCGATTTCCTGTGCAAATTCTTTTCCTTCCAGGAAGCTGTTGGCCACACGGCTGGGAGCAACTGCAATACCGATCTTCACCATCAGCTGACGGAATTTTTCGCGGTCTTCGGCAGTATCGATGGCTGCCACATCCACCCCGATCATTCTCACTTTGTATTTTTCCCAAATACCCAGTTCCTCGGCTTCTTTACAAAGATTCAGGGCTGTCTGGCCACCCATGGTAGGTAAAACAGCGTCGATCTGATTTTCATCCAGGATCTGTTCAATACTTTCAACGGTCAGGGGTAACAGGTATACTTTGTCGGCCATCATGGGATCGGTCATAATGGTGGCCGGGTTACTGTTAATCAGGATCACTTTGATACCTTCTTCGCGAAGGCTTCGTGCGGCCTGTGAGCCGGAATAGTCAAATTCGCAGGCCTGGCCAATAATAATGGGGCCGGAGCCTACAATCAGAACGGATTTAATGGAAAGGTCTCTGGGCATGGTTGCTAAAAAATAAATTGTGCAAATGTAAGGCGGTAGCAGCAAAGCATCTGTTATTTTTTGACCTGAAAACAGCTAAACAGGCGTAAAACAGGCCAAATAGCGTTATCATTACAAATTGATTACGTAAAAAATTAACATGGCAGTATTAAAAGAAGGCAGTAAAGCACCGGTTTTTAAGTCGGTTGACCAGAATGGCAACCCTATTTCACTAGCGGATTTCAAAGGCAAGAAAGTGATCCTATATTTTTATCCCAAAGACGATACACCCACCTGTACCATACAGGCCTGTAACCTGCGCGACAATTATGCTTTATTAAAGAAAAAAGGATATGAAGTGATTGGTGTAAGTGTGGATGATGTAAAAAGCCACAAGAAATTTGAGCAGAAAAACAACCTGCCTTTTCCACTGGTGGCGGACGCAGACAAGAAAATTGTAGACAAATACAATTTATGGGGCGAGAAAAAAATGATGGGTCATACCTATATGGGAACCACCCGAACCACTTTCCTGATCGATGAGACCGGAAAAATTGTTAAAATTATCGATAAGCCGGTGAGCAAGAACCATACGGAAGAAGTGCTGGAAGCCTGGGCGAGTGTGAAGTAATGGTTTGTTTCACGGAAACTTGCAAAAAGAGCAAAGCCGCAAAGATTTTCTTTGCGGCTTTGCTCTTTCAGTAGGAACTTCCGCCATTGTTGGTGATAACACCAACAACAGCGCAAACAATCGGCGCAAAATCCACGAATTATGTTGCCGCTGTTCTCTAGCCGGTGCTTTTGCTTGTGTACGCAGACCATATTCGGTTCGCACTTACTTACGGATATCCCGTAGATGTTCCGTAGATCTCCCGTAAATAACCCATAGATGTCCCGTAAATGACCCGTAGATATCCCGTAGATATCCCGTGTCAAACCGCTGTCTCATCCGATGCTCATCCGATACAGATCCGCACATCTTCCTATGCAGCTCCTACGCACCTCCTATGCTGATCCTATCCTGTCCCTGGGCCATTGTTGGTCGCCGACCAACAATGGCGGAAAAGGTGTTCGGAAGAAATACATCCGCCGCAGATTCGCAGATTACATTGATTCTAGACCTAACAATCTGCGGCTAAATTCTTTCTTTATGACTTTGCTTCTTTGCATGAAACAAAAAAGCCGTCTTATTCAGACGGCTCTTCTATTAAATATAATCAGGTTGGTAATTATTTTTTGGTCTCCAGCAGTTTGAAGAACTGGTCAAGCTGCGGCAGAATTACGATACGGGTTCTGCGGTTGGCGGCACGGCCTTCGGATGTGCTATTGTCAGCAATCGGTACATACTGGCTGCGGCCGGCAGCAGTCATGCGTTTAGGATCCAAACCGTAAGTGTCCTGTAAAATACGAACCACGGTAGTGGCGCGTTTTACGCTCAGGTCCCAGTTGTCCTGTATGCCCGGACTCTTGATAGGCAATGAATCGGTATGCCCTTCTACCTGGAATTCGATATCAGGTTGTGCATTCAATACTTTGGCTACTTTACCCAGCACTTCTTTGGCACGGTCGGTTACTTCATAGCTGCCGCTTTTGAACAGCAGTTTATCAGAAATATCTACATAAACCACGCCTTTGTCAACTTTGATGTTGATGTCTTTGTCATCCAGGTTGCCAATGGCGCCTTTCAGGTTCATCACCAGGGCCATGTTCAACGAATCTTTACGGGCAATAGAACCTTGCAGGTCTTTGATATAAATATCCTTTGCGCCGATGTTATCCAGTGATTTCTTAATGCTTTCGGCCTGTGCACCGGTAACAACGGAAAGATCTTTCAACTGGTTCAATACGGTGTTGTTGTTCTGCCTGAGATAATCGATCTGTTTGTTGAGATCGGCGATCTGTCCTTCTAAAATCGCTTTACGGCTATTCATTTCCGTCATCTGGCTCTTGTCTTTATCAACCTGGTTATTACAGTTTTTCAGTTCATCCTGCAGGTCACGGTATTTGGCTTGTAAGGCGAGATAGTTACCACTCAGCTCGGTATACTTGGCTTTTTCTTCTTCCAGTTTCTTCGGGCTCACACATGAAAACATCGCCAGGGATCCCATAGCGATCAATAAGTAGATTTTCGATTTCATAATCATTCAATTGATAGTGATGAATTTGCCCCCTCAGAACGTTGAACGGGGCCATTAAATTGTGCGTACGTATAATCAGGGCAAAATAAATACATAATGCCGGGTACGCTGTTTCCAAGTTTTCAACACAAAGCGTATAACATAGACTATGACAAACAGGAAATACGGTTATGATTGATCCGTTGAATGGCAGATGGATGCATAGTTAACATGACGGTATTAACAAAGAATTAGAAGCGTATTAGTATCCGATTAGAGTAGTGGGATTAATAAATTTTTATATAACTCAATAGTGCCGCTAAACCGTTTGTGCCGGATACGGATGCGCTCAGGGAATGAGTTTTCCTTTTTTATATTTCTTCAGGTCCCAGTCTATATTAAAATAAGCTTTCAGGTATTGCGCCAAGGGCATCAATCCTGCGGCTGTTCTTCTTTGATCAACGTTATCAGGATCGTCCAGGGGCAATAGTTTATTCTTGCCGGTTTTCATGTTCATGGATACCTGGGTGCCATAGATCTGTTTTCTTCCTTCACGGATGGCGATGCGGTCTTCGAGTAATGCCAGGCTGGATGCACGGAGTTTCTTATCGGCAACAGCCTGCCGCAGCATGGGAAGGTATTTTTGTTGTGTTGCCAGATCTGCATGCTGGATCACCATAAATAAGGTCTGGTTACCCGAAGGGCCAACCACATCTTCTCCCAACCATCCATATTGTTCTATGATAGCAGTAACTTTTACGAGATTAATCGAGTCTGTTTCTCTCCAAACTGTTCTGATGGCATTTAATTGCCTGCCAAGTTCGGCGGTATCGGAAGCATATTTTGCCCTGAGCTCACCCATCCTGTTCCGGTATTTCTGGTCGTCTACGCCTATAATAGTGAGTTGTTTGATAAGCGTATCGTTTAATGTATTCTGCGCATGAAGCGGTTGCACAAATAACAACAAACAAAAAAGTAGCAGCGGATCTTTCATACATCAAATATTTAGATACAAGGTGCTGTTAAAAAAATCTCTGTGTAACTCCCAATCTCTGAGTCTCTGTGGTGAAAAAGATCGGAGCGGAGGCTTTACCACAGAGACACAGTGTGCACTGAGTTGCACAGAGAGTTTCCGAAAGCACAGGTATTATATAAACAGAACTGTATCACTTGCCTTACTCCATTCCCCATACTGTTCCCCAAAACGGGCATCGATCATTTTTCGTTTGATCTTGAGTGTGGGTGTGAGTAATCCATTGGCAATGGTCCATTCTTCGGGAAGTACAATGAGTTTGGACAGGTGCTCATGGTGTTCCAGTCCTTTGTTTACAGAACCGATGATTTCTTTTAATGCATAGGTCAAATCTTCCGCATGCTGATGTTTGGCCGACTCGGAAAGGGTGCAGAGTGCCATGGCACTGGGCATACCCGATCCCACAATACATACCTGTGCAAGCACGGGGCTTTGCAGCAACTTGCTTTCCACCGGCGCGGGCATAATGTATTTGCCCTTACTGGTTTTAAACTGGTCCTTGATGCGGCCGGTAATGGTAAGATAGCCATCAACATCAATGGATCCTTCATCGCCGGTACGCAAGAAGCCGTCTTCAAAACATTCGATGGTTAAAGCGGGTTCTTTGTAATAGCCGAGCATACTGGCCGGACTTTTCACCTGTACTTCATTGTCTTTACCCAACCGTACGTCCACACCCGTATATGCTTGCCCAACGGTTCCGAAACGAACGGCGCCATTCCTGTT
Organism: Bacteroidota bacterium; assembly: GCA_040390405.1. Lineage (GTDB taxonomy): Bacteria > Bacteroidota > Bacteroidia > Chitinophagales > Chitinophagaceae > Sediminibacterium. The sequence goes on from JAZJYJ010000008.1 coordinate 310,326, forward strand.
GGAATGTGATAGTGCAAGGTTTTCAGTCATGCCATACGCCTCCTGTATGATAATGCCCAGCCTCGCAAACCATTGCAATAAGGCGGGATTGATGGGGGAAGCGCCGGTAAACACAAAACGGGCATTGCCCAGCCCTAGTTTTTTCTTTACTGCTTTTTTAATGATGGAAGAAATGATGGGGATGGATAAGAAACGATCCAGTTTTTGCTGGGACATTTTTTTGAGGATGCCTTCCTGCAGTTTTTCCCAGATGCGTGGAACAGCGAGAAATACGGTGGGCCTGGTATTGGCCAGGTTCCTAGCAAACGTATCCATCGACTCAACAAAATACACGGTGCTTCCTGTGAAGATGGTACCACATTCAACCAGCATTCTTTCGGCCACATGGCAGAGCGGCAGGTAAGAAAAAAAGATCTCTTCTTTGATATCCGGGTAGCTGATCAAAAAAGCATCAACCGCAAACGCAATGGCATGAAATGTATGCATTACGCCCTTGGGTTGTCCGGTAGTGCCTGAAGTATATACGATACAAGCCAGTGCATCTGGGTCTATTTCGGGGATGCCCTGTAACGGCTGTTTTGTTTCGATCAATTCATCCCAGTTCAAACAGCCGGCATTGGGGTAGAAGGGAAAACTGATTTGTATGAGCTGATCGGGCACTCCCTTGCGCAATTCTTCGGGATTATCGAGTTTACCAATAAAGATGGCTTTGCATTCGCTGTGATCAATGATCTCGCGCAGCGCTTCATGTGTTATATTGGGGTAGAGCGGAACAGAAACACAACCTGCCATCGAAATGGCGAGATCGGCCATGATCCAGTGCGCGCAGTTTTTACTGAGGATGGCAATCTTATCGTCTTTACCCAATCCCATTTCTTTTAAAGCCGCTGCCATACAACGCACCTGGTTGCCCGCCTGCTGCCAGGTAAAGGTTTGATAAACGCCTTTAACCGGCTCGGCTAAAAATAATTTACCGGCGCGCGACTGTTCAAATTCGCAGAATCTATCCAGCATGGTTGGCAACGACCTGTTCATACAAAGTAATTAGGGTTGAGAAGATAATAAATCTGCCATGCCCTGCCCGGGGATTTTTCCTTCAATGGGGGCATAGAACTGATAGATGCGCTGAAAGTCAGCGGCTTCATCATCTGATGTAAGAAAAGGCTCGGCTATCAGCAATTGTTTATTGGTAAAATCCATGCCCACCATAACAATGGGTACGCCCACTTTTTTGGCGATATGATAAAAGCCTGTGCGCAACCGGTCTACTTTTTTCCGTGTGCCTTCCGGCGAAAGTGCCAGAACAAAACTTTCATTCGCATGAAAGAACCCAACAACCTGCTCAACCACATTGTGTTTACCGGAACGATCTACCGGGAAACCGCCCAGCTTTCGGAAGAAAAAACCAAACGGTCCTTTAAACAGGGAATCTTTACCCAGGTATGTAAGATGCTGCAGATGAAGTTTGCTGCGGAAAGCCAGACCGATCACAAAATCCCAGGCACTGGTATGCGGCCCTATGATCACCACCGCTTTTTTGAGGTGGTAAGGAAAAGAACCTTGATGGGTCCACCCCAGCATACGGAGATAGAGGCTCCAGATTGGTCTCATGTGGCAGCGATTGGTCTGATTGACAAGATAATGAGAAATCGTGAGACGTGAATCGTGAGTCGTGAATCGTCAGACGTGAGAGAGGATTGCATACAACTCACGTCTGACGATTCACGTCTCACGAAAAAAGCGCGGCAATAAGCAATTTTCTCTTTCGAAACAGCGTTATAGCGTAAATCCAACTGTATGGCTACTTTCAGGAGTTTTGTTGCCAGTGAACTGATGTCGATCAAGCAGAATATTGCTGCGGTTCGTAACATGGTACCCAACAATATCAAACTGAAACCCACCGAGCGACGCAGCATGTTTAAGCTGAACACCAAACGCCATGCGTTTGTAGAGAAAGCCGTACAATTTATGCGCAAGAACCCCAATACGGTTCCCTCTTTTGTTGATGTGATGGAATGTAACAATAATGTGCACCTCTACGCGCAATATGGGGAATTGATCGATGAGCTGGAATCGGTTAAGACCAAGCTGGAGGATGCCAAACTGGTGATCGGAAATGAAATACTGAAACAGACACGCGCCTATTTTCAAAACTCCAAGAACGCATCCGAATCGGGCAATGAACTGCTCGGGAAAATCTACAAAGAACTGAAACCGCATTATGCGGTGGGGAGGAACAGTAAGAAAGCAGAGGGATAAAAGCGAGGGTAGGTAAGTCGCTGGGTATGAGACATGAGAAAGATTACTTCTTAATGTGTTGAGCTATTAAATACCTCTGCGTAAGCTCTCCGTTCTCATGTTCTCTGCGGTTGGAAGGTGTTGCACAAATAGCGTATCTTACTTTCGTTTGAGATCTTCCAACCGCAGAGAACATGAGTTACATGAGTTTTCGCAGAGAGTTAACTGATTATTTCAGATGATTAAATAGCACATCACGTTACTTCTTAGAATAATGAATTGCCTTTTTTAATATAGGCGTATTCTCTGGTGTACTATCAAAAAAGTAAACCTGCATTTGATGAAGCCCATCAATTTACAACCACTCAAACTAATAAGTTTCATATCTGTTGCTGCTGCATTTATATTGTGGGCAGTATATTTCATTAGGTTCTTCGATTATCAATTACTTGTCATAAATGCGAATAACCTGGTAATGCAGGTCAATATCGCATCTAATCTTTTAATAGCTTTTTTTTCGCTGATCATTTTAGTAAGAACAAAATCTGAAAAAGGGATACTGCTAATTGGATTGTTTTTGTCTTTATTCTCGCAGAACATTGCTTTGTCCAATATTATTATGACGAATAATTCATGGACAGCATTCATATTTATGACACTGAATAAGAGTTTGGCTGGAACCGTTTTTATCAAAGCATTCCAGAGTTTCCCGGTAGAGCTCACCGCGCATACAATTGACAGCGTTTTTTCAAAAAACAGAATATTCCGACGGTTTACAAAGTGGACATTAAAAAACTATACCTGGTTTCTGTTTCCTGTAATCATTATGGCCAGTACTTTTTTCACTGTATTTACAAATATTGTTGCGCCAATAAATTTTGTCATTTTGGTTGTCGGTTTTTTGTGCCTTTATGTTAATTATAAAAGGTTGTCTCATTCTGAAAAGAACAAAATCTTATGGTTGTTTTGGGGAATATTGACAAATATATTTATCGTGCTCATAAGCAGTATACTTGTTTTTTACAATGGTGAAGAAACACAGACCCTGCACAATGTTGTGGTAATGCTGCAGGCTGCTGTGATCGTATTTTCATTAGCTATGAGCCTGTTCTTTTTCGATACATTTAATACAGGTGCTGTTATTACACGAACGATAGCCGACAGCTCTGTTTTTATTTTAATTGTTATTGTTTATAATACATCCGAACATTATTTCCTGCACTGGCTATCGCATGAGCTGCATCTGTCGGATGTATTGATTTCTTCCATGTTGTCTGGTGTTTTTGTGATGTTGTTCAGCCCTGTTCACCACAGACTGATGCATTTTTTAGAAAAGAAATTAAAATATCATCCTGTTAAACATACGTAAGTAACCTGTTGGCGAAGTTATTCTAAACTTACCTAAACGTGAAACGCGACCCATCGCGGCGGGCAATGGCATTTAAGGATTTTTATTCTCTATTGACATGCGTTTGAGATCATTTATGACCAGCGGCCCTGCTTATTAACCCCAGCTTTTAAGCTGGGGTTAGATAAATAACTCCGCCAATGGTTTAAGTACTATTTGAGCTCTTTCAGTAAAGCCAGAATAGCTGCTTCCAACTGCTGATCTTTTCCTTTGATCACTACATCGTATTCATTCATTAACTGGATATCAGGAACCGTCTGGTGATTTTCTAAATATTGCCCGTTCATAGATTTTACACCCAATGGCGGTACGCCCCATCGGATGCTGTTATCCTGCAAAGATTCCCATCCGGCAAACGTACAGGTGCCGGGAACAGGCATACCCACTAGTTTGCCGAGCTTGAGTTCCTGGTACGTGTAGGCATAACAATGACCATCGCTGTAATTGGCTTCGTTGGCAATGGAAATGCTGGGTTTGGTCCAGCGGAAATTGGGCTCATACCCATTGCTGCGGGTATCGGTGGTATAGTCCATGAATTTCTTTCCGCTTAAGAACATGGCCAGATCCGCAACAAGGTCGCCGCCTCCATTAAAACGGGTATCTACCACAATTCCTTTCTTGCCTGCATACTTGCCCATCACTTCTTCATAGGTAGTTCTGTACGCGCCATCGTTCATGCCGGGTATGTGTACATAGCCGAGCTGGCCATTGCTTAAACGCTCCACTTCATCCTGGTTCTTTCTTACCCAGCGTTTGTAGAGAAGGGCATTTTCTTCGCCGATACTGATGGGTTTGATGATGAGTTCTTTTTTGCCTGCACCATCACCAATAATCACCAATGTATTTTTACCGGATTTACGATTCAGGTATTGTGCAAGATCTTTATCAGCGGTAATGTCTTCGCCGTCTATGGATTCAATGATCATTCCGGGTTTGATGTTTAGCCCGGCTTTATCCAGCGGACCATCTTTGATTACTTCCTCTATTTTAACGCCTGCTCCTTTGTAGTTCTGATCATAGAACACACCGAGCGAAGCTGTAGCGTCTCCATTTACAGAAGGGTTACTGTAAGAAGAACCGCTATGACTCACATTCAATTCGCCCAATAACTCACTCAGCATTTCTGCGAATTCATAATTGTTACCGATATGTGGCAGGTATTTTTCATAATCGGCTTTATAGCTGTCCCAGTTAACACCATGCATGTTGGCGGTATAAAAGGTTTCTTTGGTTCTGCGCCAAACATGTTCAAACATAAAGCGGCGTTCAGCTTCTACATTCAATACCATTTCGCCATTAATGCTGATCATATCCCTTTTACCACTGGCCGGATCTATTTTGGAAATGCCGCCATCTGCTGCAAGGAAGATGGTTTTCTGTTCTTTGTCCCAGGTTAAACTACCGCCACCCGCATTCAATGGCACGAGCATTTTGGTTTCTTTGGTACGCAGGTTGGTGCTCCATAAATTAGCGCCTTTTTCAAAACGCGCGAGATAGTATAAGGTCTCGCCGTCTTTACTTACCAGGGCATCGCTTAAAGAAGAAGAATGAATGGTGAGTTTGGCTTTGCGGAAACTGAGCCCCTCCCAGTCAATTGCCACACTGTCTTTTTTATTGTCCTTCTTTTTGGAGGTATCTGCCTTGGCTTTTGTTTCTTCCGATTCTTTCAAAAGCGTCGCATCTTCTTTACTGAGTTTGAATTTATCAAACGCGTCCTGCGTAAAGAACATGGCATATACATCGCTTTGCGCGCCGCCGCTTTGTGCAACACTTTTTAAACCGTCGCGGTTACTGAACCAGAGCATGGCTTTGCCACCCATGATCCATTTAGCACGACTATCGTTAAACCCGCTTTCGGTCAGGTTACTTACTTTACCTTTTCCATCTGCCGCAATGATACCTACTTCGCCGGGTGCAATACCTGGAACGGAATAATCAAACAGGATCCATTTACTGTCTGGGCTCCACTGAAAATACTGATCGTTATCGCCCATCGAAAACAATTCCTTATCGGTTAACAGGGTACGCGATTGCTTGGAAGCTATGTTATAGATCTTCAATGTCATCCGGTTTTCGATATAAGCGATCTCTTTGCCATCGGGAGAATACACCGGCTGGTAATTTTCTTTTTCATTTACAATTACCGGTGTTTCTTTCAATACGGTAGATGCGTAGAAATAAGGCTCTTCATCACGTAGTTTCCTTGTCTCAAATATTTTCCAGCTATTGCCCCGTTCAGAAGCATAGAGCAATGTTTTTCCATCGGGCGAAAAACTAACCAGTCTTTCCTGCTCGGGTGTATTGGTAATGCGTTTGGTAATACCACCCTCCACACTGGTTACAAATACTTCGCCGCGGAAAATAAACGCCACTTCTTTTCCATTGGGAGAAACAGATACATCCCTGGCACCGCCATTAACAGGTACTACTCTTTCATTATTGCTTTTGGTGTCTGCGGTGATGTTGATGTTCACTTTGGTTCCTTTGCCGCTTCCTTTCTGTGTATATAGCTGGCCATCGTAGCTATAACAAAGCGTGCCATCATTGGCGGCACTTAAAAAACGGACAGGATGTTTTTTGAAAGAAGTAATGGTTTGTGCTTTGCCACCATCGATACTCATTTTCTGAACATTGAACGAACCGCTTTCTTCGCTCAGGTAATAAAAAGCTTTGTCATTATCCGTGAACACAGGGGTTCTGTCTTCGCCGGCAAAAGAAGTGATCTTTTTATGGGTACCGGCTTTGCTGTCGTAGATCCAGATATCTCTTGCGATAGCGGAAGTGTGGTGTTTGCGCCAGGTATTCTCGCCTCCTTTTTTATCCTGGTAAATAATGTATTGCCCGTTCCTGCTCAGTTTTACTTCTTCGGCGGGTGTGGTTAATACTTGCTCCACCCTTCCGCCATTTACCGAAACTTTATACAGCTCGGGTTGTGAGCCGGTAGGGAAGGTGCGATTGCTGGCAAGATCCATACGCGAAGAACCGAACAGCACGCTTTTATCATCCATCGAAAACTCATATGGATATTCCTGTGCGGAATGATAAGTTATTCTTTTGGCTTCACCGCCTTCGACGGGAATAATGAAGATGTCGAAATTGCCAAACCGGTCGCTGGCGAAGGCGATGGATTTTCCGTCATGACTCCAGACTGGCATAAAATCGTGCGCCTCGTGAACGGTAAGCGCAGTGGCATTGCCGCCAGCAGCAGAAACTCGGTAGAGATCTCCCTTGTAAGTGAATACAATGGTTTTGCCATCGGGAGAAATGGCTGAATAACGCAACCATCCCGGGTCAGCCTGGGAAAATGATTGGGAACAGGCCAATGCAGCCAGCAGGAAGAGTTTGATTTTTTTCATAGCAGTTTTATGAACGAGAAAGTTAAGAAAGAACTCCGAAGAATAGACAGGCTGCTGGGTTCTTGTTATATTTAGTTTTTAAACAACTCTGCGAAACCTTGGCGTTCTCTGCGGCTCCGCGGTGAAAAAAGAAATTCACCGCGGAGCCGCAGAGAACGGGGAGTTAAGCGCAGAGATAAGACAAACACATGCATAAGGAAATAGAACTGATCTCTTTTATCAACGACCGCTTTGTACCTGCTTCAGAAGCAAGGTTGCCATTGAACGATCTTGGTTTTCAACGTGGGTATGGCATTTTTGATTTTCTACGCGTAGCAGGGAGTGTGCCGTTATATAAAGAAGATCACCTGAACCGTTTTTTTCATTCTGCCAGAGAAATGCGCTTGCCCGTTAACCAAACAAGGGCCGAGCTGGAAAGTATCATTGATGAACTGATCCAGAAGAATAGCCTGCCACATTCCGGTATCCGCATTATGTTATCGGGCGGTGCATCGCCGGATGGGTTTCGCATTGTACAACCCAATTTGGCTATTGTACAGGTTCCCATCGTACCACCGCCGGATGAAATAGTATTACCGGGATATAAAGTGGTTACTTATCCGCACCAGCGGCAAATGCCGCATATCAAAACCACGGATTACCTGATGGCTATCTGGTTGCAGCCATGGGTACAGGCGCAGGGCGCAGATGAAGTATTGTACCAGCAGAATGGAATGGTATCCGAGTTTCCGCGGTCTAATTTTTTCATGGTAACCAATGAGGGTACACTTGTTACACCAGGCAGGAATGTATTGTATGGTGTAACACGTAAACAGATCCTGCAGGTGGCGGCTGCCAATGGCATTGATGTGAGCGAAAAAGATATTTCGCTGACGGATATCAGTTTGGCAAAAGAGGCTTTTATCACCAGTTCCACCAAACGGGTAATACCCATACGGCAGCTCGATGAGACGATTTTTAAACCCTGCACCAGCGATTCTGTTACGGCAAAACTCTTCCGTTTGTTACAGCAACACGAAATAACGACCGCAGCCCAGGCGCACTGATGCCTTCTATCCAAAATTGCTTGTTATCGGTTGCCATACCAGGTAGCTTTGCCGCCTTCTGAAAAAACTGTTTGGTATGGATGCAAAACTATTACCTGCTGTTCTGATGTCGGCCCTTTCGTTTGGCTGCATTGTTATTGTACTCTTTGGTCTGCGGCTGGCGCTGCGCAGAACAGGGTTCACTATTGCCCACCAGAAAAAAATATGGCGCACTACTGTAATCGTGATAACTGCCTGGCTGGCTATCACAGGCGTGTTGGCCTGTAAAGGATTCTTTACCAATTTTTCGGCATTGCCGCCAAGGCCTGTTCTGTTACTTATTCTTCCATTGGTTGTTTTCCTGTTTATTGCTTTCTCAAAAGCGGGTAGCACGCTGTTAACCGTAATACCGCCCCATTGGTTAATTGGTATGCAGGCTTTCCGCATATTGGTAGAGATCTTACTGTGGAAGGCGTTCCTGGTAAACCTGCTGCCTATTCAAATGACATTCGAAGGAAATAATTTTGACGGATTAAGCGGGTTGCTGGCAATTCCGGTTGCAATGGTCCTTTACAAAAAATGGATACCACAACTGGCATTGGTGTTTAACATGATTGGTGTACTGCTATTGATCAATATACTCGTGATCGCGGTTTTATCCATGCCTACACCGCTGCGCCATTTTATGAACGAGCCACCCAGTACACTGGTGGGCGAATTTCCGTTCATCTATTTACCGGGAGTGCTGGTGGCGATTGCGCAGGGACTGCATATTTTTTCTTTACGCCAATGGTGGCTATTGCGGAAAAGCAAGTAGCCATACATTGTTTTTTACAGGCTATGATTATAATGTAATTTGTAGCCGTTGTTAACTCCCTCACCATACCGTATTTATCCCTGCGGCGATCATGCCATTACCCTTGAACTGGGGGAGGTGATCGATATTGCCATCAACCAAAAAGTAATGGCCGTATATCATAGGCTTCTATCGCAAAAAATAACGGGTGTAATTGATATTATTCCCGCCTACAGCTCGCTTACATTGGTGTATGATGTGTTAACACTCGCTAAAAAACAAGCGGGTGGTTCTGTGTATGAAAGGATGAAACAATTACTGGAGAAGGAAGCGGCTTCTGTGAACGATACAACAAATACCTTATCGCCGCTGGTGCGAATTCCGGTTTGTTATGATGCATCATTGGCACCAGATCTTGCTTCATTGGCAGAAACACACCAACTTTCCATTGAAGATGTGATCGCATTGCATACGGGTAAAACCTATCGTGTATACATGATAGGTTTTCTTCCGGGCTTTGCTTACATGGGATCGGTTGATGAAAAAATAAACACGCCCAGGAAACCACAGCCCCGTACAAAAGTACCTGCGGGCAGTGTAGGCATTGCGGGCGAACAAACCGGGATCTATCCACTGGATTCCCCGGGCGGCTGGCAGCTGATCGGGCAAACACCGGTAAAATTGTTTGATACCGCCAATTCAAATCCATGCTTCCTCAACCCGGGAGATGAAGTAGAATTCTATGCCATCTCATTGACTGAATTTATAAAAGCAAAACAGTCATGAGCATCCATATCAACAAACCCGGTTTACAGGATACATTGCAGGATGCGGGCAGGTATGGTTACCAGCACCTGGGCATTAATCCCGGTGGTGCCATGGATACAATCGCCATGCGTATTGCCAATGCATTGGTGGGAAATGAATCGAACAAAACGGTTCTGGAAATGCATTTTCCTGCCGCCACCCTATTGTTTGAAAGAACGATGCTGATCGCATTGGCCGGAGCAGATTTTACGGCCTCGGTGAATGGAGAAGAAATTCCATTGCTGCACCCGGTGCTGATTCGTGAAGGATCTGTTCTTCAATTTGGTAAAAAACAAAAAGGATCGCGTATTTATCTTGCAACCGAATCCGGTTTTGTGGCCGATGATTGGTTACACAGCAGCAGTACACATCTTAGTCTGAAAGCGGGAGGGTACAAAGGCAGGGCGCTGCGGGTGAATGATCGCATACAATCCGTAAAAGAACAGCCTTACGATTTTACAGAGAAAGAACATGTGTTTGAAATATTCCCCTGGCAGGCAAAAGTAACCGACCTGTATACGCAGGATGGCTTTCGTTTTATTCCTGGTAATGAATTTGCATTACTAAGCGAATCTTCAAAAAACCTGATTGCCGATACTTTCTTTACCATTAACCGCAACAGCGATCGCATGGGCTATCGCTTGCAGGGCGAAGCATTGCAGTTGCGTCTGCCAAAAGAAATGATCTCTTCTGCCGTAACCAGGGGGACGATGCAATTATTACCTGATGGACAAATGATCATCCTTATGGCCGATCACCAGACCACAGGAGGCTATCCAAGGGTGGGGCATATCATCAGCGCCGATATTCCATCGCTGGCGCAAATGGGGCCGGGTGATTCTTTCCATTTACAATCTGTGACCATTGAAGAAGCGGAAGCGATTCTGTACAGGCAGGAAATGAATTTGCAGCAACTGCAAAATGCCTGTAACTTTCGATTGCAACAGTACCTGAACAGCTAGTGTTAGGGTAGTCGTGAATGGTCAGTGGTGAATGGTGAGTACGTTTTGTAGTACCCTATATTTTACTCACCACTGACCACTGACCATTCACGATCAACATAACACCAGTGTAAAATAAATATCTCTCCTCCTTTCCAAGGAGGAGACCGGTTAGCATCGTATCGCAGATACGATGCTAACCAGAGGAGGTTATTCATGCACAAGATCGATCTCAACTGTGATATGGGCGAAGGTTTCGCAACTGATGCCGCTATCATGCCCTTTATCAGCAGCGCCAATATTGCCTGTGGTTACCATGCAGGCGATGATGATACTATGCGCCAAACCGTTGCCCTGGCATCGGCACACCATGTAGCGATCGGGGCACACCCCGGCTTTGCAGACAAACCCAATTTTGGCAGAACGGAAATGCAGCTGCCATTGAATGAAGTTTTTGACCTGGTTGCTGAACAGGTTCATCGGTTACAAAATATCGCGCATGAGAATGGTGCAAAACTGCATCATGTAAAACCACATGGCGCTTTGTATAATATGTCGGCACGCGATGCGCTATTGGCCGATACCATTGCCAAAGCGGTTTACCAGGTTGATCAAACACTTGTGCTGTTCGGATTGAGCGGCAGCTATTCTATCAGCGAAGCAAAAAATACCGGACTCAGTACCGCAAGCGAAGTGTTTGCAGACAGAAGCTATCAGCCCGATGGAAGTTTAACGCCGCGATCAAAACCCGGTGCCATGATCGAATCGGAGGAAGCCAGTATGGAGCAGGTGCTGCGGATGATTGAACAAAAAACAGTGATCGCCCTGGATGGCGAAGCGTTGCCGATACAGGCAGAAACCATTTGCATTCATGGCGATGGCAAACAGGCGGTTCAGTTCGCGAAATATATTTTCCTGACGCTTCAACAACATAACATTGGCATCAAAACCATCTAAGTACAATTTTTTTGGCGGAGTAGGTCTCGGTGCCGCTTTCCTGATGGCCAACTCTTCTATTGGTCCGGGGTTTCTTACGCAAACCACTGTGTTTACGCAACAGTTAATGGCCAGTTTTGGCTTTGTGATACTGGTTTCGTTTATACTGGATATAGGGGCACAGCTGAATACCTGGCGTATATTAACGGTGAGCGAACTTCGGGCGCAGGATCTTGCCAATCAATTACTGCCCGGCCTGGGTTATCTCATTGCCGCATTGGTTGTGATGGGGGGCTTCTCTTTTAACATTGGAAATATTGCGGGTTGTGCATTGGGTGTAAACGTGCTCACAGGTATTTCTTTTCAAACCGGTGCGTTGATCAGCGGTGCGATTGCCCTGCTTCTTTTCTGGATCCGTGAAATGGGAAAGATGCTGGATAATTTTACACGGATTGTAGGCACCGTTAAAATAATACTCACGCTGATCATTGCTATCAGCTCGCACCCGCCGGTACTACAGGCTTTGCATCATACCATTGTTCCGGAAACGATCAGCTCACAGGCCATTGTTACCATTGTTGGCGGAACTGTGGGCGGCTATATTACTTTTTCCGGCGCACACCGTTTGCTGGATGCCAATATCAAAGGAAAAGAAAACATCAAACAGGTTGATAAAAGCGCCATCAGTGGTATTGCTATTTCGGGCATCATGCGTTTCATTCTTTTTTTCGCGATACTGGGTACTTTAACACATGGGGCCATTCTCGATAAAGACAATCCATTGGCGAGCGTATTTCGTTTTGCAGCCGGCAATTTCGGGTTTCGTGTTTTTGGTATTGTTTTATGGAGTGCCGCTATTTCATCTGTGATCGGTGCTTCGTATACATCTGTTTCTTTTTTAAAAACCTTTCACCCGGCCCTTATCAAACATGAGCGCTTGTGTATATCCTTGTTTATTGTACTTACTACCGCTCTGTTTATGCTGATAGGAAAACCCAAGCAACTGATGTTGATGGCAGGCCTGGTAAATGGATTGATACTGCCGCTGGTATTGGCGGTTTTACTGGTTGCCTGTACCAAACCGCGATTAATGAAAGGCTATAAACATTCTGTATGGATGCAGGCGGCGGGTTGGGTGGTAGTGCTGGTAATGGGGTGGATGGGTTATCTCACCATCGCAAACTGGATCACCGGTTAGCCCATTGCTTTTACAGAAACAAAAGCGAGTAGTTTGGCGGCCGTTTCCTCATGGGAAACAGTATCGAGTTCTATCTTGTTAAATAACGAAGAAAAGTTTTCCCGGTTCTGTAAACTCTTCAGGTAAAACTTATCGTAGTAGGCAAGCAGGATAGCAAAGCAGGCTTTTACATTGTCTTCGATCAGGAAATTAACTGCGTTCTTCGTTTCAAGTCCACCCAGTCTTTTTTTAATGCGTATGATCGCATTCACCAGTTTTTCTTTTTCGAATTTACCATAATGCGTTACCAGGAAATTCAATCGCTCTTCGAAAGGGATCTGTAAAAAACAGATCTGCTTATCGCGCATCTGTTTAAAGAAAGCATTGGGAATATTTACTTCGCCTATTCGCTGGCTTTCGTCTTCGAGCCAGATGTTAGATGTTAGATGGGAGATGTTAGAAGAAGCGGTATCCGTTTTTGCTGCCATCTGCCATCTATCATCTATCATCTTTAACTCCCCGGCCAGTAAATTCTCAAACATCTCCTGTGAAGGCTGTGCAGGTTGTCCTAAGCTGCCGAAAGCAGAACCTTTGTGATTGGCCAGTTGTTCAAGATCAATAATGGCCTGTTCTTTTTTAGCGAGAGCATGCAGTATTTCTGTTTTGCCACTACCGGTAAATCCACCCACAATAGTGATGGGATATTTTTTATCAAACTGTGCGAGCACCCATTTCCGGTAAGCTTTGTATCCGCCAGCAAGGGTGTACACTTTAAAACCGTATAAATCCAATAGCCAGGCGACACCCGCACTGCGCATGCCACCACGCCAGCAATGGATCAGTATGCAGTTGGTGGTGGCAGTTGGCAATTCGTTCTTTTTACTGCTAACTGGCAACTGCATACTGCCAACTAATTTCTCCACTTCCTCCACCATCTTCACCATCTTAACACCATAAAAATCAAGGCCGAGTTTAATGGCTTTCTGCTGGCTCTCCTGTTTGTAAGCGGTGCCTACTACTTTTCTTTCTTCATCGGTAAACAATGGTAAACTGTATGCGCCGGGAATATGTGCATGACCAAACTCGCCCGGGCTGCGTACATCCAGTATGGGATGTTCCCTGGCGAGGGAGAGAAATTCCTCAATATTCAAACGGGTAATGGCCATGCGACAAATGTAAGGGGAGATTTTTGTAACTTTTGGGTCTGAAACAGTTATTGATCATACGACATGCCAAAAGCAGCTGGGCCATAGCCGGGCAGGACGATTTTGATCGTCCGCTGAACGACAGGGGCATGAGCGATGCACCCATGATGGCAAAACGGCTGCTCGATAAAAAAATAGCGATTGATGTGATGATCGCGAGTCCGGCAAACAGGGCTTTAACTACGGCCAATTATTTTGCAGACGAATATGCATTGGGCAAGGGCAGGCTGGCTATTATGCGTAAACTATACAATGCCCGCTCTCCGGTCTTTTATGAAGTAGTGCGTGAGATAGATGATTCGATCCGCAGCGCTGCCATATTCTCGCACAATCCCGGCATAACCGATTTTGTGAATGACCTGACTGCTACCAGGATAGACAATATGCCTACCTGTGGCATATTTGCGATCAGGGCAGAGATTGATCAGTGGAAAGATTTCAGGAATGGGAAAAAGGCTTTTTGGTTTTTTGATTACCCGAAGCTTTGAGCTGCTTTTTCTTAGCAGGTAGTCAATAATCAATTTAATAAATTCCAACAATCCAACTTCAGTCTCCAGACTTAATGCATTAAACTTTAAAAGCTGTTTGAGTTAATTAATACGAATTGTTTATACCTCTGCGAAAGCTCCCTGTTCTCTGCGGCTCTGCGGTGAATGCAAACTGCAATTCACCGCAGAGCCGCAGAGTTGCCGGAGTTTTCGCAGAGAAACAAGCGTCATAATAAATTAAAAACAATTAACTCAAACAGCTTCTTAGTCTCGCGTAAACAATTTTCCGGTAACTGGGATATAAAAATCAATCTCCCCTTTTCCTGAAATTGGCCAGGTACACGCCGGTAAAAATCAGCAAAGCCGCTACAAACTTCACCAGGCTAACATGCTCGCCCGCAAACAGGATGGCGATCACAGCGGCAAAAACGGGTTGCGTATAAATATAAGCGCCGGTTGCGGAAGGGCCGATAATAGAAATGCCATAAACATTTAAGAGGTAGGCCAGAAAAGTGGCGCCTACCGCAACAGCGGCCAGAGCCAGCCATTGCCCCAGGCCAAATGCTTCCCAATGGGTATTCAAAAATTCATGCATACCAAAAGGCAATATCACCAGTGAACCGAAAGTGAAGATCCATCGCAATACCTGGATGCCGCTATAGGTTTGCATCAGTGGTCTTACGAGTACAAGGTAAAATGCATAGGAGATGGCATTTACTAGCACCATCACATCGCCCAGCAGAATATTGTTGCCCGTATGGCTAACATCTTTCAGTAGAATCAACAAAGCTGCACCGCCAATACCTAATACCAGTCCGATGAATTTTAACCAGGTAAAACGTTCACGCAACAGCCATGCCGCGATCAGGGTAATAAAAATAGGCGTAGCCAATGCCAGTAAGGCACTGTGAATAGGCGTGGTAAGTGAAACGCCCTTGATAAAAAAGATCTGGTTAATAACCACACCGGTTAAAGCACAAAGCAGAAAACGTGGTAAATGTTTCCGTTGCAGTTTTACTTTGCCGGGCTTGAATAAGAATAAGGTCCAGAATAAAAACAGGCTCACGAGTATGCGAACCACATTCAATGCGTAGGGATGCAGGTAAGAGGGTGTGATGTATTTAACGATGGCGTAATTGGCACCAAAAATAAAATTAGCGCCCAACACGGCTGTATGTGCTTTGCTGTTGCGGGTCATGTGGGGGCAAAGGTAAGGGTGATGGTTGAATCGTGAGGGTGAGACGTGAATCGTGAGAGGTGTATATACGTCATTGCGAACCCGCCAACGGCGGGTGAAGCAATCCGTGGATTGTATACTGTGAATGACTGAAGAAACCGAACGATTATATAGCGCTAACAACAACTAACCGGCACAGTCTTATTAGTACAGATTGCTTACCCCCCCCCGTTGGCTAGTTCGCAATAAAGCCTCAACATTCTATTCTCCTCAGGGTCTGTGCTATGTCAATAATAAAAACTAAAACTTTTTCGATAGTCTCCCGTCAGAGCGGAGACTATGCGCTTAGGATTGCTGGTTACTTAGTTTAAACAAAAGCTTATTAAGAATGGCTGCGGCCTTAATTATTTACTACCTGTTTCAATAAAACATTTCTATAAATAAATGTTTTATTAATGTGGAGACTGACCACCCCCGTTATATATTTTTCTTTGAAAAATATATAACACCCCCTCCTTGGGAAGGAGGGGAAATCATTTTTAACGCTTTTAACTTCTTTAACCTTCTTTCTCTGTAGAGTGTTCTTCAAAGCAAAACAATTTTAAATATCCTTCTGCGGATGTCTTTCGTCCCTGCTGGGTGGGAGACATTCGCTGGAACATTTTTTCTATTGTTTGAGAGGATACCCGGAGAAGAAAAAAAGTAAGGGTTAATGGTTGAATCGTGAGCTGTCGTTATAGTGCTTTGACAGCTGTTTTTATAAGCGAAACAATCGCTGCCTCTTCAAACAGCTCAAACGCCGGAACCTGGTATTGAAACTGTTTCGCTTTCAATAATTGTTCAACACAATCAAAATGATCCTGCGAAGCAGTGATGCAAAAACCATTTTCTGCCAATCGTTGTGCCAGGTATTCCTGCTCGGTTTGTCCGGGTGTGGGAATGAGGATGGATTTTTTTTGTAATGCCATTAATTCCATTACCGTAGTATATCCGCTGCGGCTTACAATGTATTCGCTCTGAAGAATGGCTTGTTGCAATTCGTTGCCGGGTAAATGATTCTTTATGGTAACCTGATCTCCTGCAAATAAAATGTCAGTGTTTCCTGGCTTGCCCCTTACCAATAAAACAGGGGTTTGCATTTTCTGTAATTCCGGAAGCAATTTATCTTCAAGCAAAGTTCGTTGCGGTTCAGGGCCCGATAACAAAATGCAGTATTCATATTTTACAACGGCGGCTTCGGGCCGAAAACGAGATAGCAAACCGATATACTGAACCGGTACCGCCGGCATTTTTGCAGGATGCGACAAGCAACCGGCCAGGTTGTGTGCCCCGGCCATATCCGGCACCCAGCAAGCCGTAAACCGGTTGATATAACGATAATTGATCTTTTGTAACAAGGTTTCCAGCCAGGCAAAAGGTGCTTTGATGGTAAGTTGGTGTGTTATAAAAATGCAGGAAACCTTTTGGTTAGATAAGCCGTACCGGTTATCGGAGATCACCAGGTCGATCTGGTGATCATCAATTACCTGCTTCAGCCAGGCTGCTTCCATTTTAATTGTTCTTAGCAGTCGTGGTAACTGGGCAAGTAATGTAAAAGGAAGTGTCCATTTGCGTTTGCTGTACCTGACCCGGTAACCCGGCAATAACAGTAATTGAAGTGTGGGGAACTCCGTTTGCAGTAAATGCGCCTGTGCCCCTTCGGCGGCGATTACCACGGTAAACCCATTGGCTATCAATGCCCGGATGATGGGAATACAGCGTGTGGCATGGCCCAGGCCCCAATCGAGCGGGGCTATGAGTATCTTTTGTATGTTAAAATTAGACGGCAATAAAACGATTCAGGTTTTCGGTTAGCGGTAAAGTAGTATTTTAGTTGATAGAATATGAAGCTGAAAATAAACCAAATAATCGTTTTGCTGTTATTAGTTACCGTATTGGGTAGTTCCTGCGGTATTTTTCGCAAGAGTAACAGCACGCCATTCTGTGGCTGCCCCAAACATTAAACAAGCAACCAAAACCCATGGGCGATATGAACAGGGATTTACTGGTACTGTCACAATCGGCGCAGCAAAGCCCTGCTGAGCTTGAGCGTGAACTGGCACAGTTAAATACCATCCTGTTTGATACCGAGAACTGGGCCGTGTTCAGTATTGCCAATGAAATATTGGATATCAACCGCCACAAGATCATCCGCAAGGCGCACCAGATGCAACAGATCCTCACAGAAAAGAAACAGAAACCGTTTGTGTTTACCTGTAATAAGAACTAACGTGCTGTGCTATTAAATCTCCTCTGTGTAACTCCTGATCTCAGTGTCTCTGTGGTGAAAAAAGATCGAAGCGAAGGTTTTACCACAGAGACACTGAGATCAGGAGTTACACAGAGCCCCATCTCTCTAATATTTTTTAATAGCACAACACGTAAGAACTAATCAATTCTGAGTACCTATCAAACAAACCATTAACTGAGTTTGCTCAATGCGGCTTCCAGTTTGGCCAGCATTTCGGGGATCTCTTCTTTTTTGCTGGTACCTACACTTAAACGGTACCATGGGCTTTTGCTTCCTGCGCCAAAGGCTGAGAAAGGAACCACGGCCAGTTTGGCTTCGCCCAGTATATAAGAAGTAACATCCGATTGGGTAGCCAATGCGTTTCCTTCAGCAGTGGTTTTACCAACCAGGTCTATTTTAATGGTAAGATAAATAGCTGCCTGCGGCGATACGGAATCAACCGTATATCCTTTCTGTTTCAACGCAACAAAACCATGGTGAATGGTACGCAGCCTTTCTTCGATCTCTGCTTTGAAATGAACCAGGTATTTCGCAATGGCGTCTTTCTGCAATAAATATTTCGCAACGGCTTTCTGTTCCGCCATCGGTGCCCATGCGCCCAAATGGCTAAGAAGGGCTTTCATTTTAGCGATGACGGTTTCGGGTCCCAATGCCCAGCCCACCCGCACACCGGTTGCGGCAAATACTTTCGAAATGCCATCTACAAAAATGGTATACGGTTTCATCTCCGGCCGAAGCGTAATGGGATTGTAATGTTCCGTGTTGCCAAAAGTTAATGTCCAGTACATCTGGTCAAACATCAGGTACAGTTTTTTATCGCCTTCTGCGCGTTGCCTGTTTTCTTCCAGTATCAGGTCGCAGATCTCTGCCATTGCATTTTTGGAAAGCGTGGTACCGGTTGGGTTCTGTGGGGTACAGATGCAGATCAGCGTAGCACCTTTGATGTTTTGTTTGATATCGGCCGGCGTAGGCATAAAATCATTCTCGGCCTTGCAGTCAATAACACAATGCTCGCCATCGGTCATGTGTACATAGTGATTGTTGTTCCATGAGGGTACGCCGTAAATCACTTTATCGCCTTTGTCAACAATGGCTTTGAAAACGGTATAGATCAGCGGACGGCCACCCGATGCAATCTGTATTTCGTTGGGGGCATAGTCAATGCCTTCCCATTCTTTGATAAAACTGCTTACTGATTTGCGTAAATCCAATACGCCTTCCGCGGCAGGATAGCTGGTGTTTTTCTGCTGATATGATTCTATGATCAACGCTTCCAGTTCAGCCGGGATAGGAAATACCTGCGGATCAAAATCACCAATGGTGAAATTGTATATTTTTTCGCCGTTGCGGATGCGCTCGCTGATGGCATTGCCAAGTTTTACAATTTCACTTCCGATCAGGGTTTCGGCTAAATGGCTGAGTTTGGGTTGGGTCATAAAACAATTTTCAGGTGAAAAATCGACCGTAAAATTACAAGATTGCGTTGGGGTGCAGCTAAATAATTGGGAAACCAATGAGAATATGGCAGGTTAATGACAAAGGCTCTCACTGATCGGGCGCTAAAGCGGCCTGGGCAGTGAGAGCCTCGTTATTGTACGTTTTAATGTATTGTGTTATTAAATGTTCTCTGTGTAACTCGGTGTACCCTGTGTCTCTGTGGTGAGAAAAGATCGAAGCGAAGGCTTTACCACAGAGGCACAGAGATCAGGAGTTTCACAGAGAATGACCGTGTTATTCGATAGGCTTATAATCTTTGAACATTTTAACTGGTGTGTTTTCTGCCAGCGAACGGTATTGTTTCCATTTACCATCGAAGAAGGCATTGGCTTTTTGCAGTACTGCGGTTACAACCGTTTCCGCATCCTGCATCAACCTTTCTTCCTGCGCGCCGGGAACCACTTTTTTACTCAGGATATATGAGCGGGCTTCGCCCATGATGCTGTTTACCGTTACCTGCGGTACATTGCCATAACCCTGTTTTTCCTGTGGCTTGCCGTTCAGTTCTTCGCGGATAGCTTTCAATCCATCCGTAACCCCTTTGCCCACTTTGCGCAAAGTATCTGCCTGTTTCTGGTCCATGTCTTTCAGGTTGGCTTCTATCTTTTTCACGATCTCATCGGCTTCGGTTAGGCGGTCAACCAGGTCAACCAGTTTCAGGGTTTGTTTATCCATTCTTGCACTGGCTTTGCGGATGGCATCGCGTACTTCTTTGCTTACCGGTGCATTCGGATCATCGTTTACGGTTACCATCATACTATCCGCCAGATCTTTACCAAGGCTTACCACTACCTTGTACGTACCGGGATCTACCGGTAAACCGCCTGGTTCATTTTCACTACCGCCACCACCTCTGCGTCCGCCACCGCCGCCACGTCCACCACCACCTGCCTGGCGGATGCCTTTCCCTTCCATGCCCCAATAGAAACGGTTAAAGCCGGTATCGGCTTTGGCTTTTAATGTGCGTATCTGTGTATTGCTGGCATCATAGATCCTTACCGTTGCGGTATCTGCCAATTTATTTTTCCCGGTGTCTGCACTGGTTTTGTTTACATAAAAACTAAGTGCGGCACCTGTTCTGCGGTTCTCGCCTTCATAACTTCCCCAGATACTGTATTCAATACCCGCTGCATTTTTAATATTGGCCTGGTATGCCTGCGGCGCATCGAATGCGGTGATCTTTTTGGTTGGGATGGTTCCTTTGCTGGCTGCGATTTTTCTTAATGGACGGATATCATCCAGTATCCACAATGCCCTTCCGAAGGTTGCGATCACCAGGTCGGCTTCTCTTTCCTGGATGGCCATGTCGTAAGTTGAAACAGAAGGATAACCGTTTTTGAATTGCTGGTAAGTGCTTCCATTATCGAAGCTTACCCATAAGCCCTGTTCGGTTCCTACAAAGATCAGGTTGGGTTCAACCGGATCCTGGATTAAACATAATGCATAACCGGTTACTTTCTTTTCATCAACAATGCGTGTCCATGTTTTACCAAAATCGGTTGTGCGGAAGATATAGGGTTTCATATCGCCGCGGCGATAATCGTTCGCGATCACAAACGCTTCACCGGCATTGTATCTTGATGCGCGTATCTGCGGCACCCATGCACCCAATGGCATTCCCGGAATTTTACCACGGAAGCTGGTCCATGTTTTTCCGCCATCAGTAGTGAGCTGTACATTGCCATCATCGGTTCCGGCCCAGATCAATCCCTGCTGTTTGGGAGAGGGTTCAATGGCCAGTACGGTACAATAGTTCTCTGCGCCGGTAATATCAATGGAAATACCACCATTGGTGCTTTGATCGATCTTGGCACTGTCGTTAGTGGTTAGGTCCGGAGAGATCACTTCCCAAGAAGCGCCTTTATCGGTACTCTTGTTTACAAACTGACTGCCGAAATAAATCGTTGCTTTCTCAAACGGATCCTGTGCGATGGCAGAGTTCCAGTTGAAACGCTGGCGTGTTTTCATATCGGGTCTTGGCGGACGGATACTCCACTCTTCACCTGTTTTAATATTGTATCTATTTACACTTCCGCCCTGGCTCATGGAATAGACCCAGTTAGGATCGGTGGGATCAGGCATTACATCAAAACCATCACCACCATTCACTCCCTGCCAGTATGCATTGCGGATACCACTGCGAACCCATACATACGCGGGACCATGCCAGCTGCCGTTATCCTGTAATCCGCCCATTACATTGTAGGGGATCTGGTTATCTGTATTGATATGATAGAACTGACCAAGGGGTAATTTCTCATCAAACTGCCAGGTTCTGCCACGGTCGTGCGTGATGGCGATACCGCCATCATTACCATCAATGATAAAGGATGGATCATAAGGATGGATCCACCAGGCATGGTGATCGGGGTGAATACCGCTGTAGGGAATAACCGTTGTTGGAAATGTTTTACCGCCATCCTCACTCATCGTGATCATCTGGTTGATATTGTACACACGGTTTTCATTTTTAGGATCCACAGCGATATCCTGAAAATAAAACGCACGGTTGGTTACCACGCTGGTTTCGCTGTTTACCAATTGCCATTTCATTCCACCATCATCTGAACGGTACAAACCATTCTTGGTGGCTTCTACCATGGCATAGATGCGGTTGGGTTCATTACGGCTGATGGCGATGCCGATACGGCCATAATCACCGGCCGGTAATCCTTCTTCCTTGCCTAATTTTTTAAATGTTTTTCCGGCATCATAAGTTATATATAAACCGCTGCCGCTGCCACCGCCTTTTAAACTCCAGGGAGTGCGTTTGTGCTGGTACATGTTTACCAGTATTTTATTGGGGTTGGTCGGGTCCATCACCATATCGCCCACACCACTGGTATCATTGGTGTGCAGGATGAGTTTCCAGTTCTCACCACCATCGGTTGTTTTGTATAGACCTCTTTCCGCGTGTTCTGCAAATGGATTACCCATTACACCCGCGTATACGATGTCCGGGTTATTCGGGTCGATAATGATGCGGTGGATATTGCGGGTCTTCTGTAGTCCCATGCATTTCCAGGTTTTACCGCCATCTAAACTTTTGTAAATGCCTTCGCCGAGACTTACGGAGTTGCGTGGGTTTCCCTCACCGGTTCCGGCCCATACGGTATTGGGGTTGCTTTGCGTGATGGCAACAGAACCGATGTTCTGAATGGGTTGCTCATCAAACATGGGTGTCCAGCTGGCGCCACCATTTTCTGTTTTCCAAACACCACCGCTGGCCGTGCCGAGAAAAATCTGTTCGGGATTGTTCCATACCGCATCGATGGCGGTAACACGTCCACTCATTCCGGCAGGCCCGATATTACGTGGTTTCAGGGTTTTGAATTGTTTGGAAAGATCAACCTGTTGTGCCGTAGCGCACAGGCTAATCACACATAAGGTAACAAAAGGGAGAAGTTTTCTCATAGTTAGTTGATTTGCGTGCTGGAAATTCTGAAATAAATAAGCAACTGCCAAAAGAGATTAGAACAGCGGCAATTCTCCGTGCAACTCCCAACCTCTGTTTCTCTGTGTTGAAAAAAGAAATCACCTTATAAGCAATGTTTTTTCAACACAGCCGTACAGAGAACACGGAGTTACACGGAGGGGGTTTATGTGTTATATTTATTGCTTAAACAAGTATTCTTGCCGAAAACAACTGCTAACTACTTCAAGGGCAATGCCTTTCAAACCGGGCTGTACGCTGCGGTGGCCGCCTTTCTTACCTACACGATGATCTTTGGTTTTCGAAAATCCTATACGGTTTGTACGTTTGACGGATTGCGGTATGCGGGATTAAATTATAAAACCATATTAGTACTGAGCCAGATGATCGGTTACCTGATGGCCAAATTTTATGGCATCAAATTCATCTCAGAATTACAAAGACTCGGCAGGTACAAGATCATTTTACTACTGGTAGGCATTGCCTGGGCGGCCTGGTTATTCTTTGCCATTGTTCCGGCACCATATAATGCAGTGTTTCTTTTCATCAATGGATTTCCGTTGGGGATGTTATGGGGTGTGGTATTTTCTTATGTGGAAGGAAGAAGAAGCACGGATTTTATTGGTGCGGCATTGGCCGTGAGTTTTATTTTTTCATCGGGTTTTGTCAAATCAGTTGGCGGGTGGTTGTTATTGGAATTTCAGCTGTCAGAGTTTTGGGTTCCCTTTGCAACCGGATTGGTATTTGCCCTGCCCCTGGTATTCTTTATTTACCTGATTGAGAAAATCCCACCGCCAGATGCAGCGGATATTGAGGCAAGAATGAACCGAACGCCCATGCTGGCTGCAGATCGCAAACGTTTTATCAAAAGTTTTTTGCCGGGACTGATCGCCTGTATCCTGATCTACAGTTTTGCTACCATCTTCCGCGATATACGCGATAATTTCAGTGCCGATATGTGGAAGGAAATGGGTTATTTGAACCAGCCCGCCATCTTCTCTAAAACAGAAACACCGATCACGTTAATTGTATTGGTATTGATTGGCAGCATGGTACTCATCAAAAACAGTTACAAAGCACTCATGCTGGCACATGTATTTATCGGGATGGGTTTTGCCCTTGCGGGCATCTGTACCTGGTTCTTTGTACATAAACAACTGGATCCGGTTTGGTGGATGACGGCTGTAGGGTTGGGTTTGTACATGGTGTACATTCCCTTCAACTCTGTTTTTTTTGAAAGGCTGATTGCCGCATTCCGGTTTACCGGCAATGTAGGGTTCCTGATCTATCTCGCAGACTCTTTCGGCTACCTCGGAAGTGTGGGTGTGTTACTGAGCAAAGAGATTTGTAAGGTAAAACTGAACTGGGTGGAGTTCTTTTCGAATAGCGTGATGTGGCTTTCGGTAGCGGGTATTCTGATCACTGTGTTTTCAGGGTACTATTTTGCAAGTCAGAATTCAAAATTAAAAAGTCAAAAACAGGTATAGGGCTTGTTTAAGAATTGAATTTTATTGTGTTATGCCATTAAAAATTCTCTGTGCAGCTTAGTGTACTCTGTATCTCTGTGTTGAAAAAAATAATATTTCGAAGTACAGATCATATTTTTTCAACACAGAAATACAGAGATTGGGAGTTACACAGAGAATAGCTAAAATACCTGCAGCATAATAATAGCACCACACGTTTTGTATTCTTTCAAGGTTTTATTTCATTACGAAATGAAGAATGTATCCTTTCCGAAACACTATCTAAAACTTCTGAACCCTTTTTTAAACAGACGCATAGTTTTGACTTTTAATTTTGACTTTTGCATTAATTACCCTTTTTCTTCTCATCATATTTCTTCTCCGCTTCTTTGGCTTTCTCAAAATCCAGTACTACGCCATTAATGCAATAACGCAAACCGGTAGGCGGCGGACCATCTTCAAATACATGCCCGAGATGCGATTTGCATCGACCACATTCCACTTCGGTGCGGGTCATGCCAAGGGTATTATCCGGCAAATAAATAATCGACCCCTTACTGATGGGTTCGTAAAAGCTGGGCCATCCGCAACCGCTTTCAAACTTGGTATCGCTTTTAAATAAAGCATTGCCACAAACGGCGCAATAATAGGTACCTATTTCCTTCGATGTTTCGAACGGACTGGTAAAAGGCCGCTCGGTTCCTTTTTGCCGGGCTATATAATATACATCGGGCGCAAGGATCTTTTTCCAGTCATCATTCTTCAATACTACTTTGGAAGAATCTGTCCTGGAGTACACAGGATTGTTTTTTTCTTTGTTGTTTTCCATTTTATCGGCTTTCTTTTGATCGTTTTGAGTATAACAGCTCTGCCATAATAAGGTTGAGAGCAGTAATAGGGGCATCCATTTCATATAGCTATTTATTATATTTATTTAAATTAGCGGTAAACCAGTTCATCTGATTCTGTTTGTTAGACGAAACTTGCTTTTAAACCTTACGTAGAATCAATTTTAAAGGTTTTCCTTTACTGTTAAATGTTTTTTAAAGTCAAGCCCTTATATTTGTTCTTCACTCAAGGTTAGCAAGTACATGTTTAATATTATTCTGTTTGGACCTCCGGGCAGCGGGAAAGGTACGCAAAGCGAGAAACTCATCGCGGCGTATGGATTAAAACATTTATCAACCGGCGATCTTTTACGCAGTGAAATTGCCAAACAAACGCCTTTAGGACTCGAAGCCAAAAGCATTATGGACCGTGGCCAGCTGGTACCGGATGAGGTAGTGGTGGGTATGATCAGCTCCGCACTGGAAGCAAACCCGCAGGCAAAAGGTTTTTTATTTGATGGATTTCCCCGTACAGTTGCACAAAGTGAGTCGCTCGATAAGTTACTGGAACTAAAAGGAACAGCTATTGGCGTAGTGTTGGCTTTGGAAGTGAGCGAAGAAGAATTGGTACATCGTTTACTGAACCGGGGCCTTACCAGCGGACGCAGCGACGATACCAATGAGCGTGTGATCAGGGCGCGTATTACAGAATACCAGGACAAAACCACCGTAGTTGCCGATTATTATACTAAGTTTGACAAAGTGGTTCATGTGAAGGGGGAGGGAACGGTAGACGAGATTTTTGCCGCTCTTTGCAGCGAAATAGACAAAAGGATGTCTTAAATACAACTTGTAAAGTTTTTTACAACCAACAACCAACTGCGATCCCGCCCCTGTGGCGGGATTTTTATGCCCGTCATTGCGAGGAACGAAGCAATCTGTGCATCGAACCACTTGGTGACTTTAATTAGAGAGAGCCCTTACCAATACAGGAACTCGGAATTTTGACGCACAGATTGCTTCGTTCCTCGCAATGACGCGAACAGTCCCTTTACTCACCTGTTCAACATTCCTTGTTCATTATTCAATATTCCTCTGTTCATCTGTTCAATATTCCCTTTCTTTATCAACTAATCGATTGCCATGATAGAGCAGAAAGCCGCATTTCTCAAAAACGAAGTCATTCCACTGTTACATACACTTGAATCCAGGCAGAAGGGCAATTGGGGTAAGATGGACGCCCAGCAGATGGTTGAACACCTACGGGATGTTTGTAAGGTTGCCAATGGTAAAATTGAGCTGAGTTTAATCAATACTGATCCTGCAGCATTGGAAGCGGCCCGCGCTTTTGTAATGAGTGAATCTCATTTCAAAGAAAATACGCGCGTACCGGTTATGCCTTCAGAACCGCGCGCACACAAATACGGCAGCATGTCCGAAGCCATTGCCAAACTGGAACCTGAACTGGCGGATGTATTTGCAGTATATGCTGCCAATCCATCCCTCACTTTAATGCATCCTATTTTTGGGGCATTGAACTATGAGGAACAGATCCAGTATCTCGACAAGCATATCCGTCATCATTTGAGACAATTCGGATTGGTAGATTAAAATTTCACTTACCACACTTTCAAAACCTACCAATCGTTAGCTTTGTTGCTATCTAAATGATTGTTATGGTTGCATTGGAAAATTATATTCTAGGAAGCTGGGTCAAAGGAGATGGCGAAGGCCAGTTATTGTATAACGCCGTTACCGGCGATGCCATTGGCAATGCCACTACCAAAGGACTGGATTTTGCTTCCATACTGAACTACGCAAGAACAAAAGGCAATCCGGCATTGCGCAAAATGAGTTTTCATGAAAGAGGACTAATGCTTCGCGCGCTCGCACTTCATTTACGCGAACACCTGGATGAATTTTACCGCATCAGTTACCAGACCGGCGCTACCAAAGCAGATAGCTGGGTGGATATTGAAGGAGGTATCGGTAATTTATTTGCTTACGCATCGCTTCGCAGAAAATTTCCGGATACGCCGTATTGTCTTGATGGCGAAAACCACGCGCTGGGTAAGGCCAATACTTTTATGGGTCATCACCTGCTTATTCCAAAAGAAGGAGTGGCGGTTCATATCAATGCATTCAATTTCCCTGTATGGGGCATGCTCGAAAAAATTGCCGTGAATTTACTTGCCGGAGTACCGGCCGTTGTAAAACCGGCAACGGTTACTTCGTTCTTAACAGAAGCGGTGGTAAAACAAATTGCTGCATCGGGCATTTTGCCGGATGGTGCCTTGCAACTGATCTGCGGCAGTGCAGGCGATATGCTTTCACATGTAGGCTCGCAGGATGTGGTTACGTTCACCGGCTCTGCTTCTACCGGTTTAATGCTGAAATCCGGCAAGCACATACTAGAAGAGAATGTTCCTTTTACCATGGAAGCCGATTCGCTTAACTGTATTGTTTTGGGTAAAGATGTTACACCGGGTATGCCGGAGTGGGATATTTTTATCAAGGAAGTGAGAAAGGAGATGACCACCAAGTGCGGACAAAAATGTACCGCCATCCGCCGCATATTCGTTCCGCAAAATAAACTGGAAGAGGTACAGGTAGCACTTGGCAAAGCATTGGCGCAAACCACGATCGGCAACCCGTTGAATGAAAAAGTAAGAATGGGTTCACTTGCAGGAGAAGCACAGCGCAGGGAAGTGAAAGAACAGGTACAAAAACTACTCGCTTCTTCTCAAATCATTTATGGTTCACTGGACAGTGTGGAACTGATTGATGCTGATGTTCTGAAGGGCGCATTCATGAGCCCGATCCTGTTATTGAACGATCACCCATTGCAGAGCAAAGAAGTACATGAAGTGGAAGCTTTTGGACCGGTATCTACCTTGATGCCTTATACTTCTATGGAAGAAGCTATCGCTTTATCTAAAATGGGTAAGGGCTCACTGGTGAGTTCGATTGTAACGGCAGATAAAAAAACCGCAAAGGAATATGTGTTGGGTGCGGGTACGTATCATGGCCGTATCCTGATACTGAACGAACAATGCGCCAAAGAAAGTACGGGCCATGGCTCACCCTTGCCATTGCTGGTGCATGGCGGTCCGGGCCGTGCAGGTGGTGGCGAAGAAATGGGTGGTATGCGCGGCGTTAAACATTATATGCAGCGTGTAGCCATCCAGGGTTCGCCGGATATGATCACGGCTGTAAGTAATGTACACCAGCCCGGCGCTACCGGTAATACGGATGGTGTTCATCCTTTCAAAAAATATTTTGAAGAGTTGCAGATCAGTGATCAGTTTATTACTGAAAAAAGACTGATCACATCCGAAGACATAGATCGCTTTGCGGATCTGAGCGGCGATCATTTTTACGCGCACCTGAAAGAAACGGATTTTACGGGAACGATGTTTGAAAAACAGGTAGCGCATGGTTATTTTATTATGAGTGCCGCAGCGGGTTTGTTTGTTGACAGCTACAAGAAAAATCCGGTGCTGCTGAATTATGGAATTGATGAACTTCGTTTTACCAAGCCCGTTTATCCCGGCGCGGAAATCCATGTCCGATTTACCTGCAAAGAAAAGATCAGCCAGGAACAG
Organism: Bacteroidota bacterium; assembly: GCA_040390405.1. Taxonomy (GTDB): domain Bacteria; phylum Bacteroidota; class Bacteroidia; order Chitinophagales; family Chitinophagaceae; genus Sediminibacterium. Next base: position 338,998 of record JAZJYJ010000008.1, read on the forward strand.
AAAGAACCTACAGATATTGCCAAGGGCATTGTGAAGTGGTTGGTGGAGATTATTGATGAGACAGGAGAAATAACTGGAATAGCCACTATATTAACAATGGTGGCTAAGAGATAAAGGAGTGAAAGAGATAAAAGAGCTTTTGCATGGAAAATAATGTACTTACGGGCATTGTGGTTGATTGTTGTATTAAAATTCATACAACAATAGGCCCCGGATGTTATGAAAGAGTATATGAAGAACTGTTGTGTTATGAATTCGAAAAAAGAGGATTGTCCTTTCTAAGGCAGGTTACATTGCCAATTATATATGAAAATTTAAGCATCAATGATGCCTATAAAATTGATATTCTATTAGAAGATAAAATAATTATTGAACTGAAATCGGTAGAGCATATCTTACCCGTACATTTTAAGCAACTTACAACCTATCTTAAAATGATGAACCTGAAGAATGGAATGTTATTGAATTTCAAAGTAGACCTTATGAAAGATGGAATTCACCGGGTATTCAATAATTTTGGGGTATAATCTTTTATCTCTTTCAACTCCTTAAACTCTTAGCAAAATGATTGAAGAAGTACAAAACGGCTACGTAAAAATAGAGCGTGAACATGGGATCGCTACCATTGAGTTCTTTCATCCGCAGAGTAATTCATTGCCTGGTAAGTTGTTGGAAACATTGGCAAAAGACATTCATAGTGAAGGATTGAATAAAGAAACCAAAGTGATTATTCTACGCTCCGTAGGCGAGAAAGTATTTTGTGCCGGTGCTTCTTTTGATGAACTGGCAGCCATAACCAATGAAGATGAAGGGTTTCGTTTTTTCTCCGGCTTTGCACAAGTGATCAATGCCATGCGCAAAGCGCCACAATTCATTATTGCCCGGATTCATGGCAAGTGTATTGGGGGTGGTGTGGGCCTGGCTGCTTCTGCCGATTATGCTATTGCAGTGGAAGGATCTGATATTAAATTAAGTGAACTGGCTTTAGGCATCGGGCCTTTTGTTGTAGGACCGGCGGTAGAGAGAAAGCTGGGATTATCCGCTTTTTCGCAACTCACCATTGATGCAACCATGTGGCGCTCGGCCGACTGGGCCCGCCGAAAAGGATTGTTTGCAGAACTGCATGCGGATATTGCCGGTGTGGATGATTCGATCAATCGTTTGTCAACCACCTTATCTCACACCTCGCCCGAAGCCATGCATGAGATCAAAAAAGTGCTGTGGAAAGGAACGGAACATTGGGATGAATTATTAAAAGAGCGGGCCGCCATGAGCGGACGATTAATCCTTAGCAGTTATAGTAAAGAATTTATTCAGAAATTCAAAACACCTAAGCCTACCCTGGGGAAAGCCTAGTGTATTAAAAATAATAACTGGCAATAATATGCTACGGATAGCTGGGGTAAGTCTTCTTTTGCTGATCTTTTCAGTAAGCTTCTCACAAAGAATATACACGGGAATTATTGTAGACTCGGTTAACCAAAAACCTTTGCAGGGAGTGGTTATTCGTGAGCACAACCATACAATAAAAACGCTGTCTGATAGTAATGGGCGATTTTCTTTTCCGTTGATCCAAAAGGATACAGCTGTATTATCGTTTAGTATGATTGGTTATCGAACGAAAAGCATCAGCTTTCTGTTTATAGCAAACGACAGTACGCCTGCGATACAGGTATTTCTGCAACCCCTGGTTACAGAAATAGAGGAGGTGGTTATCCAGACAACTCGAACGGGGCGTAATCTTTCAGAAATCCCAACCCGTATTGAAGCGATCACGCACGATGAGCTGGATGAAAAAGGAACCATGAAACCAGGTGATATCCGAATGTTGCTGAATGAGAGTACCGGCATCACCACACAAACTACTTCACCGGTAAGTGGATTGGCCAGTTTACGCATTCAGGGGCTTGATGGCCGCTATACCCAAATCCTGAAAGATGGAATGCCTTTGTACACGGGTTTTTCAGGTGGTCTTGGGATACTTCAGATTGCACCGCTTGATTTGAAACAGGTGGAATATATCAAGGGATCCGCTTCTACCTTATACGGGGGTGGCGCCATTGCCGGATTGGTGAACCTCATTACAAAAACACCCACAACAAAGCCGGAGCTAAGTGTATTGCTCAATGGAAATTCCGGGAAAGGATTTGATGCGAACCTGTTTTATGGAGAGAGATGGAAGTCTGTAGGAACAACCGTATTCGCATCGTATAATCATAACGGCGCATTTGATCCTGCAGGGATTGGACTAACTGCGATACCGCAAACCAGCCGGATAACCATAAACCCGAAACTGTTCTGGTACCCTGATACAAAAACAATGGCATGGATGGGAATCAATACAACTATTGAAAACCGTTATGGTGGTGATATTTCTGTAATTAATGGAATGCCTGATAATACTCACCAGTATTTTGAAAGAAACCAGACAAGCCGTTTGTCTTCCCAATTATCCGTTATCCGTTCCATTACGGATAACAGCAAGATCAGTCTCAAAAACTCTATAGGATTTTTAAACCGGCAACTAATCTTGCCAAATACTTTGTTCAGTGGTAACCAGTGGTCGAGCTTTACGGAACTGAGTTACCTGCATCATACCAATTCGGTTGACTGGGTAATGGGATTGAATGAATGGACAGAAAAATTTGTACCATTGGATACAACCCACCTACGTTATAACCAGACTACTATCGGAGCTTTTATTCAAAATACGTATAAAATAAAAGGATGGGTATCTATTGAATCGGGGTTGCGGATAGATTACAATTCACCGGCTACAAAAGACCATGTAAATAAACCCTACCTGCTGCCAAGACTGAATGGGTTATTTACATTATCAACCAAACTTTCGAGCCGTATTGGTGGCGGTTTTGGTTATAAAATGCCAACACCTTTTATTGATGAAGCGGAGAAAGCAGCTTTCCGGAATATGGCAACCATCAATTACAGTGTACTGAATACGGAAAAGAGTTATGGCGTGAATGCGGATCTTGATTACCACTATAAAGCAGACGAGTTTTCCATAAAGCTTAACCAGCTGTTTTTTTATTCCAGGTTAGATAATCCTTTGTTGCTTCAGGGGAACGCATTGATTAATGCGAATGGTTACCTGGATACGAAAGGGGCTGAAACCAATCTCCGAATAGGGCTGGATGAGCTGACTCTTTACCTTGGATATTCTTATACAGATGTTAAGCAACACTTTGCCAACACAGCTATTCAGCAACCACTGACCGCCAAACATAGATTGAATGCGGATCTGACCTATGAAATAGAAAACAGTTTCCGGTTTGGGTTGGAAGCATTTTATACAGGCGCACAGATTTTGAACGATGGGTCAACCGGGAAAGCGTATACCACATTCGGTGCGCTGGTTCAGAAAATATGGAAGCGGATCAGCGTATTTGTTAATGCTGAAAATATAACAGGTGTCAGGCAATCCCGTTGGGGAAGCATTTATTCGGGAAGTATTACTCAACCGGTTTTTAAGGATATCTATGCGCCGCTGGAAGGTGCTATATTCAATGCAGGGACAAAAATTACCATCAAATAATAAAACTGCCGGAAAAACAGTTGTTCCCGGCAGTCAATAGATAGTTAGCGTATTGTGCATTCAAATCTCCTCTGTGTAACTCAGTGTGCTTTGTGTCTCTGTGGTATAGTCTTCGCTTCGATCCTTTTCACCACAGAGCCTCGGAGATTAGGAGTTTCACAGAGCGTTTCTATCAGTTTACTATTTTTTGATAGCACAACACTTAGTTATAAATCATCGTATTCATACAAGTTATCAATATGTGTTCCCGCTTTCATTTCAAAAACAGGATTGATGATGCCGTCTTTCAAACCATATACCCATCCATGCAGGTCGGGGCGCTGATCGTTCTTCCAGGCACGTTGGATGATGGATGTTTTGGCAAGATGCTGTACCTGCTCCACCACATTCAGTTCCACCAGCCTGTCGAACTTCTTTTCTTCATCAGGAATAGTATTCAGTTCCGTCCTGTGCAAGCGATAAACATCTTTGATATTGCGCAGCCACATGTTCAGTACCTGTTTAAAATCATGATTGGTCATAGCCGCTTTTACACCGCCACATCCATAATGACCGCACACAATTACGTGCTTTACTTTCAGATGGGTTACAGCGTAGTCAAGCACGCTTAACAGGTTTACATCGGTATGTACCACCATATTGGCCACGTTACGGTGCACAAATATTTCGCCGGGCTGCGTATTGGTAATTTCATTGGCCGGTACGCGACTGTCGCTGCAACCGATCCAGAGAAACTCGGGAGTCTGTATGCCGGCAAGACGGTTAAAATACTCCGGATCGTCTTCTACTTTTTCCTGTGCCCAGGCCTTGTTCTCCAGTAATAATTTTTCGTATGTCTGCATCGTATTTAATTTTGGGGTTCGTTAAGTAATAAGTGCATGGGTTTGTACGCACTCTTTTTGATCTCTACTTTTATTTTTTTGATGTGCGCATGAAGCAGAAAGTTGTTGATCTCTTCAATCACATCCTTGTCTATATAATCGGCCCTTGTGGCATCAATTAATACAAAAGCGTTTTTGGGTACATCTTCCAGTTTCTTTTTGATGATGGGTTTGTTCAGGAACGAAACATCTTTCCGTAAACGGATCAGGTAATTGTTCTTATCGTTTACCACCATCACCGATGACCTGAAATTGCTTCTTATCATAAAGAACAACCCCACTGCAATACCGATCAGGATACCGATCAACAGGTCCGTTAACAGGATGGCCCCGATGGTTACCACAAAAGGAACGAATTGGTCCCAGCCTTTTTGAAAGAACTCTTTGAACAGCGAAACCTTGGCCAGCTTATACCCTGTAAATATAAGTACGGCAGCCAATGCGCTGAGTGGTATTTTATTCAGCAGGGTTGGTATGAACATTACGCATAGCAATAAAAAAACACCATGCATGATGGTCGACACCTTGGTTTTACCTCCCGCCGATACATTGGCCGAACTTCGTACCACTACCGATGTGAGTGGTAAACCGCCGATCAGTCCCGAAACAATATTTCCGATACCCTGCGCTTTCAGTTCGCGATTGGATGGCGTAACCCGTTTCAATGGGTCCAGCTTATCAACCGCTTCAATACCCAACAAGGTTTCCAGGCTGGCTACGATGGCAAGCGTAAAAGCGGTTATCCATACATCCGGGTTGTTCAGAAATTTGATATCCGGAAAAGTGAAAAAAGAAAAGAAAGAACCGATATCATTTGCTACAGGCAAAGATACCAATTGCTTACTTGCCAGGGCGTATGACGGCTGCGTGGCTTTAAAATACTCGTTGATGGCCACACCTGCTAAAACAACAATCAATGGTCCGGGTATCAGTTGCAGGGTTTTGTTTTTCTTGATGAATTTCCTTTCCCAGATCATCAGAATGGCCAAAGAAACCTCGCCGATAATGATGGCCGAAGGCGTTACAAACTCAATAGCCTGCAGCATTTCGGAGAAAGTGTTTTTGTGGTCGTTCTGGCTAAAGGTTTCGTCTCCCACAAAATCCGCATCATATCCAACCAGGTGCGGAAACTGTTTTAAGATGAGGATAAAGCCAATAGCGGCCAACATACCCTTAATAACCGCATTGGGCACATAATCGCCGATTACCCCCGCACGGATAAAACCCAGGATCAACTGAATAATACCCGCAATTACTACGGCCAGTAAAAAAGCCTCATATACCTGTAATTTTAAAATGGCTGTGGCTACGATTACAGTGAGTCCGGCTGCCGGGCCACTGACACTCAGTTGTGAACCGCTTAAGATACCAATAACGATACCCCCTACAATACCCGCGATAATACCTGAGAAAAGGGGAGCGCCTGAACCCAGGGCGATACCCAGGCATAAGGGTAGGGCTACCAATAATACAACGATAGATGCGGGCAGATCACTGCCAGCACTCTGAAAATATTTTTTCATGCTGATGAATACTTAGAATAAATAAAAAAGATTGCTTACCTGGTAAACATCAGCAATTGGGAGGAGGCACATGAATTTCGCCGGTATGGTTCTGCGGGATGGCATCGGCAAAACACTGGTGTTGCAAAGAAGCGTTGATAAAACCGGAGATGGGTGTAATTAATGCAGCAGAGAGGTAATCGTTCCGCAGGAATGCTTTTAGCAAACAGCTTTTATCGATGTGGATAGGCGCATGGGGGATCTCTTCGGTAAACTGGTTACTGAACAATAAACTTCCCATCTGCGGAATAGGCAGTATCTGGATAGCGAGAACCAATAATAAAAAGACAGTACAGATCTTTTTCTTCATCGTAACTGAAAAAAGGAATAACCGTAAACTTGAGAAATAATGATAAAAAACAGATGGTGGTCACCTGCGTCAACTGTGTTAACAGTTGGGTGGGGGTACATGAATATCACCGGTATGATTTTGCGGAATGGCATCTGCAAAATGGCGGTGTTGTAAAGCGGCGGTAATAAATGCCGATGCAATGACTAAAGAAGGGGTAGAGAGATAATCGCTTTTGAGGAAGGCCTGCTTAGAGGCATCTTTTTCAACATCCATCGAATGCGGAATCTCTTCATTGAACTGGTTGCTGAACAGCATACTCCCCATCTGCTGAATGGGCAGGATCTGTATGGCCAGAACCATTAACAAAAAAAGAGTATATATTTTTTTCCGCATAATGTTCTGCGAAAATAACCGAAAGAGGAATAAAATGGTTGTTAAAGATTTTTTAACAAGTAATCACTCCGCGAAAACCTCATGTATCTCATGTTCTCTGCGGTTGGCATCTCTTTTAACTGCAGAGAACATGAGATACATGAGAAAACCGCGGAGATTTAGATATTTAATCCGCCGCAGGCACTTAATACCTGGCCGGTAATATAAGAACTCATATCGCTGGCGAGGAACAGGGTTGTGCTGGCTATTTCTTCTGCTTTGCCAAAACGACCCAATGGTATTTTTTTCAGGAACTCAGTAGCACCATCGCCATCTTTCAGGTAATGGGTCATATCGGTTTCAACAAAACCAGGTGCAATGGCATTGCAACGGATATTACGACTGCCCAGTTCAAGTGCCACTGATTTGGTAAAGCCAATGATACCCGCTTTACTGGCGGCATAACTGCTCTGGCCCGCATTACCCCGTACACCCACAATGGAACTCATGTTAATGATACTGCCGCTTTTGGCCTTCATCATAGGGCGGATGACCTGTTTGGTCATATTAAAAATGCTCTTCAGGTTAATGTCCATTACTTCGTCCCACTGCTCGGCTGTCATGCGCAGCAACAGGTTGTCTTTGGAGATACCGGCATTGTTTACGCAGACATCTATCTTGCCGAATTCTTTCAATACATCATTTACCAGTGTTTCACATTCTTCATATACGCCCGCATTGCTCTGGTAGGCTTTGGCTTTTACGCCCAGGGCCTTTAACTGGTTTTCGAGTGCGGTAGCTTTTTCGGCGCTGCTATTGCTTACATAAGTAAATGCCACATCGCTGCCGTGTTCGGCAAGCATAAGGGCAATGGCTGCGCCAATGCCACGGGCGGCACCGGTTACAATGGATACTTTTCCTTCTAATAATTTCATAAGAAGCGGTTTATGATTGGCAACAAATGTAAAATAAATGACACTTGCGGCAATGGATAGTTTACATGGGAATGATTTCTGCCGGCAACAAACGAATATATCCGTTGTTTTGTGGTTTAATAAATAGTTTAGTACCCTGATGCGGCAACTGAATTACCTGAAAAAAATGTTACTGATTGCCCTGGCAATCGAAACACTTTGTGTAACGTATGCATTATACCTCCCTTCGATGATAAGTGTGGTTAGTGTGCTGCACACCTTGTCTGGCATCAGCATTGCGATTGGCTTATTGTGGACGCAACCATCTGCGGCTGGCTTACAAAACGAACCGGCCATTTCAGGGCCAACATTACTTAAGTATCGACTGCCATTAGCAGCCATTGTTGTAACGGCTATGTTTTTTTTAGCTGCGCGATGGATGCGCGATGAACCCTTGAATTACCGGGAAGCTGATATGTTACCCATTATCAAGATCATGTGCGAACGATTTCTGGCGGGAGCATGGTCGCACGTGTACGATCCCATACCACAGATCTGGCAGGGAACAGGCCCTATTTACCTGCCTGCCATGTGGCTGCCATTTACCCTGCCTGTTGCATTGCATATAGACCCGCGATGGCTTACAGTAGGCTTATTGTTTGTAGTGTTCTGTGTTTTTTTATACAAAACAGATTTTCGGAAAAGGACTGTATGGATACCATGCACCTGCTGCATCCTGCTATTTGTTTGGTTGTTTACAGATGAAAAAGCTTCCCTGATTCCTTATACAGAGGAAGGTGTTGTTGTTTTCTATTATGTGATGCTTATGCTTGCTCTATTGAATGGAAATGTTTGGCTGATCGGGATAGCGGCTTCGCTTTGCGTACTAAGTAGGTATGCATTGATTGGTTGGCTGCCGGCGATGCTTCTGTATTACGCTTATAGAAAAGAATGGCGAAACCTGTTTCGTTTTATAATAACGGGAACAGTTTCTTTTTTTGGTTTACTCATCCTCCCGTTTGGCTGGGGAATATTTTCGTCGCTTTCGAAATTACCCTCGTCTTATGTAGCATTTACCAGCCGTGTATGGCAGGATGCACCTGCTTTCTTTACGGAAAGCCTTGGGTGGGCTAAATTTTTTGGACCCACACGTATCAACATGCAACACCAGCTGTTACTGATACTTTCATTTGTGATTCCGGTAGTAGCTATGTGTATTTTTATCTGGTGGCAAAAGAGGGTAAACTTTGCTGTACAAAACATTCCGCTGGCTGTTTTGAAAATAACCCTGGTTGTTTTTTATACACTGGTAGATGTTCCTTATCTGTATCTGTTCTATACCTCTTCTTTTGTAAGCCTGTTTGCCGTAGCGGTTTTTCTGCAAAGAGAAAAGATAACTACAACCAATGTTTAATTTTGCGAAACCCGGAAACAGGTACAGGGATGATCACATAAAAGAAATGATCTCTTCAATGTATTTTCTGTCGTTACTCAGTCGGGGTACTTTGTGCTGACCGCCTAGCTTGCCCTTGCTTTTCAGCCATTCGCGAAAAACGCCTTTTTTTAACGAATGAACATGTGGTAGGGTTAATGCGATGTCTTTATACCGTTTCGCTTCATAATCGCTGTTGAGCGATTTTAATGCGCAATCAAGTTCGTATGCGAACTGTTCGGTATTAACAGGTGCTTGCTCAAATTCGATCAGCCATTCATGCGCGCCTTTGTTGTTGTCGCCAAAATAAACCGGTGCGGCGGTATAATCCATAACGGTCAATCCTGTTTTTTGCGAAGCAATGGCAATGGCTTTGTCAGAATTATCGGCAATCACTTCTTCGCCAAATGCATTGATGTATTGTTTGAGCCGGCCACTTACTTTGATACGGAAAGGAAACGTACTGGTAAACTGGATGGTATCTCCCACCAGGTACCGCCACAAACCACCATTGGTACTGATCACCAATGCGTAATTCTTTCCGGTCTCCACTTCTTTCAGACCAATGGTTTTGGGATCAGCCTTGCCATATTCCTCTACCGGCATGAACTCATAAAAAATACCGTGATTTAAAAACAGCAGCATCCCGTCTTCATCCGGGTTATCCTGTGCTGCAAAAAATCCCTCACTGGCATTGTACATTTCCAGGTAGGTGCATCCTTTACCGATCAGTTTTTCAAACTGCTCACGATATGGAACAAATGAAACACCCCCATGAATATATAATTCAAGATTGGGCCATACTTCTTTCAGATGGGTCTTGCCCGTGATCTCTAAGATCCGTTTAATGAGGATCATCGTCCAGGTAGGCACGCCTGAAATGGAAGTAACATCTTCCGGTATGGTGGATTGGGCAAGCTTTTCGATTTTATCTTCCCATTCATCCATGAGTGCTATGGATAATTCCGGTGTACGGATCCAATTGGCCCACATAGGCGTGTTCTGTAATAGTACGGCACTCAGATCGCCATATTGAATTTCTTCGTTGATCTTGCTGATCTGGTGACTGCCGCCAATCACCAACCCTTTTCCTGTAAGCAAGTCACTTTCTGTATTGTAATTGTAGTAAAGCGTTAATACATCTTTGGCCGCTTGGAAATGGCAATCTTCGAGGCTCTCTTTTGTAATGGGGATGAACTTACTTTTTTCACTTGTGGTGCCGCTGCTTTTGGCAAACCAGTTTACCGGAGTGTTCCACAATATATTCTCTTCACCATTCATCAGCTGATCTATATGCGGTTTGAGATCAGGGTATTCCTGTATGGGAATGTGTTGTTTGAATTTGCGGATGCTGAATAACTCTTTAAAGTCGTGTTTACGACCGAATTCTGTATACTGACCATGGGTAACGAGGTCCTGTAATACCTCACGCTGCGCGCCGATGGGATTGGTAATCCATTGTTCAATGCGCCAATGACGGAACCTGGCTAAACGGGATATTGCAGGACTGAGTAGTTTCATGGTTGATGAACAGCAAAATAAGCAATGGAAACGAGAATAGCGAAGCTGATTTTTTATGCAAAGGCTCGAAGTTTGTCTTGGCGTCTTTGCTCTCTTTGCATCTTTGCGTGAAGCCTTCGGATCAGGGGATGCTTATAACCCCGACGGCCCGTCTTTACCCATCTCGATGATCCAGTCTTTCCGTTTCAGTTCAAAATTGGTTCCGAGGTATAGTCTTCTTACGTGTTCATCATCGGCCAGTTCTTCCGCGGTACCATGTTTGAAGATCTTTCCTTCGATCAGCAAATAAGCGCGGTCGCAGATAGATAGTGTTTCATTTACATTATGGTCGGTGATCAGGATGCCGATGTTCTTGTATTTTAACCTGGCCACTACACTCTGGATATCTTCAACGGCAATAGGATCCACACCTGCAAAGGGTTCATCCAGTAAAATAAATTTGGGATCCACCGCAAGCGCACGTGCAATTTCAGTTCTTCTTCTTTCACCCCCACTCAGGCTGTCGCCATTGTTCTTGCGAACATGGTGCAGGTTGAACTCATCCAGTAAGGATGCCAGTTTGTGCTGGCGCTCGCCCGTGGTAAGTTTGGTCATTTCCAGAACGGCCAGGATATTGTCTTCTACGCTCAGCTTTCTAAATACACTGGCTTCCTGTGGCAGGTAGCCGATACCCATCTGGGCGCGTTTGTACATGGGTAGTTTGGTAATGTCTTCATCATTCAGAAAAACGCGACCCTCATCGGGTTTGATAAGGCCTACCACCATATAAAAGGTGGTGGTTTTCCCGGCGCCATTAGGGCCTAACAAACCAACGATCTCACCTTGTTTTACGGTAACCGATACATTCTTTACAACGGTTCGTCCTTTGTAACTTTTGATCAGGTCGCGGGTATAAATGGTAAGACTCAAGGCGATGGCTTTTGACAAAATTAGCGTTTATGGGCTTGCAATGGGTAGTAAGGAGTCATCTTAACACATGTTTTTCTATCCGGCATGATGTATATTGCACCCATTTTGAACCTGCCGGTAGTATAACCGGTTTTTTGTATACCAACGCGCATGAAAATAACAGACCATATTCAGCAGGCAAAAGATACCCTGGTATCGTTCGAGGTATTGCCACCATTAAAAGGGAAAACGATCTCTTCTTTATACGATCACCTGGATCCATTGATGGAGTTCAAACCATCCTGGATCAATGTTACCTACCACCGCAGTGAAACCATGTTCAAGAAAAAGGCCGATGGTACCTTCGAAAAAGTAGACGTGCGTAAACGTCCCGGTACGGTAGGCATCTGTGCGGCCATTATGAACCATTACCAGGTAGATGCGGTACCGCATATTATCTGCGGTGGGTTTACCAAACGTGAAACGGAAGATGCATTGATTGATCTCGACTTTTTAGGAATTGATAATGTATTGGTATTGCGTGGCGATGCTGCCAAGAATGAAACGGCGTTTGAGCCAGAGAAAGAGGGTAATCATTACGCCATCGAATTATTGCAGCAGGTAAATAATATGAACAATGGTATTTACCTGGATGAGGACATTAAAAATGGCGGTAAAACCAAATTCTGCATGGGCGTAGCGGGTTATCCTGAAAAACATTTTGAAGCACCCAACCTGGAAATAGACCTTGTCAAACTGAAACAGAAAGTGGATGCAGGTGCGGAGTACATCATGACACAAATGTTTTTTGATAACCAGAAGTTCTTCGAATTTGCAAAAGCCTGTAAGGCAATCGGCATTAACGTTCCCATCATACCGGGCTTAAAGCCGATTACCAATAAAAAACAACTTTCTGTTTTACCAAGGATCTTTCATGTAGATATTCCTACGGATCTTTCGAACGAGATCATGAAATGTAAAACGGACCAGGAATGTGAACAGGTAGGCGCAGAATGGCTGATCCAGCAGAGCAAGGAACTGAAAGCTTTCGGCGTTCCTGTATTACATTATTATACATTGGGTAAGCCCAAAGTGATCTGGAATGTGGTGAAGGAAGTGGGGTAGAGAATTTGGGAGTTTCTTAATTGGAAAATTTCGAAATTGAAAACACATAAGCCGCAGATTCGCAGATTTCTTTGGAGAAATAATCTGCGAATCTGCGGCTTAATTTATTCTATAAGACCAGCCTAGTTCTTTGTGGCCTTCCTTTTGGCCTCAATCAGGTCATCAAACTGTTCAAGACTTAATTGTTTGGCGATGATGTGTTTGTCTTTGTCGAGCAGGTAAACAGTGGGGGTCTTGTAAATATCATACAGCTGCCTGAAATTGGGTTTGCCCGCTTTTTCTACCGCTGTTTTGGCTTCTTTGGTTTCGTAAGCCTGTATCCATTCTTTTGAGATCGCCTTTTCTTTGATGAATTTTTTCCAGGCCGGAATTTCATTCTCATAAATATTTACCGAGTACACGGCTACGCCATATTTTTTCCATTTGGCCTTGTACAAAGAATCCATCCTGGGAATCTCTTCTTTGCAATGCCCGCAATTGGGATCCCAGAAAGTGACTACGGTAAAGGGCGCATTTACATTGTACAGTGAAATGGTTTTACCGGTGGTATCTGTCAGGTCCAGTGGTGGTGCAGGCTGTCCAAGCTGGTTGGCCATCAGGCTGTAAGCCCTTTCCGTAATGGTTTTGCGCGATGCGGGGTTCAGTAATGCCGTATCCCCTTTGGCATAAAAATTTTCGAAGAGGTATACGAATACTTTATCCTGACCCATAAATTCAGGGTTCATGTATTTGTTGGTGAATTTGGTCAGAAGATAAGGATAGATCTCTTTACCTGTACGGGCAGAAAGCAGCATGTACTTCACTTCATTAATAATCGAATCCGGTTCGGGCGAAACCATGGTCTTGAAATAATCATCCAGCTTGGGTTCAAAGAACGGCGTGCGTAATAAGCGGTCATCGTTGAACATCACTTCATCCCAATAATGGTCTTTTACATACCGGTAAGGATAAGTAGAATCCGCCTTGCCTTTTACCAGGGGGATCGCAGGCGTTTCCGGTCTTTTCAACGCATTGAAGAGCATCGAAAGCAAAGATCCCGGATTGTTCTTGCTGAAATTATCCTGGTATTCTTTGATCTCATTGCCCACCTGCACAATCTGGGTAACCAGCCTGGAAGAATCTGCTTTTGTTTTAGCGGCCTGGTACTGACTTTCCAGTTGTGCTTTTTTAGGACCCTTATCATTCATAAAAGCGATATAGCTTTTGTACTGGTCATTTTCTTTCGATCCTGTAATTAGGGCTTTGTCTTTTAAAGCGGTATCCGCCACAATGCTGAATTGCTGCTGTGCATCCATCAACAGGTCGAACTGAATGGTTAACTGCGGGGATACCACAAAATAAATACCGCCGGTTAATTTCGTTGCCCCCTTGAATACACCATGGCTTTTCTCATCCAGGTAAGCCGAATCAACCAAGGCTTTTGATTTTCCGTAGTAACTGCCCAGGTAAACTTTACAGTTTTTCAACGGAGTCAGTGTAATGCTGATATTCCTGCCTTTGGCTGCGGCAGGTTTTGCGGCAGCGGTACTGGCAGGTTTCTGTGCAAACAGCCCCAATACGGCTACAAATCCCAAGCTGGTAAGTAATATTCGCCTCATAATAAGTTCAATGAAGGGTAAATTTAGTTAAATAGCGCCTGATGCACGTTAATCCTCTCCCAAAAAAATCTAATATGTCACTGCTTCTTCAATCATAACCAATCGTAGTTACCTTTGCCCCCGTGAGGAAACAAAGAAAAACAGTTGTACTGGAAAACATCCTGGTTCAGGATTATGCCGCCGAAGGTAAATCACTCGCAAGAGTAGACGGTAAGGTTATTTTTATCGAAGGCGCCGTACCCGGCGATGTGGTGGATGTGCAATTATCCAAGAACAAGTCCGATTGGGCCGAAGGGCATACCGTAAAAATGCATACCCTTTCACCCGACAGGGTTAGTCCTTTCTGTACGCATTTTGGTGTTTGCGGTGGCTGCCAATGGCAGATGTTGCCGTATGAGAAGCAGTTGTTCTACAAGCAAAAACAGGTATCCGATAACCTAGGCCGAATTGCCAAAGTAGAACTGCCCGAAATAGCGCCGATAATTGGTGCCGATAAAACCCGTGAGTACCGCAATAAACTGGAATATACTTTCGCCACGGGCAAATTCATCCCTACCGATGCATTCAGGAAGATGAAAGCGGAAGGTATTGATCCCAATGACCATGCCGGTGCCGCCGGCTTTCATGCCCGCGGATTTTTTGATAAGGTAGTGGAGATCGATACCTGTCATTTGCAGGAAGAGCCTACCAATTTCATCCGCAAAGCCGTGGCCAATTTTGCATTGGATAACGGGATGTCTTTTTACAATAACCGCGCACACCAGGGCTGGTTGCGAAACATGTTCGTTCGCAATACCACCACGGGTGAACTGATGATCAATGTAGTGTTGGGTTATGAAGACGAAGCCATGCGTATAAAACTGCTCGACCAGTTGCTGCAGCAGTTTCCGCAGATCACTACTTTGCTGTATACCATCAACACCAAAAGAAACGACAGTCTTTATGACCTGGAGCCGAAAACCTATTTCGGAAAAGGATATATTATAGAGAAACTGGAAGATTATTCTTTTATGATCAGCCCTAAATCTTTTTTTCAAACCAATACCCTGCAGGCCGAAAAACTATATCGTATCACACGCGAGTATGCGGAGCTGGATGGTAATCAAACCGTGTATGATCTGTATTGCGGAACCGGCAGTATTGGTATTTTTGTAAGCAAGCTGGCTAAAAAAGTAATAGGAGTAGAAGTGATAGCGGATGCCATTACCGATGCTAAAAAGAATGCGGAACTGAACGGTATCGCGCACGCTGATTTTTTTGCAGGTGATGTGATCGATATCTGCGATGATGCTTTTTTCGTTACCCATGGTCGCCCCGATGTGGTAATTACCGATCCGCCAAGAGCCGGTATGCACGAAAAATTGGTTAAAAAACTATTGGAGATTGCCGCGCCAACGGTTGTTTATGTAAGTTGCAACCCGGCTACACAGGCACGCGATCTGGCCCTGCTGGATGAAAAATACCGGGTAGAAAAAATTCAGCCGGTAGACATGTTCCCGCATACCTTGCATATAGAAAATGTGGTGCAGTTGAAGCTGAAAGCCGAGATTAAATAGTTTTAGAACAAAACAAATAAAAAAACTTTTCAACTCCCCCTTTAGAGCTTGTCCCGCCTTAGCGGGAGGGTTTGGGGGCAATCGGATCCTTTATGACAGAATTTAGACCCAGTCGTTTTGAAATATTACCGCCCGTTATCAAAAACCTGTTGATCATAAACGGGCTGATCTTCCTTGCACAGAATACATTTAAAGGTTCGAGCATGCCTTTTTCCATTGATGAAGTATTTGCATTGCATGCCTGGCAAAGCAGCTTGTTTAAGCCATGGCAGCTGGTAACGCATATGTTCCTGCACGGCGATTTTGGCCATATTTTCGGAAACATGTTTGCCTTATGGATGTTTGGATCGGTGCTGGAAAACCTCTGGGGCTCCAAACGCTTCCTTACTTTTTACCTGGTATGCGGATTGGGTGCCGCGTTCATTCATCTGTTGTTCCTGAGTTATGAACTTACGCCCCTGGTAAAGGATTATACCGCTATTCTACAGCAAAACGCCGGGGGTAGTACGTACAATACCGACGCAATGATCAATTTTCTGCTGAAACATAATGTAGGCTTTGAGCGAAGAGATGAGGTGATCGGTTTCATACAATCCAATGGTGATAATAATGGCCTTCTGACAAAGGTATTTGAACAGATCAACGCGTATTACCGGAGTAACCTTAATACGAGTACCATTGGTGCGAGCGGTGCCGTATTCGGGGTGCTGGCTGCATTTGTTTATCTTTTCCCAAACACTTACCTCTATATTTATTTCCTCATACCGGTAAAAGCCAAATGGATTGGCCTGCTGTATTTTGGATATGAATTATTCTTCGCCATCAGGAACTCAGGCGGTGATAATGTAGCCCGATGGGCGCATGTTGGCGGCGCCATTGTAGGATTATTAATTGTGATTACCTGGAACAAAACCAATAAAAAAACGTTCTATTAAGTGAGTGAGATC
The DNA here is from genome assembly GCA_040390405.1 of Bacteroidota bacterium. Lineage (GTDB taxonomy): Bacteria > Bacteroidota > Bacteroidia > Chitinophagales > Chitinophagaceae > Sediminibacterium. The sequence goes on from JAZJYJ010000008.1 coordinate 355,639, forward strand.
CTTTTTGCAGCGGATAAAAATCAATCATATGCCCAAACCCTATAAAACCAGCCGGAATATTTTATTAGGCCAGGATAACAATGCCCTGGTTTTTCTCTTCGCAGTGATTTCCCTGGTTTTTGTGATGATCAATTTTATCAAGATCATTTATTACCTGTCGGATATACCGCTCGATTTCTTTTACAAACAGATCCTGAACTGGTTTACCCTTCCGGCCTCTTTCGATAAACTGGCATCACGCCCATGGACTTTATTTACTTATATGTTCACGCATCTGAGTGTGTGGCATCTGCTCAGCAGTTGTTTGTGGTTATGGTGCTTTGGGTATATCCTGCAGGATCTTACCGGTAATAGCAAACTCATTCCCATTTATCTCTACGGAGGTTTTGTGGGCGGATTGGTTTTCTTATTGATGAACAACCTCTTCCCCGTACTGGAAAGAGGCATCGGAACCACCGAACCGATGATCGGTGGCGGTGCCGCGATCATGGCCATTGCGGTTGCAACAACTACGCTCGCGCCGGATTACCGCATCTTTCCTTTGATCAGGGGCGGTATTCCGCTATGGGTACTCACCATGATCTTTGTAGCGATCGATTTTGCCACGCTAGCCAGTGCCAATGCGGGCATTGGTGCCGGTCACCTGGCCGGTGGTGCCATTGGCTATTTCTTTATACACCAGTTGCGTCGCGGCAGCGACTGGGGAGCATGGATGATCAGTCTTGTAAACTGGTTCGACGACCTGTTCAGTCCGGAGAAGAAACACAAAAATCAATCACAGAAAGACAAACTCTATTACCAGGCCGATAAGAAACCGTATGAAAAGATCTCCAATGTAACCCAGCAAAGGCTGGATGCCATCCTGGATAAGATCAACCAGCAGGGCTACCAGTTCCTGACCGATGAAGAAAAGGAATTCCTCAAACGCGCCAGCAGCGAAGAACTGTAGATAGAAGCAGGTGAGAGAGTTAGGAGTCTGGAGTTAGAAGTCTGGAGTCGGCAATCAATTCCAGACTTCTAACTCCAGACTCCTAACTTTTAATCCCTCTCCCTCCCGGCTTTTCAGTAATTTTATCGCATGGCAAAAAATGTTTTTCGCCGCGCAACCAAAACTGTACTCATCACCATCAATGCGGTTATTTCACTGCTGTTCCTGGTTGCTTGTTTATCGCCATACATGAATCCAGCCAATTGGTGGCTTAACGGTTTTACCGGATTGATTGTTCCTTATCTCTTATTGCTGCTCATTTTTTTTGTGATCATCTGGTTGTTCGCAAAGCCCAAAATGGTTTGGATACCCTTGCTTACACTGGCGCTTGGCTGGCAACAGATTGCCGTGGTGTTTGCCTGGCATCCAGGTTCGGGCTTCAGTAAAAAAAGACATGATGCCATCCTGCGTATTGTAGACTGGAACGTACAGAGCTTTAACGGTCTCTCCAAGAACCAAAAGATCAAAAAACTCATTCCAAACGAATTGTCGGCCAGCATCCTGAAACTGCAGCCAGACCTGATCTGTATGCAGGAGTTCAACAATGCAGCCAATGCCAACAATATTGCGCTTTTTTCCAAACAATATCGCTACCATTATTTTTCGAAAGATTACCAGCGCGATAATGGCAGCTACCAATCGGGTTGCATTATCTTTTCGAAATTTCCCATCATTGATACCGGGAGGATCCAATACCCAGTGGCGGAAAGCCTGATCTATGCGGATATCGTAAAAGGAGAAGACACGATCCGCATCTACACAACACACCTGCAGTCGTTCAAGTTCAAGCCGGCAGACTATAGCGATATCGAGAAGATCAAAGAACAGGATGAGGAAAGCCTCTCTGCTTCCAAAAGCCTGTTCCGCAAAATGAAACTGGCTTTCAGCCGTCGCGGTATCCAGGCCAATATGGTAAGGGAAGAAACGGATAAAAGCCCGTATCCATCCGTGGTCTGCGGCGATTTCAACGATGTTCCCAATTCTTACGCCTATTTCCATATCAAAGGAGAAAGGCAGGATGCTTTTTTGCAGAAAGGGTTTGCTATTGGCCGAACCTTTATTGCCCTGGCGCCCACACTCCGGATCGATTATATCCTGCCCGACCGTCGCTTTGAAGTAAAACAGTTTGAGATGGTGGATGAGGACCTGAGCGACCATATTATGCTGGTAACTGATCTTCTTTTGAAAAAATAAAATATCTTCGCCCCACAATGAACTACCCGCACAGATATTGCTGTTGTTGCTGCTGCTGTTAATGCAGACCCCTTCTGCCGGATCGATGCCGGTTTACCCATTGTTTTACCTGTAATTATTCATATCGCATGCCACTTAAAGTATATAATTCGCTTAGCCGTCAGAAAGAAACCTTTGTTCCGATCAATGCACCCTATGTAGGTATGTATGTGTGCGGGCCAACCGTTAGCGGCGAAAGTCATCTCGGTCATGCACGCCCTTATGTAACCTTTGATGTATTGTACCGCTATCTCATGCACAACGGGTACAAAGTGCGTTATGTACGCAATCTTACCGATGCCGGACATTTTGAAGAGGAGGGACGTGAAGCGGAAGACAAGATCAGTAAAAAAGCCGTTCTCGAAAAACTGGAACCCATGGAGCTGGTGCAGAAATACACCAATCTCTATCACTGGGCCATGAGCCGTTTAAATAACCTGCCGCCAAGTATTGAACCAACCGCAACGGGCCATATCATTGAACAGATCGAAATGATCAAACAGATCATTGCAGATGGGTACGCGTATGTATCCAATGGTTCTGTTTATTTTGATGTAGAAAAATACAATACGGATTATTCAAAAAAAGGACAGCCTTACGGCATTCTCAGCGGACGTGTGCTGGATGACCAGTTAGATACCACGCGTGAACTGGATGGGCAGGATGAGAAAAAAGACAAAAGCGATTTTGCACTCTGGAAAAATGCGCCGCCCGAACACATCATGCGCTGGCAAAGCCCATGGGGTGAGGGTTTCCCGGGATGGCATATTGAATGTTCTGCCATGAGCACCAAATACCTCGGCGAAGAATTTGACATACATGGCGGCGGAATGGATCTCCAGTTTCCGCACCACGAATGTGAAATTGCACAGAGTACTGTATGCAATCATAAAATGCCGGCTCGTTACTGGCTGCACAATAACATGATCACCATCAACGGGCGTAAGATGGGAAAGAGTTATAACAATGTGATCAAGTTAAGTGAGCTGTTCAGTGGCGAACATCCCTTGCTGGTGCAGGCGTATCACCCTATGACCATCCGGTTCTTCATCCTGCAAAGCCATTATCGTGGAACACTAGATTTCAGTAATGAAGCCCTGCAGGCATCCGAAAAAGCACTGAGGCGTTTGATGGAAGCATACGAATGGCTGGCTTCGCAGCCTGGAGGTAAAAGTCTGGAGCCTGGAGTCGATAAAATATTGGATGCGAAAGTTCAAAAACTCGTTGGTGAGTTTGTTGAATTTATGGATGATGACCTGAACACCGCGAAAGTACTGGCCAATATGTTTGAACTGGTATCGGTGATCAATTCCATTAAAGACAAACACATTCCCGCCAATGCATTGGCAACCACTACCCTTACTTTATTACAGCAACAGTTAAAGACCTTTGTAGAAGATATTTTCGGGCTGAAGAACGAACGGCCAGGTGATGATGGAAAACTGGATGGTGTATTACAACTCCTTATCGATATCCGCAAAGAAGCCAAGGGCCGGAAAGATTTCGTAACCAGCGACAAGATCCGCAATGAACTGTCGGCATTGGGAGTGCAATTAAAAGACGAGAAAGACGGGGGGATGAGCTACACTATTTCATAGTGAATATCGAATATTGAACAAGGAATAGGGAAAGAAAGAACAGAGGAACAAGGAACAGAAGAGCAAAGAACATTGAAGTCTTTGTGACGATACTTCGACATTCAATGTTCCTTGTTCATCTGTTCAATATTCCCTAATGATTGCAATCATCCGAATGCGCATGATTATGCACCCGGCACATCCTGTAATTCTGCAGATGAGCAGCCACAATACAAACTACCGCGGGCAATAAAAACCAGTTGCGCCAATCGTGCCAGGTCATTTTGGCCAGTAAACAGGCAATACCAACCGAAAAAAGAATAAAGGGCAGCCAGCTATGGTGGTGTTTTTTAAAACCATGGTAAAAAGAGTAAGAACCCACTGCAAAAGCCAGCACGATCATTCCATATTCAAAAGCGATGTTTTCAATGATATTGATGCCAAACAGGGGTAGGCTGCTTAAAAACAAAGGCAGTAATGCGCAATGAATGGCACAAGCCAGCGAAGTAGTAATACCCAATGCATCCCAATTAATCTTCCAACTCATAGCCGGCAAAACTATAACAATGCAACAATGTTGCAAAATATTTATTGTACACTGCTAGGCTTTACTACATAACCTGATTGCGGTGTTCAAGTGTTGGGAAGATGATATGATATGACTTTCTCACCTGCTGCTATTTTCGCCACAGATTTAACCGATTACCACAGACCAGTCTGCCGACAGGCAGGTTTCCTCTATCCCAATCAGTGAATCTGTGTCGGATGTATTTCTTCCGCATACCTATTGGCATAAGACCAGCAACGGCTAAACCCCAATGCCATTAAGTTAAGAGTTAGAAGTCTGGAGACTGGAGTTGGATTGTTGAAACTTTCGGATGCGGATATATTGCAGTAACCCTACTTCAGTCTTCTAACTCCAGACTTCTAACTAAATGTTGTCTTAATTTAATGACATTGGTCTAAACCCACTAAATACCCCTCCCCGGCTTCAGCCAGGAGTAATACAAAAACATCTTTCTCTTTGTGGCCTTGGTCCCGCATATCCTAACACAACCTGTTGCCGGAGTTATTTGTGAAAAATCAGCTGGTCTTGGACGTACAATAGCCGCAGGTTGGCCGGGTTGGTTCGCACCTGCTTCGGGTTTGCTTCGCACTAACTCCACAGTAAGTCCACATTAACTCCACAGTAACTCCACATTAATGTGGAATTACTGTGGAGTTAATGTGGACTTACTGTGGGTTTAATACGAACCAGGTACGAAGCAAACCCGAAGCAGGTACGAACCAAATAGGGTAGGCATACACAAGCAAAAGCGCTGACCTAAAGAACAGAGGAGCAACACAATTAGGAAGGTTTTTTCAAACAACATATTGAGTATCAAAAATTTACAAATTGTTGTTCACAGCCCTGTCAACCTGCATTAACCTCGTCAATGGGTTAATACGGTGTAAAAACAAAGCGCATTTCTTCCGAACAGTTATGAATGCGGTGTAACTTTGCCCCCACAAAGCATATTATGAGCAAGAAATTGATCGGTTATCTCCTGTTTTTCGTGGTATTGGTGCTGGGTTTCTATTTTTTCCTATTCAAGGGAACCGATACCTGGAAAACCAAACTGCCTGTGATCAGCTATGTAAAACCTTTTCATTTTACCACGCAGGATGGACTGGCTTTTACCGACAGGGATATGCTGGGCAAGGTTTGTGTGGTGGAATATTTTTTTACTACCTGCAAAGGCATCTGCCCTAAAATGAACACCAATATGAAAACGGTGTACGAACAATTTAAGGATGAGCCCAATTTCATGATCGTTTCGCATACCTGCAACCCGGAAACGGATTCTGTTCCGCAGTTAAAGCGATATGCCGATTCGCTCCAGGTAAATACACAGAAATGGATCTTTCTTACCGGCCGCAAAGACAGTTTATATCAACTGGCCCGCAGCGCATATTTACTGGACGATCCAAAGAACAATGTTGAGAAAATAGAGGAGCAGTTTATTCACACACAATTCTTTGCACTGATCGATAAGAATGGCAAAGTTCGCGGACAGATCTATGATGGTCTGAAACAACCCGAACTCGATCGCCTGAAAAAAGACATCAAAGCATTACTCGCTGAAAAAGCGGGTACAGGTAATTTTGTGAATGGCATCTTTAACAACAATCCGTAATAAGATCTACAATGATGTATAGTATTATTGAAACCCTGAAAAAGAACCAGCTGAGCATTACCGACAGCCGGAAAAAGATCCTGGAACTCTTTGTCCGCTCCAAAGGTGCCCTGGCACATGCGGATATTGAACACCAGAGCGGTACCGAGTTCGACAGGGTTACCATTTACCGCACATTGCAAACCTTTGTTGAAAAAGGCATCATTCATACCATCCCTACCGCAGATAATTCGGTACGGTATGCTTTGTGTAAAGATGCCTGCAGCGAGGGCCATCACCACGACAACCATGTTCATTTTATGTGCGATGATTGCGGCACCACGTATTGCCTCGACAATATCACCATCCCCAATGTAAATTTACCAGCAGGCTTTGCCGCTTCACAAACCGATGTGGTGGTGAGTGGCAAGTGCGCGAAATGTAATTAACGTGAGTCGTCGGTCGTGAATCGTGAGTGGAACGGAATGGTACTCACGATTCACGACTGACGACTCACCATTTGCTTCCTATCTTCGTACAAACACCCTCTATGATACTCGTAACCGGCGCAAGTGGATTGGTAGGCTCTCACCTGGTAACAGAACTGCTTGCCAAAGGCAAAAGCGTAAGAGCGCTTTACCGGTCTGCTATTCCGCAAATAGCCGGTGCCAATGATGTTGAATGGATCAAAGGAGATATCCTGGACGTTATTGCCCTTGAAGAAGCTATGCAGGGTGTTGAAGAAGTATACCATTGCGCCGCCATTGTTTCTTTCAATCCAAAACGCAAAGCCCTGCTTTATCAGACCAATGTGGAAGGAACCGCCAATGTGGTGAATGCCTGTTTGAATGCAGGCATCCGCAAAATGGTATTTGTAAGCTCGGTTGCCGCATTGGGAAGGATACGCGAAGACAAACCGATCAATGAAACCATGAACTGGTCGGAAGAAACCAGTAACAGCGAATACGGCAAAACAAAATATTTTGCCGAAATGGAAGTATGGCGTGGCATTGGTGAAGGACTGGATGCCGTGATCGTAAACCCGGTAATTATTTTGGGTGCGGGTGATTGGGAGAAAGGATCTTCCGAGTTATTCAAATCTGCCTACGATGAATTTCCCTGGTACACGGAAGGAACAGGTGGTTTTGTAGATGTGGCGGATGTGGTAAAAGCCATGATGGCTTTAATGGAAAGCCGGTTCAGCGCGGAGCGTTTTATTCTTTGCGCAGAAAACCTTTCTTACCGAGAAGTATTTACCAGCATGGCAAATGATTTTGGTAAAAAACCACCACATAAAAGAGTTACGCCATTATTGGCCGCCATTGTTTGGCGGATGGAAGCGTTCAAATCGCTTTTTACCGGTAAGGATCCCTTGCTTACCAAAGAAACCGCAAAAACAGCGGCTGCCAAAGTGCGGTTCGATAACAGCAAACTCAAAAAAGCGTTACCGGATTTTCAATACAACACGGTTGCTGCATCCATCAAACGCATCTGCGGCGAGTTACAGAAAATGCATAACTTGTAAGCAGAACCTGCTACGCTGAAACAGTTTATCACCCTTATATTATCCGTTTCCCTGTATGCCCCCCATGTAGCCAAACTACTGGCGTATGCCGACTGTTCCATACAAATGCTGAGCAACAGCGATCCGCGTTTGTGCGATTGTAACCGGATCATAGATAATGATGCTATTCCTGTAAACGCAGACCAGCCGGATAAGCAAAGGGATATTTCCATCAAGGCAGACTGGAAGTATATCGGTGTTGTATCCTATAAGTTATCCGTAGGTTCTGCAACCCTGGTAAACATAAAACCCACACAGTTCATCTCCTATCTTCCAGATAATTTCTCCAAAAGGATCTTTCATCCGCCCAGGTGTTAAGTAACATATAAAGCTGGTTTACCCGTTATACTGCCCCGCAGTATCTAACGGGTCGTATCTATTTATTCATACCTAACACTATTATCATGAAAACTATTTTCATGGTTGCTGCCATTTGTGTAATGGCGGCGGCCTGCCACCGTACAATACTGCCTGCAGTAACCCCTGTTGTGAATACCGAGATCAAAAATGAATCGGGTCAAACCATTCTTGCCGGACATGCTTCACTCTCTGCCTTGCAACTGCCTGCCTATAAGTCATGGTTCGATAATTCTTATAACAGTTATGCAACTGATGCCGCCGTGGCGGCACAATTAAAGCCCTTACTGCAAAACAAACGCATGGATGTTTTTCTCGGTTCCTGGTGTGGCGACAGCAAGCGCGAAGTGCCGCATATGATCAAGCTACTACAAGCTGCGGGTATGGACACTGCGAAGCTTTCCCTGATCTTTGTTGATAATAGTACGACCAATTATAAACAGAGTCCGCAGCACGAAGAAAAAGGATTGGGCATACACCATGTGCCAACATTTATTCTGTATGATGAGAGAAAAGAATTGGGAAGGATCATTGAATCACCGGTGGTTTCGCTGGAGAAAGACCTGCTGGCTATTTTACAGCAATCCTATCAACCCAATTACAGGGCTATTGATTACTGGACAAAACAGGTAGCTACCCGCAAGAAAGCAATGACCGATGAAGAATTACAAAGCCTTGCCAATACCCTAAAACCGCTGTGCAGGCATTATGGCGAATTCAACGCGTATGGCTATGTGCAGCTGGCTGCGGGCGAAAAGGTGGAGGCACTGAATGTATTTAAACTCAACACATTCATTTACCCTGAAACAGCGGGCGTGTTTGATAGCTTAGGAGAAGCGCTGGCAAAACTGGGCGATAAAGCAGGGGCAATTACTGCGTATGAAAAAGTACTTGTATTAAAACCCGGAGATGCGAATGCGATGGAGAGAGTAAGGATGCTGAAAAACTAATCAGTCAATTTTGGAATTGGGAAATTGGGAGATTTTGGAATTGGAGCTGTATTGTTCAATTTCAAAATCTCCCAATTCCAAAATTCCAAAATTGCTTATTCCATCACTTTCTTCCACAGTTCCGGTATGCGCTTGATCCATACCAGTTCCCTTCTTTTGATGGATGCATCTTCTGCAGGGTACCCGAAATAGGTTTTGCCACCAGCCAGCGAGGATGGTACCCCGCTTTGTGCCAGCACAACCGCATTGGCGCCAATGGTCAGCGTTTTGCTTACACCCACCTGCCCCCAGAGTGTAACTCCTTCTTCTATAATGGTTCCGCCGGCAATACCTACCTGGGCGGCAAACAAACAATTCTTTCCAACCGTGGTATCGTGGCCTATGTGTACCATATTATCCATTTTGGTACCGGCACCAATCCTTGTTTCGGCAGTAACGCCCCTGTCGATGGTGCAGCCTGCGCCGATCTCTACATCATTTTCAATCACTACACTGCCGCAACTCTGCATTCTTTTGTACCAGGCGGCACGGTCCTTTTTGGTATTGTAATAGAAGGCATCGCTGCCGATAACGGTACCGGCCTGTATCACTACATTGTCGCCAATGGTAGTATAATCAAGCAAAGAAACATTGGGATGTATCACACAATTTTTTCCGATGCTTACTTCTTTTCCGATAAAAACATTGGGCATGATAACCGAGCCTTCACCAATCTTCACATCATCGCTCACTGGTTTTTCCGCGGCACGAAAGGGGCGGAAATGATTTACGATTTTGAGGTATGCTTCAAAGGGTTCTTTTACAACGAGAATGGTTTTGCCTTCAGGAATCTTTACCTCTTTTGTGTTGATAATAATGAAACTTGCTTCACTGTTCAGGCACTTGTCGTAGTATTTCGGATGATCCACAAATACCATGTCGCCAGTTTCTACTTTGTGAATTTCGTTGATGCCTGATACGTTTTCGCTTGCGTTGCCTGATACTTCTGCGTTGATCAGATCGGCTATCCATTTTGCTGAAACGGGTGCTGGAAACTTCATATGGAGGGTTTTTTAGAAAAATCAAAGGTAATGATACGGGTTAAGGAGAAATTTTTTTTAATTGATTTTGCCCCTTCGGGGAGCGGTTTTGCGCATTAAATTTTGCTAAAAAATTTCTATGCGGTTTCTTTTTTATTTTAACATGCAGCTGCTGAAACGCTTTGTTCATCAATGTTTCAGCGGGTTCAAAAAAAGTATACAACGAAAAGTAAACAATGAAACAGAAAAAATAACGGGCTAAAACAAGCGCTGAAACGATGAGGCAATCCACATTCTAAACCAAAATGTTAATAAAATTGTTTAAAAAAATTTTTGCATTAGTTAAAAGTCTTTTTAATATTGTGTAGGGAAATTTATTTCCCGGTACTTACTAACCCATCCATATACAAAGTCTCGCTTCTGCGGGACTTTTGTTTTTGTATGAATCGTTACTTCATTATCTACAAACCTTATCTCGTACTATCGCAATTTTCTGTAGTGGATGGAAAGCAAACACTCGCAGATTTTTTTGCGGTACCTAAAGATGTGTACCCGGTTGGACGGCTGGATAACGACAGTGAAGGATTGCTGTTACTAACCAACGATGCAACAGTAAATCATCGCATACTGGATCCGAAGTTTGCACATGAAAGAGAATACTGGGTGCAGGTAGATGGTGCGATCAACGTATTGGCTATTGCGCAACTGCAAAAAGGTGTTACGATTAATGTGGACGGAAAATTATATCCTACCAAACCCTGTATTGTAAATCGCTTTGATAAAGATCCTGTGGTTCCGGAACGTGATCCGCCCATCCGGTTCAGAAAAGAAATTCCCGCGCCCTGGATACAGTTGATTTTGACGGAAGGCAAAAACAGGCAGGTGAGAAAAATGACTGCAAAAGCAGGATTTCCTACTTTGCGTTTGATCCGTTACCGCATGGAGGGGCTAACCATCGATGGGCTCCAGCCCGGCGACCTGCGCGAACTGGATCAAAAAGAAGTATACCAAAAACTATTTCATGGCAAATCATCCTGACCTGGAAAAACAAGGCTATACCATTCGTACCGGTTCTGATAAGATGGACCTGGCTGTTATTCACCAATATCTATCCCAGGAATCTTACTGGGCCAAAAACATTCCGCTTGAGGTGGTACAACGTTCCGTACAGAACTCGTTTTGCTTTGGCATTTTTAAGCTGGATACGCAGGTTGGGTTTGCCAGACTGATAACCGACAAAGCCACGTTCGCTTACCTGGCCGATGTATTTGTATTGCCTGAGCATAGGGGAAAGGGATTGTCTAAATGGCTGGTGGCTACCATACATGCCCACCCGGATTTACAGGGGTTACGGAGGTGGCTGCTGGGTACACTCGATGCCCATGGTTTGTACGCACAATTCGGATGGAAGCCCTTTTCGGAAGAACTGCTGAAGCGCTTTATGCAGTTTCATAATCCGGATGTGTATAATGTGCAAGGCTGAACGCGTAACGCTGAACGCGCAACGCTAAATGCTGAATGCTCAACGCTTAATGGGGAACGGCGGGCAGTTTTTCTGAAGCGTTCTGCGTTAAGCGTTGAGCATTCTGCATTATAAAAGCTAAATTTGCCCCTCTTCAAACAATTAGAAATAGTATGAGTCAAACACATTTGTCTGAGCAGGAACTGATCCGACGTGAGAAGCTGGTGAAACTGCAGGAAGCGGGTATCGACCCCTATCCAGCGCCCTTATACCCTGTTAGCCATTTTTCAACCGATATCAAGGATCATTATACCGAAGAAACCAAGGAACAGTTTGCTTCGGTTTGTGTAGCGGGCCGTATCATGAGTATCAATGATAAGGGCAAAGTGTTCTTTATTAAGATACAGGACAGCAAGGGCATTATTCAATTATATGTGAAGAGGGATGATCTTTGTCCGGGAGAAGACAAATCTTTCTGGGACAATGTGGTAAAGCATGGTCTTGACCTGGGAGACATTATTGGAGCAACCGGTTATGCTTTTATTACCAAAACAGGTGAAACCTCTATTCATACCCAAACGCTTACCCTGCTTACCAAATCTTTGAAGCCTTTACCGGTGATCAAAAGAGACGAGGAAGGCAATGTGTTTGATGCGGTAACCGATCCGGAGTTCCGTTACCGCCAGCGGTATGCCGACCTGATCATCAATCCCGATGTAAAAGAAACTTTCGCGAAGCGAACCAAACTGATCAATACCATCCGCGATTTCCTGAACAGCCAGGGAGCGCTGGAGGTGGATACACCTGTTTTGCAGGCCATTCCGGGCGGCGCAGCGGCACGTCCGTTTGTTACCCACCACAACGCCCTGGATGTTCCTTTCTACCTGCGTATCGCCAATGAGCTGTATTTAAAGCGATTGATCGTAGGCGGGTTTGATTGGGTGTACGAGTTCAGCCGCAATTTCCGCAATGAGGGTATGGACAGAACGCATAATCCTGAGTTTACGGTTCTTGAGTGGTACACCGCTTACAAAGATTATTTCTGGATGATGGAAACCACCGAGCAGTTGTTCGAAAAGATCGCGATTGCATTGCACGGTACCACCGATGTTCCGCTGGGTGATAAGATCATCAATTTCAAAGCGCCTTTCAAACGCATCAGCATTCATGATGCCATCAAAGAAAATACGGGTATTGATGTTAGCGATAAGGACGAAGCGGGTTTAAGAGAAGTTTGCAAACAATTGAAGATTGATGTACCCGGTAATATCGGCAAAGGCAAACTGATTGATGAGATCTTTGGTGCTACCAGTGAGCATACCTATATACAGCCCACTTTTATCATTGATTACCCGGTAGAGATGAGCCCGCTTACCAAAAAACACCGCAGCAAACCCGGATTGGTAGAGCGTTTTGAACTGATGGTGAACGGAAAGGAGATTGCCAATGCTTATACCGAATTGAATGACCCGATTGACCAGCGCGAACGTTTTGAAGAACAGGCACGCTTAATGGAAAGAGGCGATGATGAAGCCATGTTCATAGACCATGATTTTTTACGGGCGCTGGAATATGGTATGCCGCCAACTTCGGGTATCGGTATCGGTATTGATCGTTTGTGTATGATGATGACCAACCAGGTTTCTATACAGGATGTACTGCTGTTCCCGCAAATGCGGCCTGAAAAAATGGATTGAGTTTAATTTGATTTTTTTCGCCACAGATTCGCAGATTAGGATAGCCTAATCTGTGAATCTGTGGCTTTTTTCTTTGCGGATTTGCGTTTTTGCGTGAAAGGGATTTTGTAGATTGCTGATCCAACCATCAGCTGCAGCCAATGAAGTATCTAAAAGTTTTGTATGTACAGGTAATCATTGGTATTGTACTGGGTATACTGGTTGGCTGGCAGGTTCCGGGTTTTGCGCCTACGGCCAAACTGCTGAGTGAGGGGTTCATCAATATGATCAAGATGGTGATCACGCCGGTGATCTTTTTAACCATTGTACTGGGTATTACCGGTGCGGGCAATCTGAAAAAAGTAGGCAGGGTAGGTGGTAAGGGACTGATCTATTTTGAAGTAGTAACCACTTTCGCATTGATTATTGGATTGGTGGTAGCCAATGTTTTAAAACCCGGTGCAGGCATACCCACCGATCATCTCCCCAAAGAAAACCTGGACAAGTACACCAATGCCGCCAAAGACATGAACTGGGGCGAGTTCTTCTCACACATCATTCCCACCAATATTGTTGAATCTTTTGCCAAAGGCGATCTTTTGCAGGTTCTTTTCTTTGGTGTATTGTTCAGCATAGCCATTACCAAAATGGGAAATACCGGTGCCAAGCTGGTTACAACATTTGAGAACCTGAACAAGGCTTTCTTTCAGGTGATTCATATTGTAATGAAGTTTAGTCCTATTGGCGCTTTTGGTGGTATGGCTTATACCATTGGCAAATTTGGATTTGGCAGTCTGGTGGTATTGGGTAAACTGTTATTGTGTTATTATCTCACCTCCCTCTTATTCATTTTTGTGGTGCTGAACCTGATCGGGAAATATTATGGATTCAGTGTGTGGAAGCTGTTGGGTTATATCAAAGAAGAATTATTGATCGTGCTTGGTGCCAGCAGCAGTGAATCCGTATTACCCAATATCATGGAAAAACTGGAAGCGGCAGGTTGTGAACGAAGTGTGGTGGGGCTGATCATTCCCACCGGTTATAGTTTTAACCTTGATGGCACTACGATCTATTTAAGTATGGCAACGATCTTCCTGGCACAGGTATTCAATATTGATCTTTCGTTATCGCAGCAGTTAACTATTATTGGAATTCTGTTGGTAACAAGTAAAGGCGCCGCGGGGGTAACCGGAAGCGGGTTTATTGTACTTACATCAACCTTAACGATACTCAAAGTAATTCCGCTGGAAGGGTTGGCTTTACTGATCGGGGTAGACCGTTTTATGAGCGAAGGAAGGGCGCTCACCAATATGATTGGCAATACCATCGCTACTGTGATCATTGCCAAGAGTGAGAAGGCAATTGATATGGATGTGTATCGTAGGGTGGTGGAGGGTGAATCGTGAATATTTTTTTGCCTGCAAATGTACGATGCAATACTCACGATTCACGACTGACGATTCACGAAATCAATCCCTGTAATTCAAAGCCGGTTTAATATCTCCTAATAAAGGCTTGTACACGTAATCGCCTTTGGCTTTGATAAATTCTGTTTTCGCTTTCTGGATCAGATCATTGCTGGTAAACAGGTCGATGGCTGTGAGTGCCATGGTTTTGGCGGCCACCATCATTCCCTTGGTACCAATTTCTGTTCCGCCACAGGCAACGGCCTGCCAGCTATGTGCGGGAGTGCCGGGGATCCAGGTAGCGGCAGTAAGACCAACGGTGGGGACATTATAACTTACATCGCCCACATCGGTGGAGCCTCCGCCCGCATCGGGTACCTGCTTCAAAGGCTTAATAGTTGCTGCAGATTGAATGGCAGGAACCGCAAAGCCCAAAGAAGACTGGATCTTTTTTCCGAATTCAATTTCATCAGCCGTATAAGTAACGCCGCCTACTTTTTCGAGATTGGCCTGCATCACTTCTCCCAGGGTTTTATTTAAAAGCAGATCGTGCGTGCCGCCGATAATGCCATAGTCTACCGTTGTCTCGGTACCCATTGCCGCGCCCTGGGCAGCTTTTACGATGCGTTCAAAAATTGCTTTTACTATTTCCTTGTTCGGATGACGCACATAGTAATATACTTCTGCAAAATCAGGAACCACATTCGGTGCTTTCCCGCCATTGGTGATCACATAGTGTACCCTGGTTTCCTGCGGAATATGTTCGCGCATCATGTTCACCATATTGTCCATGGCTTCTACTGCATCCAGTGCTGAACGCCCCTTTTCAGGCGCCATGGCTGCATGGGAAGAAATCCCATGAAAACGGAATTTAGCCGATTTGTTGGCCAGTGCGCTGGTCATGGTAATGCTGTTCTCACTATCGGGATGCCAGTGAATCACCGCATCCACATCGTTAAATAAACCGGCACGCACCAGGAATACTTTACCACTGCCACCTTCCTCCGCCGGACAACCATATACACGAATGGTACCTGTGAATTTTTTCTCTTCAATCAGCTTTTTGATTTCGATACCTGCCGCAACAGAAGCAGTGCCAAATAAATGGTGGCCACAACCATGCCCTGCATCTTTACCTGCTACGGCTTTCTTTTCCGGAATGGCTTCCTGCGATAAACCGGGCAAAGCATCGAACTCGGCTAGTATGGCAATTACGGGTTTGCCGCTTCCGTAAGTAGCTACAAAAGCTGTGGGAATATCGGCTACGCCGGATTGGACCGTGAAACCATTATCGCGAAGGGTTTGCTGGTGCAGGGCCGAACTTTTTACTTCTTTGTAGCCTACTTCTGCATAGTTCCAGATCTGCAGGGCCGTGTTTTTGTAGAATTCATATTTACCATCTATGTCTTTGATGGCCGCATCTTTAACTGCACTTGTATTGTTTGGCTTTTGCGCCTGTAATGAAACAACTGCTACGGCAAAAGCCACAGCAAGCAATACTTTTTTCATGAGAGATGATTTTAAAGCTGTTTGAGTTACTTATTTTTAATTGGTTATGCCAGTTGTTATATGCTAGTGTCTCTGCGAAAACTCAGCTTCTCTGCGGCTCCGCGGTGAACTGAGTTTTTTTTCACCGCGGAGCCGCAGAGAGCGGAGAGTTATCGCAGAGACACATGAGAAGGATTTAAACAAAAAGATCTTTATACAATTCAGCACCCGGCACTACAGAATAATGACTCAGATCGGTAATGCCTTCGGCAGCCATTACTTCTTCATCAATAAAGGTATTGCCACTGCATTGTGCGGCGGGTTTGCGGAGGATATAATACACGGCATCGGCAATGATATCCGGCGTGCGGCTCATTTTAGCGAGTGCTTCGCCGCCCAGTAAATTTCTTACTGCCGCTGTATCAATGGTGGTTTTTGGCCAGAGCGCATTGGATGCTATGCCCGCGCCTTTCAGTTCTGCGGCCCAACCCAATGCCAGCATACTCATACTGTACTTGGTAATGGTGTAAGCAATATGCCCGCCCATCCATTTTGGATTGAGGTTAATGGGTGGCGATAAAGTGATGATATGCGGATTATTTCCTTTACGGAGATGCGGTATACAATGCTTGCCCATTAAAAAAGTACCTCGCACATTGATACTTTGCATCAGATCGAAACGCTTGCTTTCGGTTTGTTCCGTTGGCGTGAGTTGTATGGCGGAAGCGTTGTTGATCAATACATCAATACCGCCGAATTTGTCTACCGCCTGCTGTACAGCAGCCTGTATCTGGTCTTCATGACGGATATCTACCTGCACGGCCAATGCTTTTCCGCCTGCGGCTTCTACTTCCTGCGCAGCAGAAAAAATAGTACCACCCAGGCGGGGATCTTCTTCCACGCTTTTAGCGGCGATCACAATATTGGCGCCTTCTTTTGCCAAACGCAAAGCCATGGCTTTGCCAATACCGCGACTCGCGCCAGTAATAAATACGGTTCTGTTCTGAAATGACATACACAAATGGTTAGATACTCAATTTCTGTAAAACCGGCTTACCAACCTAAGAAATCTTTGATCACCTGTTCGGTTTCGGCGCAGGCTTTTGAGAGGTCGTCGTTCAAAATGGTTTTGTTGAACTGGTGACTGAAGGACATTTCGTAGCTGGCTTTGTTAACACGTGTGGCAAGACTCTGAGGTGTTTCGGTGCCACGGTTCTCGAGCCTGCGTTGCAATTCTGCTACAGACGGTGGTTGTATAAAAATGGATAAGCAATCGCCTTCAAATTTTTCCTGTACGTGAATGGCTCCATGTACATCGATATCCAGCATCGGTACCTGTCCTGCGATCCACATTCTTTCCAGCTCACTTTTCAGGGTGCCGTAATATTTTCCTTCATACACCATCTCCCATTCAATAAAAGCTTTTTGGTCTATTTTATGCCTGAAGGTATCAACACTCATGAAATAATATTCCACGCCATCTTGTTCTTCGCCTCTTGGTGAACGGGTAGTGGCAGAAATGGAAAAAGCGAGCTGCGGGTATTTATTAATGAGGAAACGGGTAATCGATGTTTTACCCGATCCCGAAGGTGCCGTTATGATAATCAGTTTACCCTGGGCTTTTAACATGTGGATGATTTAGGCAAAGAAACAATTTTATCGTGAATCGTGAGACGTGAATCGTGAGTGGTGAGTGGTGAGTGGTGAGTGGGTAGGGCATCGGGTTACTAAGATACTCACGTCTCACGATTCACGATTCACGTCTCACGAATGCCATACCACCTTATTCTCTATCGGAATGCTGCGTGTGCCGGATTTTGCGACAATATCGGAATAGCCGAGGTAGAGAATTCCCATTACAATATCTGCTTCTTCCAGCCCCAGGTATTTTTTCATTGATGGATGATGTGTCATGCCACCTGACCCCCACAAAGCGGCAATGCCTTGCGCAGCGGCTCCGAGTAATATATTCTGTATGGCTGCTGATACCGCGGCAACTTCTTCCAGTACCGGAATTGTATTGGTCTGCGTGCGTTTCATGTAAACGAGTACAATATGCGAAACCGGATCGCCTTGCTGTACCAGTTTATCGTATTTGCCCTGCATAAATTTTTCTGGATCGGTGTTTGTTTTGTATAGTTCCGCATGATCCGCACAGAATTGTTGTTTGGCAGCTTTTTCATATACCACAAAACGCCAGGGCTCCGTTCTTGCATGGGTGGGTGCCCAATTGGCAAGTGATAATAGCTGTTCAATAACGGCTTTGTCTATCGTCTTCCCATTCATATCAGAAGGCTTGGTGCTACGCCTTTGCTGAATGATGTTTTTCAAAATATCAAATGTATGCATACCGCAAAAGTAGAGTCTTCTGTAAGGCCGTGTTACAATACAGGATATTTTTACTGTTTTCGTAAAACGGCTTTATTCAAATAAAGTGATTTGTGAAAACGGCGCCTTTCATAGTATTGGTTTCGCTGCCCTGCTTCTCAGCTCAATTGCTAGAACAGCCGACACACAAAAAAAACCACTATACAAAATGTACAGTGGTTTAATTTCAACAACAAGCAAGTATTTAGTTATTGTTTTCATTTTCCAGTTCCACTACCTCATAGGCATCTCTTCCATTAATGGAGATCGGTTGAAACAAGGTATTGTTGTATTGCAGGTAAACGATATTTCCCACCCGCACTTCAGTGGCACCTTCGGGCAGATCGTATACTACGGCCCCCGGAGGTGCCTGGGTTACCGAATATCCATTTCCATCAGGCTCATAAAAGGTTCCTGCAAAATAATAATAGGTATAATCACCCAGTTGTATGGTTGTATAGCCTGCAGGTAAAGACCTGATATAAAGACCGGCGGGTGGTGGGATTACCCTGTACCCATTGTTATACGGCGAATAATATACACCCTGGTCGTAACGGTAATACTGGTTTTCCCATGCAATGGTTAGTGCTGTAGCGCTCAGCACATCTACAAAAAAGCCAAACGGATGAAAGAACGATCCGTAGAAGTAGGGCCGATAAGGATGGTAGGTATAATTATACATACTGTAATACCTGCGACCTTCCCAGATCACCGGTGGGCGGCTATAGACAGGTCGATAGTAACTACGGCTGCTCAGCCTTGTGTTATAGCCGTTATAATTTCTTCCATAAACGCCATAGGATTGTGTTCTGTTATTGTTGCCTGGGCGATAAACTTGTGATTGTCTTTGATCAAATCCATTTCTGTTATCGTTGTTTTGACGATAAACTGGCGATTGTCGCTGATCATACCCATTTCTGTTATTGGTTGAAGAACGCGGATAATCCCTCTGCCTGTTATCGCCATCGTGCTGACGGATATCGGGCTGTCTTTGCGGAATACTTTGTGGTGGTCGCTGACCTGCATCAGGAGGCCTTTGTGAAGGTGGCCTTTGCGGATTGCTTTGCGGTGGGCGTTGACCTGCATTCGGTGGTCGCAATGGATTATTGGGCTGAGTGTTTTGCGGAGGCCGCTGGCGATCATCTCTTTGTGGATTACCATTTCTTTCTCTTTCTGATCTTTGTGCCATCGCCAATGTATTACCTGATAAGATCAGCAAAGCCAGTATGGCTGTATATGTTTTATGTAAATGAGTAAACGTTTTCATGATGTTTTGATTTGATGAAACGATACCTGACATAGGACAATTGTCGTGCCTGATTATCAGAATTACTCTAATTGACCGTTAAGAATGGTAGATCCACCGGCATTAACAAATGCTTATCAGTGGTGTGGGTGGGGTAGGCCGGCAGGTCGTGTGTCCTCACACGACTATTCACGACTCCCTCCAAATTCACATTCAAGAAGAAATCCGCTTAATATCAGCCCCCAGGTTCCGCAAGCGTTCATCAATGTACTGGTAACCGCGGTCTATCTGTTCAATATTCTGTATCACACTTTTTCCTTCGGCACTTAATGCGGCAATGAGTAATGCCTGTCCGGCACGGATATCCGGGCTGCTCATGGTAATGCCACGTAGATTATTTTTTCTGCCAAGACCAATTACCGTAGCGCGATGCGGATCACAAAGAATGATCTGTGCCCCCATATCAATCAGCTTATCTGTAAAGAACAAACGGCTTTCGAACATTTTCTGGTGAACCAATACACTGCCTCTTGCCTGTGTGGCAACTACGAGAACAATACTTAATAAATCGGGCGTAAAACCAGGCCAGGGATGATCGTAAATGGTGAGGATGCCGCCATCCATAAATGTCTGTATCTCATAAATATCCTGCGCAGGAATATAAATATCATCTCCCTGGATCCTGAAATCAATCCCCAGTTGTTGAAATTTTTCCGGTATCATACCCAGGTGTTCCACACCGGCATCCTTAATGGTGATCTCACTTTGTGTCATTGCGGCAAGACCGATAAAACTTCCGATCTCGATCATATCCGGTAACATACGGTGTGTGGTGCCACCTAAAACAGACACGCCTTCTATTGTTAAAAGATTACTGCCAATACCGCTGATCTTCGCACCCATTCGGTTCAGCATCTTACATAACTGTTGAATATAAGGTTCGCAGGCGGCATTGTAGATGGAGGTGGTTCCTTCTGCCAGTACAGCAGCCATTACAATATTGGCGGTACCGGTTACAGAGGGTTCATCCAGTAACATGAAAGCGCCTTTGAGTTGCGGTGAAGAGAGTTTGAAACATCCCAGCACATCATCGTATTCATATTTGGCACCTAGTTTTTCAAAGCCAATGATGTGCGTGTCCAGTCTTCTGCGGCCAATTTTATCGCCACCGGGTTTGGGTATGTAGGCTCTTTTAAATCTTGCGAGCATCGGTCCGGCAAACATTACACTGCCACGCAAACGACCTCCTTTTTTTCTGAAGTCTTCTGATGCCAGGTAGTCTGCATCCACCGCATGGGCCTGGAAAGTGCAGGTATGCCTGTCTGTACGGGATATTTTTACACCAATATCGCCCAGTAATTCGATCAGCAGGTTTACATCCAGTATATCGGGTATATTGGAAATGGTTATGGGTTCAGCGGTTAACAACACGGCGGATAAGATCTGCAACGCTTCATTCTTTGCCCCCTGCGGAACAATCTCTCCTTTTAATTTGTTACCACCGATTACTTCAAAGGAATTCATACAAACATTGTTTATAACGAATATACTCCGTTAGCAATTTGAAAATCTAGCAATTTGAAAATTTGAAAATGAAAGCCATTCATCGGGCAGCAAATTCGTTTTCAAATTCGGCACATAAAAAAGCACCGAATTTCTCGGTGCCTACAAAACTATTTAAGTATGCATTAATAACGCTTCTTAAACTGCCCGCCTCTGCCTTCCTGTCTCGGGCCATTGCCATTATTGCTACGGTTGCCGCCGCCGTTTCCCTGGCCACGGTTATTATCCCTTTGTCCACTACTGTTGCTTCTCTGGCCACTGCCGCTACCCCGGTTATTGTCTCTCTGGCCACCACCGCTTCTTCCGCCACTCCGTCCACCGAAATTCTGTTGCCAGCGGCCACCACCACTGCGTGGATACTCATCACGCTCGAAATTCTGATTGCGGTGTTTGATATAAGGTGTATTGCTGAATTCAAGCTCCCCGCCGGTAATGCTGTTCAACTCGGTACGAATGGTATCATCATGCACCAGTTCTTTGTGCCAGTTGCTGTAAGCCAGTTTCATGTAATAAGCGATGGCGTGTGCAAAGCCGGCTTTCTTTTCCGGATCCTCTTCTTTCAACGCTTTGTCTATTACCACTTCCAGGTTCTTACCCAGGTGCGCATATTTGGGATGGCGCTTGGGATAAGGTAATGGATCGGGTTTCAGTTTATAAGTCTCTTTTTGTGGAATGGGGTACGGACTGTCTACCTCCAATTTAAAATCGCTCATAAAGAACAGGTGGTCCCATAATTTATGCCTGAAATCTTCCACGTTCTTCAAATGCGGGTTCACAAACCCCATCAGTTCTATTACGTACTGGGCCTGTTGCTGTCGTTTTTCCTTGTCTTCTATCGTTAACAGGAATTCCACCATCTTCTGCACATGGCGGCCATATTCTTTCATGCCCAGTAAACTTCTCTCTGTATTGTACTCCATAAAATTGTTCATCTGCAAGAACAAATGTAGGTAATAAGCGCAGATTTGAAAGATTTGAGCTATGATTGATCTGATTTAAGTGCAGTTACTCCCTATTTTAACAAAATAACACTCACTATCATCGGTATCGGACTTTTTGGGATTCGGCAATTGGCCAAGGTTTATAAACCTGAAATCATATTAATCATACCCAAAATCATATCCCATCAGCGTTTATCTTTGCCCAATGGAACAGTTAGTACAACAGATCAATGCCTATCGTGCCGAGATTGCTGCTGCAGAAGCGGCTACGCCGGGGGCTGTGGAAGAATTCCGTATCAAATACTTAGGCACCAAAGGATTGGTAAAAACCATCATGGGCGAAATGCGCAATGTGCCCAATGAGCAAAAAAAAGAATTCGGCCAGATCCTGAACGACTTTAAACTGTTTGTAGAAGGCAAATACGACACCCTCAAAGAAAACAATGCCCAGGGCTCAACACAGAACGCAGAACGCATAGATTGGAGTTTGCCGGGTGATCCTGTTGCTGTAGGTACACGCCATCCGCTGAATATTGTGAGAAACCAGATCGTGTCTATTTTTAAACGACTGGGTTTTGCTGTAGCGGAAGGACCGGAAATAGAAGACGACTGGCACAATTTCGGCGCCATGAATCTTCCGGAAGACCATCCGGCCCGTGATATGCAGGATACATTTTACATCAACCAAAATCCATCCTGGTTACTACGAACACATACCAGCAGCGTACAGGCCAGGGTAATGGAAACACAAAAGCCGCCGATCAGGGTAATTTGTCCGGGCCGTGTATATAGAAATGAAACCATCAGTGCACGGGCACACTGTTTCTTTCACCAGGTGGAAGGTTTGTATGTGGATGAGAACGTAAGCTTTGCCGATCTGAAACAAACATTGTACTTCTTTGTACAGGAAATGTTCGGGAACGATGTAAAAGTGCGTTTCCGTCCAAGCTATTTCCCATTCACCGAACCCAGCGCCGAAATGGATATCAGCTGCCTGATCTGTAAAGGAGAGGGTTGTAATATCTGCAAACACACGGGTTGGGTAGAGATACTGGGCAGTGGTATGGTACACCCGAATGTGCTGGAGAATTTTGGCATTGATTCCAATAAATACACCGGGTTCGCATTTGGTATGGGAGTAGAAAGAATTACACAGCTAAAATACCAGGTGAACGACCTTCGTTTGTATTCGCAGAACGATGTTCGTTTTCTGAAGCAGTTTACCGGCGTGGTATAGCATTGAAAAAGTTAAAGTGAATAGATACAAAGACTCGCTAAGCGGGTCTTTTTTTGTTTAAATGCTGTTTGATCAGTTCATAGGGCATAATAAACAGCTATGTAATTCACCGATTTTATAATAGAATAGTTGAATAGTTACGAAGAAGGGTAGCGTTATTAGCCTATCTTCCGCAACTAACCCCCAACTTCGATCTATGCTCGTGATTCTTTGTTTTTTCCTGGTACATTGGTTTCTTTCCTTGTTTTTCCACTCATTTTTCCTGCATCGTTTCTGTTCTCACAAAATGTACACGACCAGTAAAAATTGGGAGCGTACTTTTTACATCAGTACCTGGCTGGTACAGGGTTCATCGTTTCTGGTACCAAGGGCATATGGTGTAATGCACCGCATGCATCATACCTATAGCGATACAGAGCAGGATCCGCACTCACCTCATTTTTTTAAGGATGTTTATCAGATGATGCAGAGTACGGTCCTCATCTTCCGCGGTTTTTTAACCGGTAAGAATTTACCCGATGCGCAATTCACTGCAGAATACCTGCCTGTTTGGGACAGGCTCGATAAGATCGGGCATCATGTGATTACACGTTTCCTGTTCATGGCTTCTTACACGGCATTTTACCTGTATTTCGCTCCTAACCTGTGGTGGTTTGTGTTGTTGCCGGTACATTTTTTAATGGGCCCGATACAAGGTGCCATTGTAAACTGGTGCGGGCATAAATATGGTTACAGCAATTTTGAAAATGGAGATCATTCCAAGAATACCTCACCCTGGGGTATTTTGCTGATGGGCGAACTGTTTCAGAACAACCACCACTATGCCAGGAACGACGCCAACTTCGCCAAAAAATGGTTTGAGTTCGATCTCACGTATTTGATTATGCGTGGATTGCATTCTGTGAAGATCATTGAACTGGTGGCGAAGAAATCGGTTCTTGTTCCGGTGATTGTATAGCGTATTTTTCTTTCAACACAGAGATACAGGGGCCATGAGTTACACTGAGGTGTCTCTGTGTAACTCCGCATCTCCGTGACTCGTGTTGAAAAAAGCTCCATGCATAAAAACTGACACAGTATTTTTACAGCAAATTCGCAGGTAAATGATCCACGCCACCAAAGGCATTGTGTTACGTACGGTAAAATATGGTGATACCAGTATCATCACAACCGTATACACAGAGCTGTTTGGTATACAGAGCTATATTGTAAAAGGCGTTCGCCAAAGCAGTAAAACCTCTTCAGGCAAAGCCGGCTTCTTTCAGCCATCCGCCATGCTCGATATGGAAGTGTACCACAATGAGCAGAAGCATTTGCAGTTCATCAAAGAATACCAGTGGAGTTACCTGTACGAAAAGGTTTTATTTGATGTGGTAAGAAATACCGTTGCCATGTTTGTAATAGAACTGCTGCAACACAGTCTCAAACAACCCGAAGCCAATCCCGAACTGTTTTATTTAATCGAGGATACATTAAAACAACTCGACAAAGGCAATGATACACTAACCGGCAACCTGCCACTCTATTTCACATTACACCTTGCCGGCGAACTTGGTTTTCAGTTGCAGGGAACCTATAGTGAGCGAACACCGGTATTGGATTTGCAGGAGGGCATGTTCATTGCTGAAACGCCCACACATCCATATTACCTGGAAGGCATTATGGCCAAAACAACTTCGGATCTGTCAGGACTTCAGTTTTACAATAACCTTGAAAATATCCAACTGAACCGGAATATGCGGAGAGAACTGTTGCAGGCATATCAAACGTTTCTTTCTTTACACATCAACGATTTTGGGGAAATGCGGAGCTTTGCAATTTTGCAGGAAATATTGTCGTGAGTGGTCAATGGTCAATAAAAGAGCTCGTCAAGTTAGGCTACATTAATCGATCTATGGTAGTTTGTGTATTGACAGTATCATTCTCTATGCCAGATAATAATACGACGCCCGGTCGTTTTCCTTTTTCAAAACTTCCCAGCAAATCATCCATCTGCAAAGCTTTCGCGCCATTGATAGTGGCCCATTGTAACAATTCAGCTAATGGTATTTCGGGAAAATAGTTGCTGATTGTTTTTAGCTCATCCAGCACACTCAGGCTCCGGTTACTGGCCAAACTATCTGTACCAATTACTATCGATGCGTTATGAGAACGTAACAGGTTAATGGGTGGAACAGCCTGTTCAATGTACTGGTTGGCATTGATGCAAATACACCAACTCACGCCTGACGATTCACGATTCACGAATAACACATCCTCCACTTTTGTAAATGTATCATGCACCAGCAATACTTTCTTTGCCGTACTCATTTTTGAGAAATAAGATTGCAGACTGCTCTTGCCGGTTGGTTGAAAAAAAGAAGTATCCATATTCATCATCCCATACATCCGCATAAAATCGCCTTGCTTGTTTTGAAACAGGGTATCTTCAAAACGGGTTTCCTGGTTATGTATCGTTACGGTGTGATTCGCGAAATGAGGGGTCATTAATTCCCATAACTCGGATGAGACTGAATAGGGAGCATGTGGCGATAAACTATTTTGAATTTTGAATTTTGAATTTTGAATTCCTTCGAAAGACTGATAAAACCCGTAGGATCTTTCAAATCTTGCCTGCGCTACAGCCGGCAGCCAGCCACTCACTTCAATAAAATTGTAATAAGACAGCCTTTCTTTTTGTTTTTGCTGAAGGGTGAGCGTATTGTTACAGATATCGCCAACGGCCACAATACCGTTGGCCAGCATCTCATTTTCAGCGTTGGCAATGGCATCCAATATTTCTTCTTCGGGGAAATGACGTTCGCTGACCACTTTGAAAACGAAATCTACCAACCCGGTCTTTTCTGGAATAAGGCCTCGCATATGGCTTAGTTCCAGGTGGCAATGACAGTTAATAAAACCGGGAGAGAGAATGCCGTCATACTTTCGAATATCACTTCCCGCATCTGTTATCGGAACGATCTCTTCAACTTTTCCCTTCCCGTCTGTGATGAGAACATGATCCTGCCCCAGCATTTCGGTGCCGGTAAATAATTGCGTTGCCTGGAATTTTCTGTAAGCCAAATTATTGGAGTTCGTATTCTTTGGTTAATGCATCAACGGGGATGCGAAGAATTTTACTGAATTTCCGGATCATGGTTAATGATAAAGCCTGTTTGTAATTTAAGACTTTACTTACTGTTCCTTTGTCACCATATTCACGGGCAAGATCGGCTGGTTTATAACCAAAGTCGGTCATTCGTATTTTAATGAACTCGATTGGATCCAATTCAGGTAAAGTAGAATGGGCTTTCCCATAATCATCTATTAAAAAAGCCAGGAGCATTTTTTCTTTATGATCAATGGAGCCTTTTTTGGCGTATTTTATTTCCTGAAATCTTGCTGAGGCTTTTTCATAATCTGCCTCATTTTCTAAAAGAAACCATGCGTTTTTCATGATGTCATTTTTAAATGGTTGTTGCATCTACTTTATCATATTCACTGTGTGTTCCAATAAATTTTATGTCTACAAGGCCATCTTCATAATCAAGCTCGGCAATTAGCCGGTATGTATTATGTAAAATTTCAAACCTTGCTCTTTTGTTTGGCAGCATTCTAGCATTTGGAAAATCTGTTAATACATCCTGGTTCTTTTTCCAATTTGCGTCCTCCGTTGCTTTTCGCCAGGCTGCCAAGTTTTTTCTTGCATTTGCATGTTTCAAAGCAAACTTTTCCAGCAACATTGGTTGGATAATCTTCATAAATCATTTTTAAGGTGTTCATTTCCTTTGATTTTGATTATTCGATTTTCAACGCCGGGTATCGCAAAAATAGTAAAAGTTGGCAATCTGCCAACTTTTACTATTGGGTTTGCGTTTCTTTTTTGGAAAGATAACACAGCTTTTAGGGGGCTTCCCGTGAAAATCTGTGGCGAAAAAAGAAGGGTGAAAAGATTATTGCCACCAACCTACACACACTTGTTCCACTGGTGCTAATGAAGACAAGCACCACTAAAAAGCAGTAAAACCGCCTGTTTTACCACCCTTTGAGAACAATTGTTCAAAATTATTATTGAAAATCAATCATTTGCAAAGGTGCGATACAAAATACCTCTTCAAATCTTTGGAAAATTGAGTAGACCGGGCCTACCTTCGCCGTCCATTTAAAACTGGCGGGATAGCGCTGGTTTCATTAAAACAGAAATATTATGAGTAAACTTCATTTCACCACTAAGCATGCGAACGCGGCTACCGTACAGCACAACTGGTATGTGGTTGACGGTACTAATCAAACCGTTGGACGTATTGCATCGAAAATTGCTTCTGTTCTTCGCGGTAAGAACAAAGCTTATTACACCCCGCACGTAGATTGCGGTGATTATGTGATCCTGATCAACGCCGATAAGGTTGTTTTTACAGGTAACAAGTCTGAGCAGAAAATATACCTGAACTATTCCGGTTACCCAGGTGGTAAAAAAGAAGAAGTTGCGGAAGATCTGCTGAAACGCCGTCCGGAAGTGATTATGGAAAGAGCTGTAAAAGGCATGCTTCCTAAAAACCGCCTTGGCCGTAAAATGATCAAGAAATTCTTCGTGTACGCAGGTGGAGCCCACCAGCACAGCGCACAGCAACCGAAAGAATTGAAATTCTAATCAACTTAATCTAACAACTAATTCCAACATAAATGGAAAAACAAAAAAATGCAGTTGGTCGCCGTAAAGAAGCCGTTACCCGTGTTTTCGTAAGCAAGGGCGATGGTAAGATCACTGTAAACGACAAAGATTACAAAGCTTATTTTCCACTGGTTTACTTACAGAACCAGGTTGAAGCACCTTTGAAAACTGCCGACATGATCGGCAAGTTGGATATCGTTATCAATGCACAAGGTGGTGGTTTGAAAGGCCAGGCCGAAGCAGCTAAGCTGGGTATTGCCCGTGCGCTGCTTGAAGTGAACGCTGAGTTCCGTCCTGCCCTGAAAGCAGCCGGTCAGCTGAAACGCGATCCACGTGGTGTTGAACGTAAGAAATTCGGTCATAAGAAAGCACGTAGAAGCTTCCAGTTCAGCAAACGTTAATTCCAAGTCTGGAGTTTGGAGTCTGGAGTCTGCAGAGAGATATTGCAACTCCAGACTTCAGACTCCTAACTCCAAACTTTTCAATCATTATAACAATTCATACAAATGGAAAATAACACTTCATTACAACAACAACTCCTGGAGGCCGGCGTACATTTTGGTCACCTGAAAAAGAAGTGGAATCCAAAGATGTTGCCTTACATCTTTGCTGAGAAAAAAGGTATCCACATCATCGACCTGAACAAAACCGTTGATCACCTGCAGGAATCTGCAGCTGCCATCAAGCAGATCGCGAAAAGCGGTAAGAAGATCATGTTCGTGGCTACTAAAAAGCAGGCAAAAGAAATCGTTAGCGAATGCGCCAAGCGCGTAAACATGCCTTATGCAACTGAACGTTGGTTGGGTGGTATGTTAACCAACTTCAATACCGTTCGTAAGAGCGTTAAGAAAATGCAGAGCATTGAAAAAATGCTGGCTGATGGAAGCGCAGAGAGCCTGACCAAAAAAGAGCGTCTGACTTTAAGCCGTGATAAAGATAAAATGGAGAAAGTATTGGGCGGTATCGCTCAACTGGGTCGTCTGCCGGCAGCTTTGTTCCTGGTGGATATTGGCCATGAGCACATCGCTTTGTCTGAAGCAAAACGTTTAGGCATCACTACTTTTGGTATGGTAGATACCAACTGTGATCCTAACAAAGTAGATTTTTCTATTCCTTCGAATGATGATGCAACTAAATCTATTGCCATCATTACCAACTATATCGTAGCTGCTATCGCTGAAGGTTTGGCTGAACGCCAGGCTTCTAAAGACGAAGATGAGTCTGACGACAGCAACAACGAAAACGAAACAAGGGCTCGTCGCCTGGAAGCTGAAGCACAAGCAGAAGCTGCCCGTGGTGGCCGTCGCGGTGGTGGTAATGCAGCCGGTGGTCCGGGTGCAGGTGGTGCCCCTAAGCGTCGCGTACCAGGTAACCGTCGCCCAGCGGGTGGTGGTGGTGCACGCTAGTGCCTTGTCTATCGCAAAATCTTATTTTGCCAATTAGTAATTAGTAGTTAGTAATTAGTAATGATACTTTCATTCTGATTGGTAATTACTAATTGCTAATTATTAATTACTAATTAATAATTACAAGAATGTCTACAGTAACAATAACCGCCCAGGATATTAATAAACTGCGCCAGGCAACCGGAGCCGGTATGATGGATTGCAGAAAAGCATTAACCGAAACCAATGGCGATTTTGAAGCAGCGATTGACTGGTTGCGTAAACAAGGTCAGAAAGTTGCCGCTAAACGCAGCGACCGTGAAGCGAAAGAAGGTGTGATCATTGCACAAACTTCTGCCGATCATAAAGTAGGTTTTGTGGTATGTATCAGTTGTGAAACAGATTTCGTATCCAAGAATGCTGAGTTTGTTGCGTTCGCACAAACCATTGCAGATGCAGCCGTTGCAAATAACGTTACAAGTGCAGAAGAACTGAATGAAGTAGTGATCAATGGCGCGAAAGTGTCTGATATGATCAATGATAAACTGGCTTCTATCGGAGAAAAAATAGGCGTTGCCAAATTCGAAAGAATTGAAGCGCCATTTGTAGCCTCTTATATCCACGGTGCTTACCGTATGGGTGTATTGGTTGGTCTTTCTACCGAAGCTGCTGAAGCTGGTAAAGACGTAGCGATGCAGATCGCAGCAATGAATCCATTGGCAGTTGATGCTAATAGCATTCCTGCTGAAACCATTGAAAGAGAAAGAGCGATCGTGGTAGAAACCATGAAAGCCGATCCTAAAATGGCTGGTAAACCAGACGAGATGATCGCTAAAATTGCAGAAGGCAAACTGAATGCTTTCTTCAAAGAAAATACTTTGCTGGCACAGGCTTTCGTAAAAGATGGCGCCATCACTGTTGAAGCTTACCTGAAATCTGCAGGTGATGTAAAAGTAACTGAGTTCAAAAGAGTAGCGTTAGGATAAGCTGTTCTTGCTAAATATAAAAAAGGGTCTCGAATATACTTCGAGACCCTTTTTTATTGGCATTAAGCGGGAATGAACCGGTACAGAAAATAGAATACAAGATTGGACGCATACAGTACCTATCCCAATGCTCCACAATATATTTTAACAACCCTGTGAGAAGCTTGGTAATGGCAAGCCAGACTATGTTCGACATGTGTAAAAAATGGATAAACTCATCCAGCAGGCTTGTCCAGTTTAGTTTGGATACTGAGGCTTTCTGGCCACATTCAAAGCAGTAATTGCCATGGAAATAGGTACCACAGTTCAGGCCATCGGTGGTTGGATTCTCTGCCATCTTTAAATATATTGCAATGGAATTAATTGAACAGGCAAAAGGCTGTTCATTCTCATTGAAAATATTGTTTCTTTGCAGGGTTCATCTTTAAAACCATTTTCATGCTTCCTAAGTTCAAACGCATCCTCTTAAAATTATCCGGTGAAGCTTTACTGGGCGACCAGCGCAACGGCGATCCCTTTAATCCCAAGATCATTGAACAATATGCGCACGATATCAAACTCGTTACCGAGTTGGGAGTGCAGGTAGCCATTGTAATCGGCGGCGGCAATATTTACAGGGGCATGAACGAAGCAGACAGCGGTATTGAACGTGCCCATGGCGATTATATGGGGATGCTGGCAACCGTGATCAATGCAATGGCCATGCAGGCCATGCTCGAGAAAATCGGGGTATACACCCGTTTGCAGAGTGCCATTAATATGGAGCAGGTAGCAGAACCCTATATCCGCAGAAAAGCCCTGCGCCACCTGGAAAAAGGCCGTGTAGTGATCTTTGGTGCAGGTACCGGTAATCCATATTTTACTACGGATACAGCAGGCTCCCTGCGTGCCATTGAAATGAAAGCGGATGTGATCCTGAAAGGAACCAGGGTGGATGGTATTTATAATGCAGATCCGGAAAAAGACCCTTCTGCCGTTAAATTTGAAAAGATCAGCTTCCAGGAATGTATCACACAGAACCTGAAAGTAATGGATATGACTGCTTTTACCCTGTGTATGGAAAATAAATTACCCATTATCGTGTTTGATATGAACAAACCGGGTAACCTGATGCAGGTAGTGGAGGGGGCCAATGTAGGTACCATGGTTAGCTAGTGGCCCGTTCATATAAATAAATGGTCTGTTTTTAATGGTGTAGGTAATTTCAGTCAGCATGAAAAAAATTGCAGCCTTCTTTTTTCTGATCCCATCCATCGCCGGCCTTGCCCAGCAAAAGATGTCGCTATCAGATGCCATCAATACCGCATTAAAGAACAGCTATGATATTCAGCTGGCAAAGAACAGTATTGAGATCAGTAGTATCAATAACAATATTGGTGTGGCCGGCGGTTTACCACTGGTTACCGCAACCGGTAGCGATAATGAGCAGGTTACCAGT
The DNA here is from genome assembly GCA_040390405.1 of Bacteroidota bacterium. Lineage (GTDB taxonomy): Bacteria > Bacteroidota > Bacteroidia > Chitinophagales > Chitinophagaceae > Sediminibacterium. The sequence continues at coordinate 387,329 of JAZJYJ010000008.1, forward strand.
ATCAACCAGAAATTCGCCGACCCTACCCGCGATACCAAGAGACCCAATGTAGGTTCCAATAACCTGGCCGTAGGGGTTACCGGTAACATCCTTCTCTTTAATGGCTACCGTGTGGTTGCTACTAAAAAGAGACTCGAAGAATTACAGGGCCAAAACCAGCAATTGCTGAGTGCCCAGATTCAGAATACCATTGCCGCGGTTGCTACTAAGTATTATGATGTGGTTCGCCAGCAAACCTACCTGAGAACCATTTTTCAATCCATTGATGTATCTAAAAAAAGACTGGAAATATTACAGGTAAGGAAAGATGTGGGTCTTTCCAATAACGCAGATATTTTCCAGGCGCAGCTTGATCTGAATGCCCTTGTACAATCGCAACAAAGCCAGGAACTGGTAATAGACCAGGCAAAGACTGATCTGTTAAACCTGGTCTTTATGAAACCCGATACAAAGATCCAGATCAGTGATACCATTATGGTAGACAGGAATGTGAATATGGATACTGTGCGTGCACAGCTTGCCAAAAATCCATTACTGGCAGCAGCAGAAGGGCAGATCCGTATTAATGAACTGATAGAAAAAGAAACAGCCGCATTACGCTACCCAACACTTCGCGCGAATGCGGGATACAATCTTACCAGCAGTAAAAGTGCCGCAGGCTTTAGTTTGCTGAACCAGAGTTATGGCCCATTCATTGGCATTAACCTGTCTGTTCCTATTTACAATGGCAGTATCAGCAAACGGCAACAGCAGGTAGCTTCCATCAATACAAGAAATGCCATCATTCAGCGCGATAACCTGTTACTATCTAATGAAACCGGTGTGGTACGCACGTATCAATCATATACGAATACGCTAGCACAACTAAAGACAGAGCAACAAAACTATGCACTCTCAACGCAACTACTCGACCTGGTATTACAGAAGTTCCAACTTGGCCAGGCTACGATCATTGATGTAAAACAGGCACAGCAAAGTTTTGAAAACGAAGGCTACCGTCTGGTAAATCTTGCCTATGCTGCCAAGGTAGCGGAGATAGAACTGAAACGATTGGCCAGCCAACTTGCGCTGCAATAGCAGGGTAACAACAGATATTTTCCCGGCAATAATAACCACGTAAAGTAACTTTACTGGCAATAGATGGATATGACAAAACAAGTGCCCGGTATACAATCCAAACTGCCTGAGGTAGGCACAACTATTTTTACAGTAATGAGCCAGTTGGCGACAGAGCAGGGTGCCGTTAACCTTGGCCAGGGTTTTCCCGACTTTCCAATGAGTCCTGAACTCACTTCATTGGTGGATGTTGCGATGAAAAATAATTTCAACCAGTACACCCACATGAATGGCCTGCCATTGCTGCGGGAAAGACTGGCGGACAAGGCTCAGAAATTATACGGTGCAGCGATTGACCCCGAAACACAGATCACGATTACACCTGGCGGTACCTATGCGATCTATACGGCTTTAACAACCGTATTGCAACATGGTGATGAAGTGATTGTTTTTGAACCGGCATACGATAGCTATATTCCTAATATTGAGATCAATGGAGCCATACCGGTATTGATCCCATTGCAGTACCCGGATTATTCCATTCCCTGGGATGAAGTGCGGAGCAAGATCAATTCCCGAACCAAAATGATCATGATCAATACACCGCATAATCCAACGGGCAGTGTATTGCGGGAAACGGATATTGCGGAACTGCGAAGTATTGTGAACGATACTTCCATCATGTTATTGAGTGATGAAGTATACGAACACCTGATCTTTGATGGCATTGCGCACCAAAGCATGCTTCGCTATCCCGACCTGATGGAAAGAAGTTTTGTTTGTTTTTCTTTCGGCAAAACCTATCACTGCACCGGTTGGAAACTGGGTTATTGTATCTCTTCCCCGGCATTTATGAAAGAGTTCAGGAAAGTGCACCAGTTCAATTGCTTCTCCTGCGATACGCCCAAACAGGTAGCCATTGCGGAATACCTGCAGAATGAAGAAGCGTATCTCGGATTACCCAGGTTCTTACAACAAAAAAGGGATTTTTTCAGGGAGCTGATGAAAGCCACACCATTCAAATGCATCCCATCACATGGTAGTTATTTTGAGTGTTACAGTTATGCGCAGTTCAGCAAAGAAGCAGATAAGGAACTGGCCATCCGTTTAACCAAAGAATATGGAATTGCCACCATACCCATGTCGGCTTTCTATAAGCATGGGGAAGACAATAAAGTACTGCGTTTTTGTTTTGCCAAGAAAGAGGAAACTTTAGAGAAGGCTGTGGCTAAATTGGTAAATATGAAATAAACGGTGGTTGATTGGTGGGAACAGATGTTCGGAAGATTGTAAAACAAAGGGTTGTAGTCATTTATTTCAACAGGCCTGAAAAATAGAAGTTCATTATACGCCACAGATTCGCAGATTAGATTGGTTTTGTATGTAATCATCTGCGAATCTGCGGCAAAATTTTCCTCTCAATGATTTATGGGCATAGCCGATTTACTATAACACAGACTTCAACATTCAACATTCCTTGTTCCTCTGTTCAACATTCTCTACCATCCATCTCCATCCAGCATATTACCAATACCACCCAGAATACTTCCTTCTTCTTTGCGCGGACCTGTTGCATAACGTAAAATTCTTCCGGCCAAACGACTGATAGGTAAGGTCTGGATCCATACTGTTCCCGATCCGCGCAGTGTTGCAAAGAACAAGCCCTCTCCGCCAAAAACGGTATTCTTGATGCCGCCTACAAATTGTATATCGTAATCAATGCCATTGGTAAAACCCACAATGCAACCGGTGTCAATGCGCAGGGTTTCTCCGGGTATGACTGTTTTCTCCACCACATGCCCGCAGGCATGTAAAAAAGCCATGCCATCACCTTCCAGTTTTTCCATGATAAAACCTTCACCACCGAACAAACCGGTGCCCAGTTTTTTTTGAAACTCGATACCAATGCTTACGCCTTTTGCGGCGCAAAGAAAAGCATCTTTCTGGCAGATCACACGATTGCCAAAGCGTGCAAGGTCTACCGGGATGATCTTGCCGGGATAAGGTGCCGCAAAACTTACGGTCCGTTTGCCGTTGCCAACATTGGTAAATGCCGTCATGAATAAATTTTCGCCAACCAGTACACGCTTACCCGCATTCAGTAATTTACCCAGCAGGCCGCCACTTTGTTGCTGGCTGCCATCGCCAAACAAAGTTTCCATTTGGATATTGTCATCCATCATCATAAATGCACCGGGTTCTGCAACGGCTGTTTCGTTAGGGTCGAGTTCTACTTCTACATATTGCATCTCTTCACCAAAAATGCGGTAATCTATTTCGTGATTTTGTATCATGTTGTTTTGTTTGTATGAAAATAAGGAAGGGTAGCTGAGCGATAAAATATTTTAGGGATGAGTGGTATTTATTTTACTAATGCGATAATGTGAAGAAGGGATTTAAGCCGCAGAGTCGCAGATTATTTTGATAAGACAACTCTTTTATATTGTAAGGATTTGTCATGAAAATTTAAGATCAGACCTACCTGTAATTTTGAAACAGCCAAGTAATTTAGAACCTGCGCGTAATGTTCATCAATGATTCCTGATTTTGATTTTATTTCAAGAATAAGTTTGTTTTCAATAACAAAATCTGCGTAAAATTTATGCGGCAAAATGATATCCTTATAAGCGACTTCAAATTGTCGTTCCCTTTCGTATTGAATCCTTCTTGCTTTTAATTCATATTCAAAAGCATCTTTATAAACAATTTCTAAAAAGCCCTTGCCTAAAATTCTATGAATACTCATCCCAATCCCAATAATTTGATAAGTATCTTCCTGCAGCGGATATTTTTCTTCAATAAAATTTGCCATAGTCCAATAAATTAATCTGCGAATCTGCGGCTAAAAAATAAGCCACAGATTCGCAGATTACAACAATTAATAAATACAAACAAGCGTATTTATACCTAACACTACGCAAATAAAAACCGCCTCCGAATCCGGAGGCGGCTGATTATAAACCAAAACCCAACTGAAGCTTATTAGAACCAACTACCGGTAAAGGCTTCGTTTACTTTGTCGTTGTTCTTAAGTCTTTTCTCACGTTTCTTTCTGTCGATACGGTGTTTGATCAACGCTACCACCATTAAAGGAAGGAAGATCAATGTCATCGGAGGAATGCCCATCATACTGATCCATTTACCACCAAACAACCTGCGCATCGGCCTGCGTAAACGTTCTGCGATCAGGTACATGCTTGGTACAATAACAAGTGTCATAAAGAACGCGAATGCCAAACCGAATATGATTGTCCAGCTCAAAGGTTTCCAGAATACCACGTTATCTCCTCCGAAGAAGATATGCGGATTCAGTTCAGAGAACAGGGTAATGAAATTGATATTGAATCCAACAGCGATCGGAATAAAACCGAGGATTGCTGCCAATGCCGTAAGCAATACAGGAATGATCCTTGTTTTGCCCGCAGCAATCACCGCTTCTCTTGTCTTCATTCCCCTGCTGCGCAATTCATCCGCGAACTCAATTACCAGGATACCATTTTTAACAACGATACCCGCCAGTCCAACAATACCCAAACCTGTCATCAGTACCGATACTTCCATTCCGGTAATGGTGAACCCGATAAATACACCGATCACACTAAAGATGATCTCGGTAAGAATGATCACAGATTTGCTAACAGAATTAAACTGCAATACCAGTACAAACAGGATCAGCATCAACGCGATCAGCAAAGCTTTACCCAGGAAGGCACCTGTTTCAGCCTGTTGCTCACCTTCACCCGTTTGCTTGATGGTTACCCCATCCGCTTTTTTGGTAAAGTTGCCAATGTATTTAAACAGTTCGGCGTTTACGGCAGTAGCGTTATACCCTTGTGTGGTTAATACATTTGAACGAAGGGTGATCAGTCTTTTCTGATTCTTGCGTTTTACACTACCCAAAGTGCTGGTAGGTTCTATTTTTACCAATGCACTGATCGGAATATTTTTCACAGCACCACCAGATGCAAAATCACGGAAAGAGATGCGCATATTCAGCAGATCAGCCAGACTCTTACGCTGCAGCTCATTGTTACGCAGCTGGATTTTATATTCTTCTTTTCCTTCTTTTATTTTGGATACCTCTTTACCAAACAAGGCCGTACGGATCTGTGAACCGATTTGCGCGGAAGACACACCATTGATGAGCGCTCTTTCACGGTCAACGGTTAAGGTGATCTCCGGATTGTTCAGGTCCACATCCATTTTCAGTTCTTCCACACCCGCTACCTGAATAGAGTCCAGGTAATTTTTGAGTGAAGTAGCTGTTTTGATCAGGTCGTCAAAGTTTTCACTGGCGATCTCAATATTGATCGGAGGATCGGTTGGCGGCCCGCCGCTTTCCTGGTCAACACTGATCTCAGAACCGGGAATACCTTTCATTTCGGCACGGATCTTATCAAGGAATGGCCTGGTAGATACGCCATGTCTTTTTTCAAACTCTACAAAGTTGATCTGTATACGTCCCAGTTCGCTACGGGTACTTCTGTCGCCACTGGCAGGATCACTCGCGCCAACAGCTACGTTACTGATCACGCTTTCTACAACCGGGTTTTCTTTTCCTTTATCAAGCCCCAATACTTTGTTTACCCTTGTCTCCAGTACTTTGGTTACAGAATCGGTAAACTTCACATCGGTACCTACGGGTAATTTGAGGTAAACAAAGATCTGGTTAGGATCTCCTTTGGGGAAGAACGCAACCGGTATTCTGCCGCTACTGACAGAACCAACGAATGCGAACATGGAAACAAAGAACAAAGCAATTGTACCTAACAATAAGTGAACGGGCCTCCATCCATTCAAAGCCCAGCGAAGTAATGTTTCGTAGTGGCTCATGATCCAGGGTAATGCCCTGTTCTGGAAAGAGTGAATGGCGCCATCCAGTACATAACGGTTCAGTAATACCAGCAGCATAAAGAAGATGAGGAGGTTGCCCCAGAAAGTAGCACCCGCAAGATCCATCAGGATGCCAATACCGATCGCTATCCAAAAACCTTTTTTACGGAAGATGGCAGACTTGGGTTCTTTCTCACCTTCGGGATGGTTCATGAAATCCACAGCAAAAACGGGGTTCATAATAAATGCCACCACCAGGGATGCGGCTAATGTAAAGATCAGCATCGTAGGCAGGTACACCATGAACTTACCAATAATACCCGGCCAGAATAAGAGCGGGAAGAATGGTGCCAGCGTGGTTAAGGTACCCGCCAGTACCGGAACAAATACTTCTCCGGCAGCCATTTTTGCGGAAGTGGCCACGCCCAGTTTTCCTTTTCCTTCTACAAAAATGCGGTGCGTATTTTCAATTACCACGATCGCATCATCCACAATAATACCCAGTCCGAATAACAGAGCGAAGAGTACAATAAAGTTTAGGGTTACATGCGTACCCACAATAAGATCCGCACCCGGTAAAAACACAAAGGCAACAAACATACTCAGCGGTACAGACAATGCCACAAAGAAGGCATTCACCACACCCATGAAGAACATCAGTACGATCAATACCAGTATGAAACCGATAACGATCGAGTTTACGAGGTCGTTAAATGAGGTCCTTGTTTTAATACTCTGGTCGCCGGTTACAACGGCTTTCAGGTCTTTGGGATATAATACACCCTTGGCTTCTTCCACTACTTTTTTAACACCATCACTGGTTTCGATCAGGTTCTCTCCGCTTCTTTTAATGATATTGAGGGTTACCACGTTCTTACCATCTAACCGCGCAAAGCTTTCTTTTTCTTTGGTGGTGTCTTTAATAACCGCAATGTCTTTGAGATATACAGGGGCACCACTGGTATTTCTTACCACAATATTGGCAATATCGGAAGCTGTTTTTAACTGGCCCTTCAGCTGCAGGTTACGACGCATGGTACCCACTTCCAGCAAACCGCCGGAAATATCCAGGTTTTCACGTTGTACGGCACTGGTAATATCATCGAAAGTAACACCGGCACTTTGCAGCCTGTAATTATCAACATTGATCTGGAATTCCCTTTCCGGTGCACCCACAATATCAACCCGGTTGATCTGCGAAAGATCTTCCAGTTTGTCTTTCAGATCATCCGCATATTTTTTCAAACGCGGCAGGTCATAGTCGCCGCTAAGGTTAACATACATGATGGGCTGTTCGCTGAAGCTTACTTCCAGTACCGTAGGTTCCTGGGTGAGATCATTGGGAAGATCCTGCTTGGATTTATCCACCGCATCTTTTACTTTCTGCAGGGCGATATCTGTTTTTACATCGGTATCAAACTCAACAATAATGGCCGAGTAATCCTGTTGGGAAGTACTGGTGAATTTTTTGATCTTGGCGCCGGTAATCCCCTTGATCTGTTTTTCAATGGGGCGTGTTACCAGGTTCTCGATATCTTTTGGTGAGTTTCCTACATAGATCGTTTGCACATAAATAGTGGGGATCACGATATCAGGAAACTGTTCTTTCGGCAAAGTAACAAACTGGTAAATGCCCGCCAGGCTCACAAACAACATCATCAGGTAGATGGATGTTTTGTTTTTGATGCTCCATGTGGTGGGGCCAAATTCCTTGAACTTGCCTTTTATGTTTTCTAAAACGCTCATACAATTGGTTTAGTCGTGTTTGGTTTCATGCGACTGTACCATAAGTACAGTGCATGTAGCAATTAGATTATTTATTCTCTGTGGTAATCAACTGTCCTTCGTACAGGCTCTGGAAACCTTCGGTAATTACCTGGTCACCCGGCTGAAGACCAGATAGGATCTCCAGTTTGTTGCCATACAATTCACCAGTTGTTACAATTTTCTTGCGGGCAATCAGTTTATTGCCTTCTTTAACGGCAACCAATACATATTTTCCCTTCTCATCATTCTGTAAGGTATTTACCGGAATGATGATGGCATTGGCAGCAGTATAATCCTGGATCTTTACCAATGCAACCTGGTTGGGTCGCAGATCCTTATCATAAGGAACACTGGCTTCTACAAAAAAGCTGCGACTGTTCGGATCGATCAGGCGGCCCGCTACACTAACAGAAGCGGTAATGTTTTTATTGATATCGGGAAGACTGATTTGCAGGTTAGATCCTTTCTGCACCTTATTGAGGTAGTTTTCAGGAACCTGTGCGGTTACTTTCAGTTTACTGGTGTTTACAATTTTGATTTGTCCAGAACCGGCAAACAATTCGCCCATACGAACATTTACTTCTTCTGCCACACCGCTTACATCGCTGTATACAGAAGTAAACTGAAGTTGTTCTTTGGTAATTTTCAGTTGTTCCTGTCCGCTTTTCAATTGGCTTTCCAGCGATTCCACATTGTTTTTAGCAGTGATCATCTGTACTTCGGTACCGATGTTCTGATCCCAGAGATTTTTTTGTTTCTGGTAAATGGTTTTTGCAAAAGCCAATTGTGTTTTCAGGGTTTCAATTCCCTGTTCAGCGGCAATTACGCTCTGGCGTTGGATGGCATCATCCAGTTTCAGAACCAATTGACCTTTGTTCACCATATCACCACGTTTGATAAGTAATGATTTTACCTGACCGCCACCGCCTCTGGCAGTAATGTAAGAGATGTTCTCAGATTCGATCTTACCCTGCAGGTCAATATAGTGTACAAATTTTTCAGGCGCCAGAATGGAAACAGATATCAGCTTTGCTTTTTCTTCCTTACCCGAAGCAGGATCCAGTTTCAGGATATCCTTTTCCAGCTTGCTGATCTGGTCGTTCAGCGAAGCCTGCTGTTTTTTCAGAGATTCCAGCTGTGTTTTTTTCTCGGCAATAGCCGCATTGCCTGTTTCTGTTTTGGCACCACAGGAGGTCAGTGTGATGACCCCCGCGAATAATATAATGTTTACGATCTTTTGCATACGATACGTTTTATCAGGTTGGTTGGTTATTTATAGTTTTCCGGTTGCTTTTAAGTAATCTACTTTCGAAATAATGGCACTGTACAAGGCACTGATGTAATTCGTTTGCGCAGTGATCAGGTCTGTTTGTGCAGAAGTGATCTCTGTGTTGGAACCCGTACCAGCTTCATATTTCTTTTTGGTTTGATTGTACACGGTTTCGGCCAGCTTCATGTTCTCTTTCTGGAAGCCCATGGTAGTAAGGGCAGACCTGAAATTGAATTTTGACTGCTCCACTTCACTGTCGATAGAAATCTTCAGGTTATCCAATTGGTTCTCCGTTTCCTTCAGTTCAATTCTCGACCTGTTGATACGGGAGCTCCTGGCAAATCCATCAAAAATCGGAATGGATAAGTTGAGGCCAACATAAGAAGTGCTGAACCAGTCTCCTTTGCCAAAAAAGTCAAACTTGTTACGTTGCGCATTCTTGCTGTACGATCCATTCAATGATAAGGTCGGGATCCGGCTTAACTGGTAACGCTTAATGTTAAACTCGTTCAGCTTTTTAGCGAGCGACAGGTATTGAAAATCTTTTCTGTCTGTATACTGGTAAGCGGTATCATTCGAAAAATCTTCTTTTACCTGGTCATCGCTTATTTTGTCGGTTAACAGCAAACTGTCTTTAACTGGCATGCCCATCAGTGTTTTCAAACCGAGGTAACCAATGCTGATGCTGTTGAGCGCTTTTATTTTTTCAGTCTGCAGGTTAGATAACTGAACGGTGATCTTATCCATGTCCAGTTTTTCCGCAAACCCATTCTTGTACATTTCACTGGCATCATGCCAGAGCTTTTTCAAACGATCTATATTGGCATCCAGCAAATCGATCTGCGTTTTACTCAATACCAGCTGGTAATAAATTTTATAGATATTGGTCTTGATGGCTTCTTCGGTTACTTCTTTGTTCTTGGTCTGAAACTCGATAGAAGTGGCCCGGGCCTGTAAAGCAATAAATACCTGACCATCGAACAGCAATTGCTGTAGCTGGATGCTGGCGGTTGAATTGTACTTGGTACCAAACTGAACGGGTATATACGTTCCGGCAGGCTGTCCAAATACCTCACCCGGTAGCAATGAAGTAGGGATCTTAAGATAATCGGTCATTCCAATACTTCCTGTAACAGAAGGCAGAGCAGAGGCGGTAATCTCTCGGTTGGTCTGCTGCTGGCTCTGTATGTTCAGTAAGGCATTTTTTACCTGAACGTTGTTTTTGGCAGCATACTCCACTGCCTGTTGAATGGTGAACTCATGTTTGGTTGATTGGGCATTTACATTGGCGATGCCAATTAGTATTATGCCAACCAGCCATAACATGATTGCTGATCTTCGGTTGTTCATACGCTTATGGTTTTTAATCTTTGTTGCTTGTATTTCTGAATTAGTTTCTGTCCTTTGGGTGTAGCCAGCCCGTATAAAAAATTATCTGTCATTTCCGTCATGATAGCAGATAAGCTGTGTTTCCCCATGGGAAACAGCTCCTGGTTGAACACAAGGAAAGTGGATGCCAGCCTGAACCGAGCCATGATATCCGGGTTCACTTCTTCCCTGTACAATCCTTCCCCGATGCCACGTTCAATATTGTCTTTGATAACAGTATAGAGAAATTTGTTTTTAAATTCATTGTGTTTTTTAAATGCCGTAGGATGGTATTTTTCTAAATCAAAAATCACGTTAGGATTTATCTTACTTAAAATATCCAGTACCATTTCCACAGCAAGGAACACTTCATGAATGGGGTTTTCGCTTTTCTGCCGCTGAAGAGTGCATTCCGACTGGCTGTTACAGATCTCTATATCAATCACACCCTCAACCAATGCGTCTTTATCCGCAAAGAACTGGTAAATGGTTTTTTTACTGATGCCCAGGTGGTTGGCCACCTCATCCATGCTGATGCTGCGTACGCCGTAACGCATAAACAGCTCATGGGCCTTGTTCACAATTCTTTCCTGTGGTTCCATTTGATAATAATTGTAATAATTGGAGGGCAAAACTATGGAAACTTTAATCGTTACCAAAGTTTCCATATAATTTTTTTCATGAATTTTGTGTTAAGCGGCGGATAAAATGGATAAGCGTGGTGCTTAAGATGCCCATCCCTGTTCGTTTATGGCTTGCTGAGCGGGTTCAGGTGTAGCAAAACAGCATAAGTAGCAGGTTTTTAACCTGCCGGCGGGGGTGAACCCTGATTGAAAGAGCTGCGTGCAGCAATTGATAAACTACTGTTATCCAATAACTTGCCAGAAAATAATCCAGGAATTGCCTTGTTCATTTACGCTTAAAGCAAGTGATTTTACCGGGTTGCATAGCCCATATTTGTTCGGGGTTGCTTCGGGATTGCTCCGGGGTTCATTCGCACTAACTCCACAGTAAGTCCACATTAACTCCACAGTAACTCCACATTAATGTGGAGTTACTGTGGAGTTAATGTGGACTTACTGTGCGTTTAACCCGAATGAACCCCGAAGCAATCCCGAATAACCTACGGCCGCAGTGCGGCGGAAGGCCAGCGATTTCTTACAAATAACCCCGGCAACAGGTTAAATTCTTATTTACTTTACAACTTAATCTACCAGACATGAACCGCGCGGAACGTAAACTGAGTTTCAAGGCTTATCTCAGAAAATTATTGCAGTTTTTTTTCCAGGGACTGATCGTTCTGGCGCCTATCGGTATTACCATCTGGGTAGTATTGGGACTATTTAATTTTGTTGATGGCATTCTTCCGAATATTATTCATGCCGTAGCGCCACAGGTATTACCCAAAGATGCCGACGGTAACCTGAGCCGTATACCCGGATTGGGTTTTATTGTAGTGGTGGGGCTGGTATTTGTGGTGGGCTGGGTATCGTCTTTATTTGTGGTAGGCCGCTTGGTAACCTTGCTGGATACGGTTCTCGAAAAAACACCGGGCATTAAATTCATCTATTCGTCTGTAAAAGATTTTCTAGAAGCGTTTGCCGGCAACAAAAAGAAATTTGATAAGCCGGTTCTGGTAAATATTGATGCACCCGATGTATGGCGTATAGGGTTTATTACCCAGCAGAACGCGCATGAATTTGGAATGCAGGAACATGTAACGGTATATGTACCGCATTCCTATGCCATTTCAGGTATTACCTATATTGTTCCGAAAGAAAGAATCAGATCCCTTAACAATGTAAGCGCCGCCGACGCGATGAAATATGCCGTATCTGGTGGTGTTACTGATGTACATGAGTAAGGGGGAGTCGTGAGTGGTGAGTCGTCAGTCGTCAGTGACGAGTGGTAAATATAAACATTAAATGATCCAGCTACAAATACTCACCACTCATCACTGACGACTGACGACTCACCACTCACGATTCACGTCACACAATTCACGTAAAAGAATTTACTTTGCGCTTTCAAGCAGGCAATATGACAGTTCATAATTTCAATTCAGGTCCTTCTATATTACCCCGTTCTGTAATGGAACAGGCGGCGGCAGCCATACTTAATTTTAATGGAACAGGTTTGTCGGTGCTTGAAATTGGTCATAGAACACCCTGGTTCCAGGAAGTGTTGAGCGAAGCTGTTTCTTCTGTAAAGCAATTGATGCAGCTGGATGATTCGTATGAAGTGCTGTTCCTTCATGGAGGTGCCACCACCCAGTTCATGCAGGTGCCGATGAATTTGCTTGACGATACAGAAACCGCCGCTTATTGCGATAACGGGATCTGGGGAAAGAAAGCGTCAAAGGAAGCGACTCTCTTCGGAAACGTAAACGTGGTAGCTGATAGCTCTGATAAGAATCATACCTATATACAAAAACAATTCACCGTTCCTGCTGCTGCGAAATATTTGCATATCACTACCAATAATACGGTAGAAGGTACCCAATGGCACCAATATCCAGACACGCAGGTTCCATTGGTGGCGGATATGAGCAGCGATATTTTCAGCAGGCCCGTTGATTTCAAAAAGTTCTCACTGATCTATGCGGGTGCACAAAAGAATATGGGCGCCGCCGGCGTAAACCTGGTGGTGGTAAAAAAAGAGGTATTGGGAAAGATCAAACGCCCCATTCCCACCATCATGAATTACCAGAAACACATTGAAGCCGGTTCTTTGATGAACACACCGCCGGTTTTTGCCGTATATGTAAGCATGCTAACCCTCAGGTGGATTTTGACGGAAGGCGGTTTGGCGGAAATGGGAAAAAGAACCAATGAGCGCGCAGACTTATTATATAATACCATCGACAGCCTGCCCGTATTCAAATCGCTGGTTGCCAAAGAAGACCGCAGCCAGATGAACGCGGTATTCTTTCTGAACGACCCCGCGCTGGAAGCCCCCTTTCTCGATCTATGTAAAAAAGAAGGGATGGTAGGTGTGAAGGGATACAGAACCATCGGCGGTATCAGGGTAAGCATGTATAATGCATTGCCATTGGAAAGCGTACAGGTTTTCTGCGACCTGATGAAGGATTTTGCCATCCGGAAAGGATAATTTGATAAACGGAAGCCCCCCAATTAACTTTTGTTGTACTTTTGGACCGAAAAACGATTTTGGTCGAAACTATGATAGTAGCAAAAGACGATATCATCCGTGATGAAATACTGAAAGAAGCCCGGAAACTGTTCCAGCAGTATGGTTTGAAGAAAACCACCATGGAAGATATTGCCAAAGCCATGGGCAAAGGGAAGAGTACACTTTACTATTATTTCTGCAGCAAGGAAGACATTTTTGATGCAGTGATACTGATGGAAATGGACGAGGTTTTCAAAAGTGTAAAACAGGCCGTTGAAAAGGCCGACAGTGCAGAAGAGAAACTAAAGGCCTTCACTTTAACCAAGATCAAAGCGGTTCAGAAAAGAGCCAATTTGTATAAGATCGTTAAGGGAGAAATGCAGGAAAATATGCGTTGTATGAAACACCTGCACACGGAATACGATACCCAGGAAACCCTGCTGGTAAAAGGCATTCTCAAATTTGGTGTATCCAACGGTGAATTCAGCAAGGCCATCGGTAAAGAGCTGGATATATTACCATCGGTAATGGTAAGTTCGCTTAGGGGGTTGGAAAGAGACATGTTCATCGATGCGCGCTATGCCAAGCTGGAGCCCAGAATGGAATCGATCATGGGAATTATGATCCGCGGGTTGCGGAACGACAACTGAGAAAAAATCAAAACTATCCATAAATACAAACACGACTAATATGAAAGAACAGATCCAACCTGCTGATGGGAAACTGGGTATCCTCTTACCCGGCCTCGGCGCTGTTGCTACAACAATGATCGCCGGTGTGATCGCAGTTAAAAAAGGAATTTCTCAACCCATAGGCGCCCTCACACAAATGGGCAGTATCCGCCTGGGTAAGCGCACGGAGAACAGGTATCCATTGATTAAGGATTTTGTGCCATTGGCCAATCTCGATGATATTGCTTTTGGCGGATGGGATGTGTATTCAGATAATGTATACGAAGCTGCCATGAATGCGAAAGTGCTGGAGTCTTCGCTGCTAAACTCCATCAAACCAGAGCTCGAAGCCATTGTGCCGATGAAAGCGGTCTTCGATAAAGAGTATGTAAGGAACCTCGATGGTAAGCATGTTAAACAGGCAGCTACCAAATTTGATCTTGCCAAAGCGGTAATGGATGATATCGAAAATTTCCGCGATGCCAACGATTGTACCCGTGTGGTAATTGTATGGTGCGGATCTACCGAAAAATACATTGAAGAATCAGCGGTACATGAAACCATTGAATCGTTCGAAGCTGGATTACGCAACAATGATCCCGCCATTTCTCCAAGCATGATCTATGCGTACGCGGCCATTAAATTAGGTGTGCCGTTTGCCAATGGCGCTCCCAATCTTACCTGCGATATTCCCGCATTGATGCAACTGGCCAAAGAAACCGGTACACCCATCGGCGGAAAAGATTTCAAAACCGGACAAACCCTGATGAAAACCATACTGGCACCGGGTTTGAGCGCACGTGCATTAGGTGTTCGTGGTTGGTTCTCCACCAATATTCTCGGTAACCGCGATGGATTGGTGCTGGATGATCCGGATAACTTCAAGACCAAGGAAGTTTCGAAACTGAGTGTGCTGGATGATATTCTTCGTCCGGATATCAATCCTGAATTGTACGGAGACCTGTACCATAAAGTACGTATCAACTATTATCCGCCGCATGGCGATAACAAAGAGAGCTGGGACAATATCGACATCTTCGGATGGCTGGGTTATACCATGCAGATCAAGATCAATTTCCTTTGCCGCGATTCTATTTTAGCAGCACCGATCGTTCTGGATCTTGCCCTGTTCATGGATCTTGCCAAACGCGCGAACATGACCGGTATTCAGGAATGGTTATCGTTCTATTTCAAATCGCCGCAAACAGCGCCAGGTCTGCGTCCGGAACATGATATTTTCAAACAACTGATCAAACTGCAGAATACTTTACGTCATATCATGGGTGAAGATCTGATCACACACCTGGGATTGGATTACTACCAGGACCTGGTAGAAGCGTTATGATGCGGTTGCATAAATCAATAGCCGGATGCCTGGGCATCGGCCATATCAAAGGCGGAGGAAGCATTGCCGCTTTTGTGGCTTGTGTGGCCTGGTGGTTTGCGCAGGCAGACGGTGTATTTCATTATTCCATGATTGCTGTAACAGGTATCGTTACAGCAATCGGAACCTGGTCTGCCACAAGGGTGGAACCGGATTGGGGGAAAGACAGCAACCGTGTGGTAATAGATGAAGTGGCGGGTATGTTCATCAGCCTGTTGTTTATTCCCGTTAGCATCAAATGGATCGCAGCCGCTTTTGTGCTGTTCCGTTTTTTTGATATCCTGAAACCGCTGTATATCCGTAATGCCGAGGCGTTACCTGCCGGTTGGGGTGTGATGGCCGATGATGTTCTTGCCGGCATTTACGCCAACCTGTTGTTACAGCTGATCATATACCTGGTATAAGCATGGCAACATTCATTAAAGCACAGGCAGCATCGTTAACGGCCACATTGGTTGATTTTGGTGTTACTTTTTTATTGAAGATGTTTTTTCAGTGGACGATGCCTGCCAGTATACTCGGAACCGTAAGCGGCGGGATCGTGAATTTTACGATGAACCGTGTGTGGGTATTTGAAGCGAGAGACAGTAAGATCCATTTCCATGCTATTAAATATGTATTGGTATGGATCGGTAACCTGTTATTGGTTACCGGAGGCGTATTTGTATTAACCAGATATGCCGGATGGGAAGTAGTGAAAGCAAAAATTATCGTTTCTGTTTTCGTAGGCGTTTTTTACAACTATGTGTTGCAGAAAAAATTTGTGTTTAAATAATTTACAATAATGACAAGAATCAAGAGAAGGGGCGGATTGGTTATTTTATTACTGCTGGCTGGAATGGTGTACAGCTTTGCGCAAACCGTTGTGCAGGGCGTGGTTACCGATATGATAAGCAAGCAACCACTTCAGTATGTGAGCGTGGTGTTAAAAGGGGGCCGCGGAACCGTTACAGACAGCCTTGGAAAATATATACTTCGCTCATCAGGAAGCATTGCTACCGTGCAGGTAACTTATGTGGGATATAAAACGATCGTTAAGGCCATTACACCCGGCACTACCCAAACACTGAACTTTGAACTGGAAACAGATCCCAAAGCGATCAGCAATGTAACGGTAACTACCAATAAAAGAGCCCCTTACCGCAACAAGGGAAATCCCGCGGTAGAATTGATCAGGAGAGTGATTGAGAACAAAAGCATCAATCGTATGGAGCATTACAACTATGTTCAGTACGATCAATACGAAAAGCTGGAAGTCTCTATCAGCAATGTATCTGATAAACTCGCCAATTCAAAACTGCTCAAGAATTATAAATTTCTTTTCGAGAACAGGGATACTACCAAAATAGAAGGTAAATCCTTATTGCCTGTTTACCTCGAAGAAACCTTATCTAAAAAATATTTCCGCAAAAAACCGGAGAAAACAAAAACCATTGTAGAGGGAGAGAAGCGCGTAAACTTTGGTGAATACATTGACAACGCCGGTGTAAGCAGCTACCTGAACCGTTTGATCATGGATGTGGATATTTATGACAATGATATCCCCCTGTTCACCTACCAGTTCCTGAGTCCTATCGCCGACCTGGCACCTACTTTTTACATGTATTATATCCGTGATACCATTACGGATGCGAGCGGACAGAAACTGATCAAATTATATTTTACCCCACGTAACACGAATGATCTTTTATTCCGTGGTAATATGTGGATCACACTGGATGGTAATTATGCCGTTCAGAAAATGAACATGTTCCTGAGCAAGAATGCCAACCTCAATTTTGTTCGTGAACTGCATATGGATCTTGACTTTGAGAAAAGCGAAGACAACCGCTACCATCTCAGCAGAAGCAATATCATGGCCGATGCCAGTGTTACCAAAAATTCCGGAACAGGCTTTTTTGGCGAACGAACGGTTTCCTTCAAGAACTATAAGATCAATGTTCAACAGCCCGATTCGTTATACGATGGCCCCGCAACAGTAAAGGTTGAGAAAGCGGCTGAACACCCAGATAGCTTCTGGGAGCAGAAGCGCCACGATACGTTAACCAAAGTAGAGGCAAAGGTTTACAGCAATATCGATAGCCTTGAAAAAATGCCTTCGTTCAGAAGAACACTCGCTTTCGTTTCGTTTTTACTGGCAGGATATACGGCGATAGATTGGTTTGACCTGGGTCCGGCTGCAGCCTTTTACAGTTTTAACCCGATAGAAGGATTTAAACTGCGCCTGGGCGGAAGAACAACGCCTAAGCTAAGTAAGCGTATTTATTTTGAAGGATATGGCGCGTATGGTTTCAAAGATGAAAGATGGAAATATTATTTAAGTACCACGTATTCCATCAACAACAAATCCATTTATGAGTATCCATTGAATTATATCAAGATCGGTTACCAGCACGATACCAAGATTCCGGGACAGGAATTGCAGTTTGTATCGGAAGATAATTTCCTGCTTTCCTTTAAAAGAGGCAAGAATGATAAATGGTTATACAACAGTAATTTTAAAGTAGACTATGTACATGAGCTGGCCAATCACCTGTCTTATTCTTTTGGGTTTAAAAACTGGAAGCAGGAGCCCGCAGGGTCTATTGTTTACAGCAAGGTAGAAAATGGAACTACGGTAAATGTAGATAAGCTGATTACTACAGAATTCTCAGCCGAGTTGCGCTGGGCGCCGCATGAGCAGTTTTACCAGGGTAAGGTGTTCAGGATCCCGATCATTAACAAGTATCCCATTTTTACTTTCCGTTTTATTGCGGGTGTAAAAGGAATTTTCAACAGTGGGTTTAATTACCAGAATATAAGTGGCCGTTTTGAAAAGCGTGTGTACATGTCGCAACTGGGTTACAGTGATGTAGTGGCCGAGGCGGGATATATTTTTGGCAAACTGCCGTATCCTTTAATGACCATTCACCGTGCCAACCAGACTTATGCCTATCAATTGAATTCGTATAACCTGATGAACTTCCAGGAATTCGTGAGCGACCACTTTGCGGGCATCAGCATCGATCACCACTTCAATGGGTTATTCTTTAACAGGATACCCTTGCTGAAGAAACTGAAACTGCGCGAAGTGATCTCGGCCAAAATATTGTATGGCGGTGTTCGGGCAGAGAACAATCCGGCCAATGACCCATCGCTGATCAAGTATCCTACTTTTGAAGGCGTGGCAACAACATTTTCGCTTGACAAGAAACCCTATATCGAAGGAAGTGTGGGGGTTACCAATATATTTAAACTGATCAGAATAGACCTCGTAAAAAGGTTTAATTACCTTGAAAACCCATTTGTGGCCAGTTTAGGTGTTCGTGCAAGATTTAAATTTGATTTTTAGTATTTACAGACAGAAAAGAAAACGGTTAATGGAAAGAGTTCCGCTAAGAATAAGATTACAGAAAGGCATATATGTTGTCATAGATCCCTTTGTAAAACTGCTTATTAAAATGGGCCTGACACCCAATGCAGTTACAACCATCGGGTTCTTGTTAAATATTTGTGTAACGGTGGTATTTATTGCCGGTGCCGAAGAAGGTAACAGGGGCGATCTTTCTTATGTAGGATGGGCCGGCGGATTGATCTTATTTGCCGGATTATTTGATATGCTCGACGGGCAGGTGGCGCGCCTAGGAAACATGGGCTCTACTTTTGGTGCCTTGTATGATTCTGTACTCGACAGGTATAGCGAACTGGTTATGTTCTTCGGAATTTGTTATTACCTCGTAGGGCATCACTATTTTCTCAGTTCCATCTTTGCCTTTATCGCCATGATCGGGTCAATGATGGTCAGCTATACCCGCGCACGTGCCGAAGGATTGGGCATTGAATGCAAAGACGGCCTGATGCAACGCCCCGAGCGGATCATCACCATTGGTATTTCAGCCATAGCCTGCGGTATAACCGCGCATTATATTGGTGGTGATCACAAATGGTTTTTACCGGGGGTGTCTTTTCATATTCTTGAAACCATGTCCATCTTTACCATACCCATTGCATTGATGGCGGTACTCACCAATGTTACTGCACTGAAAAGATTACTGGGCGCTAAAAAAACACTTGATCTGCGCGACAAAGAAAAAAAGACGCAAAACATTTCTTCTCATAAAATTTCGGCAATACTGGGTTTGCTGCTGTTATCAGGGGTGGCCTTTACCAATAAGGCTGTGGTACAGGGGAAAAAAGCTGCCGCCATTCCCCTACCGGTGGCTGGTGTGATAGATCCTCAGGATACTTTTCCGGTACCGGGTGGTAATCCCAACCAGTTGTTTTACCTGCAGCGTACGGCCAACACCAATACCATTGTTTGTGAATTGAATTATAACAGCAAAGGACAGCTGGATGAAGAATCACCCGTACATGTTTTCTGGATCAGGTATACCGAAGGCGGTATGCGTAAGGAATTGAATTATATCCAACGGGTATTTGCTTACGGAATCAAAGTACAACCACAGGGTAATGGAGCCTATAAACTGCATTTTGTTTCTTACAGAAAACAGAACCTTACTTTAATGGCTTCGCCGAAGGATAATAAATACCATGTGTATGCAACCATCAACCAGCGCCACGCGCAATTAAGCAGGATCTTTATTAAGGTGGACGGCGGCAGCTTCTGGTCGCCCAATGTGGTATACATGGAAATGAAAGGTGTTGATGTAGCCACCGGTAAAGAACTGGTAGA
This sequence comes from Bacteroidota bacterium, assembly GCA_040390405.1. Taxonomy (GTDB): domain Bacteria; phylum Bacteroidota; class Bacteroidia; order Chitinophagales; family Chitinophagaceae; genus Sediminibacterium. The sequence goes on from JAZJYJ010000008.1 coordinate 407,482, forward strand.
AAGATTCAAACCCTGATCGTATGATGGATTCTTCAGAAAAGGATATGGGATCCGCTTTTTATTCGCCCAGGCAGTTCCTTGCGATAGCTGCCCTGTCGGTTGTTTACCTCTTGCTTTCTTACCTGCTCATCGGTTTTAAAACAGACCAGGTGTACCTGGTATTGTTGTTCGCCGGCATGTATTTCGCTTCGCGCACGACACGTAAATTTATTACCGGCTTTTCCATTTTCATCTTCTTCTGGATCATCTTCGATTTTATGAAGGCTTTCCCGAATTACCGCTATCAAACCGTTCATATCGAAAGTCTGTACAACGCAGAGAAAGCCTTATTCGGATCGGAACACGAAGGAAAAATCCTTACACCCAACGAATACTGGGTTATGCATCACAACCCCTTTCTCGATGTGGTCACTGGTTTTTTTTACCTGTGCTGGGTTCCGGTTCCATTGGTGTTTGCGGGCTATCTCTTCTTTAAGAAACGGATGGCTTTTCTTCAGTTTGCCCTTACTTTTTTATTGGTAAACCTGGTTGGCTTTGTGATCTATTATATTTACCCAGCCGCTCCACCATGGTATGTGCAGCAGCATGGATTTGAATTTCTTGCTTCCACACCGGGCAATACCGCTGGACTGGAGCATTTTGATACTTTCTTCCGGGTCAATGTTTTTCATTCGCTGTACAGCAAAAGTTCCAATGTATTTGCGGCCATGCCTTCTTTACATGCCTCTTACCCGGTAATCGTACTGTATTATGGACTGAAGAATAAGTTGGGAAAGATCAATCTCCTGTTTGCAACCGTAATGGCAGGTATCTGGTTTGCGGCTATTTACAATAGCCACCATTATGTACTGGATGTATTGGCAGGTATCGCCTGTGCCATAACCGGGATTTACGTGTTTCAATGGCTTGCGCAGCGAAGCGCAGTTATGCAACGCTTCTTACAAGTGTTTGTTAGGGCTATTGAATAGACGACAGACAACAGACGACTGACCACCGTCTCCTGGGCTTTCATAACGTTTCATTTATAATTATTTACTGATATTTGCCCAATGGCAAGCATTAAACCGTTCAGGGCATTGCGCCCGCAACCACAATTGGCTAAGCAGGTTGCCAGCCGTCCGTATGATGTGCTGAGTTCCGCGGAGGCAAAAATGGAGGCCCAGGGTAACCACAGTTCTTTTCTGCATATCACCAAAAGTGAAATTGATCTGCCGGATACGGTAGATGTACATGACGCGGCCGTTTATGAACAGGCAAAAGAAAACCTGGCAGCTTTTATACAGCGCGATATCCTTTTCCGCGAATCCAAAGAATGTTATTATATCTACCAGCTGGTAATGGATGGCCGTGCGCAAACGGGGTTGGTATGTGTGAGCAGCGTGGATGATTATGAGAATGGTCTTATCAAAAAACATGAGTTTACGAGACCCGAAAAAGAGCTGGACCGTATCAATCATATCAAAACATCAGGCGCGCAAACGGGCAATGTATTCCTTGCTTACCGAAATCATGATGGGGTTGATGCATTGATCAATCAATGGAAAGAAACCAAATCGCCGGTGTATGATTTTGTGGCAGACGATGGCATCAAACACACGATCTGGATCGTAAACAACGATACAACCGCGGACCAGATCACCGCTTTCTTCGCGGATGAAATTACCGGTACTTATATAGCGGATGGCCATCACCGTGCGGCATCTGCCGCCAAAGTGCGCAAGGCGTTGGGTGAAACGGCAACAGCAGGCGCGGATTATTTTTTAACCACACTCTTTCCATCCAACCAGTTATACATCATGGATTATAACCGGGTGGTAAAAGACCTGAATGGGTTAACTCCAAAAAGTTTTATCAAAGAACTTGGCAAACAGTTTACGATAGAACTGGTAAACAATGGCCCATATCGCCCGGAAGAATTACACAGCTTTGGTTTGTATATGGATAAGAACTGGTACAAACTCACCGCCAGGGAAGGAACCTATACCACCGACCCGATCGGTATCCTGGATGTAACCATTCTTTCGAATAATATCCTTGATAAATTACTGGGTATAAAAGACCAGCGAACAGATAAAAGAATTGATTTTGTAGGCGGTATCCGCGGACTGGGCGAACTGGAGAAAAGAGTGGATAGCGGCGATATGGCAGCGGCATTCAGCCTGTATCCCGTAACCATTGACCAGTTGTTCAATATTGCAGACAGCGGTAATGTAATGCCACCCAAGAGTACCTGGTTTGAACCAAAATTAAGAGATGGTCTGCTTACGCACCTGATCTATGAATAACCACGGCATGTGTTTTGTATTACACAGACCGTTTAAAATAACCACATGAAATATTTTCTCATCATTTGCCTGCTGCTTGCCGGATTTTCCAATGCAGATGCGCAGGAACAAACCGCTAAACTGTTACAGGAAACAGCCCGCACCCTTGTTCAGAAAGGCGATTACGATAATGCCGTACTGATATTGGAGCGTGCCGCCAAACAGGAGCCTGATAATGTAGACCTGTTGCGCGATCTCTGCTTTGCCAATTACCTGAAAAGGGATTTTTCCAAAGCCATTGAAGTAGGAAAAGAAATGGTGGAGAAACCCAATGCGGATCAGCAGTCTTTCCAGGTGCTGGGTATGGCATATAAAGCCATCGCTTCCTACAAAGAATGCGGCAAATTATACCGAACCGCCTTACGCAAATTCCCCAACAGCGGCGTTATTTATAATGAATATGGAGAGTTGAATGCGATGGACAACGAACTGGATGAAGCTATTAACCAATGGGAGAAAGGGATAGAGGTCGATCCTGGTTACAGCAGTAATTACTACAATGCCACCATGTACCATACAAGAAAGAATAACCCACTGCGTGCCGCATTATATGGCGAATTGTTTCTGAATCTTGAAAGTTATTCTACCCGTACAGAAGAAATAAAAAGCCAGCTTTATAACGTATATAGTAAACTGGTAACGCCAGGCACCATAGCGCAGTTAAACAAAAACACAACACTTTCTGCTTTTGAAAAAACAGTGTTGGAAGTGTTTGGCAAAGCATTGGGAACAGCAAAAACAACTACGGCAACCGCTGACGACCTGGTGGCCATCCGTACCCGTTTTATCCTGGAATGGGCGCAGGGCAAACAGAAAACCTTTCCTTTCCGCCTGTTCGATCACCAGCAATACCTGCTGAACCAGGGTTTGTTTGAGGCATATACCTACTGGTTATTCGGCCCGGCAGCCGGTGAACCGGCCTACCAGGCATGGCAAACCAAACATCCCAAAGAAACAGAAGGATTTAAAACTTTTCAGCAAAGCCGCGTATTCAAAATACCAACCGGCGAATATTACTTTTCGAAGTAATGAACAACTGATTTCCCTGTAAGGCCGGTGTACAAAACACCGGCTTTTTTATTTGTGCTTATTTGCCTAATTTGAAAGTCTTAAACAGCATCCATGAATCAGTCTAACGATGAGCGGCTTTGGCGAATTGCCCGCAAAAGAGCCAGCTTCAAAAAGAACCTGTATAGCTACCTGGTAGTGATCGCTTTTTTGTGGGGGATCTGGTGGTTTACAGGAGGCCGTAATTCCGGTTTTCATTATTATCCCTGGCCCGTATGGGTAATGCTGGGATGGGGGCTGGCACTGGGCTTCCAGTATTTTGATGCCTATAACGGAAGCAGGCAGGATATTGCTTCGGAAGAGTTTAAAAAACTGAAAAAAGAGGAGGAAGGATAGGGGCGGCGGTAGTGATTGTGTCCCCGCAGTGATTGTGCCGTTGCAGTGATTGTGTCCTCACAATCACTCATCTTTCCCCAAATTTTGTTTGAAAGCCAACGATCGCACATGACCATTAAGAGACTTTTTGATTGCCTGGATCACGAATTCGCAGTGATTGTGTCCTCACAATCACTCCCATTAAGATAAAGGAAACAGTTGTTCCCGAATTTTGTTTGAAAGCCAACGATCGCACATGACTATTAAGAGACTTTTTGATTGCTTAGATCACCAATTGCAGCATTTTCCCAAGCAGGATATGCTGGCTGCCAAAGAAAAAGGACAGTGGGTAAACTATAGCACCCAACAGGTTGCAGAAACCGTAAACCGTTTGAGTGCCGGCCTCCATAAATTGGGTGTGAGCGGGAATGATATGACCGCCGCCGGTAGTGATAAGATTGCCATCATCAGTAACAACAGGCCTGAATGGATATTCACAGACCTGGCAGCGCAACAACTGGGTGCCATATTGGTTCCGGTATATCCAACCACCAATCCGCTGGAACTGGAATTTATCCTTAACGATGCAGCGGTGAAATACATTTTTGTAAGTAATGAAGAATTGCTGCAAAAGATCAAGGGCCTGATCGACAAAGTCCCTTCCATCAAAAATGTATATACATTCGATCGTATTGATGGCGCAAAACACTGGAGCGAAGTAACCGGTATGGCGGATGAGGCTTCTTTGAAAGAAGTGGATGCCATTAAAAAAAACATCCCGGTATCGCATCTCGCTACCATCATTTACACTTCCGGCACAACCGGAACGCCCAAAGGGGTGATGCTGAGTCACCGGAATATTTATTCCAATGTTCAGTTCTCCAAAGAAAGTTTTCCCTTTAACGATGCACCCGAAAGCAAGGTGCTTAGCTTTTTACCACTGAATCATATTTTCGAAAAAACCTGTACCTATATCTATCTCTATAGCGGCATCAGTATCTATTATGCCGAGAGCCTGGAAACCATTGGCGATAACCTGCGCGAAGTACAACCCGACGGGTTTACTACCGTACCCCGTTTGCTTGAAAAAGTATTTGAGCGCATCATGGCCAAAGGCAATGAATTAACGGGTATCAAAAGAAAATTATTTTTCTGGGCGGTAGACCTTGCTGAAAAATATGATAACCGAAAAAGCGGCGGCCCATGGTATAACATGCAGCTGGCCATTGCCAATAAACTCATCTTCACCAAATGGCGTGAAGCATTGGGAGGCAAAGTATCTTTTATCGTTACCGGTGGTGCGGCTTGCCAGGTAAAACTGTTGCGTATTTTTAATGCAGCCAAAGTTCCGGTATATGAAGGCTATGGCCCAACAGAAAACAGCCCGGTAATTTGTGTGAACCGGCAGGCAAAAGGAGGCACTAAATTCGGAACCGTTGGTCCGGTGATCAATGGTATAGAAGTAAAGCTGGCCGAGGATGGCGAGATCTGTGTAACCGGTCCCTGTGTAATGGAAGGTTATTACAAACGTCCCGACCTTACAGCCGAAACGGTCATTGATGGCTGGCTGCATACCGGCGATATCGGTGTTTGGGAAGACAATACCTTTCTCAAGATCACCGACCGTAAAAAAGAACTCTTTAAAACCAGTGGTGGCAAATATGTGGCACCACAACCCATCGAAAACAAACTCAAGGAAAGCCCGTTTATAGAACAGGTAATGGTGGTGGGTTCAGAAAGAAAATTTGTAGGTGCGCTCATTGTTCCTTCATTCAATAATTTGCGCGAATGGATGAAGGGCCAGGGCATTGCATACACTTCAAACGAAGAAGTGGTACACAACCCCAAAGTGCTTGATATGTACCGTGCACTCGTGGAAAACTATAACCAGTTCTTTAACCATGTAGAGCAGATCAAAAAATTTGAATTGCTTCCCCGCGAATGGACCATTGAAACAGGAGAGATGACACCCAAGATGAGCCTGAAAAGAAAAGTGGTGATGGAAAAATTCAAAGATGCGGTGGACAGGATTTATGCATGAAGCCTCGCAACTTAATGGCAGAGGGGTATATATCACGCAAAGACGCCGAGTGAGCAAAGGCGCAAAGTTTTCTGCTGATGTACTGCGCCGCCGCAGCGATATCGAATACCTAATCTGTCTTTCCATTTTTGCTTTCTTCGCGCCTTTGCGTGAAACCTTCCCAACTTAATGGCACTTGCTTCATAGCAATTTTCATTTTATATTGTGGTAGTCTTGCCCATCCTTTCGGGTACATAAGAAACCGGCAACCTCATTTTTCTACCAAAACAATTTGCATGAAACCTTCACTGCTGTGCTCATCTGTTAAAACAATTATGCTAACCCTGCTGGCGATACTTGTATCCGCCCCGGCTCTTCTGGCGCAAACCAAAAAATACGATGCGGCACTGGTAGATAAACTGAAATCGGAAGTGATTTCTTCTGTAACTGCCAAAGAAAAAGCCGTGCAGGAAATGGTTGATATGGTATTCAGTTTTGGAGAACTTGGTTTCCAGGAAATAGAAACATCGAAATACATAACGGGTATTCTGGAAAAAAACGGGTTTACGGTTGAGAGAGGAATTTCAGGCATACCCACCGCCTGGATGGCGAAATGGGGTAATGGCAGTCCGGTAATTGCTTTGGGCAGCGATATTGATTGTATCCCGAAAGCGTCACAGAAACCAGGTGTTGCTTACAAAGACCCGATCGTAGAAGGCGCGCCGGGACATGGCGAAGGACATAACTCGGGCCAGGCTGTGATTATTTATGCGGCATTGGCCGCAAAAGAACTGATGCAGAAAAACAATATCCCAGGAACTCTGGTGATCTGGCCCGGCGTGGCGGAAGAACTGGTGGCCAGCAAAGCATGGTTTGTAAGAGACGGGTATTTCAAAAATGTGGACGCCTGTATTTTTACGCATGTGGGTACTGATTTTACCTGTAACTACGGCGATCCGGGAATGAATGGACTGGTATCGGTACAATTCTCTTTCGATGGCGAAGCGGCCCATGCGGCAGGTGCGCCCTGGAGGGGCAAAAGTGCATTGGATGCCGTAGAGTTGATGGATGTGGGCTGGAATTTCAAACGCGAACATCTGAAACCCACACAACGCTCGCACTATGTAATTACAGACGGTGGCGACCAGCCCAATGTGGTTCCTTCAAAAGCCAGTGTATGGTATTATTTCCGCGAAAGAACCTATGAAGACATACAGGCCATGTACGATGCGGGCATCAAAATAGCCAATGGTGCGGCTATGATGACGGATACCAAAATGAATTACCGCATTATGGGTACCGCATGGCCGGGACATTTTAATAAAGCACTGGCACAGGCCATGATCAAAAACATCAACCGGGTAGGTTTTCCGCAATGGACAGACGCGGATAACCAGATGGCAAGAGCTGTTCAGAAATTGGTGGAAGCGCCCAAGAAAGATAACCAGGGAAAAGAGATCGACGGGTTGCGTACCAAACTGGATACACTGAAAGGCTCCGTTCCTTTTTCATGGGGCGGCGGTTCGGATGATATCGCGGATATTTCCTGGAACCTGCCAACGATCGTATTGTATTATCCGGCCAATATCCCGGGCACCAAAGGTCACCATTGGGCCGACGCGATTGCGATGGCTACACCCATTGCCCACAAAGGATCTGTTGCCGGAGCCAAAGCCACGGCGCTGACATTGATCGACCTGTTTACCGACCCCCAGGTACTGGCGGATGCCAAAGATTATTTTATCAATGTGCAGACAAAAGATACCAAATACAAACCTTTTATCAAAGCCACCGATCCCCCCGCAATCACACTCAACAAAGAGATCATGGGAACCTATCGCGAGCAGATGAAAAAGTTTTACTATGATCCGTCCAAATACAAAACCTATCTTGAACAACTGGGCATCGCTTATCCAACGGTAGAAAAAAAATGATCGCAGACAGCGCTGTTGTTGTTCAACAAAAACAAATCTTGGCTGAATAGTAAATCTTAACGAAATTGGGTTGCTGCTATTTTATGCAGTGTTTACAAGCATCAAACATCCTCCCCTATGCCATGACAAGCAGATCTGTTTATGAATCATTTTTTGAGTCGTCCCTCAATGCCCTTGTACTTACAAAGACAGATGGTGCCATACTGGAAGCCAATAAAGCGGCCTGCGACATGTTCGGTTATTCAAAAGACGAGTTTAAAAAGCAGTTTACCACAACCATCATAGATAAAACAGATCCCGCTTTTGCCGAAATATTCTCCGGGCAGCATGTGCACCGATCGGTGAAAGGAGTTCTTACCGGTATCCGAAGCAATGGCGAAAAATTCCCTTTTAAAATAGCTTTGGTAACACTGAATGACGAAAACGGGGAAAATATTACCAGTATCGTTGGAACTGATATTTCTGAGCAGATAAAACAGCAGGAACGCCTTACCGCATTACTGGATGAAACAAAAAGCCTTCACCAGAAAGAAGAAGACAGTCGCATACTGATGGAGTCTGTACTCGATAGCATTACCGATGGGTTTTTTATTGTAGACAGAAACTGGCAGGTTATTTTCTGGAACAAAGCCGCGGAGATGATTCTTGGAAAAAGCGAACAGGAACTGATCGGGAAAAATGTATGGGAAGCTTTTCCCGACCTGGCGTTCCTGCGCCAGCATATGAATTACAAGGCATTGTTCCACGAGAATAAATCGATCCGTTTCCGCGAATATTTTCCACAGTATAAAGTATGGGCGGATGTGAGTGCCTATCCATCCGAAAAAAACATCTCTGTTTATTTTAAAGATGTTACCGAAGTGAAAAATCTCCGCACACAGGAATGGCTGGAAAGGGAAGTACTCGAAATGAATGCCAGGCCAGACAGTATTCTTGAGCAAACCATTGAATTTTACCTTCGGGAAATACAGAATATGCACGATGGGATGCTTTGTTCGGTGCAGCGCTTGAAAGGCAACCGTTTGTATAACTGGTCCGCGCCTGAGGTTTCACAAAAATATCTTTCGGCCATTGAGGGGATTGAAATGGGAGAAGGGGTAGGCTGCTGCGGAACCGCTGCTTTCCGGAAAGAAAAAGTAATTGTTTCAGACATTGAAACTGACCCGCTTTGGCAGAATTTCCTGAACCTGGCCCGAGAAGAAGGATTGAAAGCCTGCTGGTCATTTCCATTGATCAACTCACACCAGGATGTGCTGGGTACCTTTGCGATCTATTATAAAAAAATTAAATCACCCACGCATGAAGAGGAAAGCACAATGGAACGTGCTAAGAACCTCCTGCTGATAATCATTGAAAATAAGATCGCGGTGGAAGCGGTTAAATCCAGCAACCGCAATTATGATATGGTGGCGATGGCAACCAATGATGCGATCTGGGATTGGGATGTATATACGAATGAAGTGGTGCGTACGGGGCAGGGCCTGAAAGTGTTGTTTGGATACGATCCGGCAGAAGCGGCGAAAGCCGGCAATTTCTGGAACATACGGATTCATCCGGAGGATATTCAACGGGTAATTGATAAACAGGCTGTGGCGATTGCAGACACTACCCAGATGTATTGGGAAGATGAGTACCGTTTTCTGAAAAGTAATGGGAAATATGCCTATGTATTTGACAAAGGATACATTATTCGCGATGAAACAGGTAAAGCGGTTCGTCTTATCGGCGCCACGCGCGATATTACCGAAAGAAAGGAACATGAAGCGTTGCTGCTGGAGCTGAATAACCGGCTGAAACAACGCGCAGATGAACTGGCCGCGTCCAATGTTGAACTGGAACGTTTTGCTTATATCGCCTCACATGATATGCAGGAGCCACTTCGGATGATCACCAGCTTTCTGCAATTGTTCAAGAAAAAATATGAAGACCAGATCGATGAAACGGCTGAGCAATACATACACTATGCGGTAGATGGTGCCGACAGGATGAAAAAGCTGATCCTGGACCTGCTGGAATACTCGCGGGTTGGCTCGAATAAAGATGATATGGAAGAAATCGATACCAATGTATTGGTGAAAGAGGTGATCGATGTATTTATCGGAAGGATCGACGAAATCAATGCCACCGTAACAGCAGACCCCTTGCCGGTGATAACAGCCAACAAAACACAATTGTTCCAGTTATTTCAGAATTTAGTGGGCAATGCCCTGAAATACCATAGTGGAGAAATGGCGCATGTACAGATCAGTGGTAAAGAAGAACCCAATCATTATGAATTTAGTGTGCGCGATAATGGGATTGGGATCAAGCCCATTTTCTTTGAAAAGATATTTATACTGTTCCAGCGGCTGCATCACCGAAATGAATACAGTGGTACGGGAATCGGGTTGGCGATCTGTAAAAAAATTGTAGAAAAACACAATGGGAAAATATGGGTGGAATCCGAACCGGGAAAAGGAAGTTGTTTTTATTTTACGATCAGTAAATCGTTCGATCCATATCGTTGAGTAGCAAAAGAAATAATCTTTTAACGTGTTGTGCAATAAAAAATAGTCTAATGACATATACTCTCTGTGCAACTCTTAATCTCTGAGTCTCTGTGGTGAAGCCTTCGCTTCGATCCTTTTTCACCACAGAGGCTCAGAGATTAAGAGTTACACAGAGGAGGTGCAATTACACAACAGAATCGGCTAAATTTGAGGAATTTTATATAATGGCATTACCAGAAAACACCAACCTGCTTTCGATATTGATCGTTGAAGATAACCCGGGCGATCTTTTTTTACTCGAAGAAACCCTTCGGTTAACCCGTTTGCCTTTAGAGAATGTATACAAGGCATCCAGTGCCGCTGCTGCTATTGAAGTATTGAACACAAAAGAGATCAGTGTTGTATTGCTTGATCTTTCCCTGCCGGATAGTTCGGGCTTTAATTCCTATAGCCAGATAAACGAATATGCAGCGGCCATCCCTATTATTGTATTAACAGGACTGGCAGATACGGAACTAGCGCTGGAAACCATGGCCAATGGTGCACAGGATTACCTGATCAAAGGAGAGTTTGATGAACGCCTGCTCGCAAAATCCATTCAATACAGTATCGAGCGTAACAGGATCAGGTTAAGTCTTGTGGAAAGCAATGAGAGTTATCGTAACCTGTTCTTCAATAACCCGCTTCCTATTTTTATCTGGGACCTGCATACGTTTGCTATTCTTGAAGTAAATGAAGTGGCGCAGAGAGAATACGGCTATACGCGCGAAAAATTATTACAGATGAACGTACTGGATCTTCGCCCTGAACGGCACCATGAAAAGATCCGCGCTTTCGCGAAGGAATTTAGAGAAAGTGATGTGAGCAAGCAATCGGGAATATGGGAACACAAAAAGAAAAACGGTGAAATACTGGTGCTTGATATCTCTTCTCATAAAATAGAATATAAGGGTAAAACCTCGATACTGGCCATTCACAATAATATTACGGAGAAAATAAGACTGGAAGAAAAACTGGAAGAAGAAAAACTGCTGAAGCAGAAAGAGATTAATGAGGCCATGATACAGGTTCAGGAGAAGGAAAGATATGAGATCAGCACCGAACTGCACGACAATGTGAACCAGCAGCTCACCGTGGCCATGATGTACATCGCTTCAGCCGAACAGAAATTTAAAGATGAATCCGGTTTGCTCAAACAATCATCCGCGTTTATTCTCAATGCCATTGAGGAGATCCGTAAACTGTCGCAAACACTGGTAACACCCCTGATCAAACACTTTGGGTTGAGTAAGGCGATAGAAGGATTGCTGGATGATGTATCTGCGGTAAATCCACTTCAGATAGATCTTACCGCGGATACTTTCTTTGAAGAAGACATCAAGTACGATTTCAAACTGAGTCTTTTTCGCATTGTACAGGAGCAGATGAATAATATCATCAAACACGCACGAGCCACGCAGGTAAATATTGAACTGCTGCGAACCGAAAAAACGATCTTCCTGAAAATTCAGGATAATGGGGTAGGCTTTGATATTAACCAGCAACGCAAGGGCATTGGGCTGTATAATATCATCAGCCGTTCCGATCTGTACAATGGCTCGGTGGATATTCAAACGGCACCTGGTGCGGGTTGCAGTATCAATATCCTCTTCCCCATCACCATTGAGGTGCTGGCGTAATTTACATACCCGGCTGTTTTAATTGCCAGCCGGTTTTTTTCTTTTCCTCGTCAACCATCTGTTTTACATCAGACAATAATTTTTTAGCATCGTACACAATGCCGTCTTTGATGGTATACAAAACGCCACCAGTTCTTACTACTTTGTTTTCTTTGGTTAATTCAATAGCACCTGTTCCGTACAGTACCTGTAAATTTTTTAAGGGGTTGGCATTGATGATTACAATATCTGCCAGCTTCCCCACTTCCACGCTGCCGATCTCTTTATCCATACCCAATGCCTGTGCGCCATACAGAGTGGCGGAACGGATCACTTCCAGTGGATGAAAACCCGCTTCGCGCAACAGTTCCAGCTCACGGATATAACCGAAACCATAGGTCTGGTAAATAAAACCATTGTCCGACCCGGCAGTTACACGACCACCACGATTCTTGTATTCGTTGATGAAAGTCATCCACAAACGGTAATTGTTTTTCCATTCCACTTCCTGTTCCGTACCCCAGTTATGCCAATACGAGCCATGCGATTGCTGGCTGGGCTCATAAAATTTCCATAACGAAGGAAGGGTATAAGTTTCATGCCATTCTGCCCTGCGCGTTCTTTGCAGGTCGCGGTTGGCATCGTAAATATTAAAAGTAGGATCCAATGTAAAATCGAGCGAGAGCAATTCATTCATCACTTTGTTCCAATGCTCGCTGTAAGGAGCGGCTGCCTGTTTCCATAATTTACCAGCTTCTTCAAAGCGGTCCTGCTCATTACTGTAATTATAATCCAGTGGAAAATTCTGGATGGTTTTGTCTGTAAACAAAGCTTCGGGCAAACCATACCAGTGTTCCATACTGGTCATGCCGGCCCTTGCAGAATTCAATACGTTCCATCTTGCCACATCGGTTTGCGCATGATGGCAGCAGGAACGCAATCCCAGTTTTTTGTTTTCTCGGATAGCGGCATCCATTACTTCGGGCGATGCGCCAAAGAATTTGATGCCGTCAGCCCCATTCTTTGCATTCTGCTGCACCCATGCCCTTGCCTGGTCTGCTGTTACAATAGGTGTTTTGCTTCCCTGGCCAAAAGCGGTGTAGGCAAATATTCTCGGAGCGGTGATGAGGTTGTCCGCGCTTTTTTTCTTTTCATCTAATACCCAATCCAAACCATTGCCCGCCGATGGATCGCGTATGGTGGTAATGCCATGGGCCATCCACAATTTAAAAACATACTCAGCCGGTGTGCCTTGTGCAGTGCCACCGATATGCCCGTGCATATCAATCAGGCCGGGCATGGCAAACATACCCTGGCAGTCTATTTCCTTCCCGCCTTCTTTTAATTTAGGCCTTCTCGCAGGATCAATTTTTGCATCCGGGTTACCCAAAGACCTGATCTCGGTAATTCGGTTCTGTTCAACCACAATATCCACCGGCCCAAAGGGCGGTGCACCGGTTCCATTGATCAGCGTAACGCCGCGAATAATGAGTTGTGTATAAGGCCCCATGCCTTCTTTGCGTTCGGGCGCTTTGGTTATTTGTGCGTGCGATACTTTGATCAGGCAGGCAGTAGCCAGTAGCAGTAGGCAGATTTGTTTTCTCATAGCAGTGAATTGAGATTGAATATAATTAAAATAGCTTGTTGGCAGCGTTGATAGAAATTGGCGGAATTGTGCATAGCAATTGGTAAACCATTGTTATACAATAGTTTATTGGAAAATCTTCCGAAAACTGCTTTGTTTGCCCGTTTCGGGTAAGCCTCTTTCTTCGACTCCGCTTCGGGCGCTGTTCGGGATTCCTTCGAGACTGCTTCGAGGTTTCTTCGAGAAGTCCCGAAGCGTGTTCGAACAACACCCGAAGAAATCGGGCTTACGTAAACAGGTTCATAAGGGTTACCGGCTATTTACAAATAACTCCGACAACGGGTTAAAATAGAGGATTGTATACTCTCAAACACAGTTACTTGAAATGTATCGCCAGAAAAAAGCCACAGATTCGCAGATTAAGCCATACTAATCTGCGAATCTGTGGCGAAGAAATACAACGATACCCAACCCGGTTTTTCAGTCGTATTTACGGAAATAGGGTAGATGATAGTTGGCAAAAATGCAAAGGAACGGTTGATCGGTTTGTTATATCAGGCTTCCGCCCTTTTCTTCGCATCCAGGTATTTCTGACGGATGATGTTTTGTACGGGTTGGTTGGTGATCTTGCTTTCCAGCCAGGAAATGATATCGAGGTACATAAAGGCCCGGCTTTCCATTCCGCTTTTTTCCAATGGCTTTAATATGGCCAGCAGGTTTTCGAACTGAGGCTTTAATTGTTTGGGAGATAAACTGAAGGATTTGCGCAGGAACCCAAAAACCGCTTCCTCCACCGTACTCAGATTCTGCATTTTATACATGAAACGGTAAACCGATTTCAATAAATACTCGAGCAGGTCAAAATTGCCCAACTCGTAATGGGCAATCAGGTGCAGCAGTCTTGCATAGCACTGCAGGTCGGTACGCAGATCCATCTTCCAGTTGATGATCTTGTTCAGGTAATCAATACTCTTATCCGCATCGCCGCTTCCAAAATACAGGGACGCTATTTTGTAATAGAATACCAATATGCGGTGGCGGTCCATATACAGTTCATATTCCTGCAGTTTTTCTTCCAGGTAAGGCACCAGCTCCAGTCCTTCGCTGAAACTGCCTTCCATAAAATGTTTGTTGAGCTTTGAAATATTGAGGTAAATAAATGTCTGTATCAGGTTATTGCGGTTACCCTGTATCACGGGTGTTTCGATAAATTTTTCAAACACCTGGATGGTATCATTGAATTTCTGAAAATTACGCAGGTCAAAATGCGCACCCATCAGGTTGTGCAATCCTTTGATATAATGCGCTGTTTCTATCTCGATCATTTTAGGGCAGGCATCAAACAGATCCACCCATTTCTGGCAATAGCGGTAATAGCCAAGAAAGTTCTGGGTAATGAATGCATGCCAGCAATAACACTGGTACAAATACAATCGTTCATAAAAACCTTTGGTATGCTGTGCCTGCAGTATGGCGGTATTGTTTACAAAAGCATCTACGGTGGCGGTATCTTCTTCGTTGCGGGCATGGCCGTTTTTAATGTACCAGCTATACAGCTGTAACGAAAGATTTGATAAGGCGCCGATCAACCGTAAACGGCCATTCACTTCTTCTACTTCTACACTTAATTTTTCGGCCCTGTCCTGCATGCTTCGGGTAATGTGCAGGGCCTCGATCTTTTCTTCCAGGAACAGTACCTGTAAAATATAGGTTACCTGGTTATTGGCGCGGGCAAGGTCTTTTACACGGTCCAATACCTTCAGGCTTTGCAGGTAAAGCCCCTTGTTGTATAAAAGGCGGGCAAAATCGAGCTGTTCGTGTAATTGCAGGTCGATGTTTTCTTCCTGGTTCAACAACCGCAGGCTTGCCAGGATTTCGCGGTATAAATGGGCTTTCAGGTTCGAAAGCTGCTGTTTCTGGATGGAGGGGGTTTTAACTAACAACTGTTCTTCATCATACTGCTTCATTTTATCCAGTGCATCAAACAATTGCACCACTTTCAGATCGCCCGAAGCGGTATTGCGGGTCATGTACAGCTTAAAATTCCGCTTTTCCGATCTTTCGAGCGACTGAACCAGTTGAAACAAAGCATCGGCGGAACGGTTGGGCATCGTATTATTTTTACACTAAAATCCAGTACCTATAAGGGTTTCAGGGGATTTCGACGGGTTTATAGACTGTAAAATACCATCAATTTTGATCTGATTTCCTGTTTAAGCTACACTAAATTCGAAAATGGCAGGCTACCAGTCTTGTTATTAACGGCAATCGATAGCAAAATTAAATAGCCTGCCTTTTCATCTCAACTAATTCTGATAAAAAATAGCAATGGATCAACAGGTCTTCATATTCGATACTACACTGCGCGATGGCGAGCAGGTGCCCGGTTGTAAACTCAATACCAAAGAGAAACTAAACCTTGCACTCAAACTCGAATCACTGGGTGTTGATATCATCGAAGCTGGCTTTCCCATTTCCAGTCCCGGCGATTTTGAATCGGTTACCGAAATTTCCAAAGTCATTAAAAATGCCAGTGTTTGCGGATTGAGCCGTGCGGTGCAGAAAGATATTGAAGTAGCGGCACAAGCATTGAAGTATGCCAGACGCCCGCGCATTCATACCGGTATTGGTACATCCGATTTTCATATCAAAGCAAAATTCAACGCAACACGCGAAGAAATTCTGCAACGCGCCGTTCAGGCCGTTACCTGGGCAAAGAATTTTGTGGATGATGTTGAGTTCTATGCCGAAGATGCCGGCCGTACCGATAACGAATACCTGGCACGCGTGATTGAAGCAGTGATCAAAGCAGGAGCCACTGTAGTAAATATTCCGGATACAACGGGCTATTGTCTGCCACAGCAATACGGCGATAAGATCGCTTTTCTGCGGAACAATGTTTCCAATATTGATAAGGCTGTGATTTCCTGCCATTGCCATAACGACCTGGGCCTGGCCACCGCCAATTCCATTGCGGGCGTTGTAGCGGGTGCAAGGCAGATCGAGTGTACCATTAACGGTCTTGGCGAAAGAGCCGGTAATACTTCGCTGGAAGAAGTGGTGATGGTATTGAAACAACACAAACATTTGGGCTTATATACCAATATCCAAACCAAAATGCTTAACCCGCTTAGCAAAGAAGTATCTGATACCATGCGGGTACCTGTGCAATTGAACAAAGCCATTGTGGGAGCCAATGCATTCTCACATTCATCCGGTATTCACCAGGATGGCTTTCTGAAGGACTCACTAACGTACGAGATCATTAACCCCGAAGAAGTAGGGGCCGAAGGCAGCAAGATCGTATTGACTGCCAGAAGCGGAAGAAGTGCACTGGCACACCGTTTCCAGAAAATTGGTTATGAATTTACACGTAACGATATCGATGTTCTCTATGAATCATTTTTGCAGGTAGCGGATAAGAAGAAAGAAATTGACGAAGATGACCTGCACCAGCTGGCAAAGGCGTACAAAGCCGAGCCGGTTATCGCTTAGGATTTTCTCATCAGTATAGTTTTAGTTTGAGTAGCGTGGTGTATCTACACCACGCTTTAATTAAATTCAGTATGGCAAAGACATTATTTGATAAGATCTGGGACAAACACGTAGTACAAAAAATGGATGATGGTCCTTCGGTGCTGTACATCGACAAGCATTTTATACACGAGGTAACCAGTCCGCAGGCATTTAACGGTATTGAAAAAAGAGGATTGAAAGTATTTCGTCCGCAACAGGTAGTAGCCACGGCCGATCACAACGTACCAACGCTGAATCAGCATCTGCCCATTAAAGATGAACTCTCCCGTTTACAGGTACAGCAACTCATAGAAAATTGTAAGAAACACAATGTAGAATTGTATGGCTTAGGCCATCCCTTCCAGGGAATTGTGCATGTGATAGGGCCTGAGCTGGGCATAACACAACCAGGTATGACCATTGTTTGTGGTGATAGCCATACATCAACACATGGCGCATTTGGTGCGGTTGCATTTGGTATTGGTACCAGTGAAGTGGAAATGGTATTCGCATCGCAATGTTTGCTGCAGACCAAGCCCAAAGTAACGCGCATCAATATTGAAGGTGAATTGCACAATGGGGTTGTGTCGAAAGATATTATTCTTTACATCATTTCAAAAATAACGGCCAGTGGTGCCACGGGATATTTTGTAGAGTATGCCGGCTCCGCTATACGCGCATTGTCGATGGAAGCGAGAATGACCATTTGTAACATGAGTATTGAAATGGGTGCGCGTGGCGGAATGATCGCTCCGGATGAAACTACTTTCGCTTATATCAAAGGCCGCCAGTTTGCACCGGGCGGAGAACAGTGGGAACAGAAAGTAACCCAATGGAAACAATTGTACAGTGATGCAGATGCGGTGTTTGATGCAGAGATCAATATCAATGCATCGGATATTGAACCGATGATCACTTATGGAACCAATCCAGGGTTAGGTATTGCCATCAATGGATTGATACCGGTAACCGATACCATTCCGGATGAAGGAGAAAGAAAAAACATTATCAAAGCATTGCAATACATGGGACTGGAATCCGGCAAGCCTTTACTGGGAATGCCTGTGCAACATGTATTCATTGGCAGCTGCACCAATTCACGCATCGAAGACCTGCGTTTAGTGGCAGGATTGGTGAAAGGGAGAAAAAAGAATGCGCATGTACAGGTAATGATCGTGCCGGGTTCACAACAAGTGGCCAAGCAAGTACAGGCAGAAGGGCTGGATAAAATTTTTAAAGAAGCCGGTTTCGAAATACGCCAGGCAGGTTGCAGTGCCTGTTTGGGAATGAATGAAGATAAAATTCCGGCGGGTGAATATTGCATCAGTACCAGTAACAGAAATTTTGAAGGAAGACAAGGTGCCGGAGCAAGAACATTACTGGCAAGCCCGCTAACGGCAGCAGCAGCGGCTATTACGGGGGTTGTTACGGATGTACGCGCATTAATTTAAACAAGCTTAACGCTGAATGCTCAAAGCGAAACGCGTTAGGCATTCGGCGTTAAGCGTTAAGCACAGAAAAATGACACCATTACAAAAAATACACAGCCGCTTTGTTCCATTGCCAATGGAAAACGTGGATACGGACCAGATCATTCCGGCACGCTTTTTAAAAGCCACTACCCGCGATGGTTTTGGCAAGAACCTGTTTCGCGACTGGCGTTACGAGAACAATGATGAAACAAAACCCAAATCGGATTTTGTATTGAATCAATCGCAATTCAGTGGTGAGGTATTGGTGGCCGGAAAAAATTTCGGTTGTGGTTCTTCGCGTGAGCATGCTGCCTGGGCATTACAGGATTATGGTTTCAAAGCGGTAGTATCAAGCTTTTTCGCGGATATTTTTAAAAACAACGCATTGAACAATGGTGTATTACCTGTGAAAGTAAGCGATGCGTTTCTTGCAGAACTCTTTGCGTTGGGCAACGAAGCAACCATCACCATCGATGTGGCCGCACAAACCATCACCATTGATGCAAGCGGTACGCAGGAAGTGTTTGATATTAATACTTATAAGAAGACATGTTTGTTGAATGGGTACGATGATATCGATTACCTCATCAATAACAAATCACAGATAGAAGCTTTTGAGGCACAAATGGCTTCGTAAACAAATTACCATGACAGCATCCCCCCTTTTGCAGGTAAATGGCCTTACAGTACAACTGTCGGGTCAGCCTGTGTTAAAGGATCTGTCATTTACCCTGCAACAGGGAGAAAGGTTAGCGGTGATCGGTTCTTCGGGAAGCGGAAAAACAACATTGATCAAAGCATTGGCCGGACAGTGTTTCGCCGCAGGTAAGATCTTGTTTCAAAATAACCACAAGCCGCGGATCGCGGTTATTTCGCAACAGCACCATTTTACCAATCTTTCCAATCTCAATTCTTTTTACTACCAGCAACGCTTTAATTCCAACGATTCGGGAGATGCGGTTACAGTGGCAGATGCTTTGCACGAAATAACCAATGATACAGCTGCCATACAGAAAACGGTTGCTCTTTTTGGGATTGATCATGTTTTGCAAACCCGCTTGATACAGTTATCCAATGGGGAGCATAAAAGATTTCAATTGGCCAAAGCGGTTTTGCAGAACGCGGAATGGTTATTGCTCGACAATCCTTTTGTTGGTTTGGATATAGCTGCAAGAAACGAGTTGAATATTATACTGGATAGGCTTGCTCAAAAAGGAACCCATTATCTATTGGTTACATCACCCAACGATATTCCTTCTTCTGTAACACATATAGCAGAATTAATAGAAGGAAGATTAGGGCCGGTCGTATTACGCAGCGTCTACACAGGAAAAGAATCCATGGTAAGCCAACAGGCAATGGATGCATTCTTTATCGAATCCTGTAAAACCATTACTCCTGCATATAGCTATCCCGATTTTTCCATAGCGATCAGAATGGTGAACACATCGGTTAACTATAACAATCGCACCATTTTAGATAATATTAACTGGGAAGTAAAAAAAGGCGAATGCTGGAGTATATCGGGCCATAATGGTTCCGGTAAATCTACTTTGCTGAGCCTGGTAAATGGCGATAACCCGCAGGCATTTGCCAACGAGATTTACCTGTTTGATCGCAAGAAAGGATCGGGTGAAAGTATCTGGGACATCAAACAGAAGATCGGCTATGTGTCGCCCGAACTGCATCATTATTTTGATTCGGCCGCTACTGCATATGAAGTAGTGGCTTCTGGTTTGTTCGATACGATTGGTTTGTTCAGACAATTATCATCGCAACAAAAGACCATTGTTGATAAATGGATGGCAGTATTGAGTATTACACAGACCAGCCGCAAACGCTTCAAACAATTATCCAATGGCGAACAAAGGCTGGTATTGCTCGCGCGTGCATTGGTAAAAAATCCACCCCTGCTAATATTAGATGAGCCCTGCCAGGGTTTGGATAGTGAAATAGCGGCGCGTTTTATTGCACTGATCAATACGATCTGTGTGGAGATGCAGAAGACATTGATTTATGTAAGTCATTACGAAGAAGAAATTCCTTCCTGTGTTACCCGCTCATTAAAGTTGGAACAGGGAAGGATTGCAGCATAACTAAAACGAAACATTTATACAGAATGGAAAAAAAGATCGCAGTAATACTAGGAGATGGCATTGGCCCGGAAGTAACACAACAATCCATCAAGGTATTGAATGCAGTGGCAAACAGGTTCGGCCATAGCTTTCAATACAGTTATGGAATCATGGGTGCAGATTCTATTGACAAAACCGGTAGCCCTTTGCCTGACGAAACCATTGAAACCTGTTTGCAGAGCGATGCTATTTTATTTGGTGCCATTGGCCATCCAAAATACGATAACGATCCAGCCGCCAAGGTAAGGCCAGAACAAGGCTTGCTGAAACTGCGTAAAGAATTACAGTTGTTTGCCAATATCAGGCCCATTAACACATACCAGTCTTTGCAACATTTGTCGCCATTGAAATCAAAACAATTGAAAGGAGTTGATTTTGTGATCTTCCGCGAATTAACGGGTGGTATTTATTTCGGGAAAAAGGAATTGAGCGAAGACCAGACCCGTGCCTCAGATGATTGCGTGTATACCAAACCTGAAATAGAAAGGGTATCGCACCTGGCATTTCAATACGCACAGAAAAGAAAAAAGAAGTTAACCCTGGTTGATAAAGCCAATGTGTTGGAAACCTCACGCCTTTGGCGCAAAGTGGTTCAGGGAATCGCGACACAATATGCAGATGTAACGGTTGACTACATGTTTGTTGACAATGCCGCCATGCAGATCATTCTCAATCCCGCACAGTTTGATGTGGTATTGACCGAAAACATGTTTGGCGATATCATCAGCGATGAGGCCAGCGTACTTAGTGGTTCACTGGGTTTGTTGCCATCCGCATCAGTGGGAAATAAAACCGCATTGTTCGAACCCATTCACGGCTCATATCCGCAAGCAGCGGGTAAAGACATTGCCAATCCATTGGGATCTGTTTTATCGGCCGCCATGTTGTTAGACTATTTTGGCTTGACAGACGAGGCACATGCGGTGCGTGAAGCGGTATCCTGGACATTGTCGCATGGCTTTGTATCAAAAGATATTGATCCGATCAATAATTATGCAACAACAGCGATTGGCGACCTGATCGTGGACCATATAGAGCGGCACAGGGATGGTGACAGACGCAGCAGCAACGCGAGCCTGAACCAGTCAACGATCATATGATTATTTTGAATGATAAATTTTAAATGCTAAATGAGTCATTTAAAATTTATCATTCAAAATTCAAAATAATCAAAATAGTTCTTTGTTTTTTGAGATGGTGGGAGTATTTTCGTTCCAACAAATCATCCATGTTAAAAGGCATATCAAATAATGTAAACACAATTATCTCAGTCATTACTGAGGTGATCGTCATTATTATTCATGCACTGTGTGGAGGATGAGTCTGTATCTGGTAAAAAATACTAAGCATATAAGCCCCGCCTCCAAAAAGGCGGGGTTTTTTATTTCCGAACCACGTAACAAAGAATAAAACAAATACTATGGCAAGCTATTACAACGGAAACACAGTACTGTACCTGAACGGCGCTTTTGTGAAAGCGTCGGAAGCGAAAATGGATTTTTATAGCCAGTCGTTTCACTATGGCTATTCTGTTTTTGAAGGTATTCGTTCTTACAAAACTGTAAACGGTGAAACACGCATATTCAAGGCTGTTGAACACTATGAGCGACTGAAAGTATCCGCGCAATCACTCAATATGCCCTACAAATGGGCAACGCAGGAACTGATCGATGTTACATACGAATTGTTGAAGCAAAACAATTTACAGGATGCGTATATCCGCCCGGTGGTGTATGCACCGGCCAATATGAGTTTTAGCCCAAACACAGAATCCTTTATTGTAATTGAAGTATGGGAAATGGCGGCTTTCCTTGGAGATAAATTATTGCGTGTGATGACATCTTCTTTCCAACGTCCCAATCCCCAAGGGTTTAAGATACATGCGAAAGCGGCCGGCCATTATGTAAACTCCATACTAGCCAGCCAGGAAGCCAAAGCATTGGGATTTGATGAAGCATTGCTTACAGACATGAATGGTAATGTAGCCGAAGGCCCGGGCGCCAATTTCTTTTATGAGAAAGAGGGAAAATTATTTACGCCCTCATTGGGGAATATCCTTCCCGGTATTACACGTGCAACGGTATTGGAGCTATGCGATGAACTGAATATCCAGGTGGCAGAAAAATTATTTACCAAAGAAGAAGTGTACGGCGCAGATGCCGCTTTCTTCTGCGGAACCGCGGCAGAAGTGATCGGGTATCAATCACTCGATAGCCAACCCTTTGCAATGGCATGGGAAAACACGGTAAGCAAACAAGTTCAGGATGCCTATAAATGCCTGATCGTAGAAAATAAAAGAGAATTGATAAATGAAGTGATGGGAGTAGAGTAGGCAATGGGCAATTGTGAATGGTCAATGATGAATTGGCAATACATCTATCCACAATTGATTATTCACCATTGACCATTCACCATTCACAAAAAAAGCGCAGATAAAAAAGAAACATGGCAAACGAGATCAATAAATACAGTAAAATATTAACGCAGGATATCACACAACCCGCCGCGCAGGCCATGCTATATGGCATTGGCTTAACGGATGAAGATCTGAAGAAAGCACAGGTGGGTGTGGTGAGCATGGGTTACGATGGCAATACCTGTAACATGCATTTGAACGACCTGGCCAAACTGGTGAAACAAGGGGTATGGGAGAACGACCTGGTGGGTTTGATCTTTAATACCATTGGCGTAAGCGATGGTATGAGCAATGGAACAGATGGCATGCGTTACTCACTCGTAAGCCGCGATATTATTGCGGACTCTATTGAAGCGGTTTGTGGCGCGCAGTATTATGATGGCGTAATTGCATTGCCTGGCTGTGATAAAAACATGCCCGGTTCTATCATGGCTATGGGCAGACTGAACAGGCCCGCGATCATGGTATACGGTGGAACCATTGCACCGGGTCATTACAAAGGACAGGATCTGAACATTGTTTCCGCATTCGAAGCCCTTGGACAAAAACTGGCCGGTAATTTAACCGATGCCGATTTTAAAGGAATTATACAACATGCTTGTCCGGGTGCAGGCGCTTGTGGCGGAATGTACACAGCCAATACCATGGCATCAGCCATTGAAGCATTGGGAATGAGTTTGCCATATTCTTCATCCAATCCTGCGTTGAGCGATGAGAAGCAGAAAGAGTGTTTGGATGCAGGTAAGGCAATCAGGTTATTACTGGAAAAAGACATCAAGCCAAAAGATATCATGACACGCAAGGCATTCGAGAATGCCATTACGCTTGTGATGATCATGGGCGGAAGTACCAATGCGGTATTGCACCTGATCGCCATGGCGAAAAGTGTAGATGTGGAATTAACACAGGATGATTTTCAAAAGATCAGTGACAGGGTTCCGGTGCTGGCAGATTTTAAACCCAGTGGAAAATATTTAATGCAGGACCTGCACCAATATGGTGGTGTACCAGCTGTAATGAAATATTTACTGAAGAAAGGGTTGCTGCATGGCGAGTGCTTAACCGTAACCGGGAAAACATTGGCAGAGAATGTGGCCAATGTGCCCGACCTGGATTTTGATCAGCAGAAAATTATTCTGCCGGTAGAACATCCTGTAAAAGCAACGGGCCATTTACAGATCCTGTATGGCAATCTTGCCGAAGGTGGCAGCGTAGCCAAGATCAGTGGCAAGGAAGGTGAATTATTTGAAGGACCGGCGCGCGTTTTTGATGGAGAGAAAGAACTGATAGAGGGTATTAACAGCGGTAAAATAAAATCAGGGGATGTAGTGGTGATACGTTATGTAGGCCCGAAAGGTGCACCAGGCATGCCTGAAATGTTGAAACCCACCTCGGCCATTATTGGTGCGGGATTGGGTAAGAGTGTTGCATTGATCACTGATGGAAGATTTAGTGGCGGCACACATGGATTTGTGGTAGGACATATTACACCCGAAGCATACAAAGGCGGACTGATTGGCCTGGTGAAAGATAATGATGTGATTGAGCTGAATGTGGCCACTAAAAAAATGACACTAAAAGTAAGTAACGAAGAGATTAAGAAACGTCGAGTCAGCTGGACGCAGCCCGCATTGAAAGCCACGAAAGGCATATTATTCAAATATGCACAACAGGTAAAAGATGCATCCGAAGGTTGTGTAACAGATGAAGCATAGAAATTGATCATTCACAATTTGTAATAAAAAATAGTAGAGATGGAAGCAATTGATCTCACCAAAGAAAAAACAGCAATAAACCCCGAACCCAAAATCATGTCTTCTGTAAAAGGAGATGAGATCACCGGTTCGCAGGCAGTACTGGAAGCTTGTATAATAGAAGGCGTGGATACCATCTTCGGATATCCGGGCGGAGCCATCATGCCTATCTATGATGCACTCTATGACTACCATGATAAGCTGACACATATATTGGTAAGGCATGAACAAGGTGGTATACACGCGGCACAAGGTTATGCACGTTCATCGGGCAAAGTAGGTGTGGTGTTTGCAACAAGCGGTCCGGGTGCAACCAATTTAGTAACAGGGCTGGCAGATGCCATGATCGATAGTACTCCATTGGTAGCCATTACCGGGCAGGTATTCGCGCACCTGCTGGGTACCGATGCTTTCCAGGAAACAGATGTAGTAAACATAACCACGCCGGTAACCAAATGGAATTACCAGGTAACGGATGCCAATGAAATCCCAGCCGTATTGGCCAAAGCCTTTTACATAGCACGCAGTGGCAGACCCGGACCTGTATTGATCGATATTACCAAGAATGCGCAGATCCAGAAAATTGAATATGCAGGGTATACACCCTGTAATCATGTGCGCAGCTATCGTCCAAAACCCATTGTACGGAAAGAATACATTGAAGAAGCGGCCAAGCTGATCAATGCGGCAGAAAAACCGTTTGTAATTTTTGGACAGGGAGTGATACTGGGACAGGCAGAAAAAGAATTTAAAGCCTTTATTGAAAAAGCAGGCATCCCTTCTGCATGGACCATTTTAGGATTGAGTGCCCTGCCAACAGATCACCCGCTGAATGTAGGTATGCTGGGTATGCATGGAAATTATGGCCCGAATGTAATGACCAATGAATGTGATGTATTGATTGCGGTAGGAATGCGTTTTGATGATCGTGTAACCGGACGATTGGATAAATATGCCAAGCAGGCGAAAGTAATTCACCTGGATATCGATCCATCAGAAATAGATAAGAACGTAAAAGCAACAGTAGGTGTTTGGGGCGATTGTAAAGAAACCCTTCCCATGTTAACCAAACTGGTGGAAGCAAAAGTGTATCCGCAATGGGTAGCTAAATTTCGCGCCTGCGATGCGGAAGAAAACAAGGAAGTGATCTTTGAAGAACTGCATCCATCAACAGAGAAATTAACGATGGGTGAAGTGATACGCAACCTGAATGAATTAACCGGTGGTGATGCCATCATCGTAACCGATGTGGGCCAGCACCAGATGGTAGCCTGCCGGTACGCCCGATTCAATCAAAGCAAAAGTAATATCACATCTGGTGGTTTAGGAACCATGGGCTTTGCCTTACCTGCAGCCATCGGCGCCAAGTTTGGTGCACCCGAAAGAACCGTAGTAGCCATTATTGGCGATGGTGGTGTGCAGATGACCATACAGGAGCTGGGTACGATCATGCAAACAGGCATTAACGTAAAAATCTTGATCCTCAATAACGAATTTCTCGGAATGGTTCGCCAATGGCAGCAATTGTTTAACGACAGGCGCTACTCGTTCGTAGATATCGCCAGCCCGGATTTTGTAATGGTTGCGAAGGGTTACGGAATTGAAGGACAAAAAGTAACCGGCAGACAAAACCTGAAACAAGCACTACAAACGATGCTGGAACACGATGGCTCTTATTTATTGGAAGTGATGGTGGGTAAGGAAAACAATGTATTTCCAATGGTGCCGCAGGGGTGTAGTGTGAGTGAAGTGAGGTTGAAATAAGCCTCACTCCCCAGGTGGGACAAGCCTAAAAGGAGAGTTGGGTGGAAAAGAAAATAGGAAGAGAGATAAATTAATATTCGCAAACAAAATTAATTCCCCTTTAGGGGGCTAGGGGGTGAATAACATGAATAAACAGGAATTTACCATAACCGTATACACCGAAAACCATATTGGCTTACTGGTTCGTATTGCCACGATGTTCTCAAGAAGAAAGATCAATATTGAAAGCCTGAATACCTCTCCTTCGGAAGCGGAAGGCATTCACCGTTTTACCATCGTGATCAACGAAACAGAAGAAGTGGTTCGCAAACTGGCACGCCAGATAGAAAAACAGGTAGAAGTATTAAAAGCCTATTACAACAACAACGAAGAAATTGTTTGGCAGGAACTGGCATTGTACAAAGTGCCAACCGATGAGATCGCTGAAAAAGTAAAAGTAGAAAGACTGCTTCGCGAATATGGGGCGAGAGCGGTAGTGATCCGTAAAGACTATACCATCTTCGAAACCAGTGGTCACCGGGAAGAAACAGATAGACTGGTAGATGTGCTGGCACCCTACGGATTGATTGAATTTGTAAGAAGCGCAAGAGTGGCCATCATTAAAGAAAGCAAGGGCTTTCATGACAAGCTGAAAGAATTTGAACAGACGGAACCAGGAGAAGAGTTGGTAGAGAATGAATTCCTGGATAAGCAGAATGAGGTATTTACGATGTAATCGTCATTGCGAGGAGGAACGACGAAGCAATCTGTGCCAGATAGGTTGTAGCTTCTTGTAATGAGAAACACAGATTGCTTGGTTTCATCGTTTGAGCTTCCTGTAATGGCAAACAGAGGTTGCTTCTCCCGCCTTTGGCGGGATCGCAACGACGAGCAAAGAACAAAAAGTAATAAACCAAATAAACAACTAAACCAATAAACAGTTAAACTTAAAACAATGGCAAAATTAAATTTTGGCGGAGTAGAAGAAAATGTAGTGACACGCGAAGAGTTTCCGCTGGCAAAAGCACAGGAAGTATTGAAAAATGAAGTAGTGGCCGTGATCGGTTACGGTGTGCAGGGCCCGGGTCAGGCATTGAACCAGAAAGAAAATGGGATCAACGTAATTGTTGGCCAGCGTAAAAATTCAAAGAGCTGGGACAAAGCGGTGAAAGATGGCTTTGTTCCCGGACAAACCTTATTCGAAATTGAAGAAGCTCTTGAAAAAGGAACCATTATTTGTTACCTGTTAAGCGATGCAGCACAGATAGCGATGTGGCCAACAGTAAAAAAACATTTAACACCGGGTAAAGCTTTGTATTTCTCTCATGGCTTTGGTGTTACCTATAATGACCAGACAGGAATTATACCACCAGCTGATGTAGACGTATTCCTGGTAGCGCCCAAAGGCTCCGGCACTTCTTTGCGCAGAATGTTTTTACAGGGTCGTGGATTGAATAGCAGCTACGCGATTTTCCAGGATGCAACTGGCCGCGCTTTTGAAAGAGTAGTGGCATTGGGTATTGCCATTGGCAGCGGTTATTTGTTTGAAACCAATTTCAAGAAAGAAGTATACAGCGATCTTACCGGTGAGCGCGGCACATTGATGGGTGCCATCCAGGGAATTTTCGCGGCACAATACCAGGTACTCCGTTCAAAAGGGCATTCACCTTCAGAAGCATTTAACGAAACAGTAGAAGAATTAACCCAATCGCTGATGCCATTGGTAGCCGAGAATGGGATGGACTGGATGTATGCCAACTGCTCAACTACTGCCCAACGCGGCGCATTGGATTGGTGGAAAAAATTCCGCGATGCTACTTTACCTGTATTCACAGAATTGTACGACAGTGTAGCCGCAGGAAAAGAAGCAGCCAAATCCATTGAAAGCAACAGCAAATCAGACTACCGCGAAAAACTGGATGCAGAACTGAAAGAATTACACGACAGCGAAATATGGCAAGCGGGAAGAACCGTGAGAAGCTTACGCCCTGAGAACCAGCCAGCGTAGTTGTAATGATTAATTTGAAAATTTGAAGATTTGAAGATGAGGAATAAAACTACTCCATTTTTAAATTTTCAAATTTTCAAATTCCCAAATTGAACCTTATGCAAACCAGCACATCAATACCCGTACTCGATTTTGTAACTGCCAAACAGCGGTTGCAAAAAATAGTGAACCGGACACCGCTTACGTATAACCATAATTTATCGCGTAAGTACCAGTGTGATGTTTTTTTGAAAAGAGAAGACTTACAGGTGGTTCGCTCGTACAAGTTGCGTGGCGCATATAATATGATGAGCAGCCTACCACAGGAGCAATTAGCGAAAGGCGTGGTATGTGCCAGTGCGGGTAATCACGCGCAGGGTTTTGCCTATAGTTGTAAAAAACTGAATGTAAAAGGCGTGGTATTCATGCCCATTATTACACCCAACCAGAAAGTGAACCAGACCAAAATGTTTGGCGAAGGTTTTATTGAAGTGAAACTGACGGGTGATACGTTTGATGATTGTGCCGTTTCAGCCAAACAATACACAGAAGAGAACGGGATGAGTTTTATACCTCCGTTTGATGATATCCGCATTATTGAAGGACAGGCAACGGTAGGTATGGAAATACTGGAAGACCGTTCGGATATTGACTTCTTATTTGTACCAGTTGGCGGCGGCGGATTGAGTGCGGGTGTAGGATCGGCTTTCAAAACCTTTTCTCCCAAAACAAAGATCATTGGCCTGGAACCTGAAGGTGCGCCTTCTATGTATGAAGCTTTAAAAGCGGGCCACCCGGTAACACTGGATAATATTGAACGCTTTGTAGATGGTGCCGCGGTAAAACGCGTGGGCGATATAACCTTCAACATCTGTAAAGATGTACTGGATGATATGCGCCTGGTACCCGAAGGAAAAGTATGCAGCACGATTTTGCAACTTTACAATGAAGATGCAATCGTGGTAGAACCTGCCGGCGCTTTATCGATTGCGGCCCTGGATGATTTTGCTGACCAGATCAAAGGTAAAACGGTGGTATGCATTGTAAGCGGCAGCAACAACGATATTGACCGTATGCAGGAAATCAAAGAAAGATCCCTTCAATATGAAGGGTTGAAACATTATTTCCTGATCCGTTTTGCACAAAGACCAGGCGCCCTGAAAGAGTTTGTGAACCATGTACTGGGCCCGGGCGATGATATTACCCGTTTTGAGTATATGCAAAAACACAACAAAGAAACCGGCCCGGCACTGGTAGGGATTGAATTGAAGTCGAGACACGATTATGAAGAGTTGATTCAGAATATGGATAGGTATCATATCAATTACACCGAACTGAAACAGAATGATAATTTGTTCGGGTATTTAGTATAAGGAAACCCTTTTTTCACTATCTTACAACAGTCTCAGAACAATATGCCAGAACAGCAGTTACATATTACTTCCACTTCAGCAACAGCTACGCTGTTCACAACTGCTATTACCATTATTACAACCCTGTAAGGGGTTATACATTCTCATATTACCTACGGGCTTTCAACAGCTGCTCTCCTCAAAGGAAACCAGTATTGTATTTCAACCAACATTCATTCAATCGATAAGTATTCAGTATATGCAGGTATTAAAATTCGGCGGCAGTTCAGTGGCCAATGCGGATAACATTAACCGGGTAGTAAACATTGTGCAATCAGCTATTCAAAAAGAACCAACGGTATTGGTAGTGTCGGCACTGGGTGGTATTACCGATCAGTTATTGCATACAGGCGACCTGGCTGCCAATGCGGATGAAAATTATAAAACCCTTCTGAAAGAAATGGAGAACCGTCACCTCAATACGGTTCGCGAGCTTCTGCCCATTCAACAACAGAGTGCTACATTAAGCCTGGTAAAACAACAGTTCAATGAATTGGAAGGGATTTGTGATGGCGTATTTTTATTAGGCGAATTATCATCACGTACGAAAGATCGTATTGTGAGTTATGGCGAATTGCTTTCCTCTATGATGATCGCCGCTAAATTCCAATCACTCGGAACAGAACAGCAATGGCTGGATTCGCGTAAGCTTATCATAACCAATTCCAGTCATGGAAATGCGGTTGTTGATTTCCACAAAACAGAAAAAAACATAGCGGATTATATCAAACAGCATCCGCATCGATTATATATCGCACCAGGTTTTATTTCAAGCGACGCGAATGGAAACACAACCACATTGGGCAGAGGCGGCTCAGACTATACCGGTGCCATTTTTGCCGCGGCCACACAAGCCAGCGCCCTGGAAATATGGACCGATGTAAGCGGCATGATGACGGCCGACCCCAGATTGGTACAGAATGCCAAACCCATCCAACGCATTTCTTACCAGGAGGCAATGGAGTTATCGCATTTTGGTGCCAAGATCATTTACCCACCTACTATACAACCGGTAATGAACAAACACATACCGGTATGGGTGAAGAACACATTTGCGCCAGATGATTTTGGAACATTGATCGAGAATGAATCTGCGGCAACGGATAGCTTTATCCGTGGTATTTCCAGCATTAACAAGATCAGTTTATTGAGCCTGGAAGGAAGTGGCATGGTAGGCATACCCGGTTTCTCCAAAAGATTGTTTGAAGCATTGGCCAGTGAAAAAGTGAATGTGATACTGATTACACAGAGTTCCTCGGAGCATTCCATCTGTGTTGGCATCAATGAGGCGGATACGGAGAAAGCAAAGAAATCAATCGACCAGGCATTTAATCATGAAATACAAAGCGGTAAAGTAGATCCACTAAAAGTAGAAACTGGTTTGTCAATTGTGGCGCTGGTGGGTGAACAGATGAAGAGTCACCCGGGCATCAGTGGTAAAATGTTTGGTGCATTGGGAAGAAACGGTATCAATGTACGAGCCATTGCGCAGGGTTCATCAGAAAAAAATATTTCTACCGTATTATCTGCAACTGATGTTAAAAAAGCGATCAATGTATTGCATGAAGAATTCTTTGAAACAACCTACAAGCAATTAAACGTATTCATTGCCGGAACAGGAAATGTGGGTGGTAAACTGATCAGCCAGATACAAAAACAGTTTCAGTATCTACAGGATACGCTTCGTTTGCAGATACAGATCGTAGGGTTGGCGAATAGCAGAAAGATTCTGATCAACGAAGAAGGCTTGCAGTTGAACAATTGGAAAGAAAATTTACATAAAGCGCCTTCAGGTAATATTCATGATTTTGTACAACAGATCATTCACAAAAATCTACGCAACAGTGTATTTGTAGATGTTACGGCCAATTCAGAAGTGGCTTCCGTATATGGAAACCTGTTGGAGAAAAGCGTATCTGTGGTAGCCTGCAATAAAATTGCCTGTTCATCTTCCTATGAATCCTATAAAAAACTAAAATCACTTTCGCGCGAATACAATTCTTCTTTCCTGTTCGAAACCAATGTAGGCGCAGGCTTGCCGGTAATCGGAACCTTAAATGACCTGTTGCGAAGTGGAGACAAAGTAAACAAGATCCAGGCCGTATTGTCAGGCACTTTGAATTTTGTTTTCAATAACTATGATGCTACCAAGCCTTTTGCAGAAGTGGTGAAACAGGCACAGGAAGAGGGATATACAGAGCCAGACCCTCGACTGGATCTTGGCGGAACAGATGTGATGCGCAAGATCATGATCCTTGCACGGGAATCGGGCCAGCAACTGGAAATGGATGATATCAGCAACGAATATTTTTTACCGGCTTCCTGCTTTGAAGGAAGTGTAGAAAATTTTTATACAGAGATGGAAAAGCAGGAAACCCATTTTCAATCCATCTACAAAGCCGCTGCAGCCAGAAACTGTAAGCTGAAATTTGTAGCAAAGTATGAAAATGGAAAAGCATCCGTGGGTTTGCAGCATATTCCTGCCGAATCAGATTTTTATCATTTGTATGGAAAAGATAACCTCGTATTGTTTTACACCGATCGTTATCCGGAGCAACCCCTGGTGATTAAAGGCGCGGGTGCTGGTGCAGATGTAACGGCATCGGGTGTATTTGCGGATATTATAAGAGTAAGCAGGTAATCATAATATTATAAACGATCATGAAACTGTATTTTCACAATAATTTTTTTTACTCACCCATAATTGAGCCGAATAGTAAAGTGGTTACTATTCACTCACCTGCTACCGTAGCCAATATGGTATGCGGCTTCGACGTATTAGGTTTTGCCGTGAATGAACCGTATGATGAAATGCATATCCGGTTTTCTGAAAAGCCGGGTGTTACCATTATTAATCTCGACGAATATGATTTACCAACCGATCCTGAACTGAACGTAGCCGGTGCCGCTTTGCTGGCAATGCTGGAAGAAGTGCCGGAGAAAATTGGTTTTGAACTGAGCATCTGCAAACACATCAAACCCGGAAGCGGCGTAGGTTCCAGTGCAGCAAGTTCTGCGGGTGCGGTAGTGGCGGCCAATCGTTTACTGAATGATCGCTTCAGCAAAGAAGACCTGGTTCGTTTTGCGATGAACGGAGAGAAACTGGCTTCGGGTGTTAAACATGCGGATAATATTGCCCCCTGCATTTATGGAGGAGTTACCTTGATCCGTTCTATTTTTCCGCTTGATATCATTTCATTAACGGCACCGCCCTTATATGTAACCATTGTACACCCTCAGATCGAAGTGAGAACTTCTGATGCGCGTGGTATTTTAAAACAACAGGTGTTATTGAAAGATGCGATACGCCAATGGGGTAATATCGCCGGACTGGTAGCAGGACTTTTACAATCGGATTACGAACTCATCGGTCGTTCACTGGAAGATGTATTGATTGAGCCGGTAAGAAGTATTTTGATACCAGGGTTCGATACGATCAAACAACTTAGTAAAGAAGCTGGGGCATTAGGCGGCGGCATCTCGGGCTCTGGTCCTTCTATTTTTATGTTGAGTAAAGATGAAACAACAGCCAAAAAAGTAGAAGCTGCCATGCATACAGTATATGACAAGCTTTCACTGGAACATCATACCTATGTTACAACCATTAATCAAAACGGTGTAAAGTTTGTGAATGAAAATAGTTAATGCATGCAAAGGCGCTAAGTCGCAATATAAAACCGCGCCTTAGCGCCTTTGCGAGAAAAACCTCATCATGAAGTATTATAGTCTTAATAAACAAGCCCCCAACGTAACCTTTCGCGAAGCCACTATTAAAGGACAGGCCCCGGATAAAGGATTGTATTTTCCCGAAAGCATTCCGCAGGTAGATCCCTCTGTGATTGCCAATATAGCTGGCTATTCCAAAGAAGAACTTGCATTCCTCATCATGCAACCCTATGTGGGAGATACGATTGATCCAAAGAGTTTGTACCGCATCGTTTCAGAAACGATCAATTTCCCGTTTCCACTGGTGAGTGTTAGTGAAGCTATTTTTTCGCTCGAATTATTCCATGGCCCCACGCTTGCCTTTAAAGATGTAGGTGCCCGCTTCATGAGTCGTTGCCTGGGTTATTTTTCTCAACAACAAAAAGAAAAAGTAACTGTATTGGTAGCTACTTCCGGAGATACCGGTGGCGCTGTGGCAAATGGTTTTTTAGGCGTGGAAGGTGTAGAAGTTGTGATCCTGTATCCATCCGGGAAAGTAAGTCCGGTGCAGGAGTTGCAATTAACCTCCTGTGGACAAAACATCAAAGCCCTCGAAGTAAACGGAAGCTTCGACGACTGCCAGGCCATGGTGAAAGATGCTTTTATGGATGCGGACCTGAACAAAGCATTGCAATTAACTTCTGCCAATTCCATCAATGTGGCAAGATGGTTGCCGCAACAATTGTATTATTTCTTTGCCTATCAGCAATGGGAGGATAAAGAACACTCACCAGTAATAGCAGTGCCCAGTGGTAATTTTGGAAATATCTGTGCAGGTTTGCTGGCGCATGTAAGTGGATTGCCGGTGGCACATTTTATAGCAGCTTGTAATGCAAATGATGTTGTACCTGAATATTTACGCAGCGGACAATACGCTTCCAAAACAGCTGTTCCCACAATTTCCAATGCGATGGACGTAGGCAGCCCGAGTAATTTTATCCGTGCGATGGAATTGTTCGGAAACAATTACGAACGGGTCAAGGAAAAAATATCCGGCTATACCATTAGCGATGAAACAACCCGGGAAACTATTAAGGAAGTGTATCAGCAATATGGTTACACATTGGATCCGCATGGCGCGGTTGCCTATTATGCATTGGATGAATACCTTTCACATCATCTCGGACAGACTGGTATTTTTTTGGAAACGGCACATCCGGTTAAATTTCCGGATACAGTAGAAGCGATGATTGGTAAAAAGATTGCGGTACCGGAATCTGCGCAACATCTGTTTTCGAAAGAAAAACAAAGTGTGAAGATGGAAGCTTCTTTTGTTGCGTTAAAGGATTGGTTGCTGAAGTAAAAAACATAGCTGCAGATTCGCAGATTAAAACAATCTGCGAATCTGCGGCTAAAAATCACCTCCAATTACACGATCTTCCACGGCGCACGGATCCTTGCTTTAACCAGTGCATTCGCTTCCGCATCGTTTTTAAATTGTTCTTTTTTCGGATCCCATTCCAATGGCCGCTTCGTCCAGTAAGCAATATTGGCCAATGCGCAAACACTGCTGCTTCTATGCCCGGTTTCTGCACCGCAAATAGGTTCCTTTCCTGTTTTAATACAATCCAGCCAATCCTGGTAATGATTGGTGCTGTTATACACACGAATGGCATTTGGTTCCAATGTAGCTGTTGCGATATTAGCGGGGTTGCTGTCTAAATAATCGCGGCTGATATCCAGTGTTCCTTTTTCTCCGATAAAACGAACGCCCCATTTCCTGCCAAAATCTTCGTGTTTCATCACGATGCCATTTTCATAGATCATGGTCAGTCCGCGTTTGGCATTGGCATCGGTTGGCGGAATGTATTTTACCGGGCCGGTTTTATCCATATCCAATGCCCATTGCGCGATATCGAACATGTGTGCACCCCAATCGCTTAAAATACCGCCGCCATATTCTTTGTAATTACGCCAGTTAGGATAGACATCCTTGGTTACCGGTGGAGACAGTTCAGTATGATAGTCAGTCATCACCGCCGGGCCCACCCAATCGTTCCAATTTAAGTAATCCGGCACGGGCATGCCAGGCAGGTCGAAGGCAATAGCGGGATCGCCTACGTTTACCAATACTTCTTTTATGTTGCCGAGATAACCGTTACGAACGAGTTCTGCAGCTGTGCGGAACTTATCCCAGGAGCGTTGCATACTGCCGGTTTGAAAAACCACTTTGTTTTTCTTCATGGCATTCACCATGGCGCGACCCTCCTCAACCGTATGTGCCATCGGCTTTTCGCAGTACACATGTTTGCCTGCGTTGGCTGCCATAACCGCATTTACGGCATGCCAGTGATCGGGTGTGGCAATCACGATGGCATCAATGTCTTTTCTTTCCAATAGCTGCCTGAAATCAGCATAGGCGGTAAATCCTTTATAAGACTGTTTCTGTGCGGCATCCGCATAATAGCCTTCTGTTATTTTCTGAAAGGCGGCCAGTTTCTGTTTGTCAACATCCGCACCGGCAATGGTTTGGGCAATGTCTTTAAAAGATTTTACCAGGCTTTTGGATTGTTTGCCGGTTCCGATAAATCCCAATGTAATGCGGTCGCTCGGTGGCAGGTATCCTTTGCCACCCAATACAAAACGGGGAATAATGGTAAAAGCTACAGCGGCCTGTAAACCATTCTTTACAAATGACCTGCGGCTGTTAAAAGATTCGTTGGAGGGCTTTGTTTTTCTCATATGGCTGTAATGAGATAGGAATTTACTGCATTTCAGGATTGGATGAATACAAATTCACTAATACGTTTTCGTAACCTCACGGTAACGCCTGTTAGCGTATTGTTCTTCTGTGAAACTATTGTTTTCTGAATTGTGTTTGAGGATGGGCAGGTCTGTTACCATAAAGCCATTTCACGCAAAGGAGCAAAGTTGGCAAACAAGCAAAGAGAGCTTGCGTCTGTAAAAACTTTGCAGCTTTGCCAGCTTTGCTCCTTTGCGTGAAAAAAATACAAACCCATTATCTTCTTTTAAACACGCCAAAATAAATATCACATCTATGCACAAACCCCAATCGCTCATACATTTTAATGGCTCGCTGGTTATCCCATTTTACATGAAGGAACGGTGTTTTGCCCTGCTCAATAATCTGTGCCGCCACTATGGATACCAATAATGCGCCATATCCTTTACCGGCATAATCCGGATGGGTACAGACCGCGCTTACTTCTGTATAGTCGTCAAGGTGCAGGCGTTCACCGGTGATGGCAATCAATTCGTCTCCATCAAATATGCCGTGGTAATTGCCGAATTCGATGGTGCGTTCCATGAATGGGCCAGGCTTGGTTAATTCAGTTAAAGCCAGCATGGCCGGTACATGCGATGTGTTTAATAGTTGATGATTGGCATTACCTGTTTCCACAGGTATTAGCTTGCTGCAAACCATCTGGTGCAGGGTGGTGGTAAACTTCAATTCCCATTGCGGTGCGAATTCAACCTGCTCGCGAACCATGGCCGACCAGGAACGGCCTTCCGGCAAACGATCGTATAAAATAGCCTGGTTGGTTTCGCTCCATTCAGGCAGGGCCGCAAAAGGTGAGATATCGGCGGGTAAATAACCCACTGTTTCATCGCCCAGGTTAAAGCGGCTGTCGGCACTGTTCAGTGCCTGCCAAACGGGATTGTCTAATGGATGCAAGGGAAGGTAATTGAGTAATGAAAACCTGAAATTACAAATAAGGCGGTATACAAGAAAGAATACCTGTTCAGTTTTCTCGAACCAAACAGACCAACCGATACTGTGCTGATCTCTTAACATTCCTCTTTACCTTACATGTTGTGCCAATGCGCACACACAGATATGAAGATAATCACCTGGAACTGTAATATGGCTTTTCGAAACAAAGCTGCCCTGATCTTGCAGCACAAGCCGGATATCCTGATCGTGCCGGAATGCGAACATCCGGATAAATTAAGGTTTGGCGCAGGCATTCCCTTACCGGCCGATCAATTATGGTTTGGCACAAATACCAATAAGGGCTTGGGTATTTTTTCGTATGGCTCATTCCGGTTCCGGGTTCTTAGAAATCATAACCGGGATCTGAAAATGATTATTCCAATCGCTGTAAGCAGTGGAGAATTTGATTTTACCCTGTACGCGGTCTGGGCCAACAATCCCGATGACCCCGACGGGCAATATGTGGAACAGGTTTGGAAAGCGCTTCATCACTACAAGAGAACCATCAAAAGCAGGCAAACTATACTGATGGGTGATTTTAACAGCAACACTATCTGGGACAGGAAATACCGGGCCGGAAATCATTCTAATGTGGTAGCGCATTTGGAAAAGAAAGGTATTGTAAGCTGTTATCATTTGCATTACAACCAAATACAGGGCAAAGAAGAAGATCCTACTTTTTATTTATATAAACACAAAGACAAACCCTACCACCTGGATTATTGTTTTGCGTCGGCGGATATGACCCGCAAAATGAAATCTGTAGAAATCGGGAACTATGATTTCTGGAAAAAATACAGCGACCATGTACCAGTGATCGTAACGTTCGCTTTTACCTGATTGCTGCCTTCAGCCAAAACGCGCGCTGGAAAATGGTTCTTACAATCTATTTTAGAGAAATAATTTTAGGTAACTTACCATAAGCAAGATCAGTGAGATGCAGCTAGCGGATAAAAGAATTACGCAATGTTTAGACACCAGGGTAAAACACGGACATTAAGCCATAACCTGAGAATAGCTTCTTTATTATCGTCTGTTGCAGGAGCTGTAAATGTTGCCGGGTTTCTTGCTGTTCAGCGTCTTACCACGAATGTAACGGGTCATTTCGCTTTTTTCGTGGATGAGGTGTTTAAACTTAATTTCTGGCAGGGCTTTGTTTATTTTCTCTATATTTTTTTCTTTTTCCTGGGCTCTTTTGTTTCTAACCTTATCATAGAAATCATTTCACGCAAGGATGAGCAGTATATTTATGTGGTCCCTGCTTCTATAGAATGTCTGCTCCTTTTCGGGATAGGTTTTTCGGGACAAGATTTTGTAATTAAGAACCCTGATATCATTGCTTTCGGATTGCTTTTCGCCATGGGGTTACAAAATTCGCTGGTTACCACTATTTCAAATGCGAGTGTGCGAACAACGCACCTGACAGGCCTGTTTACTGATCTGGGAATTGAATTATCGCAATTGTTCTTTTACAAAGGTACAGAGCAAAAAAATAAACTGGTCTCATCCATCAGGCTGAGGATAACCATTATCAGCTTCTTTTTTGTAGGTGGCGTAGCGGGGGGAATCCTGTTTTCAAAAATAAAAATCCACACATTGATTGTTGCAGCGGCTTTGTTGGTTCTGGGATTGATTTATGACAATATCAGATTCAGGCTGATATTGCTCACACGTAAATTGAAAAACAATAATCAGAAAGATAGCTGAAAGCAGATGATTTTATAAATGATCTATTAACGTAACTTACTATAAACATTGACCAGATGAAACAAAGGCTGTTTGTTTTTTTTCTCTTTATAACGGTACTGGCAGTTGCGCAGGAAGATGTGAAAACTACGGAATCGTTTACGATAGGCGGGCAGGTGATCAAAGAAAAGGTGTTCACGATTACGGATATCGCGAAAATGCCCTCTGTAAAAATTGGAGATATAGCAATCCTGAATCATTTGGGAGTTACTAAGGGAATGAGCAGGGATATGTCCGTTGTGCCTGTAAAAGAATTTCTGAAAGACATTCAGATCAAATCGGCCAGTCCGAAAGACCTTAACGAATGTTACCTGGTATTCATCGCCTCGGACAATTATAAGGTTGTGTATTCATGGAATGAACTGTTTAATTCGCCTACGGGCGACAATACATTTATTGTTACCGCGAAAGAGGGTAAAGCGATCAGCGAAATGAACGAGCGGATATTACTGCTATCCACCACAGATTTTAAAACCGGGCGAAGATATGTGAAGGGCCTAACCAGGATAGAGATACAAAGAGCTGGTAAATAAACACGATCAACAATACTGCAACGACAACTACCCCCCCCATTGCCAGGCGGCTATCCGCTATGCGGTTGAAAACCAGTAAGGATCCAATATAAAAATTCTCTGGAAGACATAATCAGATAGACACCAAAAGGTTGCCGTAAAATACTTTTGCGCAAGTAAATGCTTGCCTATATATTTGCAAGTAAATACTTGCATAATATATGGAAGCGAGAAGAGATGTATTCCAGGCGATAGCGGATCCTACCCGCAGGCAGATCATTGATATGGTGGCCCGTGAATCACTGAACCTGAACACTATTGCCGAACAGTTTACCATGAGCCGGCAGGCCATTTCATTACACATCAAAATTCTGACCGAGTGTGGTCTGGTTACCATTCGCCAGGAAGGAAGGGAACGCATCTGCGCGGCCAAACTGGATAAGCTGAACGAGATCTCCGAATGGGTAGCACAATACCGCAAACATTTCGAAGCCAAATTCGACTCATTGGAACGCTATTTAACCAAACTTCAAAAAGACAAAAAAAATGCAGCCAAAAGAAAGTAAGACCGTAGATCGTGAGATACGCCTCTCACGACTTTTTCATGCTCCCATTGAACTGGTCTGGGAAGTATGGACCGATCCCGAACATATCCGGAACTGGTGGGGCCCCAATGGATTTACGACCACCATTCATGGTATGAACATGAACGTTGAAGGAGAATGGAACCTCACGATGCACGGCCCGGATGGTACCGATTACAAGAACAAAAGCGTGTTCAAGGAAATCATCCCGCAGAAGAAAATTGTATACGAACATGTATCGGCACCAAAATTCCTGGCCACGATCCTGTTTGAAGAAAGAGGAGAAACCACGTTTATTGACTGGCATATGTTGTTTGAAACAGAAGAAGCGTTCATCCACACGGTGAAAACCTTTAAAGCAGATGAGGGACTGAAACAAAATGCAGACAGGTTGTCTTTCTACATCCAGTCGCAACAGCAATTGCGCAAACAACTAAAAACAACCACAGGTGCGAGGGTAAGTACTTACCTGAATTTTCCGGGCAATACAGAAGAAGCGATTCTGTTTTATAAAAAGATCTTTGGTACCGAGTTTGCCCGGGGTGGTATCCAGCGCTTTGGCGATATCAAACCAACTGAAGGTGCACCGGCTATAGCAGAATCAGATAAAAAGCTGATCTTACATGTTGAACTGCCAATTCTTGGCGGTCATGTACTGATGGCTACGGATGCACCCGAAAGCATGGGCTTTACGGTAAATTACGGCAACAATGTGCACATCAGCCTCGAGCCCGAAACCCGTGAAGAAACCAAACGTTTATATGAAGCGCTTTCGGCAGGTGGTACGGTAACCATGGAACTGCAGGATATGTTCTGGGGAAGTTATTACGGTAGCTTTACCGATAAGTACGGTGTGAACTGGATGGTAAACTGTTATGGAAAATAAATAACTGCACTCTTCATTATAAAATAAACCATCATGAAAAAGATCAACACCTGGTACTGGATCATTACCGGCATTTTTGCCGCATTCATGTTATTCACGGCTGTGCCGGATATATTGATGTCGCCCGATGCTGTAACCATGATCAAGGGACTGGGCTATCCCGGCTATTTTATTCCCATGATCGGCGTAGCCAAAGTAGCAGGTTCTATCGCCATACTGGTTCCATCGTTCAAACGTATCAAAGAATGGGCCTATGCGGGTTTGTTCTTTGACCTGGCAGCCGCTACCTATTCCATCATTTCAACAGCAGGTATCGACCCTTCCATTTCGTTTATGATACTACCCATCATATTTCTCTTTCTGTCTTATTATTTGTGGCATAAGAAAGCGGGAGCCTGATTGTTTGGGTAACACCCGGGGGCTAATTTTATATCGCCACAGATTCACAGATTTGTATAGGTAAATTCTGTACAAATCTGTGAATCTGTGGCGATATTATTGAATGAAATACTACTACAATGGCCTTCTGCCCTGTATGATTCTAAGGATAATGGCAATGGCGGCAATAACCAGCAGTATATGTATGATACCGCCGGTATTGTACCCCACAAACCCGATAAGCCAGCCAATGATCAGAATTACCGCGATGATGTATAATAAATTTCCCATGGTTTTTGTTTTATTGGAGAGTAGTTGGCCAATGGTTATCGGAATTATTTTACATTTTTAACGGTGAAATCCTTGAATGCTTTACCCAGCTCGTCCATATCGTGACTGAACTCTGCTTTAAAAATCTGCCAGTTGTCTTTGGTGGTAGGCTTGTAATCGTTCATTCTTTTTTTCATGTCCGCATCTTTCTGTCGTAGGTCGGCAATCGCTTTGTCATTCAGCTCGCGATCGGCGGTTTTATCTTTTGCGATCTTTAGTTTGAATTCGGCAATGGTTTTTTCATTGTCTGCAATTTTCACAGCCGTCTCGGCTTTGTATTTTTCAATATCAGCCATGTATTCTTCATTGGCTTTGTCGAGACTCTTATTGGCTTCGGTAACATTTACTTCAGCTTTTTCAACTTTTTCGGCTGGTGTGCTGCAGCTTATCGTAAAGCAGGTGCAGGCAGCGAGGGCAAGGACGGTTAATTTCATGGGTTTATTTTTATGGATGAAGATTATGTGGATTATAAAGAAGCAATGATCTTATTGATCTCTTCTTTCGTTTTGCCCAGCTTGATCTGGAGTTTCCCCAACAGTTCGTCCTGCTTACCTTCTACCAGCAGTAGGTCGTTATCTGTGAGCATGGCGAATTTCTGTTTGAGTTTCCCTTTGGTCTCGTTCCAGTTTCCTTCTAATTCTGTAAGATTATTCATGAGAGTGATTTAAGTGATGTGAATGATTTTTCACATGGTAAAAGTGGTGCATTATGCAGGGATGATTGTTACATGGACAGCCGAAAAAATTACATGATTCACTTGTCGGTAAATACAAAAGCATCTCCATAAGGAAATGCTTTTGCTATAGAATTGTTGCTGCCTTGGTTAATCTTTGCCACCCCCATGTTTTCCGCCTTTGTCTTTATCATGCTTGCCATCACCCTGGTCATCATTTTTACCATTGCCACGGCCATTGTTCCATTTGCTATGTTCAGGATGATCTTTGTTTTGAAAATATTTCTGTTCATGACTATTACGGATCGGTTGCTGATCATGACGGTCTTTGTAACCGGCATATTTATTCCGATACATGGGTGCATTACGATAAGGTCTGTTTTCGTTTACAACTACTTTGTACCCGCTATACAGATCGTAATTGCGGTAGCGGCCAGGTAAATAAGCAGAAAAGATCCAACGACCACCTTCCTGGTACGTGTACTGACGGTTGGGTACGTTATAAAAAACATCAATATCGGGTAAGTAATAATTGTCTACATGATCGTAGCCTACCGGCCCCCAAATAGGTTGCGACCCGATATTAATGTTGAGACCAAAACTTACCTGGGCCTTTGTATTGGTTGCGGTAAAACCGCTAACCAGCACGGTAAGTAGTACGAGAATTTTTTTCATGGTAATTATTTAAGTTGAAATGAAGATGTCTTTCGGCATGGCTATTCTGCCAGTATGAAATAGTGTGTAGTAAAGATGGTTCTGAAAGCAGGAATTATTATTACAGGCTTAGAATAGAAAGTTGTAACAATCACATATTGAGGGCTGAGTTGTATGTATACGTTTATATGCGAGTGTTGCACGCTATGGCAGTAAGAGGCAAAGAGAGAAGCTACATACGAGCCATGTACCAATTGAGTTCTTTCTCGATCTTCTTGATTTTAAAGATGGTGGTGATGGTCTTTTGCAGGCGTAAAAAAGCCGTTTCACTTTTTACCACATAATCAAAAGCCAGGTGATGCATACAGTCTATTGCCACATCAATTTTATCCTGGGAAGATAGCATTACAACAGGAATATCAGGGTTGATGGCTTTGATCTTGTCAAGGGTATCAATGCCATTCATGGCGCCGGGTATTACCCCATCAAGGTAGTAGTCAAGAATAATG
Source organism: Bacteroidota bacterium (assembly GCA_040390405.1). Lineage (GTDB taxonomy): Bacteria > Bacteroidota > Bacteroidia > Chitinophagales > Chitinophagaceae > Sediminibacterium. Next base: position 450,963 of record JAZJYJ010000008.1, read on the forward strand.
ATATCAGGATTGTTTGATAAATGCGCAAGACATTCATCCCCCGTTGCATAGGTTTCAACCGTAATATTACTGTACGCTGTGAATTCGATGGCCAATAATTTTACATATACGGCATCGTCATCTACCAGGAATAGTTTAATGGGTTGAATGTTTTTCATGCCCGGTTATTTTTAATGATAAGTAAGGTTTCGGTTAATTCTGTACAGGCTTGCATACAAACATTCTCGAGTTGTAATACCATGTCATTGATCTGTTCGGTTTCTTCCAGCGCACCGGCAAAATCTTTAACAGAAATGGCCATCTTCTCAAAATCAGAACTGATACCCATGATGGCAAAGGAGGGGATGATTTTATGAACTGCCGCACCCAATGTTTTCCAATCCTTTTTTTGCCAGCTTTCTTTCATGGTATTGATCAACGGAGGCGTTTGTTCCAGGTATAAGGATATCATTTCTGTCATCAACAGCGGATCTGATTTTGTTCTTCTGGAGAGATATTCCAGGTCAGTATATTTTTTTGGGATATTGTTTCCAATGCCTGCTTTTGCGGAGGATACTGATGAGAGGAAGGGTTTTTTTACTGCACTGATGATCTTGCTATATAATAATTTTTCATCAACCGGTTTGGCAATATAATCGTTCATGCCTACTGCTTTGCACTTGGCAAGGTCAACCGTTGTAACATCGGCGGTAAGTGCAATGATGGGAATGGATAATTTCATTGTGCCGCGTATGTATTCCGTTGCTTCAAAGCCATTCATCTCCGGCATCTGCAGATCCATTAATATAATATCATAAGATTGCGTTTCGAGTTTTTCAATCGCAATTTTTCCATTGAAAGCAATATCGCGCTCAAACCCAAAATCATCTAACAGGGTTTTCATCAGCAACTGGTTCAGGGCCATATCTTCTACTACCAATACGCGGATGTGTTTGATGCGGTCATCTATCTCCAGGATACCTGCTTCTGCTTCTGCTGCTTCTTTTGTTTTTTGAAAGTGAAGGATAAAACTGAACGTAGAACCTTTGTCTAATACACTTTTTACCATGATCTGACCGCCCTGTGCCTCTACCAGTTGCTTAACAATAGCAAGTCCCAACCCCGTACCACCATACAAACGTGATGTGCCGCTGGATGCCTGCTGAAAATTTTCAAAAATCTTTGCCATCTTACTTTCAGGGATGCCGATGCCCGTGTCGGTTACGGCAAACTGAATGGTTACTTTTTCTTCATCTTCTGAAAGCTGTACTACTTTTATCGTAATGCTGCCTGTGCTGGTAAATTTTACGGCATTGCTTACCAGGTTCAGGATGATCTGGTGCAAACGCACAGGATCGCCCAATAGTACAGTGGGAATCTGTTCGTCGTATTCCTTTACCAGTACCAGGTTTTTTTCCTGGATCTTGGTTTCAAACAGGTGCAGCATGGCCGATAAGGACAGGGCCATTTTAAAAGGCGTTTGTTCAAAACTCATTTTACCGGCATCTACTTTGGCAAGGTCCAATATATCGTTTATGAGAACGATCAATGCATCGCCGCTCATTTTAATGGCGGTGAGGTATTCTTTCTGTTTGGCGGTAAGTTCTGTTTTTAAAACCACTTTGGTAAAACCGATGATCGCATTCATAGGTGTACGGATCTCGTGGCTCATGTTAGAAAGGAACTGTTGCTTGGCTTTTACGGCATCTTCGGCTATGCGTGTTGCAGATTCAGCCTTGCTTTTGGCTTCTTCTGCAATTCCGGTAGCCAGTTCTGCAAACACTTTGGCTTCTATGAATTCTTTTTCAATTCGCTTCTGTTCGGTAATGTCGCGCGCTACTACTACGGCACCCAACACCTGCCCTTTTTCATCTTTGTAAACAGAGCCGTTGAATAATACATCGGTCAGTTTATGATCGCGTATGGTGAGTGGGTAATCGGCTACAAAGCCTTTGTCAAAAACTTCTTTATATACTTCACGGGCTTTTTGCGGCTCGGTAAAGTATTCAAAGAAATTAGTGCCAATCAGTTTTTCCCGGGTAAATCCGGTAATCTGAATGGTAGCTTCATTCATATCCGTGATCTTTCCTTCGGTACTGATGGTAACCAATGGATCGAGACTGGCTTCAATCAAACTCCGGGCGTATCCCGACTCTTTTAGATTAGGTAATATCGATTTCATAAGGTTTTGTTTTCGGGAATGCTGTTTTCATTTCCGATCTCTTCAATAGGACTTCGCCTTTTATTTTTCAGCTGTTTATAATGTGTGGGTGTTAAGCCGGTGATTTTTTTAAATTGATTGGAAAGATGCGCTACGCTGCTGTAATTCAGTTTCCAGGCAATTTCAGTGATATTGAGTTCATCGTATATGATCAGTTCTTTGACTTTTTCTACTTTATGAATAATGATGAACTGCTGTATCGTTGTACCTTTTACCTCAGAAAAAAGATTAGACAGATAAGTATAGTCGTAATTCAGTTTTTCACTGATATGATTGGAATAATTTACAATAGGCAATTCATCTGATACATGAATCATTTCCATAATCACATTAATGATCCGTTCAATCAGGATGCTTTTTTTGTCATCCATTAATTCCAGTCCTGATAAAAGCAATGCTTCTTTCAATTCTTTGAGCTGATCGTTGTTCAGTGTTTCCATAATCTCCACCTCACCAAGGTCAACAACAATAAAATGCAGTTCCATTTTGCGCAACGCTTCTTTTACCGCCATTTTACAACGCTGGCTTACCATGTATTTGATAAATAATTTCATGTTGTAGAGGTTAAACAGCAGGCAATAAAGGGTAGAAATACGCTTCTCGTAATTTCTGTTGTGTAATGAAAGTAATGGTACTGATTACTTCGTTGCGGTTGTAAGACTGTAACGGAGGTGTGGGCCTGGAAGTGTTACTGTTGTAATACCACTAAAGATAACCTATTGGTGACGAAAACAAGCGAATAGAGACGAATCTGTAATATATGTAAAACACAAAGGCTCGTGAGCTGCTGCCCACGAGTCTTTGCTTGTATTCAAAACCCTGCTAGTACAATGTAAATTCAACGCGCCTGTTTTTTTGGCGGCCTGCATCTGTTTTGTTAGAGGCAACGGGTTGTGATTTGCCATAACCAACCGCTTCTACTCTTGCACCCGACACATTCTGCGATAAAAGGTAGTTTCTAACAGATTCTGCCCTGTTTTTAGACAAACGCATGTTAGCCGCTTCAGATCCTACATTGTCTGTATGACCGGCCAGCTTCAGACTGAACCCTTTTTTTACCAGTAATTCTGCAACTCTTGTGAGGTAAGGTAACGACCTGGTACGAATGGTAGCTTTGCCGAAATCGAATTCCAGGTTACGGATCGCTTCACTTACTACTTTCCTGTCTTCTTCCGTAATTACGTAGGTATTGTTATATACTTTGGTAACGGTATCTCTAACCGGAGGAGGAGGAACAGGTAAGGCACAACCGGCGCCATCTACTTTTACACCAGCTGGTGTGTTGGGACATTTGTCGAAGTAATCGGAAACACCATCGTTATCAGAATCCATCTTCATTTTAGCGAGATCAGAACGTAAACCGTTCAACTCGGCAAGACGTTGGTTATAACGCTCTTCGCTTGCTGCCAGTGAAGCGCTTAATGCATCATCCCTGTCTTTCATATTCTGGGCAAGCTGCGCAGGGGGATTATGCCTTGCCAATTGCGGTTTGCTTTTATTGCCGAGAATAAATTCCAGGCCGATATGGGCATAAGAGAATTTATCACCGTTATAAGGTGCTTTCAGGTAACCATCTAAATTATCGGCATCTACAAAAGCCATTTTATAACCCAGATCAAGGTTTACACTTTGTGAAAGATTGGCTTTGATACCTAAACCAAACGGAACATAAAATTCCGTAAGGCTTCTTTCGGGACTGTACTCAACAGTGGTTCCAGCAGCGGTAACATTGGTTGCTTTAAAGTTAATGGCACCGCCACCAATAGAAAGATAAGGCTGGATGGAAGTATGTAACTGCGACCAGTTAATATTACCCAATGTAACCACACCACTTAAACTGGTGGCCCAATGTACTTCTGTATTAAAAGATTTGTAAGGACTCACAGGAGGTTGGCCTGCCCAGAGCTTGTCGTTATTGGCCTTCAGGCTTCCGCGGAGAATATCCAGTTGAAGACCGAATACATGTGATGTCTGGAATTTAAGGTAACCGCCATATCCCAACGTGGCCTGCCAATTGGAAAAATCATTACGACCGCCGGAAGCAGCAAAAGGAGCCATAACACCGGCATTCAAACCGATGGACCATGTTCTGAATCCTGAATTGCCGGTAAACAAAGGGGGCTGGATAATTTTTACGGTTCTGTAAGAAGTATCCTGTGCCAGTCCTCCGGTAACACTGATCAGTGCCAGCGAGAAGATTGTGATCATTGATGCAATGTGCTTTCTCATAACTTTTTTGAATTTGGTTCTATCCGTTAGTGAATAGAAATTAGTTATGCGAAACTCGTACAGGCTGACTATTGCATCATTACAGCATTGTAAGGGTTAGTTACATGATTCACATATTACCTGGTGGTATGGAAGAAGCAGGGCTTTCGCCACAGATTCGGAGAGTTACACTGAATTCATCCGTATCAATCTGTGCATCTGTGGCGAAAAAAAAATAGAAGATAACGCTTCGCAGAAAGCTTAGTTAATAAAAACTTTTTTCAAAAATGCATCAATATAATTCACCGTAGGTGTAAACCATGGCTCAAACAAACAGAAGGAATGTGGTGCATTTTCAAAAGCATGAACCTCGGAATAAATATGGTGCTGGTTCAATACGGCAATATAATCTTCTCTTCCTGCATGCATCCTGCCAACACTGCTGTTCAGGAAAAGGGTGGGTGGCGTATAGGGGCCAACATAGCTTAAGGAAGAAGCAGCTTCCCATAATTTCTCATTTCCTTTTCGTGGGTAACCAAACCAGTTGGTAGCAGCGGATATGCGTTTGCTGTCATCGCCCTCACCGGATTCAGGATGTGTGAATGAGAGAATGCCGTCAATGTCTACCACGGCATTAACATTGGTAGTGGTACGGCTTGTTGTACTGCCTTCAAACAATGGCATATTACCGGTAACCCCCAGAAAAGCGGCTAACTCGCCACCTGCCGAAAAACCGAGAGCAATGATATGGGAGGTATCAATTGAATATTTGGTGGCGGCATTCTTTACCCAGCGAATGGCTTCTTTCAGATCGTATACAGCTGCGGGAAACAATGCTTCGGTAGATAACCGGTATTCCGGCGTAAAACAAACATAACCGAGTGAAGCGAGTTTTTGCGCCAGCTGCTCGTGTTGTGCACGATTGCCCGAACGCCAGCCACCGCCATGAATGATGAGGATGGCAATATGATTGTTCTTGTTTTTTTGAGCCGGATAAAAAGCATCCAGTAATAATTTTCTTTCTCCAATGGAAGTGTATACCAGGTTCTTGTCCTCGCTAACAAAAGAGCTCTTGCCTGTTACGATGGGGCTGGCCTCCGGGTTTGTTTTTTTGGTGTTTTGATAAGCGCTGAAATTGGTAAACGAAGTATCGGGCTTTCCGGTAATGCCCGTAGTGCTTTGTGCAGAGAGTGTCAAATTGAACACGATACCGGCGATCAGGGTTGTTGTATATTTCATCTGTCTGCAGAATAAGTGTTTAAATTACAGAGAATCCATCAATCCATGATGTGACCGTTCAGACGATCTGAGACGGGCTAACCAGCTATCCATTTTATCCATGAATTTTCCTGGTCCGTTTCTGGTAGATTTTTTTATCTATCCAGTGTACCAGGTAGGCGCTGCCAACACCCAGTGCGGCGCCGGCCAGTACATCGCTTGGATAATGCTCGCCAAGGTATAATCTCGAATAACCCACAGCCGAAGCCCATACATAAGCCGGTGCGGTGATATACCATTTATGAAACCGGATATCCAGCATCGCTGCCGTATTAAAAGCCAGGGAAGTATGCGCGGAAGGGAAAGACAAACCTGTTTCAGCTGTTTCATAGGGATGTACAATACCCGGATAGCTGATATAGGGCCTTGGCCGGTTAATGGCGTATTTAATACCTTCCGTTAGCACCAGTACCACCAGCTTTTCTGCAATATGCCAGGGTATTCTTCCACGGCTGCTATCCGATTTGAAATAATCATAAGCCATCAGGCCGCCCTGTACACCTAAAGTAAGCGGGTATGCCGAATTACTGGCCCCTCTCCAGAAAGCGGAGGATGGGGTTACCGGATTGATTGATTTGAGCAGGTTGATATCCGCATTCTGCGCATAAACACGATTACCGAGAACGGTCAGAAGACAAAACAACAGGGTTGTTTTTAATATCGGAAAGAAAAGGGATCTGGTCATAAAATGAGCGGCAAAAATATAGGTAAAACAATGGTATCTGGAAAGAAACTAAGTGGGCGGCACTGTTCTGTTTACCATCATTATCCCTCAGGATTAGGTAAATGATTCATTTTTTAATAAGATCTTAACCCTGCCTCATCCGGCTTCCGAAGCGCTTTTGCAACACATTACATAGGCAGAAGGCGGATCTCAAAGCATTCCATTACAATTATTTATATCTCTTCAGGGACTATTTTTTTGGTTTTTTTATTTGTACTTTACTAACCATGAAACCAAACTAACATGAGAACAAAAATTCTTTTGATTTTTGCCGTATTCATAAGCTGCGCAGCCAGTGCCCAGAAAGAAGTTACCGTAACGGTCATTCCCGGTGATGCGGAAATCTATGAAATAGCCAGTAACGGATATGCCACGAAGAAAGGAGTAGGGTCTATCCTGCTAAAACTGGAAAAAGAGAAATCCGTAACACTGGAAGCAAGAAAACCGGGCTTTGTTCCTGAAAAGAAAAGCTTTTTAAGGGATAAAAATGGCCAACCGGCCGCAACCATAGAACTAACACAAAGATTGGTACAGGTTAACGCTTCACCCGCCGATGCCATGATCCTGGTAAACGGAGCAGAGGTTGGCCGCTCTTCCCAAACGATCACCATCCCCAAGGGGGTTAGCATCACCATTGATATCAAGAAACCCGGGTTTGTAACCCAATCTAAAACCTTGTATAATAAACAGGGCGAAGAGGTTCCGGAAATAACCTACCTGTTCAAACTCGAGGACCGGGTCGTATCCGTAAAAACGGAACCGCTGGATGCGACTATTTTGGTAGATGGCAAAAAGAAAGGGGAAGGAGCTACACAGGTAATCATACCCAAAGACAAATGCGTGGTTGTAAAAGTGGAGAAACAAAGCTTTATTTCGAATGAGATAACGTATTGCAATAAGGAGCTGGAAAATCCGCCACCATTGGTAGATGTGATCAGGCTGAAAGACAGGAGTATCCAAATAAATGCAATGCCGGAAGATGCCCGGATTTTTGTTGACGGCAAAGAAGTGGGAAAAGGAAGTTATAGCATGAAGCTGAATGCCGGTAAATGTTCTGAGCTACTGGTATTGAAATCTGGTTATGTGGGTTATAAAAGCACATTGTGTAACCAAACCGATGCCACCCCTCCCGAAGGTAACTATGCGATCCAGTTAAAAGAAGATGAAGCTTATTTACAATCTGAGCAAAGCAGTATTGCCAATAAAAACTTTAACCTGATCATTGAGAATTCAGCCATCTCGGCGCAGGAGGCTTGGAAAAAACTGGTAAGTATTATCCAGTCTTATTTCGATGAGATTGAGACCGTGGATTTCTCTACCTCCTATTTAAAAACCAACTGGGTAGGAAAAACCTTTAATGTGGGGTCCGATTTCAAATCCATGATCCGTACCCGTGTGATCATTACATATGGCGGAGAGGCCAATAAGTATAATATCAAGATCCTGTCTGAGATCACCAAGCCGGAATCCAATTGTGCCAGGAGCGCGAATGAGTTGAGTGGTTCCTCTAAATCATCCTCGCTTACCGCAACCAATGATGAGTGTTTTGAACCGGTAGACAGGATCCTCCGTAAATACAGTGACCTGATCTCGGAAATACAGAGAAGGTTTAAATAAATAAACCAGTTGTTTATTCCTTTTGATCTGATAAAGGATCTACTTCCGCTAAAATAAAAAATGGAGTTTCCCGCAGGTGTCTCTCGATAGAGGACCCTGCGCATTCGGAGCACGAAATATACTCGATGAAGATGATTTTCTGTTTTCGAGCTTGTAAGGTAATACTAAGCCGTAGGGTCCTCTTCGAGAGACCCTACGGGGAATAAAAGATTGGATTCACAATGATTTAGGGTTATAATTTGATAACTGTAAAACAGGATAATTGTTTAATAATTTATGAAGAGAATCATCTATTTTTTAAGTTATATATACACCAAGGCGTACATTGGTTTTTGGGGAAGAAAATTTGAAGAAAACGCAGAAAATGGATCTTTTTTTTCCCTATAACATTTTTTGCATTTTGTCTGTTGCCAATAATTGTATTAATTAACAAAGTAGATGATTCTTCTTCCTTTATCAAAAGTCATAAAACACTTGGTTTTTTTTTCATTGGGCTATTATTTTTATTTGTGGGTATTCCATCTTTTAGATATAGTCTCAATAAGGAGCAAAATTTTTTTTATTACGATAGGTTCGATAATTTTCTTTCATATAATATAATACTAAGGCGTTTCATAATGATTATGGTCTTACTAATTCCTCTCTTTGATTTAGTTTTGACTGTATATTTAAGTAAACATTGGCGTAGCTCTACAATTATTTAGTCCTGTAGTAATAATAGCTGCCAGACGACTATTCCTTCTTTCACCGCAAGGTGTACTCGCCGCTAATAAAAAAGAGAGATTCTTCGCAGGTGTCTCTCGCTAGAGGACCCTGCGGATTCGGAGCACGAAATAAACTCGATGAAGATGATTTTCTGTTTTAGAGTTTGTAAGGTAATACTAAGCCGAAGGGTCCTCTGCGAGAGACCCTAGGGGGAATCAAGACACCCTACTGGAATATAAAAATGTGGTCCCGGCAATCGAATCGAACTTGCATTTAAAGTTTAGGGAACCTCTATTTCCGCCATCGCCGTGGCATATTGTAAACGCCAATAGAATGCTTTATCTTTAATAGCCTCCCGGCTATCGTGCCCGTCATGTCATATCAAAACCTATGATCATCCCTAAGCCTTCCGGAGTAGACAATGATTCGCTGATTCAATACCAGCAGATCTTCGATGAGAGCCCGGCACCGAAATATATTTTCGACCTGGAAACGTTTTGCTTCCTTGCTGTGAACGATGCAGCACTTGCACAATATGGATATACCCGTGCGGAATTTCTTTCGATGAAGGTTATTGATATAAGATCGGAAGACGAAGAGGACACCCGCCCCTTGCGGGAAATATTATCTGATGCTGCAGGCACAACCTATTCCGATTATGGAAGAGCGAAACACAAACGCAAAAACGGGGAGATCTTTTATGTCCATATCTATGGACATGCCACTAGGTTCTCCGGCAGAAAGGCCCGTTTTACCATGGCGATCGATATCGACCAAAAGGTGCGCACACAACAGGCATTGGAAGAAAAGAATGCCGAGATCGCAGATATCTTGGAAAGCGTGACCGATGGTTTTTTTGCGGTAAACGCATTATGGAATGTGACTTTCATGAACAGCGAAGCAGAACATTTGTTAAAGTGCAGCCGTGAAGAATTATTGGGCAAAAATTTATGGGAACATTTTCCCGAAGCTGTCGGAAGCAGGTTCTATACCGAATATAACCGCGTAATGAGTCTACGTGTCAGCACGTATTTTGAAGAGTATTATCCGCCATTGGATATCTGGGTGGCTGTGCGTGCCTATCCTTCACGGGAAGGATTGGTGATCTATTTCATCGATATCACCCAACAGCGTTATATTCAGAAAAAGATTGAAAAGGATGAACAAAACCTCAGGGCAATCATCAATAACACGACAGATATGATCTGGTCCATGGACAAAAATTACGACATCATTTCCGCCAACGAACCATTCGATCAACGTATGAAACTAATCACCGGTAAGCATATCGGCCGTATCAGTCATGGCGATTTCCCGCAGGAAACCCAACGAAAATGGATCGAATACTATGAGCGTGGATTTAGTGGAGATTCTTTCAAAATCATTTGGCACGAACAACTGCCTGGGTTAGACCTGTATGAAGAAGTAAGTTTCAATCCCATCGTAGACGATAAAGGGGAGATCCAGGGTGTATGTTGCATCTCCAGGGATATCACAGAAAATTACCTGTACACCAGGCGTATAGAAGAGCAAAATGACCAGTTACGGAAAATCGCATGGATACAGTCGCATGAGGTTAGGGCTCCACTGTCAGATATCATGGGGCTGGTTTCATTGGTCCGCGAAGGTATTATATCGGATCAGGAACAGGCTAAAGTGATCGAACTCATCAGCCAGGCTGCGAACAAACTCGATACGGTAATTGCGAGAACCGTGCAGGAAACACACCGGGAAGAAGGTCCATTGGGATAAAATAGATGTAATTAATAATTGGAGTGATTTTGCTGCGCTTGTTACTGGTCGCGCCAGTCAGCAACTCAATCCCGAAAATAAAAAAGCCCACCGGAAAGTGAGCTTTGTGGTCCCGGCAAGAATCGAACTTGCATCTAGAGTTTAGGAAACTCCTATTCTATCCATTGAACTACGGGACCGGGTTAGATAGCCTGGAGTCTGGAGTTAGAAGTCTGGGAGTAGTTATACATAACAGACTCCAGACTCCAAGCCTTTCTCTCAGGGGTGCAAAAATAATAGATTCTGCCATTCAGCGTTCAACAGATTTAAGGGTTTTCGGGTACGCAACAGTATTGGGTTTCACGCAAAGGCGCAAAGGCGCGGGAGGGTTTTCTTTGCGCCTTTGCGCCTTCACGTGAAATAAATCAACCACGAACAGCCATTTCTTCAGTATTTTCAAAGTATTAAACCGTTATATGAAATCACCCCGTATTTTTTGCATTGTACTCAGTATTCTTTGCTGTAGCCAGCAGCTAACAGCCCAAACCGCTGTTTCAAAAGCCAAAGCAACCCTGAACCATGTGGCCGTATTTGTGGTAGACCTCGAAAAGACCAAATCCTTTTATGGAGGGCTTTTTCAGCTCGATACCATTCCTGAACCCTTTCATGATGGCAAGCATGCCTGGTATTCCATAGCGCCAGGGGTGGCCCTGCATGTGATCCAGGGGGCCGACAAGCCCAAAGAATACTTTCTCAATAACCATATCTGCTTCAGTGTACCCAATACAGAGGCTTTTGTAGCCCAGCTAAGGAACCGTAATATAGGCTGGTTCAATGCCAAAGGCGTAAAAGGAGAGATCACCACCCGTGTAGATGGCGTAAAACAGATTTGGGTAAACGATCCCGATGGATATTGGATCGAAGTGAATGACGCGAAAAATTAGGAGGTGAGTCGTGAATCGTGAGTAGTCAGTTTATGCTTTACTCACTACTCACTACTCACGATCCCCCCATAATTGCCCATTGCCCATTCACAATTCACCTTATCTTTGCCCCTCTCAAAAAACGGGTTATGAAGTTTTACAATGTATTGATCAAATATCGGTTCTGGCTGGGTTTACTGTCTATTGCGCTGGCCATTACGGTAAATGTGCTGAGCAGTTTCTGGCCATCTTTTATCTTATATTTTATCGGCGTAATCGCCATTGCCAGCCATTTCTTCATCGGACCGATGCGCCTGATACAGGAGCCAATGGAAGCCGGAAATATCGAAGAAGTGGAAAGGATCCTGAATACCATCTGGTACCCCGGTCTTTTATACAAGCCGGTGCGTTCTACCTATTATACCATCAAAGGTAACCTGGCCATGATGAAACAGGATTTTACCTCGGCCGAAGCGCATCTGAAAAAAAGTTCCGAACTGGGTTCACCCATGCCGGAAGCGGAAGGTGCTAATAAATTACAGCTGGGTATGATGGCCATGCAGCGTGGCGATCTTAAACAGGGCGAAAGTTATATCCGTGCCGCCATCCGTGCCGGTATTCCCGATAAAGAAAGCGAGGCCGTTGCTTACCTAAGCATGTGCCAGATCTTTATGAACAAACGAGAGTTCAGAGCCGCCAAAGAATTCTTCCGCAAAGCCAAAGCCTGTAAGCCCAAAACCAAACAGGTGCTTGACCAGGTAAAAGAGATCGAGAAATACATTTCCAGAATGCCCGGATAAGGGGGCGGGACGCTAAAGCGGCCTGAACCCTGATAAATATCGAATATCGAACAAGGAATGATGAATGTTGAAGTACACCGCCTTTCATTCAACATTCCTTGTTCAATATTCATCTGTTCAACATTCCCTCCCTAGTCTCCCCAGACCTCTTCATGTCTGGCAAAATAAGGGAGCGCAAAAGTTCCCATCAAACCCGTGATAAGTTCAATACCCATGGTTAATCCGCGGGCACTTGCCGGCATCTGCTGACCAGAGGGTAACATATTGGGACCAAGTGGAATCAATGCCACTACTATGGTCAGTACCAGGCAGAGAATCGTGTACACCGCCAATCCTTTCTTTACATATTCCAGTATCAGCGAATACACAATGCCACCCACTACCAGCGTAGGAATACAAAAGAAAATAATGGAATTGATGTTGATGTACTCGGCAAATTCATAGCCGGTCATTTTCCGGTAAATAAAATCAAATGCGAGTCCGAGTACCGCTGTGGCAATACCCACAAATAAACCACCCAGAATACCACGGGTAGAAAGTGAATAGCGGTAAGCTGTTGATTTGTTGTCTTCCATACAAATGTTTTTAAGGTGAAAGAAGATTACCCCAAAACCTGTCTTACGGAAAGCCCTTGCTAAGAAAGAAATCCTGCTGTTCAGCGAACGGAGAACAGTCAGTAAAAGTTACTATTTTTTATTTGCAATAGCAAATGGGGGGTGGCCAATATAACTTTTTGAATAGGATATTGTTTATTAATTAACCGCGAGGGCGCGAGGACGCAAGGGTTCGCTAAGTGGCTTATCGAAACAAACCTCGCGTACCATTCCGTCCTTGCGTCTTCGCGGTAAAAAAACAACCTGGCTAAGTATGCAGCAAGAATTAAAAAACCAACTCCTAAAACTGGAAATAAATAAACGACCCACTGCTTTCCTGGCTAAGAATAAGCAACCCAAGCAGCAAAGCCCAAACCAAACCCAATAACCAGAAAGGCATTTTTGCGATCGTGGCCACTACACTGGTATTGCGCATGCGCCAGTGAAAGATCAGCATGCCGGTTATGATGACGATAACCGCAAGAATATTAAAATTGGTTAACACCACAGCCCCCCCGGGCACTTTCGTAAACAGGGAAACGAGTAAACGCCATGCCGAAGTAAAATCAGGCGCCCTGAAAAATACCCAGGTTACATTGACCAGGAAAAAAACAAACAGGGCTTTTATAAAACCCGAGGATATCATTTTTTGTAACCCGGCAGGAAGAGAAAATCCATTTTGTACAATCCGGTGTTCAGAACCTGCGGTAGCCATCTGTAGTTTTGGCTTATTGAAATCCTGTATCAGTTTTTCTACACATAAATACAAGCCATGTAAAGCGCCCCAAACAACAAATGTCCAGTTGGCGCCATGCCATAATCCGCCCAGCAGCATGGTGATCATGAGGTTAATATAGGTGCGAACAACACCTTTCCTGTTTCCGCCCAGCGGTATGTATAAATAATCGCGCAGCCAGGATGATAAAGTGATATGCCATCGCCTCCAGAAATCGGAGAAGCCGGTAGCCGCATAGGGATATTTAAAATTCTCGGGTAATACAAATCCCAGGCAGGCCGCTACACCAATGGCACAGGTTGAATAACCGGCAAAATCAAAAAAGATCTGCCCCGAAAATGCCAGCAATCCCATCCATGCATCCAGCGAATGTAATGCCTGGTGCGAACTGAATACCGTATCGGCCGGTGAGGCCAGCATACTGTCGGCCAGCACCACTTTCATGAACAGGCCTAACGATAATAAAAACAGTCCCTGTAAAAACTGTTGCTGTGTAGCTTTCTTGGGCGTTTCAAACTGCGGTACCAATTGCGGCGGACGAACAATAGGGCCGGCAACAAGGTGCGGGAAGAAAGTAACAAACAGTGAAAAATCTAAAAACGATTTCACCGGCTTGCTTTCTTTCTTATACATGTCAATGGTATAGCAAAGTGTGGTGAATGTATAGAACGAAATACCGGCGGGCAGAATAATATTTGGCTTGGCCGGATGAAAATGGAAGCCGATCGAATTGGAAAGTGCTACAAAGTTCTCCAGCAAAAAACCACCGTATTTGAAAAAGCAAAGCATCCCCAGGTTGCCGATCAGGCTCACCACCAGCAGCAGTTTCTTTTTGTGTTTGTTCTCCTGTGTATACAAGGCGCGGCCCACAAAAAAATCAACCAGCGTGGAAAGCCAGAGCAGTAAAATAAAAGGAGGATTCCATGCGGCATAAAACAAATAACTACCCAGTAAGAGGATCACCTTCCTCGACTTCCACGGGATGGGAAGATTGTAGAGGGAAAGCATGAGTATGAAAAAAACGATGAAAGTATATGAGTTGAAAACCATGGTAACAGTTTTACAGAATTAGGAATTTATTTGGAAGCCAGTTTGCCGGAACCCGCCCATACTTTTTGCTGCTCCATTACAGCCAAAAGATTTTTAGTGTACAGGACTGCATCAGCAGGAGACAGGTGCGAAAATTCTACACATTGAAAATTTGCGAGCGATGGATAATCCGCGAAATGAATTCCGGGCGATCCGGTCATCGATAAGATACGGCCCCATAATTTTTCTCTTGGAAATACATGCTGTTCTCCACCCCAGTAAGGACCACTGGAAGGACTTCTCACAAACAATACCTGCCCCCCGCGAGCCCTGATCTTGTCTACATCTGTTTTGATCACCATCAAAATAGAATCGGTCGTTTGTTGCGACATAGGCGGCTCTTTCATGGCCATCTTGCTAAAGAAATTCCAGATGCCTTTTACTTTATTCTGAAGGGTAGTGTCTTTTACAAACTGGTCCGTCATTAGGTCCTGACGGTCGAAACTAACCCTGCCGAATTCAATCGGAAACAAAGGCTCTTCCATTACACCAGCTCTCGGAGGTATTATACCAGATCTGTTGATCATGGCCGACAGCGAATAAAAATCCCTGTCCAGAAAACTGAGTTGCGATTCCAGCAGGTGGTTCACTTCAAAACTGAACCGTTGTGCGGGCGTTATTTTTCTACGATAAGCAAGGGCTTTGGTAAGTCTTTGCATGTTATAAGGCGAGGTATTGAATACCAGGCCTTCCGTAATATCAATTACCAGCTTGCCCTTGAAAAGCGAATCGTTGGCGAGATCATTCAGTGCGGGCATGGGCGAAGTGCCTTCAAATGCCAGTTGAATGGCACGCTCGCCGGTAATGGATTGCCAGGTATTGATGTCGATATCATACTTATGACGGGATGAGCCGATCAACACGGTTGCCTTATCTGAAGGAAGGTAAACCTCGGAACGTTTCTGGGTCCATAGTTCGGGACCATCGTCGTAAGAAAGACCATTGTTCAGGGATCTCAGGTGGTATTCCCAGAAGGAAAAGAATACAACAAGGATAACCAATGCAAGCAGTGCTGCCTTGCGCAAGGATGGATTTGACATAAGCAGGGTTGGGTTAAATAAAAATCGAATTGCCGGGAAATATTGGATCTATATATAGAGGGGCTACAATTAAATAACAGGAAGACTGTTAAGATAGAGAAGATATCCGTTAATGCAAATGCTGCCGCCTTTATTTTTAAAAGAAATCGAGATGCCTGCCTTCTAAACAGGCACAACCCGTAAAAGCGTTAAATGTGCCATGGGTTACCCGTATATGGTTCGTACCTGGTTCGTGTTTTGCTCGTATTAAACCCACAGTAAGTCCACATTAACTCCACAGTAACTCCACATTAATGTGGAGTTACTGTGGAGTTAATGTGGACTTACTGT
This sequence comes from Bacteroidota bacterium, assembly GCA_040390405.1. Taxonomy (GTDB): domain Bacteria; phylum Bacteroidota; class Bacteroidia; order Chitinophagales; family Chitinophagaceae; genus Sediminibacterium. Next base: position 466,937 of record JAZJYJ010000008.1, read on the forward strand.
GGGGCTACCCTGAAGTAATACCGAACCAGGTATGGTACAATCCCGCAGATCCTGTAGTTGCCGGTGCAACCCATTATTATTGTAACCTATTGATTATCATAGTTTAGATGCATAATTCCGTGCAACTTGGTTCTCTGCCTGCCGGTCTGTGGTGAGAGAAATGCTTACTTCGGGTGTGTTTTTCAACACGGAGCTACAAAGGAACAGAGGTGCACGGAGGCCGGTGGCATTTTTCGCCGTTGTTGGTGATAACACCACAGGTGTTCGGAAGAAATGCATCCGCCACAGATTAGTAGAAAAAAATCTGTGGCGATCAGTGAATCTGTGGCGAAAATAGCAGCAAGTGGAAAGTCATAACACCAACAATGGTGAAAGCAATATTCAAACGGCATTTACCGCTTTCTCCACCACTTCCGGAAAATAGCGGTGTTCCAGCGCATGCACTTTTTGCGCGAGGGTTTCGGGGGTATCGGCGGGTTCTATAACGCAACTGGCCTGGAAGATGGGTTCACCCTCATCAAAATGTTCGTTCACATAATGAATGGTAATGCCGCTTTCTTTTTCGCCCGCGGCGATAACGGCTTCGTGTACGTGCATTCCATACATGCCCTTTCCACCGTATTTGGGCAATAGTGCGGGGTGTATATTGATGATCTTTTTTGGAAAGGCCACAACCAGGGCATCCGGCACTTTCCAGAGAAAACCGGCCAGTACTATAAAATCAACCCCATACTTAGCCAGTGCAGGTAAATAAGCGTCGCCCCTGAAAAAAGGTTCTTTCTCTATTAATAAGGTTGGAATACGATGTGCCGCGGCAATAGACAATACACCGGCACCGGGTTTATTACATACCACAAGCACAACTTGGATAGAAGAATGATTTTTCAGATGGGTAATGATCTTTTCTGCGTTAGTTCCTGTGCCGGATGCGAAAATGGCGATTTTTTTAGTCTGGAGACTGGAGTCTGGAGACTGAAGTCTGGAGACTGGAGACTGTCCCGCAGTTGGCGGGATGGAGACTGGAGACTGAAGACTGGAATCTGTTCCGTCGTTGGCGGGATGGAGTTGATGAGTAACTTCAGTCTCCAGACTCCAAACTCCTAACTTCTTCAGCAGTTTCTTCTCATATTTCCAGAAAAAAGCCCATTGTCCGAGTAATGCGCCATAGATCAAAAGAATAACCTGGTAGCCAAATACCAGCATTCCCAATCGTAAACCCAGTTTCAATGCCCAATGTGAGCTTGCATCAACGCCTAACCAAAGGGTAATGTAACGGGTTAGGATGGCGGTAGTGGTACCTGTAAGACCAAATACGATGAAAAGGATCCAGAACTGGCGGGTGCTAACTCCCCATTTTTCCTGAAGGCGTTTAAACATGCCTCAAAAATGAGATAAAATTCCGAGTAATTTTTTTAGACCTTTACAATCGTCGTGTTTAATCAATATCATTACAAAAAGCATGACGGTATTTGAAACAATCTTTCCGCAATCCGCTGAAACGCAAGCCAGACAAGGATAAAAAAATTTTCCGTTCGTGGAGTTTTTGTCAGCTTCCTGTCATATTTTTGCAGCCGTTCACGGATATTTTTCCACACCAAGAACCACAGTTTGTGAATATGATATCTTTTAGACGTTTCGCCAAGACCAATTTCATCGGAACCATCCTTTTCCTGAGTTTTTCTTTGGGTACTTCAGCAAATGCGCAAGACGGGAAAACGCTTTTCCAGACGAATTGTGGATCCTGCCACGCAGTTAACAAGAAAGTAACCGGTCCGGCCCTTGCCGGTGTTGAAGACCGTTGGGGAGGTGACAGGAAAAAACTGCACGCCTGGGTAAAAAACCCTGCCGGCTTTGCCAAAGGGGATGCCTATGCGGCCAACCTGTTGAAAGAGTATAGCCCGGTATTAATGACGGCTTTTCCCGCATTGGCTGAAAAAGACATTGATGCGATCCTGGATTATGTGAAAACCGTTCCTGCCGCTGGCGCTGGTCCTGCTGCTTCTGCCAATCCTGCCGACGCAAAAAGCGCTGAAGGAGACAATACTTTATTATTCGGTGTACTTACCCTGATCCTGGCCGTTGTTGCCCTGATCTTATTACAGGTAAATGCCAATCTTAAGAAATTAGCCGACGAGCGCGAAGGGCATCATGTTGCCGAGCCGGTTCCTTTCTGGAGAAACAAGAGTTATATCGCCATGCTTACCGTGATCCTGTTCGTGGTAGGTGGTTACTTAACTTCTAAAGGCGCTATGGCATTGGGCCGCAGCAAAGATTACCAACCTATTCAGCCTATCTACTATTCACATAAAGTACACGCCGGTATTAACCAGATCAACTGTCAGTATTGCCATATCGGTGTTTACCAGGGCAAACAGGCAACCATCCCTTCTGTAAACATTTGTATGAACTGCCATATGGCCATCAATGAATACAAGGGCGAAAAGATCTTCACAGAAGAGGGTCAGGAAGTGAATGGTACCGCTGAGATCCAGAAATTATACAAATACGCAGGCTATGAAGATGGCAAACCATGGGATGCTTCCCAGGCAAAACCCATCGAATGGGCCCGTATCCATAACCTGCCCGACCACGTATATTTTAACCACTCACAGCACGTAAAAGCAGGACAGGTGCAATGCCAGACCTGCCATGGAGAGATCCAGAAAATGGACGAAGTGAAACAGTTTGCCGACCTGAGCATGGGCTGGTGTATCAACTGTCACCGCGAAACCAAAGTGCAGTTCAAAGACAATGGTTTCTACAGTATTTACGAGAAATATCACCAGGACCTTAAGAGTGGTAAGATCGATAGCACCAAAGGAATTACCGTTGAAAAAATTGGTGGTACCGAGTGTCAGAAATGTCACTATTAATCAATTTGAAAATTTGGGGATTTGAAAATTTGAAAATGATTCATTCTTAAATTCTCTATTCATCCAAATCTTCAAGAAGGCAATAAAAAAATTAAGCATAATAAGAAAGAGAGAATTGAATTAGCTAATTGCATTTTCAAATTTTCAAATTCTCAAATTTTCAAATTAAGAAGATGGAGCAAAAAAAGCACTGGCAAAGTTTTGGAGAGCTGAATCAGTCTGAAGCTTACAATAAAGATGTGAAAGATGAGTTCAAGGAAGAACTGCCTTTTGTAAGCGAGGAAAGCACCAGCTTTTTAGATGCGAAAGCACCACGAAGAGACTTTTTAAAGTACCTCGGTTTCAGTACCGCTGCCGCTGCTGTAGCTGCCAGCTGCGAAATGCCTATAAAAAAGGCCATTCCTTTTGCGAATAAACCGGAAGATGTTGTACCCGGTGTTTCTAAATACTACGCCACCACGTATGTACAGGATGGAGATGTGGTAAGCGTATTGGCCAAAGTACGCGATGGCCGCCCGATTAAAATAGAAGGTAACGATCTTAGCCCTATCACCAAAGGCGGTACTTCTGCCCGTGTGCAGGCTTCTGTGCTGGATCTGTATGATACAGCGCGTTTACGTTTTCCAACCATTGATGGCAAGGAAGTAACATTTGAAGCGATCGATAAAGCCGTGGCCGCTGCTATCTCCGGACCGGTGGTTGTATTAACCAGCACCATCACTTCTCCTTCTACCAAAGAAGCCATTGCGCAGTTCCTGGCCAAATACCCGGGCAGCCGCCACGTAACTTATGATGCGGTTTCTTACAGCGGATTGTTACTGGCCAATGAAGCTACCCACGGAAAGAAAGCCATCCCTTCCTACCATTTCGAAAACGCGAAAGCGATCGTTAGCATCGGTGCCGATTTCCTCGGAACCTGGCTGAGCCCGGTTGAATTTGCGAAACAATATGCTACCGGTAAAAAATTAGACGAGAAGAATCCTGAAATGAGCAAGCACATTCATTTTGAAAGTGTAGCCAGCTTAACAGGTTCTAACGCTGATGAAAAATATTTACACCGCCCATCTGAAACAGGTGCGGTGGTTGCGGCATTGTTAAGCGCCGTAAACGGACAGCCTGTAAACATCAGCGATGCCAAACTGAAAGCCGGTATCGAAAAAGCGGCCAAAAACCTGAACGCCAATAAAGGCGCGGCTTTGGTGGTTTGCGGAAGCAATGATGTAAATATCCAGATCATCGTAAACGCCATCAACGAAGCCGTTGGTGCCGGTGGTAAAACCATTGATTGGTCTGCTCCTTCCAATACACGCCAGGGGGTTGATGCCGACTTCGCCAAACTGGTGGAAGACATGAATGCGGGTTCTGTAAACGCGTTACTGATACACGGCGCTAACCCGGCATACAGCTGGTATGATGCCGAGAAGTTCAAAGCGGCACTCAAAAAAGTAAAAACAACCGTTTCCTTCAATACCAAAGTGGATGAAACCACTGAGTTATGCAAGTTTGCGGTTCCTGATCATAACTATTTAGAAAGCTGGGGTGATGCCGAAGCGAAAGCGGGTCATTACTCTTTCATTCAGCCTACCATTTATCCTTTGTTCAAAACACGCCAGTGGCAGGACAGTCTCCTGAAATGGAGCGGTGCTTCTGTTGACTACCTGGGCTTCCTGAAGAATTTCTGGAGCGCTAAAATCGGTGGTGAAACGGGCTGGAACAAAGCTTTGCAGGATGGCGTGATCAATCCGGCAGCGGCAACCTTAAGCGGTGCTTCTTTCAATGGTGCATCCGTAGCGGCAGCGGTTACAGCAGCTACTTCCGGAAAAAAAGGCGGAGCAGTTGAACTGGTATTGTATGAGAAAATAGGGATCGGTGCCGGACAAGGTGCTTCTAACCCATGGTTACAAGAGTTACCTGATCCCGTTACACGTGCCACATGGGATAACTATGTGATCGTTTCTCCTGCTATGGCAAGAACCCTGCTGAACATTGATCTGAACAATGGCGGACAGGCAGATGCTTACGAAGTAAACCCTCCGAAGAAAGTTGTAAAAGTTACCGTTAACGGTAAAAGCATAGAATTACCTGCATTGATTATCCCGGGAACACATCCCAATACCATTGCCATCGCGGTTGGTTACGGGCGCAGTGAAAAACTGGGTAAAGCAGTGGTGGGTACCGGTAAGAACGCGTATCCATTCGCCACCTTAACTGGTGCAACGGTAAGTTTTGTTAATACCGATGTTACCATCGCAGCTACCGACGAGAAATACCCGGTTGCCTTAACACAAACCCATAGCCGTTACGATACCGCGCAAGGTAACCGTACCGAGGTAATGAAAGAAATAACACTGGCCGAATACAAAAAAGACCCAACCGAGATCCGCGACGAACGTGAAGCGGAACTGAAACCTTGGGGCGGCCTGGAGAAATATGAAAGCCAGGGAACCAGCTATCCTGTGTACGACAGACCCGGTATTAAATGGGGTATGAGCGTAGACCTGAATACCTGTACCGGTTGTGCGGCCTGCGTAGTGGCCTGTAATGCGGAGAACAACGTTTCTATTGTTGGTAAACCTGAAGTATTGCGTGGTCACGAAATGCAGTGGTTACGTATTGACCGCTATTTCAGCGGCGATATGGACAACCCGAACGTGGTATTCCAACCGCTGATGTGCCAGCACTGCGATAATGCGCCTTGTGAGAACGTTTGTCCGGTAGCAGCAACCAACCACAGCTCGGAAGGTTTAAACCAGATGACATATAACCGTTGTATCGGTACAAGGTATTGTGCCAACAACTGTCCGTATAAAGTACGCCGCTTTAACTGGGCCGATTACAGCGGGGCAGACAGCTTCCCTGATAACCAGCGCGGTATTGTAAACGATGTGGTGTTGGATATGAACGATGATCTGACACGCATGGTATTGAACCCTGATGTTACCGTACGTTCACGTGGTGTAATTGAAAAATGTTCTTTCTGTGTTCAGCGTTTACAGGAAAGCAAACTGAAAGCGAAGAAAGAAAGCAGGCCAATGGTTGACAGCGATATTAAAGTGGCTTGCCAGCAGGCTTGTCCTACCAACGCCATCAATTTTGGTAATGCCAACGATAAGCACAGTGCCATCAGCAAGGTAAGGGTAGAAAATCCGAACCGCCAGTTCTATGTACTGGAGCAACTGCACGTTTTGCCGAATGTTACTTATATGGCAAAAGTGCGTAACCTGGAAGAAGAGGAACATGCAGGCGCGGAAAAACACGAAGGAGCGCATTCATAGCGTGAGTCGTCAGACGTGAGTGAGGAAATACAATACTCACGATTCACGTCTCACCATTCACGAAAAAGGAGCACGCATAAGAGCGTCGCTGCGAGGAACGAAGCAGCCTGAGTTCCGAATAGAGAGGTCCAGGTAATGATGAGATTGCTTCGTCGTTCCCTGTCTGCCGACAGGCAGGCTCCTTGCAATGACGGGGAAGAGAAAGTTGAATAGAGAACAAAAGTTGATTCAATAAAAAATTCAGTGGACTATCGACAATGGTCCATCGACTAATAAACAAGACCAGATGCATTTAAAGTACGAATCACAGCTTAGGGAACCATTGGTGAATGGCGATAAAAACTATCACCAGGTTACAGAAGACATCGTTCGCCCTATTGAAGCGAAGCCAACCAAACTATGGTATATCGGCTTTTACATAGCGGTTGCCTTACTGTTGTTTGGTGTCTATTCTATTTACAGGGATGTAACCTATGGTATCGGCCAGTGGAACCTGAATAAGACCGTTGGTTGGGGTTGGGATATTACCAACTTCGTATGGTGGGTAGGTATCGGTCACGCCGGTACACTGATCTCGGCCATCCTGTTGCTGTTCCGCCAGGGATGGAGAACAGGTGTAAACCGTGCGGCGGAAGCGATGACCATTTTTGCGGTAATGTGCGCGGGCCAGTTCCCGATCTGGCACATGGGTCGTGTGTGGATGGCTTTCTTTGTATTACCTTATCCAAATACACGAGGCCCGCTGTGGGTGAACTTTAACTCACCGCTGTTATGGGATGTATTTGCGATCTCTACTTATTTTACCGTATCTCTTTTATTCTGGTATAGCGGATTGATTCCGGATCTGGCCACGGTTCGCGACCGTGCTTTCACCAAACTGCGCAAGCGTTTATATGGTGTTGCCTCTTTCGGATGGAGTGGTTCTACCAAACACTGGCAGCGCCATGAAAGTCTTTCACTGGTTCTGGCCGGTTTGAGTACACCACTGGTATTGTCTGTACACACGATTGTATCCTTCGACTTCGCTACCTCGGTAATTCCGGGTTGGCATACCACTATCTTCCCTCCTTATTTCGTTGCCGGTGCCATCTTCTCCGGGTTTGCCATGGTGCAGACTTTGATGGTGATCATCCGCAAAGTATTTGAAATGGAAGATTATATCACCCTCGGTCATATCGAGGCGATGAATAAAGTAATTGTATTAACCGGTTCCATTGTAGGTATCGCCTACCTGACCGAATTGTTCATGGGCTGGTACAGCCAGAACAAATACGAAGGATACACTTTCTGGTACAGCCGTGCTTACCTGTTCAGTCCTTATGGATGGAGCTACTGGGGTATGATGGCTTGTAACGTATTGAGTCCGCAGATCTTCTGGTTCCGTAAAATGAGAAGGAATTTATTCGTAACCTTCTTCATGAGTATCATTGTAAACATCGGTATGTGGTTCGAGCGTTTTGTGATCATCGTTACATCACTGTACCGCGATTACCTGCCATCGAGCTGGTCTGTATACTATAGCCCTACCATTTGGGAAGTTGGTTTTTACGCCGGTACTTTCGGATTGTTCTTTACCTGCTTCTTCCTGTTTGCGAAATACATGCCTGTGATCGCTATTGCCGAGATCAAGTATGTATTGAAAACATCGGGTGAGAACTATAAAGACAATATGGGCAAGATTGAAGAGCAGGGTGTTGAGGAGTTTGTTCACGAACACGCGCATTAAATATAGAATGTGGCAATGTGCTAATTTGAAAATTTGAAAATGATGGTTTGTATAATTTGAAAATGATTATGGATAACGAACAGCATCCATTTTCAAATTGTCAAATTGTCTAATTAATAAAATATGGCAAAAAAGAAATTCGTAGTAGGCTGCTTTGATGATGAAGCTGTTTTATTTCCTGCGGTGAAGAAAGTTCGTACGGCGGGTTATAAGATTCATGATGTGTATACGCCATTTGCGGTGCACGGACTGGATCATGCGCTGGGTTTGAGAGAAACCAGTTTGCATACGGCCGGTTTTATCTATGGTATTACCGGTACTTCAACAGCATTGGGATGCATCAGCTGGATCCTTGCAAAAGACTGGCCGCTGAACTTTGGGGGTAAACCACACTTTGCGTTGCCGGCCTGGATACCCATTACTTTCGAGTTAACGGTATTGTTCTCAGCGGTAGGGATGGTATTGACTTTTTGTTATCTCTGCCAGATCGCGCCGTTTGTGAAGAAGCACCATTTTCATGCACGCGCTACGGATGACATGTTTGTGATGGTGATCGAGTGCACAGAAAAAACCAATACAGAAGACCTGAAAAATTTCCTGTCTTCCAACGGAGCCATTGAAACGGATGTGCAGGTAGCGGAAGATGGCTGGTGGCTGGGTCGCTACGACAAGGATGAAGTACCATTTCAAAACAAACAAATTGTAGCCGCTTAATATTACTTTTTAGAATAGATATATGATGAAGAAATTATCAATCATAACTGTTTTGTCTGCCGCGGTAATCATCGTAAGCTGCAGCGATGTAAAACGTACACCGGGTCATGTTTACATGCCGGATATGGCTTACAGCCGCGCTTATGAAACCTATGCAGACCACAGCAACCTGGCAGAGAAAGGGATCAGTTACAACAACATGCCTGTAGCCGGAACCATTTCGCGCGAAGAAGACATGCCTTTCCCTATCGCCAAAGACCTGGGTACAGACACTTCTCATTATGCCGCATCCAAACAGGTTAAGAGTCCGATCGATTCTTTGTCTGCCACTGATGCTACAGAAGCGGAAAGATTATACCTGATCAACTGCGGTATCTGTCATGGACCCAAACTGAATGGTAATGGCCCATTGTATAAAGATGGAGCGGGTCCTTACCCGATTGCGCCTAAAAACCTGGTGGGTGATGCCGTGGTTTCTGTAATGCCGGAAGGCCAGATGTTCTATTCTGTTACTTATGGTAAGAATAAGATGGGATCGTACGCATCGCAGCTGAGCCGTAAGCAGCGCTGGATGGTGATCCGTTACATCAAAACAAAACAAATGGCGGCAAAAGCAGCGGCAGCAGCTGATGCAACCGCGAAAAAATAATTCATCCTTCTGCTGAAAAGCTGGAGAAACGTACTAACTGATATAAAAGAATAAAGATGGCATCTATCAGACAGCAATTTGAGATTCCCGGGAAAATGAAAACATGGTCAATGGCCCTGATCGGCATTGGCGTGGTTGCATTGGTGATCGGCGCTGTTACCAAAGGTTTCAGCTCTGATGAACACGAACAGGCACATTTCTGGGGAACCCTGATGTACAACACAATCTTCTGGACATTGGTTTGTAATGCCAGCATGTTCTTTATCTGTGTTACTACATTGGCCATGGGTGGCTGGCAAATGACCTTTCGCAGGGTTACCGAAGCGATCTCTACGATGGTACCCATTTTTGGAGCCATCACTTTTGTTGTATTGATCTATGTTGTCGTTAGCGATAAACACCATATTTATCATTGGCTGGATACTGATGCGGTTGCAAAAGATCCGATCTTATCCGGTAAATCAGGTTTCCTGAATGCCAAGTTCTTTATTATCTGGACCACCCTCGCCATTGGCTTATGGAGTTTACTGGGCTGGAGAATGCGCCAGATTACCAATGAAGCCGATAAGGCTCCGATGGACCAGCAAACCGGTGCCAGTTTTATCTGGAGAAGTACCGTACGTGCTGCGCTGTTTACCGTTTGGTTTGCCCTCACCGTGGGTTCTACCATTCCCTGGTTATGGATGATGAGTATCGATGCGCATTGGTACTCTACCATGTACAGCTGGTACACATTCGCCAGTACCTTTGTATCAGGTATGGCACTGATCGCTTTATGGGTAATTTACCTGAAGAACAAAGGCTACCTCGAACTAACCAACCAGGAACACTTGCAGGATATCGGTAAGTTCATGTTCGCGTTTTCTATTTTCTGGGCCTACCTGTGGTTCGCGCAGTTCATGCTGATCTGGTATGCAAACATTCCTGAAGAAACCGTATACTTTAAACACAGGATTGATGGACCATACAAAGGTATTTTCTACCTGAACCTGATCATCAATTTCGTTTGCCCGATCCTGATCCTGATGAAACGGGCAACCAAGAGAAATTATACGCTGATGACTTTCATGGCTGTATTGATTTTGTTTGGTCACTGGATCGATTTTTACCAGATGGTAATGGGAAGTTTATCGAAAGAACATGTAAACCTTGGCTGGCTTGATTTTGGTATCCTGAGTTTCTTTGTAGGATTGATGATACTTTTTGTAGGACGTGCACTGGCCAGCAAGCCGCTGGTTGTAAAACACCACCCGTTCCTGAAAGAAAGTATTATTCACCAGGTGTAAATATGCGGAACGCTCAATGCGAAACGCATAACGCTTTTGGCGTTCGGCGTTCAGCCTTTAGCGTTCAGCAGTAAGAAGAATAATTGTTAGACTTAAGATAATATTGATAGCGTTATGACAATCTTTTTAACCATAGCTGTGATTGTGCTGATTTTTGTTGTGATCTTCCAGATCGCCAAAGCCAGCGAATATGTATCGGTACTGAAAGGCGAGGATATAAGCCGTAAACAGAATAACAAGATCAACGGTTTTCTGATGCTGAGCTTTATGATACTGGGTATGATCGGTGTTTGGTATTGCAACAAACTTTACTTAGGTAAGACCCTGTTAGCAGTTGATTCGGCCAGTGTGGAAGGCTCCCGCGTGGATTCCATGTTATGGATCACGATCGCGGTAACCGGTATCGTGTTCATCGCTACACAGGCCATTCTTTTCTGGTTCGCCTATAAATACCAGGAGAATGAAAACCGCAAAGTGTATTTCTTCCCGCATGATAATAAACTGGAAGTTTTGTGGACCATTGTACCAGCCATTGTATTAACCGTGCTGGTAGTGATCGGTTTGCGCAACTGGTTCCTCTTCACCGGCGAACCTCCCAAAGAAGCCATGGTGGTGGAAGTAACCGGCAGACAATTTAACTGGATGTTTCGCTATCCGGGTAAAGACGGGGCTTTTGGAAAAAAATATTACAAGAACATTGATGATGCAGGCAACAATTCCTTAGGTATTATCTGGGAAGATCCTTTGAGCCATGATGATATTATGTATGATAAAATGGTGCTGGTGAAAGGCCGCCCCGTAAAACTGATCATTGGTTCAAGGGATGTAATACATGATGTGGGCCTGTCTCATTTCCGTTTGAAAATGGATGCGGTACCGGGTATCCCTACCACATTATGGTTTACGCCTAAGTATACAACCAAAGAGATGGCGGAATTAACGCATAATCCCAACTTTGTATACGAGCTCAGCTGCGATCAGATGTGCGGAAACGGCCACTATTCAATGAGAGGTATTATTGAAGTGGTAGACCAGGAGGAATACGATGTTTGGATGGCCAAAATGAAGCCTCAATACCTGACCGCGAATCCGGACAAAGATCCTGAAAATAATAAACCAGCTGCGGACAGCGCTAAACTGGCTGTAAAACCATCAGCTGCTGCAACAAAAGTGGCCGCTAAATTGTAACATTAGATGGCGTGCGATATCGTGCGCCAGGTTGAATAGAATCATTTAAAGAAAACAGAGTATGAGTAACGAAGCTGTTTTGCACGCACATTCAGATGTGGCAACGCATGAGGGTCATGGTGAACACCACGAACACCATCATCATGAAACATTCATCAGCAAGTATGTGTTCAGCATGGACCATAAAATGATCGCGAAGCAATTCCTGATCACCGGTATGTTCTGGGCTGTATTGGGTGGTTTGATGAGTGTGCTGTTCCGTTTGCAACTGGGTTACCCGGATTCAAGTTTTCCTATTTTGGAAACCTTGCTGGGTAAATGGGCCAAAGGCGGTCATATTACACCAGAAGCTTATTACGCGCTGGTAACCACACACGGTACCGTGCTTGTATTCTTTGTATTAACAGCCGGTCTAAGCGGTACTTTCGCCAACTTCCTGATTCCATTGCAGATTGGCGCGAGGGATATGGCTTCTCCGTTCCTGAACATGCTTAGCTACTGGTTCTTTTTTACTGCCAGCATAGTAATGCTGTCTTCTATATTTGTGGAAACTGGTCCCTTTAGTGGTGGCTGGACGGCCTATCCTCCGTTAAGTGCTTTGGGAGATGCGTCTCCGGGTTCGAAAACGGGTATGGATCTTTGGCTGGTGTCTATGGCATTGTTCGTTGTATCTTCTTTATTAGGTGGTTTGAACTATATCGCAACCATCCTGAACATGCGTACCAAAGGAATGAGCATGACCCGTTTGCCACTGACCATCTGGGCATTGTTCTTCACAGCGATATTGGGTGTATTATCGTTCCCGGTATTGTTCTCAGGTTTTATCTTATTGATCTTCGATAGAAATTTCGGAACCAGCTTCTATCTCTCTGATATTTTCATCAGTGGTGTAGGTGCTTTACCAAACGAAGGAGGTAGTGCCATTCTCTACCAACACTTGTTCTGGTTCCTGGGTCACCCGGAAGTATACATCATTCTCTTACCGGCCATGGGTATGGTATCAGAGATCTTATCCGTGAATTCGCGCAAGCCGATCTTCGGTTATATGGCCATGATCGGATCTTTGTTCGCGATCGCTATCCTGGCCTTCCTGGTTTGGGCGCACCATATGTTCGTTACGGGATTGAATCCGTTCCTCGGTTCCATCTTCGTATTGTTAACGCTCCTGATCGCGGTACCATCTGCCATCAAAGTATTTAACTGGTTAACCACTTTGTGGAGAGGCAATATCCGCTTTACACCGGGTATGATGTTCGCGATCGGTTTTGTAAGCTTATTTATTTCGGGTGGATTAACCGGTATCTGGTTAGGAAACTCCGCATTGGATATTCACCTGCACGATACCTATTTCGTAATTGCCCACTTCCATATTGTAATGGGTGTTGCGTCAATGTTCGGAATGTTCGCGGGTATCTACCACTGGTTCCCTAAAATGTATGGCCGTTACCTGAACAATACCTTGGGTTATATCCATTTCTGGGTAACCATTGCCGGTGCCTACCTTATTTTCTGGCCCATGCACTACGAAGGTCTGGCCGGTATGCCGCGTCGTTATTACGATTACAGCATCTGGGAAAGCTTCAAGCAATTCGCTGATCTGAACCGCTTTATCAGTACTGTTGCGATGATCGTATTCGCTGTACAGATATTGTTCCTGTTCAACTTCTTCTATTCTATTTTCAAAGGAAGAAAAGTAACCTCGCTGAATCCATGGGGTGCGAATACATTGGAGTGGACAACGCCGCTGCGTCCGGGCCACGGAAACTGGGTGGGTGAAATTCCTGAAGTACACCGTTGGGCATACGATTACGGTAAGGATGGGAAAGATTTTATTTCTCAGACTACACCGGTTGGAGCAGATGAAAGTCATCACTAATTGATCTTTGAGGAATTGTGTTCGCACAGGTCTTCGCTTATAAAAGAAAGATGCAATGCTCCCGCACACCGGGAGCATTGTTTTTGACTACGATAAACAGGATGAAATGAAGTGTCCTAACGGATGCTAAATTCAGTTTCATCAGATACAAATGACAGGTACAGTAAACACATCCACTTCTTTTTCACTGGCGTCTAAGGTGAAAGACTATTTTCAGCTGATCAAGTTCACGCTGAGTTTTACCGTGGTGTTCTCCTGTGTGATCTGTTATTTACTGGCGCCAAATGTGGTGGAGTACGACTGGTGGATGATCACGCTCTTATTCATTGCAGGTATGCTGATTACCGGCAGTGCCAACGCCATTAACCAGGCAGTGGAAAAAGATACGGATGCGATGATGAAGCGAACATCCAAACGCCCTGTGGCCGCAGGAAGAATGAGCCAGCAGGAAGCGTATACGTTTGCAACTATTGCGGGTATACTGGGCGTGTTTATGATGGGATGGTTCTTTAAGGGAGATGATAATACGTTTAACTGGAACGCGGCATTGCTTTCGGCTTTTAGTTTGTTCCTGTATGCGTTTATTTATACGCCGTTAAAGAAGATCAATTCAATAGCCGTACTGGTAGGCGCGTTTCCGGGAGCCCTGCCTTGTTTGATCGGATGGGTGGCTGCCACCAATATGATCAATCCGGCGGGAACGGTACTATCCAACGGAAAAGAATTTTCGAATGCAGGTGGATGGATCTTATTCGCGATACAGTTTCTCTGGCAGTTCCCCCATTTCTGGGCCATTGCCTGGGTAGCGCATGGCGATTACAGCAAAGCGGGTTTCAAATTGTTACCTGCCGATAAAGGCCCAACCCGTTTTACCGCGGTACAGGGTATTATGTATTCGGTATTGATGATACCGGTAGGCATACTGCCTTACTATTTTGGAATGACTGGACAAGTGAGTATGTGGATATTAATCGGCTGTAACCTGTTCATGGTTTTTCAAAGTATCCGTTTATATAATGAGATGAATGCAAAGGCCGCAAGAAGGGTAATGTTCAGCAGCTATATTTACCTGCCCATTGTATTTTTAGCACTTTTGGCAGACAAGATTAGATAATTAGTAATTAATAGTTAGTAATTAGTAATTATCGTTCAAAGTCAGAGCTCGTGGCTATGAAGAACAAATTGTGTACAGAGGGATCGAAATACGGCAACCAATTACTAACTACTAATTATTAATTACTAATTAATACGTGATGATGACAGCAGTGCAGACCAACGAACCCAAACGGATTCATCCGCATAAGTTTACCCTATGGGTGGCCATGGGTAGTATTGTGATGATGTTTGCCGCCTTAACCAGCGCTTACATTGTAAAAAAGAACCAGAGCAGCTGGCTCGAGTTTGAACTGCCACGTATTTTCTGGTACTCTACTTTTGTGATTTTACTGAGCAGTGTAACCATTCATTTAAGTGTCAAAGCCTTTAAAGCAAGGGAAATGGGCCGTTACCGGATGCTTATTACCCTTACTGCCGCATTGGGTGTATTGTTCCTGGCGCTGCAGATCATGGGTTTCCAGAACCTGGAAGCGCGCAATATCGCCTTAACGGGCCCTAAAAGCAATTCGGCCGCTTCTTTCCTGTTCGTGATCACAGGGCTGCACATGGCGCACGTTTTGGGCGGTGTGGTGGCTTTATTGGTTATTTTCATTAAAGCATACGCGGTTAAAATAAAAAACTACAGTCCATTATCTATCGAACTGGTAAGTACTTACTGGCATTTTGTAGATGTGCTCTGGATCTATTTGTTCATCTTTTACAACTGGATAGGATAGTTGAAGAAAAAGTTGGGGTTTATTCACCTTTTTTGAACACTAGCCAATATTTTTGTAACGAAATTTTAGAATATAATCATGTCAACAGCAACAGCAACACCAACCAAATTGTGGACCGGCGGAAAGAGCCCCTTCAACGTAGAATACGGCAAATTGATGATGTGGTATTTCCTGATGAGTGATGCCTTCACTTTTGGCGCTTTCCTGATCTCTTACGGAACCATCCGTTTTTCAACCAATGGATGGCCTGACCCGAATGAGGTGTTCAGAAGTTTTCCGTTCGCACCGGAAGGCGTACACGCACCGTTGGTGTTTGTGAGTGTCATGACCTTTATCCTGATCATCAGTTCCGTTACCATGGTATTGGCTGTTCATGCGGGACATAACATGGACAAACGCAAAGTAGTGATCAACCTGATCCTGACCATTATCGGTGGACTGGCTTTCTTAAGTTGCCAGGCATGGGAGTGGAATCACCTGTATGCGGAAGGTGCATGGTGGGGTCGTAATCCTTTTCCTAACCATGACGGAACGGCTTCTTCAACCAATTTTACCAATTACTTTTTCACCATTACGGGCTTCCACGGGTTTCACGTATTCTCGGGTGTGATCATCAATATCATTATGCTGATCATGACGCTGCTGGATAAATTTGAAAAACGCGGCCATTACCTGATGATCGAGAAAGCGGGATTGTACTGGCACTTTGTAGACCTTGTATGGGTATTTGTATTTACTTGTTTTTACCTGATCTAAGGAAGTTATCAATTATCAAATTACTTAAGCAAAGTTATTTATGGAACATACAGCAACACATGAAGAACACAGCGGCGGCGGTGTAAAAGAGATCATTAAAGTAACCGTAATCTTATCGGTATTAACCATTGTGGAACTGGCATTGGGATTCTGGATGATGGGAATGCCATTGGAAAGCACCATGCGCCTGAGTGTAAAAGGAGCGATCATTATCCTGATGATGGCCAAAGCATTTTACATTGTTGCGTATTTTATGCACCTGAAACATGAGATCAAGAACCTGATCATGACCATCGTGGTTCCATTGGCTTTGTTTGTATGGTTCATCATTGCGTTCCTGTATGATGGTAACTCATTCCGTCATCTGCGTAATACGTATGATCCTCACTTTAAGGAGCAGAGTACGATTAAAGTAGAGAAAAAAGAAGAAACCAAACACGAAGCCAAAGAAGAGAAACACGAAGAAGCAAAACCTGCTGAGAAAAAAACGGTGGAATAAGAATAGCAGCTGTGCAATACAAATATTTTTAAGCCATCGTTTTATGCGATGGTTTTTTTATGATAGAAGCTATTAGCTGTTGGTTTTTGGTTTTTGGTCTTTGGTCTCTAGTCTTTGGTCTTTGGTCTTTGGCTGTTAGCAATTATTTTTCCTGCTAACAGCCAAAGACTAGAGACCAAAGCCCCAAAGACCAAAGACCCAAAACCAAAGACCAAAAACCAACAGCTAATAGCTAAGAACTCTAATTGATATGACAAAAAAAGCGTTGTTAGGACTAGCGGTGGCATTGTTACTTCCCATTACCTGTTACCTGATGTTGAAATACGCCAGTGAAACCGCAGTGGATATGCCAAGGCATTATTTGCTGGATACGGTGGTTACCCGCGTAGACAAGGGTAAAATGATTACAGATAGTATCTGGCACAAAACGGCCAATATTCATCTGCAAAACCAACTGGGCGATTCAGTAAGCCTGTATGATAAAGAAGGAAAGATCATTGTGGCAGATTTCTTTTTTACAAGCTGTGGAAGCATTTGCCCAAAGCTTACAGCCAATATGAGCAAACTGCAGCAATCATTTATTCGTGGCGGTGATCTTCGTAAGAAGGTAGATACTTCTATTGTTCAGTTTATTTCATTCAGTGTAGATCCCCAAAGAGATAGTGTACCGGTGCTGAAAGCCTATGCCGACAGGTTTGGTGTAAACCACGATAACTGGTGGATGCTGACAGGTAACAGGGATTCGATTTACAAATTCGCCTTCGAGGAACTGAAAGTAGATAAATTCAGCACAGAACCCATCAGCCCTGATTTTGTACACACCAGCCGGTTTGTGCTGATTGATAAGGAATACAAGGTAAGAGGCTATTATAACGGCCTTGATTCGATATCAATTTCCAAGCTCGCGCGCGATATCGGCCTGTTAATGCTAGAAAAAGATAAAACACAAAAGAGCGCCGTATTCTCTGAGATCATCGACCTGAGCTGGTTATGGCTGATCATTGTATTGCTTGTGATCTTTTTTGTACTGTACATGCAGAGCCGCAGAAAACTAAATGGCTAAGCTTAATCTGTCGCTTGTTGGTGAGTGGTGAGTAAAATATAGGGTACTACAAACGTACTCACTACTGACCACTCACCACTGGCCATTCACCGCTCACGATTAACCTAACGCTAATAAAGACCAATAAACAAATAAACCAACAACATGTTAGCAGCATCTATTTCAAAGAATGATAAAAAAGCCGCCTGGCTGATCGGAATTTTTTCGGTTGTGGTATTTAGTGCCGTTGTATTACTCGGTCGTTATAAGCTGGAAGTTGACCTGGGATTTGATGTACATATTTTTGCAAAGATCAATGCCTTCATCAATTCTGGCATCGCGTTATTGCTGGTGGCCGCATTGGTTTCGGTAAAGAATAAGAATTACCAACTGCATAAAAAACTGATGTTGTTTGCCCTGGTGCTATCCGTTCTTTTCCTGGTATCCTATATCGCGCACCATCTATTGGCAGGAGAAGCAAAGTTTGGCGATACCAATCATGATGGATTGGTAAGTGAGGAAGAAAAAACCGCGGTTGGTACGATCAGAATGGTCTATTATTTTATTCTCGGCACGCATATTTTACTGGCGGCGCTGATCCTTCCCCTAATATTATTTACGGCATACCGTGGGTTAACCGCAGAGTTCCCTGCACACAAAAAACTGGCACGCATTACCTGGCCATTGTGGTTTTATGTAGCGGTTACAGGGCCGGTGGTGTATTGGATGATTAGTCCGTATTATAGGTAATTAATTGGTTAAAATAGTTAAAGGGGTTAAAGAAGTAAATACAAACCTTCTTTAACCCCTTTAACTACTTTAACCTTTTTAACCAATTACTACCAAGCAAGCTCCACTGCCGGATCCCAGAACTTTTTCTCAAAATCAACGATCACATCATCTACTACTTTGATCTTTTCTTTTGCAAGGAGTTCTTCCATGCGTGTGGGTGTGGCGAAATGCATTTTTCCGGATAACATTCCGTTTCGGTTAACAACACGATGTGCGGGAACTTTCGGTTTTAGATTGGATGCGCCATTCATGGCCCATCCTACCATACGCGCACTCATTTTGGTTCCGAGATAGGCAGCAATGGCACCGTAAGAAGTAACACGGCCTTTTGGGATCAGGCGTGCCACATCATATACCTGTTCAAAAAACGAGCTGTCTTTTTTGCCACTGGGCAAAACCGTTTTTAATTTTCCGGTGGCTTTTTTTGCTGGCAATGTGTAGAAGTTTTGTAACAGCAATTTAATGTATTTACAAACCAACTGTGCCTCAGTGTCTCCGTGTGTAAATTTAATCTCACACAGGGACACAGGGGCACGGTTTTAGGGTGATAGTTTGCTTCTTCCTTCTAATAATTCAGAACGCTTTGGTTCAGGAACAGACTCGTATTGATAAGGACAATGCCTGCAACCCAGCCCGCAGCAAAAGCCTTTGTCCAGATGATACTTTTCTGTAAGCACCATATAACCATGTTCGTCATGGTAGAAATCAATCCCCTCAATCAACGCCTGGCTCACTGAATAATTGTTTTAAGATTTCGTCTTTTTCCAAAGGAAGTTCTTTGTTTATTCGGAAACAGAGATAATGCACTTTGTTACTTTGGGCAATATCGAGACTTTCGTAATGTGTTTTGATCATCAGTTCAGGCTTCACTACCTCCTGTTTGTATACCTCATCCGTATCTTCCAGTATTTCAAGATCGAATAAGCGAATAACAGCTAACGTAAATCGATAAAGATCCGGGCTATCGGTTTTTAAATTAACGAGTCCACCCTCTTTCAATATTTTCTGGTACAGCCTGAGAAACTTCGGGTGCGTCAACCTTTTTTTCGAACGTGATTCACGCAATTGCGGATCTGGAAACGTGATCCATATTTCTGATACTTCGGCGGCGCTGAAATAATCCGTAATCTTATCAATATGCGAACGGATAAAAGCTACATTCAGCAACCCATCATCCAACGCCGTTTTAGCGCCGCGCCAGATACGGTTGCCCTTGATATCAATACCGATAAAATTCCTTTCCGGATATAACCTGCCTAAGCCCACTGCATATTCCCCCTTGCCACAAGCCAGTTCTAATGTAATGGCTCCGTCATTTTTGAAAAATCCGTTCCATTTACCCTGCATATCCTGCGGGTATTCCAGCACATTGCTGAAATGTTTGATGGCTTCGAAACGGATGAGTTTTTTTTGTCCCATGAGGCTGCAAAAGTATTACAGAAACGATTCTGATAAAATTTTATCACCCAAACTGAAATTGCAAACGTTTGCAGTGGTTTTGGTGTACAAAAGCCAGTTCGACACAGTTTGATTTGCAAGCAACCAGTGTATATTTAACACATTAACCAAAGCCTGCCACATGTTTGCCCAAAAAGCCTTCTTTATCCTGGTTGTTGCGATTGCTATACAAACCGCAAAAGCACAGGATGCAAAAGTTTCCAGTCTTACCATGAAAAATATCCGCCTGGATGTTTCACTTACGGCAAAAGGAACCCCGCAGTATGCTGTTTATTTTAAAGAAAAGACAGTGATCTCGGCTTCTGAAATGGGATTCAGTTTAACTGAAGGAAAAGACCT
The DNA here is from genome assembly GCA_040390405.1 of Bacteroidota bacterium. Lineage (GTDB taxonomy): Bacteria > Bacteroidota > Bacteroidia > Chitinophagales > Chitinophagaceae > Sediminibacterium. The sequence continues at coordinate 487,242 of JAZJYJ010000008.1, forward strand.
GCATACAGGTTTTGAAGTAATGGGCAAAGAAACCAAACAGGCAGATGAAACCTGGCAACCGGTTTGGGGCGAGGTAAAGAATATCCGCAATCATTACCAGCAACTAACAGTACACCTGAAACAGAAAACAAGCAATCTTTTACTGGATATTGTTTTCAAAGTATTTGAAGATGGCGTTGGGTTCCGGTATGAATTTCCAAAGCAGGCAGGATTGAAATATTTTATTGTGGCCGATGAGTTAACACAATTCAACCTTACCGGGGATCATAAAACCTTCTGGATACCGGGCGATTATGATTCGAATGAATACCCCTATTCAACAACCAGGATCAGCGAGATCGATAACAGGGATATGGTAGCGAAGAGTACTTCTATCGCGGTACGCATTGCACCAGATCCTAAAACGGTACAAACACCTTTGATGATGAAATCGCAGGATGGATTGTATATTAATATCCATGAAGCGGCATTGGTGAATTATCCTGCCATGCAATTACGTGTGAACAACAGCAATTATCATTTAACCAGCAGCCTGGTTCCGGATGCGTATGGAAACAAAGCTTACCTGCATGCACCATCGCATACACCATGGAGAACCATTTTGGTGAGCGACCAGGCGATAGATATACTTTCTTCCAAAACGATCCTGAACCTGAACGATCCTGCTAAAACAAAAAATACTTCCTGGATCAAACCGATGAAATTTATAGGCGTATGGTGGGAAATGCAAACCGGGCTGGGAACATGGAACTATTCTGATTTTGCGGATAGTGTATCCAAAGATGGAAAACTGATACCGAACGGTAAACACAGTGCCAATACGACCAATGTAAAAAAATACATTGATTTTGCTGCTGCCAATAACATTAAGGGTGTTCTGGTAGAAGGCTGGAACACCGGTTGGGAAGACTGGTTTGGAAACTGGAAAGAAAATGTATTTGATTTTGTAACGCCTTACCCGGATTATGATGTGAAAGAAATTATCCGCTATGCAAAATTGAAAGGCGTTTCTATGATCATGCACAACGAAACATCGGGCTCGGCTACCAACTATGAACGACAATTAGATACCGCATACCGTTTCATGAATCAATTCGGATTCTCTTCTGTGAAAACGGGTTATGTTGGGAGGATCATTCCCCGTGGTGAACACCATGATGGGCAGTGGATGGTGGCACATTATGAACGTGTGGCACAGAAAGCATTGGATCATCGTGTAACAGTTGATATGCACGAATCGGTAAGACCAACAGGCCTGCACAGAACCTATCCCAACTGGGTGGCCAATGAAGCAGCCCGGGGTAACGAGTTCAATGCGTTTAGCGATGATGGCAATCCACCGGAACACGAAACCATTTTACCATTCACCCGTTTAATGGGTGGTCCGATGGATTATACGCCAGGGATCTTTAAATTAAAGGGTTATGCATCCTATGCGCCCGACAGACAATTGCATACCACGCTTGCCAAACAATTGGCGTTGTATGTTACTTTGTATAGTCCCGTACAAATGGCAGCGGATCTCCCTAAAAATTATATGGCGCATATGGATGCGTTCCAGTTTATCAAAGATGTGGCAGTGGATTGGGATGATACACAAATACTGGAAGCAGAACCCGGTGATTATGTAACGATCGCCAGAAAAGAAAAAGGAAAAGACAACTGGTTTCTCGGAAGTATTACTGATGAACATGGTCGGAGTACTGATATCAATTTAAATTTCTTAGACAAAGGCAAAAAATATATAGCCACTATTTATGCGGATGCAACTGATGCCGATGTTCAAAAAAAACCGGAAGCCTACCAGATCAGCAAACAAACGGTGGATGCAAGCAGTAAGCTACATTTTGTGTTGGCGAATGGAGGTGGGGTTGCGGTGAGTTTTGTTGTAGCAAAATAGGGACCAAAATTGTAATTAAACCGGGTGTAAATAAAACATACTATTACCGGTTGTATGAAAAGCTGGTTTAATTTAGTAAAGGGGACCAGGAGCATTTACCCTGGATATTCCGACCACTGGATGGGATTTCCAAGAAGTCTCCAATTACCCAAACACTGTCTGGGCAATTGGAAGAAACCTTACCTGCCTTTAACTTCGTGGAATAACTTGCAATATCCTTCCTTCGTTGTCTTCGTAAAAGGCATTACAAGTTCTAAGATAATTTTCCATTTCATCACGATTGTTTCCATAAACATTTTCACTAAAGGTATGTGCACGATCCATCATCCGTATGTATGGATCACAATCTCCTTGACGTGTGAACCTTCGCAATGCACCAATGTAATCGTCTCGGTAAACTGTGGGAATGATGATTTTGGATTCCCCTGTACTTACTAATTCTGCATTCATCATCACCCGGGCAATTCTGCCATTGCCATCCAGGAATGGATGCACTTCAGAAACGATAAACATCATGTATATCGCTTTTGAAAAAGCAGTCCTCAATGCCTGGTAATAGTCATAAGCTCTGATCAGTGTACCGCTGATTAGCTCAGCATCAACAAATGTAGTCTGGCCGGCATAGACGGGCTCGCTACGAAAAGCGCCCGGTTGCTTAGAAGATCGAGCCGCCAGCAATATTTGGTGACGATACCGTAGGATATCGAGTAAATGTGCCGGTGAGATAGGGACTGTACGCATTTCTTGACGGTTGCTAACCAGTTGGAAAGTACCTAAGACATCGTGAGAGTCTTCATTGCGCGCGGGTAACGGAGTTTGGGTTTCAATGATTGCTTTGGCTTCCTCTATAGAAAAGACGGTTCCCTCGATATAGTTGGAAAAATAGCTTTCATAGAACGCAAAATTGCCGAAGGAAGCATCAGTGGTATTTTTATCTGCTCGCCTGGGAAATTCCCTTTGTTGTAATTCTGCGAATAAGGTTTCAAATAACCGAATACGTTCCCCATCATATGGCAAGCCCGTTGCCCGTGCTCTGGCAGAAGCCGATGCCAGACCTTTAGCCGGATGAGTGGCCAAAAGCGCACTGATGATTTTGTTCAATTTATCAAATTCTGCCTCCATGCCTAACTCCGGCGCGATCCTGCGGGCGGTATCCCGAAGTTGATTGATACCTTCCTCCCCCCGGCTTTGTATGATTCGGTCCAATTTAGCTTCAATGATTTCCAGTGGAAGTGTTTTGGATTCCTCACCGCTTCGGCGGGAAATTTGCAAGTTTTCTAAATAGGCACGCGCCTCCTGGGAAACGAATAGTTCGCCCATCAGACGGTTATCTGCGGGCAAGGGCCCTTGGCCTTGTAAGAAATGGAGGGTGATACCGGGTAAACTGATCTTTTTAGTATAGGTGTAGGTTATATAAAGATGGCCTCCATCAGTGGGTTTGTACTCCAGTGCTGAGCGGTGACTGAGTATGGCCCCTTCATATTGTGTACCCAGAATTGTAAAAATGTTCCGACGAATTAAGGTTTCAGCAGGCTGGTCTAATTTGCCAGTGAATAACCGTGGAGCAATTTTTTTAATCCTCCCTTCTTCTTCCAGTAGCGATAATTGACGTGACCGTTTTGCATCGCTGCTGGAAAAAATGATCTCTTGGAGATGGATGGGGGTTTCCACTATAATCGCAATTTGTAAGCACAAAATACAATTATTTTCCAGTATAATTATATCGCACGCAATATTTTTCTAGTATAATGAAATTAAAGTGAAAAAATCAAGTTTTTTCTATTATAGACAATTAAATGGATTTGGCATATCAGCGCATAGCTTTGATTGCAAAATCCGACTGCAGAGATCAGGTGATACCGGTTTAGAGCAGTTGGGGATTTTTCATAAAATAAAAAAGCCACAAATAATTGATTAACAATTATTTGTGGCTTTTAAAAGCTGTAGGGGGAGGGATCGAACCTCCACGAGGCAGTTAGCTGTAGCACAAAGTTCGGTGGTCGACCCCGGTCACCTGAATATTGCTACCCAGGTGGCTCTATGCTGCGTTTATCCTGTTATCCTCACCCCCGAGACAAGAGGGCATGTCTGCCAAAAATTTCATCACCCCACAGTATATAAGAACTCTGTCATTGTTTGACAAGACAATATTAGGCCATTTTCTCTATTCGTTATATTTATTTCAATAAATATTTTGATAATATAGATATTGTTCAATATATTTGGCATTATATTAAATAATTACTAAAAAACGATAAAATATGGGTGCCAAATTGAATCTTGACAAACTGGATCTGCAGATCATCCAGGAAATGATGGAAGATGCGGAGATCTCTTATGCGGACCTGGGCAAGAAACTCTTTGTTTCCGGCGGTACCATTCATGTACGTATCAAGAAGCTGGAAGAACTGAAAGTAGTGAAAGGTAAAAAATTATCGGTAGATCTCAAATCGCTTGGTTATGATGTGATCGCCTTCATTGGCGTTTACCTGGAAAAAAGCTCTTTGTACGACAGTGTCGCCAAGGAACTCAAAAAAATCCCACAGATCGTGCGGCTCAATTATACCACGGGTAATTACAGCATGTTTGCGGAGATCGTTTGCAAAGACATACAGGAACTCCGTTTTGTATTGCATGATGAACTGCAGAAGATCAAGGGCATTGAACGTACCGAAACCTTTATTTCGCTGGAAGAAAGCCTGGACAGGAATGTGGTGGTAGCCGCACAATCCTGATACAATAAATTGTATTTTCACTCTTATGCAAACCGATCCGCTTAACCTGATCACTGTAATGGCCGCCCTGCAAAAAAGATGGAGTACCCTCCTGTTTATCGTTGTGGCAAGTATCATCGTGGCTGGTATTACCGTATACCTTGTACCTCCTTATTACAAGGCACAGGCAACAGTGGCTTCTGCCAACCCGGCTTTGGCTGATAAAGCCAGGTTATTCAACTCCAATGTTCAAAATCTCTATTCTTATTTTGGCTCGGGTGATGATCTTGATCGCATCATTGGTGTGGGAGAGATGGATCTTACGTACGAAAAACTGGTGGATGCATTTTCAATGCAGGACTACTATCAATTATCCGGAGATAGTTTGCCTGTGCTCAGAAGAAAAGCGGTTAAACTGCTTCGGAAAGATTTGAAATTTGTAAAAACGGATAACGGACAATTACAGATCCTGGTATGGACGAAAGACAAAAAACTTTCCGCGGACATCATTAACCGTACGATAGCCATTATTGAAGAAACAGAAGCTGGTATCTGGCGCAACAATTACCAGCTCTCGCAAGAGAAACTACAGGCCGGAATTGTATCACTGGAAAAACAATACCGCCTGTTAAGCGATAGTATGGCTGCGCTACAGGCAAGCAGGCAACAATTGGTGGTGGCGCAAATGCAATCATTACTGGAACAGATCAAACAATACCGTAAAACGGCAGCCGATTTTGATATGGCTGCGCAAACAGCTCCGCCGGCCATGTATATACTCGAAGCAGCTTCTCCTGCAGCCTATGCGGAAAGGCCGGATAAGCCGGCTGTCTTGTTGGCCACAGCCCTCATCTCATTTATTTTCGGCTGCCTATTGGTTTTGGTTAACGACAGAAAAAGATTTGCCTGATATGAAAGGCTATGCATGGCCATACCGGGATACGCCATTGCTTTCAGTGATTGTTTTTTTTGCTGCGGTTGTTTTCTCGATTACATTACAGCAACCCTTGCTTATTCTTATTCCATTTGTATGGATCTTGTTCCCCGTCTTATACAAATTCGTTGTTACCAAAACGGAAACCCTGTTCTGGGTATTGCTGGTATTGCTGCCCTTGTCTACAGAATTAAATATTACTCCGCAATTGGGCATCGATTTCCCGGATGAGATTTTTTTAATGCTGCTTACGGGCATTGCATTTATAAAAATGATTCATCGACCCGAATGGTTTCCGGATACTTTAAAAAAACATTTCTTGTTCCTCGCACTTGCCGTGTATTTGTTCTGGTTGCTGATTTCCTGTCTTTATTCTGTTGAACCACTCTTGTCCGTAAAATACTTACTGGCGAAAACCTGGTATATTATTCCGTTTGTGGTGTTGCCGCAGGTATTGCTTACCTCACAAAGCAGGATCGGTAAGGCCGCCCTATGTTTACTGGTTCCCATGCTGTTGGTTGTGTTGCAAACTTTAGTACGGCATTCACTATATGGTTTTTCGTTTGAGAAGGTTCAGAAAACACTGGCCCCTTTTTTCCGTAACCATGTTAATTATTCATCCATGCTGGTATGCCTTTTACCGGTAGGATGGTGCGCCTGGAAATTGATGCCGGATCATCAAACCAGCAAGAAATGGCTCCTGGCTGCCTTGCTAATTGGATTAACCGGCTTACTCTTTGCTTATTCAAGGGGTGCCTGGGTTGCTTTGCTGGCGGGCATTTCAGCGATATGGGTGATAAGAAAAAAATGGATGGGCGCGTTCGTATTGGTGGCTGTAGCCGGTGTATTGCTGTCAACTGTTTGGCTGGTTACCGATAACCGGTACATGCGCTTTGCACCCGATCATGATAAAACAGTTTTTCATACCGATTTTGGTGAACATTTGCAGGCGACCGTGGCATTGAAAGATGTGTCAAACGCCGAACGTTTTTACCGATGGATCGCAGGCGCCAGGATGCTGGCGGATAAACCGGTTACCGGTTTTGGCCCCAACACTTTCTATCCGCATTATCAACCCTATACAGTAAGACGTTTCGAAACATGGGTTAGTGATAACAAAGAACATTCTACGGTACACAATTATTTTATACTGGTTGCTATTGAACAGGGTGTGATTGGGCTATTGTTGTTTTGTATTTTGTATTTCGGGATGCTGTTACGTATTCAGAAGCTATACCATCAGTTTCAAAGCCGCTTTTACAGGAATGTTTCTCTAACTGTTGGAATCATACTGGTAATGATCGGTGTAATCAATAGCCTGAGCGACATGATTGAAACCGATAAAATAGGAAGCCTTTTCTGGCTGTGTTTGGGCATGGTTATTTTACTGGATACAAAATGCCGGGAAGAAAGAGAAATGCTGGCAAGAAGGGGGGATTGAACAGATGAATATTGAACAGATGAATATTGAACAGATGAATATTGAACAGATGAACAAGGAATGTTGAATGAGATCAATTTCATTTCAACATTCCTTGTTCATTATTGATCTGTTCAATATTCTAAAGTTTTCCTCTCACATTCAAGGCGTCTCTTAAGCCATTCCCCAATAAATTAAAGGCAAGCACCAATAACATAATCGCAATACCTGGTGCTAGTGCCAGCATGGGATTATGGGTAATGATAAAATTATAATTCTCTTTGATCATCAATCCCCAGCTGGGTTGCGGCGGTTGCACGCCTACGCCAAGAAAACTCAGACCCGCTTCAATGACAATGGCCGATGCAAAATTGCTTGCGGCAATTACCATTACAGGACCGAGGATATTGGGAAGAATATGTCTGAAAATAGTACGCGTATGCGAATAACCCAATGCATGAGTGGCTTCTACATATTCCAGCTCGCGAACAGCAAGCACCTGGCCCCGAACCAGCCTGGCAACGTTTACCCACATGGTTAAACCTACGGCAATAAATACCTGCCAGAAACCTTTGCCCAGTGCGAGTGTAATGGCAAAAACAAGTAGCAGGGTAGGGATGCTCCAGATCACATTAATGAACCACATGATCAGGTCGTCTATCCATCCCCTGGAATAACCGGCAATGGCACCCAAAACGATCCCGATAGTCAATGAGATCAATACAGCGATCAGGCCTACGCTTAAACTTACACGTACACCTATCATTAGCCGGCTCAGAATATCCCTGCCGAATTTATCGGTGCCCAGGTAATAGGTTGTTTTGATCACGGGTGGTGTGCCTGTGGCAGAAACCAGGATAGCTTTTCGCTCACCGATATTTTCGTCAACCAGCTTTTCATATACCAGGCTATCACCTGTTATGGCATAAGAATTGATTGGCACGTACTGGTATTTTTCTTCGATGCCATGGAGCAACCTGCCGAAGAGACCGGCTTCGGTAACCTGCTTATCCCTTTTAACGCGTAGTAATAAAACGTCAAAGCCCGGTTTTTTACTACCTATTTCAGGGATCATGCGGTTGGCATTAGGGGAAGAATCGGGGGAAATAAAATAACATAAGAATGCAAGCAGCAAACTTAACCCGATCAGTATCAATCCAAAGTAAGCGCCTTTGTTCTTTAATAATCGTTTGGTAAAAGGAGATGATGAGTACTTCATTAACACATTCGAAAATTAAGAAATAATGGGTTCACCGAATAAAAGGGTTTTTTTGCCGAAATATCCGGTTCGGGATTAAACATATTATAAAAAATAGTGTCTCACATAAAACCAATTCCTATGAAGCGTTCTTTATCCTTTATTTTATCGCTTTTTGCACTAATTCCCTTGATCGTGTATGCATGGTGGCCAGAAACGGAAGAAGTAAAATAATTACTTCTAACGAACGGACCTTCCTTTCCATTGGTAGGTTCCGAATTTTCCGAGCCAGCCCGCCATTACAGTGTATACAATATGAAAGGGCTGCATTATTGGAAACCACCACAAAGTACCCGCCTGTTGATAAAACCTCGCGGCGGGGAGCATCAGGCTTAATTCGATCAGGGTTTTGGCAGCGATCAAAACCAGCCAGTTATTGAATCCCCCCTCTATTAACAGGCTCCAGAAAAACAGAATAAGTAACAACGCATTTACCGAATAGACCAGTGCCAGGGTCCAGAAAATACTTTTGTCCTGGTACTGGTCTGCTTTGCTTGCCCACCTGATCCGCTGGTTGAAAAAACTTTTCAAGTCGGGCATGGGTGCCGTTGTAACGATCGCGTTCTTGGAAAACAAATAACCCAATCGTTTTGGGTATTGCTGTTTGATTTTGTACATGAGCAGCATATCATCACCACTGGCGAGATGATCTATGCCTTTAAACTGCCCTATCTCATAAAATACATCTTTCCGGTAAGCGATATTGGCGCCATTGCACATGGTATGATAACCCGCAGAAACGGCGGCGGCGGTAATGCCCTGAAGGCTGATGAAATCAAGTAACTGAAATATTGAAATAAAAGATCCCGTATTGGTATACATAACGGGCGCAGCTACAAAAACAGGGTCCTTCTCGATAATATAACTATTGTATAAGGCAAGCCAGTTGCTGTTTACCATACAATCCGCATCGGTTGTGATGATCCAGTCGCCCCTGCTCTCCGCAATGGCCAGTTCAATGGCTTTTTTCTTGTAAGCATTTAACAGCTTTCCATCCAATAAATCGGTAAGGTTCAATATCCTGAGATGACTGTACTCTTTCTGAAGTGAAAGAACGATGTTTTCTGTCTGATCGGTTGAGTGATCATTGATCACGATCACTTCAAAAAGCGTTGCCGGATAATTTTGCTGCAATACCGAAAGCAGGCAGGCGCTGATATTGGCCTCTTCATTTCTTGCAGGAATGATAATAGTGAACCTGGTTTGTGCCGCTGTTTCTTTGGGCAGATGAAATTCCGGCAAATGCAGAAACCATTGCCTGTATTGTAATAGCAATAAGCAATAAGCCAGCAACAAAACAGCCGTAACAATGATAACCACCCAGTACATAGAGAACAAAGAAAGCTAATATTAACGTGCTGTGTTGCCAAAAGATAATAAATACTAAGGATTCCCTGTGCGACTCCTAATCTCTGTATCTCCGTGTTAAAAAAAATGAAATCATCTTCGAGTAATTTTTTCAACACAGAGATACGGAGGACACTGAGTTGCACAGGGAAAGGTTACTGGAAGTAACGTTTCTGTTATTCAAACAGCAGAGGAAGTAAGGAAGGTAAATGTTTTTCGCGCAATAGTTGGTGACCGGCTTCTATTTCCACCACCCTGATCCATGCTTCGGCCCCGTTGCTGAAATGATAGCCATGTATTGCCCTTATTACCCTGTCGTACCTGCCAAAGAGCAGGGAAACCGGTATCTTTTTATCTCTGATTATTTTTTTCAATAGTCCCAGGTCTGGTTTGAATTTTCGCATGGTGGTCCAGCGTCGGTATAGGATCATTCGTTGCTCCGCATCATCAAGGTAAAAATGCACAAATTTGATCAGGCTTTTGTGGTACAGCCCCAATTTACCTGCCAGGTCCATTAACCCCAATAACAAACCCGGTTGCTGCATTGCCCATTTAAAAAGCCGGTTGCCTATACCGGTGCGGGTAGCCAGCCATTGCCATTTGTTCCTGTGCAATCCATCGGGTGCAACCAGTACCAGTTTCCTGATCTGCCCGGGAATGAGTTGCAGTAGTTGCAGGGCAACACGCCCACCCATGCTGTATCCCAGAATGGTCATGGGCGTTTCGTTTGGTATGATCTGGTGAATGAGATGAACCAGGTCGGGAGGATCAAACAAAAACTCCTCCTGCCAATCGGTTCCGCCATGAAAGGGGAAATCGATAGCGATAAGCGTATACTGTTTGCCCAGCTCCTTTTCGAGAAAGGCAAAAGAACCCCCTTCTTCGCCGTATCCATGCAGGCATAGCAGGTATTCCGGCCCGTATCCCCAACGGGAAAAACGGATCCGGGAATTGCGGAAAGGAACCCATTGCGCTTCTGTTGCCAATTCTTAAATTTTAAGGGTTTATTCTTGGTGATGTCAAAGAAACGAACTTATTTTGAAATTAGTTGCATAACTAACTATATGCCAAACAACCAATTCAGGAGAGGAGAGCTTTACAGTGTTATTAACGGCATGGCTTCTACGGCTGTGGCAAGGCGTTTGCAGAAGAATTTCAGGAACGCCGGACTGGAAATTACCATTGAACAATGGAGTGTATTGTATCATTTGTGGAAAGAAGATTGTTTAAGCCAGCAGGAACTCTGTAACCGCACATTTCGCGACAAACCCAGTATTACCCGTTTGATCGATAACCTGGAGAAACAAAAGCTGGTAAGAAGGATGCCTTCCAAATCAGACAGGCGCATTAACCTGGTTTGTCTTACGGATGCGGCCAAGGAATTACAGGAGCGCACCATTGATCTTGCCAACCAAACCATGAGTGAAGCATTGATTGGTGTGAATAGAGATGAGATAGAAACAGTGAAGCAGGTGTTTCAGAAAGTGTATGATAACCTGACGTGAATCGTGAGTCGTGAATGGTGAGTGGTCAGTATGGGAGAGGATTGATGGAAGTGTATAACCTAATCTACCAGTAAACTAATAAACAAATAAACTAGCAAACCAATAAACTTTCCTACCATGGAATCCACTAAACAAACCAATGCGCTCAAGGGCGGCGAATGGTTGATCAAAGAGAGCAATCCATTCGATACATTCATTCCGGAAGATTTTAACGAAGAGCAGAAAATGGTGATGGACATGTGTTCACAGTTTCTGGATACAGAGATCCTGCCGGTGATTGAGAGGATCGATAAAATGGAGCCGGGGCTGATGCCATCCCTGCTGGAGAAAGCGGGTGAGCAAGGCCTGTTGTCTACCTCGTTTCCTGAGCAATATGGCGGACTGGGAAAAGATTTCATCACTTCATCCCTGGTAAATGAGGGCTTGGGTGGCGGCTATTCTTTTTCAGTAGCTGTTGCGGCGCATACGGGCATTGGTTCTTTGCCGATCCTGTATTTTGGTACCGAAGCACAGAAACAGAAATACATTCCCAAACTGGCCACGGGCGAGTGGAAGGGTGCTTATGGTTTAACAGAACCCAATAGCGGCAGTGATGCATTGGGTGCAAAAACATCGGCCAAGCTGAGCGATGATGGTAAATACTATCTCCTGAACGGGCAAAAATGCTGGATCACCAATGGCGGGTTTGCAGACGTATATACGGTGTTCGCAAAAATCGACGGCGATAAATTCACCGGCTTTATTGTAGAGCGTGGCATGGAAGGATTTACGCAGGGACCGGAAGAACACAAGATGGGTATCAAAGGATCCTCTACTGTTCAACTGTATTTCCAGGATTGCAAAGTACCGGTAGAAAATTTATTGGGAGAAATTGGCAAGGGCCATTTGATCGCTTTCAATATCCTTAACATAGGCCGGTTGAAATTATGCGCGGCTGCTTTGGGCGGATCGAAAAGAGCAGCTACCACGTCTATTCAATATGCCAAAACAAGGGAACAGTTCAAATTACCGATCGCGAAATTCGGTGCCATCCGTCATAAAATGGCTGAGATGGCCATCCGTATGTGGGTTTGCGAAAGTGCATTGTATCGCACTGCAAAATGGATCGATAACCAGGAACATGCATTGGCCGAAAGTGGTAAATCATTTGCAGAAGCTTTATTGGGCGCCGCAGAAGAATATGCCATTGAATGTTCCATGTTGAAAGTATATGGAAGTGAGGCATTGGATTTTGTGGTAGATGAAGGCGTACAGATCCATGGTGGCAATGGATTCAGCGATGAGTACCTGATCTCAAAAGGCTATCGCGATAGCCGCATCAACCGAATTTATGAAGGCACCAACGAGATCAACCGCTTGCTTACGGTTGATATGATGCTGAAAAGAGCGATGAAAGGAAAACTTGACCTGATGACGCCTGCCATGGCCGTTCAGAAAGAGTTGATGAGCATTCCTGATTTTGGTTCCGAAGACGAAGGTGCTTTTGCCAAAGAGAAAAAGTATGTAGCTAATTTCAAAAAAGCCATCTTAATGGTGGCCGGTGCTGCCGTTCAGAAACTGATGATGCAGCTGGATAAAGAACAGGAAATACTGATGAACATTGCCGATATGGCCATTGAAACCTATAATGCAGAAAGTGCCCTGTTACGTGTAATGAAACTGGCCGATGCCCGTGGTGAAGCTGCTACCAGCATACAGGCAGATATCATGCGTACCTACCTGTACGATGCGGCTGACCGGATTAACAAAGCCGGTAAGGATGCCCTGAATAGCTTTGCCGATGGCGATGAGTTACGGATGATGCATATAGGCCTGAAACGATTCACCAAGGTAGAACCCTTTAATACCAAAGACGCACGCCGCAGGATCTCAGATAAGCTGGTGGCCGACGACGGATATCATTTGTAAGAAAACCGCCCAAAAATTATTAACTTTCATAAAGTTTTTTAATATTTGGTTTTTGTTTTACGGTTGCTTGCTAAAACAAAGCCTCATTACCGTTACTGGTGATGAGGTTTTTTTATTCCCCTTGTACTAATTTTTCTTGCTAAGTCCCTCTCTTCCAGTCATTTCTTTAAGCTGTCTTTAATGCTAACAATTGTTTCCATTGTTAATCTTCTTAACGTTTATCTGATTAACCGATTCATAGCCTCTATTCAGGTGTTTTAACATTAAGTTAGTCAGCATCTTTCTGAATTTGTGGTCTATATAAATGTTCTATAGATGATTGTATTTTTTACAACTGCGTAACATGAGGAAGATCATTATCGTGAATGATAACAGCAATGATGTTTTGCTGTTACAGGATTATTTAAAAACCACACCCGGCGTACTCATTGCCGGTATTTTTCTTACCCTTGCCGAAGCGGAACCTTTCCTGGATGAAACGGGATGTGATATCATCTTCTCTACTTTAGCCGTTCTGTCGTTATTAATCAAAAGTCGGAAAGATGTACCCGTACTTGTTTGTATGAGCACGGAAGATGTGATGGTTTCGGCTGATATCAGCCGGAATATTTTTGCCTGGTTACACATACCCTTTAGCTATGAACGCGTGCTTTCATTGATCCAAAACATAGAATTCTATATGCTTCAACTATCTACCGCCAACGCAGAGAAAAAAGATTATGTATTCATTAAGTCCGACTACAAGCTGATCAAGATCAACCTACCCGATATCCTGTACCTGTCTGGCTTGCGCGATTATACGCAGGTTTTCCTGCGAGGGAAATTATCACCGCTGACCACTTTGCAAAACCTGAAAGATTTTGAAGCGAAGTTGCCAACGAACGATTTTGTAAGGGTACACAGGTCCTATATTGTTTCGCTGAGCCAGGTAGATTCGATCAGCCGAAATGAAATTTCCATAGGAACGCATATCATACCTATCGGCAATGCTTACCGGCCTTTGCTGGATGAAATGATAGAAAAAAACTCTTAGCATTTGCTAAGAGTTTTTTTTATTCGATCAATAAAGAAATCTTATTTGCTGATTCCGCAGCTGTCGAGTTCCTGTAAAGTAATCACAGGTAACTTGCTGTGCTTCATTTTAGACATTGCCAGGTTCCCGATCTTTTCCGCATCTTCTTTTGTGGCAAAACCTTCGTGGCCCTCCAGTGCCGGAATATTTTCCTGGTGAATGTATACCGAATCGTTTGTATAGATATCATACCCCCAGCCACCCGCGCTTTGAAAAGTTTTTACAGAAACCTTTACTTCGCCGGCATGATTGCCCGTTTTGTTTAAACGGCTATAGGCAAACAGTGCTACTGATAAGGCAAACAGCAGGTAGATCCAGTTTTTCTTAATCATTGGCACTATAGGTTTGATCTGGCAGGAATTCATCTATGTCATCAAAATAATAGGTACTGTTTCTGCCACAGGCAACAAAACCACGTCCTTTTACACTAAAGGAAACGGCGCCGCTTCTTTCTGATCTTTCATAGGTGGTTTTACGGGCCCAGGTATCGCTTGCAAAATCATACTCCCATGTTTTTTTGATATAAGATCCGCTTTCTCCAACAGCGAGATATCCTTTGCTGCCGATTACAAAAGCTACCGCATTACTTCTGGCGATATCTGTATAATCATCGTCATAGGTATCGCTGCTGACATTTGTAATGTCGCGTAATTGCGTCCATGCACCTGCAGAAGGATCGAACATCCAGAAATCGGTTACATTGGTTCCGTTATTAATACCGGTTACAACATAGGCTTTGTTATTGTAAACAAAAGCAACTGCTCCCGAACGTTTGGTTCCGCCAAGGCTCACTTTCTGTGCCCAGCTGCCCTGGTTATTGGTTCCGCCGGTAGGCGTAAATTCCCATAGATCTTTGGTGTAACCACCGTCAAAACCGGTAGTGATGTAGCCTTTATCATTAATGCCAAACGCAACGGCATCATATCTCGCGGTTCCGCCAAAATCGGCTTTTCTTGTCCAGACGTTGGTTGCAGGACTATACTCCCAGTTATCAACCAAACGGTTCAGGCCATCGTAACCGGTGGCAATATAACCCTTGGTACCAACGGCAAAACCTACGGCCGAGTTCCTGGCTACGCCTGGAAACTGCGCGCGCTGGAGCCAGTAATTTTTTACCGGATCGTATGCCCAGAAATCTGTGTAACGGTTAGTACCATCGTAACCCGTGCCTATATAAGAAGTATCGCCAATTGTAAAAGCAACGGCTTCTGTTCTGGCATTGCCCTCAAACTCGGAACGTTTGATCCAGTTGCCGCTGGTGTCTGCTGCGGACGAAGTAGAACTGCTTTTGGTGCAGGAAAAAAGGATCAGAACAATGCTTGCCGGTAAAAAGAAATAGTACTGTAATCGCTTCATGTATGAAATTTTGCCTGAAATTATCTGCCATCGCGTACGCTAAATCGTTAAAATGGATTTCCGAAGCGTATTTGCGGACGAATGCATGGATTTTATCGACAAGCATTTATTTCGTGAGTGGTGAGTGGTGAGTCGTGAGGGGTCAGTGGTGAGTGGGGCATATTTTACTTCGAACTTTCACTCACCACTGACTACTTACCACTTACGAAAAACATTCGCAGATAAATAATTTGTTCTCATCGTTACAAAGCCCTCATTAATCCATACTAACAATTCTGTAACAGGGGAGCTGTCTATTATTGTGTTGTTCTCTTAATTAATCTCTCATACCGTAACACCGATAGCCTGATGCTTACAAAGCGGTCCTTCTACTTACTTGTATTGTTTTCTATTGGCTGGTTCGCCTGTAAAAAAGTGGACATTCAGTTTGGTGATCAGTACCTGGACAATGGGTACACACAGGTTGTAAAAGTGGATTCGTTCGCTGCCGACCTGTCTACGGTTTATGTGGATTCGTTTGTTACTTCCGGAACCGGTGTAACCATGCTGGGTGCCTATACCGATCCTGTCTTTGGCCAGATCACGGCCAACAATTATTTTGAACTGGCTCCACCGATATATGGAGACACTTATGTGGATTCTTTTAAGTTTACTACGTATGATTCACTGGCCCTGGTATTGCATCCGGACAAATCATATATCGGCGATACGTCAAGGGTTCTTCATGTTGATGTGAACAGGCTGGCAGAATCAATTGTACCATACGATAACCCGATATTGAATATATACAATACCCGTTCTTTCGCGGTGCAAACCGGGCCAATCGGTTCCAAAGACTTTTTGCTAAGACCCAATTCAGGCGACTCGGTTATTATCCGCTTAAGCGATGTATTGGGGAATGAACTGATGAAAAAATTCCAGAACCCCAACGATGCCGACCTCAAAAGCAATGATGCGTTCCTGCAATATTTTTATGGGCTGCGCTTAAGTGCAGGTGCGGGATCGCAATTGATCTTTGGTAGTAAGGACAGTGTAACCATGCGCTTGTATTACAAGAAGCCTGGCCTGTACCTGCAGAGCAAAACGGTGGATTTTGCATTGGTTAATAAAACGCATCATTTCAACAATATTGTGGTAGATAGATCCGCTGCGGTATTAAAAAACCTTCCGGCCGCAAAACAGATCAACAGCACTGCCATGTCGAATACGGCATATACCATGTATGCGGCTGGGGCCATGGCCAAGATCCGTTTTCCTTCTATTCGTGATATTTTGAAGCTGCCCAATTTTGCCAAGATATTACGGGCATCATTGATTGTTCGTCCGTTGCGGGGAACCTATGGTATTAACTCCTACACATTGCCACCAGCCGTCCGGCTTTCGTTCACTACACAGTTGAACCAGATTGGTATTGATCTTACTGCAATTGGCAGTTCGGGGCAGCCCCAAACGCAAACAGGCGCATTGGTAGTAGATGATCTGTATGGCGAAAATACCAGTTACAGCTATGATGTAACGACCTATTTAAAAGCCATCGTTACCGACGGAACCATTAACCAGAATGGCTTATTACTGATACCGCCCAGCCCCTCGCTGGAAACGCAGTTCGGGCGGTTAATTGTTGGTAACCGGAATAATACCGGAGGCAAGATGGAATTGATCATTGTTTATGCAGCAGTGCAATAAAACTGTTTTATGAATTACAGGAAACTATTTTTTTTCACTGGGTTGATGAGTTGTTCATTCATCACAGTTACCGCGCAGAACAATACCTCACCTTATTCCATGATTGGGATCGGCGATCTGGAAAAAAGCAGCTTTGACCGCACTTCCGGCATGGGACATGCAGGACTTGCGCTTTCGTCCAACCGTTTTTTTTACCAGGCTAATCCAGCTTCTTTTGCTAAGATAGACGAACATTTTTTTTACCTGGAAGTGGCATCGCGTTTTAAATCGGTGTCTTATTCAGGCTTGCCCATCACCGATCCGGCGAATAGCCAATCATCGGATATCCAATTCAAAAAACTGGCTATTGCCATCAAGCCCAAGCCCCGCTGGGCCTTAAGTGTTGGGCTGATGCCCTATAGCACATCCAATTATTCTTTCAGTGGGACCAAGAGTGTGCAGGGAAGTAATATCAGTACCAGTGCTTATTACCAGGGATCAGGTAGTACCAACCAGTTTTATGTAACCAATAGTTTTACCGTTGCCAAAAACCTCTACATCGGTCTGCAGGCTTCGTACCTGTTTGGCCAATTGCAGGAAACAGAAAGTTTGTCACAGGATGTATCGGATAGTTTGCTAACGACCAACCGGAATATTTTTATCGGCAATCCTTACCTGAAACTTGGGATACAATATAAATTCAAATTCAACCAACAACTGGATATTGCATTGGGCGCTACCTTCTCGAATAAAACAAGACTGAAAGCAGACTATGCGTTGCTGGTAAAAGATGGCAATACGGTTTTGTTGAATAATGAATATTACAAATCAAACTACTTTACCATACCCCTGACCTACGCGGGTGGTATTGCAGCCATTTATAAAAACACCTACACTTTTGCGCTCGATTATAACTACCAGGGATGGAGCAACCAGAATTACAAGGGCATTAATTATTCGCTGGTGAACAGTCAGCGTATTTCCGGCGGGGTAGAGTATGCGCCTAAACTCAATTACATGAACCAGTCTTATGAAAAATACTTTTTTCAGACGGGCTTTTTTTATAATAATTCTTACCTGCGCATCGGCGGACAGCAGTTAAAAGATTATGGTGCCACTTTTGGCGCGGGTACGCAACTTGCCAGGAGTGGGCTTGGATTGCAGGCAGCGCTGGAGATTGGGAAAAGAGGAACAACGGATAACGGCCTGATCAAAGAAAACTATACACAATTTAATGTAACCCTCAGCTACCGGGATTTCTGGATCTCTCGGAAAATGAAAAAATATGATTGATACTCCCGGGCAATGAAAATGGTTGGTTTGTTCATACGAGCCAGCATTTTAGATTAACTAAGGGAGCGGGGAAGTATTCTTACTTCCCCAATTTTTTTTAAGATGGGTTGCCGTGATCGCATTTATCTTTTTACCTTCAATGCATGAAGCTCCCACTTATCGCCTGCCTGGTTTTGATGGTATATCAAACAACAGCACAAAATACCACCCCGCCTCATTTGCTTACACGCTCAACCGGTAAACTGCCCGCATTGCTATACGGTTTGGGAGATGACAGGCTAGGTGGCGCCAAAATGGGTTATCTCGACTCGAATATATTGCTGCGTGTAATCGATTCTACCAAAGAAATGTACCGTGTGCAGCTATCGCGTTTTCATACGGCTTATATCGAGAAAGTATATAGTAAGCCAGATAGCGCGCAGAAAGAGAAACCTTTTTACCTAACGGGTTCTTTTAGTGTAAAAGGCGATTCTGCTTTTGACTATGTTGGTATCAGCATGGAAGAAAGATTGCCGTATAAAAGCTATATGGAGGTGAATCCTTCTAAGATCATTGTAGACCTGTTTGGCGTGCAGAGCAACACAAACTGGATTACGCAGTTGAAATCTTTGAAAGAAATCAAGAATGTTTATTATAACCAGGTAGAAGATGATGTGGTGCGTGTTACTATTGAACTGCAACACCGCCAGCACTGGGGCTATAGCATTGGTTACAAAGGAAAATACCTGGTGATCAAAGTAAAACGCCAGCCTGAGAAACTGGATTTCAAATATTTAACGATCGGGATCGATGCGGGCCATGGCGGCACCAATGCCGGAACAGGTGGCATTACCGCAAAATACGAAGAGAAATATTATACCCTGCTTTTTGCCAAAGCGCTGGAAAGGGCATTGAAAAAGAAAGGTGTGAAGAAAGTGATCATGAGCCGAACAACCGATACGACGTTTGATAATAAAGACAGGATCCTTTTCTTTCAACAGGAGAGTCCTGATTTTATGATTAGCCTGCACCTGAACTCCAGCAATAACAAAGAAGTGAGTGGTGTGAGCACGTATTACAAACACATTGGTTTCCGCCCGCTAACACAGGCTTTACTGAGCCGTATGCTGGAACTGAAACTGAACGAATTTGGTAACGTAGGTAATTTCAATTTTGCGTTGAATGCACCAACGGATTTCCCCAACAGTTTACTCGAGATCGCATTTATGAGCAACCCCGATGATGAAAAGAAGATCCTGCGCTCTAGCTTCCAGGAAGCCGTGGCTCAAAAAGTGGTGTTGGGAATGGCGGATTGGTTGAAGGGGTTGAAGTGATTTTGGAATTGGGAGATTGGGAAATTTTGGAATTAGAAGAAAGGGAAGCCGCAGATTCGCAGATTATTTCTTCGAAGAAATCTGCGGCTTCTCTTTTACACTTTCAAAATTTCCCAATCTCCCAATTCCAAAATCCCCTTAATGCGTAATAAACCTTTCAAAAAACTCCATTGTCCGCAGCATCTGGTCAATCCGCTGGCGGTTATTGCCGCTTCTGGTAAGTTCATGTGTGCCACCCGGGTGACGAACATACTCAACCGTTCTGCCCAATACTTTTAAACTTCTGTACAACATTTCACCTTGTATCACACCAGTTCTGAGATCGTTCTCTCCATGAAAAATGATATAAGGTGTGTAAATATTCTGCACATAGGTAATGGGCGATTCTCTTTCCAGGTTGACCTTGGTGGCTGCTTCCCACGGGTAGCCACCGAAATAATTGGGTACGAGTCGCCATGCATTTCCTTCGCCAAAAAATGTTCTCAGATCATATACACCACGCTGAGAACATGCGGCTTTGAAACGCTGGTCATGACCCACGATCCATGCCACCAGGTAACCCGCATAAGAACCTCCGGTAACAGCCAGTTTGGATGTATCAATAAATCCGCCCTCTCCGGCTTTGTCTAAATAAGTAAGTACATCATATGTGGGTCCCGTTCCCCAATCGTTGATATTGGCGCGTAAAAATTCCGAACCATATCCCCCGGAGCCTCTTGGGTTGCCATATACAACCACATATCCTTTGGCACAGTAATACTGAAACTCGTGCCACATAGAACTTTCGCCGGGTCCCCACATAGCAGTTGGGCCGCCATGAATATCTAAGATGGTTGGATATTTTTTACCTGGCTCATAATTCGCGGGTTTCATTATCCAGTATTCAACTGTTAAGCCTTTCTCATTCACAAAACTTTTCTTCTCTGGAAAACTGAGCTTTTTGTTTTTGATCCAGTCAGCATTAAAACTGCTGAGGCGAACCGCATTCTTCATCGACGCATCGGCCGTATACAATTCAAACGGGTTGGCCACTTCTGTTTTTACAAAAACAAGTTTGTTATTACGCAGGTCAAAACCGCTGATGCCGGTATTTACATCAGACAAAGCTTCTACCTGTTTTGTTTTTACATCGGCCCGGTAAATTGGGGCACCACCATTGCTCTGGGCGCCGAAATAAATGTATCTTTCATCGTTGCTCCAGATCAGGTTGCCTTTGTTTCTGTCGAATGGAATATTGACGATATCATTCACAGTTCCGCCTACCGGCATAATAGCCAGCATGGGAATATCCACAAATGAAGTATTGCCGTATTGAAAGGCAAGCCATTTGCCGGATGGGGAAAGTTTTGCGCTGTTATAGTTTTTTCCTTCGGCACCTAATAATTTTTTCAGGTTCTTTCCGTAGGCATCCGCAATAAAAATTTCGCTTTCCAGTGAGCGATCAGGGTGCTGGGTATCATCCATGTCACCGGTGAGTATGAGTTGTTTGCCATCGGGTGTAAAATCAGCCGAGTTAAAACGGTAGAAACCATGCGTAACCGCCATCGGTTGTGCGCCCGGTACCGCATTCATGATAAAGAAATGATTGAAAGAGATCTCGGAACTGGTGGTACTCTCTTCCTGGAAATTGAGTTTGTTGATCACTTTCGCTTTCTTATCATTCACATTATTTTCAAGATAGGCCCTGATCTCTTCGAGACTGCCATCGGGGTCGGGTTTGGCATTGCCGGCTATGAGTTGTGTGTTTTTGTCAAAGCCCGGTTTTTCATAGGGCCATTTGGGAATTTCTTTGTTGGGATTAAGTTCAGCATCTTTCAACAACTCTTTAAGACTGATACTTGCTGAGAAAAGAAGCTGTTTGCCATCGGGACTCCATTTAGGTCCGCCTGCGCCGTATTTGTATTTGGTATATTGAACGGGTTCACCACCATCAAATGATAATACAAAGATCTGCGGCTTGCCATCTGTGGCCCGTACAAAAGCCAGTTGCTTGCCATCGGGGCTCCAGGCAGGTTGCGAAGCACCTTCTTTGGCGGTAAGCGCCCTTGGCGCCGAAGAGCCATCGGTAGGGGCTATATAGATCTGGTTCTGGTAACGGAACTCCCACTTGGTATCGCCATCGGGTTCGATATTATTTACCACGAATGCTACTTTGCTGCCATCCGGACTCAGCGTAACACCGCTGATCTGTTTGATCTTGAGCATATCCGTTACCTTGATCAGTTCGGTACCGTTCTGTGCAAACAAAACATGGACCATGCAAATGGCCAGCAGGAGCAGGAATTTTTTCATATGGCTGATTTTGGATGGGTAAAATACAAAGAAATGCGGAGAGCGGATTCTTGAATTGGGGAATTGGGGAATTTTGAAATTGGGAAATTGAAGAAAGTAAATGTCACTAATTTCCCTATCGGTTAAGCCGAGACCCGATTTCAAAATCCTACATCCGTATTTTTACATCCTAAAAACCTAAATATGAGCCCACTTGTAGAAGAATTCAATAGTTACCGCGAAAGAATGAACGAAGTGATCTTAAGCAAGAATAACCTTGTGATGAAACGCCTCTGGAACCTGGATACCAATACCTACGAAGAAGGGGCATTGGATAAAAAAACCAAGGAAATGCTGGGCCTGGTAGCCAGTATGGTACTGCGTTGTGATGATTGTATCAAGTACCATCTGGGCAAAAGCCATGAGCTGGGCGTAAAGACAGATGAGATGTACGAGATCTTTGCCGTGGCCAATATTGTAGGAGGCACTATTGTAATACCCCATACCCGCCGGGCCGCCGAATATTGGGAAGAACTTCAAAATAATTCGTAATTAATAATTAGTAATTAGCAATTATTCGGGATATTTGTTAGGAACCAATTATTAATGGCCAGTTACTAATTGTTAATTATTTCGCCATGTCAGAAACAGCAACACCAGCAGCTCCGTTATTAACCGCTAAAGATTTTGCAACAGACCAGGAAGTGCGTTGGTGCCCCGGTTGTGGAGATTATTCCATTCTTGCGCAGGTACAGAAAGTAATGCCCGCTATCGGCATTCCTAAAGAAAATATTGTGATCATCAGCGGTATCGGTTGCAGCAGCCGTTTCCCGTATTATATGAACACTTACGGCATGCACAGCATTCATGGCCGTGCTACTGCCGTTGCTAGCGGATTGAAAGCAAGTCGCCCGGAATTAAGTGTCTGGATCGTTACAGGTGATGGCGATGGATTGAGTATTGGCGGTAACCATACCATTCATTTGCTGCGTAGAAATTTAGATGTGAATGTGTTGTTGTTCAATAACCAGATCTACGGATTGACCAAGGGACAATACTCGCCCACTTCAGAAGAAAATAAGGTTACCAAGAGTACACCTTTCGGAAGTATTGATCACCCGTTTAACCCGCTGGCATTGGCCATGGGTGCGGATGCCACATTTATTGCGAGAAGTATGGACCGCGACCCCAAGCACCTGCAAAGCATGCTTACACGATCCTACCAGCACAAAGGCGCTTCTTTCCTGGAGATCTACCAGAACTGTAACATCTTTAATGATGGCGCATTTGAGATCTTTACGGAGAAAGCCACCAAACAGGATGAAGCTTTGTTCCTGGAGCAAGGCAAGCCATTGATCTTTGGCGCCGGGCAGAACAAAGGAATTAAACTGGACGGGCTAAAACCGGTTGTGGTAGAACTGGGCAATGGCGTAAGTGCCGATGACCTGTGGATACACGATGATCATGACTTTTACAAGGCGCAGACCCTGGTAAGGATGTTTGATGATCCGGCGAAAAGCGGAACGCATTTTCCAAGACCGTTTGGGGTATTTTATGAAACCGACAGAGCCTGTTACGAAGATGTAATGGCCATGCAGATAGAAGAAACCATTGCCACCAAAGGGAAAGGTAACCTGGATAAATTATTACGGGGTAAGGAAGTGTGGGAGATTATGTAAAAAGACGAACGACTTATCAAAAGCCCTCAATTTATTGGGGGCTTTTGATTTAGATAACTGCCTTAGATATGAACAACCTCATTCCGTATGGCAAACAAAACCAAACCCACCCGCGAAGCCACTTTCAGTTTATCGAATAAATTATCACGATAGCCATCAACTGTTCTGGGACTGAGGAACATATCAGAAGCGATTTCTTTGTATGATTTATCGGTGCAGAGCAAATGGAGGAATTCCTTTTCACGGTCGCTCAGATCGAGTGCTACTTCTTTTTCTGTTTCCTCCAGTTCTTCCTTTGTATGCTGGATAGATTGTACAATGTTCCGGTAAAGGATCTCATTAATAAAGATCCCCTTGTTCATTACTTCTTCCATGGCTTCTTTCATTTCGTCCAGTTCGGTGTCTTTCAACAAATAACCCTTGGCGCCGTTGCGCAACATGCGGATCACCACACGTTCATCTTTCAGCATACTCAATGCGATTACTTTGATATCCGGATGATGTTCGGCAAGCCATTTTGTTGTTTCGAACCCATTCATTACAGGCATGGTTACATCCATGATCACAATATTGGGCAAGTTGCCGGGATCCAGCATCTGGATCAGATGACGGCCATTATTGGCCACAAACAAAACAGAATACCCTTCAAATGAATGAATGATTTTGGATAAGGCGTCACGTAACAATACATGATCATCTACCAGAACAACTTTTGGCATATACTTGGTTTTGGGGCAGACAAAGCGGCCTGACCGGGTTAACAATAAGCCTCTCACAGGAATAATCGGGCGTTAAATTGCTACTTTATTCCATTCAAAACAACCGTTTAAACACCCTTTTTTTTCAGGTAGAAGCCGTCTTGTATAGAATAATACCCATTGCTAGTTTTGTAGTGGATGGGAAAGTAAAGAGTGCTTTTCATCCATTCAGTTTTCACCGGGGGTTACAAACAAACGGAAGGCGGCACAAGGCCGCCTTCTTGTTTTATAGGGGATATACAGCGTTTTATACTTCCTGTAATACTTTGTCTGCATTATCAAAAATGCGTTTCTTCTTCCAGTTATACCAGGGATGTGGTACGGTCTTCTTCATCAATGTATCTATACCGCGCATACCAAAGAGGTTCCATACACCGGTAAGTTTTCCGGTAAGGGATGGTTGCAGTGCGCGAAGGCTCATGGCAAATCCGCTTTCTAAATATTCCATATGGTGCCAGTAGCCGGCTGGCATAAATAAAGTATCGCCATGGTTGAGTATGAGGTCAAAACCCTTTGCTTTCCGTAAAGCGGGAAATTGTGCATAGTCCAGCTTGCTCTTTTCCGGGTCGTAATAATTGCTGAAATCCGCCAGGCTTAAGACTTCAAAAGGCTTCCGGTATAATTTGTGCTGTTCTTCCTGCGGAAAAAGCAGGACCCTTTTTTTGCCTCCGAACTGTGTGTGCAGGATATGACTTACATCAATATCGAAATGCATGTGGGTGATGGAAGTTTGTCCGCCGGTGAACAGCATCGGATATTTTTTTACAAAACCCTTCATCAGGTGTTCGGGCCAGGTAAAATCGTTGATGAGTTCCGGCGCATGATCAAAAATATTGAACAGGAAGATCCGCCAGCCGGCTGGCCCCTGTTTAATCATGTCAATGTATTCTCCAAAGGTTTTGTAATCGTCAGCCGTATTAATAGGCGTATAGGCATCACTCTTCACATTGTTGTAGAGGGCTACCTCCTGGTTGCCTACCAGTTCCTTAAAATAATCCCAGTTCCATTTCGCGTAAGCAGGCCAGCTTTTTGCCAGGTTCCTGATCACCAGCGGGCGCATCGGATAATAATAGTTTTTCTTAAAATCTTCTGCACTGATATCGTCTACTACGTCAACGGTTTGTAATTGCATAGGAAACTGTCTTTTTGCAAAGGTAATATGAACTAATTGTTATGCAAAGACCGAATGGTTAAAGTGTTTATAAGGAAAAGCCTTGGCAATGCTGTAAATTACACGATGTTATTGCATATACACCCCGATAATCCCAATCCGAGGCATATTAAAACGGTGATCGAATGCCTGCTGGATGGAGGTGTTATTATCTACCCCACCGATACCATTTATGGGCTGGGCTGTGATATCTTTCAGCACAAAGCCATTGAACGCATTGCCCGCATTAAGAACATCGACCCGGTGAAAGCGCAGTTGAGTTTTGTTTGTTACGACCTGAGCGACCTGAGTAAGTACACGAAAAGTATTTCTACACCACTATACCGACTGCTCAAGAATTATTTGCCAGGCCCTTACACGTTTATTTTACCTGCCAGTAAAGAAGTGCCTAAAATATTGCATAGCAAAAAAAACACCATTGGCCTGCGTGTACCCGATAACAATATTGCCAGGACCATTGTGCAGGAACTAAGCCATCCCTTATTGTCCGCTTCCTTACCCGGTGATATGGTGGAGGAATACACCGATCCGGAATTGATGTATGATAATTTTCACAAGCTGGTGGATATCGTGATTGATGGTGGCATTGGTGGAATGATACCGTCTACGGTGGTTGATTGTACCAAAGATGAATATGAAGTGATCAGGGAAGGGGCAGGGGTGTGGGAGGATGGGGAATAGGTTAAAGTGGTTAAAGGGGTTAAAAGGGTTAAAGTGGTTAAAAGGGTTAAAGGGGTTAAAGTGGTCAAGAAAGTTAAAAGGTGGATGCTACTCCTTTTAACTTTCTTGACCACTTTAACCCTTTTAACCACCTTTAACTAAAACAAGTTCTTCGACTTCCCCGGACCAATGGCATAACTCTTCCGGTGATATTTACATAGTCCATGCACTTCGATCGCCTCTCTGTGTACAGCGGTTCCATAGCCTTTGTTCTTATCCCATCCGTATTGCGGAAACGCTTTGTGCAGTTCCTCCAGGTAGGCATCCCGATGGGTTTTGGCGAGTATACTGGCAGCGGCGATGGATGCGTATTTGCCGTCGCCTTTTACGATGCAATGATGCGGTGTGTCGGGATAAGGTTTGAACCGGTTGCCATCAATCAATAACAAACCGGGCCTGGTGTGCAATTGGTCAATGGCCAGATGCATGGCCTTATAGGATGCCTGCAGGATATTGATACGGTCTATCTCATCATTGTCGATACTGGCTACGGCCCAGGCAAGGGCGGATGATTCTATCACTTCTCTCAACACCATTCTTTGTTTTTCTGCAACCTGTTTGCTATCGTTCAGCAGTGGATGATAAAATCCAGCGGGTAAAATTACGGCGGCGGCAAAAACAGGCCCGGCATAACATCCGCGACCAGCTTCATCCGCACCCGCTTCGGGAACCTCCGTTTGGTAAAACAATTCTAACATTCCCGTAAAATTCAACATTCCGGATAATACTTTCCAAATTCATTTATACAGAATTCAGGTTGGGGCATATCCTGTAACTTTGTGCCGATTCAGAAACCAAGGGATATGGATACAACAGAACGTTCTTCGAAGCTGGTTGCCACCTGGCTGTTGATTGGAGTGGGAATGACGGTAATACAGATCGCACTCGGCGGCATTACCCGTTTAACCGGAAGCGGGTTATCTATTACGCAGTGGGATGTTATTACCGGTTCGCTGCCGCCATTGAACGAGCAGCAATGGCTCGCTGAATTTGATAAGTACCGCCACACGCCGCAGTTTCATTTACTCAATTTTGATTTTACCCTTTCCGATTTCAAATTCATTTTCTTCTGGGAATGGTTTCACCGTTTATGGGCTAGAACCATTGGAATGGTATTCGCCGTTGGGTTTGTATGGTTCCTGGTAAAAAAGCATTTTAAGAAAGAGATGATCAATCCCTTGCTCATTCTTTTTTTACTCGGCGCCCTGCAAGGTGCCATTGGTTGGATCATGGTGGCAAGTGGATTAACGGGAGATGCCATCTATGTTAAGCCTACCAAGCTGGCGCTTCATTTTATTTTTGCATTGGGTTTACTGTGTTATACTTTCTGGTTCGCATTACAATTGCTGGTTAAGAAAGAACAGGTTCAGCAAAACAGTTCACTGCGCTCATGGAACCTGTTCATTCTCTGCATCCTCATCGTTCAGTTATTGTATGGGGCATTGATGGCCGGACACAAAGCCGCAACAGCGGCACCTACCTGGCCTACCATCAATGGTCAATGGATCCCTGATAACCTCGTAAAGAATGAATCGTTTGCGCTGAACCTGGTTGATAATACTACCTGGATCCATTTTGTTCACCGTGGACTGGCTTATCTCTTATTGCTTTTGATTGTATTGTGGACGATCAGGTTAACACGCTGTAAAGGACCTGTTTTGTTTGAGAAAACCAAACGTTTGCCTTTGCTGATCGTATTATTACAGGTAGTGCTGGGTATTGCCAGTGTATTGACCAGTACC
The DNA here is from genome assembly GCA_040390405.1 of Bacteroidota bacterium. Taxonomy (GTDB): domain Bacteria; phylum Bacteroidota; class Bacteroidia; order Chitinophagales; family Chitinophagaceae; genus Sediminibacterium. Next base: position 515,268 of record JAZJYJ010000008.1, read on the forward strand.
GGAATCATACCCGGCCATTGGGGTGTATTTGAATGGATGGCACAACTGCACCAGCTAACAGGGATGTTGCTGCTGTTGTCGTTGGTGTGGATGTTGTTTATTGTAAGAAGGTCCAGTCGATAATCATCTATTAACGAATTACGGATTAACCGAGTCTTAGTGTTTCCATGCATAAATGCATAATCCGCTAATCCGGAATCCGCCAATTAAAAAAATAAGCAGCTACTTACACACAAAATCAGTCTTGCTTGTATGAAAAAATACCTGGTTGGCATATGGCATTCGCTGCCGGTACAATTGTTCCTGCTGCATTTCCGCAGGTACCAGGTATTTCTTGTGTTCTGGTATATTTTGTTTGCCACCGTTGCCGGACAATTCATGTTCAATTTTGGTGCCAATTCCCTTTTCCTGGCACCCGAATACTTTGGAGAAGTGACCGCATTAAGTGCTTCTATCGTTGGCTTTGCGCTGGGCATTTTTATAATGAGCTGGAACATTACCACTTTTATCCTGCATAGCAAAAATGTTCGCTTTCTTGCAACGACCGCGCAGCCGTTTTTAAAATATTGTATCAACAATGCGTTATTGCCACTTGCCTTCCTGGTATTTTACTTGATTAAAGCGGTTCACTACGCACGCTTTCAGCAATTGATCGGAACCATTGATATTGTATGGCTGATTGGTGGCTTCACCGGTGGTTTGGTTCTTTCCATTGCCATCGCCTTTGTTTATTTTTTCAGCGCCGATAAAACAATTTATTATAGCATGGGCACTGTAATAAATACCGCAAATACGCGGTATGCAGAACTGATCCAGAAAACACAATTGCCCAAGGAAAGAACGGAACTGAATGTAGAATGGTTTCTTAGTGCCAAACTGCGTTTACGAAAGCCAAGGGACGTACGGCATTACAGCGATGAGTTCCTGAATGCCGTGTTCAAACGCCACCATTTTGCTGCTGTGATCGCGATCGTGATCGCTTTTGTTTTTTTAATCCTGATGGGATATATCTCCGATACGCGGTTGTTTCAATTGCCCGCCGCCGCCAGTATCACCATCCTTTTTGCGCTGCTGATTGCATTGGCTGGTGCGATATCATTATTCCTTCATACCTGGAGTATCCCGGTGCTGGTATTGCTGTATATCATATTGAATATCCTGTACCAGAAAGAAATCATCGACCCCCGTAACAAAGCATACGGACTCAATTACCAGAACAAAACGGAACGCCCGGTTTACAGCAAGGATTCGATCAATGCATTGGCCAGCGTCGGTAATATTGAAAAAGATAAAAAACAATTCATCGCAATCCTGAACCGCTGGAAAGCCAAACAGAAAACAGATAAACCCATTTTTTACCTCATCAATACCAGCGGTGGCGGGGCACGCAGCGCGGCTTTTACGATGAATATCCTACAGCGGTTAGACAGTCTTTTTCATGGCGATCTGCTAAACCAGACCTTCCTGATCAATGGCGCTTCGGGTGGTATGCTGGGCGCCGCTTATTTCCGGGAACTGTATTATGAAAAGCAGCTGGGAAAGAAAATAGACCTGCAGAATAAAGTATATACCGAAAATATTTCCAAAGACCTGCTCAATCCGTTATTCTCTTCTTTTGTATCGAGGGATATGATTGGTCCTGTTCAGAAATTTGAATTGAATGGCTACCGTTACGCAAAAGATCGTGGCTATGCGTTTGAACAAAAACTGAATGAGAATACAAATGGGGTACTTTCGCGAACGCTGAAAGAATATGCTGCGCCCGAAGCCAATGCTGTTATCCCTGTTATGTTCTTTAATTCGGTGATCAACCGCGATGGCAGAAAGATGATCATCAGCACACAGCCTGCCCGTTTCTTGATGCGGCCACAAACGGATACCGGTAATATCACCTCCGTTGATCCCGATGGGATCGATTTCAATTCTTTTTTTCACCGGCAGGATGCCATGAATATTAACGTGCTTTCCGCATTACGGATGAACGCCACGTTCCCATATGTATTACCCAGCGTTTGGTTGCCTACCAATCCCATTATTGATGTGATGGATGCAGGGCTTCGTGATAATTTTGGACAGGAAGCCTGCCTGCGTTTTATAGATGTGTTTAAAGACTGGCTGAAAGAAAATACCAGCAAAGTGGTTCTGTTGCAGATACGCGACCGCTCTTTGGGCGATTGGGAAAAACCACTGGAAGGAAACAGCCTGGTGAGCCTGCTGACCCAACCTTTCCTGGTGTTGCAAAACAACTGGTATAAGTTGCAGGACTATTACCAGCACGACCAGCTGCAATACATGTCGGAAGCTTACGGTGCGCGGTTTCATCGCATCTGTTTTCAATATGAACCTTCCATGAATGATGCGCCGGCCAGTTTAAGTTTTCATTTAACAACAGCCGAGAAAAGAGATATTGCTCTATCTCTGGATAACCTCACAAACAGGCAGGAATTTGAAAGATTGAAAAAGATTATGCATTAATGTGCTGCTGTGTTATTTAAAAGATAGTATAGTCAGGGAGGACTCTTTAACTCCATATACTCAGCAGGTTGTCGATAATTATTTCACGCAAAGGGGCAAAGCTGGCAAAGCCGCAAAGCTTTGTATTAAATGCAATCTTTCTTTGCTTTCTTGGCGACCCTGTTTGCCGACAGGCAGGTCTGCGTGAAATGCTTGGTAATTATTTAAACCACAAGGGTACTAAGGCACGAAGATTCACGAAGAATAAAAAGGGGATAGTGCCTATTTTAATAACACAACACCTTAGCATATACTTTGGAATGGAGTTGTATCGAATCTACATAGGATCAGTAGTGGATCAGCATCGGAGTTGGCTGCCTGTTTTATTGGGGTGTCCCCGGGGTAAGTATGGGGTAGGGTTCCTATAGGGTCTCTATAAGGTCTCTGATTAAGAGGGCAAAATCTAAGGTAGACAATTGCATTTGACAGTTTTTGTTTTTTTATTGCAGACACCAATGCTCTTTATACAACATACTATTTTTAGGGCTCATTGCCAAGAAAAAGAGTGATTGATTTTGCTTTCTTTTAATCGAAAATAGGCAAGCGCAGAATGGGGAGTGCAACCTGATCTCTGAGGCTCTGTGGTAAAAAGATCGAAGCGAAGGCTTTACCACAGAGGCACAAAGCACACTGAGTTACACAGAGTGGATTTAATAGCTAACGCGATATGCATTTGATTCCTACAAGCTTAGGGCTGTATCAATTCAAAACAATCCTTTATAATCTCTATTGTAAACTCATCTGCGGTTTCTTTCGGCTCGCCATCAATATGTAGCGGGGCGTGTTTCAGGTTGCGGATGGTAAGAGAAGGTGTTTGAAAATATAGAATATTTTTCTGCGTCATGTCCTCTACCAATTGCTGTAACTTATTATTACCGCGGATATGCTGTAATATGGCAAAAGGAAGTTTTACTTTGTTCATTTTCTGTACGATCACAATATCCAGGAGGCCGTCACTTAAACTGGCTTGCGGGGCAATGGTAAAATTATTGCCAAACTGGTTGCTATTGGCGATGCTGATAAAAAAAGCTTCGCTGAAAAAAGAAAAATTATCAAGTACGATCTCGAATTGATAAGGGTGCGCTTTGATGTAATTTACAATACTCTGCTGTGTATAGGTCATTAACCCGCGCGAAGCTTTGCTGGCAAAATCGTAAGCTACCTGCGCATCAAACCCAATGCCGCTGAGCATACAGGAATATTGATCGTTGATCTTAAAAGCATCTATCTTTTTACTCTTGCCTGCAAAGATCAATGCAAGAGATTGTTGCGGTTTCATAGGGATATCGGCGGCGCGTGCCAACCCATTGCCGGAACCTACGGGAATAATGCCAAAGCGTACATTCTCATTACGAAGCGCACTGGTAACCTGGTTTACGGTACCATCGCCTCCAATCATTACCACATCGGTAAACCCATCGCGTACAATAGCGTCTTTCAACCAGTCGTAATCGCCTTCTGCATTGGTATGATCAATCTGATACGGAATGCCCTGCGCCGAAGTTTCCCTTTCTACCAGTTTTTTAATTCCTTCTTTTTTTGAAGTACCGGATATGGGGTTAACCAAATAAATAATTTTTCTTTCACTCATCACACAAATATTCTTCAGGTTATACTTTTAATGCTGTTAGAAGCGATTAATGGGGTTAGCCGCAGATTCGCAGATTATATCCTGAGAATAATCCGTGAATCTGTGGCATCAATTTCTTTTTTGATCAAATACATGGTACACTCAAATCAGCGATCACCATTTTAGCAATGCACTGGCCCAGGTAAAACCACTTCCAAAAGCGGCAAGACAAACAAGATCGCCTTCTTTGACCTTTCCTTTTTCCCAGGCTTCGCACAAAGCTATGGGAACAGATGCAGCTGTGGTGTTACCATACTGTTGAATATTGTTATATACCTGGTCATCGTTCAATTTTAACTTCTGCTGAACAAATTGACTGATGCGCAGATTGGCCTGGTGCGGTATCAGCATATTGATATCGGTTGATTGATACCCATTCGTTTGCAATGCTTCCATAATTACTTCCGGAAATTTCACGACCGCTTTTTTAAACACCGATTGTCCATCCATGTATGGATAATTCTGCGCGTTATCGATCATCGCATGACTCATGAACATCTGCGCGATCGGCGCATCATCAAAGTCAGCATAGTTTTGGGTGCCCCAGTGGTTGGCATGCGTTCCGGGATTATACATAGCCAGGATTTCGGCCGATTCTCCATCGCTGTGTAAATGCGTGCTTAGTATGCCCTGGTTTTCTTTCTCGGTTGGTTGTAACACTACGGCACCGGCACCATCGCCGAATATTACAGATATATTTCTTCCGCGTGTAGTAAAATCCAATCCGAAGGAATGCTTCTCACTCCCTACCACCAATATGTTTTTATACATACCGGTTTTAATGAACTGATCGGCCACACTCAATGCATATACAAAACCACTGCACTGGTTTCGAACATCCAATGCACCCACTTCTTTCATCTTCATGGCGCGTTGTAACAAAACGCCGCAGCCCGGAAAATAATAATCAGGCGAAAGCGTGGCGAAGACAATGAAATCGATTTCTTCTGCAGTAGTACCTGCTCTTTCTATGGCTATCCTGGCGGCTTCAACCGCCATGGTTGTAGTGGTTTCTTCGGTTCTGTGTGCATAATGCCGTTCCTGTATGCCGGTACGTTCCTGTATCCACTCATCGGTGGTTTCCATGTACTGGGTAAGGTCCTTGTTGGTTACTACGTTTTTGGGTACGTACTTGCCAATACCGGCTATTTTACTGCGTGGCATAACAATCGTTTTTGTTTGAGTGGGGTGAAGGTAGGGAAAGTTAGTAGTTAGTAGACCATAGACCATGGTCCATTGACTATGGTCTATTCTTCTTTTTGCTCCAGGAGGGCTACCATGTGCAATATTTCCTTCATAAAGAGGGCCGTTTCTTTTTCTACACTCACAATGTCTTTAGATTGAATGGGCGATGCTAGTACATGACTGCCGGCATTGGGCAGGGCCACCATTCTTTCCAGTGAATCGGGTGTATTCAGCGAAGCCATCATATCCTTAATGGCAGAAACTTTTACAACGGGATCCTGGTTCTTTTCATCTTTATAATAATAAAGCGTAAGTACTGGCTGTTTGATCTTTTCAAAAGTAGGCACCCGCATGGTGGTCTCCAGTAATTCTTCCAGCTGCACGGTGGCTTCGAGTCTGTATTGCTGGTTCCAGTATTGACCGTATACGGCTGGTTTGTTTTTGATGATATTGTACTCAGAACCTTTTACGAGTCTTGCGATTTGCAGTCCCCATGGATTGTTCAGCAGCCAGGCATTTGGATCGTTGATGGCGATATTGGGCGAATACAGTACCAATCCGGCAATCTCTGGGTAGGCTGCCGCCAGCTGCAATGCCAATGTGCCGCCGGTTGAAGTACCCATTATGATTACTTTATTGCCAAGTTGTTTGCCAATGGCATATGCCTGCTTGGCCGATTCCCAAAGGTTTTCCGCGGTCATGTTATATAAAGCATCGGTGGTATCTATGCCATGTTGTGATAGTCTTGCGAGATAAAGATTACAGCCAAATTGTTTGGCGATATTTCTGTGAACGGGGTTGCCTTCTTCCTGGGAGGCGCTGAAACCATGCAGGTATACGATGGCGTATTCTGTTTTTTGTTTTGATTCGTTCGCCCACACAATCCTCGCTTCATTATCGGGTTTGATCTTGTGTTGCGATTCCTGTTTACTGATGTATTGTTCCAGTGCAGAATCACTGGCCGGTACTTCCGGTAAGGTATTGGTGTATACCGGCGAATCAGGATGAGGCCCCAATAAGTATACAACAAGCAATAACAATACAACTGCTAAAAAAACCTTGAGGAAACGCATATGCATTCGTTTGTTTAAAGCTACAAATTTGTTGTGGAATAGATTGGTGAAAATCATTGCAGTATTCTGGTCGTCGTATTCCCGCGGCGGATTTTAGCGCCACAGATTCGCAGATTTTACCGATCTGATTCGTGAATCTGCGGCGTAATAGCGGATATGCTGTATATTAGAAATGCCAAAAATGCCGCCATGACCCATACCAATCAACGCTTTGCCGCACTGGATGTATTTCGTGGGCTTACGATCTGTTTAATGATCATTGTAAATACGCCTGGCGATGGTTCTCTAACTTTTGCGCCGCTGCATCATGCCAAATGGGATGGCTTTACACCGACGGACCTGGTGTTTCCTTCCTTTTTATTCGCTGTGGGCAATGCCATGAGCTTTGTGATGCGCAAATGGGTGGAGAAAACAACTGGTGAAGTATTGGGTAAGATCTTTAAACGAACCCTGCTGATTTTTTTACTTGGCTATCTCATGTATTGGTTCCCGTTTGTGAATCATGATGAGGGGCATTGGGCATTATCACCCATTGCGCATACCAGGATACTGGGCGTATTGCAACGTATTGCGCTTTGTTATTGTTTTGCTTCTTTGCTGGTCTATTTTCTGAAAACAAGAATGGTGGTGATCGTTGGAGTGGGACTGCTGCTATTGTATTGGGCGATTTGCTTCTGGTTTGGCGATCCCGCCGATCCATTGAGTTTACAGGGCAATGCCGGATTAAAACTGGACCTGTGGCTGATGGGCGAAAATCATTTGTACCATGGTGAGGGTGTGGCTTTTGATCCGGAAGGATTATTAAGTACCCTGCCTGCGATCGTAAATGTAGTAGCCGGTTACCTCGTAGGAATACATGTACAGAAAAGCGGTAAAACCTATGAAGGATTGACCAAACTTATTCTTGCAGGCTTTGTATTGGTTATCATCGCTTATTTCTGGAATTTCATCTTCCCCATCAACAAAAAATTATGGACCAGTTCCTTTGTTTTGCAAACGGTGGGGTTGGATTGTATGATCCTCGGAGCTGTGATCTACCTGATGGAGATGCGACAAAAAACAAGATTCGCCTGGTTCTTTGAAGTGGTGGGCAAGAACCCGCTTGCCGTGTACCTTCTCTCGGAATTACTGGTAACGGTATTGAATATGATCGAGATTGGCAACGAGAGTTCGTTTAGCTGGATCTATCAAAATATGTTCAATCATGTTGGCGATTACTGGAGTTCCCTGCTCTTTGCCGTTTGTTATATGCTGCTTTGCTGGTTTGTGGGGTATTGGATGGATAGGAGGAAAATTTATTTGAGGGTGTGATGTGTTTGTTGTTGGTTGCAGGTTGCAGGTTACCAGTTGCCAGTAATCCGAAACAACATTATGACTCTCAGTTAGTTATATTCTTTTTCTGTTAAGTTTCTCTGCTTCCTTTGCCCTCCGGCTGTAAACCCGTACCTTTGCAGCCTTAAAATTTTACATGGAAATAAGAAATATTGCCATTATCGCACACGTAGATCATGGCAAAACAACACTGGTAGACAGGATCTTACAAACTACCAAAGTATTCCGCGACAACCAGGATACCGGTGAACTGATCATGGACAGCAATGACCTTGAAAGGGAACGTGGTATTACTATCTTCAGTAAGAACGCGGCCGTTACCTATAACGGGGTAAAGATCAATGTGATTGATACACCCGGTCACAGTGATTTTGGCGGTGAAGTAGAGCGTGTTTTGAAAATGGCCGATGGGGTTATTTTGCTGGTAGATGCTTTTGAAGGACCGATGCCGCAAACCCGTTTTGTATTACAGAAAGCTTTGCAACTGAACCTGAAACCCATTGTGGTTATTAATAAAGTAGATAAAGCTAACTGTCGTCCTGACGAAGTGCATGATGCAGTTTTTGAGCTCTTCTTTAACCTTGATGCAACTGAAGAACAATTGAACTTCCCTACTTTTTACGGTAGTGGTAAGAATGGCTGGTTCAATGATAGCTTAACTCAAACAGAAGATATCCTCCCGTTAATGGATGGTATCATTAAATATGTTCCCGCTCCGAAAGTGAATGAAGGGTTCCTGCAAATGCAGATCACTTCACTGGATTATTCATCTTTCCTCGGCCGTATTGCTATTGGTAAAGTTCACCGCGGTGTGGTGAAAGAAAACCAGGCGATTGCATTGGTGCAGGCAGATGGTTCTATCAAAAAGAGCCGTGTAAAAGAATTATATGTCTTTGAAGGAATGGGCAAAAGAAAAGTACAGGAAGTAATAGCCGGTGATCTTTGCGCTGTTGTAGGATTGGACGATTTCAACATCGGTGATACCATTGCTGATATTGATAATCCAGAAGGGTTGCCAATCATTAGTGTGGATGAGCCTACGATGAGTATGACTTTCAGCATCAACAACTCGCCTTTCTTTGGTAAGGATGGTAAGTTTGTAACCTCACGCCACCTGCGTGACCGTTTGATGAAGGAAACTGAAAAGAACCTGGCTTTGCGTGTAGAAGATACAGACAGTGCGGATAGCTTTAATGTATTTGGCCGTGGTATTCTTCACCTGGGTATCCTGGTTGAAACCATGCGTCGCGAAGGATATGAATTAACTGTTGGTAATCCACAGGTTCTGGTGAAAAGCATTGATGGTAAAAAACACGAACCTTACGAGAACCTTGTTGTTGATGTGCCAACTGAATTCAGTGGGAAAGTAATTGACCTGGTTACCCAGAAGAAAGGTGAAATGCAGATCATGGAAAGCAAAGGCGAAATGCAGCACCTTGAATTTGAAATTCCCTCAAGAGGATTAATCGGTTTACGTTCACAGATGTTAACGAATACCGCAGGTGAAGCTGTAATGGCGCACCGTTTCCTGGAATACAAACCATGGAAAGGACCGATTCCTGGAAGAAATAACGGTGTATTGATCGCGAAATTTGGTGGAGTTACTACAGCATATTCTATTGATAAGCTACAGGATCGTGGTTCATTCTTTGTTGATCCGACTGATGAAGTATATATAGGACAGATCATCGCCGAGCATATCAAACCAGGCGACCTGAACGTGAATGCCGTGGAGATGAAAAAACTGACCAACCACCGTGCAAGCGGTAGTGATGATGCGGTTCGTATCACACCTAAATTACAGTTCACACTGGAAGAATGTATGGAATACATTCAGCAGGATGAGTGTATCGAGGTTACGCCTAAGAATATCCGTATGCGTAAAGTGATCCTGAATGAAGATGAGCGGAAGAAGAGCAGTAAGAGTATGCAGAGTGAAGCGGTTGGATAATTATTGCTTCCTAATTAATATCAGAGCCATCCTGTGTAATAGCAGGGTGGCTTTTTTGTTGCGGGGTATTGACTTCTTGTTCTTGTAATAAATAATTGGTACTGCAATTGTCCCCATCACAACAAGGTAATGCATTGGTAAAACATACCGGGCATTGGTAATGACCGTGTACATGTACCAACTGTACCAGGTGGCCGCAGAAAAGGCATTGTTGGGATTGCATGGGTTGAAAATAAGGAGAATTATTTCAATAAGAGTGTAGCAAGAGGAAAAGAGTGTAACAGGAGTCGTTCTCTTTTTCTCTTGTTACACTCTTATTGAAACCGATAGCGGTCTTGAATAGTTTGGGTTGGTTGGGTTGAATTAGCGTATTTCCTTAGATGGTATGAGGTGCTTGTTGTGTTTGTGGGGACACAAACACGGCTGGCTGGCCGATGGGCAAAAAAAACCACAGCCATTGATCACTCAATAGCTGTGGCCCAACACTCTTATGCTGCTGTAAAATTATCCTTTGCTTACAATAACATCTTCTACAACTGAAGTTTTGATATTTACTTCAAACTTTTGTTTGAAAGATTCTTTACCATCTTCAATTACGAAGGTCAGTTTGCTTACTTCAGATTTTGGTAATTTGAAAGTCTTGCTGAATTGTTTGTCGGCATACACAGCTTTGTACAGTGATTCACCGTTCTCGTCCAAAACGTTCAGGTAAAATGAAGCTCCTGTTGGGTTGCTGTAGTTAACCTTGAAAGATAACTGGTTGTATTTGTCAACGCCGGTGTATTTCACTTCTACGTTATCTGCGCTAACTGTTGCAGTAGAAGCAGTTGCTGTATTGGCAGAAAGAAACAGGGTGGCGGCTAACAGGTTGCCTACAAAAAATCTTTTCGCGATGGTTGAAATTGATTGTTTTTTCATGGTAATATGTTTTTAGTTTAAACGAATATTTACAGAACAAATGGGCATAGCACGGCCTATTGGCTCACGAAAGAAAGGTTACATGGAGTATAGCAATCAGAAGGATACAAGGGCTACCGAAACGGTGGAGTGAATGGGCAAATTCAACAAATGATGTACATCAAAACCCGATTGTATACATTTAATACCGGAAGCGAAGAAAGGTAACCCGGGTGGCTATGTTAACAGAATGTTACCTGTTTATAAAACTAACGTTTGTTTTGTTCTACTCAGTGCAACTCTGTTACTCAGTATCTCTGTGTTGAAAAAACCACGTATTTTTTTTCAACACAGAGATACAAAGTGCACAAAGGTTCACAGAGAAGAAATTAAGCTATGGGCTTATTCAGTGTTTGCCAGAGAAGGTCTTTCAGTTCTGTTAACCCTTTATTGGTAACGGATGAAATAAAGAGATGTGGAATGTTAGCGGGCAATTCTTTGCTGATGGCTTCTTTCAATTCATTATCCAGCATATCGCTTTTGCTTACGGCGATAATAAAATCTTTCTGTAGCATTTCCGGATTGTATTCTTCCAGCTCGTGACGTAGGATCTCAAACTCTTTTCCATGATCCGCGCTATCTGACGGAATTAAAAAAAGCAATACGGAGTTTCTTTCGATGTGTCGGAGAAAACGATGTCCCAGTCCCTTGCCTTCCGCCGCACCTTCGATGATACCCGGAAGGTCAGCAATGCAGAAGGATTTATTGTCGCGGTATTCCACCATACCCAGTTGGGGGATGATGGTGGTAAATGCATAGTTGGCGATCTTGGGTTTGGCCGCTGTGATCACAGACAACAAAGTTGATTTGCCAGCGTTTGGAAAACCTACCAATCCAACATCAGCCAAAACTTTTAGCTCTAAATTTTTCCATCCTTCCACACCGGGTTCGCCGGGTTGCGAATGTTCGGGTACCTGGTTAGTGGGTGTGGCAAAATTGCTGTTTCCCAAACCTCCGCGGCCTCCTTTAAGCCAGATCACTTCCTGGCCGTCTTCCAGAATTTCTACTTCTTTCAGCCCGCTTTCTTCATCGCGTGCCACGGTTCCTAATGGAACATCTATGTAAATATCTTTTCCATCACGTCCGGTACAGTTGTTCTTGCTTCCGTTCTCGCCGTTCTCGGCCAATACATTTTTAAAATAACGTAAGTGCAGTAAGGTCCATAGGTTACTGTTTCCGCGAAGGATGATATGACCACCACGGCCACCATCGCCACCATCAGGACCGCCCATGGCGGTTAACTTGTTACGCATAAAATGGGTAACGCCCTGTCCTCCGTGGCCGCTGCGGGCAAAAATGCGGATATAATCTATGAAGTTGTTTCTTTCTGACACTTGTTCTGCTATTAGCTGCAAATGTACGCCAATGTTATTTGTTGGGCGATTCTCTTAATTCTTTCCAGGTTTTGTACGGGCTCTCCTGTGATGCCCGATTGGCCGGAATTTCGCGCAGGGGTTCAACGGGATGCCAGTATTCCTGCATTTCTTTAGGGAGTGCCTGGTATAATCTCGTGCCTTCTGTTTTCCAATGCATCATTTCATCACTTACTTCTTTGATTTTTTTGGCGGGGTTGCCAACGACCAGGCTTCTGCGTTCAAATATTTCACCCGCTTTGATAAAACCCAACGCGCCTACAATGCATTCGTCGCCCAATTGCACGTTATCCATGATCACGGCGTTCATGCCTACCAAACAGTTTTTGCCGATGGTGGCGCCATGTATTACAGCGCCATGACCGATATGCGCCCCTTCTTTCAATACAACCGTTACACCGGGAAACATATGTATGGTACAGTTCTCCTGCACATTGCAACCGTCCTCAATGACAATGCCACCCCAATCGCCGCGAATAGCGGCACCGGGACCGATGTATACATTTTTACCAATGATCACGTTGCCTGTAACAGCAGCCTGCGGATGTATGAATGCTGTTTCGTGAACAACCGGGATATATTCTTTGAATTGATAGATCATATGGGGGAAAATGGGTGAGGTAAATAGGTAAATAAAGTATGTAAAGTAATATGTTGTGCTTCTAAATCTTCTCTGTGTAACTCCTAATCTCTGTATCTCTGTGTTGAAAAAAACGCCGTATACTAAAGGTGGTTTTTTCAACACAGAGGTACGGAGAACACTGAGTTACACAGAGAATTCCTGGTATTGTAATATCTTTTAATGTACAAGATGTTTACTTGATCAGCTCCTTCCCCGTCCGGAAGCAAGTGCCCTTAAAATGCGCCACTGGCTCATTGTTTTGATTGGTGATATTTATATGATAAAGGCCTGTGCTTCGGCCATTGTGTATTTCCTTTGCCTCGGCAATTAATGTATCCCCTACATTAACCGCTTTGGTAAAATTGATGGAGGTATCTAATGCAACTGAAAGATTGTTTCGGTTATTACAGGCGAATGCGAAAGCGCTATCGGCCAAAGAGAATGCGATACCGCCGTGTACAATGCCAAAGCCATTGATCATTTCAGTTCTTACGGTCATTTGTATTTTACTGTAGCCCTCTGTTATTTGGAGCAATTGAATACCCAGCCATTGAGAGAACAGATCGTGTTCCATCATATGCTCCACCACTTTTTTTGCGATGAGATCTTTGTTGTTCATATTATTCTCCTTTAAAATTGGGTAAACGCTTTTCGAGGAAAGCCTGCACGCCCTCTTTAAAATCTGCTGTGGCGGCGGCTTTCTGCTGGTACTGATCTTCGAGCAATAATTGTTCTTCTAAATTATTGGATAAAGATCGATTCAAAGCATGTTTGATATAAGCCAAAGCCCGGGTAGGCATTTGCGATAGGGTGGTTGCTATTTTTTTGCTCTCTTCTTCAAAACTTTCATCACTGAATACTTTATAGAGCATCCCCATTTGCAATGCATCCGTACTGGATACCTTATCACCGAGCATCATCAATGCGCTTGCCCGTTGAAAACCGATCAGCCTTGGCAGGTGAAATGTTCCGCCACTATCCGGTATCAATCCAATTTTAGAAAATGCCTGTATAAAAGAAGCGGATTGTGTTGCCACTACAATATCACATGCAAAAGCCAGGTTGGCGCCGGCACCTGCGGCTACACCATTTATCGCGGCAATTACCGGCTTGGGCATATTCCGTAAACGGGTAATGATAGGGTTGTAATGTTCACTCAATATTTTTTGCATGCCAGGACCATTCGGGTCTACAACTTCTGCTAGATCCTGTCCTGCACAAAATCCTTTGCCTGCACCGGTGATATAGACACAGCGTATTTCTTTCAAAGACGCGCATTCATCCAGCTTGTCCTGCAGCAACAAGGCCATTTCACGATTGAAGGAATTGAGTTTGTCGGGGCGGTTAAGGGTGATATTGGCGATGCCGTTCTCGATATGAAATAGAATGGAGGACATGTGGGGTGGTTGAAATGGTTAGAAGGGTTAGAGTAGTTAAAAGGGTTAAAGTGGTTAAAGTTGTTTATGGGGGTTAAATAGTTGTTAGTGGGGTATGGGGGTTTTATTGTTGAGTTAGTTTTTGTTTTTTAAGATAGCCAATATAGCCGTTCAGTAAGCGAAGCACTTTTTCATATTGCATTTTCCGAACTGTGAATGACTCTAAACTGATATATGATTCGTCAAAAGCAACAGTAAGATGATCAAGTGTTTCATTCAAAGATCCGCGTGCATCCCTGCAAAATTTGATATTATCAAGATAGTGAAATCTCCCATAACCCTCCGAAATATTGGCTGTGACAGATCTTGATGAACGTTTTACCTGATCAATTAACCTAAATTTTTCGTCAGCAGGAAATTCCCGGCAAAGAGTTATGATCATCTTGCGGAATAGTCTTGCTTCCTTCCATACTTCTAATGTCTCAAATCCTGAAACTGGTTCTAACATGATCCATATTTTGAACCAATTTGACCTCTTTAACTCTTTTAATCATCAGGTATTTACACCTGTTAATGGCATTTGAAGTAATCGAATGGTTCTTTGCAATCGATGCACTGATACAATGCTTTACATGCCGTGCTTCCAAATTGCGAAACCAATCTTGTGTGATAAGAATTACATAAAGGGCATTGTATCGCTTCTTCCTGCTGAAAAGAATCGGGTGTGCAAACGGCTTGCTTGTAATGTGGTGGTGAAATGCCGTAGGCTTTTAGTTTTTGTTTGCCGGCTTCGCTCATCCAGTCTGTTGTCCAGGCCGGAGAAAGCTGTTGCTGAAATTGAATATCGGTAAATCCATGTTCGAGCAATACCATTCGCATATTGATCTTCATTACATCAATAGCGGGGCAACCGGTGTACGTGGGAGTGTAGTAAATGATCACTCCGCAGCCTTTTGAAGGGTTGGCTGTTACAACTACCACTTTTCTAACAACACCCAAATCGATTACGGATAAAACAGGTACTTCGGGGTCGGGCACAGATGCTAATAATGCCCACAGTTCTGCTTCTATCTGGGAGGAAGTTTTATTGGTAAAAATATTTTCCTGGTTTGTATTCATATCAATTCCCCTTTTAGGAGGCTAGTGACTTACCATTCTGCTCCTGGATAAGCTCTTTGCAAAAACTGCATCTCAGCCAGTATAAAGCCAAGGTATTCCGTGTGGTTTCCTTCTTTGCCTCCTGTTTGCATCCAGCTGTTTTCTGCGGGCATTGGGAGTGTTGCTTCTTCAAAAACAGCAGTTACTTTTTGTAACCAGTCTGCCTGAATAGTTTTTACATCAACACCATAGCCATCTTTCACTGCCTGCAGTTCGTAACTGCCTGGTATAAACATTTCGCCGGTATAAGTCCATACTTCATCAATGGCATTCAGCATACGTTGTTTGCTCTCATTGGTTCCATCACCCAGACGTATCACCCATTCACTGCTCCAGCGAAGATGGTAAGTAACTTCTTTTAATGCTTTTTCTGCAATGGCCGCCAGTTGGGTATCGCTGCTGTTTTGTAATTGCCTGTAAAGAAAGTATTGGTAAGTACTGAAAAAGAACTGGCGTAAAATGGTCTGTGCCCAATCGCCATTGGGTAACTCAACCAGCAAACAGTTTTTGTATTCAATGGCGTCGCGCAGATAAGCCAACGAATCTTCTGTGGCACCATTACCGGAAAGTGTTGCGGCGTACTGGTAAAAATTCCTGGCCTGCCCGATACAATCAAGCGCAATATTTGATATGGCGATATCCTGTTCCAATACCGGCCCATGGCCGCACCATTCGCTGTTGCGGTGGCCGATGATTAATGCATTGTCGGCGAGATGTAGTGTATATTTTAGTAAGTATTGAGTCATTGGTGATTTAGGTAAATGGGGAATTAGGAAGTTATGTTTTTGATTTCTTTTCCTGAAGGAAGGAAAAGTAATCGTTTAATAGTTTTACTATTTTTTGATACTCTTTTTCTAATACATCGAGTTGTTCTTTTGAAATATATAATTCGTCTGCTGCGCAAATCAGGTGGTCGAGACATTCCATCAGGCTACCTCTTGCTTGTCTGCAAAACTGTGTATTTTCCTGGTAATGATACCTTCCATAACCTTCGGCAATATTAGCAGTAATGCTTCGGGAAGCCCTTTTTAACTGATCAATCAGACGAAATTGTTCTTCTTTCGGGAAGGTTTTACAAGTATAGAAATCTAATCCCTGAAAAGCCTGGACTCTTTCCGAACATTCAAGTCCTGAAATCCGCCTGAATATTGCTGATCACTCATTGAATTCTTATTTACCTATTTACCATAATTACCCAATACCAGTTACATATGTTTTACCTCATCCGGTAAATTATAAAAAGTAGGATGACGGTAGGCTTTGTCATTGGCCGGATCGTACAATGCACCTGCATCAGCCGGGTTACTGGCATGAATGTGTTTGCTTTCTACTACCCAGATGCTGATGCCCTCCATTCTGCGTGTATACACATCCCTGGCATTTTCAATGGCCATTTGCGCATCTGCGGCGTGCAGACTTCCTGCATGTTTATGATCGAGGCCTTGCTTGCTGCGGATAAAAACTTCCCAGAGCGGCCATTCGTTTTTTATATCAGTACTCATTTCTTTTGATTAATTAGTTTATATCGTTGGGTGCTATAGAATCCGACTAACTCTCTGTGTAACTCAGTGTATTCTGTACCTCTGTGTTGAAAAAGTACTTGATGCTTTACGAGACTTTTTCAACACAGAGGTACAGAGAGCCGGAGTTACACAGAGAGATTTAATAATACTAATGTGCTCGCTTCTTCTTCTAAAAATAAACGAGCAAACCCAAAACTATGCCGCGCTTAATGATTGTTTTTGTTTACTCTTCTCTGCATAGGCACTCGCCGCTTCTCTTACCCAGGCGCCCTCTTCCCATGCTTTTTTTCTGGTTTCCAGTCTTTGTTTGTTGCAGGGGCCATTGCCCTTAACTACCTCCCAGAATTCATCCCAGTTGATCTTGCCAAAATCATAATGGCCCGTTGCTTCATTCCATTTGAGATCTTTATCGGGTATGGTAAGGCCGAGTATCTTGATCTGCTCTGCACATACATCAATAAATTTCTGGCGAAGCTCGTCGTTGGTAAAGCGCTTGATCTTCCATTTCATGCTTTGTATGGTGTTGGGACTTTCATCGTCTTTCGGACCAAACATCATTACGCTTGGCCACCACCAGCGGTCAACCGCATTTTGTGCCATTCTTTTTTGCGCTTCGGTTCCTTTGCCCAGGGTCAGTAAAATTTCAAAGCCCTGGCGTTGGTGAAAGCTTTCTTCCTTGCATACACGTACCATGGCCCTTGCATATGGGCCAAAACTGCTGCGGCATAATGGAACCTGGTTCATAATGGCAGCGCCGTCTACCAGCCAGCCTATGGCGCCGATATCGGCCCAGGTTAAAGTAGGGTAGTTGAAGATAGAAGAGTATTTAGCCTTACCACTGTGTAACTGTTCATACATTTCATCGCGGGTAATACCGAGGGTTTCTGCGGCGGAGTATAAATACAAGCCATGGCCCGCTTCGTCCTGCACTTTGGCCAGTAAAATGGCTTTGCGGCGAAGGTTTGGGGCGCGGGTAATCCAGTTGCCCTCGGGTAACATGCCAACGATCTCACTATGCGCATGCTGGCTTATCTGGCGGATCAGGGTTTGCCTGTATTTCTCCGGCATCCAGTCTTTGGGTTCGATCCTGATCTCCTTATCGATCTTATCCTGGAACACTTCCTCAAAACCTCTTTCCATGGTTGCATTGTTTGAGCATCAAAAATAAGAAAAGAAACGGGATGCTAACGTATGTTAGCATCAATTATATGTCAAAATTTGACCCTTGTTAGCTTTTTTAAAGAGATTGACCATTCACAGATCAGGCAATACTATTTTACATCAAAATCAACCACTACTTTCTCCGTTCGTGGATGTGATTGGCAAGTGAGGATAAAACCCCGTTCTATTTCTTCGGGTTCGAGGCCGTAGTTAACATCCATATCTACCTCGCCTTCTACAAGTTTGGCGCGGCAGGTACAACAAACGCCACCTTTGCAGGCATAAGGAAGATCGGCACCGTTTTTTAATGCGGCATCCAAAATGGCATCACCTTCAAATCCCAGGTCAAAATCAAAAGCAATCCCATCCAGTTTAATGGTGATCTTACTTTTTACTTCCGTTTTAACAGTGGTCTTTGGTCTTTGGTCTGTCAACTTCCTCCCTCCGGGTGTAGAAAATAATTCAAAATGAATTTTCTTTTTGTCAATGCCCTGTCTTTCCAGCTCATCTTTTACGGAGAAGATCATTTCTTCCGGTCCGCATAAAAAGAATGCATCGGTTTTGGTAATGTCAATGGTTTTATTGCAGAGCACTTTGCATTTATCTCCGTCAATTCTTCCGAAATGAATGGCCGCATCTGTTTTTTCCCTTGAGAGAATATAGATCACCCGAAAACGATCCATGTACAGGTTCTTCAGGGCCTCCAGTTCTTCTTTGAAGATGATGGAATGCCGGTTACGGTTACCGTATACCAACGTAAAACCGCTTTTGGGTTCGGTGCGTAAGGTGGTTTTGATGATGGATAACAAAGGCGTGATACCGCTGCCTGCTGCAAAACCCAGGTATTCTTTTTGTTGGGATGGATCGAGTTCGGTAAAGAATTTCCCCATCGGTGGTATTGCTTCCAGTATTTCTCCTTTCTGCATATGCTCATTGGCATAGGTTGAAAAGATGCCATTGCTTACTTTCTTCACGGCTACACGCAATTCATTATCCAGCGGACTGCTGCATACGGAATACGAACGGCGAACTTCTTCGCCATTGATATGGGTGCGGAGGGTAATGTATTGCCCCTGTTTGTATTGAAAAAGTTCTTTGAACTGATCAGGAACCGCCAGCGCAATAGATACGCAATCACTGGTTTCTCTTCTGACTTCTGAAACGGTTAATGGGTGAAAATGTAGCGACATAATTAATAAACTTCAGGGAAAGTGTAATGGTGAGTGGTGAGTAGGCAATTGGCAATGGGGCACACCAAGATTCACTATTCACGACTCACCATTGCCCATTCACCATTCACAAGATCAGCGGTTAACCAATCCTCCTACCAAAATCGTGATCATGTTTTCTTCCAGTTCTTCGGCACTGATCTTTTGGGTGGAGCGGTGCCAGCTTTCGATGCCGCTGATGGCGTGTAACATAATCAGTACAGCGGTAGGGGCATCTATTTTTTTGATCTCTTTATTACGGATACCTGTTTCAATGATGGCTGCAAAACGTTTACGGTAAATACGTCGCTGGTTTTGAAAATTTGATAAATACGGATCGGCCAGGTGTTTCCATTCGCGGTCGCTTACATACACTTCTTCGTAATGGTTGATCATTTCGTTGATGTGAAAACGAAGCAGCTTTTCTACTTTATCGATCGAACTGATTTGCTCGGTTTCCATTTCATCGATCTTATGCATGAAACGGTTGGCCACACTAAAACACAATTCGTGCAACAGTTCGGTCTTTGACTTGATGTGATTGTACAGGCTGGCGGCTTCTACCCCTACGGCTTCTGCCAGGTCGCGCATGCTGGCTGCTTTGAATCCTTTTTCGCGGAATAAAGCGGCAGCTTTGGTTACGATCACATCTTTGCGCGAGATGTTTTTATCGGTTTTAATTCTGGCCATGGAGCGAAGATAAAACAACTAACACATGTTAGCAACACTTTAGAGCTTTAAATATGTAATCGTTAGCATTCTCCGCGAAAACCTCGTGCAACTCATGTTCTCCGCGGTTAGCAGAGCTACCAACCGCGGAGAACATGAGTTGCATGAGGTAAGCGTAGAGGAGAAGAGAAGGAAGATCACTGCCTGGTTAACAGCACAAGTGCCGATGACAGCTATACACTACAGCCACTATAAAATAAACGGTTACAATACCTTCATTTAGCTTTCGATGCCCTAATTTCGCCCCCCGATAACAAAACCTAACTTATGTCTTTAGTTGTTGTAGGCTCCATGGCTTTTGATGCCATTGAAACCCCGTTCGGGAAAAGTGATAAAATTGTAGGCGGCGCAGGTACCTATATTGCCTGGTGCGCTTCCAATTTTACGCCGGTTAAACAGATTTCTGTGGTGGGTGGCGACTTTCCGCAATCGGAACTGGATGCATTGACCAATCGTAAAGTGAGCCTGGAAGGCGTTCAGATCAAAAAAGACGAAAAAACTTTCTTCTGGAGTGGCCGTTACCATATGGACATGAATACCCGTGATACACTGGATACCCAACTAAACGTACTGGCCAATTTTGAGCCCGTGGTTCCGGATAGCTACCAGGATTGCGAATTCCTGATGCTGGGTAACCTGGTTCCTGCCGTACAGGCCAGTGTAATTACGCAACTGAAGAAGCGCCCGAAACTGATCGTAATGGATACCATGAATTTCTGGATGGAAATTGCCATGGACGATCTGAAGAAAACCATTTCGATGGTGGATGTACTGATGGTGAACGATAGTGAGGCC
Source organism: Bacteroidota bacterium (assembly GCA_040390405.1). Lineage (GTDB taxonomy): Bacteria > Bacteroidota > Bacteroidia > Chitinophagales > Chitinophagaceae > Sediminibacterium. The sequence continues at coordinate 535,855 of JAZJYJ010000008.1, forward strand.
CGCCAGTTAAGTGGCGATTATTCACTGGTAAGAGCCGCTGCTACCATTATGCAGATGGGACCCAAATACCTGATCATTAAGAAAGGGGAACATGGCGCATTGTTGTTTCATAAGAACCAGGTGTTCTTTGCACCGGCATTGCCGTTGGAAGAAGTGTTTGATCCAACTGGTGCCGGCGATACGTTTGCCGGAGGCTTTATGGGACATCTCGCTAAAACAGGCGATATCTCTTTTGAAAACATGAAGACAGCCATTATTGTAGGAAGTGCGATGGCTTCTTTCTGCGTTGAGCGTTTTGGTACAGAACGTTTACGTGAAATTACCAAAGCGGATATTGATGCGAGACTGTCGGAATTTGTTCAACTGGTGAATTTTGATATTGACCTGGTAGGATAGTAGTTTACTGGGTTATTCGTTTATTGGTAAAGTAAAATCAGAACGAAATACCCGTAAACCAGTAAACAAATAAACAAAAACCCTTAATTTCGCACAGCAATGATGACAATGAAACATACAAAACGTATTAAGAAACCTCTCTAACGGGAAGTGCTTACGTTTGTGTATACTCAATATACTAGAAGCCTTCCCAGAAACGGGAAGGCTTTTTTTTACCATTAAACAAAAACCCAAAACAATGAAAGTAGCCGTAGTAGGTGCCACAGGACTGGTTGGCACCAAAATGTTGCAGGTATTAGCAGAACGTAATTTTCCGGTAACGGAATTGATTCCGGTAGCTTCTGAAAGATCAGTAGGCAAGGAAGTGGAATTCAAGGGAAAGAAATACAAAGTGGTTAGCATGAGTGATGGAATTGCTGCCAAACCTGCCGTAGCTATTTTTTCTGCCGGTGGCGGAACTTCATTGGAATGGGCGCCCAAATTTGCCGAAGCGGGTATCCGTGTTATTGATAATTCCTCGGCCTGGCGTATGGATCCTACTAAAAAATTAGTAGTACCTGAAGTAAATGCCAATGTGTTGACCAAAGATGATATGATCATTGCCAACCCAAACTGTTCTACCATTCAGATGGTGGTGGCTTTACAGCCTTTGCATGAAAAATACAAAATCAAAAGGGTAGTGGTTAGTACGTACCAGAGTGTAACCGGTACCGGTAAAAAAGCGGTTGACCAGCTATTTAATGAAAGAAAAGGGGCTGAAGGCGAAATGGCGTATAAATACCAGATCGACCTGAATGTAATTCCGCAGATCGATGTGTTCCTCGATAATGGTTATACCAAAGAGGAAATGAAAATGGTGAAAGAAACCAATAAGATCATGGGTGATGATTCGATCCGTGTTACAGCCACTACGGTTCGGATTCCGGTAGTGGGCGGACACAGCGAGAGCGTGAATGTAGAGTTTGCCAATGATTTTGACCTGACCGAACTAAAAGATATTTTAAGCAAAGCACCGGGTGTGATCGTGCAGGATAACCCTGCTGAAGCTTTGTATCCTATGCCATTATGGGCACATGAAAAAGATGAAGTATTCGTTGGCCGTTTGCGTCGCGATGAAACCCAGGCCAATACCCTGAACATGTGGATCGTTAGCGATAACCTGCGCAAAGGAGCCGCTACCAACGCTGTTCAGATTGCCGAGTACCTGATGGGTAAAGGGTTGTTGTAAGATAGTTTATGAGTGAGTAGTACCTGAGTGCCGGCATTTGATTATGTCGGCACTCTTTTCGTGAGGCGTGAATCGTGAGTGGTGAATGGTCAATGGTGAGTAGGGGGTAACTAATTTATTCACGATTCACGCCTCACGAATATCATTCACTGATCGCGCGGTTAAGAAAGACAAGGAGGGGTTGCAAGGTTTCCAGTGTTACCGTGATCTTTTTCACCAAACCCTTGCTGGTAAGATCCGCGTCTGTTAATTCCGTAGTTGCCACCCAGCTTTTTAGTTTGATGTATTCAATGGCAGGGTTGCCTTTTTCATATCCCTTGGGTTCGCGGCTTAAGGCCATGCCTTCGCCCCGTTCCAGTTCGCCATAAGTAGCTTTGAACTTTTTGTTGTGGATGATGGCTTTGAATTCAGTCCAGTTATAATCTATCTCCTGTCTGATCTTTTTAAGCTGATCGGGTTCTACCATATAGCGACCGCCGCCGATAAAACTTTCCCCGCCGGGTTGGATATGAATATAATAACCACCGTTATCCGATTTCTTACCACCATTGATCAGGCTGGCGGCCATATTGTTTTTATAGGGTGCTTTGTTCTTACTGAAGCGAACATCACGGTTAATACGGTACATGCAATCTTTGGCAAGCAGATTGGCAATGGTAGGATCTTTCTTTCCCAGTTGCGCGATCACGGCATTTACCAATGCAGCCATATCTTCTTTTGCGGCCTCATAGGCTTTGCGGTTTTTTTCAAACCATTCGCGGTTATTGTTTTTCTTAAGGTCCTTTAGAAATTTGAGTGTGGATGGATGTAACATGTTTATTTTTTAATGAGGTCTAAAAATTCATCTTCCGAAAGGATCTTTACCGTATTGATCTTTTTGGCCTTCTCCAGTTTGCTTCCCGCGTCTTCGCCCACCACTAAATAGTTCAGTTTGGCACTCACACCATTTACAATTACGCCGCCTTCCGCTTCTGCCAGGGCTTCTGCTTCACTGCGTTTCAGTTTGGCAAGCGTGCCGGTGAAGAGAAAGGTTTGTCCGGATAAAGCACCCGCCGCTACAACGGCTCTTTTTTCATTCTTTAACTGCAAGCCCAGTGTTTCCAACTGGTGCAGCATATCAATATTCTGTTCGTTCTGAAAAAACTGGTGAATACTTTTGGCCACTTTTACGCCCACATCTTCCAGTGATAACAGGTCTTCTTCTGATTTGGCGGTAAAATCAAAAATATTTTCTACCGCATTCGCCAGTGTTTTGGCCGTTGTTTCGCCCACAAAACGAATGCCCAGCGCATATACCAAACGATGCAGGGGTTGTTGTTTGGAGGCTTCAATGGCCGCTTTGAGATTGTCCAGACTTTTTTTCCCAAAGCCTTCCAATTCGCTGATCCGTGCATAATCCAATCCGTAAATACCCGGAATATCTTTCAGTAAACCCAGTTCATAAAATTTACGCACATTGGCTTCGCCGAAGCTTTTGATATCCATGGCATCTTTGCTTACAAAATGGATCATCTTCTCCACTACCTGTGCTTCGCATTCGATATTGATGCAGCGCCAAACGGCTTCGGTTTCTTCTTTAAACAATTCGCTTTTGCAAACAGGGCATTGTTTGGGAAAGCGGATCTCTTCTTCCGTTCCATCGCGTAGTTCAGGTAAGGATTTTACGATCTGTGGTATCACATCACCGGCTCTTTCAATCAGCACACCATCGCCAATCTTAAGGTCTTTTTCTTTGATGTATTCCTCATTGTGTACAGAAATACTGGATACGGTTACCCCACCCAGGTAAACAGGATCCAATTTTGCCACAGGCGTTACCGCACCGGTTCTGCCCACCTGGAATTCAACGGCCCTTAGTTTGGTGGTTGCCTGCCGGGCTTTGAATTTAAAAGCAATGGCCCAGCGTGGATGATGGGAGGTCATGCCGAGCTGTTCCTGTAAAACAATATCATTCACTTTCACTACCATGCCATCAATTTCGTAGGGCAGGTTGTCGCGACCGGCTTCAAAATTCAAACAGTAGTCAATAACAGGCTGAATACCCTTCACCACCCGTTTTTCTTTCTCAGGCGAACGAAATCCAAGGTTCCATAATAAGGAGAGTGAGCCGGAATGCGTAGAGAGTAAGTTGTTAGACGATAGATGTGCGAGATTAGCATTTTTATCTCTGCCCTCTGTCATCTGCCCTCTGTCATCTAATATAAAATAGCTTACATGATACAGGAAAGCATCCAGGTTTCTTTCCGCTACTTCTTTCGGGTCCTTCATGCGCAAACTGCCGGATGCCGCATTGCGTGGATTGGCCAGTGGCGCCAGGTTTTGTACGGCCAGCATTTCATTGTACTTCGCAAAAGATTGTTTGCTCATAATGATCTCGCCACGGATCTCTATCTGGCGAATGCCATATTTCGAGAATGCGGCCGATAAAGGAATGGAACGGATCTGTTTGATATTGGTGGTAATGTCTTCTCCTTCTACTCCATCGCCACGGGTTGTGGCACGAACCAGGATATCGTTCTCATAGATCAATGAAATACTGGCCCCATCGAATTTGGGTTCTATGCAATATTCGATCTGCTCCAGCCCGCTGAGCTCCCGTGCTTTTCTATCGAAATCGATAAGGTCTTCCGCATTGTAACTATTATCCAGGCTCAGCATGGGTACCAGGTGCTGCACCGTTAGAAAACCCTGGTTTAAACTACTGCCTACTCGTTGGGTTGGCGAGTCGGGGGTTACCAGTCCCGGATTGGCTTTTTCAGTGCGTTGTAATAACTGGTATAAGCGGTCGTATTCAAAATCGGCCACCAGTGGTTCGTTCAGTACATAGTACCGGTACTCATGAAAACGGAGAACCTCCCTCAATAGGGCCAGGTCGGTAGCTGTAACCGTTTCTTTTTCTGACGAAAGAAAGGCAAGTGATTGTTTCTGTAATTGCTGCATCTGCTCTGATAGGTACATAAACCGGTATTGGCAGATAAAGTTAAGTCGCACACCGCATCAAAGAGAAACTACAGCGAAATTTATCCTCCCAATTCTGAAACTTTGTATCTTGTCGCCCGCGATGTTGACAGGGCCTTGGCCCAATGTCATTAAGTTAAGAAAATGATTAGTAGAAGTCTGGAGTTAGGAGTCTGGAGACTGAAGTAGAATTATAGCAATACGCGGGTAACCAAAAATTTCAACAATCCTACTTCAGTCTCCAGACTTCTAACTCCTAACTTAACGGCATTAGGCTACGGCCCCGTATTTGTTTAAAGAGCTGTCATGACGAAAAAGAGTACACAACCTGTTATACACGAGGAACACCTGATAAAAGATGCGATTGCCCTGGTGCGGTCGTACCCAAGGGTGCCGCTTACGGTTGACTGTGTGATATTTGGTTTTGAAGAGAACAAACTGAAAGTACTGCTCATCAAGAGCGACCTGGAATTATTTGAAGGCAAACTTTCTTTACTGGGAGATATTGTAAAAGACAATGAGGAGCTGGATGATGCGGCTTACCGTGTATTAAAGGAGCGTACCGGTATGAATGATGTGTTTCTTGACCAGGTACGCGCATTTGGCCACCCCGCAAGGCATCCCGGCGGCAGGGTTATTACCATTGCCTATTGCTCGCTGCTGAACATCAACCACCACGAACTGAAGATCCATGATAATGACCTGCACTGGCATTCTGTGTCTACCCTGAAAGAAATGGCATTTGATCATAAAGAAATTGTGGACGCCTGCTATACCTGGTTACAGAAGCGGATACAGGAACATCCATTAGGCTTTAATCTTTTGCCCGATAAATTTTCTTTGCGTGAGCTGCAGAATTTATATGAAGCCATCCTGGGCGTAACATTGGACAGGCGTAATTTCAGAAAGAAATTCGCATCAATGGATCTGCTGATTGATATTGATGAAATGGAACAGGATGTACCGCACCGCCCTGGCAAATTGTACAAGTTTAATTTTGAAAAATACGAGAAGAGCAAGCGGAAATGGGTAGGGATCGATTTTTAAAGCAGTGATTGTGTTTTCAAGCAGTGATTGTGTTGTGAGCAGTGATTGTGTCCCCACAATCACACGAATAAGATACCATATCTTTTTAGCTATTCTCCCCTCGTTCATTTACTTTTACCAGATAACGTTTTCGATATGCTATATTCAATGACAGGTTACGGAAGAGCAGAACAAACACTGGTTGATAAAACCTACCTCGTAGAAGTTCGTTCACTGAATGGCAAACAGTTCGATCTCCGGTTAAATATCCCCGCATTGCTGAAACCATTTGAATTCGAGATCCGCAGTATGCTGAACGAAGGATTACAGCGCGGAAGTGTGGAATGTAATATCAACATCAAACAAAATGGCGCCAGCAAACCGGTTTCCATTAATACGGACCTGGCCAAAGCCTATTTTGAACCTGTGGCACAACTGGCAGACGAATTGAAACTACAGACCGGCGATATCCTCAGTACTATTTTAAAATTGCCTGATGTGATTACCCCTTCTACAGAAATGCTGAGCGATGAGGAATGGCGTTTTTTTGAGAAGATCCTGAAAGAAGCCATCGGTCATTTGAATACGCATCGGATGGATGAGGGTAAATCCATTGAAGCGGATTTGCTGGTACGCATTACCAATATTGAAGCTTACCAGAAAGAAATCGCCACACTGGAACCCCTGCGCAGAACCAAGATCAAAGAAGGGCTGGTAAAAGTACTGGAAGAAAATGTAGGCAAAGAGAATTACGACGCCAACCGGATGGAGCAGGAACTGATCTATTACATTGAGAAAATAGACATCAGCGAAGAGCAGGTTCGTTTAAAGAACCATTGCGATTATTTCCGATCCATACTGGCCGAAAAGGAAAACAGCAAGGGAAAAAAACTCTCCTTTATTCTCCAGGAGTTTGGCCGTGAGATCAATACCACCGGCTCCAAAGCCTATGATGCTACCATACAGAAATGTGTGATATTGATGAAAGATGAACTGGAAAAGGCCAAGGAACAGATCCTGAACGTATTGTAAAGGCGCCTGCATTACTAATTCTGTGTTAATCTGTGTAATCTGCGGCAAAAAATACTGCGAATAGTATCTTTGCACAAAATCGTTTCAGTGAAAAAACTTCTCGTACTTGTTTGCATAGCCGTTGCTTTTCATTCCTGTACAACTTTGGATGTATACGAAAAAACGGTTTTCTTTCCCGATCACCAATGGAAAAACACCAATAAGCCCAGCTTTAGTTTCACAATAGAAGACACCGCTTCGGCATACCATATTGCTGTAATTCTGCGTCATGAAGATGCCTATCATTTCAACAATATCTGGCTCAATGTAAGCACGCAGGCGCCGGGCGATACGGTTAAAACACAACTGGTAAATGTAATTCTTGCCGATAATAAAAAAGGCTGGCTGGGTACGGGAATGGATGATGTGTTCGACCATCGTGCGCGCATCACCCGTCTGCCTGTGAAACTTAAAAAAGGCAATTACACGTTCACCCTGCAACAAAACATGCGCGAAGAGCCCTTGCAGTTTGTGCTCAATGCCGGTATCCGCGTAGAAAAAGCCAGGCCATGACAAGAAAAGGGATGGTGCCACATAAACTGGTATTTGTATCCCTGGTTTACTGGGTGCTGCTGACTTATATGGTGGCCGCTTTGTTCTGGTGGTTTATCGCGCTGGAAAAACAAAACCAGACCATCAGTGCTATCCGCATTAGCGAAATCAAAAAAGACGACCCCGCTTATTTTTCACGCAACCTGCAGATCGAAGAAGCACGTAAAAGAAAAACGGCACAATACATTGGCGAAGGCTCCACTTTTCTGGCATTGATACTGCTGGGGGCAGTGTTTGTCTATCGCGCTACGCGCAGGCAAATTAAACTGGCGCAACAGCAGCAGAATTTTATGATGGCCGTTACGCATGAACTGAAAACGCCTATTGCCATTGTACAGCTTAACTTGGAAACGTTACAGAAAAGAAAACTGGACGAGGACAAACAGCAGAAACTCATCAGCAATACCCTGCAGGAAGCCAATCGGCTGAACACACTTTGCAATAATATACTGCTTGCCTCGCAGCTGGATGCAGGAGACTACAGACCCAGTAAAGAAGAAATTAATTTTACCGACCTGGTGGAAGGTTGTGTGGATGATTTTAAGAACCGTTTTCCACAACGAACTATTACGGAAGAGATCCAGGAGCGTGTTTACCTGAATGGAGAGCCCCTACTGTTGCAAATGCTCGTAAATAACCTGGTGGATAATGCACGCAAATATTCCCCGAAAGAAATGCCGATCGTGGTGTCACTTACAGAAGCCAGGCAACTGGTAACACTTACGATTACAGATATGGGCCAGGGAATTCCGGAAGCCGAGAAGAAACGTATTTTTGATAAATTCTACCGTAGTGGCGATGAAAGCACCCGCAAGGCAACAGGTACCGGACTGGGCCTGTATTTGTGCAGGAAGATCGCAGCGAGCCACAAAGCAAACATTTCTGTGACAGATCATTTACCTTCCGGCAGTAGCTTTGCCGTAACATTTCAACTGTCATGAAAGAAACCAAGGCAATCATATTGATAGTAGAAGATGAAGAGAACCTTCACGAGGCGCTGAAGCTGAACCTGGAAATGGAAGGCTATGAAGTGGTGTCTGCTTTTACCGGAAATGAAGCGTTGACAAAGATCAGTAACGAATATTTTGACCTGATCATTATGGATATCATGCTACCCGAAGTAGACGGGATCAGTATTACAGAGACCGTTCGGATAAATAACAATGAAGTACCTATTTTAATGCTGAGTGCCCGCAACAGTGGTGCCGACAGGGTGTTGGGATTGAAAAAAGGAGCGGATGATTACCTCACCAAACCCTTTAATCTCGAAGAATTATTATTGCGTGTTGAGAAGCTGCTTGAAAAAAGCAAGAAGATGCAGGTGAAAGAAAGCATTGGCGACAATTATGTTTTTGGAGACAACACGATCGACTTCAAAGCACAGGATGCCATTACCTGGAACGGGCAAAGGGTTGAACTAAGCAAAAAAGAATCGCAACTGCTCAAACTCCTGATCGAGAACAAGGGCGATGTAGTAACCCGCGAAAAAATATTACAGGTGGTTTGGGGCTACAATGTATATCCTACTACCAGAACCATTGATAACTTCATTCTCAGTTTCCGGAAATATTTTGAAGAAGATACCCGTAACCCGCGGTACTTCCATTCCGTAAGAGGTGTGGGATATAAGTATACGGATTAAATGATCCTCCTGTATTCTGAAAATGTAAGTAGTGTATCGGTTTGCATATATCTGATACTACAATCAGGTATTTTTAGCCGCAGATTCGCAGATTAGTAGCTTACAAAGCTGCGAATCTGCGGCTTTAAAATAGTCAGGTTTTCAAAATGATACACTACCAAAATGTATCAGTTTTGCCAGAAATGTAAAACCCTTGCGCTCCTTGCGAATACTTTGCGGACTTCGCGCTACTCTTCAGATACCATATATCGCAAGGCCCAGAAAAATTGAAGCGCTCCCTGCATTGGGTACAAAAATGGGAGCACCCTGCAATTTACAAAAAGATAGTTGTTCAGTCCCTACCTTTACTTTCACAATACATTTTCATGGCTACTGTTCTGATCATTGATGACGAAGAAAAACTGAGGGCATTGCTTGGTCGTATCATTGCCCTGGAAGGCTTTCGGGTTCTGGAAGCCGGTACGATAAAAGCGGGCCTGAAACTTCTTCAGAAAGAAGCTATTGACCTTGTGCTATGCGATGTAAAATTACCTGATGGCAATGGCGTAGCTGTTGTCAAGGACATCAAACAAACCTACCCGTTTTTGGAACTGATCTTACTCACAGCCTACGGAAATATTGCCGATGGTGTTCAGGCCATGAAGAATGGAGCTTTTGATTATATCACCAAAGGTGATGACAATGATCGCATCATTCCCCTGCTGCATCGCGCCATGGAAAAAATAACACTTCACAAACGGGTACAGCAACTGGAAGAACGGGTGCAGAAAAAATATGGGTTTGATACCATCATTGGCCAGTCCAAAGAATTACTGGAAGCTATCGTGGTAGCGAAAAAAGTAGCCGCTACGGATGCTACTGTATTGTTGCTGGGAGAAACCGGAACGGGTAAAGAAGTATTCGCGCAGGCTATTCACAATGGCAGCAACCGGTCTACCAGATCTTTCCAGGCCATTAACTGCAGCGCATTGAGCAAGGAAATACTGGAAAGTGAATTGTTTGGCTATAAGGCCGGCGCTTTTACAGGCGCCGTTAAAGATAAAAAAGGCTTGCTGGAAGAAGCCGATGGCGGTACACTATTCCTGGATGAGATCGGCGATATGCCCATTGACCTGCAAACAAAACTCTTACGTGTTTTAGAAGACCATTCTTTTATTAAGGTAGGCGATACACAAACCCTTACTGTGAATGTTCGTGTGGTAGCAGCCACCAACAGGGATCTGGCTAATGATGTTAGGGAAGGTCGTTTCAGGGAGGATCTTTTTTACAGGCTGAACGTATTCATCATAACATTACCCCCTTTGCGGGAACGAAAAAAAGATATCCCGGTATTGGCCGATTTTTTTATGAAACAGTTTGCAAGCAAAACAAATGTGGGCGTGCGTACGATGAGTAGTGGCTTTACCCATCAATTGCAGGTACACGAATGGAAAGGAAATATCCGCGAATTAAAGAATGTTATGGAGCGTGCCGTAATATTGGCGGATGGAGCCGAATTAACCACCAAAGACCTTCCGCTTGACTTGCAGACCGGCCATACATGTGACGAAGGCTTTGAACTGGCACAAGCTGAAAAAATACATATCCAGAAAGTATTGCGCCATACCAACGGAAATAAAACCGAAACCGCCAAACTGCTGAACATTGGGATTGCTACTTTATACAGAAAGATTGAAGAATACAAACTAGGCTAACCCTATCAAAATGATAAACGACCCTTCCATTATGGAAGGGTTTTTTTGTACCCCTGACCGGGGGAAGTCCTGGCTGATTTTGCTGAAATCCAATACAGGCAACAGATCCGGAGGGTTGTTTCCAGCTTAAGCTTGTAAAGGCATATGGTTTGGTATACAAGGGAAAGAAAAACAAAGAACCATGCTACTACTCCTGATCCTCGCCGGCCTTCTGGGCTTCGCACTGTTTTTTAAAGCCATTGATTTTTTTGAAAAGATCTAAACCCGAAAACATGATCGCCTTATTTATCATCGCCATACTGGTATTCTGCTATATCTGCTATGTATTGGTGAAACCTGAAAAATTTTAAACTGTTTGTATGAACACAGAACTGCTTGGCGTGCTTGTTATGTTTTTTGGAATGGTCGCACTGGCCATACCGCTTGGTCGCTACATTGGTAAAACATATAATGGCGAAAAAACATGGGCAGACCGCATCTTTAACCCGCTTGACCGCCTGTTTTACAAAGCAGGTGGTTTGCAACCACAAAAGGAAATGAACTGGAAGCAACACCTGGTTGCTTTGTTAACCATTAACCTGGTATGGTTCCTGCTCTCCATGTTTGTATTAATGAATATGGGATGGCTGCCATTGAATCCGGATAATAATCCTTCCATGAGTGCTGACCTTGCATTCAATACCTCTATCAGTTTTATTTCAAATACCAACCTGCAACACTACTCCGGCGAAAGCGGGGTTTCTTATATGAGCCAACTGGTGTTGATGTTGTTCCAGTTCATCAGTGCCGGTGCCGGTATGGCGATATGTGCCGTTGTATTCAAGGCCATGAAAGAAAAACAATCAGAAGGCCTGGGTAATTTCTATTATTATTTTGTGAGAAGCTGTACGCGCATCTTATTACCTGTTTCGCTGGTGGTGGCTGTGATACTATTGTTCAATGGTACACCCATGACCTTCAAAGGGAAAGATCAGTTCATTTCTTTGCAGGGCGATACAGTGAATGTATCACGTGGCCCTTCTGCTGCCATGGTAGCTATCAAACAGTTAGGCACCAATGGTGGTGGTTTCTTTGGTGCCAATTCTGCGCATCCCCTTGAGAACCCGAATTATTTCACCAATATCATTGAGAACATCTGCATTGTATTAATTCCCATAGCCATGATCTTCGCATTGGGCTATATGCTCAAACGAAAAAGACTGGCCTGGATGATCTTCGCCGTAATGACAGCAGGTTTTCTTTTACTGCTGGTGCCGTCCATTTACCAGGAAATGAAAGGTAATCCATCCATACATGCAATGGGCGTTACCCAGCAACTCGGCAGTATGGAAGGAAAAGAAGTTCGCTTTGGTTCCGCCGCTTCCGCATTCTGGGGTATTACCACTACCTGTACATCCAACGGTTCCGTAAATGCCATGCATGATAGTTTTACCCCTTTAACCGGCATGTTTGCCATGCTGGGTATGATGATCAATTCTTTTTATGGTGGAGTAGGGGTTGGGTTTCTGAACTTCTATATTTTTATCATCATTGCGGTATTTATCAGCGGCTTAATGGTTGGACGAACACCAGAATTTCTGGGCAAGAAAATTGAAGCCAAAGAAATGAAGATCGCAGCCATTATTGCCTTGCTGCATCCTTTCCTGGTATTGGCAGGAACCGCACTGTCCAGTTATATGTATGCCCGGAACCCGGTATTGTATGCGGGTTGGCTTAACAATCCCGGCAACCATGGCTTTAGTGAAATGTTGTATGAATACACGTCCTCTTCAGCCAATAACGGGAGTGGTTTTGAAGGATTGGGTGATAACACACCCTGGTGGAATATCAGTTGCGGTATTGTAATGCTGCTGTCAAGGTTCCTGCCAATCATTGGCCCTGTTGCGATTGCGGGTATTCTTGCTAAAAAGAAATACGTACCTGAAACTGCGGGTACACTCAAAACGGATACCGGCACATTCGGTATCATGATTTTTGCCGTGATTTTTATTGTTGCCGCACTATCCTTCTTTCCTGCATTAACATTGGGACCTATCGCGGAATTTTTTACCATGAAACCTTAAGCAGAAAGGGTTTAAAACCGAAATTATGTCTACAAAATCAAATACACTGTTTGAAGCCGCTCTTGTAAAAGAGGCACTCAAACAATCTTTCCGCAAACTCGATCCGCGTATTATGTTCCGCAACCCGGTAATGTTTACCGTGGAAATCGGTACAGCAGTAATGATCGGCGTATGTATCTGGATAATGACTGGGGAAAAGAACCAGGGGTCACTTACCTATAACCTTATTGTTGCAGGTGTGTTATTACTCACCTTGTTATTTGCCAATTTTGCTGAAGCCATTGCTGAAGCAAGGGGCAAGGCCCAGGCAGATAGTTTGCGTAAAACAAGAGAAGAAACCCCTGCTAAATGGATCCAGGTTGTTGGCGAAATGTTTGTGAATGAAGTAAAGATCGTTCCTTCCTCACAACTGAAGAAAGGAGATGTATTTCTCTGCGAAGCAGGTGATACCATACCCATGGATGGAGAGATTATCCAGGGCATTGCTACCATAGATGAAAGCGCGATCACCGGAGAGTCCGCACCGGTGATCAGGGAATCGGGTGGAGATAAAAGTTCGGTAACGGGTGGCACCAAAGTATTATCCGACAGCATTAAAGTAAGGGTAACTACCGAGCCCGGAGAAAGTTTCCTGGATAAAATGATCGCATTGGTAGAAGGCGCTTCCCGCCAGAAAACACCCAATGAAATTGCCTTAACCATCCTGCTCGCCGGTTTTACGCTGATATTCGTAATTGTTTGTGTAACCTTAAAGCCCTTTGGTGATTACGCAAATACACCTATTACCATAGCGGCATTCATCTCCTTATTTGTTTGCCTGATCCCGACAACCATTGGCGGGCTATTGAGTGCAATAGGTATTGCCGGAATGGATCGTGCCTTGCGGGCAAACGTTATTACCAAAAGCGGTAAAGCCGTAGAAACAGCTGGCGACCTCGATACATTGCTGCTTGATAAAACCGGAACCATTACCATTGGCAATAGAAAAGCTACCCGTTTTTACCCGGCCAATGGGGTTGCTGAAAATGAATTTATCCGGGCAGCCGTATTGAGCTCGATGGCCGATGATACACCGGAAGGAAAATCGATCATTGAACTGGCAGGAATGAATGTGAACGCCTACCCCGTAAGCAATCCGGAGTTTATCAAATTCACTGCCGAAACAAGGAGTTCGGGTGTGAATTTTGAGAACACACGGATCAGGAAAGGCGCTTTCGATTCTATTAAAAGTATAGTGATAAAAGCGGGCAATCATTTTCCGGAAGAAACAGCCATATCAGTTAAAACGATCTCATCCAATGGCGGTACACCGCTGGTGGTTTCTGTAAACGATAAAGTGGTAGGTGTAATTGAATTGCAGGACATTATTAAGCCCGGCATTTCAGAACGTTTTGAACGTCTTCGTAAAATGGGTGTGAAAACAGTAATGGTTACGGGCGATAACCCCCTTACTGCCAAATTCATCGCGGAGAAAGCGGGTGTGGATGATTTTATCGCGGAAGCGAAGCCGGAAGATAAAATGAACTACATCAAACGCGAACAACAGGGTGGCAAACTGGTTGCCATGATGGGCGATGGTACCAACGATGCGCCCGCTCTTGCACAGGCCGATGTAGGTGTTGCCATGAACAGTGGAACCGCTGCCGCCAAAGAAGCAGGTAATATGGTTGACCTGGATAATGACCCTACCAAACTGATCGAGATCGTAGAGATTGGCAAACAATTATTAATGACAAGAGGAACCCTTACCACTTTCTCCATCGCCAATGATGTGGCAAAATATTTTGCTATTGTGCCGGCATTGTTTATTGCATCTATTCCCGCTTTGCAAAGTCTCAATATCATGCGGTTGCATACGCCTGAAAGCGCTATTTTATCAGCGGTTATTTTCAATGCCATCATCATTCCATTATTAATACCGTTGGCTTTGAAAGGGGTTGCCTACAAACCCATTGGCGCAAGCGCGCTGCTCAGAAGGAATTTGCTGATCTATGGCCTGGGTGGTGTAATCGTTCCTTTTATCGGTATTAAATTAATTGACCTGGTAGTATCTATCTGGTTCTAAATCTTAGAAAATGAAACAACATATTCTCCCTGCTGTTAAACTTACCCTTCTTTGTGTACTGGTGTTTTGCGGCGCTTATTCTTTACTGGTATTGGGTATTGCACAACTGGCTCCGAATAAAGGTGAAGGACAAACCCTTTCGCGCAATGGCAAAACCATTGGGTATGCATTGGAAGGACAATCCTTCACTGCCGATCAGTATTTCAATGGCCGCCCTTCTGCGGCCGGTTACAATGCAGCCGGTTCTTCAGGCAGTAACAAAGGGCCATCAAATCCTGAGTATTTAAAAATAGTGAATGATAGAATTGATAGTTTTATGGTACACAATCCCGGTATCGCCCGGAAAGACATTCCCGCTGACCTGGTTACCGCAAGTGGCAGTGGTCTTGATCCTGATATTTCTTTGCAGGGAGCGTTGGTACAAACAAACCGCATTGCCCGGATAAGAAACCTTCCGGAAGAAAAAATTACTGAACTGATACTGTCAAATAAGGAAAGGTCGCCGATGAACGGAATTGAAAAGATCAATGTTTTGAAACTGAACATCATATTGGATGAACTCAAAAAATAATATATGAAAAGAAGATTTGTAACGATAGCGCTGACCGCAACGGTATACCTGGCTAACGCGCAAAAAGATACGATACCCGTAAAAACAGAAAAAATTCCCTTTGACGGAATAGAAACAAATTGGCAAAATGGTAGCGACAGAAGAGATTCTTCTGTTTTCAAAGGAACCTATTTTGTACCAAGCATAATGCTTGATTTGAATTATACGCATTCCTTTAATAATCCCAATGACAATACCGTTGTGGGATCTACGGCGCTTGCGCGCAATAATGAAATACAACTTGCTCATTTACTTCTTGGGGGCGATTTTACCTATAACAATGCCCATGCCAGGGTGATGCTGCAAATGGGAACAAGGTCCATCGTTATTCCCCGGAATGATCTTAGTCCATACAGGGGACAATACCAGTTAGCGGATGTATATCGCTATTTGAGTGAAGCGTATGCTGGTTTCCATATCAACAAATGGTATGGCATCAATGTGGATGCGGGATTGTTCATGTCATACATCGGCCTCAACTCTTATTACCAGGTTGAGAACTGGGAATACCAGGCATCATTCACATCGGATAATACACCCTGGTTTTTTAACGGGTTACGAATCCAGATATACCCTACCAAACACCTGAAGATCGAGCCATGGATCATTAATGGTTGGCAGAGTTATGGCAAATTCAATAAAATGCCGGGTGTAGGTGCCAACATTACCTGGATGCCAAACAGTAATATAAAACTGCTTACCAATAATTATTACGGTGCCGATGCCGCGGCAATACCCGATCGGAAAAGATTCCATTCAGACAATAGTTTTCTGATGCGATATTATTCCAATAAGAAATCAACCGGAATCAGCCAGGCGGCATTTTCATTAACCGGAGATCTTGGCTTTGAAAAAGGTGGCGGTGTGAATGGGTTTTCCAACAGCGATCCGGCAAACCCTGCCCAGTATTTTCTCAGTGCCATGTTTTATAACCGTGTATGGTTTAACCAAAATAAATTCGCATGGACCATTGGGGGCGGCATTATGAAAAACCCGGGACGTTATCTTGTACTGGCTCCAACAGGCCAGGCTAGTCCATTACCTAATCCCAATAATCCAACCCAAACAGAAGGAGCATTTCCTTTCAGTGCCAATCCTGGTGATCAATTCGGGGGATGGGATGTTTCTACCAATTTCGACTGGATACTTAACCAGAGTATGCTGGTAAGATTCGAATATGTTCACAGGCATACGGATGTTCCTTATTTTGCGGGAGCGGGCGGCGTTACTTCTCCTACAGGATACACATTTACACCGCTTCCTACCAACTGGAGACCTGATCTTGTAAAGTCCGAGGACAGGATCATTTTCGCACTTTTATTCAGGTTGTAAATAGCTGCAGGCATGATTTTCGGGAATGGAAAATATAAGTATTATGTGTTGTGTTATTAAATCCCCTCTGTGTAACTCCCAATCTCTGTGTCTCTGTGGTAAAGCCTTCGCTTCGATCTCTTTCACCACAGAGACACAGAGGTTAAGAGTTACACAGAGAATACCTGAAATGCGATGAGCAACTAATGGTACAACACCTCAAAATGCATATACCACATACATTAGATAATGAATAGCGATCATTCATATCAACTGAAAAAGGGCAAGCTGAAGATCTATGTAGGCATGAGTGCCGGCGTAGGTAAAACCTATCGGATGCTGCAGGAAGCACATCGCTTACTGGCCAATGGGGTAAATATCAAGATCGGGTATATTGAAACGCATAACCGAAAAGAAACACACGAACTATTAGAGGGCCTGCCCATCATACCCCGCCGGGAAGTTTTTTATAAAGGAAAGCGATTGGAAGAGCTGGATGTACAATCCGTATTACTGCTGCAACCGGAAGTAGTGATCGTAGATGAACTGGCACATAGCAATATCCCCGGCAGTAAAAACGAAAAACGCTGGCAGGATGTACTGGATATACTGGATGCAGGTATTGATGTAGTAACTGCCGTAAATATCCAGCACATTGAAAGCATTAACCAGGAAGTAAAACAGATCACCGGTGTGGAAGTACAGGAGCGCGTACCGGATAAGGTATTGCAAACGGCGGATGAAGTAGTGAACATTGATCTTACAGCCGATGAATTAATTACCAGGCTGAAAGAGGGTAAGATTTATGATAAGAGCAAAGTACAACAGGCGTTACAGAATTTCTTTCTTCCCGAAAAAATACTCCAGCTTCGGGAACTGGCTTTGAAAGAAGTAGCCGGACAGGTAGAGCGTAAAGTAGATTATGAAGTAACCCGTGACAAACAGCTTCGTCACGAAAAATTTCTTGCCTGTATTTCCAGTAACTATGAAACAGCGCAGCATATTATCCGTAAAACAGCCAGGCTTGCGTCTTATTATAACAGCAGCTGGTATGTATTGTATGTACAGACGCCCAGGGAGAGCCTGGATAAAATACCGCTCTCTGTACAGCGGCACCTGATCAATAATTTTAAAGCGGCGACAGAAGCAGGCGCAGAAGTATTGCAGGTGAAGGATTCCAATATTGCAGAAGCCATTATGCAAACCTGCGTAGAAAAAGAAATCACCACGGTTTGTATCGGGAAGCCGCACCTGAACCTGTTGCAGGTGATTGTGAGCACCAGCGTATTTAATAAATTACTGAAAGGGCTCAGTGTAAATGATATAGATTTGATCATACTTTCATGACCGCAAAACTGAAGACAAAAATAACCCTGGGCGTAGTATTTTTATTTACGCTGCTATTACTGGTAGGCGGTACCGGTTTTTTTTACCTCAACAAAATTATTGCTGACCAGCATGATATTCTGAAAGATAATTACGAAACCATTGACTATACCACCAACATGCTTCATGTATTGGATAGTGCTGGAGGAGTCTCCTCTTTTGAAAAAAGCCTGACTGCCCAGGAAGATAATATTACGGAACCCGGAGAAAAAGAAGCAACCGAGTTACTGCGCCATCATTTCAATCAATTTAAACTGCATTCCGATTCTGTACAATTGTTAACCGGTATCAGAAATGATATTAACCAGATAATGCAGATCAATTTAACGGCTATCCTTAAAAAGAATGCCATGGTTGGGAGTAAATCGGAGGATGCAAAATTTATGATAACATTGCTTCTTACCATTTGCGCTTTGATCGGTTTTACGTTTGTCTTTAATTTCCCCGGCTATATTGCCAATCCTATTGTCAAACTAACAGAAGGGATACAAGCCATTGCGGGAAAGAAGTACAATGAAAGGATTCATCTTAACCGGAAAGACGAATTTGGCGAAATGGCCATTGCTTTTAACCATATGGCCGAAGAACTGGATAAATACGAACACAGCAACCTCGCCAAGATTCTGTTTGAAAAACAAAGGGCCGAAACGGTGATCAATTCCTTACGTGATGCCAGTATCGGAATTGATAACAATAGCCGGATCTTGTTTGCCAATCCATTGGCCCTGCGTTTACTGAATTTAAACGAAGCAGATGTAGTAGGCAAGAAAACAGCACAACTGCAACAGCAGAACGACCTGTTCCGGTTCTTACTCGACGAAAAAAGCAACCAGCCGTTTAAAATTGTATTGGATAATAATGAACAATTCTTCAGTAAGGAAAATGTAGACATCAGCAATGCAGGGGGAACCATTGGTAACATGATTGTGTTGAAAAACATAACTCCTTATAAAGAACTGGATGTTGCGAAAACCAATTTTATCGCAACGATTTCACATGAATTAAAAACGCCGCTGGCTTCTTCCGATTTCAGTTTGAAATTATTGGAAGACGAACGGGTGGGTTCTTTAAACGCAGAACAAAAGCAACTGGTACAGAATATCAAAGAAGATAACCAGCGGCTGCTGAAAATTCTGAGTGAGCTGCTTGATCTTTCACAGGTAGAAAGTGGGCGGATACAAGTAACGATTACAGAGGTAGAACCGGCGGCCGCTATTAAAATGGCTGTAGCGGCAACAGCTTCGGCCGCACAGCAAAAAAGGATCGAAACGGAAATAATACTGTCGCCCGATATCCATTCAGTACAGGCAGATGAAGAAAAAATTACCTGGGTGCTGATCAATTTTTTAACGAATGCCATTAAGTATTCACCTGAAGGGTCAACGATTACAATCAAAAGCAGTTTGCTGAACCATAGTATTTTGTTTGAAGTAGCAGACCAGGGTAGGGGCATTGAAACCGAGCATATCGGGAAGGTATTTGACCGTTTTTACCAGGTACCCGGAACAGGTAAAACAGGCAATGGTCTCGGACTTTCCATTTGTAAAGAATTTATCGAAGCCATGCATGGAGATATTGGTGTAGAAAGTGAGCCCGGAAAAGGCAGTCGTTTTTTCTTTACACTTCCCGCTATGTAAAGAGTAGCCGTAAATTTCAGTTTGCCATGCAATAATCCCGCTGTTTTTGCGTTAGGAGTTTGCAAACAAAACTGATATGTCGCTACAAACATTGATAGATTTCCTGGAACCGGTAAATATCGCGCAGCTTTCGAACGATGAAGGATTTAAAGACACACAACTGGGCAAACACATAACCGTTTATGATGAAGTATTTCCAGATATCGCCCATGCAGATATAGTGCTGGTTGGCTGCGGCGAAATGCGTGGTGCCGGAATGCAGTTCACCAATACCGATTCGCCGGATGCGATCCGTTCGGAATTTTATAAACTCTTTCACTGGCATACGGAAGTAAATGTAGCCGACCTGGGTAATGTAAAATGCGGAGCTACCTTACAGGATAGTTATGCCGCACTCCGCACTGTTGTACAGGAGCTGATAGAACAGGGCAAAAAAGTGATCATCATCGGCGGCTCACACGATAATACGTTTGCGCAATACCAGGCATATGGCGCCATGAACAAGATCATTGATGCCGTTTGTGTGGATTCCCGGATCGATCTGGATATGGATAGCGTTCTTCCATCAGATCAGTTCCTGGTAGAACTATTTACCGGCGTGCCCAATCATTTAAAACATTATACCCATATCGGCTTCCAGAGCTATTTTATGCATCCGCAAATGCTGGAGACCATTAACAAGCTTGGTTTCGATTGTTTCCGGGTAGGAAGGGTCAAAGAAGCCTTAGAAGAAATGGAACCATCCATCCGGAACAGTGAATTGTTCAGTTTCGATATCGCCGCCATACAACATGCGCATGCACCAGCCAATCACATCACACCCAACGGGTTTACTGGAGAAGAAGCCTGTACGTTGATGCAATACGCCGGCATGAGCCAACAATGCAGCAGCATTGGTATTTATGGATATATCCCTTCACAGGACCATCATAGCCTTACTGCCAAACAGATCTCGCATATGTTATGGTATGTAATGGATGGGATCAATAAAGGCAAACAGGAAGCCTCACTCGAAAACCGCTCTGAATTTGATGAATTCACCATTGCTTTTGGTGAAGTGGAAACAGCATTCCTCCGAAGCAAACGCACCGGCCGCTGGTGGATGCAGTTGCACGATGGTAAATACGCCGCCTGCAGCTACCAGGATTACCTTACTGCCAGCAGAAACGATATTCCGGAAAGATGGTTAAGAGCGGTGGAGAGGAGTTAACCCTAAGGGCGTTAAGTCTGGAGTTAGAAGTCTGGAGACTGAAGTTGGATGGTTGAAATTTTCGGCACCCTTACATGCTATTACCTATTACCCTACTCCAGTCTCCAGACTCCTAACTCCAGACTTCTATCTAATCGTCTTCTTAACGACATTGGAGTTCCCCCCTCAGGGAACAAATTTCGATCCAATATAACTACACCAATTCATTGAATGGTTTATCTTACGCCACACTCAATCAATTGGTATGAAAAGAGCAACATATATTTTATGCAGTGGGTTACTAATGATCGCCTCTTCCTGCAGTATGCAGAAGCGGATCTCGAAAGAGGCGAAAAAAGATATCCTGGCCGTTGCCGATTTTGCACCCGCACATGTGGGTATCAGCTTATACGATCCTGCTACACAACAATACCTGTATAATTATCAGGCAGATAAATTTTTTGTACCCGCCAGCAATACCAAACTATTTACCTGCTATGCAGCGATGAAATATTTAGGCGATAGCCTGGTGGCGCTGCGTTATGTTGACAAAGGTGAAGGAACCATTGAAGTGGAAGCCAATGGTGATCCCAGTTTTTTGCATCCTGATTTTAAGAACCAGCGCGTATATGATTTCCTTCAAAAACAAAAAAGGATCTTATTAACCGATGACAACTGGAAAGATAATGCACTCGGTGCCGGCTGGGCATGGGATGATTTCAACAGCGATTATATGGCGGAACGAAGTGTGATGCCGGTATATGGTAATGTGGTACATTTTACCAACCTGGGTTCTTTCAAAGCGATGCCATCTTATTTTCAGAAACCATTTACTGAAACGGCGGTTACCGCAAAAGGTAATTTCACGGTAAGAAGGGAATTCGGTACCAATCAATTTACCATCAAACCATCCAATGCAAAATTCTCATCGGCGGATATTCCTTTTTATACCCCTGACAAACAATTGCTGTTTCAATTATTGAACGATACCCTGAAAACAAAAGTAGAATCCGTTCATTTTAAAATTGACCGCCTGGCTGATGTGGTCAAACTTTATTCACAACCCACCGATTCACTATTAAAGATCATGATGCATAGAAGTGATAATTTTTATGCAGAACAGAGTTTACTGATGGTAAGCAACGACCGACTGGGTTATATGAGCACTGCCAGGATCATTGATACCTTGTTAAAAACAGACCTCAGCGATCTTCCGCAAAAACCAAAATGGGTGGATGGCAGTGGATTAAGCCGCTACAATTTATTTTCACCACAGGATTTTGTAGGCATTCTCACTAAGATGAAAAATGAATTCAGCTGGAACAGGATCACCACTATCCTGGAAACAGGTGGCTCAGGTACCATCAGCAATTATTATAAAAACTACGCCGGTCATATCTACGCCAAAACCGGAAGCCTAAGCAACCATATTGCCCTAAGCGGCTACCTCATCACCAAAAAAGGAAAACAACTAATCTTCTCAGTACTGGTAAACGCACACCAGGCACCGGTTGCCAATATCAGGAAGGGAGTGGAGAAGTTTTTGACTGCGGTGATAGAAAAGTATTGAATATCGAATAATGAGCAAGGAATTTTGAATGATGAATGTGTTAAAGCTCCTTATTCATCATTCAAAATTCCTTGTTCAATATTCAACATTCCCTCATCTTCCAAACATCCTGTCTAAATAATCTTCCTTAAATTCTAAATACGTAGGACTTCCCGTAGGAGTTACATTCGGGCTGCTGCAGGTAAACAATTCTTCTACCAGTGCCAGCATTTCTTTCTGGGTGAGTGATTGTCCGGCTTTAATGGCTTGCTGTCTGGCCATACAGCGAACCAATTTTTCGCGCTTGCTGAATTTGATATCGGTGCTGAAATGTTTGAATTGTTCAATTAGTAATTCGATGGCATTTTTTTCATTGCCCGGCAATATATCAGCCGGTATACCCTGTATCACAAAACTATTGTTACCAAAAGGCTCTACCTGGTAGCCGATGGCCAACAGGTCGGGTAAGAGATCCGTTAACAAAGCGGCATCCGCACCCGCCATTTCCAGTGTTACGGGAAACAGGCTTTGTTGCGTGGCCATCTGCTGTCCATGCGCCGCTAATCCATATCGCTCATACAAAATGCGTTCATGTGCCAGTTGCTGGTGAACCAGTAAAAAACCACTGTTGGTTGAAGCAATGATATAGGTATTGTGTAATTGTAATAAAGTCGTGTCAGGTAAAACATGCAGACCGGTCTGGAGTTGAGAATTGGGAGTCTGGAGTTGTTGCGGCAAACCGCGTTCGGCATTTTGCGTTCCGGGTTCTGCCTCAGTGGGGGTATAAAATTCTTTCCAATGCTTCAGTTCAGTTTTCTCCGCAGGCGAACTCCGCTCAATAAAATGTGCCTGGTTCTTTTGAGTAAAGGTTTGGAACAGGTTAGAAGAGGAGACCGCATCTTTTTTATCCGTAGTAAATGGCTTATTTACCGCATCCAGTCCCTGTATCTCCGCATTCAAAGTAAAATCCAGTGAAGGCGCAATGCTGAATTGGGCCAATGCATGTTTTACAGCTGCCTGTACAAATGCGTAAATAATTTTTTCATCTTCAAACTTGATCTCCTGTTTGGTAGGATGCACATTAATATCAACCTGCGATGGGTCAAGATCTATATACAACACATAACTCGGAAAACTGTCTTTCGCGATCATCTCAGCAAAAGCACCGTTTACCGCATGGTTCAGGTAAGCGCTTTTGATAAAGCGGCTGTTCACAAAAAAATACTGGTCGCCCCTTGTTTTGCGTGCCGTTTCGGGTTTACCCACAAAACCGTAAATATTCATGTAATCGGTTTCTTCGTTTACACTTACCAGTTTGGCATTGTAAGCAGAACCCAGTATCTGAACGATCCGTTGTTTTAAACTGCCCGCTTCGAGGTGAAATACTTCCTGTCCATTACTCGTCATCGAAAAAAAGATGCCCGGGAATGCCATGGCTACCCGTGTAAACTCATCAACAATATGCCGCATTTCAGCCGCATTGCTTTTCAGGAAATTTCTCCTGGCGGGTACATTAAAGAATAAATTCTTCATGCTGATGCTGGTACCCGTTGCACAGGCACAGGGTTCCTGTTTGATCACCTGGCTGTTCTCTATTTCTATATACGTACCCAACTCATCTTCGGTACGTCTGGTTTTCAGTTCCACCTGTGCTACCGCAGCAATAGAAGCCAATGCTTCACCACGAAAGCCCATGGTTTTAATCCGAAACAGGTCTTCAATATTTCGGATCTTGCTGGTGGCATGCCGTTCAAATGCCATGCGGGCATCGGTTTCGCTCATGCCCTTGCCATTGTCTATTACCTGTATCAGGGCTTTGCCTGCATCGGTAATGAACAGACGTATTTCGGTAGCACCCGCATCGGCGGCATTTTCCAATAATTCCTTCACGGCACTGGCTGGACGCTGGATCACTTCACCCGCCGCTATCTGGTTCGCTATATTATCCGGTAATAATTGAATGATATCCGTCACTACAACTCCTGGTTTGATAAAGTCTGCGAAAATACGGATAAGTCTGGAGTTAGGAGTCTGGAGACTGAAGCCTGCCTGTCCGGTAGGCAGGTTATAAGCCTGTTAAGTCCAGTCTCCAGACTCCAGACTCCTAACTCCAGACTTTACATTAAATTCGCCCTTCAAAATTGCCAAACATGACATTAAGTGCTGATATCAAGAAAATGGAACGTCATTTTGTTCCCAATGATTTTGTGGTTACCGATTGGGCATCGCTGGAGCCTTTCTTTAAAAACCTGGCTGAACGTGAACTGAATTCAAGGGCTGACCTCGAACAATGGCTGAAAGACATGAGTGAAATGGAAGCCGTGGTTAGCGAAGATGCCTGCTGGCGCCAGATCAAAATGACCTGCGATACAACTGATAAAGCACTGGAAGACGCTTTCACGTATTTCTGTATGGAAATACAACCCCAACTGCAACCTTATGCAGACTTGCTGAATCGTAAACTGATCGGAAACCCTTTTACAGAGGAGCTGGATCAGCAGAAATATTTTACCTATCTCCGCGGCGTTAAAAAAAGCATCGATCTTTTCCGCGAAGCCAATATTCCTTTGCAGGCCGAGTTGAGTGTGATGCAACAGCAATACGGCGCTATTGCGGGTAAGATGACGGTAGAAGTAAATGGACAGGAATATACTTTACAGCAGGCCGCTAAGTTCTTAGAAAGCCACGACAGATCACTTCGCGAAGAAGTTTACCGTAAAATACAGGACAGAAGACTGCAGGACCAGCAATCGATGCACGATCTCTACACGCAACTGATTCAGAAAAGAAATGAAGTAGCCAAAAATGCGGGTTTCGCCAATTACAGGGATTACAAGTTTGTGGAACTGGGCCGCTTTGATTATAGCAAAGAAGATTGCTACCAGTTTCACGAAGCGGTAAAACTGCATGTGCTTCCGCTGATTGAAAAGATCTATCAGAAGAAAAAAGAAAAACTGGGACTGGATACACTTCGTCCATGGGATACAGAGGCGGAGCCGGAAGGCATTCAACCCCTGAAACCTTTTACCGATGGAAAAGAACTCTATGAAAAATCGGTTCAATGTTTTGAACAACTCAATCCTTTCTTCGCCGATTGTTTGCGTAAGATGAATGAGTTGAAACATTTTGATCTCGAAAGCCGTAAAGGGAAAGCCCCCGGCGGTTATAATTGCCCTTTAACAGAAAGCGGTGCGCCGTTTATTTTTATGAACGCCGCCGGACAAATGAGCGATGTTACCACCATGGTACACGAAGGTGGGCACGCCATACATTCTTTCCTGGCACACAAGCTGGAACTGAGTGCGTTCAAAGAATACCCGATGGAAATTGCCGAAGTGGCAAGTATGGCCATGGAATTATTCAGCATGAACCATTGGGAAGCATTCTTTAATAATGAAGAAGACCTTACACGCGCCAAAGAACACCAGCTAGAAAGAACCATCACCATTTTTCCATGGATCGCTATCATTGATAAATTCCAGCATTGGGTATACGAGAACCCAACACATACCGTTGAAGAACGTACAACACAATGGATGCGTATTCTCGAAGAATTTTCTACGAATAGCATTGATTATACCGGGCTGGATGCCTATCGCCAGATCGGCTGGCAGCGCCAGTTGCATCTGTTTGAAGTGCCGTTCTACTACATCGAATACGGGATAGCCCAATTGGGCGCTATTGGTTTGTGGATGCAGTACCAGCAAAACCCGCAACAGGCTTTGCAGCATTACATCAATGCCTTAAGCCTTGGCGGTACCAAAACATTACCGGAACTGTATGCAGCTGCAGGATTGAAATTCGATCTGTCTCCCGCGCATATCAAAACCTTGATGGAGTTTACAGCAAAAGAAATGGAGAAGCTTAATTGATCCGTCATTGCGATCCCGCCAGCGGCGGGAGAAGCAATCTGTGGCAGTAAATGCTAGGGTGTGTGTTCCAAATGCAGGCTCTGTATAATGCTATTTTATTCAATTTCATAGCACGTCATTGCGAGGAACGAAGCAATCTGTGGCAGTAATTGCTAGGGTGTGTGTGCCAAATGCAAGCTCTGATATAATAGCTATTTCATTCAATTTCATAACTCAGGCTGCTTCTCCGCCGCTGGCGGGATCGCAGTGACGTGCAATAAAAAACGCTACCAAACCTGGTAGCGTTTTACAGTATTAACTTTCACTCTCTTTCGGTGGTTCCTGTTTGGGCGGTTCTTGCGGAGGTCTTGAACCTTGCGGTCTCGGTCCCTGTGGTCTTTGGCCTTGTCCGCCTTGTTGTGGAGGCCTGTTACCTTGTGGTCTGGATCCCTGGTTTCTTGGACCCTGTTGTCCGCCCCCTTGTTGGGGAGCCCGGTTACCCTGCGGCGGTCTTGGCCCTTGCTCTCTTGCACCTTGAGGTCTTTGTCCTTGTTCTCTGGGTCCCTGGTTCCGGGGTCCTTGTCCACCCCCTTGCGGCCTGGCTCCCTGTTCTCTAGGCCCCTGGTTTCTGGAACCCTGTTGTCCTTGCCCGCCTCTGTTACTTCGTTCCTGGTCCCTTCTGCGCCTGTCGTTCTTCTCTAAAGTTTTTAAACTGATCTGACCAACCAGGTCCACAAATGCCGCAGGTTCATTTTCTTCTCTTTGTTTACTGCTAACAATTTCTACCGGCTGAAGTTCGTCCACTTTCTGTCCTTCGCGGTTCAGGCGTTTAATTTCTTTTACGCGTGTGATCGTTAAGGGATAATGCTTGGTATTGTTGGGCAACACATACCACATCAGGTTCTTGAAAATATCTTTCTTGATCAAATGTGCCGTACCCATGGCGGTATCCAAAGTTTCCGCGTAATCGGGAAACTGCTGTAACGCATCTAAATAAGTATCCAGCTCATAATTCAAACAACATTTCAAGCGACCGCATTGACCGCTTAGTTTGGTTTGATTGATGGATAAATTCTGGTAACGCGCAGCCGTAGTGTTCACACTTTTAAAATCGTTCAGCCAGGTACTGCAGCACAATTCACGACCGCAACTCCCAATACCGCCAACTTTGGCGGCTTCCTGGCGTATACCAATCTGGCGCATCTCTACTTTTACCTTAAAATCGCCGGCATATACTTTAATCAGCTCCCGAAAATCAACACGGTCATCGGCGGTATAAAAGAAAGTGCCTTTTTTACCATCGGCCTGAATTTCCACTTCACTCAACTTCATCTGAACATTCAGCTGGCGCGCAATGGCACGACTGCGTGCCAGTATCTCTTTCTCGCGGCCCTTGCTGATCTGGAAGGTTTCAATATCTCGCTCAGAACTGCGGCGGAGGATCTTTTTCATTTCGGCGCCAAATTCATCCACGCCTTTTTTCTTCATCTGCAGACGTACCAGCTCGCCGGTAAGGCTCACCTCGCCTACATCAAAACCACTCACGCCTTCTACGGTAACATAATCACCTTTGTCGAAATATTGAAGGGTGGTATTGCGGAAAAATTCTTTGCGGCTTCCCTGTTTAAAACTTATTTCAATCACCTTACAGGTGCTTTCAGGGTCGCTGAAAGGGAGGTTCATCAGCCAGTCGTGCACATTCAGCCGGTTACAGCCACCTGTGCTGCAACCCCCGTTGCTTTTACATCCCCCCGGTTTACCTCCGTCTTTGGAGGAACTACATGATCCACATCCCATATCTTAACTGATAAGTGTTCGTTAATAAAAGAGTAGGAGTGTTTGGGCGGGCTATAGTACTGCTATGATGCTTCGGTTGTGTCACTCACTTCAACGTTCGGGGCGCTATTCGGCCATCCTGTTGAAAATTGATTCAGCATCCTGCCTTCAAAATATATTGATAAGCGTATCACAGTGCAACGTGTATCTATTGGTTCCGTTTCATACAGTAAACCAATAACCACACAAACCCTCACAAAATCCTCCTCACTGCCTTTGTATGCCGCCATCTAACAGCAATCATGCTAACATCTGTTACCTGGCAACTCCCCCGGCTAGTTCATCAAAATTAGGGTTTTGTTCTGAATGATATGGTACAGTTTAATGGTCAGCGCCTGAAACAGCATTTTGGCGTTGGCATTGCGTTCCACATAATAAGCGGCCCTGTCCAGTTCCTCAATAATGGCCTGTTGCTGGCTAACCGATGCTATTTTATTCAGTCTTTGGGCAAAATCCTTCTCATTGTCCCCCAGATTCACCCTTTCCGGCCCCAAAACCTTGATCCGGATGCTTTGTTCCAGTAAATGGTTAAAGTAGCGGAGAAACTGTTTTTGCTTCTCACGGCCCAGCTTGCTCACTTCTTCGGTAAATTTTACCTGGGCCACCGGACCCCCTTTTAATGTAGCGTTCAGCCATTCCCGCAATAAGCTTTGCCAGTCCTGGTCGGCATGCTGCAGTAATTGTAAAGCTTCCCGGTAATTACCCTCACAAATACCCGCGATCTGCCGTGCCGTGTCCGGATTTGCCTTCGCGCGTTCGATCAATGCCTGCTCAATTTCACTGTTCTCGGGCATTGGTATCTTAACCAGCTGGCAGCGGCTTAAAATAGTGGGCAGGATCTGTTCATCGTTCTCGGCCACCAGGATGAATAAGGTGTTCGGAGGCGGCTCTTCAATCAGTTTCAATAATTTATTACCTTCCTTACCCAGGTATTCGGGCATCCACAAAAGCAATACTTTGTATTCGCTTTCAAAGCTTTTTAAGCTCAACTGGCGGTTAATATCATTGCATTCTTCGGCGGTAATATTTCCCTGCTTGTTTTCGGCGCCGATGAACTGCAGCCAATCATACACATTTCCGTAAGGATAATTTTTTACAAACTCCCGCCATTCAGTGATATAATCCGAACTCACCGGCTTATCACCCGCTTTCTTCGGGATTACCGGGTAAGTAAAATGAAGATCAGGATGGATCAGTTGCTCCGCTCTTTGAAAAGCGGGTTGTTCCACAATCTGATCCGGATGTATATAGGTTGGGGTGGGTTCCAAAGCCGTCATTCCGCCAAACAGGTCTTCAACCAGCGGTGCAGGTTGTGGTAACGAAACCACGTATTGTGCAAAAGCAAGTGCCAATGGTAAGGCCCCGCTTCCTTCTTTTCCAAGAAACAACAAAGCATGGCTCAAACGGTTCTGCTCCACCATTTCGGCGAGGTGTTGTTTGATAGCGTGTTGGCCTATAACATCTCTAAAAAGCATCGCTGATTACGCGGATTTTATTATGATTGTTAATCTGTCTGCGGGGATCAAAAGTAACGGATATCAAAACAAAAAAGCGAGATATTGCTAACAACATCCCCACTCAAAAAATAAGAGAGGATGTCACAATAACATCCTCTCTTATAAATCATAAAAATCATATTTCAAATCCGCGAAATCCGCGATCCATATACAGACCAGGCAGCCTCGATTCAGTTTATCGTTTGTTCGCATTCAAAAAATAAGAGAGGATGTCGCAACGGCATCCTCTCATAAAAATCATATTTCAAATCCGCGAAATCCGCGATCCACATACAGAACAGGCAGCTTCGATTCAGTTTATCGTTTGTTCGCATTCAAAAAATAAGAGAGGATGTCGCAACG
>JAZJYJ010000009.1:0-160075 GCA_040390405.1 Bacteroidota bacterium
TTTCCTTTACATTTGCCTTCCCAAAGATGCGGAGGTGGCGAAATTGGTAGACGCACTACTTTGAGGTGGTAGCGCCTTTTACCGGGCGTGGGAGTTCGAATCTCCTCTTCCGCACATAAAAACCCAAACGAATCGTTTGGGTTTTTTATTTAGTAGCTTCATGTTACTTTGTAAAAAAACTACCCATGGCAGATTTCATTATACATTGTCCCAATTGCAATCATCAGTTTGAACCTGGAGAATCTATCAGGGAAGAGGTACAAAAAGAACTTCGTGGCCAGATGATGGAATGGCAAAAGAAAAAAGACGATGAATTCAAACAAAAAGAACAGTCGTTTCAGCAACAATTGCAACAAAAAGAAGAAGAAACCAACCAGCGAATAATCGCCGAGAAAAAGAAACTGGAAGAAGAATTAAAATCTTCTCTCAGAAAAGATATTGCCGGCGATTATGAGAACCAGTTAAAAATGCTCCAGGAATCGGAGAAAGAAAAAGAAGAAAAATTAAAGGAAGCCCGTAAAAAAGAGTTGGTTTTTTTACAGAAAGAACAGGAGCTGAAAATAAAAGAAGAAGAAATGCAGCTTACCCTTCAGCGGCAGCTGATGGAAGAAAGGGAAAAACTGAAAGAACAATTATTAAAAGAAGAAACCGAAAGACTCAGCCTGAAAGAGCAGGAACACCAGCTTCGCATGAAAGAACTGGAAAAACAACTGGACGACCAGAAAAAACTGGCCGAAGAAATGCGCCGCAAATCTGAACAGGGCAGTATGCAGTTACAGGGCGAAGTACAGGAACTGATGCTGGAAGAATTATTGCAGGCAACTTTTCCTTTTGATAAAATTGAAGAAGTGGGCAAAGGTATTCGCGGTGCGGATTGTATCCAGGTTGTACGGAATCAGTTTGGAAATATATCCGGAAAAATCATTTATGAAAGTAAGCGAACAAAGGAATTTCAAAATAACTGGATAGAGAAAAGCAAAGCCGATATGCGCACTGCCGGTGCGGATGTAGCGGTACTTGTTACACAGGTGTTTCCGAAGGATATGGATCGGTTTGGTGAAAAAGAGGGTATTTATATTTGTTCGTTTGCGGAAGTAAGAAGTGTTGCTTTATTATTGCGAAATGCCATTCTCAAAATTGCAGACGCGAAAAAGAGTGAAGAGAACAAAGGAGATAAAATGGTAATGCTCTACGACTATCTCACCGGAAACGAGTTCAGTGAGCAATGGAAAGCCATCCGCGAAGGTTTTATGAGTATGAAACTAAGCATACAAAGAGAGCGTGATGCGATGGAGAAATTATGGAAGGCCCGGGAAAAACAACTTGAAAAAGTCTTGCTGAACGCGGCACACATCAAAGGGTCTGTTGAAGGCATTGCGGGTGCCGATGCCATCAACCTGAATTTACTGGAAGATACCGATCCGTTATTGCTTGAATAACCAGTTTCACGATATCACCCCTTCTGACCAGCCCGACAAACCCTCGAAGAAGAAACCCATCTTCCCGGTAAATGATGCTTTACGCAAATACCTGCTGAAACATGGGCGCGAAGTAAAACTGCCGGTAAGCTATACCGACCTGCAGCGTTTCAGGTATACGGTTCCGCTAAAGGACAAACATGGTAATGAAACCGCCTGGGAGAAAGTTTCTTATGACATGAAAGAGTGGGAATTTCTGCGCGAAAACCTGGTTCGCATTTACGCCATCCTGAAAACGGAAGGCGATCTCAGCTATATTGATCACCTGGATGTGGCGCGTATCGATTTCTGTTATTTTGGGAACAGCCAACCCTTCCGTATCCGCATCGTTAATAAGTTCAACGACAATTACGATCACTATTACATCAAACAGGCCGATGCAAGCCGTGTATATGGATTAGAACTGGAGCATTTGTTATCGCCCAACCGGATGACGTATTTCACAGATAAGAATACGCTCATTGAAGAACATATACCCGGTATACCGGGAGATATTTTTATCAACGATTATTTGAAAGATTCCAATACCAACCAGATCCGCCTCGCGAAAGAATTTGTAAAATTCAACGAACGATGCTTTGTGCATTTACTGGGCGATATGCGTGCGTATAATTTTGTGGTGAATATCACACCGGATATAGAAGACTACCAATACCGCATCCGCGCCATCGATTTTGACCAGCAATCATACGAAGGCAGAAAGAACCTGTACCTGCCGCAGTTTTTTAAAGAGAATAAACCTTTGGTAGATATCGTTCTGGCGCATCTTGATAAAACATCCATTGCCCAATACCAGGCAGAGGAAAGAACCATGATGACTTTCCGGCTCGTATCCTCCCGTTACCGCATGAAGGAGATCCTGGATATTATGACCAATGATACCATCTCTAAACCTGAAAAGATGGAACAGCTAAAACAGGAATTGTCCGACTATTTTGGCAACCCCTCTGCATTCAAAAAAGTAAGGACAATGGGGCAACTCGTAAAAATGCAGATGAAACAAACCTTGCAGAAGAACCTGTTATTGATCCCGAAAACAAAGGGTCGGTTTGAGGATTAAGATGGTGGTAGAGTTAAAATGGTTAAAGAAGTTAAAAGGGTTAAAGTGGTTAAATAAGGGTACCCCTCTGTGCAACTCCTGATCTCAGTATCTCTGTGTTGAAAAAATACATACGCATTTTGAAATAATATTTTTTTCAACGCAGAGACACAAAGCACACAAAGTTGCACAGCGTATTTTCAATAACACAACACTGTACTTCTTTAACTATTTTAACCACCTACACCCTTTTAACTTCTTTAACCCTTTTAACTTCTTTACCCCTTTTAACCACTTTAACCCCCTCAACTACTTCACCCAAGCCAAACTCAACCCATCCCTCATCACATAATTTAACTGTAAAGAAACCCTTAGTTCATTTTTAAGGAACCTTGCCGGAATAACACCTTTAGCTGAAAATATAAAATGATCCAGTCGCAGCACTTCGCTAAAATCCACTTCTCCCCTTCCCCACCATTTAAACATGGCTTCTTTAGCACTCCACAAAAGCGTGAGCAATGGAATTTGTTGTTCAGGTGGAAAACTATGAACGAAATCCAGCTCATCCGGATGCAGGAATTTGTGTTTGATGCGTTCTACCCGCGGCGTTATGTTTTCGATGTCGATACCTACGCGGCTTGTACTGCTTACAATAGCAGCCGCATATTCTCCACAATGCGAAATGGAGAAATGGTATTGTTCATCGGGTAAAAAAGGCTTCCGCGTATCGGCAATTTCAATTTCCTCGTGCGGAAAATCGGGGAACAAAAAAGGAAGCAGGTACCGGCCCGCCAGGTGTTGCAGGCGCTTATGCGGGTGTGTAATATCCCGTTTGATCGGAACCGCATCGAGAAAAAAAGCTTCCTCTTCTGCGATCTTCCATACGGCCAGTTTAGTGGTTAAGTTGATATCTTGTTGATAAAACAGCGGCACTGCGAAATTTTAGAAATTAGATTGCAGAGGTAAGTTTTATTTGCACCTCATTTGCTAAAAGTACAAAGAATGATCCTCACAGATTCACGCATACTCGAAGAAATCGCCAAAGGAACCATCAAAATTGAACCATATAACCGCGAAGATCTAGGCAGCAACAGTTATGATGTACATCTCGGCAAATGGCTGGCCACCTATGTAAATGCGGAATTGGACGCCAAAAAACACAATAAGATCGAATACTTTGAAATACCTGAGGAAGGATTTGTACTGCAACCCCATGCTTTTTATTTAGGCGTTACAGAAGAATACACCGAAACCCATTCGCATGTTCCTTTCCTGGAAGGTAAATCTTCTACCGGACGTTTGGGTATTGATATACACGCTACAGCGGGTAAGGGAGATGTGGGTTTCTGCGGCAACTGGACACTCGAAATTTCCTGCAAGCAACCCGTTCGTATTTACAAGGGAATGCCCATCGGTCAATTGATCTATTTCCCGGTAGATGGAGAAATTGCGGTTAAATACAACCAGAAAGGAAATGCCAAATACAGTGGTCAACCCAATATGCCGGTGGAAAGTATGATGTGGAAGAATACGTTTTGAGCTGTAAGCTCGCGGCTTACAATCGCCCATATTTTTTCTGGTATGCAATCAGCCAGCCAATCACTTCATCGTAACTGTTCACACCTTCCATTTGTTTGTTCATTTTTAAATATTGGTCATACAAACTGGAAACAGCCGGTGAGATCCGGTTACGCCGTTTGGTAAAAAACTCGCGGATTTGTTTCCGGTCCCTTTTCACCAAAGTATCCAGGCTTTCACGGTTGTGTTTGATGATGGCTTCAAAATTTTTGAAATCCTTTTCTTTCCCGTACTGCATGATCTCTTCGCCCTGCGCATAAGAAAACAGGTCCAGGTAAACCGAATAACGGAAATACACATCTTTTGATGCAGCGGCGGCCAGGTATCCTACAAAATTGGCCTCACTCTCACTCGCATAACCCAATTGGTGCGCCATTTCATGACAGGCAATATAGGGTATCAATATCCTGGGTACATCTGTTCGCAATTGGGCTTCTCCAGTAAACGGATTGTAATAACCGGTAAACCCCATATAATCGCCAATACAGGTAAACAGGCTCGGTTTTACGGAACGGTTCCGGTAATTCAAAAATTCATACTCCAGTGAAATGCTTTGGTAAGAACGGAACGCTTCCCGGTAAAGCGTATCGAGCGGAGGCTCGGGTAAAACAGAATCTTTGATCTGCCGCCGGCATTCATTCAGTTTTCCGATCAATTGATCGGTCAGTTGGGTAACTTCTTCTTTGCTGTATTCTTTTTTGTCGATTTTTAACTGGTAGGCAATTCCGAGGCGGTTGTAATTCAATCCCCACATCAGTTTAAAAATAATATACACCCACAAAACCGTTCTTGTCGCAGCAAAAAGAAAAAGGACCAGCCGTTCACGGGTACATTGTTTCAGGTAGATCAATCGGATTCCTTTCACCAACCGGATAATAAGCCAGATTACCAGCCAGGCATACAGAATATCTCCCACACTAACAGGTATCCACCGGGTCAGGGTTCGGAGGGTATTGGCCAGACCGGGGTAGATTCCAACCGAATAGATCTTTTCCACTTGTCCCGGGAAAAGAGAAAACAGGCTGATTGTCAGTGCTATTATAAATAAAAGACCCAGTTTTACCCATAATCGGGCCGATATCGGAGTTTCCCGCTTCATATGCACAAATATGCCATAAAATAGTCTATC
Organism: Bacteroidota bacterium; assembly: GCA_040390405.1. Lineage (GTDB taxonomy): Bacteria > Bacteroidota > Bacteroidia > Chitinophagales > Chitinophagaceae > Sediminibacterium. The sequence goes on from JAZJYJ010000009.1 coordinate 5,225, forward strand.
ATTGCCGTAAGGGCAAGGAACTGCCTGGATTCAATTTTCCTTTGGCATTTCGGGCGTTTTAGCGTACCTTTGCAAGCCCTTAAAAAACGGTTATGAATCAGCGCCGGGAATACGAGATAGCATTTGTGGGTTTAAAGCCGGGGATTCATGTATACGAATACCGAATTGAGGATAAGTTCTTTGTACCCTACGGGGAGCAGGATTTTGAAAACTGTGTGGCCGAAGTGAAGTTAAGCCTTGATAAAAAGAATGGCTTCATGCAGTTGAAATTTGATGTTGACGGAAGCGTTAACAGCGCCTGCGACAGGTGTGGAAACACACTACCCATGCAGCTTTGGGACGAATTCAACATCATTGTAAAAATGGTGGACGATCCGGAACTGATGAACGAGCAGGAGGAAGATCCTGATGTATATTATATCAGCCGCGGTGAAAGTCATTTACACCTGGCCGATTGGATTTACGAGTTCATTAACCTGAGTATTCCGTTGCAGAAAATGTGCAGCAAAGAAGAAATGGGCGGGCCAAAATGTAACCTGGAGGTGTTGGAAAAGCTGAGAAAGATGGAAGAAGAAACCCGGAAAGACAGCAATCCTGTATTCAAGGGACTTGATAAATTTAAAAACCTGGATTAATTTTTTTTGATACTATAAATTTCGAGATATGCCGAATCCTAAACGCAGACATTCCCAGCAACGCAGTGCTAAGAGAAGAACTCACTACGTAGCGCAGGAAGTAACATTAAGCAAAGACAGCACCACAGGTGAAACCCATGTACGCCACCGCGCGCACGTGAGCGAAGGAAAATTGTTCTACAAAGGGAAACTGGTTGCTGAAAAAGCACCACTGAAAGCCTAACCTTTTTAGTTCAACTTTTCACTTCCTGCCAAGATGAATATCGGCTTAGACATGATGGGTGGAGATTTTGCACCGCTGGAAGCGGTGAAAGGCTTGCAGCTATACCTGTCTGAGGATATTCGTACGGCCAATATATATTGCATAGGTGATGAAGCACTGGTAAAGCCTCTGTTGGAGGAGTACCATGTTACATCACCTAATTTGCATTTGATACATGCCCCGGAAGTAATTGGCTACCACGAACACCCCACCAAAGCACTCAAAGAAAAGCAGCGTTCCTCTATTGCCATCGGTTTCCATATGCTGGCCACCGGTAAGATAGACGCGTTTATGAGTGCCGGTAATACCGGTGCCATGCTGGTAGGCGCCATGTTCAGCATCAAACCCATCGACGGTATATTAAGGCCCACCATTGCCACTATTGTTCCTAAGATCAATGGCGGAACAGGTGTGATTGCCGATGTAGGATTGAACGCGGATTGCAAACCCGAACAACTGAACCAGTTTGCCGTACTGGGTAGCCTGTACGCACAATATATCTTGAACATTGCCCAGCCCAAAGTTGGTTTAATGAATGTGGGAGAAGAAGAAGGCAAGGGAAATATCCTTGCACAGGCAAGCTACCCCCTGCTGAAAGAAAATGGGTTTATCAATTTCATCGGTAATATAGAGGGTCGCGACCTCTTCAACGACAAGGCCGATGTGATCATCTGCGACGGTTTTACCGGTAACATCATCCTCAAACTGGCAGAATCGGTTTACGATCTAACCGAGCAGCGTGGTGTTGGCAATGACCCTTATTTCAGCCGCTTTCATTACGAAAATTATGGCGGAACACCTGTTCTGGGTGTTGCCAAACCAGTCATCATTGGTCATGGTATCAGTAACGCCAAAGCTTTCAAGAACATGATCACCGTAGGTGAGAAAATGATCGAAAGCGATCTCTGCGGTAAAATAGCCGACAGGTTCAGATCTTAAATTACCTCTTTCCCCTTCCTTTTCACTTCCGCTGCAATTAATTCTAGCCATTGAGGGGAGTGGTATAAGTTGAAAGAATTGTGCAACAATATATAAGCCATTACTAGCCAATACCTTACCAGAAAATATGCCAGGAATTGCTTTATTTGTTCGTTCTTGATAAGTGCATTGTGTTGGTGTACATTGTTTTTCCCATTTCCCAATTATGCTTCGTATTTAGTCCATACTAGGTTCGCTATTGACTCGCTTCCGCTTCGCCTGTTTACTACTGTTTCTATACCCCGGCTTCGCCATTTGTTCGCTATGGGGCCGCTAAACCAATGGCCAGAGCGAACAAATAGCGAACAAATGGCGAAGAAAACACAATGATGGTATGGATTAAGTAAGAAGAACATCCTTCTTTCTTATTCTAACATCGCTTTACAGCCAATACATACGCCCCCATTTTCAAAACATGGCTGATTCTCTGTTGTTCATCAAGCCATATTTCCACTCATCACAATCCCACTGTTTTCTTTTTTTTAGCCCAAAAACCCTGAAATCCTTGTATTTACTGGATTTCAAAGCATAACTCACTATTATTTTATAGGTAATACCTTCTTTAAGGTAGTACTATGTGTTGCATGGTACCTTAATTACCTCTATCTTTGTTCTATCAAAGTAATTAAAACCATTAAAAATAACCGTTATGAAAAAGTTCATTTTTACAGCAAACGTAATCGCCATCATGGCCCTGGTTCCAGCAATTGTATTTGGCTACCTGCACAATGATGGTAAACACACAGAAAACAAAAGCAACACGGAACAGGCAAAAGATGTAAAAAATGGCCAGGATGATGGCTCAACCTTACATCTGGTAAGAACCTTTTAATCTTACTTATGCCAATCGTGTTACCCCTTGCAAGCCATTCGAGGGTGGCGGGATTAACCGCCTGGAACGGAAGCTCCGCTACCCTTTTATAATTTCTTCTTTCGACATATCTATTTTCCAGTTGCTCATTTTCCGCGGGCCCAAAACTTTACCTTTGTTTGAAACAAGCGTTAGTTTATTATGTGGCTCAACAACATCCTCGAAACAATCGGCAATACCCCCCTGATCAAACTGAATAAGGTAACCAAAGATATTCCGGCCACGGTGCTGGCTAAGGTAGATTACTTTAATCCCGGTAATTCCATCAAAGACCGCATGGCTTTGAAAATGGTTGAAGTTGCCGAAAAAGAAGGCAAATTAAAACCCGGTGGTACCATTATTGAAGGCACCAGCGGTAATACCGGTATGGGTCTTGCCTTGGCCGCCTGTGTAAAAGGATACAAATGCATTTTTGTTACTACCGATAAACAATCCAAAGAGAAAGCTGATATTTTAAAAGCAGTGGGCGCGGAAGTAATCGTTTGTCCTACCAATGTTTTACCCGAAGATCCGCGCAGTTATTACAGCGTAGCCAAACGGCTCGGCCAGGAAATCCCCAACTCCATGTACATGAACCAGTACGATAACCTGGCCAACCGCCAGGCGCATTACGAAAGTACCGGGCCGGAGATCTGGGAACAGACCGAAGGAAAGATCACGCACCTGGTTTGTACCGCTGGTACCGGTGGCACCATTACCGGAACGGCCATGTACCTGAAAGAGAAAAATCCCAACATTAAAATATGGGCCATTGATGTGTATGGTTCATTGCTCACCAAATATTACAAAACGGGTGAGATCGATATGAATGAAGTACACCCTTATATCTCCGAAGGATTTGGCGAAGATTTTGTGCCGCAGAACTATGATATGAGCGTGATAGACCAGTTTGAACAGGTAACCGATAAAGACGGCGCCGTAATGGCACGCCGTATTGCCAAGGAAGAAGGACTGTTCTGTGGATATAGTGCCGGCAGCTGTTTGCAGGGATTGATGCAACTGAAAAATTCACTTACCAAAAACGATCTTGTTGTCTGTATCTTTCACGACCATGGCAGCCGTTATGTTGGAAAGATCTATAACGACCAATGGATGATGGAGCGTGGATTTCTGGATGTAAAAACCTTCAAAGACATTGTGAGCGGAAGAAATACCAAACGCCTGGTTACCATAGAGCCTACCCATACAGTGGCCGATGCAGTGGAGCTGATGAAGAAATACGATATCGAACACATTCCCGTAATGCTGAATAATGCATGTGTGGGTGCTGTTAGCGAAAGCGGTTTGTTCCAGAAAGTATTCAGCAACCCTGAGATCAGGAATACAACCGTGCAAAGTGTTTTGGAACCGGCTTACCCGGTAGTGGCATTTGATACGGCTGTGGAAAGACTGGGCAGCCTGATCACCAAAGAAAATGGTGCCGTGCTGGCAAAAGATGAAACAGGTGATTACCACATTGTAACCAAATACGATGTGATACAGAGCCTTGCGAAATAATTAGTAATTAGTAATTAGTAGTTAATAATTAATAATTGAATAGCTTAACAATAGGATTAGCACTATACAATAGTATCATCTTGCACATGATAATTACTAATTACTAACTATTAATTATTAATTAAATGATCTCCACCAGACACGATGTATTCCTCACTGTTGCACAGCAAAAAAGCTTTTCCAAAGCCAGCCAGGTATTGTATATATCCCAGCCGGCTATCAGCAAACACATCAAATCACTGGAAGAATATTACAAGGCCAAACTCTTTGACCGGAAAGGTATCCTTATCGATCTGACGCCTGCAGGCAAGTTACTTTTCGAAAAGCTTACCGAAGTAAAACGCATACAGGAACAAACCGAATTTGAGATCTCCAGTATCAGGGATATCATGCAGGCCAAGGGTGTTTTAAAACTCGGCGCCAGTACTACCATTGCATTGTATGTTCTTCCGAAAGTATTGTCTTCATTTCACCAGCATTACCCCCATATCCATATCAGTTTGCTGAACCGGAATTCAGAGATCGTGATGGAAGCTCTGCTGAACCAGGACATCAATATTGGCATTATCGAAGGAAGGGCCAAACTGACCAATGTAGACTACCACCCTTTTATTACAGACCAGGTAGTGGCTGTATGCAGCAAAAAAAGTCCGATTGCGCGAAAAAAAATCTATGCATTAAAAGATATTGTATCGATGCCGCTGGCCATTCGTGAAAGAGGAAGTGGTACGCTGGCCGCGCTTAAGTTTACCCTTGAAAAAAGCAAGATCAAAATAAGTGATCTGAATATCAAAGTAAGACTGGGCGGCACCGAGGCCCTCAAAAATTTCCTGATCGAATCTGATTCGCTAGGGTTTCTGCCCATCCGTTCCGTAGCCAAAGAACTCGCCTACGGCGAACTCACCGAAATTCATTTTGACGGATTGCAGATCGAAAGAAATTTCTACTTCATCCAACGCAAGGGAGAAAACAGTGAACTGAACAAAAGTTTTATTAAACTGGCGCAGAAGTTATATAACGTATAGTTATGGATTATAATAACTATGTATCGCTCAGGTTATAAGTATCGCTTACTTTTATCCTGTGAAAACAGCTAGTATACCAGGTACCCGTATCGCCGACCTCCAATGCCCGATTTGCAGGAAGTCCTATTCAACATCACATATACAAACCTATGCCACCTGTTGTAACCAACCCTTGCTGGCAAAATACCATCTACATAATTTATCTAAAAAAATGCTGACCGGTAGAACATTGGGCATGTGGCGTTATGCTGAATTATTACCTGTGGAAGATGAAAAAAATATTGTGAGCCTTGGCGAAGGATGGACACAGATTCATCATTTACAAACCACGGCTGCCCAATTAGGTATCCATTCTGTTTTATTGAAAGACGAAGCAACCAATCCTACAGGTTCATTTAAAGCGCGTGGTTTAAGCGTTGCTATTTCCAAAGCAAAAGAACTGGGTATTACACACTGCATCATTCCCACTGCCGGTAATGCCGGTGGCGCCATGAGTGCGTATGCCGCAAAAGCACAGATACAGGCAACGGTAATTATGCCAAGGCATACGCCCGATACCTTAAAAGAAGAATGCAGGATGTATGGTTCGGAGCTGATCCTTGTAGACGGCTTAATTGATGCCTGCGGAAAAAAAGCCAGGCAACTGGCGGCCGAAACCGGGGCATTTGATATGTCTACCATGAAAGAGCCTTACCGCCTGGAAGGAAAGAAAACATTGGGCTTTGAAATTGCCGAACAGCTAAACTGGCAATTACCCGATGTGATCATTTATCCAACAGGCGGCGGCACCGGATTGATCGCCATGTGGAAAGCATTCCGCGAAATGCAGGAACTGGGTTGGATAAACTCCCCCCTGCCAAGAATGATTATTGTTCAGTCAGCAAATTGTAATCCAATGATACAAATGTTTGAAACCGGAACTTTTCCGGAAAATTTTACGGCACAACCGTCCATTGCAAACGGGCTTGCCGTGCCGCATCCATTTGCGAAGGACCTGATCCAGCAAGTGGTAAAAGAAAGTGGCGGTGCTGCGGTAACCGTAACCGAAGCGGAAATAAATATGGCTGTAGAGAAAATGGCCGTAACAGAAGGTTTATTATTATCACCCGAGGGCGGTGCCTGCTATATCGGTTTAAAGAAACTGATCGAGAAAGATTATGTAAAGGAAGATGAGACGGTATTACTGTTCAATACAGGTGCCTGGTTTAAATATCGTTAGCCATTTACCAACGCCTCAGTTCATTCTTTGAGAAAATCCAGGTAGCTGTAACCAATTGTGCTGCTTCATCCAATTCATACCAGGGACCGAGTGAAGCATCTTTCGGGTTCAGTAAAATATGAATATCCTGTGCCGGCATATACCCTTCTGCCAGCAGAAATAGTTTTTTCCCGGTTAATCTGTTAACGGCCATGTCCACCACGATCTCTGCATGGCCGGGTGCGCCCCCTTTGATCCATACATCGCCCACCTGCAGATCCTTCGGGTTCTTTACAGGTTTGAGTTGTTCCTGCAAGGAATAGGTTCCGCAATTGATGAAAACCGTTTCCATGAACCGCATAAAACTTTCGCGCGCAGGTTTCCCATTTCCCCTTGCGTACTCCGTAAACTGGTAAAAACCATGATCGTTCTTCCGGAAAATAATACTGTCGTAAGCCTGTCTTGCATAAAAATATTCTGCACGCAAACGCATAATGGCATCGGCGCATTGCTGAAGGTCTTTATTGCCGGTTGAAATATCGACCACTGCATAATGCAGTGATTGATTTGATTTCAGCTGCCCGTTATACAGGTATATCCGCTTGTCTTTTCTCAAAGGAAGATTGCGCAGGTAAGCACCAAAACCATTCTCTTGCACAGGAACCCGCTCGTATCCATCGGGCAGGGGTATTTGCTTTACGGTTTGCATAGAAGTATTAAAAACGGGCAGTGCATCGCCAAAATCAATAATTGAGTATACAACTATTAGCAGCATTGCTTTAGTGATCATCGCAGTCATCGGTTTCTTTCTTCTCTGATTCAATCCATTACCAATTGCATACATCCATCTGTTAAAAACTTCTTAGTATTTTAGCAAATGCCTTTGTATACCGATCAATTGAACCGCCAGCTTTTATTACCCGACACCCCCAAACGAATTATTTCGCTGGTACCCTCGCAAACCGAACTATTGTTTGACCTGGGTTTGGATACGGAAGTGATCGGCATCACCAAATTCTGTGTACATCCGGATGAATGGTTCCGGAACAAAACAAGGATAGGCGGCACCAAAACAGTGAAACAGGAAATCATTACATCCTTAGAACCCGATCTCATCATCGCCAACAAAGAAGAAAATGTAAAAGAACAGATAGAAGCGCTGGAAAAAATGGCGCCGGTATGGATCAGTGATATCAATACCATTGATGATGCAATAAACATGATCCGGTCTATCGGAACCATTACCGGTACAACAGCAGCATCAGAGAATATCATACACCGGATACAAAAAGGATTTACCGAATTGACGGAACAGATAGCCTCTTTCAAAAAAATCCGAACAGCCTATCTTATCTGGAAGGATCCTTACATGGTTGCTGCGGGAGATACGTTTATTCATGATGTAATGAGCCGTACTGGTTTTGAAAATGTGTTCGTTCAGCAAAACCGTTACCCGGAAATAACTGTAGAAATATTGAAGCAAAAACAAACCGAACTGTTATTGCTTTCATCAGAACCCTATCCATTTCAACAGAAACATATTGATGAACTCCAGGCTTTACTACCCGATACACAGATATTGCTTGTGGACGGTGAAATATTCAGCTGGTACGGTAGCCGGTTGCAGTACACACCCGCCTATCTCCAGCAATTAATTGCTCTTTTAAAACAGTAGCATATTTTGTGTATTTCATACATAAAAGCTAACAACCGTTTGCGGCAAGTAAAGTATCTTGCCGCCAGCAAGGGATTTATCTGATCCTGGTAAACTTTACAACCTTTATACATGAAAAAATACCGTGCCGGCGTATTGTTCGGCAAAGAACTCGAGGCATTGTACAATGATGCAAAAGACAACCAATTTGCCCTGCCAGCTGTTAACACCATCGGCACCAATACCATTAATGCCGTACTGGAAACAGCGGCCAAAGTAAATTCTCCCGTGATCATCCAGTTCTCCAATGGCGGCGCCCAGTTTATTGCCGGAAAAGGAATGCCAAACGATCAACTGCAGGGAAATATTTCAGGCGGTATCTCTGGCGCTTTACATATTCACAATGTGGCCAAGTATTATGGTGTGCCCGTTGTCTTGCATACGGATCACGCTGCCAAAAAATGGTTGCCGTGGATTAGTGGATTGATTGATGCCGGTGAACAATTCTTCAAAGAAAAAGGCCAGCCACTATTCAGCTCACATATGCTTGACCTGTCTGAAGAACCACTGGAAGAAAACATTCATACCTCTGTTGAATTTTACAAACGAATGGCCCCATTGGGTATGAGTATTGAAATTGAACTGGGCGTAACCGGTGGCGAAGAAGATGGCGTAGATAACAGCGGTGTTGAAAACGATAAACTCTATACGCAACCCCAACACGTTGCCTATTCTTATACCGAATTAAGCAAAGTAGGAAACCTGTTTACCGTTGCTGCAGCTTTTGGTAATGTACATGGGGTGTACAGTCCGGGTAATGTAGAATTAAGACCTGTTATCTTAAAAAACAGCCAGGACTATATCGAGAAGGAATTAAAAACCGGACCTAAGCCCGTATACTTTGTATTTCATGGCGGAAGCGGATCTCCGCAACACCAGATCAGGGAAGCCATTGGTTACGGCGCTATTAAAATGAATATTGATACCGATCTGCAGTGGGCATTCTGGGAAGGCATTCAGCAGTTCTACGTAAAGAATGAAGGATACCTGCAGGGACAGCTCGGCAACCCAGAAGGTGCTGAAAAACCCAATAAAAAATATTACGATCCAAGGGTTTGGTTACGCAAAGCAGAAGAGAATTTCAGCAAAAGACTGGAAACAGCTTTTGAAGACCTGAATTGTATTAACCGTAACGCATAAATGATTCAATCCCTGCCTTTGAGCGGGGATTTTTTTGAGCCGCAGATTCGCAGATCATTCCCATAAAATCTGCGAATCTGCGGCTCTATTTATTTCTCAATAAAAAACAGGATTCTTTTTGCAGACTAACAATTGTTAGCAATATTTGCTAACCAATCCATTTCAAAAACACATTACCATGTCCACACAAAAGATCATTGATTTATTAGGCGATAAAGCCGCTTATTACCTCGACCATCAATGCAAGACCATTGATAAGAACAGTATCCATTTACCTGCATCCTCGCATGTGGATGATATCTGGATCAACAGCAACCGCAGCAATCAAACGCTTCGCAGTTTACAAACCTTACTGGATCATGGCCGTTTGGGCGGTACCGGATACTGCAGCATTTTTCCTGTTGACCAGGGCATTGAACACAGCGCCGGTTCGGCATTTGCACCCAATCCAATTTATTTTGATCCGGAAAATATTATCAAGCTTGCTATCGAAGGTGGTTGCAACGCAGTAGCTTCAACCTATGGTGTGTTGGGATTGATGAGCAGAAAATACGCACATAAAATTCCGTTCGTAGTTAAGATCAATCATAATGAATTTCTCAGTTTGCCCAATCGTTTTGACCAGACCATGTTTGGTACCATCAAAAGCGCCTGGAACATGGGGGCTGTTGCCGTTGGCGCCACCATCTATTGGGGAAGTGCCGAAAGTGCACGCCAATTAAAAGAAGTCGCCGAAGCCTTTGAAATGGCGCATGAACTGGGTATGACAACGATTCTATGGTGCTATCTCCGTAACAATGGCTTTAAAGTAGATGGTGTTGATTACCACACAGCCGCCGATCTTACCGGCCAGGCCAATCATTTGGGAGTTACATTGCAGGCAGATATCATCAAACAGAAATTGCCAACCAATAACGGCGGCTACCTGGCTACCAAGCATGGAAAGACCAGCCCATTGGTATATGAAAAACTAACTACCGACCACCCGATCGATCTTTGCCGTTACCAGGTACTCAATTGCTATAATGGTCGCATTGGTTTGATCAATTCCGGTGGCGAAAGCAAGGGTGCCAGCGATATGGCAGAAGCCGTTACAACCGCAGTAATCAATAAGCGCGCAGGCGGTATGGGATTGATACTGGGCCGTAAAGCCTTTCAAAGACCGATGAATGAAGGGGTTGATATGCTGAATATGATCCAGGATGTGTATCTCAATGGCAGTATTAGCATAGCTTAACCGCCCCCTGATGATTAATTGACTGCGTCAATCAATCATCGTCCCCTCCTTGGAAAGGAGGGGAACGCACACTATCAGAAAGACTGAACAATAAAAGAGATACATTTCCCCTCCTTTCCAAGGAGGGGACGTTTTTTAACGGCAATTGCCGTTAAAAAACGGGGGTGGTTAAAAATTATTATCTTCACCGCCCCAATTGCAAACAACCGTTATGAAAAAAGAACGTGAAGAAGATTTTGAAGCTAACCTGACAGGCGATGAAAGCCAGAGCGGAGACCCTGCCAAACCGCGATGGTTTAAACGTATCCGTAAGGGAATCTTAACTTCTACTGCCGATAAAAAAGAAACACCGGAAGGACTTTGGAATAAGTGTCCCGAGTGTAATTTCATCTGCACCACCAGCGAATTAAAAGAGAACCTTTTTGTTTGCCCCAAGTGCAATTACCACCATCGCATTGGCAGCGACGAATACTTTGACCTGTTATTCGATAACAAAGAATACACAGAACTCTTTGACAATATTCAGAGCATTGACGCGCTCGGTTTTACCGATCTGAAACCTTACCAGAAAAGACTGGATGATATTCACTCCAAAACAGACCTGAAAGATTCCATGCGTGTAGCGGTAGGCAAGGCCAATGGCGAAGGTTTGGTAGTAGCTTGTATGGATTTTGAATTCATTGGCGGATCACTGGGTAGCGTGATGGGAGAAAAATTCAGTCGCGCGGTAGATTATTGTATTCAACACAAACTGGCCTACCTCGTGATCAGCAAGAGCGGTGGCGCCCGTATGATGGAAAGCGCTTTCAGCCTGATGCAGCTGGCAAAAACCAGTGGCAAATTATCGCAGTTGAGCGATGCGCAACTTCCGTATATCTCCTTACTGACCGATCCAACTTTTGGTGGCATCTCTGCAAGCTTTGGTATGCTCGGCGACCTCAACATCGCTGAACCCGGTGCCCTGATTGGTTTTGCGGGCCCACGAGTGATCAAAGAAACCATCAAAAAAGATCTTCCCGAAGGCTTTCAACGCAGTGAATTCCTACTCGATCATGGCTTCCTTGATTTTATCGTAGACAGAAAAAATCTGAAAGACAAACTGGCGCAGCTGATATTACTCTTTAGAAGTTAATCGCCTTTTTGAATTAACAATTAGCAATTAGTAATTTTTCAAATTAATTGCAGTCATCGTGTAATAAATGGAATTATGAAGTGATGGTTCTTCGATCCTTTTTAATTTTTAATTTTTAATTTTTAATTACCCCCCTCTTTGGCTGAAATGAACAACCGGCAGGCTTATTTTAATTACTACATAGAAGACAAATATGTAGCCGGCATTGTTTTGATGGGAACCGAGGTAAAATCCATACGCGAAGGTAAACTCAGTTTCAATGATGCTTTCTGCATGTTTGATGATGGCGAGTTATGGGTACGCGGATTATTCATCGCCAGTTATTCGCATGGCACCGCCAACAACCATATTGAAGTACACGACAGAAAACTCCTGCTCAATAAAAAAGAATTAAAGAAGATCCAGGCTAAGATCAAGGAGAAAGGATTCACCCTGGTTCCCTTAAAAGTATTCTTTACAGATAAGAACCTGGTGAAAATAGAAATTGGTTTAGGCAGGGGTAAGAAATTATACGACAAAAGAGAAACCATCAAGAACCGGGATGTTGAAAAAGACATCAAACGTTACCTGAAATAGTAAGTCTGACGTGTAGTGCTATTATTATCCTTTGTGTAGCTCAGTGTTCTCTGTATCTCTGTGTTGAAAAAACTAAAACTACCTATAGCACAAAGAGCCCCCACCATTGTAATATCTTTTAATAGCAGAACACGTTAAGTCTATTCTTTGTATTTCGTTTTCTTTTCCGGTACATAATCCAGTTGTTCCATCAATGCTTCCGGTGTAGGGTTCTTGGTTATTGAAACCGCTATCTGGAACAATACAATATAGATGATCACCGTAACCAGTAATTCCTCCCAGGTTAACCAGTACCCCCAGAACGCATATACAACACCTTTTTCAGGGCGATCGGTTTGATAGATCACTTCTACCCTGTCGCCGTTTTTCAGGTTCCTGAAAACATAGCGTGCATCCACGGCATGTTCTTTATAGCCATCATGAAAAACAGCTTTAGGAATTTTTCTTTTAGAAGCGCTGTCAGCTAACCATTGAATGGTAGCCGGTGCTTTTTCTCCATCAAGGTAATCTGGCTCACGGGTAAAGAAAACATAGCAGCTAAAACAAACCAGGTACAGAATAGCAATAGATTTATACAAAACAATAATTTAAAATGAAGTTGGTATTCGGATAACCTTACACTTCGTTATGAATATTGATCTTATGTAACTCAAGAATCGTTGTCTGCCCATCCTCGCTTTCACGATACATCGGCACAAATTTCCTGTTAAAGAGAATCTCCTGGTAGGTATACGAAGTTCGTTGCTGTACATAATTGGAGAACACATCGTCAAAACCACGAAGCATCACATACAATTCTACATCGGCATTTTTCATGTCTTCTTCGGTGAAACCATAGAACGGACTTGTTTCGGTAATAGGATGCACCACCGTCCAGCTCATAGGCATGGTTTCTACGCGTGATCTTTCCAGGTCAAGTGTAAAATATTTGTAAACAGGTTCTTCATTCTCCAGCACTTTCAATCCAATATTTACCCTGATCTCAAGATCGGTTAACGTGTGCTTGTCTTTGTAGGCCGCAAAACGAAACATTAGCCCTGTTCCTTCTTTATACGGAGAAACCAATGCATGATCACTGAAACTCAAATAACTTCTGGGCTTTGAAAAACGGCCATAGATCAAACCGGTAACAATCGCCAGTGATAACAAGCCCGTGAGTGATTCAATACCGGAAACCAGGTTGGCAAAATCTCCTACCGGGTTCACACGCCCATACCCAACCGTGGTATAGGTTTCGGTACTGAAATAAAATAGTTCCTTGAACATGCGCCAATCGCTTATCCCTTGTGGTAACCCGGTTAATTCGCCGGGGCCGATAAAGAAATAAATCGTGGTAAAACAGAGGTTAATGATGAAATAATAAACCAGGATAACCGTAACAAATTTTACGGTGGAGAGGTTCAACATATCATGAAACACGCTGATCCGCTTCCAGAAAGGAAGTCCTTCCTTTACCAGGTTATAGCTCCCGTCCTTGTTAATAAAACGGCCATTCCCGATCGCATTCGTATTGGTACTGAAACCCGTGTTATTGTTTTGCCGCGAGAAGGGGTTTATTTTTTTGTAGCGCAACATATTTATGTACAATTGAAATGACCCCATTTTGCGATGGGGTCATAATTCAAAAAACAAGGTTATCCGTTTATAATAATATTCTAATTCGCAAGACTGCGGAAATCCACCGGCACCAGTTTACTCACACCCGGTTCCTGCATGGTTACACCGTAAATCACATCAACCGCACTCATGGTTTGTTTATTGTGTGTTACAATAATGAACTGTGAGTTATCACTGAACTTCTTGATCATTTGTGTGAACTTACCAACGTTGGCATCATCCAGTGGTGCATCTACCTCATCAAGAATACAGAACGGTGCGGGTTTGATCAGGTAAATAGAGAACAGCAATGCAGTAGCCGTTAAGGTCTTCTCTCCTCCGCTTAACTGTGTGATGGATGAAGGACGTTTTCCCTTCGGCTTCGCAATGATCTCGATTCCGGTTTCCGCAAGGTTCTCCGGATTTACCAGGATCATGTCTGCCGTATCTTCTTCCGTAAACAATGCCTTGAACACTTTCTGGAAGTTCTCGCGCACCTGGTTAAAGGTATCGAGGAACTGCTGGTTGGCCGTGGCTTCCACTTCCTGAATAGTTTGCAGCAGGCTTTCTTTCGCAGATACCAGGTCATTCTTCTGTTCAAGGATGAACTCGTAACGCTTTTTCATTTCCGTATACGCTTCAATGGCCGTTGGGTTTACTTCGCCCATATTCTCAAGGCGTTTCTTCATCCGGTCTGAGCTTGCCTGTAATTCTTCCAGTGCTGTATCAGTGGCCCTTGCCTGGTCAAGGATTTCGTCCAGCTCTACTTTGAACTCAACGCTTAACCTTTCTTTCATGCCGGCCAGTTGCAGTTTCAGTTCGTTCAGCTTATCCTTGATCTCGGTTACCAGGTGATCGATCATTTCCTTGCTCTTCACTTTCAAACGCAGCTCGCTTTCTTTTTCCTGTAGTGCGTTACGCAGGTTATAGTATGCCTGGTCTGTTTCGTTCAGTTTTTTCTCTTCTTCTTCTTTGCGGCGCATCATTTCCAGCAGCAATTCTTCGGAACCGATCAATGCTTTCTCACTTTCTTCAATATTGGTGCTGGCTTCTGATAACTGGGTGGTATTGCTTCCGATCTGTAAATGCAGATCGTTGAGCTGGTTTTCTTTGAATACCAATTCCTGCTTCAGCGTGGTGATCTTACTCTGCTGGCGTGTTAACTGCAGGTTGGTTTCATTGTATTGTACCGATGCAAAATTGTATTCGTATTCGGATGATTGGTAATCCTGTTCAACTGTTTTCAACTCTGTATTGGTAGATTCCAGCTGTTCGTTCAGTGTATGAAACTCATCGCGGGTGGCGGCAATCGCATCGTGCTCAGCCTGTAAACGCTGATCCAGGTCTTCCAGCCTTTGCAAACCATTCTGCTGTGCGGCCTGCAGGTTTTCTATGCGATTTTTGGCTGCAAATACCTGGTTGGTTAACTGGTTGATCTCGTTCTCGGTTTGCTTGATCAGGTTTTCTTTCAATTGGTCGTTGAAAGCGATCACTTCATTATGCTTCGCCTGGATATCTGATTTCAGCAGGTTTACCACGGCTTCCTGGTCAGCAATTTCTTCTGATAATTTTTCCAGGTTTTTGGCGCGACCAATTTTCTTTCCCTCAAACAAACCAACACTTCCGCCAGTAAGGGTGTATTTTCCTTTTACGTATTTACCATGTTTTTCAAGAATCACAGCGCCGTTGCTGTTGGCAATGGCTTCATCGTTTTCTGCAATGTATACATTAGCCAGTAAGTATTCTGCCAGTTTGCGGTATTGCTCATCCACTTCAATTACATCCATCGCTTTGATGGTGTCAGCGGGCTGGTGCGTTTCTACACGGTGGTTCGCAAATTTCTCCAGCATGAAGAAATTTGCTTTCCCTTTTTTATTGGCATCCAGCAAATGAACGGCTTGTAAACCTTCTTCAAGATTGTTTACTACATAATAGTTGAGATAAGGTTCCAGTACATTTTCAACAGCCGTACGGAATTCTTCTTTTACATAAATGATATCAGACAGAATCGGTGCAGCATGGTTCCACTCAGGATTCTTGTGCAGGAATTTGATACTTTCCGGATAGCCTTCCATCGAGTCGATCAGGCTTTTCAGCAGGTTGTATTCGTTGCGTTTTGAATCAAGCTTGCGGTTCTCTTCGTTCAGTTCATTACGCAATACTTCCAGTTGTGATTGCGTTTCAAAGATCTGTTCCTTGGTTTTTTCCTGGTGCTCCTGTAATTGCTGCAGGTCAATGCGTTTGGCATCCAGTGTGGTTTCTTTTTCTTCCAGCTCCACACCCAACTGCTGCAACTGCGATTCGCGGTTCTGCTTTTCTTCGTTCAGCTGTGTCTGCGCCCTTTGCAGGTTCAGGATAGAGGTATCTGCTACCGCTACTTTTTTCTCCGCGTCAAACTGGCTGCGCTGAATTTGCTGGTAACGGTTGCGTAAAGTATCCAACCCGCTTCTTTTCTCGTCAAATACGCGGCGCTTGTCTTCCACATCCATTTTGGTGGTTTCCACCTTATCCTGCAGTTCCAGTAAATTCGATTCTTCTTCACCAACCTGTATCTGCGTGTATTGAATAGAATCGCCGATGGTCTTTAACTGACCTTCCGCTTTTTCCAGAAATTCTTTCAGGCTGGTTTCTTTCTCTTTCAGGTAATGCAGTTTCTGGGTAGCCAGGTTTTTTTCATTCTCCTTGCTGCGCAGTTCCTGTAAGTATTCATTGAATTCGTGCTGCATACTTTGCAGGGCGCGTTCTTTTTCAATAAAGCCTACTTTCTCCTGCTCAATCGCCGCTTCATCGGTAGCAATTTCTGCTTCGAGGCGGATCTTTTTATCGTTCTCGGCATCCTGCTGTTCGTTCAGGTCCTTGTAAGTAATGTTGAAACCTTCCAGCGAAGCTTTGGCCAGTTCAACAGCAACTTCTTTGTATTCTTTTTTGATCTCGTAGAACTTCTCTGCTTTCTTAGCCTGGTTCTCGAGGGTCTTTAACTGGTTATTGATCTCGAATAACAGATCTTCAATACGTGCCAGATCCTGTTCTGTGGCATCCAGTTTGTTTTTAGCTTCTTTCTTCCTGGTTTTGTAGATGGTGATCCCTGCAGCCTGCTCCAGCATACGGCGGCGGCTGTTCTCTTTGTCTTTGATGATATCATCCACCATACCCAATTCAATGATGGCATAACTGTCGGTACTTACACCTGTATCAAGAAAGAGGTTATGGATATCTTTCAAGCGGCAACTCACATCGTTCAAACGGTATTCGCTTTCACCATTTTTGTAAAACCGGCGGGTAACGGTTACGGTATTGAATTCGGTAGGCAATAAATTTTTCGTGTTTTCAAAAGTGAGGCTCACTTCCGCCAAACCGCTGGCGCTTCTTGTTTTACTTCCGTTAAAAACAAGCGCCTCTAAATTTTCACTCCTGAGTGCAGATATTTTTTGCTCACCGATTACCCAGCGGATACTATCGATGATATTACTTTTACCACAACCATTCGGACCAATGATACCGGTGATACCCTCATCAAAACTGACCACGGTTTTATCAGCAAAACTTTTGAACCCTTTGATTTCTAACGACTTTAATCTCACGTCTAATCCTGTTTAAGTACCTGCGAACATACAGTAAAAGGGGTAGAATTCCTGTATAGAAATAATAGCTGTGTATAAGAGGTGGAGAATTAAACAAGTGAGAAAACAAGTAAAAATAAATATAATCCTAACAAATTGATAATCATGGCATTTAGAAGCAATTATTTTCTGTTAAAAATGCAGTTACTTGACAATACTGAAGTATATTTCGGTTGTACAGTTTAGACAAAATCAACTCATTTTGCGCAGGATTATTTTCACCGTTACCAACGATCTCAGTTACGACCAGCGCATGCATCGCATTGCGGGCTCGCTGACTGGGCAGGGTTATGAAGTTATGTTGGTGGGAAGAAAGTTGAAACAATCCATCGATCTTACGCAAAGAAATTTTCAGCAAAAAAGATTATCCTGTTTTTTCAACAAAGGATTCCTGTTTTACGCGGAATACAATTTCCGTTTGTGCTGGTTTTTGCTTTTTCAAAAAGCGGACCTGGTCTGCGCGATTGATCTCGATACCATCCTGCCTGTTTATTTTGTTACCGTTCTTAAACAGCAGCAACGGGTATATGATGCCCATGAATTGTTTACGGAGCAGAAAGAAGTAATCACCCGCCCATTCATTCATACCTGCTGGCTGGCTGTTGAGCGTTTTGCGGTACCGAAGTTTCAGCATGGATATACGGTGAATGATTTTATCAAGGCAGAACTGGAAAGGAGATATGGGGTTCAATATGCCGTAATCAGAAACCTGCCCCGCTTAACTGCTTTACCGGAACAAAAAACAGCGGAAGAAAAATGGATCCTCTACCAGGGATCCATAAACGAAGGGCGTTGTTTTGAAACCCTGATCCCTGCCATGACAGAAGTGAATGCCCGTTTGGTGATCTGCGGCAAAGGTAATTTTTTCGACCAGGTTGTTTCGCTGGTAAAGGAACACCGGCTTGAATCGAAGGTACTGTTCAAAGGCGCCGTTCCTCCCGAAGAACTGGTTCGGTTAACACCGGAAGCATCCATCGGTATTACCCTGTTTGAAAGAGCAGGCATGAACCAGTATTATTCTCTCGCCAACCGCTTCTTTGATTATGCAATGGCCGGCATCCCGCAGCTTTGCGTGAATTACCCGGAATACGCGGCAATCAATCAACAGCACCAGATTGCTTATATGATTGATGATACAACAAGCAGCAGCATTTCATCCGCACTGAACAATTTACTGCAGGATGGTGTTGTGTATGAAAGATTAAAACAGAACTGTCTGGAAGCCCGTACCATTCTGAACTGGGAGAGCGAAGAAAAAATACTGATTGATTTTTATAAGCAATTCAGCTAGTGGAAAAACACCTGCACATCATATCTTTCAATGTACCTTATCCCGCTGATTATGGCGGAGTAATGGATGTGTTTTACAAACTGCCCGCCTTTCAGCAACAGGGTATTAAAATTCACCTGCACTGTTTTACCTATGGACGCAAAGAACAACCTGAATTAAACAAATATTGCGAAACAGTACATTATTACGACAGGTATACCGGCCACAAAGGCCTTTCTAATACGCTGCCCTACATTGTTTCGAGCAGACGGAATGAAAATTTACTGAACAATTTATTGAAAGACGACCATCCTATTTTTATGGAAGGCATTCATTGCACGTATCCTTTGTTCGACAAACGTTTTGCCAACCGCAAATGTTTTGTACGGGTGCATAATGTAGAGTACCAATATTACCGCGATCTCTGTAACAGTACATCCTCTCCCCTCAAAAAAATGTATTACTGGATGGAGAGCCGGCTGTTAAAGACTTATGAAAAGAAAATCGTTTCCAAAGCGGTTTTCTGGGGAATTACGGAAAAAGACAATGAAGCATACCGCAGCGAACTGGGGTGCAAAAACATAGAACATCTCTCCTTATACATTCCCAACTGGAAAGTACAGGGACCCGAAGGGATGGGCGCCTATTGTTTGTATCATGGAGATCTGAGCGTGGATGCAAACGACAAGGCCGCTACCTGGTTACTGGAAAAAGTGTTTTCCAAACTGAAAATACCTTTTCTGATTGCCGGGAAAAATCCATCCCAAAAATTAATAGCGCTGGCGCGTGATCAAGCACATGCCTGTTTGGTAGCAAATCCCTCAGAAAAAGAAATGCAGGATATGATCGCGAAGGCCCATATCAATGTGATCCCATCTTATACCAGTACCGGTCTAAAAACAAAATTGGTGAACGCGGTTTTTAATGGAAGACATTGTGTGGTAAACGATGCCACTGTTGCCGGCAGCGGGCTGGAACCCGCTTGTCATATCGGCAGCAATGCCAATGCATTCAGAGAGATCATTGCGCAGCTTTATCACCAACCTTTTACATCAGACGAAATCGAATTACGTAAGCGTTTACTGGGGCCTATGTTTAATAATGAAGCCAATGCAAAGAAACAGGTTGACTGGATTTGGGGGTGATTTTGGTTTATTGGTAAATGTGTAACATACTCTCTTGGGTTATGAAACATGAAGAGCATTTCAGGTATTCTCTGTGTAGCTCTAAATCTCTGTATCTCTGTGTTGAAAAAACATACTCAGCACTTCGAAATAACATTTTTTCAACACAGAGATACAGTGTACACGGAGTTACACAGCGCATCTCAATAGCGCAACATATCAACGTACATATTACCAATAAACAAAAAAGATTAAACCGAAATACTTGCGCTATCAATTACCCTACCGCCTTCTGTTTTCAGCATACGCGAAGGATAGCGATTGATTACGATAAAATCATGAGTGGCCATCAGTACAGAAGTGCCATAATCTTTGGCGATCTGGATCAGCAGCTGCATAATTTCATCACTGGTTTCCGGATCAAGGTTTCCGGTTGGCTCATCGGCCAGTATCAGTTTGGGCGAATTCAGTAATGCCCGCGCAATATCTACACGCTGTTGCTCTCCCCCACTCATTTCAAAAGGCATTTTAAACCCTTTGCTTTTCAAGCCAACTTTGTCGAGCACATCATTGATCTTTTCCTCGATCAAACGTTCGTCCTGCCAACCGGTAGCTCTCAAAACAAAACGAAGATTTTCCTGCACATTTCTATCGGTAAGCAATTGAAAATCCTGGAAAACAACGCCCAGGTTGCGGCGCAGAAAAGGCACTTTTTTCCAGTCCATATTCCGCAGATCGAACCCTACCACAGAAGCATTTCCCTGGGTAAGGGTCAGTTCTCCGTACAGTGTTTTGAGCAGGCTGCTTTTACCTGTACCAGTTTTACCTACGAGGTAAACGAATTCTCCTTTGCTGATGGTAAAATTTACATTCCCCAAAACCAGGTTATCTCCCTGGTAAATATTGGCGTTATCTATGGATACAACGATATCTGACATGGTTCTAAGTTACAATTTGTTTAGAATAAGCGGGGGCCTTGGCTGTTTTTTAGTTTACTGATAACAGTTTGCCGCCAATATTGATTTCCTGCTTTCAAGTGTTCAGGAAAGTATACAACTTTTATGCTTGCTGTTATTTTCGCCACAGATTCGCAGATTACCTCCCATTTTCCCTACTAATCAGTGAATCTGGGCGGATACATTTCTTTCGAACAACTATGGATTCCCGGCCAATAACATCAATATTCATAAGACACTTCTCCAAAACCGCCTTTCAGCAGCAAAGATGATTTTTCTGCTGCTTCTACCCTACCTACTATTTTGGCTTCTATCTGTAAATCAGCCGCAACTTCAATCATGTTAGCAGCCGTGGCTTCATTGGTAAATATTTCCAGGCGATGACCCATATTAAATACCTGGTACATTTCCCTGTAATCAGCTCCTGAATTCTGACGGATCAGTTCAAAAATGGGAGGCACTTCAAACAGGTTGTCCTTTACAATCCGTAAAGGGCGGGGCAGGTATTTCATGCATTTGGTTTGTCCGCCGCCACTGCAATGAATAACACCATTGATCTGGTCAAAATGCGCATCCAGTAAAACCTTCAGCAAAGGCGCATAGGTTCTGGTGGGCGATAACAAGAGTTTACCAACCGATATTTTTTCGTCCCCGATCAACACTTCATCGGTCATTTTATTTTTCCCGATATACACAACAGAATCATCCAGTTTGGGTTCAAAGGTTTCGGGATATTTTTCCGCGTAATATTTACTCAACACATCATGTCGCGCGCTGGTTAATCCGTTGCTTCCCAAACCGCTGTTGTATTCTGTCTCGTAAGAAGCTTTTCCCGCGCTTCCAAAGCCAACGATCACATTTCCGGGGGCGATCAGGTCGTTGGTAATGAGTTTGTTCTTGGGCCAGCGAGCCGTCATGGTGCCATTTACGGCGATGGTTCTTACCACATCCCCTACATCGGCTGTTTCGCCGCCGAGATAATGAATGTTTACACCATAAGTCCGCAACTGGTCAAAAAACTCCTGCGTGCCATTGATCACGGCCTGTAATATCTCACCCGTAATAAGCGATTTATTCCTGTCGATGGTAGAGGAGAACAATAAATTATCGGTAACCCCCACGCAAAGCAGGTCGTCAAGGTTCATGGCCACCGCATCCTGTGCAATGCCTTTCCATACGGAGGTGTCGCCGGTTTCTTTCCAGTAGAGATAAGCCAGGATACTTTTGGTACCTGCGCCATCGGCATGCATAATGTTTACCCAATCGGGATCGCCACAAAGAAAATCGGCATAGATCTTACAGAAAGCATTGGGATAAAGCCCCTGGTCCAGTTTCTGAATGGCCGCATGAACTTCTTCTTTCTGGGCGGATACACCCCGTTGCGCGTATAAAGACATTTTGGAATTTTGGAATTGGGAAATTTTGGAATTGGGCAAAGGTAATAGTTATAGAGGGAGGGATCTGCAATTTTGCCTATTTCAATTCCAGAATTTCCTTCCCGCTTGGCGGGATCAAAATTTTCCGGATTTCCTCCCTACTTTTGCGGTAATTATGAGGGTACATCGTGAATTGGCAGGCTCCTTACCGGAATTTCAGAAAGCAGTGGTTACCATTGGTACATTCGACGGGGTTCACCTGGGGCATCGCCAGATCATTGCCCAATTGAAAGAAGAAGCCGCACGCATCGGCGGAGAAACGGTAATCATTACTTTCCACCCGCATCCCCGTAAGATTGTTTCTTCTGTTCCGGGAGACATCAAACTGCTGAGTACCCTTTCCGAAAAGATCAGCCTGTTGGATGCTGCAGGTATCGATCACCTGGTTGTGGTTCCTTTCGATCATCTTTTTGCCAATCAAACGGCCGAGCAATACGTAAAGGATTTCTTATATAAATTTTTCAAACCGCATACGGTTATTATTGGCTACGATCATCGTTTTGGAAAAGGTCGTGAAGGCAATTACCAGTTGATGAAAGACTACGGTAAAACACTTGGCTTCGAAGTAAAAGAGATCTCGGAGCAGTTGCTGAATGAGATCGTGATCAGTTCAACACGCATACGGCAGGCATTGGTGGAAAATGATATTGCAACGGCAAATCGTTTCCTGGGTCATCCCTATTTTTTTGAAGGCATTGTCATTGAAGGAAACAAACTGGGCCGTACAATAGGTTATCCAACGGCCAACCTGCACATCAGCAGCGAAGAAAAACTGATTCCCGCAAATGGCGTATACGCGGTTAAGGTCCTGACCCGCGAACCATCAGGTCCCGGCAAAGAATATAGTGGAATGATGAATATTGGCCTGCGCCCAACGGTAGATGGAAAAAAGCGCGTAATAGAAGTCAATATTTTCGATTTCGACCAGGACATTTATGGTCAAACACTCCAAATTCACCTTCAGTTTTATCTTCGGGGAGAAGTAAAATTTAATGGATTAGATGAACTGAAAGCACAGCTCAAAAAAGACCGGGAAGATAGCATTGCCCGATTAGCTGTAACAGAATAACGCAATCATTCAAAGAACTGTTTACTTGTGTGACGTGAATCGTGAGTGGTGAATCGTGAGTAAGTCTTAAGCATCCGATACTTTACTCACGATTCATCACTCACCATTCACCTGCCGGGGAAGGGCTTCCGGGTTCGCACTCCCGGAAATCCTGTGCGAAATGTCCTGGCATTGACCGATGAGACAAATCTACAGCCAGAGGCCTTTTTTTGGCTCAAAAATGTGACGGCCTTCGAGAGTTGGTGTGACGGCCTTCGGGAAATGGTGGGACGAAACGCATTTTCTCCTCGGATTCTCTCTCAAAGATGTGACGGGCTTCGGGAAATGGTGGGACGGACTTCGGGAAACGGTGGTACGAACGTCTTTTTTACCTCGGATTCTCCTCATTGCCTCCTCTTTGCCTCCTCGGTTTGTTCTCTGTTCGTCCTCGGAATCCGAGGAGACAATGAGGAGAATCCGAGAACGAATTGAGGAGGCATTGAGGTATCAATGAGGCCGAAATCAAAAACTAACGGGTCGTTTTTTTCACCGCGGAGGCGCGGAGTTGCCGGAGGTTTCGCAGAGAATTGTCTAATAGTGCAATAGCTAATGTAGCCGCAGATTCGCGGATTATGTGTGTGTGTTGCGTGCAAAATCAATGTAATCTGCGAATCTGCGGCTTATCATAAACTTTCATTTCGAGAATGCTGCTAAAATAAATAGCTACTAACGTATGTTATCGTATTTATTGAGAAAATAATCCGTTTTCACCCCATGATCTTCACCGCCATCTCTTTCATTAAACCAGCATCACCGGTGCCACCATCGTGCACGCCCACACTCCTGAGATTGTATTGGTGCAGTAAGAGTAATATTTTTTCTACCCCGCTGTAATCGTACTTACGTGCAGCTCCCATATAATCGCGAACGAAATAAGGGTTAACACCCAGTGCAGTGGCTACCGATTTTTCATCCGGACTCTGCACACTGTAGATCATATACACTTTACTGAAGAAATTATACAGGGCAGGCAGTATCATTTGTATGGGTCCGGCCTTGGGGTTGGCTTCAAAATACTGGATAATGCGGATTGCCTTGGACAGGTCTTTCTGCGCTATCGCGGCCTGCAGTTCAAACACGTTGAACTCTTTGCTTACACCGATATAATTTTCAATATCATCTTCTGTAACATTCTTTCTCGCACCCAGGTTTACCGCCAGTTTTTCGATCTCGTTCTGGATACGGCTAAGGTCATTGCCGATATGATCTACCAGTAAATGCAATGCTTTCTGTGAAATACTCAACCCATGCTGTTGCACCATTTGTGCTGCCCATTCAGGCAACTGGCTATCGTACATTTTTTTAGTGGTCAGCATCTCACCTTTCTGTTTCAGCAGTTTGGACAGCTTGGAACGGCCATCTACTTTCTTTTCTTTGTAGCTAACCACAAACACAGTAGAGGGCAATGGGTTTTCAATGTACCCTTCCAGTTTTTCAATATCACGCATCTGCTGGGCCTCTTTCAGCAATACCACCTGCCGTTCGGCAAACATAGGATAGCGCATACAGGCATTTATCACCGAGGCCCATTCTGCATCCTTTCCGTAAAAAATGGTGAGGTTGAAACCGGCTTCCGCTTCGTTCAATATTTTATGTTCGGCATAATTCACCACCTGGTCTATGAAAAAAGATTCCTCACCTTCCAGCCAGTAAATGGGTTTGAACACCCCTTTTTTCCACTCTGTTATGATCTTTTCGGCCGACATGGGTGCAAAGATGTAGTACCGCACATGAAATCCGAAAAAAGCCTGCTGAAAGTTTTGAACATAGTCCAAGGACTATGGACCATCGACTATTGTAATACGCGCATCCGATAATAAGGGTAAGCTCATAAAACGCAATATGATATTGGCAGTTACCACCACATCCCGCTGACAGTATACAACAATCCGGGGCAGATTTTTCTCTTTGTAGTACACATCCTGCACCATACTTCCATCGATATCCGACTTGGAACTGGGTATCCCCAACACCATTGCCAGCAGGTGAAGTGATACGTAATTCTTGTTATCCCCGAATTTCCACCAGTTCAGGGTATCGAACATTTTTACCTCCCAGGGTTTTTTATCGTGTAGTTGAAGGCATTCCGGCAGTGGTAACCCATTGATCAGCAGACGGCGGCAGATATAGGGAATATCAAATTCTTTGATATTATGTCCACCAAACTGGAAATGCCGGTGATGCTGCTGCATTTTATTGCACAAATCCGTGAAAATACTGAGTATTTCTACCTCATTATTTCCATAGATACTCTTCATTTTCAGGGCCATGTGCCCATCCGCCTCTTCATAAAAAAAGGCGGTTGAAATGCAGATTATCTTACCGAATTCGGCCAGGATACCTGCTTTTTTTCGGTAAATTTCTTCGGAGTCTGTATGTTCTGGCACGGTTTTGGCAATTTTGTCCAAAAACAGGGACTGCCAGCCGGAATCCATATCAGCAAAGGATGGAAACCCGGGTACGGTCTCAATATCGAGGAGTAAAAGTTCTGTAAGCATATAAAATTAATAATGATAATTTTCAACTATTAAAAACCCAAAACATGAGTTACACAGAAACACCTTCAGCCGGAGGGGGCAGCAATTATACGCAGCCAAAAGATAACCGTAAACTAATATACGGAATACTCGTAGCCGCCTTGATCGGCACCTGGGGCTATATCATCTACGATAAAAGCAAGACCAGGGAAACGGTTAGCTTGCTCGAAAACCGTATCGTAAATGTTGACAGTGCCCGTAATGCCATTCAGCAGGAATTTGCTGTGGTTTCGGCCAAAGCCGATTCCCTTACCCAGAACAATGTTCAGTTACAGGGAGACCTTGCCGATAAAAACGCTTCCATTCAGAAACTGAAAGGAAATATCAGCAGCATCCTGAAAAAGAAAAATGCCAGCGACACCGAACTGGCCCAGGCTAAACAAATGATCGGAGAGTTAAACGGTAAAGTCGATGGACTGTTTGCTGAAATCGACAAGTTAAAGGGGGAGAATCAGCAGCTAACCTCCACCAACCAGCAGTTAAGCACAGAAAAAACACAGCTCACAGCAGACAAGCAAAGCCTTGAACAAAACCTGTCGGCTACCAAATCTGAAAAGAAACAGCTGGAAGATAAAGTAGATGTGGCTTCTACCCTTCATGCATCATCTATTGGTATAGCTGCTATCAAAGTAAACAGCAGCGGTAAGGAAAAAGAAACCACTACCGCCAAAAGGGCCAACCTGATCCGCATTGGCTTCAGCCTCGACGAAAACAGGGTTGCCCCATCCGGTACCAAAGACATTTATGTGATTGTAACCGGGCCCGATGGTAAAGCCATTACAGAAGGCAGCACATTTGATACCCGCGAGGAAGGAAACAAACCATTTACCAGTAAGGTTAGTGTAAACTACGAACAAGGCAAAGCAACCCCGGTTAGCTTTGACTGGAGACAAAATGACAAATACAAGGAAGGCGACTATAAAATCGAAATCTACAACAACGGTTTTAAAATTGGCCAGGGTGTAAAAACTTTGAAGAAAGGCGGCTTATTCAGCTAGAATACCCTTAGCTGAAAAGGA
This sequence comes from Bacteroidota bacterium, assembly GCA_040390405.1. Taxonomy (GTDB): domain Bacteria; phylum Bacteroidota; class Bacteroidia; order Chitinophagales; family Chitinophagaceae; genus Sediminibacterium. The sequence continues at coordinate 32,156 of JAZJYJ010000009.1, forward strand.
AGGGCAGTTACCGAAGGGTGACTGCCTTTTTTGTTTTAAAACATTCCCGGATTGTAGATTGGTGGATGAATAACAGAATGGAGTAAATTTATCTATCACGGTTGCTTACATTCGTTAATCCGCAATCCACCATTCCGATAACCAATTCATTTTATGGTCCCACAGTGGCTTAACTGGAAAATCGTACTAACTTTCATTGCTATCCTGCTGGTAAGCGGTACCATTTTTTATTCGCACTATGTTTCGGGGAAGATCGCCAGGGAAGAAAGAAAAAATGTAGAAGCCTGGGTAGAGGCACAACGTACCATTCTCAATTCATCCGATAGTGCCAGCATTAATCTTGCCAGCAAGATCTCAACAGAAAATACACAGATCCCTATTATTGAAACCAATGAAAAAGACAGAATCACGGGTAACTACATCAACCTTGATTCAACGGAAGTGAACAAAAACAAAGATTATCTCAAAAGAAAACTGTCTGAATTCAAACGATACAATAACAAACCGATTGTACTGGTATTGAAAGAAAGCCCTTATACGGCCAACCGTTACTATTATGGCGAAAGCGAGTTACTCAAAGAAGTTCAGCTATACCCCATTGTACAATTGGTAATAGTGGCTCTGTTCATTACCATTGCCATTGTTTCCCTGCAAACCGCTTACCGGGGGGCGCAAAACCAGTTATGGGCTTCTATGGCAAAGGAAACGGCACACCAGCTGGGCACACCGGTTTCGAGTTTACAAGGCTGGCTGGAAATACTTAAGGAACAGGAGGCGAACAGAGACATTGTTCCCGAGATCGCAAAAGATGTAAACCGCTTGTTACTCGTTACCGATCGTTTCGGGAAAATAGGAAGTGAACCCAAACTGGAATGGCGTAACCCTGCCGAACAGATCCATCGCATGATGGACTATATGAAAAAAAGGATCGGCGGCCATGTACGGTTCATTTTTGATGATACGGAAATCCGCGATACCAGTACGTTACTATCACCACCTTTGTTCGACTGGGTTCTGGAGAACCTGATCAAGAATGCACTGGATGCCATCGAAGGAAATGGAAGCATTCATATCAGTGCAGGTAAGAACGAATTGTATGTGCTAATCGATGTAACGGATACCGGAAAGGGCATTGCTAAAAACAACCTTACACATGTTTTTAAACCTGGTTTTACTACTAAGAAAAGAGGATGGGGATTGGGACTTTCGCTCAGTAAAAGGATAATTGAGCAGTATCACAAAGGAAAGCTCTTTGTGAAATGGAGCGAGCCGGGAAAAGGAACTACGTTCCGGATTATTCTGCCTCTTCAGAAACAGCAGCAACAGGGTTAACCGTTAATCCGAAATAACTCATGGCTGTTTGCCATTGGTGGATCGATTGAGGCGTGGCAGTTTCTACATAAAGATTGGCCTCGCTGCAAAGACTTAACAGGTCCGATTCTGCACCAGCGATCTCTGCCGTATCTTCCGATTCGCCAATACAACGGAAACAACTGTACATGCGCGATAATTTCGCATCCGATAAATGATCGAAAGCATGTTGTTGCATCAGTTGTCCTGTCGCATTCACCAGTAATTCATACGATGTCGTTTTCATATCCGATGTTTTGTGTTAGCAATTACGTAATAAGACAGCAAAAAGATGCCAAACGTTTATTAGGGAATTGTTAACGGAAAAATATAGTGGATAAGATGGGGATAGCTGGAGGGAATGTTGAATATTGAACAAGGAACATTGAATGTTGAATGAAGAGATAAACATGATCACTTCTTCATTCATCATTCCTTGTTCGTCTGTTCGATATTCCTCTGTTCCTTGTTCAACATTCCCTTCCTTCCTAATACGGCGTTTTATTTTTTAACCGGTGTGGGCTGTATGTAGGCCCGCATTTTCTTCTCATTGATAATTTGAATATTTTTCCCTTCAATCCTGATTGCTTTTTCAGCGGTTAATTCATTGATCAGCTTAAAAACGGTTTCATAAGTGGCCCCTACAAAAGAAGAAAGATCACGCCGACTGAGATTCATATCAATGAAGCCGTTCTCATCAGTGCCAAACTGGGTTCGCATCATCAATAAAGCATCCGCAATCTTTCCCTTGGTGTCCATATGAACAAGATCTCGCATGCGATGCTCCGCATCTTGCAACTCAGCGGAATAAAACATCATGAGTTTGTAGGTAAGTTCATGATTCATTTTTAGGCTGGTAAGGAAAAAATCATACGCTATATAACAAACTACCGTTTCTTCGAGCGCGGCGGCCGAGACAGGATAGATGGCGTTGTTTCCAAAACCACGATGTCCCAGCACATCCCCTTCTTTTGCAAAGCGGATAATCAATTCCTTTTCCTCATTCCATTGCTTATACACTTTTACTTTGCCCGTAAACAGAAAATAGATCCCCTCTACTTTTTCTCCTTCGCTGAAAATGATCTCGCCTTTCTTAAATGACCGGTTTTGTTTGTACATGTCAATAAAAGGCAGCCATTCCCGGTTGCAGCTTTTACATAAAAAACAACTCTTTAAATCACAAACATTTTTGCTTTTCCGCATTTCATTGAATGGATGATCAGGTGTGAAAATAATACATTTAAAGTATTGCTTATTTAATACAATTAACCTATTTTTTACTTATTAATGTTGATATTTTATTGCATATACAATACATTTGTAGTAGATCAGTCGCCCACTGTAAGAATAACCGCCTGCCCTGAGGCTATTTTACCTTTTGAAAATTTATTTTTATGACATACAATTACCCCTCTCAGTCTTACCTGTCTAAAACAGTACTCGCAGGTGTTTTTGCCGGAATAGTAGCCACCCTGGCAAACCTCGGTTACGATTTTTTCTTTCGTACGCTTACACAGTTCGTACCCGCGCAAATCATTAATGTAGCCACAATTATTTTCGCCACCATGTTATTGTGTACGGTAGCGGGTTTATTGTATTTTTTTGTAAGCAAGTTTGTACAAAAAGGCGCACTGGTATATGTGATTGTTCTTTCTTTGGTTACTTTCTCCTGCATGTACCTGAGTATGCAGGCAACCCGTTCCGCCGACCCCGGCATTACAGCCAATTTCAGGGTATTGCTTTTGGGAATTGTAACCATCAGTGGTGGATTAGTCACTCTTTTCATTCCCTACCTGATGAAACACCAGTCCATTTTTCTTGATGAGCACGATTAGTCCGGCCAACTGTTCATAACCCATCCCATACGGGTTCCAATGATCAATGAGCCGATTAGTGATACACAAATCATTGCCCATGAAAACGTTTGCAGAATTACCTGAAAAAGAAAGGGAACTGCTTTTACAGTTTCCTGTTTATATATCATTGCTTGCCGCCAATTCAGACCAGTTGATGGATGAGCCGGAAAAGGAAACCGCTGTGTGGTTAACCCATATTAAAACCTTTTCAACCGAACCGGATGTACAGCCTTTTTACAAAGAAGCTGAACTGGTTTTTGAGAAGAATCTTTCCCTGATCGATCGTAAAATCTCCGACCGAAGGGAAGAAAGAGAAACAGAGATTAAAGCTGCACTGCGCAAAATTGACTTAATACTTCAGCAAATGAATATTGATTTTGCGAATGCCTTGCGCAGAAGTATGAGATCGTACAAAGATTATATTTCAAAAGCGCACCAAAATGTTTTGGAATATTTCATCTTCCCGGTACCGATAGATGGGATATCAGCTTAAAATAACAGGCCCTCATTTGCTTACTGAGGGCCTGTCATTCTACTTCGTTTAATTCTGTCGCTTAACCGAACCACCGCTGTTCACATTGATATCGCGGATCAGTCCATCGCCTTTAAAGCGGATAAAACCGCCGCTATTGGCTTTGGCAGAAATTTCTTTGGTAACGGTGATCTGTACACCGGCCCCGCTGCTGGCTTCGGCCTTACAGGTATGTGTTGTTAAAGAATAGCCATGAAACTGTGCACCACTGCTTCCATCCACATCCAGCGATTCAACCGAGCCGCCTAAGGTTATGGAACCACCACTGTTTAACCTGGCCATCAGTTTGGAAAGATTCACATCCGTTCCTGTAACAGAACCTCCGCTGCTGGCCTTAATGGCATCCAGACTAGTATAGGATACATATACTTTTACATGCCAGTTCTTCCATTTGTTCCAGAATTTCCAGTCGCTGCTGCGGGAAATTTTTAGCACGCCGCCTTCCACTATCGTACTCACTTCAGCGAGGTATTCTTTGTTACCAACACTTACCGCCAGCTCTTCTTTATCTCCCTTGCTCATGATCACCTCAATACCCGACGAGGTTTCTATGGCATGAAAGGAAGCTATGTTTCTTTTTGTGGCATTGTCATCATACACCACTTTCTGGGCGTTGGCAGAATTGAGCCCTATCAACATTACCAATAACGAGAATATTATCTTTTTCATATACTGATTTTAGCGTGTAACGGATCAGAGCGTCAGAAGTTACAGTAAAGCTAAAAAACACTATTACAGAACCGTTCAGAAGAATAAATCTTTCAATAAGAGCTGAAGAGAAAAAGAGGGATAGGAGTCGTTCTCTTTAACTCTTTTTCTCTTCAGCTCTTATTGAAATAACTAGCCTCCTTTCTCAGCATTTAACGCAATACAATCGCCCCCAAAGCAGGCAGGTTCATTTTCAGTTTGTAACATTTGGATGGTTTATCCACCAGTTCGCTGCTGATCTCGGGGTTATAGACATCGCCTGTACCCCAGAATTCTTTGCTATCGCTATTGAATACTTCGGCCCATTTCCCTTTTCCGTGCACATATATTTCCCAATCATTTCTAACCACAGGTGTTACGTTTAGGATGATGAGCATATTGTCTTTTTCTTTTTTTCCTTTACGCATATAGACCAATACCGATTCGCTTCGGTGGTTCAGGTCTACCCATTCAAACCCTCCTGGCTCAAATTGCTTTTCGTACAATGCCGGTTCGGAACGATAAAGTTCATTCAGTTTCTGTACGCAGTATTTCATACCACTATGGCCGGGGAACTGCAACAACTCCCACTGCAATTCGCTTTTGTAATTCCATTCATTGGTAGAACCAAATTCATCGCCCATGAACAAAAGTTTGGCCCCGGGATGGGTAAACATATAGGTATACAATACGCGCAGGTTGGCGAATTTCTGCCACTCATCTCCGGGCATTTTGTACAGCATGGGACTTTTGCCATGCACCACTTCATCATGACTGAGCGGTAGCATAAAATTCTCGTCATAGAAATACATCATGCTAAAAGAGAATTTATCCTGGTGAAACTGGCGGAAGAGTGGATCCATCTTAAAATAATCCAGTGTGTCGTGCATCCAGCCCATCATCCATTTCATGCCAAAACCCAGTCCGCCTTCAAACGTGGGTTTGCTGATCTTGGGCCAGTCTGTTGCTTCCTCCGCAATGGTCTGGATGTCCGGAAAATCGCGGTACAGGGTTTCGTTCAGGTCTTTGATGAATGCGATGGCTTCCAGGTTTCCGTTGCCGCCGTATTCATTGGGTTCCCATTGACTGGCACTTCGGCTATAATCCAAACGCAGCATAGAACTAACCGCATCTACACGCAAACCATCCGTATGAAACTGATCGCACCAGAAGCGTGCGCTACTAATGAGAAAAGATTTTACTTCTCCTCTTTTGTAATTGAAGATATACGAGTTCCAATCCGGGTGATAGCCTTTGCGCATATCGGCATACTCATAGGTATGCGTTCCGTCGAACATGAATAAACCATGTGCATCATACGGAAAATGCGAAGGCACCCAATCCAGTATCACACCAATGCCTGCCTGGTGAAACGCATCTACCATGGCAGCATATTCCTGAGGCGAGCCAAAGCGAGAGGTTGGTGCAAAATAGCCCGTGCCCTGGTAACCCCAGCTGCCATCAAACGGATGTTCCATTACCGGCATGAATTCTACATGCGTAAAACCCATTTCTTTTACATAGGGAACCAGTCTTTCTGTGATCTGTTCATAGGTGTTGTAAAGTTCTTCGTTGTTTTTATCGGGCCGCATCCAGCTGGCCAGGTGCACTTCGTAAACGGAATAAGGAGAAGAAAGCGCATTGTGTTTTTTTCTTGTCTTCATCCATTCCGCATCCTTCCATTCATAATTGGTTTGCCAGGTAATGGATGCAGTGAAGGGGCGTTTCTCCCAGAAATGCGCATAGGGATCGCCTTTATCCAGTTTGATCCCGTTAAATCCATGTATATGGTATTTATATGCTTCACCTGCGCCAATGTTTGGGATAAATCCTTCCCAGATCCCTGAATTATCCTGTCGCACTTTCAGGGGATGTGATTCCTTGTTCCATTCATTAAAATAACCCACTACTGAAACAAAAGTTGCATTGGGTGCCCATACAGCAAAATAAGTTCCCCATTCGTCCTGCACCTGCAATTGCGTATTGCCGAACAGTTTGTATAGGTTGTAATGTGTTCCCTGTTGAAAATTTTTCACATCCTCATCCGAAAACAAAGAATAATTCCATACTGCCTGCTGCTTATCAACAAAATGAATCTCTTCATATTTTTTTGCCGACTCGGTTCCAACCTTTGAACTACTCTTGACTCTTGTATCTGTATTATTTTTTTTAGCTGTAGATGGCATAGCTGGTTCTTTATCAGTTTTGAAGATACAAATCGGTGATTATCAGATGATAATTTTTTTTAACATTAGTTTACAACTAAAAAATTAGTTCATAATTCTTTAATATGGATTTTGCATTGAATTGCATCCCATACCTAACCTGCTTATTAAATGAGAAAATCAATTGTTCTTTTCGCTTTGCTCTGTTTCATCGTCACTACCTCGGCACTCGCACAACAAAGCTCCCTTAAAGGTACCATAACGGATACCTTGAACAAACAAAATCTTTCCAATGCTGTTATCTCTGTTTTGCGTGTTAAGGATTCTGTGTTGGTAAAATTTACCAGGACAGATGCACAGGGTAATTTTGAATTGAAAAATCTGCGGTCGGGCAATTTTATCCTGATGGTTTCCTATCCTTCCTATGCGGATTATGTTGATAAGATAACCGTTGAGGCCGGCAAGGACCAGGTACTGGGTAATCTGCCACTGATTACCAAGGCAAATCTTTTGCAGGAAGTGATCGTTAGGCAAAGGATCAGCGCGATCCGTGTAAAAGGTGATACCACCGAATACAGGGCTGACAGTTTTCATGTTAGTGCCAATGCGGATGTGCAGGAACTCCTGCGCAAAATGCCGGGCATACAGGTGAACAGCAAGGGCGAAATAACAGCGCAGGGCGACAAAGTAGAGAAGATCCTGGTGGATGGCGAAGAATTCTTCAGCGATGATCCTGCCGTGGTTACCAAAAACCTGCGTGCGGATGCGGTTGACAAGATCCAAACCTTTGATAAGAAAAGCGACCAGGCCGTGTTTACCGGAATTGACGACGGTCAGAAGATCAAGACCCTGAATATTCAGCTGAAAGAAGATAAAAAGAAAGGTTATTTCGGGAAACTGGAAGGAGGTACTGATTTTGACAGATACCGTTATGGCAAAGTACTGGCCAACGCTTTCAAAGGAAAAAGAAAAATAGCTGGTTATCTTACAACAGACAATACCAAATACGAATCATTGAACTGGGACGAGAGCCGCAATTATGCAGGCGATGCCAATATGACCACCGAAATCAGCGACGATGGTGGCATCATGATTTTTGGTGGTGGCGGAGATGATTTCAGTTATGGGCGTGGGTTTCCGAATTCAACAACCGGTGGTCTTCACTTCAGCAATAAATGGGACAAAGACAAACACAACAGCAACAATACCTATCAATACAATCACCTGGAAGTAAATGGTAATACTAAAAGCACTACGCAGACCATTTTACCTGATACCAGTTTTTATAACAATACCAACCAGGACCAGGTATCAGAAAAAACCAGGCATAAACTCACGAGCATTTATGAATGGCAGATAGACTCTTCCAGCTCCATCAAGTTTACAGTGAGGGGATCTACGGTAAAAGGGCTCGGCAGAACAGATTACCAGGGCCGCTCTATCAGCCAAGACGGAAAAGTAATTAACCAGACTGATCGCAGTACCAATAACAGCGATGAGAACAATACACTTAACAACAATGTTTACTGGCGCAAGAAATTTTTGAAAAAAGGGCGCACTATTTCTATTAATTCAGATTTCAATTTCAATAACCGCCAAGAAAATATCCTGCTGCTGGCCAATAACCAGTTTTACGACAAGAACGGTAATCTTGTACGAACCGATGTGGTGGATCAGATGAAAATCAACAAGCAGCAAACATCCGCGATTAACACATTGGTTAGTTATACGGAACCTTTGTGGAAGAATACATTCCTCGTACTGAACTATCGCCTTAACCTGAACAGGAACGATGCGGAAAGAAATACCCTGAGTAAAAACGGGACAGGAAAATATGAGAACCTGGTAGATACATTGAGTAATCATTTTATCTTCAATACCACCGCACACCTGGGCTCTCTTAACTTCCGTTATAACGTGAAGAAAGTGAATTTTTCTATCGGGTCGGGTTTTGGTAATTCAACTTATCACCTTAATGATCTAAGAAAAAATTCCGACAGGGAGGTATCCTTCAACAATTTCGTTCCTTCCTTTACTTTCAACTATACACCCAAACAGCAGCGAAGGGTAACTTTCAGCTACCAGGGTAATACACGTAACCCAACTTTACAGCAGATCCAGCCCATCACGGATAATATTGATCCGCTGAATATCACCATTGGTAATCCGGATCTGAAACAGTCGTTCACGCACAACTTCAATTTCAGGGCATCAGATTACAAAGTGTTGAAGAGTAAGAACATTTCTTTCTCTGTAAACTATTCTACCACGGATAATGCAATCAGTAATTCCAGCACCGTAGATAGCCTGGGAAGAAGAATTGCGCAGGCCATAAATGTGTCAGGAAATTATAACCTGAGTGCTTATTTCAATTATGGTTTTGATCTGTTCCCTTCTTTTAACGTAGGTGTTAATGTAGGGCCTGGTAAAAACAAATATGTAGGTATAATCAATGGCAAAAACAATGCAACGGAAAACACCAACTTCAGAATTGGCATCAATGCTGGGTACTGGACAGACAAATGGATCAATTTTTGGATCAATCTCAATGCGAGGAATAACAAAAGCTTCTCTTCTATCCGTCCGGATCTGGTTACCCAGTATTGGTCGTATGATACCTATTCCAATATCCAGCTCAAATTCAAGAAACAGAAATTATATATTGATATGAACCTGGAAGCAACCATCTACCAGAAAACAACAGCGTTTGCCAACCAGCCGAACAGCTATGTATTCAGTCCTTCTATCCGAAAAATCATTTCCAAAGACGATAAATGGGAGGCTAAGTTGTATGTGAATGATCTTTTTAACCAGAACCGTGGCGTGAGCAGAAATATCAGCAGCAATTTTGTTTCTGCAACCACTACACAAACCATTCAGCGGTATGCGATGCTTTCCTTCATCTATAATTTCAGTAAAAACGGTAAACCTACTAACAATGGCTTCTAAGATAAAAATACTCATGCTGATCGCCGCAGGCAGTTTTGTATTGTCTGCCACCGCACAAACCCAGTTCATCACCAAGGGGCGTGTGGTGTATGAAAAAAAGATCAACCAGCACAAACCACTCGAGGATCAGGCGGAGAATATGTGGACAAAAGAAATGCTGAAGATCTATCCTAAGTTCATTAATGACCAATACGAATTGAAGTTCGACGACAAGCATTCTTTTTACAAACTTCTGAAGGACAATCCCGATAACAAGTATATGATGTGGGGAACCAAGCCAACTGAAACAGATGGTGTGGCACAGGACCTACAGGCAAAAACCGTTTCCATACAGCGTGAAGTTTTTGAGAACACCTATGTGATCAAAGACAGTTTACGGAACCTTGAGTGGCGCATTACCGATGAAACAAGAGAGATCGCGGGATTTGAGTGCAGAAAAGCCGTAACCAAAATATGCGATTCCGTATATGTGGTTGCCTTTTACACAGACCAGATCTCGGTTAGCAGTGGCCCCGAAAGCTTTGGCGGGTTACCCGGTATGATCCTGGGGCTGGCCGTACCCAGGTTATACACTACCTGGTTTGCCACTAAAGTAGAATTAACAGAACCCACTGCCACACAGTTGGCCCCCTTACAAAAAGGGAAAAAAGTAAACTGGGACCAATTGTATGCAGAGCTGAAAAAAGGTTTAAAAGACTGGGGGAAAGAAGCAGAAAAAAGACTCTGGATCGTTTCTCTCTAGATAAAAACAAAAAAGTGATGCATCTGAACGATGCATCACTTTTTAAATTTGGTACACGGGTAATTGGTTATAAAAAATACGGTTATCCTATTTTTACGACATTCACAGCCATCGGGCCTTTTTTACCTTCTTCTACTTCAAATTGTACTTTATCGTTCTCACGTACTTTTTCTTTCAGGCCCGTTGCGTGTACAAAATATTCTTTTGCTTCATCATCTGCCTTGATAAAACCGAAGCCTTTCGCCTCGTTAAAAAATTTGACTGTTCCTGTTTGCATGGTATTAGTTTTTATTTAAGTAATTCTAATATAAACATTTTTTACGAGGACGAAGTATTTTCAGGGTTGCATCCTGTACAATTCATGCACGGTTCTCTTTTCCTTACGCTGGTATTTTTTTGTTTTCTTTTACAATAACTGCGCAGGCAATGGCTGCCAGGCATAGCAGGCAACCTCCGATCTGAACCGCCAGCAGCCGGTCGTTATGCAATACAGTCTGCATGATCTTTCCAAAGAAAAGTGACGCAATGATCTCGGGTAGTACAATAAAGAAATTGAATATGCCCATGTAGATCCCGATCTTATCCTCCGGCAGGCAACCCGCCAGCATTGAATAGGGCATTGATAAAATAGATGCCCAGGCTATCCCTACCAAGCCCATGGCTACATACAACATGGAAGGTTCATGAATATGATTTACCGCAATCAATCCAATACCTCCCAATAACAAGCAGGCCGTATGCGTATATTTTTTACCCAGCTTGCTTACCCAGAATGGTAATGTAAAAGAAAAAGCAAATGTTACGAGGTTTAATATAGCTGATGTAGTATTGGCATACTCCAGTCCTTTGGTATATACATCGCTGCTGTTCTTCGGATCGCCACCAAAAATTTCTCCGGCAACACCTGTGCTATAATAGAACCACATCAAAAATAACCCTGGCCATGTCAAAAAATTTACCAGCGCCAGTCGTTTCATCTGGTCGGGCATATGCGCAATTGATGAAATGATTTCTTTTACGCCTCCACCAAAGCCTTTATTGGATTCTTTTATTTTTTCTTTCCAGTTCAGATCTGCCGGTGGATATTCTTTGCTTTTAAAAACGGTATACAAAACCGAAACCAGGAATACCGCCCCACCAATGTAAAACGACAACATAATGTTTTGTGGAATGGCCCCACCGGATTTATCTCTCGATACACCAAACCACTCTACTAATTTTTGTGGCAGGTAACCGGCAATAAAAGATGCCAGTCCGATAAACATACTCTGCATCGCAAAACCAAAAGGCCTTTGTTTTTCATCCAGGTTATCTGCAACAAACGCGCGAAAGGGTTCCATGCTGATATTGATACAGGAATCCAGGATCCACAATGTACCCGCAGCCATCCAAATCACGGATGCATTGGGCATCACAAACAAAGCAAGTGAACTGAGTATGGCACCTATTAAAAAATACGGGCGACGGCGACCCAACCGGGGATGCCAGGTTCGATCGCTCATATAACCAATAATGGGTTGTACAATCAGGCCGGTCATTGGGGCTGCTAGCCATAATCCGGGAATTTGTTCTGGTGAAGCTCCGAGATATTCATAGATGGCGCTCATGTTACCCATCTGCAGGCTCCAGCCAAACTGGATCCCGAAAAATCCAAAACACATATTCCAGATCTGCCAGAATCCCAGGCGGGGTTTGGCACCGGTGTAGGCTGTTGACATAGCAATCGTTTATAGTATCATGTAATTCTTACACGCAATCTAAAATACAATAAAAAACATCCCGAAGGATGTTTTTGTGGGACGTGAATCGTGAGGCGTGAGAAAAATTGGTTTCACGTCTCACGATTGACGATTCGCGATTCACTACCAACTTAGATCACAAATCCGTCCGGCAAGACCGCCTGTTTCTTCACTACCACAATTCCATCTTTTACTGTGTACAATGCATGGTCTGTATTGGCCAGGTGTGTGCCTCCGTTGATGCGTACATCGTTACCGATGCGACAGTTCTTATCAATAATGGCATCTTTGATATAACATCTTTCACCAATGCCGATCATGGGAAGTCCTTTGGCTTTATTGGTCGCCATTTCTTCAATGGTTTCATAATAATCATTACCCATGATATACGTGCTTACCACTGTTGTACCATGACCAATTCTCGCACGAATACCTACCACGCTCTGTTCCATGCGGCTGGCAAGAATAATGGAGCCTTCGGCAATAATGGTTTTTTCCAATGTGGTTCCGCTGATCTTGGCCGGTGGTAACATTCTTGCGCGGCTGTATACAGTCTTTGTGTTATCAAATAAATTAAACGGTGGTATCTCCTGCGTTAAGGCAAGATTGGCTTCGTAGAAAGAGTAGATGTTTCCAATATCTGTCCAGTAACCATCATACTGAAAGCCCACTACTTTGTTATTGGCTATGGAATCGGGAATGATCTCTTTCCCAAAATCAGTTGCCTGCGGATGTTTTTCATTCAGCAGATCATACAGTACTTGCTTACTGAAAATATAAATGCCCATGGATGCCTGCCAATGCTTACCAAGACCCTGCATTTCTGTTCCGGTATCACTTACCCAATCAGGTAGTAAATCTTTTGCCGGTTTTTCGATAAAGGAAGTGATGAAGCTGTTATCATCTGTTTTCAGGATACCAAACTCAGGTGCATCGCGCTCGTCTACCGGGATGGTTGCGATTGAAATATCCGCGCCTTTGGAGATATGCGCTTGCATCATTTCGCTAAAATCCATCTGGTACAACTGGTCGCCGCTTAATATTAATATGTATTCAAACTCGAGATTGGAAATATGGCGGAGTGATTGTCTTACCGCATCTGCCGTTCCCTGGAACCATCCCGGGTTATCAGGCGTTTGTTCTGCTGCCAGTATATCTACAAAGCCCGTACTGAAAGCACTGAAATGATAAGTGTTTTTGATGTGCTTGTTAAGTGATGCGGAGTTGAACTGCGTTAACACGAACATGCGGTTGATGCTGCTGTTAATACAGTTACTGATGGGGATATCCACCAAACGGTACTTACCTGCAATCGGTACCGCAGGTTTTGAACGGCTGGCAGTAAGCGGATACAAGCGGCTTCCCGCCCCTCCTCCGAGGATCACGGCTACAACAGATGTTGAGATACTATTCATATGGGACGATTTATAAGTTATTCTGTCAATGGTCTGTTGACAATTGTTATTTTAGCGATTGATACACATTCGTATACTCATCCACCGTATTCTCCCAGCTATGATCTATCTGCATCATGTGTTTGCGCATTTTTTCCATCTGTGCCGCATCCTGGTAAACAGACAGCGCCCTGCCAATGGAATAATCAACATCAAATACCGTTGCATTGTTAAACCGGATCCCAAAACCATCCGGATCTCCCATATCCACTACAGTATCCTGTAAACCACCCGTGCTTCTTACAATTGGAACAGTTCCGTAACGCATGGCATACATCTGGTTCAGGCCGCAAGGCTCCACCCGGCTGGGCATCAATAAAAAATCTGCGCCGGCGTACATTTTATGGCTCAATGTTTCATCATATCCGATCACTGCATTGAACACACCTTTATAAGGCTCTACCATTTGTTGAAATTCCCATTCTACCTGTGTTTCACCACTACCTAATATAAGAAAGTTTGCCTGGCCTTTTGTATGATAAATGGAAGATTTAATGGCATCGGGTAATATTTCCGCAGCTTTCTCTCCTACCAACCTTCCGATAAAAACAAACAAAGGTTTGTCAGTATCCAGTCCAAACTGTTTACACAATGCTTCTTTGCTCTTTTGCTTGCCTTTGGTAACTGTTTTTACACTAAAATGTTCTGCAAGGTATTTGTCGGTTGCAGGGTTCCATACTTCGTTATCAATTCCGTTTAAGATACCCTGGCATTTGCCCTGTTCGTATTCAAATAATTTCTCAAGCCCATTGGAATTGTACCTGAGTTCCTGCATATAACTATGACTAACAGTTGTTACTTTGGTTGCACATTTCACAGCCGAAGCCAATGGATTGATGTTATCCGCCCATTCCAGCATACCCCGTTTCCAGAGATCCCAGCGTGGAATGTAACGGCTTTTATCCCAGCCCATCCAACCCTGGTATTGCGCATTGTGAATCGTAAACACGGTCGACACTTGCTGCAGCCTGTTAAAGTCATAACAGTACTGCATCATAAAAGGGATAAGGCCTGTATGGTGGTCGTGGCAATGAACCACATCGGGTTGGTGCTCCCAACTGTTCATCCAGCTTACTACGGCTATTTGAAAGGCGGTGAAGCGTTCAGCATCGTCGTCATAGCCATAGATCTTTTGCCTGTCGAGCAGGCCATTGATATCTACCAGGAACAGGTCAAACCCCAGTTTATTGGTGGCTTCTTTGATAATGGTAAAATCAAAATACCAGTTGCCCAGGTTGGCCGAGCCTTTGAAATCTACTGTCCACTCATTTTCATATAGGAATTTGGTACGATACATCGGCATCACCACTTTGGCGATATGACCGGCTTTGCATTGGTATTTGGGTAATGCTCCTACTACATCGCCCAAGCCACCGGCCTTGGCAACGGGGTAACATTCGGCACTTACATGAATGATCTCCATCAATCTCGAATTGAAATATTTGATTTTCAAGTTACCAACTAAAATCAATCCATCAAATTCTGTTTTAAAATATTTCGCTTCGGAAAAGCGCTTTATTTTATATTCACACTCTAAACCAATGCTTGTCATGAATCAACCCAAACAACCAACCAATACCGGCGCTCTCGCCACTCTGGTGATCGTATTTTTTTTCTGGGGATTTATTGCTGCTTCCAACAGCATCTTCATCCCTTTCTGTAAAACGCATTTTAACCTCAACCAGTTCCAGTCTCAATTGATCGGTTCTGCATTTTACGGAGCGTATTTTATCGGATCACTGGTATTGTTTATCTGTTCCAATGTAATCGGGTATGATATTCTGAATAAGATCGGGTATAAAAGAGGTATCATTTACGGTTTATTGATATCTGTTGTAGGTGCGTTGCTGATCATTCCATCAGCCAATGCCAATTCATTTCCTGCTATTCTTGCTTCTTTCTTTGTAGTAGCGCTTGGTTTTTCATTGCAGCAAACAGCGGCCCAACCCTTTGCCATTACTTTGGGTGATCCTTCTACCGGTTCACACAGGTTGAACCTCGGCGGTAGTGTAAACTCATTGGGTACCACGCTGGGACCATTGATCGTAAGTTTCTTTTTATTCGGAACGGCCGATGCCAAAAACGCGGTAGTAACGGTTACCAATATCAATGTATTGTATTTGATTGTAGCGGGTGTATTTGCAGCAGTAGCCATTTTCTTTGCACTTTCCAAATTGCCAGATGGCAAGAACGATGAGAAATTCGAGAAAGCCAATAAAGCTTCTTCCTCTTTACTTATTATGACATTATTGATCGGTGCGATCATCGTTATCGGACAGATCTCAGACGTTCCTAAATTATACCTCTTGCTGTTAACCCTGGTATCAGTAGTGGGAATTCTCTTTTATTCAAACGGCCAAGCCATTAAAAACAGCGAAGGCTGGGGTGCGATGAAATACCAGCAGTTGATCTATGGTATGATCGGCATTTTTGTTTACGTAGGTGTGGAAGTAACCATTGATAACAACTTCGGTGCCCTTTTAAAAACACCCGGCTACCTTACTGATTTAGGATTGGATGAAAGCAAGATCTCCAAATACGTTTCACTTTATTGGGGAAGTTTGATGATTGGCCGCTGGACCGGCGCCATCAGCGTATTCAATCTTTCCGCATCGATGAAGAAAGTGATGATGATCATTGTTCCTTTCATCGCATTTGCAGTTGTATTAGGAGTTAGTAAAATTTACGGTAACGATATTTCCGATCTGTATGGTTATGCCGCTTTTATTGCCATTGCCATTGCCGCTTTCTTCTACGGCCAGGAAAAACCTGTTAAAACATTGGTTGCCGTTTCATCACTTGCAGCCATTTCGATGCTGGTGGGTGTATTTACCAGTGGGATCGTTTCGGTATATGCATTCATGGCGGGTGGTTTGTGCTGTTCTGTTATGTGGCCCTGTATCTTTTCACTGGGTGTAGGTGGATTGGGTAAGTATACCAGCCAGGGTTCCGCTTTCCTGATCATGATGATATTGGGAGGAGCCATTATTCCGCCATTACAGGGAGCTATTGGCGATATGACCTCTATGCATACATCTTACCTTCTTGCAGCGGCTGGTTTTGCCTTCCTCGTGTTCCTGGCGTTCAAATTAAAAAGTGTATTGCATGCACAGGGATTGGATTTTGATGAACAGGTAAGTGGCGGGCATTAGCAGTAGTGCCTGAGTTTATATTTTGATCATGGATGACCAACAAAACGATTAGATTATGCCCAGAACAAAACCCAGTTTAGAACAACTTGCCATTGGTATTGACATTGGTGGCACTGGTACCAAATTTGGTATTGTGGACAGGCTGGGTAACCTACTCTACTCTAGTGAGATGAGTACCCGCAAACACAATGAAGTGGAAGGTTTTATAGATGAGTTGCATACCAACCTCATCCCGCTGATAGAACAGGCAGGTGGTATCGGGCGCATGAAAGGAGTTGGCCTGGGCGCACCCAATGGTAATTATTATACAGGAACCGTTGAATATGCACCTAACCTTCCATGGAAGGGTATTTTGCCTTTGGCTAAAATGGTGGAAGATAAATTCAAACTACCCGTAGTATTAACCAATGATGCTAACGCAGCTGCGTTAGGAGAAATGATGTATGGTGCGGCGCAGGGGATGAAAGATTTTATCATGATTACATTGGGTACCGGTGTGGGCAGTGGTATTGTGGCCAATGGTAAACTGATCTATGGGCATGATGGTTTTGCGGGAGAGCTTGGTCATACCATTATTATACCCGAGGGAAGAATGCATGAAGGTACCGGCAAGAAAGGTTCACTGGAAAGTTACGCCTCTGCCACCGGTGTTCGTTTAACTACGCTTGAATTACTCGCACAAAATGATACACCAAGCATTTTAAGGAATATCCCGAAAGACCAAATCGATTCCAAAAAAGTATACGATGCGGCCATGGAAGGCGATGAACTGGCAAAAGAAATTTTTGAATACACCGGTAAGATCCTCGGAATGGCACTTGCGAATTTTGTAATGTTTTCCAGCCCGGAAGCCATTATTCTATTTGGCGGGTTAACCAAATCCGGCGAACTCATTTTAAAGCCCACCCGCGAGCACATGGAAGCGAACCTTATTCAGGTTTTCCAGAATAAAGTAAAAATCCTTGTGAGTCATTTGAAAGAATCGGATGCAGCGATATTGGGAGCGAGTGCGCTTGTTTGGGAATTGAAATGATTTTACATACTTTAATTAGTTAGCCGCCGATTCGCAGATTATATCAAAGTAAATCTGCGAATCTGCGGCTAACTAATTTTAAACCCTTATTACATTTCTATTCAATCATGTACCGTAAGCGCGGGATAGAATCTGACGCTGAAGTATTTACATCATCTCCACTTGCTTTTCTTCCTTCCATTTATTAATCCCATACCCTGGTATCACATGTTTTTCGCTATGGTAAGAAGAGCGCACCAGCGGACCGCTTTCTACGTAATCAAATCCAATCTCATATCCAATCTCACGCAATTCGGCAAATTCATCAGGATGTACAAAGCGCTGAACGGGTAAATGTTTTTTAGTAGGTTGCAGGTATTGGCCAAGGGTTAATACATCGGTACCCACACTTACCAGGTCTTTCATGCTTTGCACCACTTCTTCCTTGGTTTCGCCAATGCCGAGCATGATACCTGTTTTGGTACGCATACCGGCTTTCTTCAGCATATTCAACACTTCCAGGCTTCGGCGGTATTTGGCTTGTATGCGTACCTGGCGTGTCATTCTTTCTACGGTTTCCATATTATGGCTAACCACATCCGGTGCAGCATTAATGATTCTTTGTACCTGGTCTGCTTTCCCCTGAAAATCGGGGATCAGTGTTTCGAGGGTTGTGCCGGGATTTAATCCTTTCACTGCTTCAATGGTATTGTACCAGATAATGGAGCCGCCATCTTTCAGTTCATCACGGTCTACACTGGTGAGTACGGCATGTTTTACTTTCATCAGGTGAATGGCTTCGGCCACGCGTTGAGGCTCCTCCCAATCCACCGCTTCGGGCCTGCCTGTGGCAACGGCGCAGAAAGCACAGCTGCGGGTACATACATTACCCAGGATCATGAAAGTGGCTGTTCCTTCGCCCCAGCATTCGCCCATATTAGGACAATTGCCGCTTTCGCAGATGGTGTGTAATTTATGGGTATCTACCAGCCCGCGTACATGCTTATAACTTTCCCCGATAGGAAGTTTCACGCGCAGCCAGTTGGGCTTTTTAATTCGGGTTTCTGTAGCATCTGTTTTGGCTACCACGGGTAATTCTTGCATCAGCACCTTTTCTTTGTAGTTAGAGGAGT
The DNA here is from genome assembly GCA_040390405.1 of Bacteroidota bacterium. Classification (GTDB taxonomy): domain Bacteria; phylum Bacteroidota; class Bacteroidia; order Chitinophagales; family Chitinophagaceae; genus Sediminibacterium. The sequence continues at coordinate 50,927 of JAZJYJ010000009.1, forward strand.
TAAGGGTTGGAAGCCAGGGATGGGATCTAATCCCACAGACCTCTGCCTCCACACTTGCAAAAATAGGTCACTTTCGCTTACCAAAAACGAGGGCGATATAGGCGTTGAAAAAGAGCTTGTGTTCTTTGTTCAACAGCAGAATAGGCATGTTTTTCGTGTAATATTCGGCATTTATCCCTACTTCCATAGCCGAAAGCACCTCATTATAGCGGCCATAATCAAACCGAAGGGCCGCACGGGCATGAACACCGGGAACGAACTGGATCTCATTAAATCCCTTGCCAAAACTGCCTTTTCCTATAATAATCGAGGGGTCAAGAAACACATTATCGTTGTTATCGTATTTGATCTGTTCTCTTTGGCCCGTGGATGGATTCTGGATCTCTATATAATAGGGTTTCAATAACCCGGCAGAAAGCCCTCCACCATAAATCGCAGAAACGGCCACACCGTTTTTATTGCCTTTCCCGCCGATCAAACGCTGTTGACCAAGCCCTCCTTTGAGGTAATAAAAATTATTTCTTTTCCCATAGATATAACTGGAGATGATCAGGAACCCCTGTGAAGCACTGAGTGTGGGTACTTTCTCTTCTTTTCTATCTTTGCGCTCACCAAATTCAAGCCACCAGAGATTGGTTTTATCGATGGTCTTGTATTTTCCATGTTCGTAGAACATACTCCATGCATCGGTATTGAATTTAAAACCAAATGCACCCTGCTTCTGGTAAATAAGGGCACCTTCTTCCTCCTGTTTAATGAGCTGGTTGATTTTTTCGCGACGCTCCAGCTTTTTTTGCTGTTTGGCATCAACACCGGTTGACTGCACTTTTTGTTGTGCAGATACCGCAACCGAACCCAGTACGAATGTGATTAAAAATAGCTTCTTCACTTCCATTTGATTTGTTACTTGTAAATTTATAGCAAAATGATACAATGACTTCACAAATTATTTATAAAGGCGGGCTCAGAACCAACGCTACCCACCTGCAAAGCGGAACCGTGATTGAAACCGATGCCCCAACCGATAACCAGGGCAAGGGCGAACGTTTTTCACCCACCGATCTCGTGGCCGTTGCATTGGGCACCTGTATGATTACCACGATGGGCATTAAGGCCCGCACCATGGATATTGAACTGGACGGTACCCGGCTGGAAGTAACCAAGATCATGGTGAGCGACCCGCGCCGCATTGGTAAGCTCGTTGTGCATCTTTTCTTTCCGCCGGAGCTGAAGCTTGATGAAAAGCAAAAAAGCATTCTTGAAAATACCGCGCGCACCTGCCCCGTTGAAAGAACCTTACACCCCGATGTAGAACTGGATATGCAGTTTAACTGGTAGGGGGTGAATGGGCAATGGTGAATGGTGAATAAATACGGTCGCTTTCTTTTGATAAATGTAAACACACGAGTTACCATTCACAATTCACAATTGCCCATTCACAAGACCTGTTTTTTCAAGATTCTGTTGCCTACTGCGCAATCGAGGCAACGCTTGTTCAGGCAATAATGATTTGTTAATTCTGTCAATGCCTGCGAATCAAGAGCGGTTTTGTTTGCGATGCCATATGATTTCCATTTCCTGGTGATCTGGTTCTGCTCTGCAGGCAATTCATATAACCAGCGGATAGCCCGCTCCTTATACAGTTCTTCCTTGCTATACAACCCATACGCGAACAAAAGGGGGATGATGGTATTAATGAGAATGTTTTCCGCCATTTGTTTACCCAAATGCCTGGCTTGATACACCGTTACTTCATCAAAACGATAATGGTAATGCCAGTAATCATTTGCGGTTACCATAAAAACAGACTGCATCATTTTACTGTCTTCTGTTTCTTTGATGGTTGAAAACAGGTGCGATGTCTGGTACAAAAGCATGGCCAGTTGCGCGAGCCGGATGGTAGGAAAAGTAGCCGGGCGCATCCGAAGAAAAGCGGGTTGCTTGTTTACAACAGGCAGGGCATATTTCTTTTTCAGGAACCGGTATTCTCTTTGCAGCAATACCGCGTAATCATCTTCGTATTTACCGGATAATAAATTGGCCTGCCCCAGCAACAATGCTTCCAATTGCTGCAGTTGATTTTTATGTTTGGAGAGTAATTCAACCGGAAGGGTTCTGGCCATCAGTTCAAATAAAGTGCTGTTTACTTTCAGCCCAAAGTTGGTAGCGAGCATCCACCAGCAAACCTCTTCCCAGTGATGACCGGATTGTTTGAGTAATAATAAAATTTGTGCTGATTTTCTCTCCAGTCTTTCTGCGGCCAGTCTTTCTTTCCATGCAAACCAGCCCAGTTCTTTCAGTGCGGGCAGAAAAGACTGGCAGGGCATTACCAAAAGACTTCCCATCATTTGCTGATAGCGCTCCAAAAGTATTTTGGGTACCAACGGCTGCAGCACCAATGTGGGAAAACGATTCCCATTGGGATCCATCACCAGCGCGTCTTCTTTCCAAACCACATGTAGAATGATATTGGTGTAATTCCGATCTGCCTCATGTCGGTGTTTATACCAATCAGATGATAACACGTGTAATTCAACATTGCCCACCCATTTGGTTTTACCAATACGGATAATGGCTTCCAAAAAATCAGGGCCCTGGTGAGGATTCGAGGTGCCGGCACGTTCAATAAACAGTGGCTCACCATTTGTGGTTTGTAACTGCTGCCGGTTATAATATTGAAACTGCCAGATGAATTGCAATAATCTTTCGTTCATAACAAACCGCTTTAGTTGCGGCAAACGAAAAATTACAAACTAAGCTAATGCGGTAAATACCTGATTTTCGTTTAGGAATTTAATGTATGCAATGCCTGCACCACACGGCTTACGGGCAATCCCATCACATTATAAAAATCTCCTTCGATGGATTTGATACCTGTAACACCGATCCATTCCTGGATAGCATATGCGCCGGCTTTATCGTAGGGTTCGTATTTGTCAACATAGAAGCAGATCTGTTCTTCTGTCAATGCATGAAAAATTACTTCGGTGGTATCAGCAAAAGAGATCTCTCCAGTTGTATATAACAGTACAACGCCGGTAATTACTTTGTGTTGCTGACCGGATAATGAACGCAATATTCTGATGGCATCTTCGCGGTCAACCGGTTTTCCGATCACATCATTGCCCAGTACTACAATGGTATCCGCGGCCAAAATGGTTTTCTGTTTCAACTCGCCATGAAATGCTTCCTGAACATAGGTTTTTACTGCATTCGCTTTTTTACGTGCAATGTGAATGGCAATATCAGTAAAAGTCAACCCTTCAGGAAAATCTTCATCCGTATGTTTTACAATCACTTCAAAAGGAACTTCGGCCCATTCCAGCAACATTTTTCTTCTGGGCGATTGAGAGGCTAAAATAATATCCTTCATAAAAAACCGGGTTAGAGATAAAAACGAAAGAAGATCATGGATACGATGCCGGTCAGCATCACCAGCTTGATAACGGTACTGAGCTTGTGAAAATCTTCAGGCGATTGTGCGCTGAATAATTTCCTAAGTATCCATACCAGTGGCGCAATGATCAGCGCAAAACAATATAGGGCACTGTGCCACCAGCCAAATGGCAACACATAAAACTGCAATATGGTTAATGCGGCGATCAATACAATGATCCATACGGCTACGAAAACCTTACTCGTATTCATTCCCCAGAGAATGGGCATGGTACGGCAACCATATTTCCGGTCGCCTTCCATGTCTTCCATATCCTTAATCACTTCCCGGATCAGGGAAATAACGAAAGCAAAAGAAGCATATAAAACCGTAAACCGGAAATACCGGATCTCATCATGGTCTACCAATAAAAGCGAATGAATTTTTAGTGGAAATTTCGCGAGAAAGATGATTACGATTACCCATGCAGTTAAAACCGATATCAACACATTACCGATCAGTAATTGCTTTTTCAGGTTGGTTGAATAAAACCACAGCAATACAATGCTGCCAAGGTTGGCCAATACCAGGTGCCAGTAATCCGAAATGGGCAATGCGGAAACCGTAAAGAAAAGCCCGAGTAAGCTCAGGAACATATGCCAGAAAATAACCCATCGCCTGCTGATGATCACGTTCACCACCACTTTATCGGGTTTATTCACCTGGTCGATATTCAGGTCAAAATAATCATTGATGATATAACCGGCAGCGGCAATAAACACTGAAGCCATCACCAATAATAAAAAACGATTTGTTTCAGCAGTATCTCCAACAGGAACGGGATAGATTTTCTGGTAGATACAATATTCGAACAGCACCTGTGTAAGGGCAATGAACACCAGGTTGGGCCATCGAACCAGTCTGAAGAATGCAGCGATTATTTTCAAAATAGTGAATTGATGTACGAATGAATCCGGGAAATTATTGGGCACGCACCGAAATATCTTCGCCCCAGTTGCCTCGCAGGCGCATTACTTTTTCAATTACATCACGGCCACAACCCTCCCCTCCTTTCAAATGAGAAATGTATACGGCTATTTCTTTGATCTCCTGTGCGGCATCCGAAGGGCAACAGGGCAGGCCCGCCAGTTTCATTACCTGCAGATCGGGAATATCATCACCCATGTACAGAACAACTTCTTTTGCGAGCCGGTATTTTTCCATCAGCTGTTTCAACACAGCGGCTTTGTCTTCCACGCCCATCCACAAATCCGTAATACCCAGTTTTTGCAGGCGGTCAACCACTTCCGGAGAATTGCCGCCAGAAATAATAGCCACATGATATCCTTTTTTTACGGCCAGTTGCAATGCATATCCATCCCGAATACTCATCCTTCTTGCCATCACGCCATTAGGCAACACCAATAAAGTGCCATCGGTTAAAACACCGTCTACATCAAAAACGAATGTGGTGATATGGTTGAATTTTTCGAGCAATTTGTTTATTGGTTTACTTCTGGTTATCCCGCCACTCATATACCCAGCCGCTCTGTATCATTTCCAGGTGTCCTTCCGTACTTTGTTCACGGGTGCCTTCGAAATTAGGGATCTGGAGTATCCACTCAAGCAAGTCTGTAAAACGGATCCGGTATATTTTCCCTTCATTGAAATCATCACCGAATCGCTCGTATAGTTTCATGGCAATGTCTTCGTGATCATTCCAGTGTATGGGTGGTTCAAAATGACTCATGGGAAATTTAGGAGTTATAAGTTAGGAGTTAGGAGCGTTTATTCACCTAAGAATTGGGTTTGATCAGGCAGGGTGATCTCTACCTCACCGGTACCTGGCTGCAATACACACTGGCAACCCAGTCTTGAATTGATGCGCGGATTCACGGCACGATCTATGAAATCTTCTTCCCTGTCGTTCAGCTCTTCCAGGAAATCCATGCCTTTGTCTACATATAAATGACAGGTACTGCAGGCACAAACGGCCCCGCAATTATGGTGAAGGTCGATATCGTTGTCCAAACAAACCTCCAGCAGGCTTTGGTCATCGCTGATATTGGTCAGTGTTACCGGCTCCAGTCCTTTCTCTTCAAATTTTATCTTGATCGTATACATACCAATCTTTTTGGCTCGCAAAAGTATCTTAGAATACGTATTTAACCATCCGAGTTACGGAAAAGTTTGTGGCCAACTGTCAAAAATCAATCGTGCAGGGCTTATCAGCGCGGTTTTTCTGGGGTACTTGCGTGTTTTTTCTCCGGAAAGGACTCAGCAATGCTCTTGCTCATCATTTCATACACCCGGCTTATCTGCGGGTAAGCCTGTAATAATGCCAAGTGTTTTTGTATGGTTTGTCGATCGCCCCTGAATGCCGGACCAGCCTGTAAATTGCTGGGGGCTGCCTGGTGCAGACCAAGGGCTGTTTCTTCGATGATGGGGTAGAACACTGAAAAATCAATCCCTTCCGCAGCACAATAATCGGACGCCAGTTGGTAAAGATGATTGGCGAAATTAGAAGTAAGCGCGGCCAGCATATGCATTTTGGCACGCTGCGCATCATCGGCCCGGCTGATATTAGGAGAAAATAGCCTGGCCAGGTTTTCTATTTGTATGATTGTTTCTGCGGAACTTCCATCCACCACAATGGAAACCGGTTCCAGTGTGGTCATTTGTTTACGGATCATTTTCATCGGCCAAAGCACGCCATAATTGTTACTGGCATTTTTCAATATTTCTTTGGATACCGATCCTGCGGTATGAACAACCAGTTTGTTTTTCAGGGAAAGCCGGGCGGCAATTTCCGCAAGCGCGTCATCGGTAACGGCCACCAGGTAAAGATCAGCGCTGCCATCGGCTTCTTGTAAATCATTAATAGCCTCAGCTCCTAATTCATTGGCGAGAATCTCCGCATGATGCAAATCGCGGCTATATACTTTATCAACTTTATTTCCCTTATTTACCAATACTCTCCCCAACACCGTAGCAACATTGCCCGAACCTATGATCGTAACCTGCATATCTTTGAACTTATGAAGATGAAATTAGCACAAAGACTGCTTTTAGGCTATTATAAAACCAAATTGAGAACCATCGGCATGGTTTCTCCGCGCAGGGCGGCAGAAGCGGCTTTTAAAATATTCTGTACCCCGTTTCCGATAAAACTTCCTAAAAAATCACCCCCGGCGTTTCATAAGGCAGAAAAATTATCTTTTGAAATAGATGGACTCACTCTCAGGGGCTTCCGCTGGCAGCCCGAGCATCCCAACGGGAAAAAGGTCCTGATCGTTCATGGATTCAGCAGTTATGCCTACAAGTTTGAGAAATATGTTCTGGCCCTCAAAAAAGAAGGATTTGAGGTATTGGCCTTCGATGCTCCTGCCCATGGCAGCAGCGATGGCAAATTGATCAATGCGTATATATATAAGCATGCGCTTTTGAAGATTGAAGCGCTCTACGGCCCCTTGTACGGTATAATGGGGCATTCGCTTGGCGGGTTGGCTGCCGCCCTTGCCTTCGAAACCCTGCCCAATCGCGAAAACCGTAAACTGGTATTGGTGGCACCCGCTACCGAAACCGAAAGGGCCATCCGCAATTTTTTTACCCTGGTACCGGCCGACGAAAAAGTACAACAGGCATTCCACCAACTCATCACGGATATTACAGGCGAGCAGGCCGCCTATTTTTCGGTAAGCCGCATCGTAAAATCACTTAATTCACCCATTTTATGGGTACACGATCAGCAGGACAGGATCTGCCCTTTTGAAGATGTAAAGCCCCTTTTATCGCTCGATCTGCCTCATGTTAAATTCCTTATCACAACACAAATGGGGCATAGCCGGGTGTATAAAGACAACAAAGTTTGCACCGAGATCATTCACTTTTTCAGCGCTCCCATTTCCTGATATTTTTTGTGTTTTGATGGTTTCGCCTAATATTGCAGGGTAAGTATCTTAGTTTTCTCCCCCTCCGGGGAGAATTTTGTAAGGGCTCGGGCATTCCGAAAAAACTTGATAAAAGCACCGTCAGAGGCGGATTTTACAGGCAGTATGGCAAAAAATTTATTGATCGTTGAGTCACCGGCAAAGGCCAAAACCATAGAAAAGATCCTCGGGAAAGATTTCGAGGTAAAGAGCTGCTATGGCCATATACGCGACCTGGAAAAGGACGATATGGGTATTGATGTAAACAATCATTACCAGCCCAGGTACAAGGTACCGGACGACAAGGAACGTGTGGTGAAAGAGTTGCGCCAGCTCGCTAAAAAAGCGGACGAAGTATGGCTGGCATCGGATGAGGACCGTGAAGGGGAAAGCATTAGCTGGCACCTGGCCGAAGTATTGGGCCTGGATCCCAAAATAACCAAACGGATCGTTTTTCACGAGATCACGGCACCCGCTATCAAAAAAGCGGTTGAAAACCCCCGTATCATTAATATGGACCTGGTAAATGCCCAGCAGGCCCGTCGTGTACTCGACAGGCTGGTGGGTTTTGAACTGAGCCCGGTTCTCTGGCGCAAGATCGGTATGCAGCGAAGTCTCAGCGCCGGCCGTGTACAAAGCGTGGCTGTACGGCTGATCGTGGAAAGAGAAAGAGAGATCAACCAGTTCATACCAGAGAGTACGTATAAGGTAGAAGCTTTTTTTACGGCACCTGATATTAACGGCAAGACCGTAACCTTTAAAGCAGATGGCCCCAATAAAATGCAGACCGAGAAAGATGCCAAAGCATTTCTCGAAACTTGCAAGGGTGCCAATTATACAGTAACCGACATACAGGTAAAACCCGCTAAACGCACCCCGGCAGCACCTTTTACCACTTCTACCCTGCAGCAGGAAGCATCGCGAAAAATGGGATACAGTGTAAGCAAAACCATGTTGCTGGCGCAGAAACTATATGAAAGCGGTAAGATCACGTATATGCGTACAGACAGTATCAATTTAAGTGATACGGCACTGAACGATATCCGCGACCAGGTTACCAAAGCCTATGGCAGCCAATACCACCAACCGCGCAAATTCAAGAACAAAAATGAAAATGCACAGGAGGCTCACGAAGCCATCAGGCCTACTTATATGAGTAGTACTTCCGTTGAAGATGAAGATACCCGCAGGCTATATGAACTGATCTGGAAAAGAACCATTGCTTCGCAGATGAGCGATGCGGAGTTTGAAAAAACCACTGCAAAGATTAATATCAGCAGCAATAACGAAACCCTTTCTGCCAACGGCGAAGTGATGAAGTTCGATGGTTTCCTGAAAGTGTATCTCGAAGGAAAAGACGAAGAAGACGAAGAGAATACAGAAGGCATGCTGCCACCGCTGGCGATTGGTCAGAAACCGGATTTTTCACAAATGACCGCTACCGAAAAATTCTCACGCGCGGCGGCCCGTTACACGGAAGCCTCGCTGGTAAAAAAACTGGAAGAGTTGGGTATTGGCCGTCCTTCTACATACGCACCTACTATTTCAACGATTGTAAAAAGAAATTATGTAGAGAAGCGTGATAAAGATGGTGTGAAAAGAGAAATGGCCCTGCTCACATTGAGTAAGAATGATAACGTATCCAAAGAGATCCTGCAGGAAAATACCGGTGCGGAAAAAAATAAATTATTCCCGACCGATCTCGGCCTGGTAGTAACCGATTTTCTGAAACAGTATTTTACCAAAGTGATGGATTTTGGTTTTACCGCCAAGATCGAACAGGAATTTGATCTTATCGCCGAAGGCAAAATTGCCTGGAGCAGTATGATCGATGGCTTTTACAAACCCTTCCACGAAACCATTGAGCATACACTGGAAAATGCAGAGCGTGCCAAAGGTGAGCGCGAGCTGGGTATTGATGAGGCTACCGGTAAAAAAGTAATCGCCCGAATGGGCCGCTATGGCCCCATGGTGCAGATTGGCGATACCGCCAACGAAGAAGAAAAACCTCGTTTTGCCAAACTAAAACAATCGCAGAGCATTGAAACCATTACGATGGAAGAAGCCATGCTGTTGTTCTCTTTACCACGTACTTTGGGTGAATATGAAGGGCAGGAACTGTCTGTGAATGTGGGAAGATTTGGTCCTTATATCAAACTCGGCGACCAGTTCATCTCCATTCCTAAAGGTGAGGACCTGCACGAGATAGAACTCGAGAGAGCCATCCAGCTCATCAATGAAAAACAACTGGCCGATGCACCCATCGGTTATTACAATGAATTACCGGTAACCAAGGGCAAGGGCCGTTTCGGACCATTTATTAAATGGAACGATATGTACATCAATATACCACGCGCATATAATTTTGATGAATTGTCGCAGAGCGATATTGATGAACTGATCGCGAAGAAAGTAGACAAGGAAGCCAACCGTTTCATCAGGCAATGGCCAACTGAAAAAATATCAATTGAGAATGGCCGTTGGGGGCCGTTCATCCGCTTCAACAAAAAAATGCTGAAGATGGGTCGCAAGCCCGACGCTAATAAATATACCCCGGAAGAACTGGTGGATATTGATATCGAGCTTATCAAAACCATGATCGAACAGCAAGTGCCGAATGCATTTAGCAAAAAAACAGCAGCGAAAAAAACAGCCTCCAAGACCGCGAAGAAAGCAGCACCTAAAAAAGCAGCGAAGAAGACGGCAAAAAAATAATCTCTCTGGAGAATGCAAAAGTCAAAATTTAAAAGTCAAAACTTTACAGGTTTTGACTTTTTAATTTTGACTTTTTACTTACTAAGGTCTAATCATATTTCCCCATCTGCCTTAAGAACCTTACATGCGCCCTTACCGCTTTGCGCATTGTGGGGTATTCGATGTATTGCAGTTGGTATTCGAGGCAAACACTTCTTACGATCTCGCTGATAGCGGGATAATGTACATGTGAAATCTTAGGGAACAGGTGGTGTTCGATCTGGAAATTCAATCCACCTACCAGCCAGCTTACCAGTTTGTTGCGGGTAGCAAAATTGGCGGTTGTTTTGATCTGGTGAGCGGCAAATTCATCTGGCAATTTATTGGTTTCAATATCTGCTACCGGAAATTCTGTATGCTCAACTGTATGGGCCAACTGGAAAACGATACTCAGTATGAAACCTGCCACCAGGCTCATGGTTAAAAAACCAATTACCCAGCTTACCCAGCCTACTGCAATAATTGGTATTACAATGAATACAGCAGCGTGGTATACTTTTACGCCCCAGAATTCAATATGATCTGCCAGGCTCATTTTCTTCAATGGCACGGCTCCGATTTTCTGAGAGAAATATTTTTTATAGTCTGTAAAGAAAATCCAGAATACGTACAACAGCATATACAAAAACCAGAAATAGAAATGCTGGAAACGGTGCATCTTATATCTTTTCTGTGTAGGTGCCATCCGCATCAGTACACCGATCTCGATATCATCATCTACCCCATCGATGTTGGTGAAACTGTGGTGGATCATGTTATGCTTCATATTCCACATAAAATGATTGGCGCCGAGTAAACTGATAGAAGATGCCGCCACACGGTTAATCGCCTTATTGGTGCTGAAGCTTCCATGGCTACCATCGTGCATCACATTAAAACCAATTGCCGCAACAAATCCACCCAGGATCACGCATTCGGCAACGGCTACATACCAAACCGGTGTCCAGACCAGTAATTGGATATACACCAAAACAAAACCAATGACCATAATAATGGCCTTGGTAAACAGTTTGGGATTACCGGTAGAATCAATTCCGCGTTCATCAAAATATTCCTGAACTCTTTTCTTTAAATCGGTGTGCAGGGATTTGGCTACTGAGGGGAATTTGGGAATGGCAAAATCAGACATAAAACTCGTTAAATAAAATAATGGGCAAAGGTACCCATTAAAGGGTTTGGTAGACTGTTAATTCCCATCTTTTTTATCAATGGATTGACTGCGTAACGTGTATATAGTGATAATATTATGCAATTGTATCTTCATATTTCCACACCCATGGATAACTTACCATTGATTGATAACCAAAATTTAATCAAGTTTGAAGCGGAAACAGGTGGGACAGAGGGGAATATACCCCGTTCATTCCTGCTTCCATCAGCAGTTATGCAGGAAACACGAGAGATGAATGCCTTGTTTACACTTATAGATGATCCCGATGAGGAAGTGTATTCTACCGTTTCCGAGAAGATCGTGGCTTACGGTAAGAATATCATTCCCAACCTGGAGCATCTATGGGAAACCACGCTCAGTGAAGAAGTGCAGGAACGCATTGAAATGATCATCCATCACCTGCATTATTCCGACCTGCAGAACGACCTGGCCGAATGGCGCGACAGTGCTTACCATGACCTGTTATTCGGAGCCATGCTCGTTTCCAAATTTCAATATCCAGACCTGCATACCACCCCTGTTTTGCAGGATGTTGAAAAAATACGCCGCAATATCTGGCTGGAGCTGAACAGTTTTTTAACACCGCTGGAGCAGGCGAATGTGCTTTCCAGTATCATCTACAACTACTATAATTTAAAAGGCGTCGAGATCAGTTACGAGCACCCCGACGATTTCTTTATTCATAAGGTACTGGAAAGTAAAAGGGGTAATGCCATTACCAATGGCATCCTGTACCAGGTAATGTGCGATCTGCTCGATATCAATGCCAAGATCATCAGTATTCCGAAACAATGCATTATCGCCTTTTATCATTCCGATTACGATCCGGCTACCTATGTGGGTCATCCGCAGGATAAGATCCATTTCTATGTGGATGCCACCACCGGGCAGGCATTCTCGCACAAAGACATTGAAAATTATTTTAAACGCATCTCCGTTCCGCCAACACCCTCTTATTTCAAGCCACGTTCGCACAAGCGCGTCATACAGGTATTGCTGGAAGAACTGGCCAAGTGTTTTGACAAGTCTTCCAATGAATACAAACAAACCGAATTATTAAAGCTGGCAGACCTGCTGGATTTATAAACCTTCTTGATAAACTTAAAAGCTGTTTGAGTTAATTAATACGAATTGTTCAACCCTCTGCGAAAACTCCCTGTTCTCTGCGGCTCTGCGGTGAATGTAAACCGCAATTCACCGCAGAGCCGCAGCGTTGCCGGAGTTTTCGCAGAGAAACAAGAGTCATAATGAATTAAAACAATTAACGCAAGCAGCCTATTATTTTCCAGGGTAATAATAGTACGAGAAATAATCTTTGTCCTTTACCCATCCATTTCTTTCATACACCCGCTGGGCGCGGTGGTTGGTAACCGCTGTTTGCAATAACAACCAACGGCTCGAAGTAGTTGCCCCCATTTCCTGTGCCGCTTTCAGCAAAGCATCGGCCGAACCGGAACCACGTGCTTCGGGAACAACATACAGATCATTCAGCAGCCAGGCACGCTTCAATCCAACAGAAGAAAATACAGGATATAATTGTGTAAAACCGGCAATCTTATTATCGAGTACTACCACGAATATGACAGATTCGTTCTGCGCAAACCTATCGGCTAGAAACTGTCTGGCCCCCGCTATATCTGAAGATTGTTTGTAGAAGATGCGGTATTGATCCAGCAGGTAGGCCAATACATCAATATCGTCGATGGTCGCTTTGCGGATTATCATGGTAGAAGGTATTAGATCTAAAGTCTCATTTCGAAGAAGCTGTCTCCTTCGAAATGAGGTACAAAAATTAAACCAAACTGGCTTCCAGGCTAATGGCCATGTTATATGCTTTGCTTACAGGGCAATTGGCTTTTGCATCAGCCGCGCATTCCTGGAATTTTTCCTCGGTAATGCCCGGTACTTTCGCTTTCACCACCAGTTCCGATTTGGTGATCGCGCCATCTTCCAGCGAAATGGTACAACCCGTTTCCAGTGTATCTGGTGTAAAACCGGCCGCGCCCAGCACAAAGCTGAGCTTCATGGTAAAACAGCCAGCATGGGCTGCCGCCATCAATTCTTCCGGATTGGTGCCAACACCATCTGCAAAACGCGAATTGAATGAGTATTGTGTATTGTTCAGAACCGTGCTTTGGGTGCTGAGATGACCATTGCCTTCTTTACCTGATCCATTCCAAACGGCTGTTGCTGTGCGTTTCATGTGTATTTAGTTTTTAGATTTGACAGGATAATTTGAAAATGTGCTAATTTGAAACTGTGGCAATAGGTTAGCGAATCAATAGCCACCCATTTTCAAATTTACACATTTTCAAATTTTCAAATTACAATATGATCAACTGGGACGATTTTGAAAAAGTAGAGATCCGCAGCGGAACCATCCTTGAAGTTACCGATTTTCCGAAAGCAAAAAAACCGGCTTATCAGTTACGCATTGATTTTGGCCCGCTGGGTATTAAACATTCCTCTGCCCAGATCACCCACCACTACAGCAAGGAGGATCTGGTAAACAAGCAGGTAGTGGCCGTGGTAAACTTTCCGCCCAAGCAGATCGCTAACTTTTTCAGCGAATGTTTGGTATTAGGTGTATATGATGAGAATAATCAGGTAATTTTATTGCGGCCCGATCAAGCGGTACAAAACGGCCAGCGCATCGGCTAATGAACGAACTGCATTTCACATATTATGAGAGTCCGATCGGTTTACTCAAGATCGGCGGCACCGACCAGTATATTGGTGAGCTTACATTTGTAGACAATAGCGACCAGCTGGCGCATGGCGAACCCGGCATTACCGAAGTAATGCACCAATGCACGGAACAACTGATCGAATACTTTCATGGCACCCGCAGAAATTTTGATATCCCCATTCACCAGGAAGGCACCGATTTTCAGAAAAGGGTTTGGGGCGAGTTGATAGAGATCGCTTACGGCAAAACCATCAGTTATATGGACCTTGCCAAACGCCTCGGCGATCCCAAAGTGATCCGCGCGGCGGCCAGTACCAATGGCAAAAACAATATAGCGATCATTGTGCCCTGTCACCGCGTAATTGGCAGCGATAGTTCACTGGTGGGCTATGGAGGCGGCAAATGGCGCAAGAAATGGCTACTGGGGCATGAGTTCAAGATTGCGCATGGAGTACAGACGCTTTTTTGAACAGAGGAACAGGGGAATATCGAACAGATGAACAGATGAACAAGGAATGATGAAGTAAAATTCAACATTCATCATTCCTTGTTCATCTGTTCAATATTCTATTGTTCTTCTGTTGAATTAACATTTTCTTGCCAAAACCTTTTTTGACCAACAATTGAATGAAATATTTTTACCCTGATGCGATTTGTTGGTAAAATCATATTTGTTTTCTTTTTTGCGCTGATGGCGGCTGTAGGCGGATGGTCGCAGGCATGTACTACGCTTGGGCAGAACCCCTATTCAGCTTTTCCGGTTTGCGGATCAACTAATTTTCAGCAGAATACAGTTCCAGTTTGTGGGATAAATGCGATACCTACTTTTTGCCCAAAAGACGGGAACGTCTATTTAGATAAAAATCCTTTCTGGTATAAATTCACTTGCTATACAGCCGGCACGCTGGCCATTCTTATCAGACCTAATAATTTAAGTGATGATTATGACTGGCAGTTGTTCGATATCACTGGGCATGATCCAATAGATGTGTATACCAACAGTTCCCTTATTGTATCTTATAATTGGTCCGGAGAGCAAGGCGTTACGGGGACCTCCCCTAATGCTGCAAACTTAATGGAGTGCGGAAGTACCAACAATGGGCCTAAAATTCCCATCTTCAGCAAAATGCCAGTGCTGGTTGCAGGACATGAATACCTGTTAATGATTAGTCATTTCTCCGGTGGTAACCAGAGCGGCTACGCCCTTTCCTTTCCAGTTGGCGGAACCAATGGGGGGACCGCAAGTATCGTAAATCCAGTTGTACCCAAAATCCAATCTGCCTATGCTATCTGCGATGGGTCGCAGGTAATGATCAAGCTTGCTTCAAGGGTAAATTGTACAAGCATCGCAGCTGATGGTACTGATTTTACCATCAGTGGGCCGGTTAGCAGGAAGATCATTGCCGCTAAGGGTAATGGATGTAATGCAGGTTTTGATTCTGATTCGATACTGGTTACGCTGGATAATCCATTATCCCCGGGTACCTATACCCTTACTTCGCAAATAGGAACAGACGGGAATACTTTATCCGATAACTGTGGCAACGCATTATTGGTTGGCGAAAAAGCGAGCCTGAAATTTGTTGCATTTGTTCCTACTCCTTTAGACAGTATCAGCCCGGTTGTATGTATAAAAGATACCTTACAGCTTGTTTTCAGTAAACCCATGGCCTGTAGTTCTATTGCGGCAGATGGAAGCGATTTCACCATCACGGGTCCTGTATCGGTTAGCATTAAAACTGCATTTGGCACCTGTAGCAATGGTGTTAGCACCACTATCCAGATCGTTCTTACGGCACCGATCAGGGTAAATGGAACCTTTACCATTCTGCTGAAAAACGGAACGGATGGTAATCCATTAATTGATGAATGCGGATTAACCACACCAGCAGGTTCCACGCTTTCCTTTACAACCAAAAACATAACCACCGCCGATTTTACAGGCACGGTAAGTTCGGGTTGTAAAACGGATACCATTTACCTTGCCCATAACGGCTATGGCGGCACTACGCAATGGCAATGGCGTATCGATAGTGTGGTAGTAAGCACCAGCCAGAACCCATTCTTTATTTCCAAAGCATTTGGTGCACATGCTTTACAACTCGCCGTTAGCAATGGCATTTGTTCCGATACAGCACGCACCAGTTTTGTTTTTACCGATCATTCTATCAAAGCTTCTTTTGCAGTGGCAGATACCTTGTGCCCCACAGATACTTTGCATTTTACCGATCTGAGTACGGCCAATACCATTTCCTGGCAATGGAATTTCGGGAACGGCGTTACAAGTACACAGCAGATTCCAGGGCCACAATCCTATCCTTTGCTGGGAAGGCGTTCCAATTATACAACAAGACTGGTTGCCACCAATCAATACAATTGTTCCGATACTACGTATAAGATCATCACCGTATTAGCCAGTTGCTATATCGCCGTTCCTTCTGCCTTTACACCCAATGGCGATGGATTAAATGATTATCTCTACCCTTTAAATGCCTTCAAAGCAGACAATCTCCTATTCCGGGTATACAACCGTTACGGGCAGATCATTTTTGAAGCCAGGGACTGGACAAAGAAATGGGATGGCCGAGTAAACAGCATCCCCCAACCCAGCGGCACCTATGTATGGACACTCGATTACATCAACCGCGATAACGGGCAGCGGGTTTCGTTGAAAGGAACAGCGGTATTAATTAGATAAATTAGTAGTTAGTAATGAGTAATTAGTAATTCAGACCTTAGTATGATTACGCTTGATAATTACTAATTATTAATTCCTAATTATTGCATGTCTTCTCCCGAAAACCCAAACGGCAGTAGCATACTTGCTTTGGGAATGATGTACACTTTACCATCTTTGCCCCCGAGAATTAACCGGATGGGATGCTCGAAACGGTTTTCATATTCTACCAGTGTCTGCCTGCAGATACCGCAGGGCGAGATAGGGCGATCGCTTTTGCCGTCTTCGGTTTGGTAACTGATGGCAATGGTTTCGATTGGTACGCCGGGGTATACAGACGAAGCTGCTGATAGTAACACGCGTTCAGCGCAAAGTCCTACGGGGTAACTGGCATTCTCCTGGTTACTGCCCGCAACGGTTTTACCATTGGCTAGCATGGCCATAGCACCTACTTTAAAATTCGAGTACGGGGCATATGCGATGGCAGTGGTTTGGTACGCCTCTCTGAGTAACTGCGCATCCGCAGGTGCCAATTCATCAATCGAATTGTATTCTTCAAAATCGAAACGGTATTGTTGTGGATTCATAATTTCACTTGTTTAGACAAAAAAGCCCTCGAAGCATTGCTCCGAGGACCCCTTCCATTGTTTGAAGATAATTATTTTATACCATTGAACAATCGCTTCCAGCGAGGTCCTTTGTTCCAGCTGAACCAGATCAGGGAGGCCTTGCCAACGATATTGGTTTCGGGTACAAAACCCCAGAAACGGCTATCCTGGCTGTTGTGGCGGTTATCTCCCATCATCCAGTAATAAGATTGTTTGGTGGTATAGGTAGTGGCTTCTTTTCCATTGATGACAAACTTGCCGTTCACTTCATCCATTGTATTGCCTTCATAGGTAATAATAAGCCTTCGGTATAAAGCAATGGTTTGTGGTGTAAGCTGCAATACATCTCCTTTTTTAGGAATGCTGAGTGGACCAAAATTGTCTCTTGTCCATGGGTAATCTGCTTCATCATGCGGGAATGTACCGCCGATCATTGTATCAAGATAAGGTGATACCGATTTTACATTGGGCTGCTTCTTTACTTTGGCCGCTTCTTCGGCCGTCATATTGATTACCATCATACCCTGTTTCATTGGCCTGATCTCCGATTCAATATTATCCGCGTCAATGCCCAGTTCATCTTTTAAAAAATCATCAGACAAATTCGTGCCATCCGTTTCTACCACGTATTCGGTTTGCGCGCCAGGGGCAACAAATGCCGGTTGGTTGTTCACAAACAATTGCCCGTTTTTTATCTGCAATACATCACCTCCAATACCTACACAACGCTTGATGTAGTTATCGGTTTTATCCATCGGGTGAACGATCACAGGGAACTGCGCATTTAACGCATCCCTATCGCCTTTGAACTGGTAGCGTAAAACATCGTAATAAGTTGTCATACTTCCATAATCGGGCAGGTTGATAATAGTATCTCCTTCCGGAAAATTAAATACCACTACATCATTGCGTTTTACATCGGTAAAAGGCGGTAAGCGTTTGTAAGGAAGCTGTACGCTTTTGATATAGGAAGGCACGGTTTTAGAGAAAGGCATGGTATTGTGCACGAATGGAAACGACAGTGGTGTTTGTGGAATGCGCGCGCCATAACTCATCTTGTTTACAAAAAGGAAGTCGTTGATAAGAAGCGTCTTCTCCATACTTCCCGTAGGAATTACATAGGCTTCAAAAACAAAAGAACGGATAAGGGTAGCGGCCACTATTGCAAACACACCGGCATCGATCCATTCGCGTGAAGCGGGCTTATGGTAGTGCTTTAATATTTCTCCGCCATACCATTTTTCTTTTTCAGAAAATCCGAGATAAGGGAAATACAAAAAAGGAAGGAATACAGTAAGTGTATGGGCAACCAGGTTCACTTTTTTGAAATGCATCACAAAAATAATCGTGATCCAGATGGTGATGAACTGCCCGGCAATAGGAACCAGCTGAAACCAGAACCAGTATTTACGGATACTTGTTTTTTCAACGATTAGCCAGGTATTGTAAAAAGGAACCAGGGCTTTCCATGGTTCAATACCTGCTTTTTTAAACATACCATACATACCCACATGCCAGCCAATCGTTCCGATAATGAATAGAATTAAACCCATAGTTTACAATTAAGTAGTAACAAAAATATCCTTTTAGCACACATGGCGGGGTTTTGAGGCCAAAAGTTTTCTTAAAGTGAGGGAGGGGTGTTAAAAGGGGTTAAAGAGGTTAAAAGGATTAAATTAGTTAAAAGGGTTAAAGCAGTACCTATTTACCACTTTAACCCTTTTAACTATTTTAACCCTTTTAACTACTTTAACCTACCTCGGCAATACATACGCATCCACATCCGCCGCCGAGATATCTTTGCCCGAGAGGATGATCAGCCGCTCCACCACATTGCGCAGTTCACGGATATTGCCGGTCCAGTTGTGTTTTTGAAGCGCGTCCATGGCTTTTTTATCGATCGATTTTTTGGCCTGGCCATACTCATCCGCAATATCGGCCAGGAACTTATCTACCAGCAATGGGATATCCTGACGCCGTTCGTTCAGCGAAGGAACATGGATTAGTATCACGCCCAAACGATGGTACAGGTCCAACCGGAAATTCTTTTCATTCACTTCCTGCAAAAGGTCTTTGTTGGTAGCGGCGATCACGCGTACATCCACCGAAATTTCTTTATCCCCTCCCACCCTGGTGATCTTTCCTTCCTGCAACGCACGCAATACTTTGGCCTGTGCCGATAAACTCATGTCGCCGATCTCATCCAGGAACAAAGTACCGCCATGAGCCTGTTCAAATTTTCCGATACGTTGCTTAATGGCCGATGTAAAGGAACCTTTCTCATGCCCAAACAATTCGCTCTCGATCAGTTCAGCCGGAATGGCCGCGCAGTTTACTTCTACAATCGGCGCGCCTGCGCGGTTGCTTTTTTCGTGCAGCCAGCGCGCCACAAGCTCTTTACCGCTTCCGTTCTCACCGGTTACCAGAACACGCGCTTCGGTGGGCGCTACTTTTTCAATGGTGTCTTTTACTTTCACGATACCATCACTCTCTCCAATGATCTCCTGTACTTTTGAAACCTTGCGTTTCAACACCTTGGTTTCTTTCACCAGCACGGTTCTATCCAGCGCATTGCGGATGGTTATCAGAAGCCGGTTCAGATCGGGTGGTTTGGCTATGTAATCAAACGCGCCTTTCTTTACAGCATCCACCGCAGTTTCAATATTGCCGTGCCCGCTGATCATGATCACCGGAACCTCGGACTGGCTCTCCATCACTTTCTGCAAAAATTCAATACCATCCAGTTTGGGCATTTTGATATCGCACAACACTACATCATAAGTACTTGCCGTAAATTTCTTCAGGCCCTCTTCCCCATCTGTGGCTTCGTCAACGGTAAACCCTTCATTACTCAAAATTTCTTTCAATACATTCCGTATTGCTTTTTCATCATCAATGATCAGGATATTCGGCATCGTATGTCTATTTATTGCTAAGTTACGTGTTCGTTATCTATGTTATCAGTTACCGCGGCTCCTATCATTGCTTTAAAAATGATAGATCATTCCTGCAAGTACATTAATACCCGCTGCCGGATTATAATATCTTTTCCCTACCGCGTTGATATCGTTTCCCAAACTATACCGTTGGTTTAATAAGTTATCTACACCACCAAATACATCCCAGCTCCGTCCTGCCCGTTCATTATGATAACCCAGTTTCATTTGTACCAACTGATAAGCATCAGCAAAAGCATCGTTCGCATCGGTTAATGCCAATGATGAAACAGCATTTACGGAAGCATTCAGGTAGATGCCTTTTTTTGTTTCAATATCCATGCCAGTTACCCATATATTGGCAGGCACTCCGGTTAATTTATTTCCAGAATAATTGTTGCCGCTTTGCTGGTAATCGGTAAAACGGTATGGTTGGTAACTGTAACTGCTCCATACGGTCAGCGATTGTATGCTTTGTTGTTTATTCCGTATCAATTGATAACTAAGCAATGCTTCCACACCATTCTGTTTGGTTTCGCCTGCGTTCACAAAATATTCCGCTCCGTTTGCATTGGTTCTGCGGACAATGGCATTTTGTAGTCGGAAAAAATAAGCGGCTACATCAAACCGCAAACGATCATCCCATGCATTTCCTTTGACACCAGCTTCGTAGTTCCAGCCATACTCGGCGTTGAGGTTTCCATAATAATTGCCGTCCGATGGTCTTAGTTCCGCCAACGCCGGTGGCGAAAATCCTTTGGCGGCAAGCATGTACAGCGACACTTCTTTATTGATACGATACAAAACAGAAATTCTTGGCGTAACAACCAGGCTGATCTTTTTTTGAACAGACAATGGATTCGCATCTGTTAACCGTTTGTATTTGTATTGCTGGTTATTCAGGCTAACCCCGCCGGAAATCACCCATTCATCGTTCAATGTAAGCTGTGCCTGCGAATAGGCAAACCATTGCACCGCGTAAATATCATCTTTGAACTGAATCGTATCAGCTTTACCTGAGCGATTCCCAAAATCGCTGATCAGCGAATGATTGTATAACCATTCTGCACCATTCGTCCATTGAAAAAATGCATGCGTATTTTTTTTCTGGTAGCGCAAACTGGTTCCTGCGCCATAATTCGCTTCTCCCCTATTTTCATAATTGGTAATAAAGGGATTGGTAAAAGTAGTGTGGTTGGCTGACACGAAATTTTTCCATACAAAATGTTCATCCAGGTTTATTTCCTGCTGTGCCGCACCAAAAATGGTTTTGTTATAAATAGCCGCCTGCTGCTGTGCCGCACTGGGTAATGCGCCGGCTGCCTGCCTTGCTAATTGCGGGTTTTGCTGCATTTGTGCCAATGTAATACCACCCGGTGTTTGGTAATACAGGTCTGTATAAAAAACCAGGAAATGAAATTGCTGTTTTTTCAATTGCCAGTTGCTTTGCCATTTCAATACATCTTTTCTTGTGGCAGATTGATCGCGGTAACCATCTGATTGCTGGTGGCTTTGCTGTATGGAAGAACTGAATTGTTTAGTAGTATATACCCATCCTGCCTGCTCCTGAAACAAACCATAGGAGCCTACTGAAACGCCGGTACTAAAATGATCTTCTGCACTGTCTGAGAAAGAAAGCGCCGACCGTAATAATACCGCGCCGCCGGTGCCTGCACCATATACACTCGCTGCCGGACCTTTAATGATCTCTGCATGGCTGATATCATTGATATTGATAAGGTTCAGGTACGTATTACCACCACCATCCGTTAAAGGAATTTCATTCCAGTACACTTTTACATTGCGGATGCCAAACGGAGAACGCAATAGGCTACCCCGTACAGACAAACGGTAACTGCCCGGCGAGCGTTCTTCCATGCGTATGCCGGGAACGGTATTGAATACAGGCACCAACGAAACATTGGCATAACGTGCGATTTCTTTTGTTCCGATCACAGCCACAGCAGCAGGTGCTGCTTTCCATTGCACCCTTGAACCAAATGCTTCTACCACCACTTCATCCAGTTGTTTTTTACCTGTAACTGTATCGCCCGATGCCATAGCGTTGTTTTGCGCCGACAGTAACGTGGGCAAAAACAAAATCATGCCTGATAAAAGCGAACGAATCATATGAAGTGAATTACCGTTTCAGATATCAAGTTAGCCAGAAAATAAAAACCCGGAACTATGTGCTCCGGGTTTCTTGTTTATTATTTCTGGTATTATTTTTTGAGGTACATCACTTCCTTCACCAGTTTCACGGTCCGGGCTACATCCGGTATGGCCAGTGCAGCCAGGTTGGGTGCATAGTGCATCGGCGCGTCGGCGCTGGTGATCCGGCGGATAGGTGCATCCAGGTAATCAAACCCTTCTTTCTGTATACGGTAAGTGATCTCAGAAGATACGGAAGCAAACGGCCACTGCTCTTCTACAATTACCAGGCGGTTGGTCTTTTTGATGCTTTCAAGAATGGTATGCCAATCCAGCGGGCGGATTGATCTCAGATCGATCACTTCAGCGCTAATCCCTTCTTTTTCCAGTTCAGCCGCAGCGCCCAATGCCACTTTCATCATTTTATTATACGAAACGATGGTTACATCGCGGCCCTGTTTTTTTACATCGGCTTTGCCCAACGGGATATAGTATTCTTCTTCAGGCACATCGCCTTTGTCGCCATACATCACTTCACTTTCCATAAATATTACCGGGTCCTGCTCGTAACGGATGGCCTGTTTCAGCAACCCTTTGGCATCATATGGTGTAGAAGGCGATACTACTTTGATACCCGGAATATTCGCGTAATAGCTTTCGAAAGCGGTTGAGTGCTGGGCACCCAGTTGTCCCGCACTACCATTACCCCCGCGAAAAACGATCGGGCAGCTGATCTGTCCGCCGCTCATGGCCAGCATTTTGGAAGCGGTATTCAGGATCTGGTCCATGGCCAGCACGGCAAAGTTCCAGGTCATAAATTCAACAATCGGGCGTAAGCCGTTTTGTGCGGCACCAACGGCCACAGCAGTAAAACCAAGCTCGGAAATAGGCGTATCGATCACTCTTTTATCGCCAAATTCAGCCAGCATACCCTGGCTCACTTTATAGGCTCCATTGTACTGGGCCACTTCTTCTCCCATCAAAAAGACTTTCTCGTCTCTTCTCATTTCCTCATTCATGGCTTCACGAATAGCCTCTCTGAAAGCAATAGAACGCATAGATCAGTTTATTAAATGAGGAGCAAAAATATAAGATTATCGGGTACAAAACCAAAAAACGATGAAACACAAGCTGGTTGTAGTCCATGATCCATAGACTATTTACCATGGACTGACTTTTATTAAAAAGAGCCCCGGTCTTGTAAAACCGGGGCTCTTTAGATTGATTAACTATTTCAATTAAAATACGTTCCAGCCATAGCTAACATAATACAATCCGCCGATCTGTGGATTACCCCAACCGGTACGATAGTATTTGTTGAAGATATTGGTTCCACCAATTTTAATAAGTGATTTGGTAGAAGGGATCTTATAGCTAAGCACAGCATCCACGGTACGTGTGTAAGGCATCTGTCCTACACCGAAAGTACCTTCATAGAAGTAGGTGTTTGTCCATCTGTATACGATACTGAAACCATATCGGTTATCCTTTCCGAAGCCGCTGTTGTTCAGGGCCATGTTAACACGGTATTTAGGTGTATTGAAATAGGATACGAATCCGGCTGGCAGGGTACCGATACCATCGTGGTAAAGGTTACCGCTTACAGAGAAATTCTTAGGCAACAGGTATTCTACAGAAGCGCCCCATCCATCTGTTTTTACATCGCCGGGAGAGTTGGTAGAAATACTGTATCCAATTCTTTTATTGGCATCCAGCACATCAAATAAACTGGCAGGTCCGGTTGGAGCGGTTCTTGCCTGTATAACAGTTACACTGCTCAGGAAGTCCCTGTATTTAGCCCAGTATGCATATACATCGATCAGGAGTTTCTGCGCGATCAGGCCTTTGTAACCCACTTCGAACGACTGGCTGGATTCTGGTTTGAATTCGCCAAACTGCTGCTGTTGCAACAGGCCCGGGTTAGGCGCACCTGCCAAAGCACTGGCGCCAAATGCCTGAACACTGGCCAGGGTGTATGCCGGGTTGGTACCGAAATTGTAATAATCCCTTAACTGTGGTAATCCACCCATCAAACGGGTTCCGCCACCCACCAGCAGGTTGATCCACTGGTTCTGTGTTGTTGGAAAACGGTATGCCTGCTGGTAAGAGAAACGCAGGTTATGGTCTTTAGCCAGTTTCACCACAGCCGAAGCCCTTGGTGTAAAACGGCCTTTGAAGTTGGTATTCTTGTCATAACGACCCGATACAGTCAGCTTCAACACATCGTTCAATAATTTCTGCGACAACTGTGCATAAGCACCCAGTTCATTGATTTTGATATTGCCTGAAGTATCAGCAAATAAAGTACCCTGTGAATTCAATACATATTGACGTGAACTTAAACCAACCAGGAAATCTGTTCCACTTTTGGTGAGGCCCAGGTCATCGCTAAGATTGTATTGTCCTTCAAATACATTCAGTCTTGATCTGTCGAGGAATAAACCACCACCCTGCGAAATAGGTGTTCCAGCCACTTGTTTGAACAAAGGAGTGTTACCGATAAATCCGGTAGGTCTGCCCTGGTCTGCAATGGCTCTTGCGGCATTGTGAGCGTCCAGGTTACCCATACCGGCATCGAGGTAGCTTGAATACGCTGCCATGTATTGCGGGTACCAGGCTGAGCTGGGTCTCCATGCTTCGTTGAACAAACGGGTAGTAATGGTAGAATTGAATGAACTACCTGAATTTTCATGCGTAGTATACGCACGCAGGAACCAGTTCTTGCTTTTCAGCTCCAGTTTAAATTGTGCTATTTTAAGGTCTTTCAGAGAATAACGGTCACTTCCGGTATACACACTGTTACCAGTTCCAAAATTAGCCTGGAAAATAGCTTCCAGTTTCTCTGATAATTTATAATGGAGGCTACCGGTCAGTTTCATGTTAACGGTATTGGGATCCACTACATCTTTCTCATCGTATCCGGTTCTGCTTACATATTGGTTATTGTAGAGGTTACGGCTTGGGGAAGCGCCATATACAATGGGAGAATAACCCGCTGCTACCAGTGCACCGGCACCGGCACCCGTTAAGAACGCATTGAACTGTGCAAGTTTTGCACCTGGGTTTGCCGCCAGAAAAGAATTAAAGGCACCAATAGAAGCTGCCGGTAAACCTGTAGCAGCAATTACCTGGCCCGCGATGGTGCTCATATTCTGGGATGTTTCATCGCCATACACATTCACGCCATCATAGTTAGGGTCGTTGGCACGGTAACCCGAAATCGGCTGACCGTTTGGAGAACCGGTGGTTCTTGAATAGTTATCGGTTTGATTGGCCAGCCAATCCTGTGCCTGTACAAACTGGGCATTGATCTTGAAAGCAAATTTTTCAGAGATCTTCTGCGCCCAGCGAAGGCTCCAGTCGTAGTAAGGAGAGGCTTTACGCTGGTAATTATCGACATCCTTTACCCCCTGTTTGATCTGGAAGCTTAATCCCTGGTATTTGAAAGGACTCTTGCCATTGATCAGAACGGTACCATTCATACCACCTGAACCATACAAGGCAGAAGAGGCGCCAGGCAGTAATTCGATATTATCCACATCGAGCTCTGTTAAGCCAACAACACTACCAACAGAAAAGTTCAGCCCGGGAGCCTGGTTATCCATTCCGTCCACGATCTGGTTCAAACGTACGTTACCGCTGTTATTGAAACCACGGGTACCCACGCTGCGGAAAGTTAAACTGGCCGCAACCACATCCACCCCTTTCAGGTTGGTGATCATATCATAATAGTTGGTAGCCGGTGTATTACGGATAGCCGCCGCGCCGATACGTTCAATGGAAACCGGCGATTCGAGGATCCGCTCAGGAACCCTTGATGCCGCTACCACTACTTCATCACCCAGGGTAAATGAAGCATCGATAGCCACATCCACAACTTCATTATTACTTTTCACGGTAACTTCTTTGTTGGTATAACCAACAGATGAGAATACGAGGGTGAAGGGAAGCTTTTGAACGGTAGAAAACTTGAAATTACCCTTGTCATCGGTAAATGTTCCTGCTGAAGCTCCTTTGATCGTAACCGAAACAGCCGAGATGGCTTCTTTCGATTTGCTGTTCTTTACGCTACCGGAGACAGTAGTTGATTGCTGGGCCGAGGCAGATATACATATCATCGTGCCGATGGCCAACAACCCGTAATGGGTTAATAGTCTTCTCATAGTTAGCAAGTTTTTAATGAATTGTTACTAAAAATAACAATAGTTCGTTTTCTATAAAAATTTAATTTGTTCACAAATAACGCTTCTGTGTTAAGAAAAATTATGTGCACTAAGGCTTATTTATCAATGCACTATCTATTTTTGACCCATGTCTTCTTTTCAATTCCCTTCCCTGACCAATGTGTACCATGGTAAAGTCCGAGATGTTTACAGCATAAAAACCGACTGGCTGGTCATGGTCGCCAGTAACCGGATCTCGGCTTTCGATGTAATCCTTCCCCGCCCGATCCCGTATAAAGGGCAGGTGCTGAACCAGATAGCCGCTTATATGCTCGAGGCCACCAAAGATATCTGCCCTAACTGGCTGGTTGATGTGCCGGCCCCGAACGTGTCTATCGGCAAACGATGTGTTCCTTTCAAAATCGAAATGGTGGTACGCGGCAATGTGGTAGGACATGCCTGGAGAACTTACAGCAGCGGTAAGCGCGAACTCTGTGGTGTTACCATGGCTGAGGGATTAAAAGAAAATGATTTTTTCCCAACCCCCATTATTACCCCTTCAACCAAGGCCGATGCCGGACATGATGAGGATATATCAAAGGAAGCCATCATCGCAAATGGATTGGCATCTGAAGCCGACTGGAAAATACTGGAATCCTATACACTGCAATTGTTTGCCCGTGGAAAAGAGATCGCGGCTAAACAGGGATTGATACTTGCCGACACCAAATATGAATTCGGAAAGATCGGTGATACCATCTACCTGATGGATGAAGTGCATACCCCAGACTCTTCCCGCTATTTTTACGCGGACGGGTTCGAACAAAGACAGCAAAGCGGCGAAAAACAAAAGCAATTAAGCAAAGAGTTTGTACGCGAATGGCTGATCGCAAACAATTTCATGGGCAAGGAGGGACAAACCGTTCCGGAGATGAGCGATGAGTGGATCGATACTATCAGCAAGCGTTATATTGAACTGTTTGAAAAAGTAACCGGGCATTCTTTTGTTCCTGAATCTTTAGAGGATGGGGTGATTGAACAAAAAGTGATTGAGGCTTTAACAAAACTGAACGCGCTGTAAAGCACCGTATTGGATTCTGGTATTTCCTCGATGAATTTTTTCACGCAAAGGAGCAAAGTTAGCAAAGAGGCAAAGAAAGATCGGATTTGATACAAAGCTTTGCGGCTTTGCTAACTTTGCTCCTTTGCGTGAAATGGCTTCGATAAGTAAAGCATCGCATACCTACGCTGAGGTAAAAATTTCCATGCAAAAATGCAAAGCTGGCAAGCAGCGTTTTTGAATAAGATCCAGTCTTTTTTTGATTCCCTGCCTTCATAGAGAATACCCAACAAACAGCATCTACATTTTTGCATTAATCAATAAAAAACAGTAAGTTGAACATACAATGTTTGTAGTCAACACAATAAAACCTAAGGCTCGCTCCATAGCCTCATTTCCGGGATTTCACCTGCCATAATAGGAACCTTATAGGAACCTTATAGGGACCTTATAGGAACTTTATAGGAACCATCTCCCGTAACTATCCCATGACTATCCCGATATAACAGGCTGTTTATCCCATAGCAGATCCAATGCAGGGGCAGTGCAGAAGCATAGTAGCCGGTATGGTGAAGCGGTATGAATGCTTAGGGGGTTGCAGAAAGTTTAAAAGGATAACGTGTTGTGCTATTAGAAGACATGACAATAGCAGGTATTCTCTGTGCAACTCGTTAAAAGGATACAAATACGCCATTCCCTTCGGGCATTGAGAAGATACTGGCATCTACATCAAATACTTGTTTTAGCAGACCAGTTGTAAGTGTTTCATTCCTGGCAAGTTCCTTCACCACCACTCCTTCTTTCATAAACAGGATCCGATCCGCATATTTCAATGCGAGATTTACATCGTGCAGTACGGCCAGTACGGCTACGTTTTGTTCGCAGAGCTGTTTCGCTTCTTTCAATAGCTGGTGCTGGTATTTGATATCGAGATGCGATACTGGTTCATCCAACAATAAAAACTTAGGGTCGTCTTTGGAGGTATCGCCTATTTGTGCCAGCACACGGCACATCTGTATCTTTTGCGCCTCACCACCGGATAAAGTGTGGTACATCCTCTCTGCCAAAATCGTTACCTGCATTTTCTCCATCGCTTCATTTACTTTCCGTTCATCTGTCAATGATGGATGAGATGTAAAATAAGGATAGCGGCCCATCATTACAATTTCCCTCGCTCTCATGGGGAAGCTGATATGGTAATGCTGTGAAAGAACGGCCCTTAGTTTTGCGAGCTCTTCTGTTTTGTATTGAGCAAGCGTTCTACTCCTGTAACTGATGGATCCTGTAGCGGGTTGTATCGCCCCTGACATCATTTTCAGCAAGGTAGATTTACCTGCCCCATTTGCACCCATCACCACTACAAATTCTCCGGGTGCAATGTTGAGCGACACATTGCTCACCAGTGTTTTATTCTTTACCGAAAAAGAAACCTGCTGTACACTAATCATGTCCGCCTCCTTTGTTTAGCAGGTTAGTTCTTTTCAATAAGATCACGAATACGGGTGCACCCACCAATGAAGTTATGATGCCGATGGGAACTTCTGCCGGTGCCAATAACAAGCGTGCACCCATATCGGCCAGCGTTAGCAGTATCGCGCCAGCGATCATGGAAGCGGGTAATAATTTTTTATTATCACCGCCAACGATCATGCGCATCAGGTGCGGAACGATCAATCCCATAAAACTGATCACGCCAACAAAAGCGGTGGCTACAGAAACCATGGCTGTATTATACAGCATGATCTTTCGTTTTAATTTTTCTGTATTCACTCCAGCATACCCCGCTTCTTCTTCTCCCAGCACCAGCAGGTTGAGTTGTTTGGCATATCGCATAGACATATAAAAAACAAGTACCGCAACAGCCCCTGTGATCCATACCTGTAACCAGGATGCTCCGGAGAAAGTACCCAGGTTCCAGAACGTAATGCTTCTTGCCTGCGGATCGCGTGCGATATAACTCATAAATCCCGTGCCGCTTAATCCTACCGCATTCACCGCTATTCCTATCAGCAACAGTGTTGTAACGTCCATGCGATGCGTTCCTTTTGCCAGCATGTACACTACATACGTAGCCAGCAATCCTCCTGCAAAAGCAAACAAGGGAACCAGTAAAGGTCCCGCGAGCTGTTGTATTTCTTTACTCATCCCGGTGCTCAGCACAAAAACAATAGATGCGCCGAAAGCCGCACCGGCACTGGTTCCTATCAATCCCGGTTCTACAATGGGGTTGCGGAACAAGCCCTGCATCAATACCCCCGATACGGCCAGTACGGCGCCGGTTATCATACATAACAATACCCGTGGTAAACGGATCTGTAAAAAAACACCTTCATAAATATTGGCCGGTTTACTTCCCTGGAACCAATGTTGTACCGCAGAAAACATATCCGCGATACTGATGGGAACGGCACCAAATGCAATGGCCACCAGTAATACGATTACCAGTAAACAGATGGCCGTTGCAAAAAATAATTTATTTGCTGGCTGCATTAAATTCAGGATGGATCAGGTTCATTAATTTCAAAACATTCTCAGGGGTGCGTGGACCAAAATACACAAGGTCATGTTCTTCAAAACGATAAATGCGGTTGTTCTTCGCGGCATTGGTTAATGCTACACCCGGCAACTGTTTGAATTTTTCAGCAGAGCCGCCCATTTTATCAAAACCAAAATTGGTTGCGATGATGATATCCGGATTGGCCGCTGCAATAGCTTCAGCGCTGAGTTGCCTGGCTCCTTTTCCATCGTATGTTGCGGGTTTGCCCCCGGCAGAACGGATCATTCTGTCGCCTGCACCATTGCGGCCACTCATCACAAAGAAATTATTATTGGCCTGCCCGTAATGAATGATCATTACCGTAGGCGTATCCTTCTGCATTTCGCGAAGCATTTGTACGTGCAACGACATATCATGATCCATCTTATTGATGATCGAATCTGCCTTGGCCTCGGCCCCGAAAAATTTTCCCAGGTCCAACAGCACCATTTTAGCGCTGTCGAATGTATTGGCCCCGCCAAATGTTTTGATATGCAGGCCTACTTTTTCCAGTTGCGGAATTACATTGGCCGGACCGATATCATTGCTGTGAATAACCAGGTCTGGCTTTGTTGAAATAATACCTTCTGCATTCAACGCGCGATGATACCCTACCGTTGGCAACAGTTTGGCGCTGTCCGGAAAACTGCTGGTCAAATCACAGGCTACTATATCATGCCCTTTGCCCAGCGCAAACATCATTTCGGTAAGGTGTTTGGAAACGCAAACCACGCGAATCTCTTTTGTAACATCCGTTTCTTTTTTACCAAAACGTCCGCAACTGGTTCCCAGCAGCAGCATTGATGCGAATAACAACAGGTTATTTTTTTTCATACTAACGGTTTTAAGATAAAAAGAGGCAGTTATACAACTGCCTCTTTTGCTGCTACAAATTATATTTAAAATTGATGCCCCCGAAATAATTCGCTTTGTAAGGCGCCGGTAAATAGGCATCCGGCAACTGGTTCACAAAAACCATCAATGGATATTGTGTTCCCGTGATATTATTGATACCAAAAGAAAGATCAAGGTCGCAATGTGCTGAAAGACTACGGCGGTAACCGATCTTGCTGTTCAATACAATATAGCTGGTTGCATTGTTGGCTCCGTCTGAACTGATGGGCATACCATCTTTATAGAGATATGTCATGTTACCATAGAGACCCGGCTTCGTACTTACATCAATACCCAGGTTACCGGTAAATTTGGCCACACCTGCTACTTGCTTTCCATCATAATCAGCAATTACTGCCGCTGTTCTTGCCGCATTCAGGGTTTGGAAACTGAATCCTTTGTACTTGAAATCAGAATACGCAAAATTGGCAAATGGCTGCACCGAAGTAAAGAAGCCGGTATTTGACTGGTACGCGGTATACTTCAATAATAACTCAATTCCTTTGTGATCCTGTTTACCACCATTGGCTACATAGGTATATGCTGTGGTAGTTGTGGTACCATTTAACGGAACGGCAATGGCGGTCATTTTATCTCTGAAGATGGCGTTGAACAATGCCAGTTGATAGGTTAATGTATTGCCGAAAAGCGTTCCTTTTGTTCCGATCTCGAACTGGTCTCCTATTTCAGGTTTCAGATCCGTATTGAGTTTTCCGGTTGTTGGTATAAAGAAATAAGAACTTACCGGTGCCTTGTATCCTTTGCTGTAAGAAGCATATACCGAAACCTGTTTGCTGAATACTTTGTTGATGGCCAGGTGTGGCGAAGCCATGCCATTGTAATTGGTTGCATATTTTGTTGGCGCCGTACTGCCCGCTACATAAAATTTATCGTTCAGTTCAATACTCATATTACTCAGGCCAATACCCGCTGTAATCGAAAGATCTTTTGGCAGGGCCAGTGTCCATTCGGTAAATAGGGAACTGGTTCCGGTAATAGTGCTTTGGTTACTTCTCATGGCTCCGATCACCCAGTAAGCATTCGGGTCTGTAGGGTTGGCTACCATATTGTATCCGATGATCTGCGCGTTTTGTCTTTGCGATTCCATACCCGTAATACCGCTCAGGCTTACGCCGCTTGCCAATGGAAATTTCATATCCAGTGTAGAACGGAAACCATAATTAAGCGGGCTCTTATCCGTCCATCCCGCCGCGGAGCTCGCATTGTTGGAAACTCCTGAGCCGAACACAGAAGTGGTATTGGATATGCGATTGCTGAAATTATACGTATGCCCCACCCCTGCCCGGAAGCTGATGATTTCGGAATGGCCATTTCTTTTGATGTATTCAGGATTGCCGGAATAATCCTTGGCATCGTATTGTGCAAGGGTTAATTCGCCACCTCTTGCATCGTAACTGCTGCTGTATCCGAAATAGGCATTGATGCTTTGTTTATCGTTGGGCTGAAAATCACCAATCACATTTACAAAATCTTTCCGTGATGCGGTGTGCAGCATATAGCCATCTGTGCGCTGGCGACCGTAATTCACCAGTAAGGAAGAATGCTCCGTGCTCGTTGCGAAATGTGTTGTATACCGTTGCAGATCATAACTGCCAATGGTAACTTCTTCTCCTACCGATGTTTTTCCTTTTTCGGGTTTGATGGTATTCAGGTTCACCACGCCGGCAACAGCCAGGCCATATAAAGTACCTGCAGGGCCCTTGGTTACTTCCACATTTCCGATAGAACCGAAATCGATATCATCCATCAGTGTAATCCCTTCTGCATCGGTTACCGGAATACCATTGAGGTATACTTTAGAACCTTGTCCGTCAAAATTACTGCTCACCCCATTCGTTCCGCGAACACCGTTGCCATAGCCACGGATATTGAATTGCTGTCCGGAAGATACAGCGCGACGCTGCATGGTTACACCGGGAATATTGCTGTTAATGGCATCATCCAGGAACAACCCATTGCCCCGCTTGATCTCTGTTTCACTGAGTTTGGTAATGGATGCTGGCTGATACAACAATGATTTGTTGAGGTTGGAAGTAGCGGTAATCTCTACCGCGTCCAGCGTAAGGTTTGCAGAAATAAGACCAATCAGCAAGTGATCATTGCAGTTCCTGATGGATTGCTTCCTGCTTTCATAACCCACAAACGAAACCGTGATCTCTTTGAACTTGCTGCAATTAACAGAAAAAACGCCTTCTTTATCGGTAGTACCAATGGCTTTACCCGAAGCACTGATCGTTGCACCAGCAAGGGGTGCTTTGGTTGCAGCATCGGTTACTTTTCCTTTAACGGATGTTTGTGCGAAACCCGTGAGGCTAATACATAAAAACAGGAACAGATATGAAATTTTTTTCATCAATTTGGGTTTGATACATAATATAATTAAACAACAGCTACCTTTTGGTAGCCGCTAAGCGTTTCAATAAAAAGGCTGGTTAACAGCGGGGAGGTGGCGATGCTATTTGTGGAGTCAGGCAAGCAAGTTCTGCGATGGCTGCCGGCATTTTTCTACCAGAACTATTTTCAGGTAATAAAACCCCGTTGCTTTCGCAGGAAACAAATACTGAGAAGAATTTAAGCACAGAAAATGTTTTCTGTTTATCTTGTTTGTGTATGTCGAGTGCCGAAAGTTGTTTGTTTAATTCATTTTCTTTACCATCTTTCAAGGCTGATATATCTACCTGTCCTTTATTGTAATGGATCCGTACCACATCATACAATTCGCCATGATACCTGAATTCTGTATTAACTTCTTCCCATTCGAAATAGGGATCATTGATAGCATTTCCGTTTTGTGTAAAAGAAAACTGCTCACCCAATAATGCGTCTGTATGATCTGATAACCATATACGTGTCTCTGTTTTTACGCTTTGTTTGTATAAAGCATAGATAAGATGGTACCCGCCTATATAGATTACCAGGCAGAATAATAATATGGCCGACAAAAGTTTTCTCATAACCATTTTGCGCCGGTAAGTTAAGAAAAGTTTATCCTGTTTCACCGGAATTTAATGAACAAACGTTTGCGTTAGCGGATGGTATAGCGTACAGTGGCACCGCCATACAGGGTAGACATGGGTCCCGGTGTAAAATAACGTGGTGCCACGCCTCCAAAAGAGATTTGATTGATTACAACAAACTGTGCATAGCGTGTGTTGAAAATATTGTTGTTGCCTCCGAATATATCAAAGCTGAAATGCGAATGGCCGGGTTTGCCAATTTCGGCTCTGAAGCCCAGCTTCGCATTTACCAGGTTATACGAGTCGGCAAAAACAGTATTGTCTAATGTAATGGGCATTTTATCCGTGAAGAGATCCGTTACATTAAAATAGAACCCATTACCCGCTTCAATATCCAGTCCTGTATTAAAAATATTCTCCGCCAGTCCGCTTACCCGAAGATTGGAATAATTCTTTGTACTGCTGTTATTGTTGTTATCACTCTTAAGATCTGAATTACGACTGCCGTTATAGGTGTAGGAAACAAAAGGTCTGATCAATTGTAAAAAACCTTTTTGCTTTGGAACAAAAGCGTAGTTGGCCGATAATTCGGCGCCGGTGAAATTAACCGCACCCGCATTTACAAGCGCGGTATAGGCCGGCTGTGTACCGACTGCCGCAAAGTTTTGTATAACAATCTTATCCGTTACATCCATATTAAAGAAAGCGAAGTTAAAATAGAGCGATTCTTTAAACAGGCTTGCCTTGGTACCTACTTCAAAGGTGTTACTGATCTCGGGTTTGATAGCATCGTTTACCTTACCCGTTTGTGCAATGATAAACTGGTTGGTTCCGGGTTGCGCATATCCCATACTATAGTTGGAATAGACAGAAACATTTTTGCTGATCAAATGATTCACCACCCAGCGTGGTGTAATCAGTGGTCTAAATGTTTTATAGCCTGATTGATTTACATAACCGCCTCCCGATGCGCGCAGGTCTTCATTATCGTACGTAATGAAATTGGCACTTCCGCTGAATACCATGAGGGTATTTTTAGCAATGGTCAATTCAAGCATCGCGAAGCCGTTCCATTGCATGGGTTTTATTTCCTGGTCGGTACGCAAACTGCCTAAAGCGCCATTGGTAAGGTTATAGGTTTTCTGGTAAATGATATTCTTATTGCCCTCTATCCCCAACGTAAAACGGGAAGTTACGGTTGGTCCGAGCCTCGGTGTAAAAATGAATGCGGAACGAAATCCGAAACTGCTTTTACTGGTCTTGGTAAGTATGGTTGATACGGATTGGCCTATCTCCTGTGTACCGGCAAAAAAAGTTGTTTTGCTACTCAGCAGTTTATTGAACGCATACTCATGTGTTACCCCCATACGCACGCTCTCCAATTCGCTGTGCGAATTATTGCGAACATAATTGCTATCGGCACTATCCGGAGAATTGATCAGTCCCAGGCTATCCACCTGCCCCGATAATTCATCATTTGATTTGGTATAAAAGGCAAAGAAGCTAATGGTGCTTTTGGCATTGTTATAGAATGCGGCATTCAGGTTCCAGAAATCTTTTTTAGATGCGCTGTGCATCCGGTAGCCATCGGTTCGTTGCTGGCCATAATTAAAAAGGATATTGGTCTTATCATTCCCAATCCCGATAGATGTGGTGGTTCTGTAAAGGTTATCCGATCCCCATAAAAAAGACTGGCGGGCGCTGATTCCATGTGGTGCTTTTTCAGACAATAGGCTTACCACTCCGCCGATACCCGTACCGTATACGCTGGAAACAGGACCCCTGAAAACTTCTATTCTTCCGAGTGTGGCAAAATCAATATCATCCAGGTTGGTAGTGCCATCGGCTTCTGTGAGCGGAATATCATTGTAATACGCTTTGTACCCGATACCGTTGCTATTGTTCTGGTTACCGTATCCGCGTAAAATAATCCTGGCGCCTGTATTGATATTGCGGAATTCCATGCGAACACCGGGCAACAGGTTTACACTTTGCGCCAGGTCGATCTGGTTGTTCCGCTGCAGATCCTTGCGCACAAGGCTACCGATGGAACCGGGCGTGCGCAGTAAACTTTTCCCATTATACAATCCCCTTACCTGGATCGAATTGGATTCGTAATTGATGGCCTCAAGAAAAATGGTAAACAATTCATTCCCATTGGTAAGACTTACTGTTTTGGCCGCATAACCGTTTGAAGAAACCTGGAGATACATTATACCTGTTCCCACAGACGGAATGGTAAGCTCTCCATTTTCATCTGCAAAGACCGAATCTTTTTCATTCACTACAACCAATGCCCCGGGGATCGCCTGTGCGAAATAGAGGTCTTTTACAACGCATTTTATTTCGGCCGTTTGTGCCATGGATGGTAATACACATATGGTCAGTAATACAAAGCCTAACAGTTTTTTCATCAAAGCGTTGTTTCGGTATTGAATGTATCGGAAACCCCTTACAAACAGGATTTCCCTGGTTAATTATCGGTTAACGGATGATATTCCCGGGCGAAGCCTTGCCTGGCTTTTGTTAAAGATGTTCTGCCCATTCTCCACTCCCTTCCGGATCTCCTTCTGTCTTTCAACAGGCAAATGCATCGTGTCTTTGCATTCCACACTACAGCAGCCATCAAAGGCAGTGGCGCATTCTTCGCATTGAATAAACAATAAATGACAGCCATTGTTCCTGCAATTCGTATGCATGTCGCAGGGCTTACCGCATTGGTGGCAGCGGGCGATCACATCTTCGGTAATGCGTTCCCCCAGCCTGTCGTCGAATACGAAATTTTTACCGATGAATTTGCTTTCCAGTGATGCTGCTTTTGCCTGTCTTGCATAGTTAATAATACCACCTTCAAGATGGAATACATGCTGAAAGCCTTTGTGCAACATATATGCGCTGGCTTTTTCGCAACGGATACCACCGGTGCAGTACATGATGATATTTTTTTCTTCTTTCCCCTTCATCATATCCACCGCCATGGGTAATTGTTCGCGGAAAGTATCCGATGGTACTTCGAGCGCGTTCACAAAATGTCCCACTTCGTATTCGTAGTGATTGCGCATATCTATCACCACCGTATCGGGATCTTTCAGTAATTCATTCATTTCGGTGGCATTTACATACCTGCCTTTTTTCTCCATACTGAAATGAGGGTCGTTGATACCGTCCGCCACGATCTTTTCGCGCACTTTGATCTTGAGTACCCAAAAGCTTTTGCCGTCGTCATCCACTGCACTATTCAAGCGCAATCCATTCAGGGGTTCTATTGAATAAAGAAAGGTTTTGAAAGCTTCCATATGTTCTGATGGTACACTGATCTGCGCATTGATGCCTTCTTTCGCAACATAGATCCGGCCGAATACCTGGATCGCATTGAGGTGTTTGTAAAGATAGTCGCGGAACTCCTGCGGATTTCCGATCGGGAAATAACAATAAAAGCTAATGGTGGTTCTTGGGAAGGATTCTTCCATAAGGCGTTTCTTCAACTCCTCATTTGATACGCGGTTGTGTAACAGTGCCATGTTCTTTCATTTTAGACATCCGTTCCGGCCGGGCTGGCAGGATTTGTGTCTTCACAAATCCACAAATCCTAGCAATTGAGTAAATGTAGGGACACATTTACTGCATCGAGATACATTTACTGCGCCAAACGAATGTTCCGTTTACATTGGAGCCACTTGCAGGGTGGCCAAAATTCGGGGCAAAGATAGGTAATCGTGAGATGTGAATCGTCAGTCGTGAGTATTGACATTGGAATTCCCTGTCTCTTGTTTATATCTCTTATAACCCCAATTTTCAAGTTGGGGTTATACCATTTTTTTAATTAGTTCTCAAAATGACGCAGTACCGATTTTAGGTAATACATCTCACGGCTGACGCTTCACGACTCACGTTTCAGCCCTTAAAACAACGGCAAGGATACCCGGAACCCGCTCGGTCTGCCACCCCCGGATTCAAAGCCCTGAACAAAATCCACCCGTATTACTTTCAGTATGTTCTCTATACCGAATAACAGTTCATAATAATCCGCATTCTTATCAATATGTAATGCATTTGCACCGGTTACAAAGAACCAGTTCAGCTTTTTAAAACCCGGGATCTTATTGCTTAGCAATCCATTCAAATGGTATTCTGCATGCGCGGCAAGATTGAATTTTGCCGTATTGCTGTATTTGTAATAAGGTGCCAACTGAAAACTGCTCAACTCACGCGAAGCAAAAATGGTTTGATTGCCCAGGTAATGCAGGTAATCGGGGATAAATGTTTTCGCTGCATCAAAAAATCCGCTGGCAACAATATTGTAACTCAGCTTACCAGCCAGTTTCAGATCTATATCATCATTCATTCCCACACGCCATTTGGTATAATCCACATCGCTGCCAAACATTCCATTGATGCCTTTGGTTACCGAGGCCGTAAAAGTCGGGTACTTCGATCCCAGCCCAACCTTCCTGTCAGGAAATTCAATATAATCCGCACCCGGGCGCCAGATCAGCCCAACGGTTAGCATGCTAGCCTGGTTGCGGATCATATTTGCAGTAGTGATCTCCGTTGGATAATTGGGTGTGAAGGATTTTGTGTGGTTCTTTTTCCAGGTAACCGGGTCTGCTAGGTTTTCGAGCGGCGACCTGTCCTGGAATTGGAAATTGCCACTAATGCTGAGTCCGTTTCCAATGCCCGCGCTATACCCTACCCGCAGAAAATCGGCTTGGTATATTTTCAGGTAATTGGCTTCAGAGAATAAGGTTGACAGCGTATTCAGCCGCTGTGTAATGGCCCCTGCGTTGTTGAACTGAAACACATTTCTTCCACCCGAAATATTGATGTTCTGGAAATATTTTTTTCCAAAATTATATCCCATATTCAGCGATGGGTTGAGGTGATGGTTGGCAAATCCATAACGGAGATCGGGATTAATGAATAAGAATTTTCTTCCTTCGAAACGGCGGCTGTAGTTGGGTGAGAAATTTACCACACCACCTTCCACCGTATTGTAATTCAATGTGCTCAGCAATGATTCGAAGCGGATATTTTCTTTTCTTTTTCTGACCGTGAACGATTGCCCGGCAAACAAGATACCGCTTAACCGTACCTTATTCCGTTTTGCATCTAATGAATCAAGGTAACGTGGGTCTTTACGCACCTGTTCCAGGCTGTCTTTCTTTTTATAATCCCGCATCTCTTCCGCCAGTAAAGGAAGCGGGCGGATACTGTCCCAATAAGAAGCCGGTTTTTTATTCGAGCTGTCGTAAAATTTCAGGATAGTATGGTCAAAGAATTTCGGTTTGAATTTGGGATCCATATCAAACTTATCGTACACCTGTACAAAACTTCCGAAAAAATCAAAGCCCAATATTTTACCTGATGGATAGATCACCTGGTTCTTGATCACCCAGGCATTGCCCGATGGTACATACAATTGCTGTATCCGTAAGGTATCCAGTAATTGCATTTGCTGCGCGCGAACCAGCACCAGGTCCACACTCTGTATACGCCATTCATCTTCAATGATATTGATATAGCCGCTGAACAGGGGTTCGTAGGCGCGGCGGGGAATAACTTTGATCCTGCTTACTTCTTTTCCACTTTCATAGAAAGTTCCTTCAAATTTATAACGGTAAAAATTCAACGCCCCATTGGCAATCGGAGAAATAAATCCTCGCGGGTTCAGGTCTTCGCCAACAGAAATATTGTTCTCGTAAAATGAAATGATCTGCGGATCACTCAAACCAAACGCGCCGCTACGGCCGCTTACTTTGGTGGAGATCACTTCTACTTTTTCCTTCTCCGGTAACTGAACGGAATATTTAGCAACCGTTTCTGACAAGAAGATCATTCTCCGCTTACTGGTATCGCCATCTTCAAAATCTACTTTCTT
Source organism: Bacteroidota bacterium (assembly GCA_040390405.1). Classification (GTDB taxonomy): domain Bacteria; phylum Bacteroidota; class Bacteroidia; order Chitinophagales; family Chitinophagaceae; genus Sediminibacterium. Next base: position 90,727 of record JAZJYJ010000009.1, read on the forward strand.
CCCGAAAAAAGTTTTGGGAAAACTGCGCAGCTGCATCTGTCCTTTGATGTATACTTCGCATTGAAATTTCTTGATCTCTTTTAAATGTTCCTCTCTTTTCTGAATGGCTTTGCGAATGATGGCATAGGCCGGGTCTTCGCCACCGCTTTTTACTTCCACTTCTTTCAGGCTGTATTGCTGTTCCTCCAGTTCAAAATCAATTACCTGGTCCGCTTTGCCAACCCTGATCTTTTTCTCTACACTTTTATGACCAATGTATTGGCAAACCAATGTGTACTCACCGGGTTCCAGCTGAACCGTATACGATCCCTTGCTGTTGGCCGATACACCTTGTGTAGTACCTTTTACCAATATGGATGAGAAAGGAAGCGGTGTTCCATTTTTTTCCTTAATGGTACCACTTATTGCTGCCGCATCAACGGCCATACATACAAACAGGGAAAGTATCAGCACAAACGGTTTTCTCATATTTACAGGTTACAACGAATTTAGACGCTAATTCACTGCTTTTGTTACCGTATATAAGAAAAAGAAGGAGTTTAACGAATTGTTAAAGGGCGCATACTATACGAAACCGCCATTTCGATCCTGCTGAAAGTGATGGGATTTCGATCCCGTTTTAGCGGGATCGAAATGACGGATGAAAAGTTTATTTCCTTAGATAACTTCCGGTTAAAGCAGCAAAACCGCTCACCAGGCCGCCTACAATTCCTGTTACCAGGATTAATACAAGATAGGAACCACCTAATGGTAAAATGCTGGCCACTTTGGTAGATAAGATATGCTCATTGGCTGCATCTTTCAGCAAAGCCATCCCGGCCCATAGTAAGAAAAGTCCTGCAAAACCGGATAAGAATGATTTACCGGGTTTCTGGTGCACTGCGAGTGATACCAGTAAAGAAGTAACGGCAAAACTCCACCAGGGCAATGTGCTGTAAACACCCGTTACATAAGCCAGGAAAGCGGTTAATACAATTGCGGTAATTATTTTCATATCGTTTGTTTAGCTGTTGGTAAAACTCATGTGCCATTTAATACGGCTATTCTTTGCTGCAGCTTCTTTTTGCAGGAAAAGGATCCGGTAATATTTTCCTGCCGCCCAGCTGTCTATAAACGTATCGTAATATTTGCTGCCGGGATTGCCGCTTTGTCCGCCGGGATATACGCCATAGGCTTCTATTTCATCCGTTAAATGAACGATCATGCGCCAGCTCGGCCCATGCGTATCTCTTGTTGCATTGATGATGTGTTCGCCACCGCCAATGGGCAAATGCAACCTGCTCAGCGCCGGTATTTTCAACAGATGACTCACTTTGGTATCTTTCATTTTCCCCCATTCCAGCATTTTTTCGTTCTCAAGGTATTTGAGATTTGTACAGGCTTTTTTACAGGCGGCCAATACATCGTCCTGTATGGTTTCTTTTTTATCCGGTGTATTGATATTGTCTACGAATTTGAAAGTGCTGTCGCGCAGCAGGCTTTCCAGCAATGTTGAGGCATCCGGTTTGGGGAAGGGCAATTTACTTTTCGAAATTTCATCGCCCCATACCTGTACTTCGAGGCTATCCCAGATACATTTGAAAACAGAAGCACCTTTTTCACCAATATCGTTACGCAGGTTCCAGCTCTTCAGCATCTCTACATATTTCTTCTCATCCGCATTCAATGCTTTTTCATCCAGGTATTTCAGGATCACCGGTCTTGCCATTTCTGCAAACACATTGTAATTCTCCATTTGCAGGTGCTGCATATCTTCCGGTGTGATATTATTCATAGCCGCCAGTTTGCGATTGATCATAATTCCCCGGTACAATGGAAAGCTATTGGCGGCCCCGAGATAATAAGGATAGGTTGAATCGGTTGGCATCTGGTTGGCACTGCTTACAAAACCACGAACCGGATTTATGATCATCGGATTTTCTTCCAGCGGAATTATTCCCTGCCACTGGTAACTGCTGTCTGTACCCGGCATTACAAAATCGCCCTGCCTTTTCCATCGTGCAATAAAACTACCCTGCTGTTTAATGGCAATATCTCCCGACTTGGAGGCGAAAGCAAAATTCTGGCCCGGGCATTTCCATTTGGCAATGGCATCCAGATAATCATCATAATTTTTTGCGCGGTTCAGTTGGTAGAAAGTCTGCAAGCCTGTTCCAGCTTTATGCGCCGTCCATTGAATGGCCAGGTACTTTCCTTCGGTACTGCTATTTTTATAGGCGTTATCATACATCACCGGGCCAAACACCGTCATCGCAATATTTTCTACGAGGTCGGGTTTGCCTTTGATCTTAATCACTTCTTTGCGGTGTTCGGCTTTTGTCCATACACCATTGTACATGTATTCGGCAAGTGTAGAATCTTTGAAACGGATATCATAATAATCGATCACATCTCTTCCCGCATTGGTAACGCCCCAGGCAATGCTGTCGTTAAAACCAATGATCACCGCCGGCGATCCTGGAAAACTGGCGCCATAGGTATTGTGTGTGGGTGTATGGATCTGTACTTCATACCACAAAGAAGGAAGGTTTAAACCCAGGTGCGGATCATTGCATAAAATCGGGCGACCGCTTTTCGTTTTGGTTCCGGCAACGGCCCAGTTATTACTGCCATTGTCTTTATCGGGCACAACCGGTGCCATGGCCGTTGTATTCACCGTTGTTTTATTCAGGTAAACAGAATCTATATTTTTAGGTGCTACCGGTCTGATGCCTGGTTTTAAAAAAGCCGTTCCCCGCGGAATGATCGGGTCCAGCGAATCGTGTACATTCGGGTATAGTTTATTAAAATCATCGTACCCAAAATAATTCTTCGCATTCGTCATCTGCAGATCGGTGGTCGCGCCGCGTGCAGTAAGGTCGTACGACATGAACATCAGGAACAAATAGGTTTTCAAAGGCGTCCATGCTTCCGGCTTATAGTCAAGCAGTTTGTATTCGAATGGGATCTGTTCGGGTTTCAGGGAGTTGATATAGGCATTCACACCATCCGCATACGCTTCTACCGTGGCCTTCATCTCGGGGTTCTTGTCCATATTAGCCATGGTTTGCTCCGCGCCATACACCATACCCAGCCTTCTGAAGAACTGATCCGTTGGGGTACGATCTTCTCCCACAATTTCACTCAGGCGTCCCGCTGCCACATGTGTCTGGAATTCCATTTGCCATAAACGGAACCTTGCATGAATGAATCCCTGAACATAATACGCATCCAGGTCGTTATCGGCATAAATATGCGGTACCAGCCTGTCGTCCATATACACATCCACTTTTCCGTGCAGACCGGCTAGTTTCAGTTCTCCGTCAAAATTTGTATTGGTTGGTTCGGCGTTCTGCCAGAAACCCTGTTGTGGGGAAAGAAAATAACCCAGCCTGGGTGTTTTACTACCACCTGCTGGCAACTGGGTATTCAGGGCCATCACCAGCCCGGCCGTACACAATCCCGACAGCAAAAAAGGGAGAACTCTCATAGCATTCGTTTAGGTAATGAAAATACTGATTTTTATGAACAGGGGGGGACAATTAATAATTAGCAATTAACAATTAGAAATTAATAATTGAATAGCCAGATAGCGGGTTCGCTATTCTCTAATCCTGGTGTTGCCTTTCTAATTATTAATTTCTAATGCCCATTCCTCCCCTTCGATCCGTAATTTTGCACCGTTATGAAGGAGTTCAAGGTTCCCAATATATACCGAAGTCCGCTGATCAGTGCCATTAAACAGCGCCGTAAGCAGGAAGACAAACTGAAAAAGGATTTTACCCCAACCCTGCTCGATCTGGGCCCGGTACAGATCTATCTTGCCCGTCATTTCGGTTTTTGTTATGGTGTTGAGAATGCCATTGAAATCGCTTTCAATACCATCGAAGAAAATCCTGACAAACGCGTCTTCCTGCTTAGCGAAATGATCCATAACCCACAGGTAAATGCCGATCTGCAGGAAAGAGGTGTTCAGTTTTTACAGGATACCTATGGCAAACAGCAAATTCCGTTTGAAGAGATCACTGCCGAAGATGTAGTGATCATTCCCGCGTTCGGCACCACCCTGGAAATAGAGGAACTGCTGAACCAAAAAGGCATTCCAACGGCCAGTTACAATACTACCTGCCCGTTTGTAGAAAAAGTATGGAACCGCAGTGAACAGATCGCAGAAAAAGGGTACAGCATTGTGGTGCATGGAAAACCCAGGCACGAAGAAACACGCGCAACATTTTCGCATGCATCTTCACATACGCCTACGGTAGTGGTAAACGATATGGCAGAAACCATTGAACTGGCCAAATACATCACAGGCGAAAAAAAGCCGGATGCGTTTTATGAAGCATTCAAAGGCCGTTACTCTGAAGGGTTTAATATAGAAAAGGATCTGCAAAAGATCGGCGTGGTAAACCAGACCACCCAATTGGCCAGCGATACACAGGCCATTTCTGATTACCTGAAAGCCGTATTCATCCGCAAATACAATTTAACGGCGGCAACGATCAGTGAGCGTTTTGCGGATACACGCGATACTTTGTGTTATGCCACCAACGATAACCAAACCGCCGTAACCGGTATGCTGGAAACCGATGCGGACCTTGCTATTGTAATCGGCGGCCACAATAGCAGCAACAGCTCGCACCTGGTAGAACTTTGTGAAAACAAACTCACTACCTACTTCATTGATTCTGCCGACAGGTTGCTTAGCCATACAACCATCGAAACACGCAACTGGCAAACAAAAGAATTAACTGTACAGGATAATTATCTTCCTTCCGTGCAGCCTTTGAAAATATTGATCACTAGCGGTGCCAGTTGCCCAGATGCAGTGGTTGAAAAAGTGATACGCAAACTGGCAGGCTTTTACGGAGTGGAAGCAGCCATTGATGCCATCGGTTTTTGAGATCCGGCTGCGCATATTTCGGTGTTCTCAGGTGTAACGCTTACCCTTTCTATGGTGAAAAAGCCTCCTAACATGTAATGTCATTACAGGTAAACTTATCTATTTTAACGTGTTGTGCTATTGAACAACACAACTGGACGCTCCCCACATAATGGTGTAAAAATATTTTATGCAGAAAATGCGTAACCAATCGGTTTCTTATTATATTTGTAACCGATTGGTTACCTAAAAGCCATTATCAGAACATGAGAAGAGATGTATTCCAGGCCATTGCCGATCCAACCAGAAGGGAGATCATCCATCTGCTGGCAAAGCAATCGCTGAACCTGAACGCAGTAGCAGATCAGTTTGATGTAAGCAGACCGGCTATTTCCAAGCACATTAAAATATTAACCGAATGTGGCCTGGTGATCATCAAACAACAGGGACGTGAAAGGTACTGTGAGGCCAAACTGGATAAACTGAATGATGTAGCTGACTGGGTAGAACAATACCGCAAATTCTGGGCGGCCAAACTGGATTCTCTCGAGCTTTATCTAACGCAAATACAGGCTAAGCCAAAACCGAAGAAAAATGCTTTGCGAAAAAAATAACAAGATCCTGTCTACATTATAAAATCAACAATTATGTCCGCTCAACCACTTATCCTCGAAAAAATTTTCAACGCACCCGTTCACAAAGTATGGGAAGCCCTTAGTAACAGGGACCAGATGAAACAATGGTATTTTGATATAGCAGAATTCAAACCTGAAGTAGGATTCAGTTTCAGTTTTCTCGCAGGCGATGGTGAAAAAAAATACCTGCATCTCTGCCGTATTACCGAAGTGATCCCGGATAAAAAATTAAGTTATTCCTGGCGCTATGATGGATATACCGGCGATTCGGAAGTAAGTTTTGAATTGTTTGCTGTTGGTGATCAAACCCGTTTGGTACTTACCCACAAAGGTTTAGAGACTTTCCCTTCAGAAATCAACCCGGACCTGGCCAGTCAGAATTTCCTGAAAGGATGGACGCATTTCATGCATACCGCGCTCAGAAATTTTGTGGAAAAAGAACAGTAGCCTATAAACCTACGCGGGCAGAAGTTTTGGTTATTTTACAATTGTCGGTATCACCCCCTTACAAAGTCGTTTTACCCCACTTGCCGGTAAGTAGGGTTCAGTATATTTGGTATGCTTATTTTTAATCACGTTTAGCTTATTTGTTCATATAAAACCCTTGCTATGATCGCTGTTTATCTTATCCTCATTATCATTGCCATTCCACTGGTGGCCGCTGCGCTGATGAAAGACGAATACACTATTCAGGAAGAGATCGTAATCAATAAGCCCAGTACAGTTGTTTTTGATTTTGTTCGTTTCCTGAAAAACACGGATCAATACAATAAATGGGCAATGCTCGACCCGAATGTCAACAGAACCTTTACAGGAACCGATGGAACAGTTGGTTGTATTTACGCATGGGACAGTACCCACAAACAAGTTGGTAAGGGCGAACAGGAAATAACAAAAATAACCGAAGGAAGCAGGATCGATTACAAACTTCGTTTCTTCAAACCTTTTGAAGGTGAAGCGGATTCCTGGTTAATTACCAGCCCGGTAAATAATAACGAAACCAAAGTAAGCTGGGGTTTTTATGGCAAAAGGAATTTTGCCAACCGTATTTTTCATTTCCTTTTTAACATGAAGAAAATGCTGGGTAAAGACCTGCAAACCAGTTTGCAGAACCTGAAAGGGATTCTTGAAAACGCATAAGCTTCGCTATCTATCTTTTTATCTATGGTAGAAGTATTTAAAACCAATGTTCAGCATGCGGATGAATCCGGCAGGATCATTCAGCAGCTACTGCAACACTACCCGTATAACAGGATCAACTTTGATCTGTCCGATTGCGACAGGATCCTTCGCGTTGAAGGAGAATCGGTTTGTCCCGATAAGATCAAAGACCTCCTCTTCTCCGCCGGTTACCTGTGCGAGGTTTTACAATAACGTTAGGGGTATGACACCAGAGGGTCTATACGGTTTCGTGTATGCTGATTTTGTCATTTTTTTCACGCAAAGGAGCAAAGTTAGCAAAGGCGCAATTTTTGTATCCGATGCAATCTTTCTTTGCTTCTCTGCCTCCTTTGCTCCTTTGCGTGAAAAAAATCCTCCTGCCAGGATGCAAGGACCCAGTTTTTCTAATTTCCCTCGCTATCGTAATCTTCCCATCTACAACGTTTTCGCAAATAAACCATTACAGAACTAACAGGTGCTGGTTACATAGGCCTAACTTAAATGACCGAAAACGAACCATATGAAAGAGCTATTCTCCAACCGCAGAAAGTTTTTAAAAAATACCACAGCTACCGCAACGGGTATGCTATTGCTTTCCTCTCTTCCGAAAAAAAGTATTGCCGGTTTTACAGCCGAACCGAGGATCCGTTTCTCCGTGATCAATATCAACCACGGCCATATCAGTTCCATGGTACAGGCAGTGATCCGCGGCGGAGGGCAACTGGTATCTGTATTTGCGAAAGAAGCCGACCTGCTGGCTGGCTTTACCAAACAGTTTCCACAGGTTAAAGTGGCGGGCAGTGCAAAAGAAATTCTCGAAGACAATTCCATACAATTGATCTTAAGCTCAGGCATCCCCGATGAGCGTGCCCCATTGGGCCTTCAGGTAATGAAGCATGGCAAGGATTATATGGTTGATAAACCCGGTATCATTACACTGGAAGAACTGGCCGAAGTGCGGAAAGTGCAGAAAGAAACCAAACGCATTTACTCCATTATGTACAGCGAGCGTTTTGAAAACCGCGCTACGGTAAAAGCAGGCGAGCTGGTTCAGGCCGGTGCTATTGGCAAAGTGATCCAAACCATTGGCCTGGGGCCACACCGTATGAGTCCGAAAACAAGGCCGGAATGGTTCTTCGATAAAAAAAGATTTGGCGGCATTATTACCGATATCGGCTCGCACCAGTTCGATCAGTTCCTGTTCTTCACGGGTTCTACCAGGGCGGATGTGGTGGCTTCACAGATCGGTAACGTGAATCATCCGCAGTATCCGAAATTTGAAGATTTTGGAGATGTGATGTTGCGTGGCAATAACGGGAGCGGCTATATACGTGTAGACTGGTTTACACCCGATGGATTGAATTCATGGGGCGATGGCCGGTTAACCATTCTGGGTACAGAGGGATATATTGAAGTACGGAAGAATATTGACATTACCAATCATGAAGGAGGCAATCATCTATACCTTGTTACCCAGAAAGAAACCAAATATATTGATTGCAACAAAGAGCCTTTGCCTTATGGCGAATTGTTAGTAAACGATATCATTAACCGAACCGAAACCGCCATGCCGCAGGAACATTGTTTCCTTGCGACCGAGCTCGCACTGAAAGCGCAGAAAAACGCTCAATTGGTTAACCCGTTAAAATAGCTAATCGAAGAAATGGTACATTTGAATCAGCCGCCTGTCTACCCATAGCCAGAAAACGGTGAATTGATTCTTACTATGTCTGTCTTCTCTGTAAAAAATACAAAGCCTTATTATCGGCTATTTGCTGCCTGCTTCTTATTGCAAGCCTGCAAAAACAATCCTGAAACGCAAATAGCGGTCACTGCAAAAGACAGTGTAGTTGATTGCCGCAGCAATCTACCTTCCCGTTTTACGCTACAACGATCCGGTGATACAACAAAGCTTACGCAAACCACAGCCTCCGATCATGCAGGGATGGTTTTGATTCCTGCGGGAGAAACGCGTATGGGTGCCGCAGACGACGAAGGCAGAAAGGATGAATATCCCGCGCATACCATTTCAGTAAATGCTTTCTGGATGGATGTTTCCGAAGTAACCAACCGGCAGTTCCGCGCTTTTGTGGATGCAACGGGTTATGTTACCACGGCAGAAAAGCAGGTTGACTGGCAAGAGCTGCAAAAACAGTTACCACCCGGAACAAGCAAACCTCCGGCAGAAGAACTGCAACCGGCATCGCTGGTATTTCATCAAAATGCAGCGGTTCAAAACCTTGCCGATTATGGGCAATGGTGGAGCTGGGTAGCAGGCACCAACTGGAAACATCCGCAAGGACCTAAATCCGATATTGAAGGAAAAGAAGATTATCCCGTTGTACATATCAGCTGGTACGATGCCATGGCCTATTGTAAATGGGCTCACAAAAGATTACCCACCGAAGCCGAATGGGAATATGCGGCACGTGGTGGCTTAAAAGAAAAAAAATATCCCTGGGGTAATGAAGATATAGAAACAGGCAAACCAAAAGCCAATACCTGGCAGGGAAGATTCCCGGCAGTGAATACCGGTTGGGATCATTATAACGGATCCGCTCCTGTTCGCTCATTTCAACCCAATGGTTTTGGTTTATACGATATGGCTGGCAATGTTTGGGAATGGTGTAACGACTGGTACCGGGAAGATTATTACCTGCATTCAGACAAAGCTTCTCCAAAAGGACCTACAAGCAGTTATGATCCGGATGAACCCACCATTCCAAAAAAGGTGATCCGTGGTGGTTCCTTTTTATGCAATGCGTCTTATTGCAAAGGTTACCGCGTTTCGGCCCGTATGAAATCTTCTCCGGATACAGGTTTGGAGCATACAGGGTTCAGGTGCGTTGCAGATAACTGATGCCTGGTTTTTATCGCCCCTTATTGTATATTGTCAGTTAAACCTTTGTTTACGCAAAACCGCATAGGATCAAAAAATATACTCGTTAATCAGCCCTTATGAAACAGCTATCTGTACTATTTGTTTTATTTCTTTCTACAACACTTGCTTTTGCACAGGAGAAACCCGCTTATGTTTTATACAATGCCAATGGGAAAAAACTGCGTTATGAAAAAATGATCCGCGAACTATCGGCAAAAGACATTGTATTGTTTGGCGAATTTCATAACAATCCCATTGCGCACTGGCTGCAGTTGGAAGTAACCACATCGTTGAAACAAACACGCGACATGGTATTGGGCGCCGAAATGTTTGAACAGGATAACCAGGAAGCCCTTAACCTGTACCTGCAGGGGAAGATCAAAGCCCGTGGTTTCGATTCCTTGGCAAGGCTATGGAAAAACTACCCCACCGATTATGCCCCGCTGGTGAATTTTGCGAAAGAGAATGGTCTTCTATTCGCTGCCACTAATGTACCACGCAAATATGCGTCTATGGTTGCCAAAGGTGGATTTGAAGCATTGGATACCATCAGTGCCAAAGAAAAATCATGGATGGCCCCCCTACCGATCGCTTACGATCCTGAATTACCCGGTTATAAAAAAATGCTGGAGATGATGGGTGGTCACAGCGGTGCCAATCTTCCCAAAGCACAGGCCATCAAAGATGCCACCATGGCTTATTTCATTTTGCAGTATTCTAAGCCAGGCAGCTTGTTTATGCATTATAATGGTTCCTATCATTCGGATAATTATGAAGGCATACTCTGGTATTTGAAAAACAAAAGGCCTGATTTGAAATACGGAACCATTACCACCGTATCCCAGAAAGATGTTAACACATTGCTGAACGAAAACAAGGGGCGTGCGGATTATATTATTTGTGTACCGGATAATATGACCACTACTTATTAATTTAATTGCCAATCCTACACCTGGCGATCCGCCAATGAAAATAATTGCAGGCTTTTGCTTCTAACGAAAAAAGCTTATTTTGGTAATTGAGAAAACCCTGTTACTATGTATCGAAAGCAATGTATGGTTTTAGCGCTTCTGGTTATGTTGGCTGTTACAACTAAGGCGCAACCTGTTCCGCTTGATACGTACACGCATCAATTGCTGTTTAATATATTCAAGGAAGCACCGGATCCTTCGGTTATGGATTTTCTTAAATTGTATGCTCCTTCACTATATAATAAAAAGGCCAACCTGCAACCGGGCAGCGCAATTGGACAAAACAATCATGCGTATGAGATCCACTCTTTTGTTTTCTATAAACATCCCTATTTCGGTCCCAGTTTTACGTTCGGCAAATTAGAGCTGGATTGCCAGCGTTTCCCAGAACCAAAGGGTCTGCAGGTATATGATGCAAAATTATGGTTCGAATTCGATACGCAGCAGGAGGCTGAGATCGCTTACTCAAAACTGATGGAGACTTTTATTCCCATTAGTACCAATAAAAAATTCAGCAGCACCAACGGTTACCAGAAAGGAGAATTTACTGATACCAAGGGCGAAAAAGGATTTAATAAAGTCCAGATCCGCTTAATGGCCGACAACCTTGACCATAGCCGCTTTAAAATTCTACTGGAATTGGGAAATAATTTATAACAGCTCTTACGCCATTTTTTCCTTTGCCCATTTCAAAGCAATGGTCAGTTGCTCTTCCCTGGTAAGATTGGAATTATCCAGGTCAACCGCATCCTCCGCTTTTCTAAGCGGACTGAATTCCCGGTTACTATCTATGTAATCTCGCATTTCAAGATTGGTCTTCACTTCTTCTACTGTTATATTCGGATTCTTGGCATACAGTTCCTTAAATCTTCTTTCCACACGTATTGCAGGGTCAGCCGTTACAAATATTTTCAGCTCCGCATTTGGAAAAACAGTGGTGCCAATATCGCGTCCATCCATCACAATCCCTTTTTTCTCTCCCATTTTCTGTTGCTGCGCCACACCAAACTCCCGAACCTCTTTTAAGGCTGCTACTTCGCTTACATGTTCGCTTACCAGCATATCGCGGATCAATGCTTCTACATTCTCGTCGTTCAGAAACATATCACTCTGCCCCGTTTTTTCGTTGTATTGAAAATCAAGTGTTATCTCGCTCAATGCCTTGTTGATCTCATCTGTATTGTTCCAGTCTACATGCTGCCGTAAAAAGTACAAGGTAATAGCCCGGTACATGGCTCCACTGTCAATAAACACGTAATTGAGTTCATTGGCCAGTTGTCTTGCCAGTGTGCTTTTTCCGCAGGAAGAATAACCGTCGAGAGTGATGATGATATTTTTCATTTTCTTTTCACCGGTCAGGCCACTTAGCGTTCCGATCGGGCAAAGAAACAAAAAAGCCGGCATCTTTCAATGCCGGCACTGGATTGCTTGCTGTAATTCTGTTAAGAAGGCAATACTACGGTATCTACTACATGAATCACACCATTGCTTTGGTATACATTCGGAATGGTTACGGTAGACACTCCTCCTTTTTCGTCTGTAAGTATCAGTTTCTTTCCTTTCATACTGGCTTTTAAAATACCACCAGAAACGGTTTTGATCTCTGCGGTTCCGTTACCTTCTTTGATCAGTTTGGCAATAGCCGCTGCATCCCATTTACCCGCAACTACATGGTAAGTAAGAATTTTCGTTAGCATTGCTTTGTTCTCTGGTTTTACCAATGATTCAACCGTACCCTTTGGCAGTTTGTCAAATGCCGCATTGGTTGGCGCAAATACGGTGAAAGGGCCAGCGCTCTGTAAGGTTTCTACCAGTCCGGCTGCTTTTACGGCAGCTACCAGCGTGGTATGATCTTTTGAATTCACTGCATTTTCTATGATGTTTTTAGCAGGATACATTGGCGCACCACCTACCGTTACAGGTTCCTGCGCGAATGAAGCATTCAATACGAATGCTGACATGATGATGAGGGCGATTTTTTTCATGATCTTGATTTGAAATATGGATTGTTTAATTTGTTTACAGATACACTTACGTGCATTGAACAAATCTGGATTTCAAATCAGAAAAAATATATGAACACCCACACAAAACTTTGCCCCTTTGCGTGAAAACCTTTTCAACACAGAGCCACAGTGCATACGGAGTTACACAGAGATTTTCACTTGTAGAATACTTTAAACTACTATAGCCCCTTGAATAGATCCGGGAAATCAGAGATAAGGCCTGAAACGCCCATCTTTTTCAGTTCTTTTATTTTGTCAAGATCATTTACCGTCCAGGGAATGAGTACGATACCCGCATCGTGGCACTGCTTTACCAATAAAGGTGTTACCAGGGAATACGCGGGACTATATATGGAAGGAATAAACCCCAGGTCTCTTAATTGCAAAGCGAATGTCTTCTTATCAAAGTCTTCAATTAAGAGAGCGGTTCGTATTTTCGGATAATGTTCGTGCAGGTATTGTAAGGTGCGCGGGTCGAAAGACTGTATAATCACCCGCTCTTCCACTTTCTTTTCTTTAATTACGGCAACCAGTAATTCTACAAATTCCGCAGGCGCGGGATGGTATTGGTTATCGGTAGCGGGCTGGCTCTTGGTTTCGATATTATAATGCGGTAAAGGTTTTTTATTACTTGTACAATATTGCTCCACCGCATCAATCATATCCCCTAACAAAGGTTTTGATACAGCCAGTTTCTGTTGGCGGGGGAAACGTGGGTGCGGACGAAGACCCACGTCAAATTTCTTTACTTCCTCATAATTCATCTGGTAGATGTTGAGGCTTTTCTCCTCTTTCTCATTTACCAACGTTCCATCCGGCTTGGTAGCGATCTCGTGATTGAAAAAAGGCTCATGACTCAGAATTACTTTTTTGTCTTTGGTGATGATAGCATCCGTTTCCAAAGTAGTTACACCCAGGTCAATGGCTTTGAGCATGGCGGGAATGGTATTCTCCGGCATCAGTCCCCTGCAGCCGCGATGGCCCTGTTTATCAAAGTTCTTTACTTCCAATCGCTGAGATTTATGGCCGCCAAAACAGGCCGTTAGTAAAATACTGAGAATTACCGTTACTGTTTTTTTCATGAGGGAAAGAATTGGTCTTTTCTTTTGTTCATTTCTTCCGCCACAGCTTTAGATTCATAATCGCCGGTTTCCAGTTTGGCAACAATGTTTTCAAAGCTCTGTTTATCGCGGTTCTGGCTCAGCTTGAATACATGATCGAGGGATGTTACTTTGATCTCAAAAGCAACAATGGCTTTGGTTAAGCGCATTACATACTCTTCCGGCAGCTCTTTATATAATGAGGGCGAAGAAGGATTGTTTTCGTAAAAGCTGGTGGTATCATCCAGCATCTTCAGCAATGCAGCATCCTGTAAAAAAGAAAGTTCGCCTTTGGCATGTACAGACATATAGTTCCAGGTTGATGCCTGTTTCTGGTTGGTATACAAGCTGGCGCTTACATAGGTATGCGGGCCGGTAAAAACAACCAATACATTTTGGTTCTGTTCTAACCCTTTGTGGTGATCATTGCCTTTCATGATATGGCCCTGCAGGTATAACTGTCCTTCCCTTTCCACGAATAAAAAAGGGATCTGCGTGGCAACAGGTTTCTGTTCCGCATCAACACCAATGAGCATGGCAAAGGAATGCTGCTTCATGAATTGTAGTACCAGGGCCGGGTCTTTTTCTTTATAGTATGGCAGATTATACATACTTCGAAGATAATAAAGACAAGCGTTATTCGTACTATATGATTATAACGCTTTATGCAACTAAATGAAATATTAAAATAGCAGAAGTTCTCTGTGCAACTCCTAATCTCTGTACCTCTGTGTTGAAAAATAGTTCCATCCTAAAGATGGTTTCATTTTTTCAACACAGAGGTACGGAGAACACTGAGGTACACATAGGGGGTGTAAAACACAGCACACTACTCATAACAAAGTTCCTTTTAAAATAACCGCTGCAATGGTAAAGTAAATAATCAGGCCGGTAACATCAACAAGCGTAGCTACCAGTGGTGCGGAAGAAGTTGCCGGGTCCAGTTTTAATTTTTTCAGCACCATCGGTATCATTGAGCCGCTCAGTGTTCCCCACATAACGATTCCAATAAGTGAAAAGAAAATGGTAATGGCAATCAGCAGCCAGTAGGGGCCATAATCATACCAATGAAATTCCTGCCATAATGAAATTCTAACAAAGCCAATTGCACCAAGGATAACACCCAGGGTTAGTCCGGATAGTATTTCACGACGCATTACAAACCACCAGTCTCTAAGTGTCAATTCCTTCAAAGCCATGGCGCGTATGATCAGGGTAGCCGCCTGCGAACCGCTGTTACCTCCGCTGGATATGATCAGGGGCACGAATAAAGCCAGTACCACCGCTTTGGAAATTTCAATATCAAAATGTCCCATAGCTGTTGCAGTAAGCATTTCTCCCACAAAAAGCACGATAAGCCAGGTGGCTCTTTTTTTGATCAATGAAAAAAAGCCGGTTTTTACATAAGGATAATCCAATGATTCCAGACCACCGAAGTTTTGAATTTCCTTGGTTGCTCTTTGTTCTTCCACATCCAGCACATCATCCACCGTTACCACACCGAGCAGCACATTTTCTGCATTGGTAACCGGCAATACCACACGGTCATATTGCTTAAACATGGCAACAGCTGCATCTTTGGTATCGGTTATTTTCAGGCTTGTACAGAACCCGTCTAGGATATCCGTTATCTTTTTATCGGGATGGTTGAGTACAAAACGTCTTACAGGAATATCATCAACCAGTTTCCCATTTTCATCTACAATATAGATCACATTGGCCGCTTCCGAATCCTTGTGATGGTCGCGCAGGTGTTCGATGGCTTCTCCAATGGTCAGTTCCCTGTGTATGGTTGCAAATTCTGTATTGATAAGCCTTGCCACACTATTGGACGGATACCCTAACAGGTTATGAATGGCTTCCTTATTTGTATTTGTCAGTAATTCAAGGTTAGCCGAAAGGTCTATTCCTTTCAGTGAAGTAAAGAAAGCCATTCTATCATCCGAACTCAATTCATTCAGCAGGTGAGCGGCTTGCTGCCGGGTGATCACTTTTATCATTTTCTTCTGCAGCAGCAGATCCAGGTAGGGAAATACTTTAACCTGGTTATTTGCCGGTAATGACTGAAATGCTTTCTGTGATTTTGCATCAGGCAATGTGCCAAGCATCTGGGCCACTTCGGTTGGGTGAATATTTTTGTTATCGGTACCTATTCCGAAAAGACCGCCAAAGTCCCCTTTCATTATTTTCTCCCTGATGTGTTTCAGCTTCATACAACTTGTTTAAAATTATTGCCTCACAGGGCAATCTTCTGCCGTGTGTTGTAATTCGATTTCCAGTGTGGAATGATGTATATTAATATGTTCCAGCTTATGTTTGATCTCCTGCTTCACCTCATTGAATGCAATGATATCTTTATAAGCAACTTCGATATGCGCCGTCATTGCATTTTCGCTGCTGCTGATTGGCCAGATATGGATATGGTATATTTTTTTAACCACTTCGTAGGCAAGAATAGTTTGTTTTACCATTTCCAAGTTAATGTCTTTCGGAATACCATCCAATGAAAGCCGGATGCTTTCATTCAGCAGGTTCCAGGTTGCCAGAAGGATAATGATGCCGATGGCAAAACTGATTACCGTATCCAGCCAGAACCAGTTGGTAAAATAGATGACCAGCCCGGCAATAACAACGCCCAATGCAACCAATGCATCGCTCAACAAATGCAGGTATGCTCCTTTGATATTGATGTCTTTTTCTTTGTTCCGGAAAAACAGCCAGGCAGATATCGCGTTAACGGCTATCCCGATAAAAGCGACCAGCGATACCATTTTCCCCTGTATTTCAACAGGTGAATTGATACGGCGAAATCCTTCATAAAATATAACAACCGTAGTTATTACCAATAATATAGCGTTCAGTAAAGAAGTTAATATGCTGAGTTTTTTATACCCGTAGGTATACTTGTCAGAGGTCTTTACTTTCATCATCTTAAATGCAAAAAGAGAAAGCAGCAGGCTGAAAACATCTGTGGCATTATGCCCGGCATCGGAAATCAAAGCAAGAGAGGAAGAGGAGAAACCCAATACCAGTTCAACAACAACAAAACCAGCATTTAAGATAATGCCGATGATAAATGCCGTGTTAACACTTGTAACCTGGTGATGCCCATGGTGATGGCCATGGTGGTCGTGATGGTCGTGCTGATGTATCTGTTCCATCAGGTAAAATTAACCAGGGGAATTACAACGGAAGATTTTCGTTTTGTAACCTGATTGCATAAATCCCCGTAGCCAAGAGATTTACCACTGGCTAAAAAAGGGATGTATACAGGTTATTTGCAGGTAAGATTACGGCATGGGGCATAAGCCATTGCTGCTGTTATGATTAGAAGTTTCCGGAAGAAAAAGTTTAGCCGCAGGTTTGCAGATTATCATGTACAAAATCAATGTAATTTGCGAATCTGCGGCTTATGAAGAACTTTCATTTCTGGTGCAGGTTTACTCAGCCATTACAATGGGCTTTGTCTGTGCAACATTCGCATTGCGCATGGCAATATTCCGAACGGCACCGGATACAAAATTTCTGAATGCTTTTTTGGTGATCTCATCTTCACCTACCATTACCGGCACCCCGTTATCGCCGCCCTCACGGATACTTTGCACCAATGGCACCTGGCCCAGGAACGGCAGATCGTATTCTTCAGCCAGTCGCTTGCCGCCTTCTTTTCCAAACAGATAATATTTGTTATCCGGCAATTCTGCCGGCGTGAAATAAGCCATATTTTCTACCAGCCCGATAATGGGAACATTGATCTGCGCCTGGCCAAACATGGCAATGGCTTTTTTCGCATCGGCCAATGCAACGGTCTGTGGAGTAGTAACGATCACCACCCCGGTAACGGGCACGGTCTGCATTAACGTTAAATGGATATCGCCGGTGCCAGGTGGCATGTCGATGATGAGGTAATCCAGGTCACCCCATTCCACATCGGTAATAAACTGGCGGATGGCACTGCTGGCCATGGGACCACGCCAAACCACCGCATTTTTTTCATCAACCAGCAACCCGATACTAATCAGGCTAATGCCGTATTTCTGCAATGGAACGATCATCCCTTTTCCATTCACATCTTTCATCATCGGTCTTTCACCTCTTACACCAAACATAATGGGTACGCTGGGGCCGTAAATATCAGCATCCATCAATCCCACAGCAGCTCCCCCTTCGGCCAATGCCAGAGCCAGGTTGGCAGCTACTGTACTTTTTCCTACACCGCCCTTTCCGCTAACAACGGCAATAATATTTTTTACACCCGCCAACACCTGCTGGTTGCCTTTACGGGTAGTGGTGGTATTGGCTGTAAAGTTTACCTGTACGTTTGCTGCTTTGTTTACCAGTAATTTCACCGCATTTTCACTGGCTGTGCGCATCATATCTTTCATCGGACAGGCCGGTGTGGTTAATACAATGGTAAAACTTACGTTGTTGCCGTTAATGGCTATGTCTTTTACCATATTAAGGGTAACCAGGTCCTTGCCCAGATCGGGTTCCTGCACATTGCTTAGTGCCTTGAGTATCTCTGCTTCTGTCATCACGAAAGTTTTTGTTAAAAAAGAAATCAGGCTGCAAAGTTAACTGCTTGCGCCCTTACTTTGTTGGAAATAGCCTGATTTAGGGAGCAGTTCACCTGCCGGATGAATTTTGTGTACAAAGGCTTTGTATTTTTGACCCGAATGAAGAAACTGTTACAATACGCTTTTTTACTGGTTGCTTTGCTTGGCCTCCAAAAGGGTATGGCGCAGCAAGTAAGTCCTTACCGCGATTCTGTGGTACAATTGTATGGGGTAGTGATGACCGCAGACAGTCTGCAGGGCATTCCCTCTTGTAGTGTGATTGTGGAAGGAAAGGGCCGTGGAACCATTACCAGCTACGACGGTGTGTTTTCGATAGCTGTATTAAAAGGCGATAAGATCACATTCTCCAGCATCGGTTTTAAGAACCGAAGCATAGATATTCCAGGTAACCTGGTAGGCAATCAGTACAGCGTAATTCAGTTATTGGTAAGTGATACGGCTTACCTGCCCGCCACCATCCTGAAACCAAGGCCCACCCGCGAGCAGTTTGAGCGGGATTTTGTGAATAACAAGGCACCGGATGACCTGTATGAAACAGCCCGGAAAAACACAGATGAGGCCCAAAGAAGGCTTTTAATCAACAGCTTGCCCGCCGATGGCAGGGAAGCGGTCAACTACCAGCTTCGCCAACAGGCCACCAAAGCATATTACAGCGGACAGATTCCTCCTATGAATATTCTTAACCCTGCTGCCTGGGCAGATTTTATACAGGCATGGAAAAGAGGGGACTTTAAGAAGAAAAATTAACTACGATCTACAGGATTGGGGGGAGCTCATCATAGATGGCTTTGCCTAAATTTCTTGCCCAAATCGCTGATATGGCAGGCGAAGCTTTTACATTTGCGGGTAATTGATTGCCAAACCGTACAAATCTTTCCAACAGATGTCATTGAAAAATATTACCGTGATTGGTGCAGGTACCATGGGAAATGGGATCGCACATGTATTTGCACAAACCGGGTTTGCCGTTACCTTGGTAGATGTTAGTGCCGCCCAACTGGAAAAAGCCTTTCAAACCATCGGTAAAAACCTTGACCGGCAGGTAACCAAGGGAACTTTATCGGAAGAACAGAAGAAAATTGCTTTAGCCAATCTCAGTACCGAAACCGACCTGGCCAAAGGTGCCGCCCATGCCGACCTTGTTGTGGAAGCTGCTACTGAAAACATAGACCTGAAACTGAATATATTTAAACAGTTGGATGCTGCTGCCCCGGCCAATGCCATACTTGCCAGCAATACTTCCTCCATTTCTATCACAAAAATTGCAGCGGTTACCAAACGGCCCGAAAAAGTAATTGGTATGCATTTTATGAACCCGGTACCGGTAATGAAACTGGTAGAGATCATTAATGGATACGCTACTTCCAAAGAAGTAACAGATGCAATTGTTTCTTTAAGCAGCCAACTTGGCAAAACGCCCTGCGTGGTTAACGATTACCCGGGATTTATTGCCAACCGCATATTAATGCCCATGATCAATGAAGCGATTTACAGTCTTTATGAAGGAGTGGCAGGTGTTGAAGCGATAGATACGGTAATGAAGCTCGGTATGGCACACCCTATGGGACCCTTGCAACTGGCTGATTTCATTGGATTGGATGTGTGTTTGAGTATATTAAATGTATTGTACAATGGATTTGGCAACCAGAAATATGCTCCCTGCCCGTTATTGGTAAACATGGTTATGGCCGGGAAATTGGGTGTAAAAGGCGGCGAAGGATTTTATGTGTATACGCCGGGCAGCAAAGAACTGATCGTAAGCAACCGTTTTTCACAATAAGAAAAATACAGCGTAGCCGCAAAAGAAGGATTATTTATCTTGTAACATGTTCTGCTATTAAGCTTCCTCTGTGCGACTCCTAATCTCTGTATCTCTGTGTTGAAAAAAAATTCTATAAAGATGTTATTTTTTTCAACACAGAGATACAGAGAGCATGGAGCTGCACAGAGAATTCTTGAGATTGTATTCTCTTTTAATAGTGCACAACATGTTATCTTGTGGTAATAACTCGCTTATGTTTTTCATTCTATCTAAAGTATTGCTCTTCCTGATCGTTCCTTTTTTCTGGATCGTCATATTACTTATCTGGTTATGGTTCAGTAAAAATCAGCGGACAAGAAAAAGATTACGCATTACGGTTATCTTACTGGCGGTTGTATTTACCAATCCTTTTATTTACAACTCGTTTGTGAAAGCATGGCAGCCCTCGCCCACTGTTTTGCCTGTTAATACTCATTACAGCGCCGGTATCGTACTGGGTGGATTGGCCGGATATGATAAAAATAAAAAAGGATATTTTGGCGACGACGCCGACAGGTTTATCGCTACAGCCAATTTATATCACCAGGGGTTTATCAATAAGATCATCGTTTCCGGCGGCACGGGCAAACTTAACCAGGATGAGCCCGCAGAAGCTTTTTTTCTCACAGAGCAGTTTATTGCAAACGGAATAAAAGAATCAGATATTATTATTGAAAGCAGGTCGCGTAATACGCATGAGAACGGGGTCTTTACCAAACAGATCATTGATTCATTGCATCTGCAGCCGCCGTTTATCCTGATCACTTCGGCCATGCACATGAAACGATCAGTGAGCGTTTTTACAAAAAATGGCGTTGGCTGTATTCCCTTTCCCTGCGCCTATAAAGTGGTTCCGCAAACCATAGATATCGGTAACCTTTTGGTACCAAGCACGAAGGTTTTAAACGACTGGACTTATTTTTTGAAGGAGATCGTTGGTTATTATGTTTATAAATTAACCGGGAAAGCCTAAGGTTCATCAGCTGGTTACAGACCTGATCACTTCTACGGAATGGATCTGTTTCAGTTTATATAATACCTCTTCCATCCTTGCCTTGGGGATTCCTATTTTCAGTAAACAAAACAATTGCATTTCCTGCGCTGCCACACTGCAACCGGTTTGTTTTACCACCATCATTACTTCATTCATTAATGTATAATCAAAATGCAGTTCATACAGTATCTCTATCGGTTTTTGTATGATTGGCACCAGCTGCAACGCCATGGCCGTAGCGGATTTATACGCCTGTATGAGCCCGGGAACACCCAATAATGTTCCGCCAAAATAACGGACCACGATAACGGTTACATCCGTTAACTGTTTACTGTCTATCTGCCCTAGAATGGGCCTACCGGCCGAACCGGATGGTTCTCCGTCATCACTTACCCTGAATTGGTTCCCGTCCCATCCAATCCGGTAAGCAAAACAATGATGCACCGCTTTGGGATGCTCCTTCTTTAATTGTTGCAGGTATTGTTTGCAGTCGTCCAGGTTTTGAACAGGATAGGCATAGGCAATGAATTTACTGCCCCTGTCTTTGTATTCGGCAAAGGATGCTTTTTCTATTGTTTGGTAGTAATCTGGCTCAATCATAAAGTATCTCCGAAGGCGATCAGGTAAATGGCAGCAAGCGATAACAGGATGCCCGCCCAATTCAGTTTTGATAATTTTTCTCTAAACAACAGCCAGGCAACCACCGAACTGAACAATACAATCCCCATATTATTTACCGGGATACTGGCACTACTCTGCCAGGGACTTTGTTTCAGGAATCTTACCAGGCACCAGATAGAAAAATAATTCGGTATGCCGATAATGATACCGGCGGCCAGATTTTTAAACGCAAACTTCTGTTTGCCCCTGATAAACTGAATCAGTAACAATACTGAGCCGATAGTTGCTGCGGATAAATACCCGGATATCAGGTAGGCATTGTTATTTGCTTCGGTAACATAGGTCTGCTGTACGTGGTTAATCAAAGCGTCGAGTAACCCGCTTCCTACAAACAGGATAACAGGCAGGAAGTATTGCCATTTTTGTATGGTATTTTCTGCACCCGTTTTCCGTGATGTATTTGGATAACAGGTAAACACCACAGCCACTAAAGCCAGTATTACACCGCACAGTTTCCATCCCTGCACCGATTCTCCGTATAAGTACACTGATAGCACAACAGGTATGATCAACGATAATTTGTTGGCTACAGATGCTACCGCTACACCTAGCTTCTGTGCCGTTATGCCAATTACATTAAAGATGGAAACAAATAAAACACCCATTACACAGGCCCATGGGAACCAGGCACTTTGTGCTGTTTCAGCATTTATGGGAAACGAGCCGTTGACAAATGAGCCGGTTATTACACAGGTAATGTAATTGAATACAATTGCTTGAAAAATATTGATACCGTATTTTTCGCAGGCTTTAAATGCCAGCGTGAGATAGCTGTTTAGTATGATACTGCCGGTGAGATAGAACATTTTGGGTTTACTGATTTATTGGTTAGTTGGTAAAGAAAGTAATTGTATCGTTTTGCAGTTGCTGCTTTTGCATCAACACTTCTTTAGCAAGTGTTGGCGCTGGTAATCCGTTGGCAATGGTTAGTGTAGTATTGGTAATGATACGCGCCTCATCCCAGAAGCCTTCGCTTATAAATGATTGAAGCAGTTGTGCGCCGCCTTCTACCAGTATACTTTGTAATTGCAGTTGGTAAGCTATTGACAGGATTTGCTTTACAACAGCATCACTGGCTTCTGCTTTTTTATACACGATATTTCCTTCAACTGCCTCTTTTTGTGCATTGATCACAACAGTGGTTTGTTGCGGGTTGAATAACTGCAATGATTTTGGCAGGCGTAAATGCATGTCGAGTACCATCCGAACAGGACTGTTACCTGTCCATAAACGGTTGGTGAGTGAAGGGTCATCATGCATTGCCGTATTCGTTCCTACCAGTATCGCTGCTTCTTCGCTTCTCCATTGATGCACCAGGTGGTTGGAATACTCATTACTGATCAA
Source organism: Bacteroidota bacterium (assembly GCA_040390405.1). GTDB lineage: Bacteria > Bacteroidota > Bacteroidia > Chitinophagales > Chitinophagaceae > Sediminibacterium. The sequence goes on from JAZJYJ010000009.1 coordinate 113,739, forward strand.
TACTCTTTCTGAAGAATTACCCGCTATCATTCCATTGGCAGTTTGCGCCCATTTCAGAATAACATACGGCCTCTTTTTTTGTACCATGCAGAAAAAACGCCTGTTCAACTCTTTGCAGGCGGCTTCAGCAATTCCTGTTATCACTTCTACGCCTGCTTGCTGAAGTTTTTCGATTCCTTTTCCGTCTACTTCCATAAATGGGTCCCGGCAGCCTATTACTACTTTTTTGATCCCATTCCGGATGATCAGGTCGCTGCAGGGTGGCGTTTTGCCGAAATGAGCGCAGGGTTCCAGGGAAACATAAAGTGTGGAAGAGGAGATCAATACCTGATCCGCTTCCGGCACGCTATTGATACAGTTCACCTCGGCATGTGCCTGCCCGTATTGCTGGTGGTATCCCTCCCCTATGATTCTTCCAGCATGCACAAGCACCGCGCCTACCATTGGGTTGGGTGCCACAGAACCGGCGCCCAAACGGGCCAGTTCCATACAACGTTGCATATACTTTTGATCAATCTCGTTCATACAGAATTGGCAAAAATAACCAAATGGTGCTAACATTGCAGCATGACGCTGCCCGAAGCCCATTTATATACCCTTACCGAGCTCAAAAAACTGTACGATGAACGCGAAGCTGCCAACATCTGCAATTGGGTATTGGAGCATGTAACGGGCAAAAAAAGAGTTGACCGTTTGCTGGATAAGGCCGGGCTTTTACCCGATGCACAAATGGTACGGCTCACCAGTATCATCCATGAACTGGCAACACACCGGCCGGTACAATACGTTTTGGGAGAAGCCTGGTTCGGGGGAATGAAATTTTATGTGAATGAATCGGTTTTGATTCCCCGGCCGGAAACAGATGAATTGGTGGAATGGATTTGGAGGGAAAGTCAAAAGTTAGCAGTCAAAAGTCAAAAGTTATTGGATATTGGTACCGGCAGCGGATGCATACCGGTTTCGTTGAAAAAGAAATTGCCGGATCTTGAGATCAGCGCGATTGATGTTAGCGACGCGGCATTAATGGTTGCCAGGCAGAATGCATCCGATTTAGGTGCCACCATTGCATTTGCGCAACTGGATTTTTTAGCGGAAAAGAATTGGGACGCATTGCCCGTTTTTGATATCATCGTGAGCAATCCACCCTATATCAAACAATCAGAAGAAAGCAGTATGCATAAAAATGTACTGGCTTTTGAACCTTCGCTCGCCTTATTTGTACCCGATGATGATGCACTATTGTTTTATCGAAAGATCGCCTTATTCGGAAAAAAACATCTGAGCAGTACAGGCAGTATCTTCCTCGAGATCAATGAAGCACTGGGCAAGGAAGTAATAAGCCTGTACGAAACAGCTGGCTATACCTGTGAATTAAGAAAAGACATGCAGGGTAAAGGCAGGATGGTGAAATGTAATATATCAATTTGAAAATGGAATGCCGGTTCATTTTCAAATTATTGCTTCCCGTTATTGTCCACCGCCATCACAGGTGTTGCACCTAGTTTTTTGATTACCTGCATTACACGGATGGCCGTGCCTAAATGCGAAGTGCTGTCGCCATTGATTACTACCGAAGGTTTATCGGTTTCTTTGGCGAGATAGGCTTTCAGTTCCGTTTCCAGCTCACCCATCGTGATCTTTTTCTGTGCCAGGTATAGGTTCTGGTCCTTATCCACCGTTATAACCACCGTTTGCTTGGACTTGGTATCACTTTTCGCTTTGGGATTGGAAACCTTGATCACATTGGGATTGGCAAGGGTTGAAACGATCAGGAAGAACAACAGCAGGATGAACAGAATATCGTTCAGCGCGCCGGTGTGCACTTCGGGGTGAGACTTTAATCGTTTCCTGATATTCATGAGATGGGTAATTAGAAATTAATAATTAGAAATTAATAATTTATTGTGTACAGTTTTGCTCAGTAATAGCACCAGCGCCGAAGTGTGTGACGCAACTGGGTTACATTGATATACAACTGCCTGGTTCATATGTCAACTAATTATTAATTACCTGGTAGGCTCCTGCAGCACATCAATAAATTCCGCGCTGGCCGCTTCCATTTTATTGGCGGTTTTATCGATCTGCGTCGTCAATGCATTGTGGCCGATATAGGCCAGCAATCCGATGATCAATCCCGTACCCGAAGTGATCATTTTTACATAAATACCACCTGCAATATCATTCAGTGTAAACTGCCCCGAACTGGCAATACCGTAGAACAGCTGTATCATCCCCACAATGGTACCCAGGAAACCAAACATGGGTGCGATACCGGCTATCAGCGACAGGATAGAAAGGTTTCGCTCCATACTGTACATTTCCAGTTTACCTACATTCTCCATGCTTTTTTCAATGGCATCAATGGGTTTGCCAATGCGTTGAAGACCTTTATCGATCATCCTTGCAACAGGGTTATTGGTATTCTTGGCGAGGTTGCGCGCGGCGGAAACATTACCGGTTACAATATTGTCGCGGATAATGTTCATGAAGTTCGGATCAATACGCGATGCTTTGCGGATAGCGATCAGTCGTTCAATGAATACAAAAATAGCCCCCGCAAACAGCAGGTATAAGGGATACATGATCCATCCTCCTTTTTCAAGAAGCGACCATAATGATATTTTTTCGGCGGCAGCCGGAATAGCATTCGCGGCTTTTTGAAGGGTATCAACCTGGAGCAGATCGAACATCTGGGTAAATTTAGGTGAGGCTAAAATTAGATGCTTCTACAAAAGAACAGTATGGTTGTGAATAAATATGTGAACGACTTGTTTTTTAGGAAAGCTTTTACACATATCGGTATTCCATCTATCTAGGCCAGGTCTTAAATAAGTTCTAACTTGTTAGATATTCTACCACTATGAACCTGCAATCATTCTGGCAATACCAGCCTTCAGAACTCATTACTGAACTGCAATCCAGCCAAACCGGTCTTTCCGCTACGGAAGCCAGCCGCAGATTGGCGCTGAACGCTGAAACCAAAAAAGAGAAGAACCCGGTCTTGCAGGATATCCTGCTTTTTTTATCCCAATTCAAAAGCCCATTGGTGTTGTTGCTGGTGGCAGCTGTTATTCTTTCGGCCTTTTTGGGCGAAACATCAGACGTATTCATCATTCTTTTTATCCTGCTGGCTACCGGTATCATGAGTTTTATACAGGAACGCCATGCGGGCAAAGCAGTGGAGAAACTCAGGTCCATCATCCGGACCAAAGTAAAAGTATTGCGGGACGGTGCAGAAACCAATGTTTTTTCGGAAGAGATCGTTGAGGGAGACATTCTTGTTTTTTCCGCCGGAGACATCATACCTGCGGATTGTTTGCTGATAGAAGAGAAAGACCTTCATGCCAATGAAGCCACACTTACCGGTGAAACTTATCCTTCGGAAAAAGCCATTGGTGTGCTGCCCGCTGAAACCGGTATCTCTAAAAGAACCAATACCCTTTTTGAAGGAACCAGCGTTGTTAGCGGCACCGGCAAAGCCATTGCCGTATTAACCGGGAAGAATACGGTATTTGGAAATATCTCAGCCAGTTTAACCAAACCACCCGAGGAAACCGCTTTTGAAAAAGGGATCCGCAAGTTTGGTTTTTTATTAATGCAGATCACCATTGTACTGGCCATCGTTATCCTGGTTGTGAACATTTATTTTGGCAGACCCCTGATTGATTCGCTGTTATTCGGACTGGCATTGGCAGTAGGCATGGCACCCGAATTATTACCCGCCATCATGACCATTGCCATGAGTGCGGGCGCCAAACGGATGGCAAAACAGAAAGTGATCGTTAAAAAATTATCCTCCATACAAAACCTGGGTGAAATAGATCTTTTCTGCTCAGATAAAACAGGCACACTTACGGAAGGGGTATTAACCGTTTCTTCGATCGTTGGCATTGACGGAAAGGAAAACGCGGCTGTAAAACAACTGGCCTACCTGAATGCCCGTTTTGAATCTGGATTCGCCAACCCCATGGACGAAGCATTGCGCAGTTTGCCGGATATGAACGCGGATAATTACACGAAAAAAGATGAGATCCCCTATGATTTTATCCGGAAATGCTTAAGTGTATCAGTAGAAAAAGAAGGGCAATACCAGGTGATCACCAAAGGCGCTTTGAATAATATCCTGGCCAAATGTTCGCAGACACTTCAGCCGGATGGTAGTATTACTCCAATAGAACAAGCGAAAGAGAACATTAATACGCTTTACCAGCAATACAGCAACCAGGGATACCGCACCATTGGTGTTTGTTACAAATCCTGCAGCGGCGATAAACCATTGGGTATTGAAGATGAACAGCAGATGATCTTTGCAGGCTTCGTATTATTATACGATCCGCCAAAAGAAGGTGTGGTAGACGTAATAGAAACGCTACGCAAAAACGGTGTACAACTGAAGATCATTACCGGGGATAATAAACTGGTAGCCGCTTTTATCGCAGAAAAAATGGGGTTGAAGAATTGCGTTGTCGTATCTGGCGAAGAGATCAGCAAAATGAGTCCGGAGGCCCTGGTACAGCGTGTACAACAGGCCAATGTATTTGCAGAAATAGAACCGCAGCAAAAAGAGAACATCGTAAAGGCCTTCCGTAAAGCCGGAAGCACCGTAGCCTACATGGGCGACGGCATTAATGATGTGGCCGCCATTAATGCAGCGGATGTGGGTATCAGTACTAACAATGCCGTTGATGTAGCAAAAGAAGCTGCCGATGTGGTATTATTGGAAAAGGACCTCGCCGTATTGAATGCGGGTATACTCGAAGGCAGAAGAACTTTTTTAAACACACTCAAATACATCTATACCAACACAAGCGCTACTTTCGGAAATATGTTCAGTATGGCAGGCGCTTCTTTGATCCTTCCTTTCCTGCCCATGCTGCCGCAACAGATTCTGCTCACGAATTTCCTGACCGATTTTCCTTACATGGCCGTAGCCGCAGACAATGTTGATGAAGACCAGCTAATGGTGCCGCAGAAATGGAACCTGAAACAACTCAAGAACTTTATGATCGTATTCGGCCTGCATAGTTCGGTGTTTGATTACCTGACATTCTATGCACTCTACAGGTTATTCAAAGCCGATGCCGACATGTTTCATACCGGATGGTTCATAGAATCTATTTGTACCGAATTATTGATCCTGTTCGTAGTACGTACCCATAAATCTTTATTGAAAAGCATGCCAGGTAAACTATTGATCGCCTTAAGCGTTTTCGGACTAATTATTACCCTGGCCCTGCCATTCATGCCTTTTGCAAAAGACCTTGGTTTCGTAGTACCACCTTTTCAATTATTAGGTATCATTACCGGGATTCTTATCTTATATGTGGTAACCGCTGATATTATTAAGGTCCTATTCTTTAAAAAGACCGCAATATAAACTAGCAAGAACACAGGAGTCATTTCATAAATTCTAAAAAAATGCCGAAGTAACAAAACGTTACTTCGGCATTCCTTGTTCAATATTCCTTGTTCAACATTCCCTAGCATTCCCTAGCTTTTCTGCATCTCTTTCATTTTAACCATTGCCATGATCTGGCGCATGTTGTTTTCCATTCCTTCTGGGCTGCCATCCAGGAAAATGATATTACCTTTTCCTACTTCAGCAAAATTCTTAATGGCTTCCGTCCACATACTGAACAGGATCACATTGGTATCCAGGTTGGCCTGTTTCATCTGCTCAGCAGCCTGGCTCATACCCTTGGCCACTTCTTCGCGGAAAAGCGCCACACCCTGTCCGCGCAAACGTGCCGCTTCTTTTTCTGCATTGGCAGAGATCTTGATCGCGTTACCTTCTGCTTCAGCTGCCTTGGTTTTGGTGATCAGTAAGGCCTGTCCTTCATTTTCTGCTGCGGCTTTCAGGTTATTACTGGCCACTACCCTGCTCATGCTTTCCATAATAACCTGGTCGAATGTGATATCGTTGATCTGCAGATCCTGCAAATGATAACCCCAGCCTTCCAGTGATATATCAATCTGTTCTTTCACAAACTCAACAATTTCCCTGCGAAGCAATAATATTTCCGCTTGTTTTTTCGTTGCCACAAATCCCCGGATACTTCCTTCCACAGTACGTATCAATGCCTGCATAAGGTCTTTATCGCTGATAAATTTGAAAGCAACATTTTTAATAGATTCCTCATCCTGGTTAATAACTGAGTATAGCAACATGCTTTTAAAATACACGTTAGCCTGGTCAAGCGTTACGGCCTGGAACTCCAGTTCTACGGAGCGGTTCTGTATGCTGACCGTTTTAAAGACCTGTTCCAAAATGGGAATTTTGAAATTTAACCCGGGACGTAAAATACGGCGGTATTTACCAAACAGGGTAACAACGGCTATGGTCCCCTGGTTTACTGTAACCAGCCCGCTGAATACAATGATAACTGCTGCCAGCAGCCACCAATAATCTGCAAGTATATTCATATAGATAGTTTTTAGAAAGTTACAAAGAGTTAGTCGGGGAAAAGAAAGAAATATTACAAAAAAGGGAGAGAACATCGAATATCGAGCAAGGAATCTTGAATGTTGAACTGGCTTGCTTGTGCAAATTCTCCTTCAACATTCAAAATTCCTTGTTCAATATTCATGATTCAGTTGTTTTTTGCTCCCACACCTGAACCAGTTCAACCAAAACATCTACCGCTTTTTTCATATCCCGCTCTCCTATCCATTCGTGTTTGCTGTGGATGGCCTGCATGCCGGTAAAAATATTGGGACAAGGCAATCCCATAAAACTCAGTCGGCTGCCATCTGTTCCGCCACGTATGGGTTCTTTTATCACAGTTAAGCCAGCACGTTGATAAGCCTGTTCTGCATATTGCGTAATATATGGATGCAGATCGAGCACTTCTTTCATATTCCGGTACTGTTCTTTTACCAGGAACTGCATGGTGGCATTGGGATAATTCGCCACCACCTTTTCTGCCAGTTGTTTCAGCTTTGCTTCGTGTATGGCCAATTTCCCGGTAGTAAAATCCCTGATCAGGAATTCGATCGTACATTTTTCTGCAAGACCATTTATGTGCAGCGGGTGAACAAATCCCTGCCTGGCTTCTGTTGTTTCGGGCGACCATTCCGTTTTGGGCAAAGAAGCAATGATCTCCCCGGCAATTTTTAAAGCATTTACCATTTTGCCTTTTGCATAACCCGGATGAGAGATCACGCCATCAATTACAATCGTAACCGCATTTGCACTAAACGTCTCGTCCTCGAAAGTGCCCAGTTCTCCGCCATCCAGCGTATAGGCATAATCAGCCCCCAGTTTTACAAGGTCCAGTCTATCTGTTCCCTGTCCCACTTCTTCATCAGGTGTAAATAAAATTTTAATGATGCCATGTTTTACATCGGGATGGGTAGCAAGGTAATTTGCCAGATCCATAATTTCCGCTACTCCCGCCTTATCATCCGCTCCCAGTAAGGTTAATCCGCTGGCGGTAGTGATATTGTTGCCGATATGTTCTTTGAGATAGGGATAATCCGTTACCCGTATCACCTGCATAGCATCATCGGGTAAAATAATATCGGACCCAGTATAATTTGTATGTACAATAGGTTTTACATTGGTTCCGCTGCAATCAGGTGCGGTATCTACATGACTGCAAAAGCAGACCACTGGTACATGTTTACCCGTTGTTGATGGAATCGTTGCATACACGTACCCGTATTCGTCTGTATGCGCATCGGCCAAACCCATTTCAAATAATTCATTGGCCAATAACTGTGAAAGTGTTTTTTGTTTGTCAGAACTGGGATGCGTATCGCTTTGCGGATCACTCTGTGTATCAATCTGAACATAGCGCAGAAATCTTTCAGTAACAGTATATGAATAACCAGTGAGCATGATTGTATTTTCCAGCAAGATAAGTGTTGTTCGTGAGGCGTGAATCGTCAACCGTGAGTAAAATAAGGGCAGAGACATCCCCAACTCACGATTGACCTCTCACGGTTGACGATTCACGCCTCACGAACACCCCTTGCAAATACAGAAACCGTTTTCTATTTTGTTGTCTCAATCAAAACCTTCCATATGAAGAAATCCATTATCGGTGCCATTGTTGGCGGTTTGCTCATTTTTATCTGGCAAACTCTTTCATGGACCATGCTCGACCTTCACCGTCCTTCGCAGGATTATACGGCTAAACAGGATACCATCATGAGTGTACTGAATGCCCACCTTGAAAAAGAAGGGGGTTACCTGCTTCCCTCTGTTCCCAAAGGCAGTTCTTTTGATGAAGCTACCAAGGCTGGCGAAAAGAACATGCACAAACCATGGGCGTTTATCCAGTACCACCAATCGTTCAACATTAGTATGAATGAGATGTACATGAACATGTTCCGTGGCCTGGTTGCTTCTATGTTCATGGTATGGTTGCTTTGCTGGATCCTTGGCAAATGGGGCAAAACAAGTTTTGTAAATATTTTTATGGCCTGCCTCTTCACGGGTCTCATCGTATTCATTAATGAACCCTATAACCAATTCATCTGGTATAAAATATTTGATGTACGCGCTCACCTGGTCGATGCCCTCGCCAGCTGGGGACTATGCGGTATCTGGCTGGGATGGTGGATGAGGAGGTAATTAAAAATTAATAATTAACGTGTTGTGCTAATGAAAGATATTATAATGACGGAGGTTCTCTGTGCAACTCCTAACCTCTGTACCTCTGTGTTGAAAAAACTTCGTTCTAAAACTGGTTTTATTTTTTTCAACACAGAGATACAGAGAACACTGGGCTACACAGAGGAAATTAATAGCACAACACGTTAATAATTAGCAATTAGTAATTGAGGAGTACTATCAATGCAAAGAGTCCGATAGAAAACTATCGGACTCTTTTATGGAAACAATTATTAATTACTAATTATGAATTGCCCCCTACGGCATAATGATCAAAGGCGCAGCGCCACCGATTTCTACCAGTTCCAGGTCAAAAGTCAGGTCTTCGCCGGCCAGTGGATGGTTGGCATCCAGTATCACCACTTCATCTCTTACTTCTACGATCACAACCGGGAAGTTTTGTCCCTGTCCATTGCTCATGTTCAGTTGCATTCCTGCCTCGGGTGCCATATCAGCGGGGAAACGTTCTTTCGGAAATTCCATAATCATTTCTTCCTGCTTGGGACCATACGCTTCATCGGCGGGTATTGTTATGGTTCTTTTTTCACCAATGGTCATACCGGTTACGCCCTGGTCAAAACCGGGGATTACCATACCACCACCAACTTCAAACTCCAATGGCTCGCGGCCTTCAGAAGAATCGAAAGTGGTACCATCGGTTAATTTTCCATGATAGTGAACTTTAATCGTATCACCTTTTTTTACTTGTTGCATGTTGCATTTTTGAATGTAAATAATGTAGGAGCCAGCTATCGCTCTTTTCTCAGCATCCGTTGCGCCTGTCCCGCACTTGTTGCGGTATCGTACTCTTCAGCTGAAGAAATACATGACCAACCAGAAAAAAGAAATACCGATTTCCGGCGCCAAAAGTACAATCCAAATTCAAGAACCGGCAAGGTTTTTTGGTTAACTTTCACGCTTGTAAAGCCCTCATATGAAAAAAATACTTGTTCTGTTCTTCCTGGCATTGGGAGCCAACCTGTTTTTACCTCAAAAAGCCATTTCACAGGCCGAAATACTGCCGGCGGCTTATCGTACGCAGGTGTACCTGCCCCTCCTGAAAGGCAAACGGGTGGGCATATTTGCCAATCATACGGCTACTATTGGTAAGCGCCACCTGGTGGATACGCTTCTATCACTCGGCATAAAAATCACCAAAGCATTTGGTCCCGAGCATGGCTTTCGCGGCATAGCCGACGCAGGTGAAAAAGTAGACAACTACAACGATCCTGCTACAGGTATCCCTGTTATTTCATTGTATGGCAAGAAACACAAACCAACACCTGAAGACCTGGCTGATGTTGACATACTGCTGTTCGATATTCAGGATGTAGGTACACGCTTCTATACATATATTTCCTCACTGCAGGAATTCATGGAAGCCGCTTTTGAGAACAGCAAACCACTCATGATACTCGACCGACCCAACCCCAATGGTTTTTATGTTGACGGGCCGGTTCTGGATACAGCTTTCAAAAGTTTTGTGGGCATGCAACCCGTACCAACCGTGTATGGGATGACGATGGCCGAATACGCGTTCATGATCGCCGGCGAAAGATGGCTGAGCGAAAAAGCCAACCAGAAACATGATTACTATCTGCGCGCTGAAAATTCGAAAGACACGCTGTTTCATTTCCAGGTGATCAAATGCGCCAATTACACGCATAAAAGCAAATACCAATTGCCTGTAAAACCTTCGCCCAATATAGCCGATATGGCTTCCGTATACTGGTATGGCAGCACCTGTTTATTCGAAGGCACCATACTCAGCGAAGGCCGTGGAACCGATCATCCTTTTGTTATCTTCGGACATCCATCACTTCCCAAAAACCTATATGCATTCACGCCAACAAGCCGCGATGGGGCCAAAGAGCCAAAGCTGAAAGACCAGTTATGCTATGGATGGAATCTCTACGGCAGTAATGAAGAAGTATTGAAGCAGGTTGATAATAAAGTACAGATCAAATATGTACTCGAAGCCTATCGCCTGTTTCCGGATAAAGAAATTTTTTTTCGCTTACCCAAAACAGGCAATCCCATGAATAATTCGTTTAACCGCCTGGCAGGTAACAGTGAATTAATGGAACAGATCAAAGCCGGCAAAACAGAAGCCGAAATCCGTCAAAGCTGGCAACCCAAGCTGGATGCTTTTAAAAAGATCCGAAAAAAATATTTGCTGTATCCTGATTTTGAGTAGTGGATGGTTTATTGGTAAGAAAATAAGTGATGTACTCAATTACCAGTAAACTAATAAACCAATATTATCTTTGTAACATGTCAGAGCAAAAACTCCGTATGATATTCATGGGCACCCCCGATTTTGCAGTTGCGTCGCTGGATGCATTGGTGCGGGCGGGCTGTAACATAGTAGGTGTAATTACCGCACCTGATAAACCTGCCGGTCGTGGAATGAAATTAACGGAGAGTGCGGTTAAAAAATATGCCGTAGAGAACGGATTACACCTGCTGCAACCGGAGAAATTAAAGAACCCCGTTTTTTTAGAAGAATTGCGCGCATTAAAAGCAGATGTACAGGTCGTAGTTGCTTTTCGCATGTTACCGGAAATAGTCTGGAATATGCCGCCGTTGGGAACCATTAATCTTCACGGTTCGGTTTTGCCGCAATACCGCGGTGCAGCACCCATTCACTGGGCCGTAATCAATGGCGAAAAAGAAACCGGCGTTACTACTTTTAAACTGAAACATGAAATAGACACCGGCGATATCCTGTTACAAAAAAGTTTTCCAATCGGCGAAGATGAAACAACCGGAGAGGTGCACGACAGGATGAAGCTCATCGGGGCAGACCTGCTGGTTGAAACAATCAGTAACATGACCAATGGAAATATCCAGGAGCTTGCCCAGTCTGCAGTTGCCGGTGCCCAGTCGGCCGTATTGAAACACGCACCAAAATTAACTACCGAAATTTGCCAGATTAATTGGAATCGGCCAGTTGATGAGCTACACAATTTTGTAAGAGGGCTCTCTCCTTTTCCCGGCGCCTTAACTGTGCTGGATGATAAGATCTTAAAAGTATATCGAAGCAAAAAAGAACATGCCGCAGACTCGCAGCCTGCCGGTAAAGTATTCTCCGATGGAAAAACCTTTCTCAGATTTTCCTGTGCAGATGGTTATCTCTACATCCTGGATCTGCAATTGGAAGGAAAGAAAAGAATGTTGGTAGAAGATTTTTTACGCGGTTATCATTTCAGTGGAAATCAAAATTAAAAATTCAAAAGGCAAAAGCAAGTTTTTCCCTTTTGAATTTTGATTTTTGACTTTTTAATTTTTAATTCTGACTTATTACTGAAGTTGCTTCTTCAATTCATCCAATGCTACAACACCTTGTTTCCGCCACACTTCTTTCCCATTTTTGTAGATAACAAATACAGGTAAGGCATCTACTTTCTGCGCCTTCATTACATCAGTATCTATTCCGCCATCCACTTTTATCAATGTAAACTTACCCGGCAGGTCAGTTTGCAGTTGTTGTAAAACCGGTTCCATTTTTTTACAGGGCGGGCACCATTCAGCGCCGAAATCAACCAATACCAGTTCCGCCGATTGAGATAACTCCTTGTATTGTTTATTACTCAATTGTGGTTTGTTGACAGTACCTTCTACCGGTTTACCTTCCTGTTTCCAGGCAAGCAAACCGCCTTTTAAATTCTGTACATTGGTGAACCCATTTTCCTGCAAATATTTCGCGGCGGCGGCACTGCGGGCACCAGATAAGCAATACACAAGTACCGGTTTGGATTTATCGATGTATTGGATACGATCCGAAAACTGTTCTTTGCTCAGCCAGTCGGCCTGCAAAGAATTTTTCAAATGACCCGACTGATATTCGCTGGCGGTTCTCACATCCAGCAATTGCGGTTGCTGGGCATTGATGCGTTTTTCAAATTCTGCCGGAGACAATCCATCCTGCGAATACACACAATTACCAAATAGTACCGTAACCAAACTAAACAAACCAAGCAACTGTTTCATGCACATCTTTTAATCATTCAAAATAAGTAATCGTAATCGTGAATTTCTGGTCCGTCAATCCTAATGCAGACGCAGCGGAATTACTCAAACGCAACAACAAACCGGAAGCGCCTTTTGTTTCCTGCAATGGTCCCAGTACCATGGCGCAAATGGTTTTATTGGCAGTACCTGTAATGCGAATAATGGTTTTAGGTGCCACATCATTCATCAGCACATAAAATTTACGGTCTGTCCAGCCGCTGATGGTTTTAAAAATAGCCGCATCACCCGAGCGGAATTGCTGTGCCTGGTCTTTGCCGTGCTCGGCATATCCAATGGCAAAATAACCTTCATCACCTTCCCTGGGTGTATACTCGGCCTCAATAACTGGTTCTTTGTTTTTCTCTGTTTTGGTAGCCGCGTTTGTTTCAGTAACAGGTAGTTTAACTACGGGAGCTGATTTTTCCGGAGTCAATTCCCCCCGCATATCATTGCGCAATGGTGCAGGGGCCGGTGTCTGTTTCTTTTCAGTGTATTTCTTATTGGGGTCTTCCTGTTGCGTAACAACAGGCCCAACCATAGCGGGAATGTCTTTCGCTGGCGTTATTTTTTTCTCGGCAGTGGTAACAGGGCTTGCATTCACCATATACCCGATAATGAGCTGTTGCCCGTTTTTTACAATGTCTTTCTTCAGCTTGTTCCATTCGCGAAGTGAAGCAATGGGTACTTTGTGGTACGCTGTACTTAAGCGGTAAAGATTTTCTCCTTTACTGACGATATGAACCACGGGCGCACAATTCTCTCCTTCGTGTTGTAGCAGGTTGTCTTTGGTAACAGGTATTTTGATCCGGGTACCTTTTGCAAAAGCCGCATTGGGATTTACATTAATACGATTGTAACTGCTCAGCCTGGTAACTGAGAACCCGAAACGGTTACTGATGTTTTGCAGGTTCTCCGATCCGTTAGCGGGATACACAACATAATAATCCGGCGACTTCCCCATGATCACAAGTTTATCCTGTGCAGTAACCGTTAACGTACAAAAAAAGGCAAGCAGCCAACTCAGTATCTTCATGTTCTTCAAAATTTCAGTATCGCAAATTTACTCTTTTAGCCCGTTGGGTTATCAAAAAAATAAGCGCATATCTCTCTTTTCGATAAGGGCAAAAGAGAAAAGCAGCAATAAGAACCGTTCTCTTTAGCTCTTTTTCTCTTCAGCTCTTAGTGAAACAAATCTTCGCTATACATCTTTAGGTCAGGGTTTAGAAACCTGGGATTTACCATAATTCAAAGAACTGCTTCATTGCAAAAAAATGAGTTTGCTTAACCTGTCGCTGCCGGGTAGAGGGCTTCTGGGTTCGCACGCCCGGAAATCCTGTGCGAAACGCCTTGGCATTGACCGATGCAACAAATTTACTGCCAGCGTCCATTTTCCCCCTCAGATTTGTGACGGTCTTCGGGAACTGGTGGTACGGGCTTCTCGAAACGGTGGTACGAACGTCTTTTTCTCCTCGGATTCTCCTCATTGCCTCCTCTTTGCCTCCTCGGTTTGTTCTCTGTTCGTCCTCAGTTCCTCCTCAATTCGTCCTCGGGTTCTCCTCTGTTCGTCCCCGGAATCCGAGGAGATATCTAGGTACAAATGAGGTGGCAGAGGGGCGGTAAAGAGGAAATTCTGTCGTTTGGGGTCTTATGACCACAGGTATTCGAATCTTTTCTATTTATGCGAAAACCTCCCTGTCATTGCTTCCCCTTCGCTGAAAAATGAAAATAGCTTCAGCATGAAATTTTATTTCACCCCAGAAGAAGCAAAGTACACGGAGTTACACAGCGGAAATTTAATAGTACAATGCCTTAGTCTTTCAATACCCGCCATTCGGCAGGGTAGTAATTATTGATGCGGTTGGGTAAAACTTTTACCCAGCCCAGTGGCAACCCTTCATAAGCCACCAACTGCCAGCCTTTGGGAGCATCGGGCAGAACAAGGTCTTTCCGGCGCAGGTATTGCAATGCCTGCTCTTTGGTAAGTGTGATGGGTGTAAATATATCCTTCCATAAATTACTGGTGGCCAGTTCATGCGCAGGTATCACATCTTTTCCTTTGATGGTACCGATCTCTACGCCAGCTTTTTTAATGTACAATACTTTGGCAAGCAGTTGCAACGCTTTTACCCATCTTGTTTGAATGGCCCTGATGGATTCGCTTTGTTTGAACAGGGAAAATGTATCTGGCAACTGAATAAAAGAATGCATCTGCTGTTCTTCCTGTTTGGTTAAACGGGTGAGTGGTTGTTCTTTACCGTTTCCATATATTGCCTGTCCTTTCTTTTTGAATGCGGCGATAAAAAAGCCTTCCCCTTTTACACGATCCGGGTAGAAACGATAGCCGTAAGCTTTCTTTTCCGGTGAAAGGGTTTCCACAATTCCCCAGGTTTCCGGAACACTGATCTGCCTGCTTTCCATTTCCATTTCTCTTACCAACCAATCTGCAATGGCTTCATCTTCTGCTGTTGAATACGAACAGGTAGAATACAGCAGCAAACCATCTTCCTTTAATGCGGGCAATACATCTGCCAGGATCCTTTGCTGGCGCTGGCTGCAGAGTTGCACATTGTCTTCGCTCCATTCTTCAGTGGCTGAGGGGTCTTTCCGGAACAGGCCGCTGCCACTACAGGGTGCATCAATCATCATCACATCAAAATAACCGGGAAGCGATTGGAAATGTGATGGATCATTATTGGTAACAATCACATTACCCGATCCCCATTTGGTAATATTCTCTACCAGAACGGCCGCTCTCGATTTGATCACTTCATTGGCCACTACTAACGAATCACTGAAATAAGAGGCCAATAATGTACTCTTCCCACCCGGTGCCGCGCATAGGTCCAGTATTTTTTGATCCGGTTCTTTTGTTGCCAGTTCTTCCAATGCTTTCCAGATAAACATACTGCTGGCCTCCTGCACATAGTAAGCGCCTGCATGAAACAGGGGATCGAATGTGAAGAAAGGTCTTTGTGAGAGGTAATAACCATGCGGACACCACGGCACCTTGTTCATGGACCATGATCCATGGTCCATGGTCTTTTCAGGATTAACCCTGATCGAAGTTACCTGTTCACCCGATGCATGTATCGCTTCAAAACTTTCACGGTCAAAACCGGGAACTGCTTCAAGTGATTGCAATAAAGAGGGGGGTAACAACATGCGCCAAAGATACTGCAGTGTTGCGAGAACTGCTGAGGCCCAAGGAATGCCTGTTGCATTTCATCGGGCAGTTATTGTTTCTTCTGCGCAAATAACCAACTCATTAGATCTGGTTCGGCAAACGCTTTTACCCAGCAATTGTGTTCCACACCGGCATATTCCGAATAACGTGTATTGGCACCGGCTCTTTTTAATCGTTTGTAAAATTGCTGTGAGAATTCATGGGGGACCACCATGTCTTTATCACCATGAAATAACCAGAGTGCTGTTTTGCCTGCAATGAATTTAGTAGTTGATGGATCACCAGCGCCGCACATAGAAAGTCCGGCAGCAAAGGTTCCTGGGTAACGGGCAATCATATCGAGTACGCCCATTCCTCCCTGCGAAAGTCCGGCAATGTACACTTGTGTGGTTTCTATTCTACCTGAGCCAATCCATTCGTCTATCATTTTTTTTACTAAAGCGGAAACAACCGTCGGTTCTTTCCGGAAAGGGAAAACCCAGTCTTTCGCATAACCGGTGGAAAAATCAACCTGGTTTTCGAAATAGGCCCAAAGATCTTCCGCTGGACATTGCGGAAAGATTACATAGGCCGGGTATTTTGTACGGATGGAATCGCGCATGAAAAATCTTCCACCAATATTCAGTTGGTGCTCGTTGTCATTCCCTTTTTCAAAAGCGCCGTGAAGAAAAATGACCAACGGATATTTTTGGGTGGTATCACCCATGGGAGATAAAACGCGGTAGGGTAACTCCTTTCTCCCATCAGAAAAAATTCTTTTCTGGTACGCCGGGAAATCCTGCGCAAGTAAGGAACAGACGCCAGAGAAAAAAAATACTATGGTGAGAGCAGCCCGCATATCAGAAACGGATCGTAAAATGTTGTTTTACCTTATGTTCCTTTCGGAAGAAAACCAATCCGATAAAGAACAGGTCGATACTCAAAGTTACGGAAGCATCCTGTTTAATTTCTTCCCAGGCCTGTTCCATTTCTTTACTCCAGTGAATATCATCGAAGATCAGTATCGAATATTCGTGCATGGCCGGTAGCAACTCCCTGAAATAGCGCAGCGTGGGTTCATAGCGATGGTTACCGTCTATAAAAGCCAGGTCAATGCCCCCCAGTTCACGAACAGTGCCGGTAAGGGTTTCATCAAAATTACCCTGTACCAGTTCAATATTTTTCAGTTCCAGTTTTTGAAAATTTTCTCCCGCTGCTTTGGCAACCGTGCCTGCTCCTTCCATGGTAACCACGCGTGTATCTTTCCTGGCCGATGCAAGATAAGCCGTAGTAATGCCTAATGAGGTACCCAGTTCAAGGATCGTTTCCGGTGCATACTGATCAACCATACGGAAAAGCAGTTGGCCAAATTTCTTGGGTTTCAGAGACGATCCCGCAATATCGCTTACCCTCCGTAGATTATCTTTTTTAACACGTGAGCCCGCGCCAAAATCTTCAATCAATAATTGCCGCTGGTCGATCAATAATAGCTGGCGTAAATTTTCAATGTGCTGATAAGCGTAAAACTCCCTGTCATCATTCAGCACTTTGGTAATAAAAGAAAAAACAAAAGGTGAATGCATACCATGTCCTTTACTGTTAGATGCGGTAAAATAATAGCGGAGGTAACGCAGTCCTAACTGAAAAGGCGAATACATGAGTTAATTACGGGGTTGGTAAGCTAATTTTTTAAACAGCCAAAGTAAGGCATAAGCTGCACAAAATGCACTCAGGTAAGCAGGTATCTTAACAAATAGATCATAGGTATTCCATGAATGAAGCGGATTGTTCCAATATACCAACACCAGTAGCAACAAACTGAACAACCTGTTTTTACGCAAGGGACCGATGAGCGAAAAGAAAGGAAGAATGATTACCAGCAGTAGCCTGATGGTTGCGGTATCAACAGGGGTTGTTTGTATCTGTGTTTGCGTTACCCCCAGTTGTTTTGCCAGGTGATAAAAAGCCATGAATTGCCTGATCAAAAAAACCGAATACCCGATCAGTAAAAGATTAGACACAGCCAGCAGGTTAACAACCAACCCGCGGGATTCTTTTTCCAGAAAAAAAAACAGGAATAACAATGCAGGAACGGAACAGCAGTATGCGATCTGGTTAAACTCCATTATACGGCTCAGGCTTTACTTTTTTCCCACAATTGGAAATGATAAGAATAGGCATGTCTTGCATCTGCAGCAAAGGATTGCGTTGATATAAGCGACCATTTCTGAGGGTCGATCACCGGGAAAAAAGTATCTCCTTCCAGTACCGCATCTACCCTTGTGATGTAAATTTTATCCGCTATTTCAATGGCTTGCCTGTAGATTTCCCCTCCGCCAATTACCATCGCTTCTTTGTAATGCGCCATTCCTGCCGCTTTAATGGCATCTGCCAGAGAGCTTACCACTATTACACCTTCCGGTTTCCGGTCTGTCTGCCTCGTGATCACCACATTCAATCTTCCCGGCAATGGCTTGCCCAGCGATTCAAATGTTTTTCTTCCCATTAATACAGGCATTGCCCATGTAATGTTCTTAAAGAACTTCATATCATTCGGCAGGGCCCAGAGTAACTGGTTATTCTTGCCGATCACATGATTGGTGGAAGCTGCTACAACTAATGAAACGATCATGGGCAAAGTTATAAATAGTAAGTAATCCGTTTTAAGTGACAGCAAAAGATACTTATAACCTATCACTCAAAACTTATCACTTCTTACACCGCTACCGGTGCTTTGATGGGCGGATGGTGTTGGTAATTTTCGAGCGTAAAATCTTCGAACTGAAACCCAAAAATATCTTTTACTGCCGGGTTGATCTTCATGGTGGGCAAGGCAAAGGGTTCGCGTGTTAATTGCAATTGCGCCTGCTCAATATGGTTGTTGTACAAATGCACATCACCAAAGCTGTGCACAAAATCACCGTATTCCAGTCCGCATACCTGCGCCACCATCATGGTCAATAATGCATACGAAGCAATGTTGAAAGGTACACCCAGGAATACATCCGCGCTTCGCTGGTATAACTGGCAGCTTAGTTTTCCATCGGCCACATAAAACTGGAAGAGTGTGTGGCAGGGCATCAATGCCATCTTAGGCAGTTCCGCCACATTCCATGCACTTACAATTAACCGTCTGCTATCCGGGTTGTTTTTTATTTGGTTGATCAGATCCGTTATCTGGTCTATCGTAGTTCCATCCATTCCTTCCCAGCTACGCCATTGTTTTCCGTAAACCGGGCCCAGTTCTCCATTCGCATCAGCCCATTCATCCCAGATACTTACTTTATGCTCATTGAGGTATTTGACATTGGTATCGCCCCGCAAAAACCAGAGCAATTCGTACACAATACTTTTCAGGTGCAGCTTTTTGGTGGTCACCATCGGAAACCCATCCTGTAAATTAAAACGCATCTGGTAGCCAAAACAACTGATGGTACCCGTTCCGGTACGATCGGTTTTTTGCGCACCGTTCTCTATGATATGCCTGAGTAATTGCTGGTATTGCTGCATGGCTGCAAAATACACCCGATTCGGGAATGCCCGAAAGAATGCTGTTTTTGTTGGGGAGAAGCTGTGAATTGTTATCCTTTTCTGCGCGCCAGTTCTTTCCTGATCAGCAATAATTCACGGCCGGTTTGTCCGCTTACACTGCTGTTTTCCTGCGCTCTGCGCATCAGGTAAGGAACAACATCGCGTATGGGGCCGAATGGCAGGTACTTGCTCACATTAAAACCTTCTTTGGCAAGGTTGAAGGTAATGTTATCACTCATCCCGAACAATTGTGAGAAATGAATATGGTTGTGATTATGCGGCAATCCTTTTTCGTCCAGCAGTTTTGCTGCCAGCAGGTTGCTTTGCTCGTTATGTGTGGCAACGATCAGGGAAATGGTTTCGATATTGTCAATACAGAATTTTACGGCTTCATCATAGTCCCGGTCCGAAGAAGCTTTATCAGCCTGTATCGGGCTGGGATATCCTTTGGCGGCAGCCCTACCCCTTTCCTTCTCCATATACGCCCCCCGAACCAGTTTAATGCCCAACATAAACTGCTGCTGCCTGGCAATCTGCTGCGACATTTGAAGGAAATGAAGCCTGTCGTGACGATACAGCTGAATGGTATTGTAAACGATCACTTTTTCTTTGTTGAAGATCGCCATCATTTCCATGGTAAGCCTGTCGATGGGATCCTGGATCCAGCTTTCTTCGGCATCGATCAAAACGCCGATATTTTTTTCTGCAGCGGTTTCGCAAATAATGTACATGCGCTCGCGAACCCTGTCCCATTCAGCAATTTCCGCTTCGTGATCATGAATGCCGCTTCGCAAACGCGGCGCTTCATCCAATGTATGTAACAGCTCAAAACGAGCCAGGCCGGTTATTTTTACGCTGATAAAAGGAATATTGCTTTGTGTAGCCGCGTAATTAATCACGCGGATGAATTCATCGGTAGCATGATCGAAGCTTTCCTCCCCTTCTTTTCCTTCCACGCCATAGTCAAGGATCACCTGCACGCCATATTTACCCAGGATAGCGCCAACCGACGCGGTTTCTTCCAGGGTTTCTCCTCCCACAAACTGTTTAAAAATGGTTTTACGGATAATACCATGCACGGGCAGACCGGTTTTCATAATAAAAGGCGTTAACCGTGTGCCCACCTGAACAAACCAGGGAAATTCCATGGTTTTAAACAGGAAACGGGCTCCTTTCAGGTCTTTATCAGATTTGTACGCAAAAGCATTCTCAGTATTGTCGAAGGAAATATTCATTGCTAACGGATGTTCGTGATGCGAATATCGGTACACCCAGGATAACAATAAAAGCTTTTGCCCTAAACTTTCCAATATTTTAAAAAAAACATTAGCCCGGTGGTTGATAGCTGCAATATTACAGCCCCAGCCAACTATTGCAATTCCCATTTTGCTAACTGGTCAGCAAAGAATCAATCCGGCTAATGATAGCCTGAGAAGAAATGTGAAAAGTATTTGCGATAAATCCGGAAATTCGCGCATGATTATTACGCATACCGAGATCTACAAATACACCATTCCCATGGTGCCCTTTACCATTGCCACAGGTACCATGTCTTTTGCGCAGAATATCTTTATCCGCATCCATACCAATGAAGGCATTACCGGCGTGGGCGAATGCTCCGCTTTTCCCATGATCGCCGGCGAAACACAGGCCACCTGTTTTGAAATGGCCAAAGATTTTGCCATGCTCTGGAAAAACAAACCTGTCAATGAGATCGGTCAAAGATTACAGGAACTGGATCTGTTTACAGCGGGTAACTACACCGCCAAAAGCGCTTTTGACCTCGCACTCTACGATATCGCCGCCAAAGCAGCCAACCAGCCTTTATATGCTTACCTGGGCGGTAAACAGAAGCCCATTGAAAGCGATCTTACCATTGGTATTGATACCCCGGAGAAAATGGCGGCTACAGCGGTTGAATTCAAGGCAAAGGGTGTAAACATCATTAAAGTAAAACTGGGTAAGAAGCCGGCCGATGATATTGAACGCATCAAACAGATCAGGCAGGCCATTGGAAACACCATCCAACTCCGCATAGATGCCAACCAGGGATGGAGTTATGAGGATGCAGAAATGGCACTGACCGCTTTAGGCCAGTATGATATACAATTTTGCGAACAACCCATGCGTAAATGGAACGATGAATTGTTACCAGCTTTATGCAAGCTATCGCCCATCCCTCTAATGGCCGATGAGAGCGTGTTTACCCATCACGATGCGGAACGTATCATCCGAAACAATGCCTGCGCATATAT
Source organism: Bacteroidota bacterium (assembly GCA_040390405.1). GTDB lineage: Bacteria > Bacteroidota > Bacteroidia > Chitinophagales > Chitinophagaceae > Sediminibacterium. The sequence continues at coordinate 135,319 of JAZJYJ010000009.1, forward strand.
CAATATCAAATTTGCAAAAAGTGGCGGCATTCATGAGGCATTATTGATTAATGCGGTAGCCGAAAAAAATAATATCCCCTGTATGATGGGGGGTATGCTCGAAAGCCGGGTGGCTCTTACCGCCAAAGTGCATTTTGCCATGGCCAAAAACAATGTAAAATTCTACGATCTTGATACCTGTTTGCTTGGCCATCAGGTCGATCCTGTAATTGGCGGGGTTACCTACCAAGGTATGCAGTTACACCTGACAGATGCACCCGGTATCGGCGCCGATGTAGATGATAGCTATCTTAGTAAGCTGGAGCAGGTGGTTGTTTAGTGAGGTACAGAGGGGCCGTGGTTGTGTCCCACAACCACACAAAATAATTATTCTCCCGCCTTACCTATATCTTTGCCTTCAATTCAAAAAAATGGAAGCGAAAAAAGCAAGTGAGAGTTTTGTAGTGATGAACGAGCTCGTATTACCCAATGATACCAATACATTCGGTAACCTGATGGGCGGACGATTGATGTACTGGATGGATATTGCCGCCGGCATTGCAGCGGGCAGGCATTGCAATACGCCCAGCATGACCGCTTCTGTTGACAACCTCAGTTTTAAAAATCCCATTAAGCTGGGCAACGTAGTCCATATTGAGGCCAAAGTGTGCCGGGCTTTTCACACTTCCATGGAGATCCATATCCGTGTATGGGGCGAAGATTTATTGCATCAATACAAATATGAAAGCAATGAAGCCTTCTTCACCTTTGTTGCATTGGATCCCAATGGCAAACCGCGCATTGTTCCGCAGCTCATTCCTGAAACAGAAGAAGAAAAACGCTTGTTCGAAGGGGCTTTGCGCAGAAGGCAGATCCGCCTGATACTGGCCGGCAAAATGAAACCCGATGATGCAAATGAATTAAAAGCCCTTTTCTTTAAAGAGTAAGCTTATAACAGACTTGCGCCTTCGCGAGAACATCCATGCGGAGGCACAAGTTTTATTTGTCGAGAAGATGCATGATATGGTGCCTGCTCTTCAGCATGTAATTTTTACTTTGTTCGATGGCTTCCATTACCTGTTCCAGTATCTCTTCTACCGGCCGGGTATAATCAATCACCAGTGGTTCTTTAAACCGGATGGATAATTGAGAACCTCTCTTTTTAAAACTCAGTCCCGTTTTATTGAACGCCCGCCAGAATCCATTGATCACAACAGGTATCACAACGGGTTGGTTATTTTTAATGATATGTGCCGTTCCTTTTCTGCCAGGTGCAAAAGGCTTGGTGGTTCCCTGCGGGAAAGTAATTACCCAGCTTTTGTTTAGTGCCTCATCAATTTTATAGGTATCCGATTCATCTCTTTCCCTGTTGACCTCTTTCCCCTCAGCCCGCCAGGTTCTTTTTACTGTAAGAGCGCCCGCCATTTTAAAGAAACGGCTGATCCAGCTGCCGTTCATGGTTTCTTCGGCCGCTACAAAATATACGTTGGTAAATGGATTCAACAAATAATAAGGGATTCCCAGTCGGTTCTGTTTTCTCCATTTTACGGCACAAAAAATATGGATGAATGCGATCACATCTGCAAAATAAGTTTGGTGATTGCTTACAAACAGAACATTGTGCCGGGGCAATTTCTGCAAATGTTCCGTGCCTTCTATTTTGATCTTATTAAACAAAACCAGTCCGGGATAGGTAATGAATCCAACCGCACCGTATACCAATGAACGGATGACCTTAATGTACTTTAATCGCTCCGTTAATTTCATACAGTTCGTTTTAGCAATCCGTGCAAAATAAGGAATACCGCCAAAATGGGCCTCAATTGTTTAAAAATAAGTGAAACGGGGTCGCCATTCTATGCAATGCTACCAATACATTTGCCTACTGAAATGAAGTCCATGGAACTGAACACGGTTATTTTTGATATCGACGGGTTATTGATAGACAGCGAGCCGCTCTGGAACGAAGCAGCTTCTGAAGTTTTCAAGGAATATGGGGTCGATCTTACGGAAGAGCAATACAAAACCACCACCGGTTTACGCACACGTGAATTTGTACAATGGTGGTTTGGCTATTACAATATCGGTTCAGAAGAATATGCCAGGGCCGGAAAAAAAATTGTACAGGGTGTAATGAATAAAATTGAACGCAAAGGGGAAATCATGCCGGGTGTTCATTATATCTTTGAGTTCTTTGCAAAAAAATCTTTCAAAACGGGCCTGGCAACCTCGTCACCCCCTGAATTGATCGACCTTGTTGTTGAAATGACCGGTATTAAAAAATACCTGCATGCCACTTCTTCAGCGGAAGACCTCCCTTATGGCAAACCACATCCGCAGGTGTACCTGAATTGCGCCGAACAATTGGCAAGCAACCCTGTGCAGTGTATCTGTTTTGAAGATTCTTTTAATGGATTACTTGCCGCAAAATCTGCACGTATGAAATGTGTAATTGTTCCGCATATATCCCAGACCAAAGATGAACGTTGGGGTGCCGCGGATCTAAAACTTTCTTCGCTCCAGAATTTTGGCGAACTGCATTTTAATCTCCTCAATCCGTAGGGAATAATGAATATTGAACAAGGAATGATGAATGTTGAAGTATAGGGAAGATCAATATTCATCATTCCTTGTTCAATATTCACTATTATAAAAAAAGAACCCCGCTTCATCAGCAGGGTTCTTTTTTTATAGCTGTTTAGCCGTAAACGACTAGTTTTTGCTTCTCAGGTTTGGATGTGGAGCTGGTACCGTGTTTGGACCTGCTTCCAGGGTGCCTTGCAGATCAACTGTGTTAGCATCACCATCCTGTGCATATACGAATAACAGTCTGCTTTCAGATACACCTTGTTTCTCAACCAGGTATTTGATCACAGCGTTTACTCTTTCCCAGCTCAGTTGCTGTGCAGCTTTGCTTGCAGCACCATAACCGATAACTTTTACTTTACAGGTTGGGTTTGCATTTACTTTAGCAGCCGCAGAAGCCAGGGAAGCCATTGCATCTTTGCTCAGTTTGGCGTTGCCTTTGAACTGGATGCTAGGCAGGTTGCCGATATTGCACTCTGGTGCCTTTTCAGCTGGTTTCCAGTTAGCCATCATGTCTTTGATTTCTTTGCAACATGCTGGTTCTGGGCAAGAGCCTACACCATCATTGTTAACAGGGAAACATGATTTTGGAGTCAGTATTTCTTTGTCTCTGTAATCAGGAACACCATCACCATCGGTATCTTTAGAAACACCATGGCTATCAACCGGTGCACCTTTTGGCGTGTTTGGCTCCAGGTCGAACTGGTCTGTTACACCATCGCCATCTGCATCAGGCAATACCACTTTTGGCAATTTCATGTGCTTAGGAGAGTTCAGCTCGCTGTACACGAAGTTGTTTGGATTGATCCAGTACAATGGTTCCACTCTTTTGGATTTGTTACCAATGTTGATGTTCAGCCTTGCGCTGGTGAAGGAATAGTAATCATTGCTGTTACCATCTTTCCATGCATCCAGGTAGTCATATCCCGGAGCAGAAAAAGTGAATTTCTGTTCCAGTGCAATGTTCGCTTTTTTAGACACTTTGAAAGCAATACCGGCACCCAGGTTAACACCATGGAACAGGGTATAAGCATGTCTGTTGTTAATGCTAGCACCCCCAATTGTGGTAATGGTATTCGCCTGGCTGTTAGGGTTATTCAATCCGTAGAAAATTGAATACCCACCTGGCTGGTTACCACCCGGGATAGTTGTTTTGTACAATACCCTGGCTGCGTTCAGGCTATAACCTGTTACCAGGTATACATTTGTTTTAGGATTGCCCCTGTAGTTGCTGCTTGTATTCAGAGAGGTAAGAACATCCACACTCAATTGGTGTGTTTGGTTCTTGTAATCTACCTGTCCGATTGAAGCACCATACGCATTTGGTGAACCCGCATTCAGTAAACCGGTAAGTCCGGCCCTTACAGAAAATGTGTGGTTCAATGCTTTTCTCAGACTGATAGTACCACCAAAACCGGTTTTAGACTTAACGTCTCCGGTAATAGAGCTGATACCAGCACCAAAACCCAGTTCCCACTGGTCACGCGGACGTGCCGGGTAAGGGAATTGATTGTTTAAAAACTCATTGTGTTGAGGCAGATTTTTCACTGCAATCTTGGAAGTGTCTTTCCAATCCCAACCCCAATCTGTTTGCGCTAAACCAACCGACTGTATCAGAACGATCAGTGCCGCGGCTAAAATGTACTTTTTGCTTGCCATAAGAGATGTTTATTATTAAAAAATTAATGCCTGTCCTTTGCATGAGGGGGAAACATTGCAAAATTATGCATTATGAGTCATTCATACAATTTTTAGGCCAAAAATATCAGGTAATAATTCTACGTAAAGACCGCATACAATGAATTAACGCTGCTTGGGCAACCGTTATTGTATGGATCAATCCTATATTGCAGCATATTTCATTCATGAATTTAGCAAAAAAGGTTATCGCGGAAGAGCTTAATATGTTCGAATCACACTTCAAAGAAGCTGTGAAGAGCAGAATTGCACTGTTAGACCGGATCATGCAGTATATCGTTAAACGAAAGGGCAAGCAAATGAGGCCCATGTTCGTTCTTTTAAGCGCAAAACTGGGCGGTACCGTGAATAACAGCACCTATCGTGCCGCCTCCCTTGTAGAGCTGGTACACACCGCAACACTGGTACATGATGATGTAGTAGACGATTCGATGGAAAGACGGGGATTTTTCTCCGTAAATGCGTTGTGGAAAAACAAGGTCGCTATCCTGGTAGGGGATTATCTTTTATCCAAAGGTTTGCTGCTTTCCCTAACCAATAAGGATCATCTCGTACTGGAAATACTCACGGAAGCCTTTAAATTAATGAGTGAAGGCGAACTGCTCCAATTCGAAAAATCCCGTAAACTGAACCTGAACGAAGCCATTTATTACGATATTATTAAAGGCAAAACTGCTTCCCTGCTGGCATCCGCCTGCGCCGCCGGGGCCTCTACCACATTTGAAGATCCGGCGGATATTGAGAAACTAAAGCTGTTTGGCGAAAAAGTAGGCATGGCTTTCCAGATCAAAGACGACCTGTTTGATTATGGCAAGGCCGATATAGGCAAGCCCACGGGCAATGATATCAAAGAAAAAAAACTGACCCTTCCCCTGATCTATACCCTGAATCAGTGCTCGCCCGAGATCAAACGCAAACTGATCTACATCATTAAAAACGAAAACACGCAAAAAGACAAGGTCCAGTTTATACTCGATACCGTTACCCAAACTGGCGGAATCAAATATGCTACCGACAAAATGAATGCCTTTCGTGATGAAGCACTACAGATTCTCCATGAATTCCCCGACAACGATGTAAGGAAAGCACTGGAAGAACTGGTTCGTTATACAACCGACAGGGAATATTAATGCAGAAAAGATGGAACATATTACCCGTTGATGAAACCCAAACCGCTTCACTCAGAGAGGCATTGAAAATAAACACCACACTCTGCAGCATTCTTGTTCAAAGAACCATTGATGATTTTGAAAAAGCCAAACAGTATTTCAGGCCGCAACTAACCGACCTGCATGACCCATGGTTGATGAAAGATATGGGCAAAGCAGTGGAGCGTATTCTTTCCGCCTTTGATAAAGGCGAAAAAATACTGGTCTTCGGCGACTATGATGTGGATGGCACCACTTCTGTTGCAAGCCTCTACCAGTTTATCAACACTATATATAGTGATACCGATTTCTATATCCCTCATCGTTACCGCGAAGGATACGGCATATCGAAACTGGGAATAGATTTTGCAAAAGAAAATGGTTTTACCCTGATCATTTCCCTCGATTGCGGTATCAAATCCGTTGAACTGATCGCTTATGCGAAAACCCTGGGCATTGATTTCGTAGTATGCGACCACCACCTGCCGGATCATGAATTGCCAGTTGCCGTGGCCATCCTCAATGCAAAACAAAAAGACTGCAACTATCCATATAAAGAACTTTGCGGCTGTGGCGTTGGTTTCAAACTGATGATGGCCCTTTCTGAAAAACTGGGGCTGCCGGAAGAGTCTTATCTAAAATATCTCGACCTCGTTGCCACTGCTATTGCTGCAGATATCGTACCGATTACCGGGGAAAATAGAACCCTTGCCTATTTTGGGTTGAAGAAAGTAAACGAAAATCCCTGTGCAGGTATCAAAGCACTGATGCAGCTGGCCGGTGTACAAAAACACATGCACATCAGCAACCTGGTGTTTGTGATCGCACCAAGAGTAAATGCCGCCGGCAGAATGGACGATGCACGTAAGGCCGTTCAATTATTTGTTGAACAGGATTATAACAAAGCCCTCTCTTTTGCAGAAATGCTGCACAGCGATAATGCCGACCGCCGTGAAGCAGACAGCAGCATTACAGAAGAAGCTTTGGCACTGATCCAGAATGATCCGCTTGCCGCAAATAAAAAAACCACCGTTGTATTTCAGGAACACTGGCACAAAGGAGTGGTAGGTATTGTAGCCAGTCGCCTGATAGAAACCTATTATCGCCCAACCATTGTATTAACCCGCAGCGGCGATTATGTAGCGGGCAGTGCCAGAAGTGTAAGCGGTTTTAATTTATACGAAGCCATACACGCCTGTCGAGAAAACCTGCTCGGTTATGGCGGGCACTTTGCAGCAGCGGGCATGACCCTGCTTCCGGAAAAAGTAACCGCTTTTGCCGATGCTTTTGAAAGAGAAGTAAGCGCAGTGATCACCCCGGAACAACTCATCCCCGAAATTGTGATTGATGCCGAGATCCGTTTTGCGGATATTACACCTTCCCTATTCAGCATTCTTTCACAGATGGAACCTTTTGGGCCGGAAAATATGCGGCCCGTTTTCATCGCCCGTAATGTACAGGATACTGGTTTTTCCAAAATTGTGAAGGAGCAGCATATCCGTTTTGTGCTCAAACAGAACAATAGTACCCTTACGGGTATTGGGTTTAATATGGCAACCAAATTCCCCCTGCTTCAGCAACAGCAAACGCTGGATATTGTGTTTACCATTGATGAAAACGTATGGAACGGAGAAACCAATCTGCAGTTGAAGATGATTGATCTGAGACAATCGATGGGATAGTTATTTACCAACAGTACTATTGCATCAATTTACAGTATGGAATTGAGGAGAATTGAATTGGCACACAGAGGCACGAGGGTACGGTTGGGAGTTGGTTAATTACAAGGAACCGTTAATGATCCGCTTGATCCCTGTTTTGATAAGCGCTTCATTAAAATTAATTAGTAAGCCTACTTTAATTCCTGAAAGTTTTAGACAGGTCAGCATTTGTTTATGGTGAACAGGAACTAATTGCTCAATAGATTTTAGTTCAACTATAACTTTATTTTCAATTAACAAATCTGCCCTGAAGCCAAGTTCCATTTTTTTATTGTCCCAAATCACAGGTATCGGGAATTGCCGTATTACATGCAAGCCATGTTTATTAACAAGTTCATGTACCATGATGGTTTCATAAACCGATTCAAATAACCAAGGTTCGAGTTTCGTATGAATATCATAGGCCACAGAAACCACTATACCCGTAAGTTCATTTACATGCATAAAAATTATTTTATACGCCGTAAAATAATTTTTATTGCTCTACATCGATTGAGTATTAATACGCAATTACCAGTGTTTTAAAACCGTGCCCTCGTGCCTCTGTGTGCAAATTCTCTAATATATTATTTCCACATCTCCCCCAACCGCATACCCCGTACACGTTAACACCCTCCCCTTCGCTATTTCTTCATCCAGCAATACATCGTTTCTCCACATCCACACCTTACCGGATACACAGGTAGCTGCACAAGTACCGCATTGCCCGCTTTCGCAGCTATAAGGCAACGGGATCTGCAATCTCTTGGCAGTTTGCAGAATAGTATCGGGGTATTGAGAAGTAAACTGATATTCTTTTCCGGGCAGGTTAGCCATTACAGTATGGGCTAATGTATCCGGCGGTTCCGCTTTTTGAACCGGCGTATTGATCACAAACATTTCTTTCCGGATATGCGCGGCAGGCGCTCCCTGGTTACGCAAAACAATAGTGACCATCCGCATGTATTCAAACGGGCCGCAGAGATAAAACAAAGGTTGCGCTATCGCCCCCTTTACATATTTGTTCAGCAATTTCTCCAGCAAATAAATACCCAGTCTTTTATGGTGTATATCAGACGCATCACTAAAAAGGAATTCAATTGCAAAGCGGCCAGGGTAGGTATCTTCCAAATCCCGCAATGCCTTGTAAAAAATGGTTTGGAACTTCGAAGGGTTGCTGTAAATTAAAACCAGTCTCGTGTTCGTATACTGTAGCAAAACCGTTTGGATCAATGCATAAACAGGTGCGATGCCACTTCCTGCTGCAAAGAAAAAGAGTTGTTCTGGAATTGTTGCTGCGCCGGGTAATGTAAAAAAACCAGAAGCCCCAATGGTTCGTAATTCATCTCCTTCCTTTGCGTGATCAATTAGTTGTCTTGAAAATTCTCCGTTGGGAATCCTTTTTACCGTTATCTGTAATGATTCATTTGATTCGGGTGATGACGATATGGAATAATTACGCCGTACTTCTTCTCCATTTCTTTTTCGTAAGAGAAGCGTGAGAAATTGTCCTGCGGTATATTTTATCTTCTCCCCGTTTACCGGTTCCAGTACAAACGATTTTGTATCCGTTGTTTCAGGAATGATTTGTTTTATGCGGAGAGTGATCGGATCCTGTTCAGGCATTGATTGAAATTAGGAAAAAGATGCACGCAAAGGCGCAAAGGCGCTATTACATCCTGGAAATTCAGGTATAAATACGCTATACAGAAACAGATAACATTCCTACTTTAGTCAGCCCATATTATACCTATGTCAGAAAACGAAATTTCCCGAATCGTTGTTCAAATCGCTTTTGAGATTCATTCCAAACTCGGACCGGGGTTATTCGAATCTGCTTATGAGACAATAATGGAAGACGAGTTGATACACAACTATCACCTGAAAGTTTCAAGACAATCTCCACTACCTGTTATCTGGAAAGCTAAAAAACTCGATCTTGGATTCAGGGTTGATTTAATTATCGAAAACAAATGCATCGTGGAGATAAAATCCATTGAATCAATTGCGAATGTGCACTATAAACAAGTGTTAACTTACCTGCGCTTAAGCAATGTAAAACTTGGTTTATTAATCAACTTTAATGAAGAAATCATAAAAACAGGAATAAGGCGTGTAGTCAACGGTCTATAAACTGCGCCTTTGCGTCTTTGCGAGACATAAAAAAACTGCTTACCAATATGACAAGCAGTTTTTTAAACTTTATAATGTATAATATTCCCTAAGCTTCCGCTTTCACCTCTCCCTGCAACAATTCCACGCTTCTATTAATAAAATTCGTAAGATCATTTCCTTTCAACAATCCCTGCGAAAGCAATGCCAGGTCTGCCAGGTTACGCACCTGTTTTTGCTGAACAGCAGCATCTTTTTCCTTCAACAAAGTTTGATAGATCGGGTGGTTACCGTTCACCGTTAAAGTAACTTCATCCGGCATCTGCGCATAAAATGCTGTCATACCACCGCCAACAGCACCCATATCTTTCATCCTGCGCATAAACTCCGGTCTTGTGGCAACTACTGGCGCAGACTCAGGACTTAACCCTTTGATCTCGGTTGTTACATGTAACTCAGCGATCTGCAAATTGAATAATTCTTTTAATTTCTCAGAATCATCCTTGCTCAAAACGCTTTCATTTCCTTCCTGTTTGTCGATCAGGTTATCAACGATATCAGAATCAACCCGTACGAAACTTACGTTCTCCCATTTCATTTCCATGGTATTAATGAAAGCCGCATCAACCAGTGTTTCCATTTTTAACACCAGGTATCCTTTCGCTGTACTGGCTTGTATATAAGCATCCTGCTGTACCGGGTTCGTGGTATACAGTATTACCTGTTTGCCATCTTTGTTTTTCTGCAAAGCTTCTGTGGCAGTTTTATATTCTTCCAGTGTATGGAATTTTCCACTGGTATCTTCCATCACTAAAAACTTATTGGCTTTTTCCAGAAACTTGTCGTCCGTCATCATACCATACTTCACAAACAATCCAAGGCTTTCCCATTTCTCTTCGAGAGAAGCTCTTTCATTGCGAAAGATCTCATCCAGCTTATCGGCTACTTTTTTGGTGATATGCGCGTTGATCTTCTTCACATTCGGATCGCCCTGTAAATAGCTTCTGCTAACGTTCAACGGAATATCCGGACTATCGATCACACCCTGCAGTAACATTAAGAACTCAGGTACAATATCCTTCACCTCATCGGTAACAAATACCTGGTTACAATACAGTTGAATTTTATCCTTCTGTATCTCATAACTCTGCTTGATCTTGGGGAAATACAATACGCCGGTAAGATTGAATGGATAATCCACATTCAAGTGGATCCAGAACAGTGGCGTTTCGTTAAAAGGGTATAATTCTTTGTAGAATTTTTCGTAATCTTCCTTGGTTAATTCAGAAGGTTTTTTGATCCAGATGGGATCGGTATTGTTGATTGATTTTTCTTCTTCGCCTTCTTTCTTTTCACCGGCTTCCGAAAAATAAATAGCTACCGGCAAAAATTTACAGAACCTTTCAAGAATACTCTTAATTCTTCCGGCTTCTAAGAACTCTTTGCTTTCTTCGTTGATGTGCAGCACAATCTTGGTTCCGCGTTCATTATAGTCCACGTCGTACAATTCAAACTCCGGGCTTCCATCACAACTCCAGTATACGCCACTGCCTTCTTTATGGCTTTTGGTATAGATATCCACTTTATCACTTACCATAAAGGAGCTGTAAAATCCCAGTCCAAAATGCCCGATGATATTGGCATCCTTGTACTTCTCCATAAATTCTTCCGCGCCGCTGAAAGCTACCTGGTTAATGTATTTATCTACTTCCTCACCAGTCATACCTACGCCTCGGTCAATAATACTAAGGGTCTTTTCTTTGGTATCCAATACCACATCAATACGCAGTTCACCCAGCTCCCCTTTGGCTTCACCAATAGAGGAAAGGGTTTTCAGCTTCTGTGAAGCATCTACGGCATTACTTACCAGCTCACGCAGGAAAATTTCATGGTCGCTGTACAGGAATTTCTTGATAATGGGGAAGATATTCTCTGTCTGAACCCGTATCTGGCCTTTTTGCATAGTACTTGTTTTGGCTGCAAATGAACAAAGAAAGTACCAAACAACCTATTGCTGACAGGATGGCAAACCCATCGCGGCTTAAGCGGGCATATGGCTGATCTGACAGGAAAAAAACTCAGAAAGTTCAGTTCCCTTCTATTTTGACATTGTCCAACTGAAAAGTAGTGGTTCGTTTATCGTGTACAGTTGCGGGATCGGCCGCATCGTACCGGAAAGCGATATACACCATCCCCTGGAACCCCGACAGGCTGATATTGCCCGATGCCACCCAGCCGGAAGCAATAGACGAAACCGATCCTTTTGATACAATGGATTTCAACAAAACCCATTTGGCTTTGGAGGGCGTATTACCTCCATCATAATTGGTTGATGCGAATACCTGCAAAACACCACCGTTATCAAACCCGTCTTTGGTAAAAAAACTGAGTACCTCGTTGGCAGAGTTGTTTACATTGATCGCAGGCGAGATAAGCCAGGAAATAATCGTGGGTTGCATTGTAGCAAATGCACTGATCTCGGCATAGCTATTCCCAAGACTGTTTTTTGCCATGAAATAAACACTACCCGTTTCTGTTAGATTTTTCCAGCCATTCCTGGAGAAAGGTGTATGCTGAACCGTACCTTCAAAATCTTCATACAACAATAGTTTTGTGCCAGACCCCGTACATCGAAGCCCGTTCAATTGAACATCGGAAGTATCTCTCAACAGCAATTGTTTATCGGTCCTGAATACACTGTAAATCGCCGTTATGCGACCATTACCCCTGGGTGTTTTGGCAGCAGCAAAACCCGCAAAACCACTGGTACGGATGTATGCGCTGTTTCCATTACAGGATTTTATTATTTTGTTATCCGACAGCTTATTGATCGCATCCGCATAGGTTGTGCCTGTATCCGATACCGAAAACTCAACATTATCCAGAACGATTAAACGGCTTTGCAATGAATCGTGTAATTCATCTATCCTTACCTGTTTTGCAGTAACCGGGTTATTCAGTGATTTTTTGACCAGGTGCCGTTCAAACAAAGGAGCCGGCAACGGAACCAGTTGCGGAACCGATGGATCCGTTCTGTCAACAGTTCCACCCAATTGTATCATCCTTGCATAATCGCCGAGCCAAAGTTCTTTTAGTTTTACCGCCAGCTTTCTTCCTACCGGGTAATCGTTATACAAACCGAATCCTTCGAGGCGGATCGAAATGCCCGCCGTGCTATCTTCCAGTACAATTGTTTTATACAGGTTATCTTCCTTGTCGTTGGCAGTTACAATACCTTCGATCACATAATCCATATCTATTTTTTCAGCTGCACCGGTAAAATGCATTGCCCGCAGGTCGCGGATGCTTAAGTTGGCCTGAATATCTGGCCCAACATATGCAGGTGGTTCATCAAATTTCTTATTGCATCGAAATCCTGTTACCAGTACCAGTAAAAGACAAGTTTTATACAGTCGCATTTCTTTTTTCATATCCTGATTTTATAAACGGAGTGAAATGGAGGCAGAGAAATTAAGTCCCATTGCGAAATAATATTTAGGAGGAAATTTTTCTGTGTTCTTTGTATCAGTATCAAATCGCAACTGTTCAAATCCACCTGAGATCAGGTCTTTTTTATTCAGCAGATTGTTAATGCTTATGTTGAATACAATGGTTTGTCTTTGCCCGGAACCAAAGAGTCTTGTGCTCAGGGATGTACCTCCGGAAAGATCTACTGTATACTGGTCCGGTAATTGGGTTTGATCAATCACAGCGTGCCATAATGCAGAACCTTCCGTTATATTTTCCATTACCGCGTAGGTTCTCCGAACCGGGTTCCATGCCAGCCATTGCTGCCTGAAATAATTGGCGGTGAGATTCATATAAAACGACCCGGATGATTGATAATTGAATCCCAATGAATACGCTTCCTGCGGTGTGCCCTCTACTCTGAAATCTTTACTGTATACCATGCTTTTTTCCAATACATAAGCATCATCATCGGCACTTACAGAAACCTGTTGGCGGCTGTTATAATAATACCGGCCAACAGAAGCGGCCAACAGCATATTCAGATGAGCATTCAGTTTCAGCTCGGCTCCCAGTTCTGTTCCGAAATGAATTTTATTGATGTTTCGCAAGGCGTAGTTTACAAAACTTCGGTAGCCATCGTGATAAAAAGTCATCACATTCATTCCATCTTTGAACGACGTGAGATAACCACTTAGCCGCATTTTCACGGTTGGTGAATTCCAAACCCAACCCGCCTCCACCGTAGCGATTACTTCGTTGCGGATGGTATCCTGTTTCGAGTCCCTTGTTCTGGGAGAAATGTATACATTGTCAAAAAGCGGTGCCTTATTCATCAAAGCGCCATGCAGGTAACCATATTTTCGACCATTGATCTTGTAGGTAATTCCTGCTTTTACCTTGTAGTTTGTGAAAAAATCTGCAGCGGATCTTCCGAACGAATGTTTTGGAAAAAGTCCATTTTTCATTTTACCATCTCTGAAATACGTGGTAGATGAAATTTCGACTGCGGCAAACAATTCTGTCTTTCGCCTTGTTGCCTGTAATTGCGCAAACCCTTTGGTGATGGTTGTAGTGATTCCATAATCGTACCCATACACATCTCCTTTTTGTAAAACGCGGTTGGGCCGGTTCAGGTCGTTCTGGACCTGCATAACATCGGTTCCGGTATTGTTTTCAGCGAACTGGTTCCTGTCAACATAATATTCACCGCCAAGCAGATCACCTATTCTTTTACAATAACGGCTTTGCTGTAATAAGGCTGAAGCCCCGCCGGTAAAGGAAAATACTTCGTTCCATCTTGTATTGAATACAATGCCTGCATCTATCCTTGTTAATTTTATTACCCGTTCTTCCTGGATATAGTGAGAACGCTTACCCCGGTAATCATTACCGATAATGCCATTCGCATCCCGAAGCGTTTCAATATTGTTCCGGTTTATCTCGTACAAACGATTCCAGTTGATCTGCCGTAAATATTCTTCGTTGCGAACGGCATCAGCAACCGTTATCCGAAGAAGGGAATCGGTTTGATAGCTGGGCAGGTAACGATAATAATCAGGCCTGGGATCCGATGCATGGTACCAATCCAGTGCCGTGCTGCTTTTCTCACCAGCTACTATGCCCATTGTTGCCGTAACGGTTGTATGGTTATTGATGCGCCGTTCATCAGTTACGATCCATACAGGCTGATGAGATCTTGTTGTATTCGCATTTCTTTTCTTTCCCGACTGGTAACCCCAATTCGGATTGTAAAAGGATTCGCCTGCCAGTGCAACCGACTCTTTCAATACAGCGGCTTGCCGGCCATTCACAATGCTGCTTCCAAAAAAAAGGAATGAAAGAAGATGTTCCTCCCCGATCCTTTTATCAATGGCCAGAAAATAACTGCCGCTGCTGTAATCCGTTCCTGGAAAATAGCTTTCAGTAGCCGAACGAAAACTTCCCATATAAGAAAAGGCCCAACCCTTCCGGTTCATTGCAACCGTCTTGCCATACATCCATTTGTGCGTAAAGCTCCTGTTGGAAAACGAATAGCCATACTGCGTCTGTACCCGCTGTTTCGATGCCCGCATATCAATCACAGTCGTATTGCCTGTATTTCCAAAACCATACTCTGTTGAACGCAATCCCAAAATGGTTTGTGCATTCCTGCCGATTTCATTCAATCCACTCCATAAACCCCATTGCGTATTCCCGTCATCGGGATTGTTCATCCGCATACCATTGATCAGTGTACCGAACTGATCCGTTCCATATCCCCGCAACCTGAAACGGGTAACCGAAAAATGAAAGCCCGCGGTATTCACCAGCACATCCCGGTTGGCATGTAACAATGCGGGTATATACATGCTGCTGCTTTCCGATCGTTCAGTTTCATTCAACGTAATAATCGGAAGATCATATAGCTGGTCATCCTTTACAATCATAGCCGATGCACTGTCTGTGAAACGGTTCTTCGCATTCTTGTTGGTTGTGCGTACCTGCGCCATCAAACATCCCGGCACATACAGCAACACCATTACCTGCAAGGCTTTCACCATGGTATTTTATTTTTTTGATAAAAAATTCCGGGAGTTAACGGGTGGGTACAAACAGACAATAAAAATAAACATTGCCTTTTCACAAACAAGGAATAAATCAATGATTGCGGTAAATACGCTACCCTGAGAAAAAAACACTGAGTAGGTTTGAGAAAATATATCTCGGATGAAATACACGATTCTTTTCTTATCGCTGGCCTCGTTGTTTTGTATGGTCAATGCACAAACAGTCCGGTATAAAGCCTGTATCGTTGCTTTCTACAACCTTGAAAATTTTTACGACACCATCCATAATCCTATCGTTAATGATGATGATTTTACCCCTTCGGGGATCAAGCATTATAGCAGGAATATTTATCTCGATAAAGTGGAAAAGCTTGCCACCGTTATCAAGCAGATCGGCACAACCGTATCTCCTGATGGCCCTGCCTTGTTGGGTGTTGCTGAAATAGAAAATGATACAGTGTTGTACGATCTCACCCATCATCCTTTTCTCGTTCAACGCAAATACCAACTCATTCATTACGACTCACAGGATCCACGTGGTATTGATGTGGCATTGCTTTACAATCCCAATATCTTCCTCCCTGAAAAAGCCGAGAAACTCTTTGTGCAACTGCCTAGCAATAGCAAGGAAGCTTTTTATACCCGCGATATCCTTTATGTAAAAGGCCGCTTAGCCGGTGAATTAATTCATCTCTATGTTAATCACTGGCCCAGCCGCCGTGGCGGCGAGGAAAGAAGCTCGCCTGCGCGCCGGGCTGCAGCAAATACCTGTAAAAAACACCTGGACTCAATTTTTCAAAAAGAGCCCGGTGCCAAAATCATCGTCATGGGAGATCTGAATGATGATCCGGATAGTCCAAGCCTTACCGAATCACTCGGTGCCCGTTCTTCCATAGCAGCCACCCGCCCCGGCGAGTTATTCAATCCATGGGCCGACCTGTATGCCAGTGGCATCGGCACGCTGGCCAATCGCGACAGTTGGGGTCTGTTTGACCAAATCATCCTTTCCCATGCATGGCTATTGCCTTCTCCTACCGGCTTCTTTTTTCATAGCCCCCATATCTTCAATCCAGGGTTCCTCAAAGAAAATACCGGTCGCTACAAAGGTTACCCCATGCGTACCTGGGACGGAAATACCTACCGAGGCGGCTATAGCGATCATTTCCCAACCTATGTCGTATTAATGAAAAAACTAAAGTAATACCGAATCGCTTCCATAAACTGGTGAATTCTCCGCAAATGCACGCCAATCCAGCGAATTATTCATTATGAAATGCTGGTTCTTGGTTGCTTTTCCGTACTTTTGCATCCCCAAATCTGTATTTGGCAGATTCTTTTCCGCCTAACGGCGGGATTGACCACTGGGATAAACCAATTTAAAACCTAAAAATTCAGGTAATGAACAGTTACGAATTGATGGTGATCTTTACTCCGGTACTGTCTGAAGAAGACTTCAAAGCTTCTCAGAAAAAGTATTCCGACCTGATCGCCGAACTGGGTGGTGCAACTGTGCACAGCAACCCATGGGGATTGAAATCCCTCGCTTACCCTATCCAGAAGAAAACAACCGGTATCTACTGGTTACTGGAATTCCAGGGCCCTTCAGACATTAACGAAAAACTGAAGATCCAGATGTTGCGCGATGAGCAAATCATGCGTCACATGATCACCCGTCTCGATAAATACGCCGTCGAGTACAATCACGTGAAAAGAAATGGCGGATTTGCAATGCAGGATAAACACCAGGAGGCTTAATCATGGCAAAGAATGAGATAAAATACCTGACAGCCATCAAACAGGAGAAGCCCAAGAAAAAATTCTGCCGCTTCAAAAAATATGGCATTAAATACGTTGATTACAAAGACATCGAATTCCTGAAAAAGTTCATCAACGAGCAAGGTAAATTATTACCACGCCGCTTATCCGGTAACTCACTGAAATACCAGCGTAAAGTACAGGATGCAGTGAAAAAAGCACGCCAGATGGCTCTGTTACCATATGTAACCGACTTGTTGAAGTAGTAAGTAAGTTATAAGTATGGGTGTGGGACCCTTACTTATAACCTGCAACTTATCACCAAACTTATTAGTAACCTTCCCTAACTCCCGCGAAGCGGGAAGACAGTTTCAAAAAAAGACTGGGCTCTTGGGACTAAAACAAATACAATGCAAGTAATCTTAATTCAAGATGTAGACAACCTGGGTGGCCGTAATGAACTGGTAACCGTAAAGAACGGTTATGCCCGTAATTACCTGATCCCCCAGAAGTTTGCAGTAGAAGCCAGCGCTTCAAACCTGAAACAATACCAAGAGCGTCTAAAAGTGATCACCAAGAAAGAAGCCGTTATGCTGGCCGAACTCAATAAAGTGATCGAAGTACTGAAGGCATCTGCAGTAACCATCGGTGCCAAAACCGGTACCAGCGGCAAGATCTTCGGTAGCGTTACCTCTTTACAGATCGCCCGCGCCATCCGCGACCAGAAAGGTTACGAGATCGACCGCAAGCGTATTTCTATCGTAGAAGAAGTAAAAGAACTGGGTACACACAAAGCAAGCATCGATTTCGGTAGCGGAAACGTTATTGAGATTGATTTTGAAGTAGTTGCAGAATAATTGCACCCAAATCAAATAGGAAAAGCCTGTTCCATGGAACAGGCTTTTTTATGTGCACAGCCCCCATTTGAATGTTGAATATTGAGCAAGGAATGATGAATGACGAAGTTTTTGGCCTATCGTTCAAAATTCAACATTCCTTGTTCATCTGTTCAATATTCCCTCTTCCCTCCCGTGGATAAATCCCAAAAAAAATACCCCCAATCCACAAATTCCCTATCTTCGGGAGTCCAATGACAGTTCTTCCATATTCCAGAAGGTTATTCACGTAAATGCTTCCAGGTTTTTGGTTACTGTTTTACTCATTGGTTTTTGATCATTTAATTTTTTTAAGAACATGAACATTTACGTAGGAAATCTGAACTGGAATATGACCAGCGAAGACATGCAAAACCTGTTTGCACCTTATGGCGAAGTAACCAGCGCCAAAATTGTTACCGACAAATTCAATAACGACCGCAGCAAAGGTTTCGGTTTTGTTGAAATGGCTGATGATGAAGCTGCCCGTGCAGCCATCGCAGCACTGCACGACACAGATGTACTGGGTCGTAAGATCGTTGTTAACGAATCTACACCACGCCCTGAAGGCGAAAGAGGCGGCTTCAAAAAGAAGAGCTTCGGTGGTGGCGGCGGCGGCGGTAGCCGTGGTGGTTACGGCGGCGGCGGCGGTGGAAACCGTGGCGGCGGCGGTGGCGGATACAACCGCGATCGTGGTGGCAACGGCGGTGGCGGTGGATACAACAGGTATTAATCCCACACAACCAACACTGACTTTCAAGTCTGGCATAACCTGCCGGACTTTTTTTATACTGTAATGTTTTACAGTGGTGCATTGGTTTGTCTCCCGACAAACCACTCAAAAAAATCTCCTCCTTTCCGAGATACAGGCCTCTGCTAATGCTTCCTTATATTTGGTTCATGAAAACCACCCTCATCAATTCCCCCATTGCCGGCGTTATGCGTTGGGGTATCTGGGGCGCCAATTTCACAACAGCAGAATACCGCCAGATGATCGAGTCTTGCCTGCAATATGGTATTGATACTTTTGATCATGCAGATATTTATGGCGACTATACAACAGAAGCGGAATTTGGAGAAGCCTTAAAAGAAAACCCTTCCTTGCGTCAGCACATGAAGCTGATCACAAAATGTGGTATTCAAATGGTAACAGCTAACCGGCCGGACCATACCATCAAATCATACAATACCTCCCGCGAACACATCATCAACTCTGCTGAACTGTCATTGCAACATTTCGGAACTGATTACCTCGATGTGTTATTGATACACCGGCCCGATCCATTGCTTGATCCGGCTGAAGTAGCAGAAGCCATTGAGCAGTTAAAGCAACAGGGAAAAGTTTTGGCTTTCGGGGTTTCCAATTTTTTACCACATCAAACAGATCTCCTGTCGAAGTATACACTCATTGAATACAACCAGGTTGAAGTATCATTGATGCAACTGAAGGCATTTTCAGACGGCACACTGGAAAATTGTATGAAGAATAAAATCATCCCCATGGCCTGGGCACCATTAGGTGGTGGTTTGTTTACCGATGATAGTCATCCGCGTTTCCGGAGCATTACCGCATGCGCGAATGAACTCGCTGAAAAATACAATACAGGACTAAACGAAATTTTGCTGGCCTGGCTGCACACGCATCCTTCGGGTATTCAGTCAGTCATTGGTACCACAAAAATTGAACGGCTACTGCAGGCTAAGGCAGCGGTATCGATCAGGTTGGAAAGAGAAGACTGGTTTACATTACTACTGGCTTCCACCGGTGAAGATGTGGCTTAGTATATCTGGTTTTGATCAGGAATGAAATAATGGAAGTCGAACGAAAAAAGAACTTCCTTTCCCCACTTCACTTTTCATCGCTATGGTACCGCTATGTTCCTCGATGATCTCTTTGCAGATAGACAGTCCCATACCGTAACTGATTTCCCCGTCCGTTCCCTCACGCCGGGTATTCGCATCCTTATGAAAAATCGTCTCATGGTTTTCCAAAGGAATACCGATTCCTTCGTCAGTGAATACCATAACCGCATTGCCATTTTCCCGGATAGTTTCAATATGTATCACAGATCCTGATGAACTGAATTTGATTGCGTTATTTACCAGGTTATTGATTAAACGTTCGATCCTGTGTTTATCAATATATACCATCAGTTTACCAGCGCCGAGAACTGAATCGATCCGGATATTTTTTTTCCGCGCGCTTATTTCCAGTAAAGAAAGGCATTTGGTCATCAGCTCATTCAGGCTGATCTCTTTTCGAATACCTCGACGCATTCCTGCTTCGTTGTTTCGCATCAGTTCATTAATCAGCGTAAGCGATGTATCTGATGCCTGCAATACGAGTGAAACCAATTCTTTTTGTGCGGGTGAGAACTGTTCGTCGGTAAGCATGATATGGCATAGCCCGGAAATATTACTTACCGGACTGCGTAGGTCATGCGCTACCGTATTCAGGATTTTTTCCTTCTCTTCTTTGGCGATGACCAACTGTTGATTGGTTAGTTCCAGCGCAAAGAGATTTTTGAAATAAATGTGTTTGAAGTAATATAATGACAGTGCCATGATACAAAACGGTATCAATATTTTCAGAACATTTTGAACCAGCTCGTACATTGATAAAGTATCAACCGGCATTGCAGCTACCTTGATCAATATAAACACCGTTGTGGCAAGCAGGGAAAATAACACGTATTGCCAGTTCTTATCAAACAGCACCACTGCAGCGAACATCATTATTTGTAATCTGTATTCTCCTCCATTGTTATAATTATAGGCAGAGAAAGCGGCTATCGCAAAAAGTATGAGCAAGAAAAAAGAGCGGATATGCATCCATTTTTGGCGATAGGAAATATAAAAGCCGATGCCAAAAACAGTCAGCTGAAAAACATTCATCAATGCCGGCAGATAAGCCTGGTTGGTTAGGTTGAAAAACAGGGAAAGCAAAGCGAAAGGAGAAGCAAACAGTTGAAAAAGATTAAACATGTATGTCTTCTGCGCATCTACAAACGAGGTATTGCTATGAATACCCATTCGCAACAAACGTTGAAAAAAAACAGTCAGCCGGTTGCTCATGCTAGTATGGGAATTGAATTCGTTTGTAAAATAGCAAGAAAACATTAGAGCATCGGAAACAATTTATTCGTAGTATGAGATAAAGGATTGCTGCGTATATGCAGTAGCGGTATGTGCAGAATTATGTATAGAAATGGAATAGCAGCAAAGGACAGGGCATAAAAAAACCCAACCAGAATAAACTGATTGGGTTCAAATGAATATGGCAGCTACCTACTCTCCCAGCGTGATGCGAGTACCATCGGCCATGGGGGACTTAACTTCTCTGTTCGGAATGGGAAGAGGTGAACACCCCCGGTAAAACCACCATAAGATCTTATACGCTTAAGGCTTAACGAAGAACGCTAAACGCTTAAACAGAAATTCTTAGCTATCGACCTTGAGCGTTATGCTTTCAGCGTTCAGCGTAGAATAATAAGTTACATATTGGGAAGCTAGAAAAATTACAAGAAAAAAAATAAAGCTTACGGGCAATTAGTACTACTTGGCTTTACTGTTACCAGTTTTACACCTATAGCCTATCAACGTCATAGTCTTTGACGACCCTTAAAAGTAAACTCATCTTGTGGAAGGTTTCACGCTTAGATGCTTTCAGCGTTTATCCTTGCCGTGCGTAGCTACTCTGCATTGCACCTGGCGGCACAACAGATACACCAGCGGCACGTACGTCCCGGTCCTCTCGTACTAAGGACATGTCCACTCAATTTACTAGCGCCCACCACAGATAGGGACCGAACTGTCTTGCGACGTTCTGAACCCAGTTCACGTGCCACTTTAATCGGCGAACAGCCGAACCCTTGGGACCTTCTCCAGCCCCAGGATGTGACGAACCGACATCGAGGTGCCAAACCTTACCGTCGATATGAGCTCTTGGGTAAGATCAGCCTGTTATCCCCGGAGTACCTTTTATCCTTTGAGCGATGTCCCTTCCATACAGAAACACCGGATCACTTTAGCCAGCTTTCGCTCCTGCTCGACGTGTTTGTCTCACAGTCAAGCACCCTTTTACTAATGCGCTCTTCGTACGATTACCAACCGTACTGAGGGTACCTTTGCGAGCCTCCGTTACTTTTTAGGAGGCGACCACCCCAGTCAAACTACCCACCATGCAATGTCCCCCGCAAGGGGTTAGGTTCTAAGCAACAAAAGGTTGGTATTTCAACGATGACTCCACAACACCTGGCGATGCTGCTTCAAAGTCTCCCAACTATCCTACACATTTGTTGCTCAAAATCAATGCAAAGTTGTAGTGAAGGTTCACGGGGTCTTTCCGTCCCGTGGCGGGTAACCGGCATCTTCACCGATACTACAATTTCACCGGGCTCGTGGAGGAGACAGTGTTCAACTCATTAGACCATTCGTGCAGGTCGGAACTTACCCGACAAGGAATTTCGCTACCTTAGGACCGTTATAGTTACGGCCGCCGTTTACTGGGGCTTCAGTCAGGAGCTTTGGCTTGCGCCGAACACCCTTCCTTAACCTTCCAGCACCGGGCAGGTTTCAGGCTCTATACGTCAACTTTCGTTTTTGCAGGGCCCTGTGTTTTTGTTAAACAGTTGGTTGAACCATTTTACTGTGACCGCATCGCTGCGGTACGCTTTATCCCGAAGTTACAGCGTTAATTTGCCTAGTTCCTTCTCCACGGCTCACCCGAGCGCGTTAGAATACTCATCCCGTCTACCTGTGTCGGATTCCGGTACTGGCTGCTATGCTCGCTTTTCTTGGCAGGGATTTTATGGTTTCGCTTTGTCCGAAGACTCCACTCAGGCGTACACTTCCGTCCGTACGCAACCACCACGTCCCTGCGTCACTTTTAATGCATAGTAGGTGAAGGAATATTAACCTTCTTTCCATCAGATACCCCTTTCGGGTTTTCCTAAGGACCAGACTAACCCTGATCCGATTAACGTTGATCAGGAAACCTTAGACTTTTCGCGTTAAAGTTTTTCACTTTAATTATCGTTACTTATGCCTACATTTTCTTTTCAAATCGCTCCAGCATGAGTCGCCTCACACCTTCAGTGCAGATTTGAATGCTCCCCTACCACTCTAGCAAGCTAGAATTTAGAACTTCGGTTCGTAGTTTGATGCCCGATTATTTTCCGTGCAGGATCTCTCGACCAGTGAGCTGTTACGCACTCTTTAAATGAATGGCTGCTTCCAAGCCAACATCCTGGCTGTCATAGGATTCAAACTTCGTTTGTTCAACTTAACATGTACTTAGGGGCCTTAGTTGATAGTCTGGGTTATTTCCCTCTCGGCCACGGACCTTAGCGCCCGCAGCCTCACTGCCGTAGATATATCATAGCATTCGGAGTTTGTCAGGGTTTGGTAGGCGGTGAAGCCCCCTAGCCCAATCAGTAGCTCTACCTCTATCATACTTCTATATCCGAGGCTGTTCCTAAAAACATTTCGGGGAGAACGAGCTATCTCTCAGTTTGATTGGCCTTTCACCCCTATCCACAGGTCATCCCAAGACTTTTCAACGTCAACGGGTTCGGTCCTCCATTCTGTGTTACCAGAACTTCAACCTGCCCATGGATAGATCACAAAGTTTCGCGTCTACCCCGACTGACTAATCGCCCTATTTGGACTTGCTTTCGCTTCGGCTCCGTTAATTAAGAACTTAACCTCGCCAGTCAGGAGTAACTCGTAGGCTCATTATGCAAAAGGCACGCCGTCACATATATTTCAATGCTCCGACCGCTTGTAGGCGCACGGTTTCAGGTACTATTTCACTCCCCTGTTCGGGGTGCTTTTCACCTTTCCCTTACGGTACTGGTTCACTATCGGTGTCTGAGGAGTATTTAGCCTTACCAGATGGTGCTGGCAACTTCATGCAAGATTCCTCCGGTCCCGCATTACTCAGGATACCTCTCGTCCCTACTAATTTGTATCTACAGGGCTATCACCTGCTATGGCTTAACTTTCCAGTTAATTCGATTTGATAGTAGTTTCTAAATGAGGTCCTATAACCCCAGATCGGCACGCCGACCTGGTTTGGGCTCTTCCCTTTTCGCTCGCCACTACTTGGGGAATCATTATTATTTTCTTTTCCTCCCGGTACTTAGATGTTTCAGTTCTCGGGGTTGGCTCTCCTTGCGGAGTAATACACCTTCAGTGTACTGGGTTGTCCCATTCGGAAATCTACGGATGTAACGATCGTGTGCATCTCCCCGTAGCTTATCGCAGCTTACCACGTCCTTCATCGCCTCTCAGACCCTAGGCATTCACCATGCGCCCTTAATTGCTTTAAAAAATTTGTCAGTTATGATCTTGCATATAATCATAACCTTCTTGTAATTGATTTTGCTTTCCCAATATGTCAAAGAGCTAATTAATTCAAAAGTCAAAAGTTAAAAATCAAAACGAATTTCGATTTTTGCCTTTTTAATTTTTAATTAAATGGCAGATGTTAAGGATCCGATCCTTGTGGCCTTTGCCTACATCTATTTGTTTGAAAGAACTTTCTTTAACTTGTACGCTGCACCCACATCAATGTATACTTAGTACTTAAATGTGGAGGATAACGGATTCGAACCGTTGACCCCCTGCGTGCAAGGCAGGTGCTCTAGCCAGCTGAGCTAATCCCCCCGCTGTTGTTATTAGTAGACCCGACCAGAGTTGAACTGGTGACCTCTACATTATCAGTGTAGCGCTCTAACCAACTGAGCTACGGGTCTGATTCGGGTACTAACAGTACTTGTTAAAGAGCTAATAAAATTGAAAGAATTGGAAACAACAACAACGATTTACACCGTCTCTAAAAGGAGGTATTCCAGCCGCACCTTCCGGTACGGCTACCTTGTTAC
>JAZJYJ010000010.1:0-82344 GCA_040390405.1 Bacteroidota bacterium
CCAAATACGAAGATTTTCACAATGTTACCTATGGTGATGATGCCATTGATGCCTGCGTGAAACTTAGCGACCGTTACATGACCGACAGGTTATTGCCGGACAAAGCCATCGATGTATTGGATGAAGTGGGTGCGCGTGTTCACTTAAAGAACATTAACGTGCCACAGGATATCGTGGAACTGGAAAAGAAAATAGAAGACGTTAAGAACGAAAAGAATAAAGTAGTTAAGAGCCAGCGTTTTGAAGAAGCCGCATCACTGCGTGATACCGAAAAACGTTTGGGCGAAGAACTGGAGAAAGCCAAGAACCTGTGGGAAGAAGAAAGTAAACACAAACGTTACCCTATTACCGAAGAGAACATTGCTGAAGTAGTGAGCATGATGACCGGCATACCTGTGAAACGCATGGTACAAGCCGAAACAGAGAAGCTCCGCAGGATGGGTGATGATATGAAAGACATGGTGGTTGGACAGGATGAAGCCATTCAGAAAGTGGTGAAAGCCATACAACGTAACCGTGTTGGATTGAAAGATCCGAAGAAACCCATTGGTACTTTTATTTTCTTAGGCCCGACCGGTGTAGGTAAAACAGAGTTGGCCCGCGCATTGGCCCGTTATATGTTCGACTCGGAAGATTCTCTGATCCGGATCGATATGAGTGAATACATGGAAAAATTCACCGTAAGCCGTTTGATTGGCGCACCTCCCGGCTATGTGGGTTATGAAGAAGGCGGACAGCTTACTGAAAAAGTGAGACGCAAACCTTACTGCGTAATTCTGCTGGATGAGATTGAAAAAGCGCATCCGGATATCTACAATATCCTGTTACAGGTATTGGATGATGGACAGTTAACGGATGGCCTGGGTAGAAAAGTGGATTTCAAAAATACCATGATCATCATGACTTCTAACATTGGTGTACGCCAGTTAAAAGAGTTTGGTGATGGGGTAGGATTTGCCACGGCTACAAGGGTACAGAATGCGGAAGAGAACAACAAAGCAGTGATTGAAAAAGCGCTGAAACGTACTTTCTCTCCGGAGTTCCTGAACCGTATTGATGATGTGGTGGTGTTTAACTCACTGAGCAAAGAAAATATTTTCAACATCATCGATATCCTGATGAAGGGTGTTTCCAAACGTTTGCAGAACCTTGGGTTCTCTCTCGAACTCACACCGGAAGCGAAGGAGTTTATTGCAGAGAAAGGATATGATGTACAATTTGGCGCCAGGCCGCTGCACAGGGCCATCCAGAAATACCTGGAAGATCCTTTGGCAGAAGAGATCCTGAACTTCAAGATCAAAGACGGTGATCTACTGATCGCGGATCTTGATAAAGAAACAGGTAAACTCATCTTTAACTTTCAAAAGAAAGTAGAAGAAGGTGCCAGTGCCGATGCATAAAAGTAAAAGGTAAGTATAGTACAATAAAAAGCCCCGCATTTGCGGGGCTTTTGAATATTGAACATTGAACAAGGAATGATGAATGATGAAGTAAAATTCATTCAACATTCATCATTCCTTGTTCAATGTTCAATATTCATCTGTTAAGAGCACTGTGCTGTAATGTAGCCAGATTAGTGGTAAATAATTAACTTTTGCTGAATGATATTGTTTTTTTATAGACCCATTTTGTTCCTGAATAGGACATCTTTATTACATCGTTAAACTGAGACTTGCTTGTAAGGGATGACCTTCTTATAGTATCAAAATAGATATCCGTAATACGATTGTACTTATCTTTTTTTGCATAAACTCCTAAAAGGGTAAGTGTACCAATTATGTGCTTTGTTGTATCGTTGTATATTTTCGGGTTACTGTCAACTGCCAGTTTTTTGGAAATAGATTGAACGTTCATGTCAATATTGCCAAGCAGGGTGGTTATTTTCCTGTCTTCTGTCTTTTGTAACAGCTCGATAACTGCTTTTTTAAATTGAGGCTTTATTTCTATGTGAAGCATGAAGGGTTTCTGGTCAGTATAAAACAGGCCTGGATAAGGCAATATATTTCCTGTCTTTGAAATTTGCTTATTAGCTAAAAAATATTCAATTAAATCCTTGAATGCATTTGTGGGGGAATCGTTTTTCTGAGCAATAGCTGGTACATAAAACAATAAGAAAAAGAACCATTGAAGTATGGATAATCGTTTCATATTATTGTTTTTGTATGATTATTTTATTGGCAACCTCATAATTATCAATTCTTTCACCATAAACATATACTTCCCATCCATCACCAAATTCATACTTTTCAATAAATCCAACCTGGGTATTACCAAAATGAACTGTTTCGTGCAATAAAGCTACCATTAATAAAAACTGCCAGGCTGCATTTTGTGAACTATTTGCAGCAGATAGTTCGAATTGTAGGATATCTGCAATTTCTATGTTAATGATTGTCTTACTCTCTGCACCATTAAAATATCCAAACCTGTGTGGGCCATTATAATTTGTATTTATGTCAGAAGCTTTAACAGTTGGGCCAGACCCCCACTTTAACGCTGAGTATAATTCTGCGTTACTCATATGCGAATAAGACTTTAAGCCATCCAAAATCCTTGGATTGGTTAATGCTGTTGAATAAATATTCTTTACCAATGAATAAAATTTGGGGTACTTTGATTCGTAATCGCTATCCATCGGGAATTTAAATAGTATAGAGATCAACTGACTAAAATCCACATTTAAATCATCAATTATGGCATTGCCACCTCCACCGCCCCCTCCGCAATTTGTTTTTATCATTTTGATTCCGCTAGTAAGTTCGACAGCAAAATTAGGCTCACATAGGCCGCATTGCGTATAAAGGTATGACCATGTTTGACTACCATCTTCATAAGTCATTACCCAAAACCAAGCAATACAATCGCTATCACCATTTGTTTTGACTACCCCATTCATTTTTATTTTGGCCTGAGTAGAATTTGCTTTAAGTGAAATTAATTTCTTTTGATATATTTTTTTTCCGGTTTTAAATCCATCTTCCTGTTTGAATTTGTTATTTAATGTGTAGGTTGAGACGCTGCCGGAATAGTTGGACATAGTATTTCTTAAAATGCTAAATATAATCTGCGATGATGCTTCGGATTCTGTAATTGATTTGTTAAGTAAAATCAAATTTCCGGAATCAATTTTGTTTGATAACTTATCATATGCAAAGACTAAACTTATATTCTCATTTATAAAAGATGGAAAATAGAGTAATGCTTTCGCAGTATTAATATTATACATAATGCCATTATCCCAGTTGGATTTTATAAGTAATGTATCAACCGATTGTTGTTCCGTATAATTCGAATTATTCTTTTGCGATAGTAGGAACTGTTTTGCACTTATTACAATACTATTATCAATTTTAGAAATATTGTCAATTGTGGTGTCAGCCTTTCTGCAACCGGAACTGACAATCAATAGGATAAGGATAAATGGCAAATAGTAGTGTAGATAGTTTTTTTTCATGATACTTTGTTTCGGGTTTTGACATTTTTTGCTCCTGTAAAGTATCAATGGCATTTTGATTAAAAAAGAGTAGAACTACTCTTTTTTAATTGAAAAAATAATTGTATATGACAAAGCTCTCAATCGTTATATCCTTCTAGCTATAGTGATCCTGTGCGTTGGTAATCATGCTATTAAATGTAATTCAAAGCCCCAGATAAAAATTATATAACACCTTTTGACTGCAGTCTGTGCTCTGTTTAGTTCATATGACAGCAATTGAGGACGATACTGGCATAGCAAAAGTCTATTGTTCGTAACACAGATTGCTTCGTCGTTCCTCCTTGCAATGACGATTATTGCGTTGCTGGCGTTATCACCAGTAATAATAACGTACGTAAGTAAGAGCGAAAGGGTGTTGGTGATAATACCAACACCGGCGTAATGAATTATTTATTCAAACCATTCAGGGGTACTTCTAAAAATAATCCACTTATCTGATACCTTTTTAAAAACCATAGTAGTAGCTCCGCTATCGAATATGTGATAAAACAAAATACAAAACTGACGATCTTTTGTAAAAATTGCATTTGATACTTCGCATAATAAGGAATTCTTGTATGAAATACGGGTTTTTGATATACTCTCATAGGATTTAATAGCTGCTGTATCGATAATTATTTTCTTGTTTGAAGAACTCATATAAGAATAGATCAAATTGCTGTTAATGTTGGGTGATGAATCTATGTACTCCTCTATGTATCTCAAATCAGTTACTCTGAAATGGGTTTCAACTATATCCCAGAATATTTTATGGACTGTTAAAACATCATTTATTTTTTTTACTGAGTTAAGTGGGTATAAAACAATGGTTTGGTAGGAGTTGTTTATACAAAAAACGCTGTCAATTAACAAAGTGTAAACTGCTTTAACCTCTTTTTCTATGTCATATTTCTGCGACATCGAGGTGAGTGAAAAAAAAAGCATAATAGATGAAATTAAAATTTTTTTTCTCATAAAAATTATTTAGTAACCTTAATTGCATGATGATCCTCGACTGCCAGATCGATAACTCAAAGATATGGTTGAATAGAGCGATTGTGTTGCTGGAGGTAATGCTTGATAAGCAGTTGATGTTTCTAACCCTGCCCATGCAAGTGCAGCAGCATCTTCATCTGAGAGAGAGGGGAATATTGATTGTAATCCAATGATAATATCATTCACATAAACAGACGCCATTGTGTTATGATGCATTAATTCAGTCTCAGTTACACCATTGGCCAAGATTAAAGCGTGCATCGATTCATGTAAAATCACTTTAGCAGTAAACTCCACAGAAGCCGATGCTAGTATATTTTGGTTTAAACTAATATCAATACGGCTACCGTCATAGGATGGATCAGGAAAATTTGTTTCAGCATTCTGATTATTATTTAAGTTGGTTACATCGCTATAGTGAATTGAATACGAACTGACTAAGGAAAAATCTGTCTTTACTTTATTCATTATTGGGTTAAAGCTCATCATCAATGTATTTAAGGTTTGTCTTATGCATAAGTTTGAAATGCTAAATGCAATATTGGGAACTAAAGGGCCAGAACCTCCTGCATTTCCACAATTTACTTTTATTTGTTGTTTAGTAGTATTTAGGTCAATGAAAAAATTCGGTTCACATAATCCGCATTGAGTATAAAGGTATGACCATGTTTGACTACCATCTTCATTTGCCATTACCCAAAACCAAGCAATACAATCGTCATCACCATTTGTTTTGACTACCCCATTCGTTTTTATTTTGGCTTGAGTAGCGTTTATTTTAAGTGAAACTAATTTCTTTTGATATATTTTTTTCCCGTTTTTAAATCCATCTTCCTGTTTGAATTTGTTATTTAATGTGTAGGTTGAGATGCTGCCAGAATAGTTGGACATGATATTTCTTAAAAAGCTAAATATAATCTGCGATGATGCTTTGGATTCTGTAATTGATTTGTTAAGTAAAATCAAATTTCCGGAATCAATTTTGTTTGATAACTTATCATATGCAAAGACTAAACTTATATTCTCATTTATAGAAGATGGAAAATAGAGTAATGCTTTCTCAGTATTAATATTATACATAGTGCCATTACCCCAGTTGAATTTTATAAGTAATGTATCAACCGATTGTTGTTCCGTATAATTCGAATTGTTTTTTTGCGATAGTAGGAACTGTATTGCACTTTTTGCAATACTATTATCAATTTTAGAAATGTTGTCAATTGTGGTGTCAGCCTTTCTGCAACCAGAACTGACAAGCAATAAGATAAGGGTAAATGGCAAATAGTAGTGTAGATAGTTTTTTTTCATAATACTTTGGTTAGGATTTGTGACATTTTTTCTCCTGTAAAGTATCAATGGCATTTCAATTAAAAAAGAGTAGAACTACTCTTTTTTAATTGAAAAAATAATTGTATATGACAAAGCTCTCAATCGTTATATCCTTCTAGCTATAGTGATCCTGTGCGTTGGTAATCATGCTATTAAATGTAATTCAAAGCCCCAGATAAAAATTATATAACACCTTTTGACTTTTGAATATCGTCACTGAGGTTCCGCCAACGGCGGGAGAAGCAGTCTGTGCTCTGTTTAGTTCATATGACAGCAATTGAGGACGATACTGGTATAGCAAAAGTCTATTGTTCGTAACACAGATTGCTTCGTCGTTCCTCCTCGCAATGACGGTTATTGCTTTTGTTATACCAGCAATAATGACATACATAAGTAAGAGCGAAATATTGAACACTGAACAAGGAACGCTGAAATTCGATTAAGTTTTACTTCATCATTCATCATTCCTTGTTCAATGTTCAATATTCACTTCGTTCCCCAACGAAAACTAGTTGTATCCAATCCTGCTAAATCCAGTGCTCTGTCGACAACTGTTGCAGCTACATCTTCAATGGTTTTGGGTAAGCTGTAAAAGGATGGTGTAGCGGGGCAAATGATGCCGCCTGCCAAAGTAACGAGTTCCATGTTTTTGATATGGATCAGGCTGTAGGGTGTATCGCGAACCATTAATATCAGCTTTCTCCTTTCTTTTAAAACCACATCGGCAGCACGCGTAACCAGGTCGTCACTAACACCATGCGCTATGCGGCCGAGTGTGCCCATGCTGCAGGGTACTACGATCATTGTATTGTACCTGGCAGAACCGGACGCGAAGGGAGCGGAGAAATCGTATTTGTCAAAATAACGGAAAGGGTAGTTCTTATAATCTTCATTACCCAATTCTGTTTGCCAGATCTCTTTGGCATTATTGCTCATAACAATGCTTACTTCTTCATACTGGTTTTTCAGCAATACCAGTTTATCCAGTAATACTTTGGCGTATACTGAGCCGCTGGCTCCGGTGATGGCTATTACAATCTTAATCGCTGATTTCATGGATTTTTGTATGATTTCGTAGATAAGGATTTCACAGATTTTTGTATGATTTCGTAGATAAGTTGATGAAACAAAAGTAGTGTATAAAAAGAAAGCACTGATACCAGTGCTTTCTTAAATCGTATCAATCATATAAAAATCAGTGTAATCAGCGTTTATACATGATCTCATAATACTCATGCGCCATCCGGTTACTATCGAACTGGAACCTTACATCGCGCATACCATTTTTCTGGATCTGCCTCCAGGTTTCAAAGTCATCATAGTACAAAGGAAGGATCTGTTGTTCCAGGATCTCATAGGCTTTGTTCAGATCGTATTCATCCTGTTCGTGCACGGTCATGTTGTTGTAATCCGCTTTGGGAACCACAAAGCCATTATTGCCATGGCTGATGAATTCGGGGATCCAGCCATCATCGGTTGAAAAGTTTACCGCGCCATTCATAGCGGCCGTCATGCCACTGGTGCCGGATGCTTCGCGTGGTACGCGCGGGTTGTTAAGCCATACATCGGCGGCCTGCTTCATTCGCTTGCTTAAGCCCAGTTCATAACCGATCAATACGGCTACATTTTTATAGTTCTTACTGAGGTGAACAAGGTTATTGAATTGAGAGATGGCCGGAAAATCCTGCGGGTATGGTTTTCCCGCCCAGATGATCTGTACGGGATATTTGGTATTGCTCAGCAGTTTTTCAAAACGTTCCATATCATAGGTCAGCATATCGGCACGTTTGTAGCCGGCAAAACGGCGGGCCCATACAATGGTGAGTACATTGGGATCGAATACTTTTCCGGTTTGGTCGGCTACAATTTCAAAAGCCCTTTTCTTCAGGAACACTTTTCTATCATCAAATCCAAGATCATTGCTTTCTTCCATGAAACGGTAGATCTGTTTATCGGCCCAGTAGCGCCAGTTCTGCGCATTGGTAATGGAAGCGATAGGGCAGATGCCTTCGTAGTGCGACCACATTTCCCTGCTAACAACACCATGCAATGCCGAAACGCCATTGGCTTTTCTCGCAAAACGAAGCGCAGCAAGTGAGTGATTGAACTGGTCGTCTTTGATGCCGGTGAGTTTGCGTACCTCATCAATACTCAGTCCGCAGAAATAACTCATTTTATGGCAGAGATACATATCGTGCTTCTCATTACCCGCTTCTTCAGGGGTATGCGTAGTGAATACGAGTTTCTCTTTTACTTTCTCAACGCTCCTGTATTTGTTCAGCAGGTAAAACGCAGAAGAAATACCATGCGCTTCATTCAGGTGATATACATCGGGATTAAAGCCCAGTTCATCCACCAGTTTGGCACCGCCAACACCTAACAAAATAAACTGCGCCACTTTGGTGGCTACATTGGCATCGTATAAGCGATGGGTGATGGTTTGTGAAACATAATCGTTTTCCGGAAGATCGGTACTCAGCAAGAACAAAGGCGCACTGCAAAAAGTATCTGGGTTCAGGTACCATGCTTTTACCCAAACTGGATGTTCGTGAATCAGGATCTGGAATTTGATGCCGGTATCTTCGAGGAAACTGTAATATTTTTCCATGAAAGTAACCTGTAGCGTTTGGTCCTGGTTACGTGTTTGATCATAATACCCGTATTTCCAAAGGATACCGATCCCGATCATGTTCTGGCGTAATTCAAAAGCACTGCGTAAATGCGAACCGGCCAAAAAACCAAGGCCGCCGCTGTATATTTTCAAAGGTTGGTGAATGGCGAATTCCATAGAGAAATAAGCCGCTTTTTTGGCATATTCCTCGTTGATCTGGTAAGGCACTTCGTACTTGCGAAAATTCATCTAATTCTTTATTTGGTTAACAATTGGGCTTGCAATATAGTCGTATTTATACAAAATGTATTTTATACACAATGAGATGTTGGAAATCTTTCAAGTGTGTGTCGGCAATTGAGTGTGAAGATAATTGGTGTAGCGGATTTATTTTTTTCTTGTATTTCTGGGTTCTCTTTTTTTGGTAAAGCTGTCATCAAAATAACATTTGATACCGCGGTGATTACCGCAACTTCCCCTTTCTTTGAGTATAATTTGATTGCCTTCAAAACGGAAATCAATCACGCAGGGATCTCCGTTTTCACGGAATTCGGCGTTGGTGGCATCTTTCATTTTCATTTCGCCTTTTAACTCACCGGTACAACTGCCTTCATTTTTTTCGAAATGAATAAAGAACTGGTAGGCGTTCGGTTTTTTGGCATCGCGGATGGAGATATAATTCTTTTTATCCTGCACATAATCGCCACTGAACTTATTCTTCCTGGGAAGCGTATCTATTGGGTTAATGACGGCTGTTTTTTTCGGATCCTCATTCGAGTCATTGATCACCACCATAAAAATGCCGGCACTATTGTATACCCAGCCGGCACGTGTAAACTGGAAGGTATTATCCTTGCCCATTTTTTCTTTACTGATCAGGAAAGTGGGCTCACGGTTAACTGAAACTGAGTGCATGTATTCATCGTGGTTTCCATTGGTCAGCAATTCTTTGGAAGCCAGGTATTTGTTTTTCTTATCAGTTACAAATACAGCAACATGGATGCTCTTGTTTTTGGCAATGAATTTTACCAGCAGGTAATTCTCTTTTGCTTTTTCAATCAGGCCAATGGGATGTATGGTCAGTTTGCGGTTGCTGCCAACGATTGGTGTAAGGGAACTGTCTGGGAAAAATTGAGTGAAAGCTTTGTAACCAATGGTTATGGTATCTCCAACCCTGGCAATACTGGAATCGGCCACCGCATAGGGGGGATTGATTTTGTGAAACACGGCAATAAAATCACTGATCTTCACCGGCACTTCACCCGAAAGGTCAATTTTCTTCTCCTTGCAACCGAATACCAACAGTAACAGCAGTAATGGCAGGCAGTTCTTCATAGCCGAATATTTGCATAAAAATAAGTGTTTCGGAATAAGTGGCTGAAATAGGGGTTATTTAATGGGAAATTAAATTTAGATTTGTCTAAAAATAATTTTAGAACGTATGAGTTTCTCCATTACCGAAGAAAATTATATCAAAGCCATATTTCACCTGCAGCAGGGCGAGGGCAATGTAACCACTAATGAACTGGCGGCCGAATTACATACCAAAGCGGCATCGGTTACCGATATGCTGAAAAAACTCAAAGCCAAGAAATTATTAAGTTATGAAAAATACAAAGGGGTAAGGCTGAGTGCCGATGGCAAGAAGCTGGCCCTGGGTATTGTGCGGAAGCATAGGCTTTGGGAATACTTCCTGGTGGATACACTTCAGTTTGGCTGGGATGAGGTACATGAAGTGGCCGAAGAACTGGAACATATCAGCAGCAAAAAACTGGTGGAGAAACTGGATGCTTTCCTGGGCTTTCCCAAATTTGATCCGCATGGTGATCCGATACCGGATAGCCATGGTAAAATGGCCGTTCAGCAACATATCAATTTAATTGATTTGCCGGTAAATAAAATGGCCGAAGTAAGCGGGGTAGGGAGCCAATCTACTGAATTGCTGGAACTCTTAAAACACAAACACATTGGCATCGGAACCAAACTGGAGATCAAGAAGAAATTCAGTTTCGATAATTCCATCGAGATCAAGATCAAGAACCAGAATGCATTTACCATCAGCCAGCAACTGGCGCAGGCCCTGTTTGTAAAACTTATCTAACATGATGAACCGGTTTCATAGTGACCAGTCTTTAAGCGAAGTACATGAATCAGTAGACACCACCGCTCCCCGAAAAGGATGGAGAAGGATATTGGCCTACATCGGTCCGGCTTATCTCGTAAGTGTGGGCTATATGGACCCCGGCAACTGGGCTACCGATTTGCAGGGTGGTGCCAAATTCGGATACCAACTGATCTGGGTATTGTTAATGAGTAACCTGATGGCGCTCTTGCTGCAAAGTCTCAGTGCGCGTTTGGGTATTGTGCGGAGAAGGGACCTTGCACAGGCCAATCGCGAAGCCTATCCGCCACTGGTTAATTTCTGTTTGTACATTCTTGCCGAGCTGGCTATTGCCGCCTGTGATCTTGCTGAAGTATTGGGTATGGCCATCGGTATACATCTCTTAACGGGTTTGCCATTGGTGTGGGGTACCGTTATTACCGTGCTGGACACATTCCTGTTCCTGATCCTGCAACGTTATGGTATCCGTAAAATGGAAGCATTTATCATTTGCCTGGTACTGATCATCGGCTGTTCCTTCCTGGTCGAAATTTTGTTGGCGCAGCCACATATGGGCGATGTGGTGAAAGGCTTTGTGCCCACCGCATTAAACCATGAGGCCTTATACATTGCGGTAGGGATCATCGGCGCTACCGTGATGCCGCATAACCTGTACCTGCATTCTGCATTGGTGCAAACCCGGAAGATCAGTACGGATACAAAGGGGATCCGCAAAGCGATTAAGTATAACCTGATCGACAGTACCATTGCATTGAATGCCGCATTTTTTGTGAATGCGGCCATACTTATTCTTGCAGCGAGCGTCTTCTTCACCAGTGGTAACACAGATGTGGCGCAGATACAGGACGCACATAAATTACTGGAACCCTTGCTGGGCAGTAAACTGGCACCGGTATTGTTTGCCGTGGCATTGATTGCTGCCGGACAAAGTTCTACACTTACCGGTACGCTTGCCGGCCAAATTGTAATGGAAGGCTACCTGCAGTTGCGCATCAATCCATGGTTACGGAGATTACTTACGCGACTGATCGCGATTGTACCGGCCGTGTTGGTGATTGTTTTATATGGAGAATCCAAGGTAGATGACCTGCTGGTATTCAGCCAGGTGATATTGAGTCTGCAACTCGGTTTTGCCGTAATACCGCTTATTCATTTTGTGAGTGATAAACAAACCATGGGCGAATATGTGATTAAGAATTACGTGAAAGTGGCCGCCTGGCTGGTAGCGATCATTCTGGTATTTCTGAATGTAAAACTGGTGGGGGAGGAAACCTTGAAACTATTTTCGTCTGATGCCATGTGGTATTGGAAAGCTTTACTCGTACTGGCCATCATTGGATTTGTATGGCTGTTCTTAACGATGACTTTTCTTCCGCTGATACAGAAACGCAGGCAAAAGCAACGCGCCACTTTACATGGAGAAACTGTTGTATTGAAGAACCTGGATATCAAACAAACCAGCCGCATTGCCGTGTCGCTGGACTTTTCCGCTTCCGATGAAAAGCTGATCGCGTATGCGTTGGCGCAGGGACATACTTCGGTATCGTATGTGTTATTGCATGTAGTAGAAAGTGTTTCTGCCCGCTACCTGGGCGAAGCGAGCGATGATGATGAAACAAGAAAAGACAGATTGCGTTTGCAAAACTATGCGGCACAATTGCAGGAGAAAGGATACGAAGTAACTACGGTAATTGGCTATCGTAACCGTGTAAACGAAATTGTGCGGATGGTAAAGGAGTCTGGTGCCGATATGCTGGTAATGGGTGCACACAGGCATTCGGGATTGAAGGATTATATTTTCGGGGAAACGATCGAGGATGTACGGCACAGGTTGCCGATACCGGTGTTAATTGTGAATGTGTAGCTTCTGATCGTAAAGAAACAAAGGTAAATAGTGCATCATTTTGAAAATTGGGTTAAAGCGCTTCTTATAACCCCAACTTTTAAGTTGGGGTTATCCTAACAAATTAATAAATGCTGAACCAACATGACCGCTAAATTCAAAATGAGGCACTGCCCGAAGTCGCGGGACACGCAAGAAAACCGATAAAGTCCTACATTTGTCCTCGTTTTATATTAACCAAAAGCAACCTACTATGGCGCAAAAAATCAAAGTGGCCAATCCGGTGGTAGAACTGGATGGCGATGAAATGACCCGGATTATCTGGAAATTCATCAAAGACAAGTTGATCCTTCCTTATATTGAAGTGGATATTAAATACTATGATCTCGGTATGGAATACCGTGATGAAACCAACGACCAGGTTACTGTAGATGCGGCCAATGCCATCAAACAATACGGAGTGGGTATCAAATGCGCTACCATTACGCCTGATGAAGAGCGTGTAAAAGAATTCAAGCTGAAACAAATGTGGAAGAGCCCGAACGGTACGATCCGCAATATCCTGGACGGTACGGTATTTCGTGAGCCGATCGTTTGTTCCAATGTGCCAAGACTGGTGCCTAACTGGACAGCTCCTATTTGTATCGGCCGTCATGCATTTGGCGACCAGTACCGTGCCACTGATTTTGTAACCAAAGGCAAAGGTAAACTCACCATTAAATTTGAAGGCGAAGACGGCACTATCCAGGAATTTGAAGTATTCAATTTCAAAGGAGATGGCGTTGCACTGGCGATGTACAATACCGATGAAAGTATCAAAGGTTTTGCACGCAGCTGTTTTAATACGGCGCTGGCTAAAAAATGGCCTTTGTATCTCTCTACTAAAAACACCATCCTGAAAAAATACGATGGCCGTTTCAAAGATATTTTTGAAGAGATCTACCAGAACGAATTCAAAGCCGCTTACGAAGCTGCCGGTATTACCTATGAGCACCGACTGATCGATGACATGGTAGCCAGTGCTTTGAAATGGAACGGGAACTTTGTATGGGCCTGTAAGAACTATGATGGCGATGTACAAAGTGATACCGTGGCTCAGGGCTTTGGTTCTTTGGGACTGATGACTTCTACTTTAATTACACCCGATGGCAAAGTAATGGAAGCAGAAGCGGCACACGGAACGGTTACACGCCACTACCGTGAGCACCAGAAGGGTAAACCGACTTCTACCAATCCGATCGCGTCTATTTTTGCATGGACAAGAGGCCTGGAATTCCGCGGTAAATTAGACAATAACCAGGCGCTGATCGATTTCTGTCATGCACTGGAAGCTGTTTGTGTAGAAACCGTAGAAAGCGGAAAAATGACCAAGGACCTGGCAGTATGTATCCACGGAAATAAAGTAAACCATGGGGAACATTACCTGTATACAGAAGAGTTCCTGGATGCGTTGGATCAGAATCTGAAAGCGAAACTGGCTAAATAAGTTTTGATGTTATACATGAAAAGCGCTCCCTTGTTAAGGAGCGCTTTTTTTGCTACTGGATTAATCCAGCCAACAGCGATACTTGGCTTAGGCCTTCTTTTTGCAGGCATCCCCGCAAACATGTCCCTTTTCACCATGCGCAAAAGCGTGCTTGTCTTTGGTGCAGGCTTTTGAGCATTTGTGTTCTTTTAAAACTTCTTTCTTGGTTTCTTTGTCCTGGGCAAAAGAACTTGTGGCCAGAAAGCCGGTCATAAGCAGCGCAGCCGTCAATGTTTTCATTGTTTTCATATGGTTAATTTTTTGTATTGACGGAAGCAGCCTTATTCCCTTTCAGGATGAAACCGTTTTAACAGTTTATTGAGTAATTGGTAGATGATCCGTGTCAGTATTGAATGGAGACAGGAATTAGGTATACATACGGTATTTATTTTTTCAAGTTATTGCTATCTTTCGGAATAAGAAACTGCATTATGATAAAAGAAGAAATCTGGAAACAGTTAGGCCCGATTTTGGCAGTTGTGGCAGTAGTGGGCGGGTTTATTTACTGGCATTTTAAAACAATAAATGCTTTTAAAGATGAAATTCACAAGCTGGAATTAAAGTTTAAAGATCTGGAACAAAGTGATAAATTACAGCAGCAAACGATCGATCAATTGAAGGAACTGTACCCGCTTTTTAAGATTGCTTTTGAAAAACTAAATAGTAAAAAATGACAGCAGAACTAAGCGAATACCAAAGGTTGTCTTATTTAGGAGACAAAGTTAAATCCGGGGCAGCCTCCAAAGAAGAGACGAATGAATTTATGGATTATATGTATGCGCATGGCAAGATAGACAAAGAGCAATACGATAATTACAAAGCTGGTAGAAATGTACAGAATATTATAAATGCTACGCTGGCTGTGGGAGCCGTTTTTTTGATGGCATACCTGATTGATGAATTATTTTCAAGAAAATAGATTAGTAGCTACTCTTACAATAAAAAAGCATCTGCCATCACAGATGCTTTTTTATTGTAAGAGTTATTACTCACGATTGACGATTCACGAAAACTACTTCATCACTTCCTCAATCACTTTCCCCACAGAACCGCTTGGCATTTGAATATGTAGGAGAGAAGCTACCGTAGGCGCGATATCCGTCATATACACTTCATGGCTGCTCTTCCCTTTTTTAATGCCCCATCCGTAGAACAGCAGTGGAATATGCGCATCGTAAGGATACCATAAACCATGTGTGGTACCCGTGTTGCCACCTTCTATATAACCGGGTTTTAATACCATTTGTATATCGCCGCTGCGTCGTGGATTATAGCCATTGGCCATCATTTCGCGCATGGTTTTGTTAATAGGCGCCGTCATGATATTGGCTGTTTCAAAAGCATTGGCAATGGCATCATTCTTTTTCACATACTGGATGATCCATTGTTTGATGGCGGCTTCATCTGCTTTTGCTGAATCAATTCTTGGATGGTTCAGGTACACCTGGTAATTGGCCATGCTCACAATGGTTTTTTCGATACCGAATTTTGTTTTTAACTGGGTATTCATCTCACGCATTGTACCGGCATCGTCAAAAGTACCGCCGGGTAATTTGTTCTCTTTCATAAAGCCGGGAATATGCGCTACGGCATGATCTGCCGTAAGAAAAACAGTATACTGGTTTTTACCAACACTTGCATCCAGGAAAGAAAGCAGCCTGCCCAGTTCTTCATCCAAACGTACATAATCATCTACCTGCTCCCATGAATTGGGGCCGAAAGCGTGTCCCACATAATCCGGTGAAGAAAAACTTACCGCCAGAAAATCCGTAACAGAACCTTGTCCTAAATGCTCAGCGGTTACAGCAGCTTTGGCCATTTCAACGGTTAAGGTATTGCCATAGGGGGTAGAAGAGATCTTACTATAGTCTTTTCCAATAAAAGAAGAAAGATCATATGGAAAACCCAACGCGTCTTTACCAAATGGCTTGGCTTCATATTCTTTTACATCGGCTGTTGCGTATTGCGGATAGATATCTTTGGATAAAGCAAGGTTCCAATTCAGTTTGTATAAAGAATCCACCAGTTTACGGCTGTTGAAGCGGTTTACCCATTCCGGTAAATCATTCATATAATACGTACTCGTAATAAAATTGCCTGATTTTCCTTCATACCAATAAGCGGCATTGGCAGAATGGCCCGCCGGTAAAATAGAACCACGGTCCTTTAATGCCACACCCACTACTTTGCTCTTGAAATTAGTAGCCAAACGTAATTCATCACAAACAGTTGTTACCAGCATATTACGGGGACTCATCTGTCCGTCTTCTTCACTTTTTCCACCTACCCCTTTTACAGTTTTGTCTTCACTGCAGTAGATGGTCTTCATCAACTGGTTATCCCACCAGTTATTGCCTGTAATGCCATGAATGGCCGGAACACTACCGGTATAAACACAGGTATGGCCACAGGCGGTAATGGTAGGTGTATAGGGAACCAGGGTATTATCGCAGGAGAATCCTTCGCCCATCATTCTTTTAAAGCCGCCATTGGCTTTAAAAAGCGGGTTAAAACGGTATAGATAATCCCAGCGCATCTGGTCTATCACGATCCCAACCACCAGTTTTGGCCTTTGAACACCCTGGTCGGGGGCAGGAGCTGTATTTTTTTGAGATTGGGCCTGAAGGGCCAATAAGCCGGCAAGAGCTGGTAAAATCAGTCTTTTCATATGTGCAATTTGTGTTTTTGAGGGGGCATTTGCACCCAATTTCCATTATACAGGATGTGAAGGTAAGGGATGGTGAATAATTACGCTTGCCCTTTAGGGGGTAAAACTTTACTTTTGCACCACATTTATCAATAAAGTAATACAGCAATATGGCAGACATCTTCGCAAAACTGTTAAAGAATTCAGGCCCCATTGGTCAGCATCGTGAAAGAGCGCATGGTTATTTCGCATTTCCCAAACTGGAAGGCGAAATAGGCAGTAGAATGAACTTTAGGGGCAAGGAAATGGTGGTTTGGAGCCTGAACAATTACCTGGGACTGGCTAACCACCCCGAAATACGTAAAACCGATGCGGAAGCAGCAGGGCAGTTTGGCCTGGCATTACCCATGGGTGCCCGTATGATGAGTGGAAACAGCAATTACCATGAACAGTTGGAGCGTGAACTGGCTGCTTTTGAAAGCAAGGAAGATGCGATCCTGATGAACTTTGGCTACCAGGGTATCATGAGCGCAATCGATGCGGTCTGTGGCCGTCATGATGTGATCGTGTACGATGCGGAGAGTCATGCTTGTATCATTGATGGGTTGCGTTTGCATCCCGGCCACCGTTATGTGTTCAAGCATAACGATATGGAAGATTTTGAAAAACAAATGGAGCGCGCCACTACTTTGATCGAAAAACAAAAAACAGGCGGTATCCTTGTAATAACAGAAGGTGTGTTTGGAATGGCGGGTGACCAGGGCAAACTGAAAGAGATTATTGACCTGAAAAGCAAATACGATTTCCGTTTACTGGTAGATGATGCGCATGGATTCGGTACCCTGGGTAAAACCGGTGCCGGTGCAGGAGAGGAGCAGGGTTGCCAGGATGGAATTGATCTGTATTTCTCCACATTCGCCAAATCAATGGCTTCCATTGGTGCGTTTATGGCGGGCGATAAAGCGATCATCGATTTTATCCGTTACAATATCCGTTCCCAGATCTTCGCGAAAAGTTTACCGATGCCTATCGTGATTGGTAACCTGAAACGTTTGGAATTATTGCAGACACAACCCGAACTGAAAGCAAGGTTATGGACTAATGCCATGAAATTGCAGAAAGGTTTGAAGGAAAGAGGATTTGATATCGGCAATACCAACACCATGGTAACACCGATCTATATGAACGGTGGTGTGGAAGAAGCAACGGCCATGGTGATGGACCTGCGCGAGAACTACCATATTTTCTGTTCCATCGTTGTATATCCTGTTATTCCGAAAGGACATATCATTTACCGCTTGATACCAACCGCGGCACATACAGATGCAGATATTGAAGAAACACTGAAAGCATTCAGCGAAACCAAGGCCAAGCTGGATGCGGGCGCGTATAAAGCTGAGATGATTCCGGATATGGCAGAAGCATAATCCTGCTAAGTTAGAACATACATATATTTTAAAAGCCTGCTCAAAATGAGCAGGCTTTTTTTATGAGGGCTTGGTGCTGGATTGAGATTATTGCATAAAAAATAGCCGCAGATTCGCAGATTATAATCTGCGAATCTGCGGCTAAAAAATAATTATTATAATTTCTTAATCAGATCACCCGCCTGCTTCACGTAATCATCGTTCTTGGCAGTTGTGGCCAAAGCAATACATTTTTCTGCGCTGGCTTTGGCAGAAGTTTTATCACCCAGGTCGCGCTGGATCTTTGCCTGTAACAGGAACAACCAGAATGCTGTTGGATTGGCCTGTGTGGCTTTGTTGATGTTTACAAGCGCTTTGTTCAGGTCTTTGTCCCACTCGTAATAAAATGTTGCGGCAGACTGGTATGCAGCGGCTGTAGGCGTTTCGGCAGACAAAGCTTTTTCAACCTGGATGCGTATCCTGTCTTTTACATTTATACTCATCGGAATTTTCACCAGGGTATTGCCCCAGGTTAATTGCAGATCACAACTTTCGGCAAGTACATTTTCAAACTGAATGGTAAATGTTTCTACCTGGCTACCCATTTTTTCAGCCTTCACTTTAAAGCGGTTCACATCTTCGCTTTCCTTGTATCCATCGGTACCTGAATTTTTCAGTCCTTTGTTGATGATGATCTCCCAGTATTCTTTTCCGGGAATGGTATAGAGTACATAGGCACCGGTATCCAGTAATTTTCCACCCATCATTACCTTATCAGTAAAAACGATACGGGTTGCCGCATTAGCGCCGGTACGCCATAATTTACCCAAGGGAGCGAGATCGCTATTGTCTTTTAACAGGCTGCGGCCTTTGATGCTGGGACGTGAATACGTTAATTCGATTGAACCAATACCAAATTCCTGGGTAAGTTTCTGTGTAGGACTTGGCGCCGGCATTCTCACCTGCGAAAAAGCGGTGATGCTGCATAAAGCAGCGGCAATCATCATGAGTTTTTTCATACTTGTTTTCGGTTTAGAGTAACAAACCTACATTATTTTTTAAGGAGAAGTAGCTTAAAGGGAAATGGTTACCTGGTGTTTTGTTTTTTCACTG
The DNA here is from genome assembly GCA_040390405.1 of Bacteroidota bacterium. Taxonomy (GTDB): domain Bacteria; phylum Bacteroidota; class Bacteroidia; order Chitinophagales; family Chitinophagaceae; genus Sediminibacterium. The sequence goes on from JAZJYJ010000010.1 coordinate 19,068, forward strand.
TCAATAAAAGGCCCTGTCCATTTTGGACCCTTCTTCAACGCTTTGGTCAACTTGCTGTTCAGTGAAGGAATTGATGATGTAAGGATGTTTGCCTTTATCAGTTTTCCATTCTTTACGGTTAATTCAACCAGGAAACTGCCATGTGGAATAGGCGTATCACCAAGTTTGGAAAGAAGATAAGTATGCAGTGCAGGCCAGCCACCATCGGGCAGTATTGGGGCAGGTGTAGATTTTTGATTGGTTACTGATCCTGTGATGTCTTTCTTTCTTTGTGTGCCATAACCTGTAACAACCACTTCAGTCAACGCGGTTAACGGCAATGAATCGGCCACTGTTCTTGCAGTAAAAGAGACCTTGCCCAATGCCAAACTATCTGCCGGTATTGCCACTTGCTTGTCTTTATAAAAAAGTCTATCCCCGGCTTCTTTTTTTTCCGGATTAACAGAAATTCCTGCTATTTTTCCGGTTTGCATCTGGTTAATGGTTACCGGGTTTGCTAATGCAAGTGTTGTATTGACTGAATCATATAATACGGGTGCCGGATAATTTTCCTTTTTTGTCAATGATGCGGTAATTTCTTTTTCCTTATTCATAAGCATGGCCGATTCAGTTGCCTTGGTTCTTGCTAATTGTTCTTCTTTTTCCGCTTTTTGTTTGTTGAAATGTGTTTTTGGAACAGGCGCATTATTTTGTGCAGTGATGGCGGCTTTCGGTGGAGTGGATACACTATCTTTTTTTGCAGCACCCGGCAAACTGGTCCGTTGCGCCGTTTGTGTTTGATGAGAAGCCGTATTTCTCAGTAGCCAACCGGTTGCAGCAGCACCCATCAACAGAATAATGGAAGCGGCGATCATCCATTGGCGGGGCTTTCTTTTTGATTCAGCCAGCGTTATGAATTGTTCACCATAGAGTGCTGAATGGATCTCATTCAATTTTTTCTGTACGATGGCCGGATCAATTTCTGCATATCCTTCCATTGCATCGGCCAGGAAAGGATCCTGTATGGCGGCTTTTTCCATCTCATGCATTTCGGCAGGCGATAGATTGCCCTGAAAATATTGTTGAATATCTTCAGCTGTATATATTTTTTTATCGTTGTAACGCTTAGTCATGTTTGTCCATACATATTTTTAAATTTCTTCTTCCGTTCTGTACCAGGCTGCGGATCTTATTCCAGTCAAGCCCGGTAAGGGTTACAATTTCATTGTAACATTTTCCCTGCAGGTAAAACAACTGGATGATCTTTTGCTGTTCTTCCTGTAAGGCATCGATGCATTTTCCGAGTTTCTGAAATTCTTTTTCTTTTTCCAGTACATCATCCAGATGAGAAAAATCTTCCGATTGCATAAGCTCGGGTTGAAATTCCACAATAACTGTTTTCTTTTGTTTGCGTAACAGCATCAGGCAATGGTTTTTGGTTACCACATATAGCCAGCTCTTAAAATTATCTACCGTATGCGTTAGTAGTTTGTCAACCAACTCCTGGTAAATGCTCATAACGGCATCTTTGGCGGCTTCGGGTTCTTTCAGGTATTTTAAGGCAACCCCAAGTACAAGATCTGTATAACGCATATACAGGGATGCCAGTTCTGTCTGGTTGCCATTGGCCTGGTAAGCCTTCAGCAGATCCTCATCTGAGCTGTAATCGTTATCTCTTATATGCTTTACCGGAACCATTGTATCGTAAGATAATTTTTTATCGTCAATTATGTAATCCAAAAAATAACTGCATCCTGTATAAAATCAAACACATGAAAACAGTCTTGCTTTTTGGATGGTTGCTGTTGGTAACGACAATCATTTATGCAGTTTCTCCTCGTATGATCAACGGCACTGTTACAGATGATGCAGGAAATCCGTTGATTACACAAATTGTACTAAAAGAAACCGGAAAAATATTTCAATCGGGCCCGGATGGCAAATTCAGGATCACGATCAGCACCGCCCAAGCCATATTGGTATTTACTTCGGTAGGTTTTGAGACAAAAGAGGTGGTATTGGGGAAAGAAAACACCCTGACAGTAAGGCTGCGCCCGGCGGTTACTGTATTGTCTGAAGTAGTCGTAACGGGTTATGGTACACAACAAAAAAAGGATATGACCGGATATATTGCCGGTATCAGCAGACCTGGAAACCTTGGTACTCCATCATCACCCATGCTCGGCGGACAGGTAAGGGGGCTAGCTAAAACGGGAATATACATGGAAGAACAACTGCATGACAGGTTTTATAAACAAAAAAGTTTTGACAGAGAAGGCTATGATGCGATCACCGAGAACTCGTTTCTAACAGTAGCCAATAATCCACTCTCTACTTTTTCAATAGATGTAGATGCAGCTTCCTACAGTAATGTTCGCCGCATACTTAAATCAGGACAACTGCCACAAAGAGATGCGGTTCGTATAGAAGAAATGGTTAACTATTTCAAGTATGAATACGCGCAACCTACCGGCAAAATGCCGTTTGCAGTTCATACAGAATGGGCGGTTTGTCCATGGAACAGGCAACACCAACTTGTATTGATCGGTTTGCAGGGAAAGAAGATGGATGTTACTGAGCTTCCGCCATCCAACCTTACTTTCCTGGTGGATGTAAGCGGGAGTATGATGACGTATGATAAATTACCCTTGGTACAGGCATCCCTTAAATTATTAACTGATCAGCTTCGCCCGCAGGACAAAGTAGCTATTGTGGCCTATGCGGGGAATGCAGGATTGGTATTGCCCGCAACAAGTGGTGAGAGTAAAATCCAGATCAAAGAATCCATTGACCGGCTGGTGGCGGGCGGTTCTACGGCAGGGGGGGCTGGAATACAGCTGGCATATAAGATTGCCCGTGAAAATTTTCAGAAAGAGGGAAATAACCGGGTAATACTTTGTACCGATGGTGATTTTAATGTAGGCACCTCCAGCGATGCCGCATTGGAACAACTGATAGAACAGGAACGAAAAACAGGTGTGTATTTAACCGTGCTGGGATATGGTACTGGCAATTACCAGGATGCCAAAATGCAAAAACTGGCCGATAAAGGTAATGGCAACCATGCGTATATTGACGGCATCGGCGAAGCAAAAAAAGTATTGATCAATGAGTTTGGAGGCACTTTGTTTACCATTGCCAAGGATGTAAAACTACAGATTGAATTCAATCCTGAACAGGTAAAGGGCTACCGCCTGATTGGGTATGAAAACCGAATGCTGGCCAAAGAAGATTTTAACGACGATCAGAAAGATGCGGGGGAACTGGGCAGTGGTCATACGGTAACTGCTTTGTATGAAGTGATACCCAATGGAGTAGAAATGCCTAATGTTTCAGGCGTTGATTCACTTCGTTACCAGGTAAAGTTGAATGCGAAAGTTACACAGCAAAAAAATTATTCCGGCGAGCTGATGAATATTAAACTGCGTTACAAAGAACCGGACTCCGATAAAAGTTTATTGATCAGTACGCCCGTAAAAGGTAAGCCTGTACTGATAGAGAATGGTTCTGAAAATTTCCGGTTTGCTGCAGCGGTGGCTTCTTTTGGTATGTTGTTACGTAATTCTGATTACAAAGGAGAAGCCAGTTATCAATCCGTAAAATCAATGGCAATGAAAGCAATGGGAAAAGATGCGGAAGGATACCGGAAAGAATTTATTGAGCTGGTAAATATGGCAGCCAGGATCAGTGGAAAAGGGGAAATGGCGGTAAATGTGGATGAAGATTTGTATTAATCAACCACAGCTGGCGCCTTAGCGGCTTTGCGGGATAATTTGCACGCAAAGTCGCTAAGGCGCCAGCTAATCAAACAATTCATTTGGTCTCATAAAAATGACGGCTTAGCTCTTTTGTATGACCGTATTCGATTGCCTCCATTTCAAAGAAAAGTCCGTTGGGATAATATTTGAAAATAGAGACCCTGACCGGGTTTGCATAGAGGGCACTAATGAGCACACATTGGCCCTGGTCGTTATATTCGGTTTCCTGGCTGTTACGCCTCTTCCCGTTTGCTGAACCCGATTGCACAATTCTATTTCTCTTGTGTTTGTATTCGTAAAATTGTGAATTCGATATTTGCCCATCCGATTTGAAATAATCTCTTCTGATAAGATCTCCCTTTTCATTGTAATATAAGTTAGAAGACAAACGAAGGCTGTCTTTTTCAGTAAAATAAGTTTCTATTAGCTGCTTCTTTTCATTGAAAACATACCTGGACAATGATTTGTAAACAGAATCTTTTAAAAAGACTTCGCAATATAAGCTGGTTCTATTCCCGGCACTATCATAAGAATAATCATTAATACTAAGTTTCTGCTGCACACCCCGAAAAGTGCTAAACTGATACATATGCATTAACTGGCCTGAACGGTTGTATACCATGGAATCTTTAAGATTAGAAACCGGCCTATTCACCAAACGTTGCCTGATGAGCGGATTGCCTGCGCTGTCGTACGTGCAAGTGTAAGTAAGTGCAGAGTCTTTGATAATCAGCTTCTTCCATATATTCGGTATAAGGGTATACGCGTAAACGAACTCTTTTTTAATACCATTTTTTTTGATGAACATCGAAGCATTGGCAGGCTTATCAGAAAGAAAATAAGTAGGAGATGCCTGTCCATAGGTACAAACATGTAATAAAAGAGCCGTTACGATTGAGCAAATACGGTTCATGTTTTTCATTTAAACGCCGGATGAAATCTTTGTAAAGTATCTCGCAGGTAATCCCTGTCAAGATGGGTGTAGATCTCTGTGGTAGTAATACTTTCATGTCCCAGCATTTCCTGAACGGCGCGTAGATCGGCACCACCTTCTACCAGGTGCGTGGCAAATGAATGGCGGAATGTATGCGGTGAAATATGTTTGGTAATGCCCGCTTTGGCAGCCATATCCTTAATGATGTAAAAGATCATTACACGGCTCAGGTATTTACCCCGGTAATTCAGGAATAAATAGTCTTCAAAATCGGGTTGTATCGGTTGATGCACGCGTATGCTTTCTTTGTATAGTTTGATGTATTTGACAGCATCTTTCCCGATGGGAACCAACCGTTCCTTATCGCCCTTGCCAATCACACGGATAAATCCTACATCCAAATACAAACCCGAGATCTTCAGGTTCACCACTTCGCTTACACGCAGTCCGCAGCTGTACATGGTTTCCAGGATGGCTTTGTTTCTTCCGCCTTCGGGAGTGCTTTGGTCTATCTGGGCTATTACGAGCTCTATTTCTTCAAAGCTTAATACATCCGGCAGTTTTCGTCTTGTTTTAGGAGCTTCCAATAGTATGGATGGGTCTTGCTGCGATACCTGTTCCAGCAGGCAATACTTGTAAAAGCCCCGAATGCCGGAAATGATCCTGGCCTGCGAAGTGGCTGTCATTCCCAGTTCACCTACCCATTTTACAAATTGCTGAAGGTCTTTCAATCCCAGTTCAGCGGGCGATACAAGGTGTTTACTGGCCTGTAAATAATCCGTAAGCTTTTCCACATCGCGCAGGTAAGCTTCCACAGAGTTGTCGCTGAGTGATTTCTCCAGGCGAAGCCAGGCTTTGTATCCTTTCTTATAGGCATCCCACATGAGGATTGTGAAATTGGGTAATTGAGAAATTTTGGAATTGAAGCTAAGGTAGACGATATTGCGATTTCAAAATTTTCCAATTTCAAAATCCCAAAATGGTTGTCAATCTCCGTTCATTCAAACAAAAAGTACGTTATCACCAAAAAACCTTCAAACGTTATTTAGGAAAGATCGAAAAGAACCCGCCCCGCAGACTGGATAAAATTGCGGAAGAGATTGATGCAGAAGTATGGAAAGAAGTAGATTGTTTAAGCTGCGCCAACTGCTGTAAAAGCATGACCCCCACGTTTACAGAGCCTGATATCAAACGCATAGCCGCGCATTTTGAGATCAAACCGCAGGAGTTCAAAGACAAATGGCTGGAATTTGATAAGAAAGAAGGCGATTGGGTAAATGTAAAACGTCCCTGCCAGTTCCTGAACCTGGAGAATAATATGTGCAGCATCTATGAGGTTCGTCCTGCAGATTGCGCGGAGTTTCCCCACCTGAAGAAAAAGAAAATGGTGGAATACATTCATGTACACCAGCAGAATATTGAGTATTGTCCGGCTACGTATAAGATGGTGGAGAAGATGATGGAGCGGGCGTTAATTACTAATTAGTAATTAAAAATTAGTAATTAGTAATTGTGTCTTTGCGAGAAAACTTCTCGCAAGAATGTTTGAAGGTGCAATTGATATATAGCTTTTTGAGAAATGATGAGCATTTATCGTAAAGCTTTTATTGAGGCGAATCTGTTTGTGCCAACACGATATTTCTAATTTTTAATTACTAATTTTTAATTATTAATTAAAAATACACGTCTTCAATCATAAAGATCTCCTTCACTTCTTCATCAATCACCGTAATGGCAATTACATCAAATTGTATGTATTTCCATTCAGGGTGCAGGTATTGATATTCTTCAGCGGCATTGCGGAGATTGCTCATTTTATCGCGGGTAATGCTTTCTTCCGGGCGGCCATACCGGAGTGAATGACGTGTTTTTACTTCAACGAAATGGAGGAAACGACCCTTCGAGGCAATAAGATCCACTTCCCAGTGCCGGAAACGCCAGTTTTTTTCCAGCAGGGTGTACCCGTTTTTCTCAAGCCATGCCGCGGCCAATGCTTCCCCCCGGTTGCCTTTTAATTGGTTCAAACCCATGAACAAAGATTTTCTTAAAAATAGCACCGGGGACAAGATATTTTGCATTTACACGTTATAGGAAAATACCGGTGATAAATACCTGATAAGAAAACCATGGAAAATATCTATAAACTGAAAGGTAAATGGATGCAGTATGCATGGGGTGGATACGATTTCATACCCGCATTGCTGGGTATCAGTAATGCCGACCATAAACCTTTCGCAGAATACTGGATGGGCGCGCATCCCAGCGCACCGGCAGAATTGATCATGGGCAATAGCAACGCCTCTTTGTACCGCCTGTGTAAAGAACAGCCGGATGCCGTGCTGTCTGAAAAAGTGTTTAACCGTTTTGGAGAACTCCCTTACCTGTTTAAAGTATTGGATGTGAAAGACATTCTCTCGATCCAGGTGCATCCTTCAAAGAAAGAAGCAGAGAATGGATTTGACAGGGAAGAGGCAGAAGGAATTCCGATCAATGCGCCATACCGGAACTACAAGGACCGCAACCACAAACCTGAAGTGATGGTGGCAATCAGTGAGTTCTGGCTGTTACATGGCTTTAAATCGTTAGGGGCTATTGAATCTGTTCTGGGTGAAGTACCTGAATTCAATATACTGCAACCCCTGTATCGGCGGGAGGGACTCAAAGCCCTATACCAGTTTGTGATGGAAATGAAACAACCCGAGATCAATGCGATGCTCGGCAACCTGATCAAACGTGAATTGCGGAAAAAGAACGAAGGGGAACTGGCAAAAGAAATGCCCGGCTGGTGGGTAGCCAAACTGTTTGCGGGTAAGGCAGAGATGGGAGATATAGACAGGGCTGTTTTTTCCTTGTATTTTTTCAATATTGTGAAAGTAAACCCTGGCGAAGCTGTTTTCCAGGCTGCGGGTGTACCCCATGCTTATATGGAAGGGCAATGTATGGAGTTGATGGCCAACAGCGATAATGTGCTGCGGGCGGGCCTTACACCCAAACACATTGATGTGCCTGAATTGATGAAGCATACCTTATTCGAAACCACTGTACCGAATATAATGCCGGGAAATACCGTACTACCCGGCGAAAAGATCTATCCCTGCCCGGTGCCAGATTTCGGCATTGCCCGTATAGAACTTTCACCCACTGTTTCTTACCGGTGTACGGCATCCTCGCTCGAAATACTGGTGGTTATGGATGGGGGAGCGGTGGTTAACAACAGTCTTGCATTAAAAAGAGGCGAAGCCATTGCGGTATGGGCCAATCAATCGTACACCATCACTGCATCGGGCAATGCCATACTGTATAAGGCTTTTGTTCCATAGGGGAAGCTTATACACAGGCTGAGGAAAATTGCGGCTGCTGCAATCCATTTTCCGCCTATTTTTGCAATGAAATTATATACCAGATGAAAATCAACCGATCCCTTGTTATTTCTCTTTGTTTAATGGTACTGGTAAGTGCTTTGTACCGTATCCTGCCTAACCGCCCCTGGGGCTTTGCACCACAGATCGCCATCGGCCTGTTCAGCGGCGCCCTGTTTGTGAATAATAAAAAATGGGCATTTGTTCTTCCCTTGGTTTCCATGTTCCTGTCCGACCTGTTATACCAGGCTTTATATGTAAACGGACTTACCATTATCCCGGGTTTTTATGATGGGCAATGGGTTAATTATCTCTTGTTTGTTGGTATGACCGCTTTTGGGTTCCTGATCAAAGCCAATAAGATCAGTAATATTGTTGTTGCTTCATTGGCAGCGCCAACTACTTATTTCCTAATCTCCAATTTCCTGGTTTGGGCAAGCGACCGCGGTTATGGATTGAACCGCCCCAAAACCTTCAACGGTTTGATTCTTTGTTATGGAGACGCATTGCCTTTTTACAAGAACAGCCTGATGGCAACGGTCGTATTCTCTGCCGTATTGTTCGGAACCTATTACCTCGCTAAGAATTATTTTTCGAAGAAAGCATTGGCATAAGCTGTTAATATACTATTTGAAAAGCCCCTTGTGAAAGGGGCTTTTTCATTGTCACTGAGGGCACAGATTTTTTCAGTGTTCATCGGTGTATTCAGTGGCAATTATTTTTTCAGCAGCAATTCGGTAAACCAATAATTTTCATGCAAAATCTTTTTGCCAGCTTCCACAGTAATTGGCTTATTGAATAAAGGGCAATTCAACACCAGTGTATGAAACTCGCCATTCTCGCCACAGACATCCACGCCAAGCGCTTCCAGCTCCGCTACCAGTTCAATGGTAATGATCTTTCCTAAAAAAACTTCACCCATAACCGTATTACAACTTACGATCATGGTTTCAATGCCGCTGGCCAGCATTTGCATCACCAGTTCCTTTCGGTTTTGTTGCCAGAGGGGTAGCAACGCGGTTATCCCTGCATTGGCACAAACTTTTTCTTCCCAGTCGCGATGAGGCTGTAGGTCTATATCACCAAATACGGCATGTGATAATCCGTATTGCTCTTTTAAGTGCATCAATGCGCCTGTAAATTTTACTTCATATTCCTGCCAGCTGCTGCTGATCAGGTGAATGGGTAATTGCATGGCCGCTGCCTGTGCTTCAAGTATGGCAGATGGAATGCCATGACTGCGTGAGATCTTTCCCGCCTCATTCAATACATTCAATAATACCCTGGGCCGGTAACCCTGTTGTATGGATTGCATCAGCGCAAAACAACTGTCTTTGCCGCCACTCCAGCTGCAGAGGGTGTGTTTAGTTTGGGACATGATTCTTGTAAGTAAAAAGTAAAAATTCAAAAGTCAAAAGTAAAAAGGAGCGATGTTTTTTTGACTTTTGACTTTTTACTTTTGATTTTTAAATTCTCATCCATTCTCCGATTCATACACTTCATCAACCAACAAGCCACCACCGTCTGCCGCCGCAGTAGCCAGTTCATCGCAGCGGTTGTTCATGGCATTATTGGCATGACCTTTTACCCAGTGAAAACGTACCATGAAGTTTTTGGCAATGGCATGGTATTGCAGCCAAAGGTCTTTGTTCTTTTTGCCGCCTTTAAAATCGGTTCGGATCCAGTTATCCAGCCATTTTTTTTCTACACTATTCACTACGTACTGGCTATCAGTATACACAGCTACCGGGATATGTTTTTTGGTAAGCGATTTCAATGCAACGATCACGGCCAATAACTCCATTCGGTTATTGGTGGTAAGGCGGTAGCCTGCAGACAATTCTTTTCGTTGGGTACCCCATAACAATACAATTCCATATCCACCCCGGCCAGGATTGCCACGGGCAGAACCGTCGGTGTAGATCATTAGTTGGTGGGCATTGGTTTCTTTGGTCATCTTCGTTGTGTCACTCAGTTGAGCGGTTGGTTCTTTGTTCGGCTATGTCGTGAATTGTGAGTTTAGGTAGAGTAACTCACGATTCACGTCTCACGATAAATAATATTCTCCCTTCATATACAAAACCGCTTTGCCAGAAATGGTAACCCTGTCGCCGCGGGAGCCGCACCAGAGATGGCCCTTTCTTTTTGAAAGCTGGATTGAAGTCATATCAGTCTTATTCAGCTCCTGCGCCCAGTAAGGAATTAAGGTAGCATGTGCCGAACCCGTAACCGGATCTTCGCCGATCACTGAATTGGGAACCAGGAAACGGCAAACAAAATCAGATGCATTTCCTTTCGCCGTTATAATAATGCCAAGTGTATCCAATTTATTGAGGAAATGATAATCGGGTATTGCCTGTTTCACTTCTTCCTGGGTATTGTATACCAAAAAATAATCGCGCGACTTCAATACTTTGGCTGGTGCAATCGTAAATCCTTTCAGCAGATCCTCTGGTGGCGTGCAGGCAACAGGCATACGAGCCGGAAAATTCATTTCCATCAGCTCGCCTTTTTTAACCACTGTTAATAAACCACTTTTTGTATGAAATTCAATCGTGTCCGAACTATGTCCGAGATAATTGAAAATCACAAAAGCGGTTGCAAGTGTAGGGTGGCCGGCAAGATCCATTTCCACTTCCGGGGTAAACCAGCGCAGGTCGTAACTGCCATCGCCTTTCTTTACAAAAAAAGCGGTTTCCGATAAATTGTTTTCATTGGCCAGTTGCTGCATGGTTTCGGTTGGCAAAAATTCTGTCAGCGGACAACAGGCCGCGGGGTTGCCACCAAAAACCTTGTCGGTAAATGCGTCAACTGTATAAATCGGGTAGGGCATACGATTTTATTTTAAGTGAACAAAGTAAAGGATTTGTATGATTGACGGATTACGAATTCTGATAAATGGGTAAGCAGGTAAAAACGGTAGCCGCAGATTCGCAGATTATTTTTCTTTAATCTGCGAATCTGCGGCTACTAAATACAATCTACACCTGAAACACCCCTGTTCTAAAATCACTTATATCCGGATTGTGGTTTGCTGCTGCAATTCCTTCCGCGATCACGGTGCGGGTTTGAATAGGGTCAATAATATCATCTACCCATAAACGTGCGGCGGCATAATAAGGTGAAGTTTGTTTTTCATAACTGGCTTTGATGCGATCCAGTAATTCTTTCTCTGTTTCGGCGCTTACTTCCTTGCCCTTTGTTTTTAAATTAGCCACTTGTATTTGTAACAAGGTTTTTGCGGCCTGCTCGCCACCCATCACCGCAATTTTGGCCGAGGGCCATGCATAAATAAAACGCGGATCATACGCCTTACCGCACATGGCATAATTGCCCGCACCATAACTGTTACCCACTATGATGGTAATTTTGGGCACCACGGAATTGGCCACGGCATTCACCAGTTTCGCTCCGTCCTTAATGATACCACTGTGTTCACTCCGGCTGCCAACCATAAAGCCGGTTACATCCTGTAAAAAAACAAGCGGTATTTTTTTCTGGTTGCAGTTCATGATAAAACGCGCGGCCTTATCTGCACTATCATTGTAGATCACACCGCCGATCTGCATTTCGCCTTTTTTATTCTTGCTAACCAAACGCTGGTTGGCAACAATGCCCACGGCCCAGCCCTCAATACGTGCGTAGCCGCAGAGAATGCTCTTGCCATAATCCTGTTTAAATTGATCGAACTCACTATTATCAACAATCCGGTCAATGATCCCGAGCATATCATAGGGCTTAAGATTGCCTTCGTGCATGATACCGTAGATTTCATTGGGGTCTTTTTTGGGGGCGGTTGCTTTGATTCTATTGAATCCTGCTTTTCCCGGCTCACCAAGTTTGCTCATGATCTTTTTAATATGATCCAGGCATGCTTCTTCTGTCTTGAATTTATAATCGGCAATGCCACTGATCTCGGTATGGGTAACCGCACCGCCAAGCGTTTCATTGTCTATCTCTTCCCCAATGGCTGCTTTGACCAGGTAGGAACCTGCTAGAAAAATACTGCCTGCGCCTTCCACCATTAAAGTCTCATCGCTCATAATAGGCAGGTAGGCGCCACCCGCTACACATGCGCCCATTACGGCCGCGATTTGTGTAATGCCCATCGCACTCATTTTCGCATTGTTGCGGAAGATGCGGCCAAAATGTTCTTTATCGGGAAAGATCTCATCCTGCATGGGGAGAAATACACCGGCGCTATCTACCAGGTAAATAATGGGCAGCATGTTTTCCATTGCGATCTCCTGCATGCGCAGGTTCTTTTTACCGGTAATGGGAAACCAGGCGCCCGCTTTTACGGTCTGGTCATTGGCCACCACCAGGCATTGCCTTCCGCTTACATAACCCATACCGGCAACGGTTCCGCCAGCCGGACAACCGCCTTGTTCCTCATACATATCAAAACCGGCAAAAGCGCCTAATTCAATAAAGGGTTTATCATCATCACATAAATACGCGATCCTTTCACGGGCGGTAAGTTTGTTACGCTCTTTCTGTTTTTCAATCGATTTCTTGCCACCGCCCAGTTTGATCTTCTCATAATATTGCTGTGTTTGGCTCAGGGCCATTTTCATCCAGTCTTCGTTGCGGTTTTGTGTCACATTCATATACGAACAATTGTTAGTATTACAAATATAGGGGTGTTTGGTAAGTTACAGGAATAATGAATAACAGCGATAGAGGATGGCGCGGTAGAGAAAATTCCAGTACCGGTTATCGATTCAATATGTTTAACTGTTTTTAGGTTTGATTAGATGTTTGAAATAGATATATCCGCCACAGATTCACAGATTACCACAGATTTTTCTATACTAATCAGTGAATCTGTGGCGGATTGATTTCTTCCGAACACCAGTGGTCGGGCGGCCAACAATAGCTAATGGCAATCTGACCAGTGCATGGGCAGGAGGAAGCGGGGAGGATAGGAGTAGCATAGGGGTTGTAGTATATGTGGGGACTACCTAGTATGGAAGAGGGTGGGATGAGCATCGGATATAAAGGCGGTTTGACACGGGATATCTACGGGTCATTTACGGGATATCTATGGGAGATCTATGGGTTATTTGCGGGACATTTGCGGGATGTCCTGCTAGTACCCCGCCTGTAAAAAAGGTAACAAAAGGGAAAAATCGGGGATGGGGGGCGGTAATGGGTAAAAAGCGGGTTGCCATACCAAATTGAGGCCACTGAACCGATAGTTTATTATTAGCCGCAGATTCGCAGATTAGATTTGTTTTGTACATAAAAATCTGATAATCTGTAGCTTGTGGCTTCTTCTGAACAACTCCAGTAATAACACCACAACGGGAGAAGTTTGGTTATATTTAAAAGCTGTTTAAGTTAAATAATACGAATTGTTTATACCTCTGCGAAAGCTCCCTGTTCTCTGCGGCTCTGCGGTGAATGTAAACCGCAATTCACTGCAGAGCCGCAGCATTGCCGGAGTTTTCGCAGAGAAACAAGCGTCAGAATGAATTAAAAACAATTAACGCAAACAGCCTCTTAGAATATGGCATACGACTACATCATTATTGGGGCGGGATCGGCGGGTTGTGTGCTGGCCAACCGGTTAACAGAAGATCCGCAATGCCAGGTACTTTTACTGGAAGCGGGTTTGCCCGATAAGAAAACCGAGATCCATATTCCGGGAGCCTATACCAAACTGAACAGAACAGCGGTGGACTGGGCATTCTGGACTGAAGCGCAGCAACAGATCGGTAACCGTAAATTATTCATTCCCCGTGGTAAAACACTGGGCGGCAGCAGTTCTACCAATGCCATGGCTTATGTGCGAGGTAACAGGGAAGATTTTAATGAATGGGCCGCATTGGGAAACAAAGGATGGGATTATGAAGCGGTATTACCCTATTTCAAAAAATCTGAAAATAACGAACAGTTTGGTGAGCCCTATCATGGAGAGGGCGGGCCATTGAATGTAACCTTATCGCGCCAGCCAAGTGTTCTGGGCCCTGTATTTGTAGATGCCTGTGTGGAAGCCGGTATCCTTGCCAATACCGATTACAATGGCGAAACACAGGAAGGTGCCAGCATGTTGCAGTTTACCATTAAAAAGAACCAACGGCACAGTACAGCCGCCGCTTTTTTAAAACCTGCTATGCGCCGTTCCAATCTTACGGTAAGGACGAACACGCATGTGCGCTGCATTTTGATCGAGGATGGCAGGGCGGTGGGCGTGGAAGTGATTACTTCCCATTCCGATTCGGAAAGGATCAACTGTACGAGAGAAGTGATTCTCTCAGCAGGTGCTATACAATCGCCCCAGATCTTAATGTTATCCGGCATCGGCGATCCGGCGGAACTGAGCAGGCAGGGGATCGATATCAAATTTCCCTTACCGGGCGTTGGAAAGAACCTACAGGATCATGTATGGAGCGGGGTGAGTGGTATGGCTACTATCGCCACTGGTAATTCTGTACTCAGGCCAATAACCATGGCCAGATCCGTGATCCAACATTTGGTATTGAAAACAGGTCCGCTGGGAAATAGTCCGCTTGAAGCGAATGCATTTCTCAAAACAGATCCATCGCTTTTGCGCCCGGATATCCAGTTTCATTTTGTGCCACTGGGCATTAACAACGATTATTCTACTGATATCTATAATATCAAAACATTTTCAACAACAGATGGCTTCAGCATCATGGCCATCTTGATCAGGCCCGAAAGCAGGGGGTATATTGGGCTGAAGAGTTCCAAGCCCAAAGATGCGCCTGTTATACAGCCGAATGTGCTTTCCGCTTCCAACGACAGGCAAACACTGCTGAAAGGCATGCGCAAAGCCATCGAGGTAATGCAGACCAATGCCTTCAGGGGCTGCCTGGCCGAGGGCATCGATTTTCCGCAGGAGCTAACGGATGAAGCGTTGCAACTTCATATCAACAAAAGTCTTGAAACACTTTATCACCCGGTAGGTACCTGCAAAATGGGAAATGACCCGATGGCGGTGGTGGATGACTCGCTAAGGGTGCATGGGGTGAAATGTTTGCGGGTAATCGATGCTTCCATAATGCCCAGTATTGTATCGGGCAATACCAATGCGGCCACTATCATGATAGGCGAAAAAGGGGCTGATCTCGTAAAAGCCGGAATCTAAACGTAAACATCCCCCAAATACTTTTAGAGCAGGCAGCTGTTTTTTGTAATTGTGTTTGATTTACACATTAGTTTTATTACTTTAGCCGCCAAAACTTCGCAACTTGGCTACTGAGAAAATAATGAATATTGCCGCCGTTACTGTCGAAAGTAAGCGTGCTGATCAGGCAAAGAAAAAAAAGACGGTGATTACAACACCAGCCAATGGGAAGGCGATAAAAAATACAACACCCAAACCGGTTACGCCCCCAAAAACAGGAACAGCGGCTGTAAAAAAAACGGCCATCAAAAAAACAGTCTCTAAAAAAGTAACGACAAAACCTGCCACTCCAAAAAAGGCATCCGCACAAAAGAAAACGGCCACCCATCTGGAAAGGATCATTTTTCAGATCCGGTTTCATACAGTATACGGGCAGGCGCTTTTTATTTCCGGCGATCACCCGCTACTCGGAAACGGAGATGCGGATAAAGCAGTGCCCTTACAATATTTTAATGATGAATACTGGTACCTGGCATTGGATTTTGCAATAGCGGATATTGTTGACCGAAACATTACTTACCACTATATTCTCCGCAATGCGGATGGCATTGTGAATTACGATTGGGGCAACGATAAATTCATCAACCCTGCCAAAACAAAAGCAACGGAGTTACAGGTTGTGGATTGCTGGAATTTTGCGGGGTATTTTGAAAACAGTTTTTATACCGAGCCTTTTTCGGAAGTATTACTCAAGGCTAATCATACGGTTGTTAAAAGCAAATTGCCAAAGCACATATCACATGTTCTTAAAGTAAAAACGCCTTTGCTCGCGAAAGGACAAACACTCTGCATCCTGGGGAGTTGCAAAGCATTGGGCAATTGGGATATCGGTTCACCCGTGTTTATGAGCAGGGAAGCGGGAGAAGATTTTTATACGGTATCACTGGATCTGTCAAATGAATATTTTCCCGTTGCCTATAAGTATGGCGTGTATGATACGGAAACAAAGCAATTCATCCGTTTTGAAGAGGGCAATAACCGGGTACTATACGATATCGGAAAACCCAACCGTCAAACCGTATTGAATGATGGTTTTGCCGTATTGCCCAACAATACCTGGAAAGGCGCCGGTGTAGCCATTCCCGTGTTTGGCTTGCGTAGTGAAAAAAGCTTTGGAGTAGGAGAGTTTACAGATATGGCATTGCTGGTAGACTGGGCAAAACAAACCGGTTTGAAGATGATCCAGTTGCTGCCGATCAACGATACAACTGCCACACATAGCTGGACGGATTCTTATCCCTATGCGGCTATTTCTGCATTCGCATTGCATCCAATGTATCTGAACCTGGAGAAAATTTCTCCGGTGGCTACCCGCAAACGTTTGCAACTATTGGAAACGGAACGTCTTCGGCTGAATGCATTGTCTGCCGTGGATTACGAGGCGGTGAACCAAATCAAATGGACCTATGTAACGGAAGTATATCAAGAGATTGGTGAATCAGTTTTGCAAAGCAAGGAATACAAATCCTATTTCGAAAAAAACAAACATTGGCTGGTACCCTATGCGGCATTCTGTTATTTGAGAGATCAATACGGAACTGTTGATTTCAGCAAATGGCCCTCATACAAACAATACAAGGCCAATGAAATTGAAGATCTCACTGGAAAAAAATCCGAAGCTTTTACGGATATCGGCCTGCATTATTTTATACAATACCAACTGCACCTGCAATTGCAGGAAGCTACTGCGTATGCACATGCAAATGGTATTATTGTAAAAGGAGATATCGCGATCGGCGTATACCGTCATGGAGCGGATGCCTGGCAGAATCCGGAATTGTATCATCTCGATTTCCAGGCGGGTGCACCGCCAGACGATTTCGCGGTAACCGGGCAGAACTGGGGATTTCCAACCTATAACTGGCAGCGTATGCGCGAAGATGGGTTTTCCTGGTGGAAACAGCGCTTCGAACAAATGAGCGATTATTTCGATGCTTTCCGGATTGATCATATTCTCGGCTTCTTCCGCATCTGGAGTATTCCCATGAACGCGGTGGAAGGGATCATGGGGCATTTTGTTCCAGTCATTCCTGTACATATCAGCGAATTCAACAGTAAGGGCATCTGGTTTGATCATGCCCGCTACACAAATCCTTTGATCAATGAAAATGTTTTGTGGGAAATATTCGGATATGATAATGAACTGGTGAAAAGCCTTTTCCTGCAACATGATGGCATAGGCAATTACGCATTGAAACCCACTTTTGCAACGCAGCGCCTGGTGGAAGAACATTTTGCTACGCTGGAGCAGGACGGGCAGCATGCCAAAATAAAGCAGGGTTTATATAACCTGATCAGCAATGTGATCTTATTTGAAGAACCGGGCTCGAACGGGCAACAATACCATTTCCGTTTCGGAATGGAGAATACAACATCTTTCAGTCAGCTGGAAGCAGGCACGCAACAACAGTTACGCGAATTGTATGTGAATTATTTTTTCCGCCGCCAGGATGATTTCTGGATGAAGGAGGCATTGCAGAAACTACCCGCGTTAAAACGTGTTACGAATATGCTGGTTTGCGGTGAGGATCTCGGATTGGTTCCATCCTGTGTACCGGAAGTAATGCGGCAATTAGGCTTGCTTAGCCTGGAAATACAAAGGATGCCGAAAGACAATACCAAAGAATTCTTCCATCCGAATGATGCGCCTTATCTCAGTGTGGTTACTCCTTCCACTCATGATATGAGTACGATTCGCGGATGGTGGGAAGAAGACAGGGAACGCATACAGCAATTCTACAACCAGGAAATGGGCCAATGGGGCGAGGCACCAACTTATTGCGAAGCATGGATCAACAAAGCCATTGTTGTACAACATTTGTATTCGCCGGCCATGTGGAGTATTTTTCAATTACAGGATCTCCTGGGTATGGATGAGCAACTCCGCCGCGAAGATCCGAATGAAGAAAGGATCAATATCCCCGCCAACCCAAAACATTACTGGCAATACCGCATGCACATCAACCTGGAAAAACTTATACAGGCGAATGAATACAATGTGGAATTGAAAGTCTTTATTACGAAAAGTGAGAGATAAGAGGGGATGATGAATATTGAACAAGGAATGTTGAATGATGAATAACGAAGTGTCTTTTACTTCATCATTCAACATCACTATTGTCCGGTAAAATTGGTTTTTCTCTGTGAAACTCCTTAACTCTGTAGCTCTGTGTTGAAAAATATCGCTATATCCCAATCACTCAATAACATCGGCTTTGTTTTTTAACACAGAGGTACAGAGCAACAGAGGATCACAGAGATTTTTACAGTATTAATTTGATAAGCCCTATACCCAACCCATCAGCAAGAAGCTCAACCTTGATAAACGTCTCAAGCAAACCAGCTATTTTTTACCGAACAGTAGTGATGTTGAATTTTGAAGTATTGGGCTACCCCATAATTCAAAATTCGATATTCCTTGGTCAATATTCACCATTCTTTCTTGTATGAATTATATTTGCAAACCTCGGCTTCCCATTAGGTTGTTGGGTGTTATATGAAATTGAATTACCGCCAGCAAAATCTTCCTTTCGAATATCCTTTTACCATTTCCAATGGGCGTACCAAAACGCACCAGCCTGCTTTGCTGGTAGCTTTGGAACTTGGCCCTTTTACAGGAATCGGCGAAGCGCCCGCCATTGTGTATTATGATGTGACCGTTGAAAAAATGATCGCCGACCTAGAAGCGAAACGGAGCATGGTGGAGAAATTCGCTTTTACAGAGCCTGAGCGCTACTGGCATTACCTGCATCACCTGTTTCCCAATAACCCCTTCCTGGTTTGCGCGCTGGATATGGCCGCATGGGACCTGTATGGTAAAATGAAAGGGAAACCACTCTATGCATTGTGGAATACAGAATGGGAAAATATACCTGTTACCGATTATACAATTGGGATAGATACGATTGAAAAAATGGTATCGAAAATGCAGGCCAAGCCATGGCCCGTTTACAAGATCAAATTGGGTACGGCTGAAGACATCCAGATTGTAAAAGCATTACGCAAACATACCGATGCCATTTTACGCATTGATGCCAATGCCGGCTGGACCGTTGATGAGGCGCTTGCTAAAATACCGCAACTGGCCGAACTGGGAGTTGAATTTATTGAGCAACCTCTTGCAAAAAACGATTGGGATGGGATGAAAATATTGTTCAAAAAATCTTCCCTGCCACTTTTTGCGGACGAAAGTTGTGTATTTGAAAAGGATGTTGAAAAATGCCATGGCCATTTTCATGGCATCAATATCAAACTCACCAAATGCAGTGGCATTACACCTGCCATACGAATGATACAGAAAGCGCGTGAACTCAATATGCAGGTAATGATGGGAAGCATGAATGAATGCACCATCGGCTCTGCGGCCATCGCCAATTTTCTGCCGCAGCTGGATCATGTGGATATGGATGGCCCATTGTTATTGTCGGAAGACGCGGCGGAAGGAATTCAATTTGATTTCGGGAAAGTAGTGCTGAGTAACAAACCTGGTTTAGGAATTCATCTGATATAATATGTAGCACTATTGAACTTCCTCTGTGTAACTCAGTGTTCTTTGGGTCTCTGTGGTGAAAAAAACTTTAGGATAATTTTTTCACCACAGAGACCCAGAGATTAGGAGTTACACAGAGAATACCTGTTATTTTAAGCGCTTTCAATCGTTCACCATATTGTTTATCCGACATCACATTCACTTTTCTATAACAATTCTTTTGATTTCTGGCATTTGGTTTGGCTTAGGTAAGGTATAAAACTTTGAACCATGAAAAAGTTACTACTTACCACATTTGCGATCGTTGCTTTTCTTTCTTATACCGAAACCAAGGCACAGGTTCACGTGAACCTGAATGTAAATATCGGATCAAGGCCTAACTGGGGCCTGCCCGGTAATTATGCGGGTAACTATTATTACTTACCCGAGATAGATACCTATTACGATATCGCCCAGCGCCAGTTCGTATATTTTGATGGAAGGGATTGGGCCTTCTCATACGAACTTCCCTATGCTTACCGCGATTATGACCTGTACGGCGGTTATAAAGTAGTGATCAATGAACCCCGTCCTTACCTGAACTGTAATGTTTACAGGACAAGGTATAGCAACTATTACAATACTTATCGCAGACCTGCAATGGTTGCCCGCGGACCTGTTTACCGTATTGGTGATGACCGAAATGCAAGGGGATGGAATGATGACCGCTTCGATAGAAGAAGGGAGTCGGACCGTGATAACCGCTACAGCAGGGAAGACAATGATCGCCGCGAAAGAGATGACCGTGGCCGAGGCAATGACCACGATAACGGACATGGCTGGGGCCGTCGCGGAAGAGGTTAATCTCTGAATGATATTCCTGAAAAGGCATGAGGGTTTACTTCATGCCTTTTTTCATGTAATAGCTTGTGTAGCTATCTGTGCTTTGCGTAACCGTTCTACGAAATCAGTTTTGTTTTACTCGCCCGCGTTATCGAATTTCGTTTGATAGCAAAAACCCATGACACCAGAGAGAAGAGATAAATTATTAAGTGTACTGGCCAAAAGACAAAACGACCTGGCCGTTGTAATGGAGAATGTGAACGATCCGCACAATATCTCTGCCGTAATGCGCACCTGCGACGCAGTGGGTATACAGGATGTTTTTGTATTAACCACCAAGATCCATCCTCATAGGAAATTTGGTGCCAAAAGCAGCAGCAGCGCGGCCAAATGGCTTACCATACATCAATACACCAACGCAGCGGAATGTTTTGCGGAACTGAAAAAAAGATACAGCCAGGTATTAACGACCCATCTGGCGGCAGATTCCGTAGGGTTGTATGAGATCGATTTTACCAAAAGCACCGCGCTGGTATTCGGCAATGAACACGATGGGGTGAGTGAAGAGATCAGGGCATTGGCGGATGGTAATTTCATCATCCCGCAAATGGGTATCATACAGAGCCTGAACATATCGGTTGCCTGTGCGGTGAGTATTTATGAGGCCAGCCGGCAAAAAACAAATGCGGGGCATTACCAGCGGCAATCACTTCCTTCCGAAAAAAAGGATGGGCTGTTGAAAGACTGGGGCTTTCTCGAAAACGAACTTTAAATCATGGGTATGAAAAAGATCCTGACAGCACTTGTGTTTTTACTGGTTACCCAATTGGGTTCGGCACAAGCCATCAAAAAGATAAAAATGGATGCCTTGTTGAAAAGGATCGATACAAGCAGCATACCCATGGTAGTAAATTTCTGGGCAACCTGGTGTGGACCCTGTATCAGGGAAATACCCTGGTTTGAAAAACATGTGGCCGCATTCAAGGACAAAAAAGTAAAACTGCTGCTGGTAAGTATTGACTTCCCGGGTGAGTATCCCCGCAACATAGCCGAGTTTGCCAAAAAGAACGGATACCAGGCAGAGATACTCTGGCTGGATGAAAGCAATGCGGATGATTATTGCCCAAAGCTGAACAAAGCATGGGAGGGAACCATACCGGTAACTTTAATGGTCAATAACAAAACCCATGTAAAGGAATTCTATAACCAGCAATTACCTGAAGCCAAACTGATCCAGGAATTAACAAAACTGGTGCAATAATTATTGTTCTTCCTCCTCTTCCTGTAAACGCCCCAGCTTGCGTGCCATTTGTATGGATATGCAAAAGGCAACCATACTGGCTACGGCCAATACCACGCCCAATGTACTTCCATAACGGATACCATCAGCAATAGCATAAGTGATGAGGGAAATAACAGCGAGGATAACAATGGTGCGGAAAGCAGGGTTCTTTTTCATATGCAATAGATTGGTTCTTACACTGTGATGCATAAAAATAATAAATCCATATAACCGGTCAATCTTTTTTAGGAGATGGCTTCTTTAGCGCTTCGGCCAGTCTTCGTTCTTCCACTTCCTTGGTAAGATAGGTAATACTCACATTCAATTCAAAACCGATAAGCAGGATCAGGGAATTGATATAGATCAGGACCATGATGATCAATACCGTTCCGATGGAACCATAGATCTTGTTATAACTGGCAAAATTATTTACCCAATAAGAGAAAAGAATGGTTGTAACAAGGGTAAGCATGGTAGCCAGCAAAGAGCCAGGTGATAACAGTGCCCATCTTTTTTTAACGGATGGCGCAAATTTGTAAATGAAGGCGATGCCATAAAACAAGAGGCAAACAATGATGGTCCAGCGAACCCCATTCCACCAGGAAATACGATCACTGCGCTTAACATTGAAAACATTTTTCAGAAGGTAGACCAATTGCTGCTTGCCCAGAAAAAGTGCCAGTGCCGAGATCAGGATCAATACAATCAGTATGAATGTAAGCCGGATGGCCCGCCACCGTTTGTGCAGGAAAATACCCTTATGTTCCTGTATCGATTTATCGAATGTGCGGATGATACCGATCATGGCATTGGATGAATAAAAGATCAGCAATAGAAATCCAAAAGAAAAAATGCCCACGTGTTGTTTGTCCAACAGATCGTTTAATATGCCGGCAATAAAATTATAGGTATTGGAATTAGGCGTGATGTCTTTAAAAAGGTTCAGGATCTCTTTCTGAAAACTGTCGGGCTTTGGAAACAGCGGAATCAGGGAGAATAGAAAAAGAATGCCTGCGGGCAATGCCATGATCAGGTTAAAAGAAATGGCCGCGGCCCTTTCATTCAATCCTACTTTATTAACCTGTTTCAAAAAGAAATTGGCCACATCATACACTGGTAACCCGCGGAAACCGGGAATCACCCAGGTTTTGCTTTTTCGCAGGATAAAGACAACAGGAGCTGCGCGTAATATGGTTCGTTCCAGTCTGGTCAAGGCTTCAGCGCTTTTTCCTGTTTGCGTGCCATGTATGCATCCAGTGCTTTCTGGTATTCTTTGGCATATTGGTTATGCTCCGTAAAATTATTGCTGAAATGATGATAGCCACTGAAATCGCTCTTCGCTACAAAAAACAGGTAGCCGGTTGAAGGTGCATCCAGAATGATATCGATGGTCTTGGGTGAAGGGGTGCAGATCGGGCCGGGTGGCAATCCTTTTTTGCGGTAAGTATTATAGGGTGAAGGATTGAAAAGATATTTTTCATAGATCCGCGTCAGGGTAAAATCTTTCATCGCGTATTTAATGGTAGGACATGCCTGCAAAGGCATTTGCTTGTTCAGGCGATTGATGTATACACTGGCGATCTTGTATTTGTCACTATCGTAATTGGTTTCTTCCTCAACAATGGAAGCGAGTATGTACACCTGTTCGGGTGTAAACCCGATCCGTTCTGCTTTCTTCAGCCTGCCGTTCTTTTGCCAGAATGCTTTTTGTGCATTCGCTAATCGCTGCATGATCTTATCCAGGGAAGTATTCCAGTAAAAAGTATAGGTGTCGGGAATGATCAGGGTAAATACATTACTCGTATCAACACCAAAGCTGGACATCATCCCCGGCGAATTCAGGTATTTCATTACCGATGCGGAGTCTGTAGAAAAATTCTTGCTGATCAGTTTGGCCAGGTCCTCCTTTACACGAAGCCGGTTGATCACCAGGTTTACATTGGCCTGTTTGCCATTCTTTAACATGCGGGCAATGCTCAACAGACTCTGGCCTTTTTTAACTTCGTATTTTCCAGGTTTGATCTTTCCCCAAATACCCATTGGCGAACTGATCAACGAGAACAAAGCCTTGCTTGAAATAACCTGGTTTTGCTCCATCGCATTCAGCACATCATTTTTTCCTGTTCTGCCTTCGGCGATAATAAAGGATTGTGTTTTAGATGAAAAGCCGGTACCATTACCCAATACCATCCAGCCGGTAATACCACACGCAACAAGAACAACAACGATGATAAGTTTACTAAGCCTTGACATGTATTCAATTTAAATAAAAAACCCTGTCTGAAGATACAGACAGGGCATTAAAATATTTTTACCGGATTATTTCTTTCCGGAGTCGGCTTTTAAAGGAACAGTATTAGCAGGCGTTGCTGCAGGTGCAGGCGCCGGTGCGGTTTGATTGGTATTTACTTTCTGTAAAATAGAATTATCCGAACCACCGGCGGATCCACCTTTCAGAAACAGGGTAGAGAAGATGGCCAGGGCGGCAATAATACCGGAGAACAACCAGGTACCTTTTTCCAATACATCGGTCGTTTGTTTCACACCCATCAGCTGGTTGCTGAAACCGCCTACATTACCGGATAAACCACCTCCTTTGGGGTTTTGTACCAATACAATAAAACCTAACGCTGCAGCGGCAATCACAATCAGAATCAAAAACAGAATGATCATATTATATTCCTTTTAGTTGTTCAATTTTGGCAGCAAAATAACTGGATTTTTCAGGATTTAAGAAACTTAATTTGATATAGAGCTGAATGGCTTTGTCTGCCTGCCCCTGTTTTACCAATACATCGGCCATGGTTTCCGTTACAATTTCCCTGCTTTCGTTGGAGTTTCTGGCCGTTTCTGCCACCGCTTTCTCCATTTCCAGGTTGGTGCCGAGGTCGCCATGACCACCATTGGTCTGTTTTACCTGTTTTAACCAATCTGTGAACTTGCGTAAATGGGTGGTTAATTTATCCTGCGGGATGGCCGAAAGATCGATCTTAATACCCTGTGAGGCAAAATAGTCGATGGTATGGAGGCGTTTGCGGTCGGCATCAATGTCTAACACGGCATCCGCTTCCACGGGTTTCTTAAAATCGGCGAGCTGGCCGGATAGCATGCCGGCTATTTTGCTATCTGTTTCTGCCGGTTCGGTAAGGGCATCGGTCTCTTCTATGTATTCGTCGGGCATGGGTTCTTCTTCGTCTATGGCACCGGTGGTTTCCTGCGAGGGATCTATTTTCCGCATCATTTCCTTAACGGCTTCCACCGTTGGAACCGCCAACGCGGCTGCTTTTGCGATTGTAGGTATTGTTGGCTCCTGTGTTGTCTTGCTTTCGGCAAAAGGTAACGGGGTAATGGCATCCAGCTGGTATTGCAGCCAGTAAGGGTTGGCAAAATAGAGATTGGTAAGGGGTGCTTTGTTTTTCCAATTTTCCTGTTGAGCCTGTTGTTTGTTGCCGGCGGCAGAAAAAAACCTGGCAGGCGCGAAATAAGGTGCTTCAATAGCCAACTGTGAAAAAGCATCCGCAGGCACCTGCGATAACTGCAATTTGCCGGTTAACTGAAACAAAGCTTTTTCCTGCGTGAGGTTCATGTAAGTAAAAATAGGATTTGATTACCAGTTGGAAAAGATACGATTAAAAATATCGTCGGTCAAGGTACGGATCACGTCATCCAGTAAAGAAGCTTCCGCCTGTTGTAAGGAAAGATTGGCCGAAAAGTCGAAGCTCCTGCTTACATCAAATTCTTCGGTTTCGTTCAGCAGATTTTTGCGCCATACCATATGCAGTGTAACCGTTAAACGGTTGGTATTGGCCTGCTGCGCGCTTACGCCCACGGTTTGCGTGGCATTATAGGTAGTAATGGTGCCATTGATCACATAATCGGCATTGTCGTTATTGGTTCGGGTAAGGCGGGTATTGCCGATGATCTTTTGCTGGATCTTATCGGTGAATTTCTGTGCCACCTGCGGATTGATATAAGTGGCTTTGTTCTCGATAAAGCCGACCTTAACGGTCTTTACATCAACAGGCAAACCGGCTGTGTCTTTGAATTTGTAAACACCGCAACTGTTCAAAGCCATACACATGAGTAGCAATGCGAGTGGCCGATGAAAACCGCGAAGAATCATAGTAGCTGGTTGACATTTCATTCTGTAAAAGTTAGTAGGCATGTAGCGTTTGATTGGATCACTCATCAATATCATACTCTTTCAGCTTGCGATACAAGGTTCTTTCACTGATACCCAGGTCGAGCGAGGCATCTCTTCTTTTACCCTTGTGTTTCTTTAATGCTTTTACGATCAGTTCCTTTTCCTTGTCCATGATATTGAGTGATTCTTCCACTTCTTCATGATGGTGAATATCGCTTTCATGCAGCAGTACCGCTTGTGAACCGGTTGGTAAAAACGAGGGCTGCGAATTTGCCGGTTGTGTCATATTTGGCGGTGCGCTAATAGACTGCGTATCTCCATTGCCATGAAAATCGTTCATCAGTGAATCCCTTGTGAAATTAGCGGCCGTGCCTGCCAGTGAGGGATTCTGTAATATTTCAAGGAACATTTTCTTCAGCTCCGTAACATCTTTCTTCATATCGAAGAAAAGTTTGTACAGGATCTCGCGCTCATTGGCAAATTCGCCTGTATTGCCTTGTTGTGCGGCCAGTACCGGTAAGCGGTTACCGGTATTTCCGCTTGGTAAAAAGCGGCGCATTTCGTTGCCGTTAACAGTCGGGTTGGTGCTGAGAACGGAGATCTGTTCTGCAATATTCTTCAACTCACGTACATTACCCTGCCAGTTATGGTTAATTAACAGGTTTTTGGCTTCCTCATCCAGCTGTACGGGAATGGTTTTATATCGTTCTGAGAAATCAACCACGAATTTGCGGAAAAGCAGGAGCACATCTTCTTTCCGGTCTCTTAATGATGGCACACGTATCGGCACGGTGCTTAAACGGTAATAAAGATCTTCCCTGAAACGGCCTTTCTGTGTAAACTCAAGCAACTCACGATTGGTGGCTGCAATTACCCGCACATCTGTTTTTTGTACTTTGGATGATCCCACGCGAATGAACTCGCCGGTTTCCAGTACACGCAACAAACGGGCCTGTGTACCCAGCGGCATTTCGCCGATCTCGTCCAGGAAAATGGTACCGCCGCTTACGGTTTCAAAATAACCTTTGCGGCTGTCTACCGCACCGGTAAACGCGCCTTTCTCATGGCCAAACAATTCCGAATCAATGGTACCCTCAGGTATGGCGCCACAGTTTACCGCAATAAAAGGGTTGTGCTTGCGCGAGGAGAGGGCATGAATAATCTGGGAAAATACTTCTTTACCTACACCGCTTTCTCCCACGATCAATACCGTAAGATCTGTTGCAGCTACCTGTACAGCCGTATTCAGCGCATGGTTCAATGCGGGTGAATTGCCTATGATGCCGAAGCGGTTTTTTATACTTTGTAAATCCATTTTTTTAATTAGTAATTAATAATTAAAAATTAGTAATTGTAAGTAGTAATTAATAATCGTTGCTACAGAAATTATTAATTACTAATTGTTAATTGCTAATTTCTCCCAACAGTGTTCCCGCAGTACAGGAATGAATCTTCACCATTACATAATCGCCTTTCTGAAACCCATACTGTTCTTTCGGGAAGATGACCACTTTGTTGTGATCGGTTCTCCCATGCCAGTGGGCATCGCTTTTTTTGGAATTGGCTTCGATCAGAACCTTGAAGGTCTTGTTCACATCCCGCTGCATACTTTCCAGTGAATGGATGCGGTGGAGTGCGATGATCTCCTGCAACCTTCTTTTCTTCACCTCTTCAGGTATATCATCTTCATACCTTCTTTCTGCCAATGTACCGGGCCTTTCGCTGTAATAATACATGTAGGCCAGATCGTATTTGCAGTATTCCATTAAGGTATACGATTCGCGATGGTCTTCTTCTGTTTCGGTACAGAAACCGGTGATCATATCGGTGCTTAATCCGCAATCGGGTAAGATCTCGCGTATGCGATTCACCTTGGCTATGTACCATTCCCTGGTATAGGTACGGTTCATTAACTGTAGTACCCGGCTGCTGCCGCTTTGCACGGGCAGGTGTATGTAATTGCAGATGTTCTCATACTTCGCAATGGTGTGCAATACTTCATCTGTAATATCTTTCGGATGCGAAGTGCTGAAACGTACGCGCAGCATGGGTGATACCAGTGCTACTTTCTCCAGCAGTTTTGCAAAAGTGATGGTTTCGTCTTTCTGCTCATCTATCCAGTAATAACTGTCTACGTTTTGTCCCAGCAACGTTACTTCGCGATAGCCCGTATGGAACAACTGTTCTACTTCCGCAAGGATCGAATGCGCATCCCTGCTGCGTTCACGGCCACGTGTGAATGGCACCACACAAAAACTGCACATGTTATTGCAGCCCCGCATAATGGATACAAAAGCGCAAACACCGTTGCTGTCCAAACGGATCGGTGCAATATCCCCGTAGGTTTCATCGCGGCTTAACAATACATTCACGGCTTTTTGCCCTGTCTCGGCTTCTTCTATGAGCGAGGGTAAACTTCTGTATGCATCAGGACCTACCACAAGGTCTACCAGTTTTTCTTCTTCCAGCAGTTGTGCTTTCAGCCGTTCGGCCATACAACCCAGCATACCGATCAGCATGCCTGGTTTTTTCTTTTTGAGCGACCTGAATTCAGTGAGTCTTTTGCGTACCGTTTGCTCCGCTTTTTCGCGGATGGAGCAGGTGTTGAGTAATACCAGGTCGGCTTCTTCCTGGTTGCGTGTGGCACCAAAACCTTCGGCATTGAGAATGGATGCCACCACTTCGCTATCAGCGAAATTCATGGCGCAACCATAACTTTCTATATAAAAGCGTTTTTGATACAGATCCGGTTCATTCTCTCGCGGATTAAAGGCTTCACCCTGGCGGTTTTCGTCGTGAGCTTTGCCTGCTAATTCCAGCATTTCCATTCTTAACAAAGTTTAGACAGCAAAAATACAAAAAATGCACCGTTTAGTGCCAGATTGTCAGCAACAAGAAGGTAAAAATTCCTGATAACCATTAGTTTTGCGTGCAAAATGGATAATGCAATGAAGAGAATCCTTGTACTTTTCTGCCTTTTTGGTTGTGTGCTTGCAGGAAGATCCCAGGATATGGTCCTGAATAAATTTCGCAGCGAAACCTCCCGTACCATAAAAAAAGACGCCGATACCAGCAAATGGAACTGGAAAAGGGGCGGATTATTGAGTTTTAACCTGGCCCAGGGCTCACTCAGCAACTGGGCAGCGGGTGGTGATAATTTTTCACTTACGGTGAATGGCTATTTCAATTATTTCTTTTTTTATAAAAAGGAGCGCCATTCCTGGGATAATAACATTGATGTAAACCTTGGCTATGTACAATCCACCAGCCTGGGTAGCCGCAAGAACGATGACCGCTTTGATTACCTGAGCAAGTACGGTTATAAGATGGATACAGTTGGTAAATGGTATCTCTCTACACTGTTCAATTTTCGTTCGCAGTTTTTCGACGGGTACACCTATTCCAACAATGTGGGTGATTTTTCTTCTTCTTTTTTATCGCCGGCTTACCTGATCATTTCCTTGGGATTTGATTATAAACCTGCGGCGAATCTTTCTATATTCATGTCGCCGCTAACTTCCCGTTCTACGTTCTTAAGTAATAGCAAACTGGCAGCGAAAGGGGTATATGGTATTCCCGCCGGCCAGCATTCACTGAATGAGATCGGTGCTTTTGCTACGGTGAACTATAACAATACGATCGCGAAAAATGTAACGTATAAGGGAAGGATGGACCTGTTCTCCAATTACCAGAATAAGCCGCAGAACGTGGATCTGTTCATGACCAATCTTTTTTCTTTCAAGATCAATAAATTTTTCTCCGCTACATACAGTCTCGATATGATCTACGACGATGATATCCGTTTGTTTGGCGCCACCAATACTTCGCCCGCATTACAAACCAAGAGCCTGATCGGTATTGGTTTTCTGATGCCGTTGAGTGTGAAGAAGATCAAGTATAGTTAGGAATTGGTAATTAGTAGTTAGTAATTACCAATATGTTGTGGTAGTAAACTTTGTTTGTATAACTCAGTGTTCTTTGTATCTCCGTATCTCTGTGTTGAAAAAAAACAGCTTTATGTTGGAACTATTTTTTTCAACACAGAGATACAGAGATTATGAGTTGCACAGAGAATGGGTGTTATTTTCCTTTTAATAGCAACACGCTAAGCAATTACTAATTACTAACTATTCATTACTAATTAATCACCCTCAACAGGTGTTTAATCTTATTAGCCTTATAAGTAAGATCCTGGTAATCTTTACTGATGATCGTAACATGCCCCATTTTTCTTCCGGGCTTGGTTTGTGTTTTTCCGTAGAGATGCACAAATACATTATCCATTTTCAGCACTTCGGTCAATCCTTCGTAAACAGCCGTTCCCGAATAACCCTCAGCGCCCAATACATTCACGATCGCCGAAGGGAGGATCGGGTCGGTATTGCCCAAAGGATAATTCAGCATGATGCGCCAGAGCATATCATACTGGCTTGAATAATTGGCTTCAATGGTATGGTGGCCGCTGTTGTGTACGCGGGGGGCGGTTTCGTTTACCAATACTTCATCATTCATATCTATGAATAATTCAACGGCAAACAACCCCGGGCTTTTCAATTCCTTTACCACTCTCGCTGCAATGGCCTCTGCTTTCCACAATATTTTTTCGGGGAGGATGGCCGGACTTAACTGGTAATCCAGCAGGTTCCATACAGGGTCGAAGATCATTTCGGCAGGCGGGTATAAAACCGTTTCACCGGCTTCGTTCATGGCAACAATCAGTGCGATCTCTTTTTTGATCCTTACTTTTTTCTCCAGTACGGAAGGTGCATCAAATCCTTTGCTGAGATCGGCTTCTGTTTCCAGTACCGCTACGCCCTTGCCATCATAACCACCCTGGCCAATTTTATGTACTGCGGGTAGAAAGGAAAGATGCTGCTGGAGATCGGCCAGGTTCTCCGTAATCAAAAAATCGGAAGTGGGTATTTCATGGTTACGGTAAAACGATTTCTGGGTCAGTTTGTTCTTGATGGTTTTAATAGCGGATGGTCTTGGATAGATCTTTACACCCTCGGCTTCCAGTTTTTCCAATGCCTCTACATTCACCGATTCTATTTCGATGGTAAGGGCATCCAGCTCTTTTCCAAAAGCGTAAACCGTATCAAAATCTGTAATATCGCCCTTGGTAAAATGATGGCAGAGGTGCGCCGCCGGACAGTTCGGATCATTTTCCAGTACAAAGGTTTCTACCGTATAATTGGCCGCGGCCTGTAACAACATTCTGCCCAATTGCCCGCCACCGAGGATGCCTGCTTTCATAACTGATGAATATGGAACGAAGATAGGTAAGGAGTCTTGAGTTAGGAGTTAGGAGTCTGGAGTATTTTTTCAACGCCACACTCCAGACTTTTAACTCCTAACTTTTCCTAACTTTGTATTAATGACACCCGACTATCCCCATAAGATTTTCAGCGACAAGCGATTCTGCTATTGTTTGCTGATGGAGGCACTGGCCATGGATGCGTATACGCTGAGCGCTTAACGCCGAATACGGAACGCAGGTTCAGGACATTTTTCTTCCTTCATTTTTAACTTTTTTTATGGAAACAGTTGTATCAAACAGTACTGCGCAAAACAGCGTGCACGACTTTCTTCCTTTACAGGGAACCGACTATGTTGAATTTTATGTAGGCAATGCCAAACAGGCTGCGCATTTTTATAAAACCGCTTTCGGGTTTCAGAGCCTGGCCTATGCCGGTCCGGAAACAGGCGTAAAAGACAGGGCTAGTTATGCCATTCGCCAGAACAAACTCACGTTTGTATTTACAACACCTTTACGAAGCCAGAATGCAATAGCGGATCATATTTACAAACATGGTGATGGCGTTAAATTTCTTGCCCTGAAAGTAGAAGGTGCAGCGGATGCCTGGCACCAAACTACAACCCGCGGCGCTAAAAGCTATATGGAGCCGGTAACACTTACAGATGAACAGGGCCAGGTAGTACTCAGTGGCATTCATACCTATGGCGATACGGTTCACCTGTTTGTAGAAAGAAAAAATTACCAGGGCGTATTCATGCCGGGTTTTCGTAAATGGGATAGCCTGTACAATCCGGCAGAAACAGGATTGTTATACGTAGATCATTGCGTGGGCAATGTGGGCTGGAACCAGATGAACCCATGGGTAAAATTTTATGAAGAAGTGATGGGTTTCCGTAATATTCTTACGTTCGACGACAACGATATTTCTACCGAATACTCTGCCCTGATGAGCAAAGTGATGAGCAATGGGAACGGTTTTGTAAAATTCCCCATCAACGAACCGGCCGAGGGTAAAAAGAAATCACAGGTAGAAGAATACCTCGAGTATTACGATGGTGAAGGTTGCCAGCACGTGGCACTGGCCACAAGCGATATTGTAAAAACCGTTACGGATCTGCAGAATCGTGGCGTGGAATTCCTGAAAGTGCCGTCTTCTTATTATGATGACCTGGTTGACAGGGTAGGTCAGATCGAAGAAGACATGAGTCCGCTGAAAGAATTAGGCATCCTGGTAGACCGCGACGATGAAGGTTACCTGCTCCAGATTTTCACCAAACCAGTGGAAGACAGGCCAACTTTATTCTTCGAGATCATCCAGCGCAAAGGGGCGAAGAGCTTTGGTAAGGGTAATTTCAAGGCCCTGTTTGAAGCTATTGAACGTGAGCAGGAGTTGAGAGGGAACTTATAGAGAAGTCCATATCGATAGACCATAGTCCATGGCCATTTTGGGTTACCATGGACTATGGTCTATCGACTATGGACAATATCCACACCTGTAAAACGTTAATTTATCAGCCAGTTCATGGCTGTATACCCTCATTGCTTATTTTTGACTCTATGAAGCGTTTGGCCCTGGTATTGGTTTTAGGTGTATTGACTGTGCAGTTACAGGCGCAATCGGCATTTATGACAAACCAGCGCCAGTATCCGAAAGTGGTTAATGCGATCAAGCAAAAAGAGGATTCCCTAAAAAAACAACTGGCGGCCATGCATATTTCCTGGCCGGTAAAGCAGATTTATGTGCGCAGTTTTAAATACGACAGCCAGATGGAGGTTTGGGTGCGTAACCAGAAGAACGAACCGTTCCGTTTGTTCAAAACCTATAAAGTCTGCGCTTTGTCCGGTGCATTGGGGCCAAAAAGAATTGAAGGTGATTACCAGGTGCCGGAGGGTTTTTATTACATCAATGAATTCAACCCGAAGAGTACTTATCATATGTCGCTGGGATTGAACTATCCCAATGCATCGGATCTTTTACTGAGCGATTCGGTAAAGCCGGGTAACGATATTTACATTCATGGAAGTTGCGTTACCGTGGGATGTATTCCCATTCAGAACAGCCAGATTGAAGAATTGTATTTATTGGCCAGTTATGCGCATGACCAGGGACAGGATTTTATCCCCGTACATATTTTTCCCATTCGGTATAATGTGGAAAAAAGCCGTGAGTTCCTGGTAAAATCAACCAAAGATGACCCTGCTTACCAGCATTTCTCTACCCGGCTGAAAGAAGTGTTCGATTATTTTGAGCAGAACAAAAAACTACCGCTGATCTCCATTAATAAAAAAGGCGAATACGTTTCTTTACTACCCTAAACCGCTACACATACAATACCTGTATGGTTTCTTTGGTGCGTTGGGTTAATACGATATTTTTTCCCGTAGTTAATTTTTCAAACACGGCTGTATTGTAATGGCGGATGGTGAGCAGGCTTAAATCTTTTTCCACACTAACATCAAACAGATCGGCAGCAGCGGCTGCCAGTTGTTCAATTTTTTCGGAACGGTAATCGAGACAAACCTGCACATTAATGGCGCCGGTTTGAATAAGATTGGGCCTCATTTTTAACCTGGCAAACAATTGGTACAAATTGCTCATCGGCTCTTCTCCCACAAAAGAAAAATCCAGGCTGTTCAAATGCAGGAGGGCCTGGTTTTGTTTGATAACGATGATAGGAGGCAGGCCCTTGATATTTTTTTTGTGAATGATCGTTCCCGGTAAAGAGGGGTCGAGAAAGCATTTCACCTGCAAAGGAATTCCCTTGTTCTGTAAAGGCTTAATGGTTTTGGGATGAATTACCTGCGCGCCATAGTACGCCATCTCAATTACTTCCGTAAAGTTCAGTTCAGGTATCAGCTTCGCTTCCGGAAATAATTTCGGATCGGCATTCATGACACCCTCCACATCTTTCCAGATGGTTACGCTTTCGGCTTCAAGTATATTGGCAAAAACAGCTGCTGTATAATCGCTTCCTTCCCGGCCGAGCGTTGTACTTTCATTATCATCGGTGCAACCAATAAAGCCCTGGGTGATATAGATGTTGGATGGTAGATGTGAGTTGTCAGTATCTTGATTTGTCTGCCATCCGTCAACTGCCATCTTAATTCTGGTTGTTGAAAATTCCCAGTTAATCTCCGCATCCCTGAAATTATTATCCGTACGAACCAGGTCGCGTACATCGAGCCATTGATTGGTGATGGAAACTTCATTAAGGTAATGACTGATGATACAGGTACTTAACAATTCGCCCACACAAACCACCTGGTCGTAGTAATAATCGTATTCACGTACCGGCTTATCGTGCAGGAGCCATTCTACTTCCGTAAAGAAACCTGCCAGTTGCTCAAGACATTCGTTGAACCGCATTACCAGTAAATATTTGGCTGTGGTGATATGCTGTTGTTTTACTACAGTAAACAATTGCAGCGCCTCATCTTTTTTCCCGGCAAAAAAAGAGTCCACTACTTTTTCAAGTCCATTGGTGGTTTTCCCCATGGCGGAAACAATGATCACCAATGGTTGGTTCCGGTATAATTTTACGATCTCTGCCAGGTTCTGAATCCTTTCCACGCTGTTAACGCTGGCCCCTCCGAATTTGAATACTTTCATGCCGTTCTGCTTGATATTATTTGCTTGCGCAAAACTAGGGTAAATATGGAAATGCGCTTGATATAAGGAGGAAACTGATCTTGACTAAGGCTGTTTTTAACCGCGAGGGCGCTAAGTCGCGAAGGCAAGCGAAGGGTTTCAATAAATTGCTTAGCGCAACTTCGTTCCCTTGCGTCCTCGCGGTTAAATGACCGCAATAATTATGACAAAATTGATCTTGCATCACCACCAATAAATGTCCCGGTACAATTGATTGGTACGGTTGTTGCCTTATGGTAGAAAACAGTTTGTATGACAAGCCATACCATTTACAGCAATATCTTTTGTGTGTTCCTTTCGGTGGGATTACTTTCCTGCTCACCCAAACTTGCACCTACAGAAAAGGAGAATGCCTACGAAAACAATGCACCAGCGGGCAGGATGGAAACGGATATACTCCGCTATGTAAATGAACACCGCCGCAGTATGGGGTTATCTTCCCTACAAACCTATACAACTGCCAGCCGGCAGGCATACGAACACAGTAAAAACATGGCAACCGGCAGAACAGCTTTTGGGCATGATGGTTTTGACGGCAGGGTAGAAACCATTAAAAAAACTGCCGGATGGATCACTGCTTCCGCGGAAAATGTTGCGTATGGAAATTTGTCCGCCCGCGAAGTGGTAAAAGGCTGGCTGAACAGTCCGGGCCATAAAAAAAATATCGAAGGCAATTATGCTTTTACCGGCATTGGATTGTACAAAGACCGAAAAGGTGTGATCTTTTTTACACAGATTTTCTTTAGAAAATAATGGTGAGTGGTCAATGGTGAATAATGTATAGGGTACTATAAAACTTACTCACGATTCACCATTGACCATTCACCATTCACAAACAAGCGAATGTAATAGAAAGCTAACAGCGCTTTGGGTGTGTACATCATACATCTTCATTGGTAAAATTTATCGGGGTGATTAAAGGTCACTCCCTAACTTTATCCAAACGATTGCATTATGATAGTAAACCGGAACATCCTCACATTGGATGAGTTTACGCTGACCCAATTAAGACAGTTTCCCTCCGCTACCGGCGAACTGAGCCGGTTGCTGCGCGACCTGGCCCTGGCTGCCAAACGCGTAAATGTAGAAGTAAACAAAGCCGGCCTGGTAGATATTTTAGGAGATGCAGGAAGCGTTAACGTACAGGGCGAAGATGTGAAGAAGCTGGACATATTCGCCAATAACCAGTTCATGGGCGTATTGAAACACGGGATCAGTTGTGCGGGTATTGGCAGTGAAGAGATGGATGATTTTGTGGTGTTCGATGATGAGGTAAGCAATAACAGCAAATACATAGTGCTTTTCGATCCGTTGGATGGTAGCGGCAATATTGATGTGAATGTATCCATCGGAACCATCTTCAGTGTATACAGGCGTGTGAGCGAACTGGGTAAACCCTGCCGCAAAGAAGATTTTCTGCAGCCCGGAAACAAGCAGGTGGCCGCAGGATATGTTGTATACGGATCGAGTACCATGCTGGTTTATGCAACCAGGAGGGGCGTAAATGGTTTTACGCTCGATCCTTCCATTGGCGAATTTTCGTTGAGCCATCCCGATATCAAGTGCCCGGAAACCGGTAAGTTCTATTCAGTAAACCATGGAAATTTTTTCCAGTATGAGGAACCGGTTCGCAAATACATCGACGGTTGCCAGCGCAAGACCAAAGAGAACGGTGGTCCTTATACCCAACGTTATATCGGAAGCATGGTGGCCGATGTGCATCGTAACCTGATCAAAGGCGGGATATTTATGTATCCATCCACTATTGATAAACCCAAGGGTAAACTACGGTTGTTGTATGAGGCCAATCCTTTTGCATTCATTGTAGAAGTAGCCGGTGGTTCAGCCACCAATGGCAAACAGCGGATACTTGATATTCAACCCACAGAACTTCACCAGCGTACGGCACTTTTTATCGGCAGTAAACAAATGATGCAGGAACTGGAAACTTTTACCGGACCAATCAAATAAATGGACAATGAAACATAGTATTGTATTACTCGTATTACTAGTCGCCGGCATCTCTGCCCAGGCGCAGCAAAAACTAGACCCGAAAGGAATGAATTATGTGGTGGCTGCCAAGCCCAATTCCATTATTTACCACGATACCTTATTTAGCGGCAGCAGGCAATTCAAAGAGTTATTCTACCGTACCGGGAATAGGGATTTGATCTTTTTATATGACAAACACCAATCCAACAAAGTAGCCGGACAGATTATCGGCATTCTTGGTACCGTAGCAACCATTATCGGGATTGACAGGCTATCTTCCGCTGACCAGAAGGGTTTGGGCTGGGGACTTCTTGGCGGAGGTTTTGCGGCAACGCTTACCGGCGGCTACCTGGTTGTTATGGGACAAAAAAATTTACAAATGGCCGTATCTTTGTTCAACCAGAAGTACGGTCGTGCGGCAATCGGTATTGGAGCGTCCAATCAATCTGCCGGGTTGGTATATAAATTTTAAGCTATGCAGAAGACCATTATCGAAGTTAAGAACCTACATAAGAAATACGGTGATTTTGAAGCAGTAAAAGGGATCAGTTTTGATGTGCATGAAGGAGAGATCTTTGGATTGCTTGGTCCCAATGGTGCGGGTAAATCTACTACCCTTGAGATTATTGAGACCCTTCGGGAAAAAACAAGTGGTGAAGTGCTTGTAGATGGATATAACCTTGATCAATCGCCCAACGAGATCAAAAAAATCATCGGTGTGCAGTTGCAGGCTTCCGGTTATTATCCAAATCTCAACCTGGCAGAACTGATCAGTTTGTTCGCGGGTTTGTACAACGAAAAAGTAGATCCGCTGGCTTTACTTGATAAGGTAAACCTGCGCGATAAAGCCAACGCCAAATTCAAAGAGCTCAGTGGTGGCCAGAAGCAACGGTTCTCGATTACCACAACACTCATTAACCAACCTAAGATTATTTTTCTGGATGAGCCTACTACCGGACTTGATCCGCAGGCAAGAAGAAATTTATGGGAGCTGATCCGAGAGATCCGCAACCAGGGTACTACGGTGATCATTACCACACATTATATGGATGAAGCAGAGGTATTGTGTGACAGGGTGGCGATCATTGATAGTGGAAAGATCATTGCGATCAATTCACCCGATAAACTGATTGATGAACTGGTAGCAACCGGTTTTGAAAGACCCAAAGAAGTAAAACAGGCCAACCTGGAGGATGTATTTATTCATTTGACAGGAAAGATGTTGAGAGAAGAATAACTTCGATAGAACGGATGAGCAGGATAGATTCTGATTTTTTAAATGAATGCTATTATGACAAATGATCCACGTTACCCGATAGGAAAATATGAGCCGCAGCCTTTTTCGCAGGAGCAGAAAGAAAAATGGTTACTGGATATTACATTCCTTCCCGAAGAACTGGAAAGAGCCGTGTTGAATTTAGACGCGGCCCAGTTGCATACCCCTTACCGTGACGGCGGCTGGACTTTGCAGCAAGTGGTGCATCATGTTGCCGACAGCCATATGAATGCCTATACGCGGTTTAAAGTAGGCCTAACAGAAGAGAATCCCACCATCAAACCATATGAGGAAAAAGAATGGGCCCAATTTCCTGACAATGAACTGCCCATCAATATTTCACTTACGCTGCTGCATGCACTGCACCGCCGCTGGTACATTGCCATTAAAGACACGAAAGATGCCGATTGGGAAAGAACCGTAGTGCATCCGGAACATGGGCGTCAAATGAGCTTATGGTTCCTGCTGGGCCTGTATGCATGGCATGGCAAACACCATACAGCACACATTACTTCATTGAGAGAAAGCAAGGGCTGGTAATGGAGAAGGAGACCAATAAGGAACGTGATCTGCGCTGGAAAACGCTTTCCTCCCATTATGTTTTTCAGGACCGTTGGTTCCAGGCACGCGCCGATAGCTGCGAGTTTCTAGATGGGAGAATCATTGAACCCTATTATGTGGTTGAGTTGCCCAACTGGTGCAATACGATCGTGGTAACAAAAGAAGAAAGGATCATCCTGGTGCGGCAATACCGTTATCCTGTTGACCAGATCACTTTTGAATTACCGGGTGGTGTAATTGAGAAGAACGAAGATCCGATGGCAGCTGCCAAACGTGAAATGCAGGAGGAGACTGGTTATACTTCTAACGAAATGGAATTTTTACTGAAGCTGGCACCTAACCCGGCGATCAATAACAATACTGCCTATTTTTTCCTGGCAAGGAATGCAGAACTGACACAATCTGTAAACCTGGATGCTTTGGAAGATATTGACGTGGTTTCTTTTTCAAAGGAAGAGATCATACAGTTGCTCCGCGAAAATAAGATGCAGCACGGCGTTCAGATAGGGCCGATGTATGAAGCATTGGTGAAATTAGGGTGGCTGCAATTTGTCTGAGGCCCTGATAATTTTAGCCGCAGATTCGCAGATTAGGAAACAATCTGCGAATCTGCGGCTAAAAAATAAAGATTGTTTACAGATTTACTTCTCCAACTAAAAACACACTTCCACAAACAAGTATTAAATCGTCTTTGTGTGCATGGCTCAGGGCGTTCTGTAAGGCACTGTTCACTTCACCAAAGGAGTGGCCCTTCAAATCAAAGCGTTCCGCATTCAGCTGTAAGCTTTCAGCGTCAAGCGCTCTTGGTATCTGTGCCTGTGTAAAATAATAAGCAGCCTGTTTGGGTAATAAAGAAAGTACGGCGTTGATCTCTTTGTCTTTAACCATACCAATAATAATATGCAGGTGACGGTAGTCTGTTAGTTCCAGTTGCTTTACAATTTGGGTCATGCCATCTACATTATGTCCAACATCCAGTATTACCGTAGGGTTCTGGTGTATGATCTCCCAGCGGCCATGCAACCCGGTAAGGTGTTTTACCTGCGGCAATGCTTTCTGAACAATTGTTGTATCTGTTCTCCATCCCTGCAATTGTAATTGATGCGCCGCTTCCAGAACCGTTAACAGGTTTTTGGTTTGATAGATACCCGGAAGATCGAGATGATATGTATTGTGCTCATCCGTTTTTTTATCTGCTACTTCCACAGATAACTGGTGGTGTTTGTAATTCCATCCCACCACATATCTTTCTTCTTCCGCGTAAATAATCTGCGAATCTGTGGCGTAAAAATCAAACACGGGCTTCGATTCTTTGATTACTTCACCTATTACTACTGGTATTCCTTTCTTAATAATCCCCGCTTTCTCGCCAGCGATCTTTTCCAATGTATCGCCCAGCATATTCATATGATCCCAGCCAATATTGGTGATGATGCTGAGCTCGGGGTGAATCACATTGGTGCTGTCTAAACGTCCGCCCAGCCCAACTTCTATCACGGCAATATCCACTTTCTCTTTCGCGAAATAATCGAAAGCCATGGCAACGGTGATCTCAAAAAAAGAAGGTTCTATTTCATGGATCAGCGGCTGGATACGGCGGGTAAAATCAACCACAAAATCCTTATCGCAAAATTCGCCGTTGATCCTGATCCTTTCCCTGAAATCTTTTAAA
Organism: Bacteroidota bacterium; assembly: GCA_040390405.1. Lineage (GTDB taxonomy): Bacteria > Bacteroidota > Bacteroidia > Chitinophagales > Chitinophagaceae > Sediminibacterium. The sequence goes on from JAZJYJ010000010.1 coordinate 59,398, forward strand.
TGCGGGGAAGTATATAACCCTGTTTTATAACCGGCAGTTTGTAAAACGGCGGCCAGCATATGGCTGGTAGAACCTTTGCCATTGGTGCCGGCAATATGTATGCTTTTGAATTTGTGTTGCGGGTTGCCCAATGCCTCGCAAAGGCGGATGGTATTCGTGAGGTCTTTTTTAAATGCCGCCGCGCCAATGCGACTGAACATGGGCAGTTTTTGGAAAAGATAATCTATGGTTTCTTCGTATGTCATTGCTGTTGCAAATATGCAACAATAATTAACCGCGCAGTTTGAAATTGAATACCAATGTTCCGGTTTGTTCATCTGCGGTTCCACTGTTCAGTTTCAGGCTCCTGGCTTTTCTGAGTGCGATGGCGCGTATGGATTGATTGGTGGTAGTAGTGCCACGCTGGTTTACCACCGCCATGGTTACATTACCGGCTTTGTCAACGGTAATGTCGACCGCTACTTTTGCATTTTCATTGAACTCATCTTCAAAAGAAGGCAGTTTGGTAATACGCCTGCCATCTAAACCACTGCGTATGCTAACCCCGCCTGTTCCGCCGCTGCCGCCATTACCGCTGGCCGCATTGCCTTTATAACTGTCTGAGTTGGGATTGCCATTAGGATTACCCTGGTCGCCCTTGCCACCCGCTATGCCCTGGTTCTGTTTGCCATTGTAACTATCTGCGCGGTTACCGCTGGATGTGGTACTGGTACCTCCCTTAAAAACAGCTTTCGGCTTAGGCGGTGCCGGGGTAGGATTGGTTACAGCTGTAGGATTTACTTTCCTGGTTTCGGCAGCTGTGTTTACAGGTTTGTTAGCTGCCTTTATGGGTTTATTAACTGCCGGTGCATCTCCATCGGCATACTCATCTGTATTGATCTTTGGCTGGTTGCTGGCTTGAGGAACGCTTTTGGGCGGCGCTGATTTCGCATCTTCCGTAGGTGAAGGATCGCCGGGTTTCAGTGGTGCCACATCACCCAAACCGGTTTCGCTGTTGCCAAGGTTCACTTCAATACCTTCTCCAAAATCGGGTGGTGGTATTTGCGGAAGTGTCCATTGCATGAAAAAGAATAGCAGGAACACCAATACACAGATCATGGCTGTGTATGCGGATGCTTTCAGGTTCTTTTCCCTTTCAAATGTGGCCGACATGGACTGGTAATTGGTCATATCAAATGTACAGGTATCGGGGTTGGTAATTTCTGATGTTGAAAATTACCTAATTCTCTTCAGGGTAATCCACGTTGGGGTATAAGGAAAGGTTAAGATTGAGGGAGGTTAAAGGGGTTAAAGTGGTTAAAGAGGTTGAAGAAGTAAAGTAAGAAGCAACTATTTTAACCCCTTTAACCATTTTAACTATCTTATCCAACCTACCGAAAAAACACATCATATCCAAATCGCAACAAAGTAGCTGTAATCACCAGCAGGAAGAAAATACGGATAAAACGGTTGCCTTTGGCGATGGCGAGACGGGCACCTAGCATACCGCCGAGTCCGTTACAAACGGCCATGGGTAAAGCGATGCTCCAGAGAATGGTTCCTTTTAGCAGGAACAAAACAATGGAACCGAAATTGGTGGAGAGATTGATGAGTTTGGCATTGGCACTGGCATGCAGAAAATCAAATCCCAATAAACTGATAAAGGCCAATACCAGGAAACTGCCTGCACCCGGACCGATAAATCCGTCATAAAAACCAATAATGCTGCTGATGAGCAGGGCATAGACCAGTTCTCTTTTAGCAGAATGTGTTTTGTGGGCGTGCTGTCCGAAATTCTTTTTGGTATAGGTATAAATGGCTACAATAATCAGAATCACAAAAATCACGGGCTTCATGTAACGGTTGCTTACCAGGGTCAATACTTCTGATCCCATAAATGCGGCAAAGAACGCTGTAATACACATCAGGGCGGCCAAACGCCAGTTAACCGTAACTTTTTTCAGGTATTGAATGGTGGCAAAACCGGTTCCGGTAAATGCGGGAATTTTGAGTGAACCGATCACTGTGGCCACAGGTAGCTGCGGTAAGAGAACCAATGATGCTGGTGTTTGTATCAACCCACCACCACCTACAATGGCATCAACAAACCCTGCGGAAAAAGCGAAAAGGCATAGTAAGATAAGCGTTAGTGTATCCATCAGTATTGCAAGATAGGTTCTGTATGAATGTGTTGTGCCAGTACATTTACTCTGTGTAACTCAGTGCGCCCTGTGTCTGTGGTAAAGTCTTTGCTTCAATCTTTTTTCAACACAGAGATACAGAGGTCGGGAGTTACACAGAGAGCTCCTGTTTTTAAATAGCTAACAAGCTACTGCATTAATTTATTTTTGATTTGGTAGGAATGTTGGCAAGCACCAATCCTGCGATCACGGTAATACCGCTAATGATGTGAATGGTGCTGATCTCTTCTCCCAGTAACCAAACGGCTTCGAGCACGGAGAATACCGGTATCAGGTTGCCGAACAAAACCGTTCTGCCTGCGCCGATCTTCTGTATAGAAATATTCCAGCATAGAAACGCGGTCACAGATGTGCCGGCACCTAAATACAGGATGACGCCGAACAATGAATAGTTCCAGTGTATGGGTTCACTCAATAGGGTTTCTGTTATAAAAAAGGGGAACAACATTAAAGTGCCACCTGTAAAAATCACAAACAGAAAATTGATGGACGAAATGGCCGTCGGTTTTTTACGTACAAGGTTACTATACATGGCAAAAGCCAATGCACCCGCCAACACCCAGAGATCGCCGGTTGAAAAATGAAAAGAGGCCAATGTTTGCCAGCTTCCTTTAGAGATCAATAAAAGGATACCCACGATGCAGATAATCATTCCGCTGATGCGAAAAATACCGGGCCGGTCCTTTAAAAACAAAGCTGCCAGTATGGTGGCGAAAACAGGAGAGGAGGTAGTGCCGATCAATGCCATATTGATGGCGGTGGTAAAATGTCCTGCTACATACACGCAGGTATTGAAAAGGGTAATTCCCGTTAAAGAAACCCAGAACAGGTATTTCCAGTTGGTTTTTATTATCTCTTTTTCCGCAACAAATTTTTTCCAGGCAAAGGGCGCAATGATCAACGAAGCAGCGAACCATCTGTAAAAAGCGAGGCTTATCGGCCCGATCTGTTTGCTAACCCCTCTTGAAATAATAAAATTACCCGACCAGATAATGGTGGCCACTACTGCCAGCAGGATACCGGTATATGTGTTTCTGGAAGAATGGGATTGGGCCATGCAATAAATGTCGTGAATATATAAGATCTCTCTGCGAAGCCTCTGCTGCTCTGCGCCTCCGCGGTGAAAAGAAGTATTCACCGCGGAGGCGCAGAGAAACGCTGGGGTTTCGCAGAGAAATTATTTGTAAAATTCCCCTCCCGCAAAATCATGCTCATAATCTCCCTTGATTCTTTCCATGGATGGATTGAAATATCCATAACGGAGATTTGGGAATTCATCGCGCAGTAGTTCCATCAATTGTTTTACACCGAGCATTTCACCGGTCTCATTTACGCCGATCTTACCCATGTACCAATCCGGATCGATATTGAAATTTCGCCACTGGATCATACAGAGATCCGTATCGATGATCAGTTTGCGCAGGGCCTCATATTCTTCCACACTGTCTGTCATGCCGGGAAATACGAAGTAGTTGATGCTGGTCCAGCCACCAAAACTTCTCATCACTTTCAGGCTCTCGATAATATCTTCAAACTGGTAATTATTCGGACGATAGTAGGGTTCGTAAATATGTTTCCTGGCCGAGTTGGTACTTACACGCATACTGTTCAAACCCGCTTCGCACAAGGCTTTTACGGCATCGGGCTTGGAACCGTTTGTGTTGATATTGATGCTTCCGTTGGGTGTGTGTTTACGAATTTCAATGATGGCTTCACGGATGGTTTCCCACATCAACAGCGGTTCACCTTCGCAACCCTGTCCAAAACTTACGATCGGAAATGGTGCATTCATTAAATGCGGAACGGTGAATTCTACGATCTCTTCGGCCATGGGTTTGAACGTGAGCCTGTCTTGTGTAGACACAATCGTTTCTTCCTCCGGTTGAAAAGAAATACAGCCAATGCAATTCGCATTACATGCAGGAGAAGTGGGTACGGGGCATTCCCATCTGCCCAAAGAGAAATTACGTGCGGCCGGACAATTATACGTCATGCAGCAATTCTCCATCAGGTGTTTTACCAAACGGTTCTCGGGATAGGCCGCCAATAAATGATGTGCGCCGGTATCGATTTTCTGATCATCGTAACCGGCATATTCCTGGCGAATGTCTTTTTCAATTCTTACTGCGGGAACATAGTTCTTGTTATTCAGCCAACCCACCGCGGTATAACAGAACAATGGGAGCGTGGGTGCATCGGGCAGTGTTTCAAAAGCGGCAATGTATAAGCCGGTATGTGCGGGTGGAATAAATGCGGCAACGGCCCAGCCTTTTTTGCATAAACGCATTTCGCCTGTTTGCACATCAATGCCAATGCCACGGCGACCGGGTAATTCGTATAAATTACCACCATCGGGCAGCTCGATCCATTCTTCTGTTGGGATGGGAAATGCATCCCATCCGGCACGGCCCACGGCGTACAGGGTATTGTCTTCAAAAATATTTCCTTCCCCATCGGAATACAACAGGTAGGGTGATTGTGTTATAACCATCTGATAATTGTAAAACTAATATGCTGACTATTAAAAGATCTTACAATAAGATAAGCTTCTCTGTGAAACTCCTGATCTCTGTGTCTCTGTGGTGAAAAAAGATCGAAGCGAAGGCTTTACCACAGAGGCACAGGGGGTACTGAGTTACACAGAGGAGTTTAATAGAACAGCAACACGTTATAAAAATAAATAAGCGTTACGCATTATGCGCTCAGCCTTGCCCTGCAAAACTCGTTAAAATCCCGCTCTTCTGCGGCAGAAGTATGCGATTCGATCGGTTTCTGGATCAGTTTATTGTTTTTGAAGTCAAGGGTAAGGATACCATCTTTCAAAACCACATTCTGTATTTCGGCCCATACATAGTTTTTTTTGGGAAGGGAATTGATCACAATACCCGTTTCATCAAACGCCAGTTCCTGTGGAAATTTTACCTGTTTTTCGGCCAGTACCGCAAAAAAATACAGAAAGGTGATCCAGTGAATCTTCAACAATATGCCAAAACCGATGGTGGCCAGTAATAACCCCAAACGGTATAAAGCCATTTCTCCTCTTTTCTGAAGCAGGTAACAACGTATCCACCAGGCTGCTATTCCCAGGATCAACCCGATTAATAAGAGACTGAACCAGGAAAACGGGATCCACGAAACAGTATATGCCAGAAAAGCAATGGATATCATGAGCATGAAACGGCTTACCATATCCACCAGCAAATAGTCCGGCCTTCGCAATACAATAATGTAATCGTATGTTTTCATGAAACTGGGTTAGGAATGATTTTTCACCATCAGGTTACATAAGCGCCAGAGCAGGTGGGCACCCACATTACTATCCCAATCGGTTTGTCCCACACCAACTTCTACCAAATCAAAGCCGATTAGTTTGCGGCCGCTTTCGGTGATCTTTTTAACAAGATAGAGAACCGCTTCCGTTTCAAAACCACCATTTACCGGGGTGCCGGTATTGGGACAATATTTTCTGTCGAGGCCATCAACATCAAAACTGAGGTATACCTGTTCAGGCAGGTGGTTGATGATCTCATCCGCGATATGTTTCCAGGTTTCGCCTTCGTATTGCCTTTCTTTGATCTGCTTATCCAGGTAAGTAACCACTTTATAATTACTGTTGGATATATAGTTCCATTCTTCTTCACAAAAATCGCGGATCCCGATCTGCACCAGTTTCTGCAGGCTTGGAATTTCGTTCAATGCATTGTACATGACAGATGCATGTGAATAGGTAAAATGTTCATAGGCTTTGCGCAGGTCGCAATGCGCGTCTATCTGCAATACACCAAACGAACCGTATTTTTCGCCCAGGGCCATCATAAAGCCCAGTGGTGTACTGTGATCGCCACCCAGTAAGCCCACGAGTTTGCCTTTATCGAGCAGGCCCTTGCTTTGTTCGTATACCCACTTGTTCATCATGGCGCCGCCTTCGTTGATCTCTCTCAGGCTTTTGCACATGAACTTGTTCTTATCTACCTGCTCGCCTTTCGAAATATAATCAATGTAGAGTTCCGCTTCTTTGCGCAGGTAATCGCTTTTCATCAGGATCTTCCTGTCTACTTCGCGCATAAAAAATCCCTGTCTCCAGCCAGACTCGCCATCCACATCAAAAAGATCTACCTGTTTGCTGGCTTTGTAAATATGTTCCGCTGCGCGGGAGGTGCCGGCACCATAGCTAACCGTTACTTCCCAGGGTATGGGCAGGATCACCAGGCGGGCATCGTCTTCAGTAAAAGGAAGGCCAAAAAGATTGTTATAAGGATTACCCACTGCGTTGGGGTCAAAATGCGATAAATCGGCCATGATGTTTTCTTGAATTTGCAAACAGCCCGCAAATTTAGGCGCAATTTTCTGAATTCGATAAAGATTATGCTGGCTACGCATTTTGCGGAAAATGAGCGCAGAAAACGAACGTTTGATTGCACAAAATGGATGAGCGGCCGGTTTTTAGATGCAAATTGATTTTTTTAACAGTTATCGCTTACAATCATCCTCTTTTCACAATTCATTTTGGGCTACTTTTGCGGGGTAAAATCGAAAACATGAAGAAAACGCATATTGTGATCCTGGTCTGTATTGCTGCCGCAATTGTTGTTCTGATCAGCTATACCGGTGACCTCACCACCTACGAAACCATCGCTTCTGCCAAAGAAAAAGAGGGAAAATTCGTGAACCTGATCGTTAAAATGGACAAACAGCAGCCCCTGGAGTACGATGCCGTTAAAAATCCCAATTACCTCACTTTTACAGCGGTTGATACGCTCGGTAATAACATAAAAGTGGTCTATCATAATAACAAACCCACCGATATGGAAAAAAGCGAACGCCTGGTACTAAAGGGTCGTGTACAGGGCGATCATTTTGAGTGTAAGGATATTTTGCTGAAATGCCCTTCCAAGTATAAAGACGATCCCAAAGCGAATAAGACTATCCAGACAAACTCATAGAACTTGCTGGTTAAACTGCATTACCCTACCTGAATTAACGCTACATGAATTATATCGGTGAACATTTACTGCCAGGCCAGATCGGACATTTTTTTGCGATACTTTCTTTAATGGCTTCCCTGGTGGCTACCATTGCCTATGCATGGGGCTTCCGTACAACTTCTCTCACGGAAAGGCAAAGCTGGATCAAGCTCGCAAGAGTGGCTTTCCTGATAGAAACCATCAGTATTTTGGTTTTGTTCATCACTTTGTACTATATCATTTCGCACCATTATTTCGAATACAAATATGCCTATACCCATAGCGATAAAAGCTTGCAGACAGAATACCTGTTGGCCTGTTTCTGGGAAGGACAGGAGGGAAGCTTCATGCTATGGAGTTTCTGGCATTGCGTATTGGGCTGGATACTGATCTGGCGCTCCAAAGACTGGGAGCCGGGCGTAATGATGGTTATCAGCTTCGCGCAATTTTGCCTGGCTACTATGGTAGTGGGTTTATACTTCTTCGGTACCAAAGTGGGGAGCAGTCCTTTTATCTTATCCCGTACGGAAGGTTTCTTTGATTCAGCACCCATTTTCCGTGATATTTCGACAGGTGGATTACGTGCCGATTATCTTACCTTATTGAAGGATGGGAATGGATTGAATACACTCCTGCAGAATTACTGGATGGTGATTCATCCGCCGGTTCTGTTCCTGGGATTTGCCACAACCATTGTTCCATTCGCATTCGCGATTGCCGGCCTGCTCCGTAAAAAGCACGACTGGATCCGCCCCGCATTACCATGGGCCTCTTTTTCTGCGGCGGTATTGGGATTAGGGGTGATGATGGGTGCGGCCTGGGCCTATGAAAGTTTATCATTCGGTGGCTATTGGGCATGGGACCCGGTTGAGAATGCATCGCTGGTACCATGGCTTACATTGGTGGCCGGATTGCACACCAATATGATCTATAAGAATACCGGCTATTCTTTACGCCCCACTTACTTCTTTTACATCATCAGTTTTTCATTGATCCTGTATTCAACCTTCTTAACCAGAAGTGGGATACTGGGTGATACTTCCGTTCATGCTTTTACAGACCTGGGAATGAATGTGCAGTTGCTGTTGTTCCTGCTCATATTCTTTGTACCCGCACTGTTCCTGTATTTCCGAGGATACAAAAGCATTCCAACGATTATAAAAGAAGAGAATACCTATAGCCGTGAGTTCTGGATCTTTATCAGTTCGCTGGTTTTATTTCTCGCGGGCATAGTGATCAGCGCCAAAACATCCGTACCTGTTTTCAATAAATTATTCGGCACCAATATCGCCCCGCCGGAAGATGCAGAGTTCGCTTATAACCAGATCCAGGTATTTGTGGCTATTGTGATTGGCCTGTTAACGGCCATCAGCCAATACTTAAAATACAAAGACACGCCCAAAGCTTTCTTCGGTAAAAAAATATGGGTACCTACTTTAATTGCCGTACTGATCAGTTGCTGCATCAGCATGTTTGGCCATATAGCTTACGATAAAAAAGGCCCTGGCTTCCTAGTCGCCATACACCTGGCCATTTTTGCGGCCGTGTATGCGGTAGTGGCCAATGCTTCTTATATCTGGCTGGGACTGAAAGGAAAGGTGAAAGCAGCCGGCGCTTCTATTGCGCATGTGGGTTTTGGACTGGTATTGGTTGGGATTCTTATTTCATCCAGTAAAAAAACAGTATTAAGCTGGAATACGACCGGTGTTACGCCATTGCGTGCCGACCCGAAAGCAAAAGGCAATGCCGCTGGTGATCCGGCTGAGAATATTACCCTGTTCAAAAAGCTGCCTACGGATATGGGGCGGTATATGGTTACCTATACCAAAGACACACTGAACCCAGCCGACCGTAAACGCTATTTTGAAATTGATTTCAAAGCGAAAGAAGGAGGGGAGCATTTTCAGTTATACCCGGATGTAATTAAACAGAACAAAGGTGGTGAAGGCTTTTCTGCCAACCCGAGCGCCAAGCATTACTGGTACAAGGATATTTTTGTATACATCACTTCTTTCCAGGAAAATAATCATGAGGATACGGTAAGTTTCCGTAACCGTGAGATCACAACGGGCGATACGATCTTTTATAGCAATGGTTTCCTAATATTGAACAAAGTGAACAAGAATCCGGAAGAGCTGAAAAGCAGGTTCAGCGATGATGAGAACGCCTTATTCCTGGATATGACCGTAGTGGCCAAGGATGGCCGCCGGTATCCCGCCAGGCCCGGTGTGGCTTTGAAAGGGATGCAACTGCGTGATCTGCCGGATACGGTTCTTTCGCAAAGCCTGGTGTTGAAGTTCAATAAAGTGATAGATGAAAAAACAGGTAAGCTCGAAATAGGGATCAAGGAAAGCGGTTCCATCACCGACCTCATCACCCTGAAAGTATATGAATTCCCGATGATTAATATTTTATGGATGGGTGTATTGATCATGTTTGCTGGGTTTATCATGTCCATCATTCAACGCATCAAAGCATCCGATCGGAGCCATTTGAGGGTATCTTAACAGATTGTGGGGTTACTTTTTTGGGTCATACAGCATTAATAACCTGGGAAGTGTCTATTTTTAATATATTGGGCATAAAGTGACTCTGTGTAACTCCTGATCTCTGAGCCTCTGTGGTGAAAAAAGATCGAAGCGAAGGCTTTAACACAGAGAAACAGAGAACACTGAGTTACACAGAGGGAGGTTTTTAGTCTGCATGTTATCTTTACATTGCGTGAAAGGGATCGCTAACCATATTAAACTAAGTGTTTTTGTACTGGCTTCTTTTTTTGCCTGTACGAAAGCACATGCGCAACATGGACCATTGGATACCCTTAAAGTATTCGCGTATGTTACGCCCCAGGGCGATACCATTCCGTCCAGCCTGCTACCCACGGTAGAAGTGTACACAAAACTTACGGGTAAATGGAAGAATTACTGGGCCGACTGGACCAGGCTTCGCAATGCCGTATATGTAACCTATCCTTATGCCAAAAGAGCCAGTTTGATCATGAATGAGATCAATGCAAGGCTGACCCATGTAACCGACCGCAAGCAGCGGAAAACCATCATCAAATCGCGGGAGCGGGAACTGAAAAAAGAATTTACCGATAAGCTTACCAATCTTTCCGTATACCAGGGTAAAGTATTGATGAAACTGATCTACCGCGAAACGGGTAATAACTGTTACGAGATCATTGATGAATACAAGGGCTTTATCAGCGCCGCTTTCTGGCAAACCGTTGCCGTTCTCTTCGGCAGTAACCTCAAACAGAAATACGAAGCCACCGGCAAAGATGCCGATATGGAGAAGATAGTTAAGGATGTTGAAAAAATGTACGGCTACAACAAAAGCGGCCAACCGTAACAGGAATGATGAATGTTGGATGTTGAATTTTGAATGGTTAATTTTTAATTCAGCATTTAAAATTCAAGATTTAAAATGGTCTATTCCATTCACGAGTTTTTTACCCGATTAGTTACTGTCTCTATAAATTCTTTCCGGGGTATCATTTCAGCGCCAAGGCTTTCTAAATGTTCTGTGTATACCTGGCAATCAATCAATTCTATTTTCTCTTCCTGTAATTGTCGCACAAACTGGATAAAGGCAAACTTGCTTGCATTGCTCACCCTGCTGAACATACTTTCTCCAAAAAACAATTTACCCATCTGGATCCCGTATAAACCGCCTACCAGTTCATCGCCCTGCCAGGCTTCTGCACTGTGGGCAAAACCGAGTTTGTGTAATTGGTTCACGGCGGTTTCCAGTTCATTGGTGATCCAGGTGCCGTCCTGTCCCTTACGTTGCAGCTCTTTGCAGGAACGGATCACCTGTGGAAAGGCTGTGTTCACTGAAAAACGGAAACTGTTTTTCCGGATCAGCGCTTCCATGCTCTTGCTCACTTTCAGTTTTTCAGGAAACAAAACAAACCGCGGATCGGGGCTCCACCACAAAGGCGTATCGCCATCGTACCAGGGAAAAATGCCCTGCTGATAAGCCAATAACAAACGCTCCACACTCAGATCGCCACCCATGGCCAGTAATCCATCTTCCATCGCATCTTCTACGGGAGGAAACCAGAGGGCAGTGGTGAGGGCGTGGAGAGGCATGGGTTAGTTAGAAATTAAAAGGTTATGTTGGTGAACTTCCTCTGTGTAACTCAGTGTTCTCTGTATCTCTGTGTTGAAAAAAAGCAATCTGTCTAAGCGGGCTTTTTTTCAACACAGAGGTACGGAGCTTGGGAGTTACACAGAGATTCATTATGATCTCTCAGCAAATAACGATTGTGTGGATATAAAACGAACCAGCCTTATTTGGTTGCCATAATTTAAGTGAGATGACGGAACATTGAATTACTAATTTTTAATTAAACCCTAGCCCGCAATCACTTCAACCGTTGCCCCAATGCCCCTGTCGGTAATGGCATCGCACATGGGTTTGAGGGTATCGTAGTCGCCTTTTTTAACGGCGTATTTGCCCTGGGTATGGATTAGCATGGCGCATTGCTCGGCCTGCTCGGTGGAGTGGCCGCATACCTTAATTAAGGTTTCTATTACCCATTCAAACGTATTTACTTCATCGTTCCACACAATGAGGCTGCAAACAGAAGCAAGTTCGGTGATCACTTCATGGTCCTCTTCCTGCCAGGGTTGGGTGGCTTCATTATAACTAAACCGCATCATAAGGCAAAGTTAGCAGTTGAACAGATATCACAAAATTGTTTGAACCAATTTGGTAGGTAGGTATTTAGCGAACTGGTTAAAAATGGGGACTATTTTAGCCAATTAACAGCTACTTGCTGAACCAGCCTAATTGCTAAGCTCAAAATAAGGCACTGCCCCTCATGCTGCATTGTGGGCAGGGAAAGAAAAATTATATTGATCTTGTCTCAGATAAAGATTATTTTACCTGGTAGCAGTTATTCTTAATCCTGTAGAACAATGAAAAAGCAGTATCCGTTTTATATAAAAGCTACGGTGATCCTTTTTGGCCTTACGCTGCTTACCTATGCATTATCGGGGTTAAGGGATATCTTAACACCTATTTGTTTTTCCATTATGCTGGCCATTTTGTTAAACAGGCTGGTGATACAACTCGAAAAATGGAAGTTGCCTAAATTCTGGGCCATTTTTATTTCTATCCTTCTTGCATTTACACTGATTGCCTGTCTGGCGTATTTTATTTCTTCACAGATCATGAGTTTCGGAGATGATCTTCCGGTGCTGAAAGCAAAGTTTACAGAGCTGTTCAGCAGGTTTCAGCATATACTGCAGATAGATATGGGGATGCCGATGAAACAGCAGGATCAGTGGCTGGCAGAGGCAGAAACCAGTATGAAGCCTTTGATTGGACAAACCATCGGTACCGTAGCGGGTACATTGGGCATTACCTTCCTGTTACCTGTGTATACATTCCTGTTATTGTATTATAAGCCCTTGTTCCTTCATTTTCTGTATGAGATCTTTGCAGAGACAGATTCTGAAAAAGTAGCGGAAGTATTAAAGGAAACCAAACGGGCCGTTCAGCGTTATATGATCGGATTAATCCTGGAAGGAACCGTGGTAGCATTGTTAAACACAACCGCCTTGTTTTTATTTGGCATTAAGTATGCCATTCTGTTGGGTGTTATAGGAGCGCTGCTGAACCTGCTTCCATATATTGGCGGTGTGATCGCTATTTTGCTGCCGGTAATGGTGGCCACCATTACAAAAGATGGGATACAAACGCAATTGGGTATAACGGCGGCGTATTTGTTGATTCAGTTTATCGATAACCATGTTCTGATACCGCTGCTGGTATCATCGAGGGTACAGATCAATGCTTTTGTTTCTATTGTGATCGTATTGCTGGGCGGAGCCTTATGGGGTATATCGGGGATGTTCTTATCCATTCCATTTATCGGGGTACTTAAGATCATATTCGACAGGATTGATGAACTAAAACCATGGGGAAAGCTATTGGGAACGGAAGAGGTTACAGTACAGAAATTAACGATTGGAAGAAGGAAGCGGAAAACCATCTAAGGTTTCGTTTCGAGAAAGGATCTTCTTTACATAGGAAGCAGCTTTTATTATCTTTATATAAATACAATTTCCATGGAAGAAATAGAGGTACCCACCGAACACCTGCATGAAACCATTCATGAAAAGGTAGAACATAGTGAAAGTAAATGGTTTCCCTTTGTAGCCATTTCTACTGCATTGATGGCTGTATTCGCGGCTATTTCGGGATTACTGGCCGGGCATCATTCTGATGAAGCCGTTATATCACAAATCAAGGCTTCGGATCAATGGTCGTTCTACCAGGCGAAGGGGATCAAAGCCGAGATCAAAACATTGGAGATCCATGCTGGCATTGCCGATTCAAGTGCGGTTGGTAAATACAAAACCGAGCAGGAAGAAATCAAGACAAAAGCCGAAGAGTTTCAGAAAGAATCCAGCTATCATTTAGACAAACATTCGATCCTGGCAAAAGTGGTTACGCTTTTCCAGATTGCTATCGCTATTTCTGCTATTTCAATTTTAACCAAAAAGAAATGGTTATGGCTTTGCAGCCTTGTTCTTATGCTGGTGGCTATGGGGCTTTTTAGTAGTGCGTTTATATAAAAAATGACGCTTGTTTATTAGCCGCAGATTCGCAGATTAGATGGATTGTGTACGGGGTAACTTACTATTTTTTAAACACTTGTGGAATAGCCAACCCTTGCCCAGTAATCAATTTTTCATAAAAGGGAAAAGTATCACCTTCAAAATGTTGCCACTGTTTTAATTATTATTCAGTGACTTAATTACCAAAGAATCAATATCAGACCGCTTTAATACTGAGGTAGTAGAATCTTTTTTATTATAAAGAAATATATTAGTCTGTGTTTCTCCAATTACAAAAAGATGGTTATTTGTGTTAACTGTTTTTTCTTTTATCTTAAACACATAGTTAATTTCTGTTCCTTCAAATTTTATCTTCTTCGCATTAGCCAATCCAAAAGTTATACAGAGGTCGCCAACAAATAATAATGCTATAATTAAATGCCACCCCTTAAAAACATTTGTTCGTAAAGCTTTGACTATTGATGTAAAAAACACATTAAGTATAAACAGAAAGTCAGGAAGTAGCTTCAAAAAAGGATTAATTGGATAGTCCTTTCCCATTTGTTTTGGAACAGTTACATATATATAGATATAAAGCCAGATAGTTAATATCAAGAAGACACAGTGAAATAAAAGCATTGATAGATGATGTTTTGTTTCATCCAGTTTGAATGAAAGCTTTACACCAAATACCTCTTTAAGTCCAACAAGAAATGATAAAACAAAACATAAAGAAACTGCAAAAAGAACGGTTGGCAATAAATTATAAATTAGTTCTAAGCTTCCCATGTAATTAAGAATGTCAATATTGAACACCGAATAATAACATCCAACATATGCGTATCCGAGGAGGAAGCCATATAATGTTAGTAGTGAAAAATATTTTAATGCTTTTTCGAACATCTTCTCAAGATAATTAAAGTCAGTCAATCATTATCCATAGGAATTCGACTAACTATAAAAATATCAAATACTCGGCAACTCATTAGGGATATTTATTTGGTGAACGTAATTCCTCAACGCTGTTTCAGGACGAGTCACAGCTTAAACAGGAATCAATTGATCAACGCAATCGGATTTTGCACCAGTCTGCCCCAAATTTTAAGGTGAGGGGTCTGGCAGGGGATATAATGAGATTTTTGAAATGAACGGAATGGGTGCGGTTAATTGTAGCCAAATTGGCTGAAACCCTATACCAGATTGTATGAGACAGCACACATAAGAAAGCCTCAGAAATAACATTCTGAGGCTTTCTTTGTGGGAGCACACGGGTTCGAACCGCGGACCCTCTGCTTGTAAGGCAGAATAAGCAGATGCCTGATTTTCCAACTACCTCGTTATCATATACATTCAACATTCAATAATTCTTATATTTCAATAGCCTTGTTAACGGTATTGTTAACGGCAAATCGGCTGTAAACGTTTACCGATACCGCTTTTCAAATCACTTGTAAACCGGCAGTTGTAAATTCTGAAGCCTGGTGACCATCGCTTCAGTAAGACCCGATGCGAATCCTGAAAACTGGATGGTTCTAACTTTCAACTGATCATCTTCCAGCACGATCGTGATCATTCCATCCGGTTCGCATTCGATCATCTCTTCCAACGATCGGAGTTCCCACATCACCTGTAGTTTGATATTGGCATGCACGATTGAAAAGAACGTGTCCACTTCCGTTGATCGCGGGATCCTGTTTTTGAACTCTATATTCATTTCGCTATAATTTGTGTTTGAGACGTGTGAATCATTTCCACAACATGCCATACGATGAAGAACAACACGCCAGCATAGAAGCTGTATCGTTGCTTGTTTGCATGATCATGCAATCCTGTTCGTTTTTCCTGTAATAGCTCACTGGCCGCTCGAAGTGAAAGTTCCCGGCCGCCGATGTAATCACTAACCCCAAGTAATATTCGCAGGTATTCAATATTCAAAAGCATGAATGCGTTTAACTCATCAAGGTACCCGAAACCAAAGTGAATACTCAACCCCCAACAGACTATCGCACATGCCAGCGGAATCTGGTTTAAGCTGATCCCCTTTCCCATTGTTTGAAAAACAGAAAATCCGATCGCAGTTACCGATAATGCAATTAGGTAGTAAGCAAACTTGCTTTGCTCATCGCGTTGTGCCTTGATCATCGCGTCATGCATGTCTGCATTGCGCTTTTGCATTTCATCTGGGGTCATTCATTCCGGGGATTAGTTACATTTTCCGGGGACAAATCGTTTTTGATCGAGTGCGTTCTTAGCTTCGATAAAAAATGACCGATCCTTTTCAGGTACGTCATACGTGAAGCTATCAAAGGTGCGGCCGTTCGTAAACCTGATAGACTTCAACTTTTTTTGTGATAACTCGTTGATCATTTTGCCATTGAAATCAAAATATGAATTCCCATCGCAATTGAAATCGTTCCAGGCAGTTGCAGTGGTTTTCGTGTCATCTTCAAACAAGAAAATCAATGTGGACTTATCAACACAAGAACCTATTTGCGCTGATTTAACTGTAAGCCCGCTGTAGTTGACCTGATCTTTTTTTAGATTAAAACCAACCCTCACTATAAAGCCCTTTTTCCCATCATCGGAACACAACATAGATTTTGACCCAAAGGCATAGCTTTTATCAGTCATCTTGTCAACACAGGTTTCGATGTAAAACGGCAGAGATTTCTTATCCGCATCGGTTGTGTCTTTTAGGGTATTTGCCATTGATGCAAACGGTAACATGAGGCCAATTACTGCGATCAGAAAATATTTTTTCATACTTATTTTTTTCGATTGTTATAACTGAATTGTCAAACTTTAATTTCAAATCGTTTTGTTGGTGCCGCATCCATCTTCCATGTGCGTCGATATAGCCATACTTCTTTCACTGTTTCTGCCGGAAGTAATTGCTGCGGGTATAGGTCTTCATTTTCACTTATCAGTACCCACTCTAAAGCATTTTTGCAAAAAATACGCTTGATGAGCACAGCCTCATCTGTTACAATTACGTAAACGTAAAAGTTTCGAAGCTGATCCCAATCCATTCGGGGGACTTCGCTGGTTAATATTATGTCACCTTCCTTAAAACCTCTATCATCCTTCCCTTCCATACTGTCACCTTGTATTTCCCAATATCTTAAAACGGCTCCCTTCGGATCGACACCTGGCGGCAACGAATATTTATCAAGGGTTTCAACAAACATTTCTTGGTCCAGTGCGCGAACGTATCCAGCCTGAGCTTTAATGGGCATAAAAGGGACCAATACTGGCTCGCTTTTTAATTTTTTCCCTCGCCTCCTCTCTAAATATGTTGGTTTTTGATCTGTTTCCGAATCCTGAGTACCGCTGGAATTCGTAAGATCATGTGTTGGTTTTTCCAACTCTTCCTTAAATTCTCTCTTTAAAGCGCTTATTATCTTGGGGGTACCGCCGCTCTTTTTTACTTCAGATAGATAGGATCTGGTGTAATTCATTCGCGTA
Organism: Bacteroidota bacterium; assembly: GCA_040390405.1. Lineage (GTDB taxonomy): Bacteria > Bacteroidota > Bacteroidia > Chitinophagales > Chitinophagaceae > Sediminibacterium. Next base: position 76,582 of record JAZJYJ010000010.1, read on the forward strand.
GCAATCTGCTCTTGAGTCAAGCCTGTATTGGCTTTTATTGATTCAATCAGTGCTTCCAGCTCGTTTTTAGATTCCATCTAATATTAATGTTGGTTTATTGAACATTTTCTAATTATTAAGAAAAACCAACTTTTTGTTGGTTATGTTGGAAAAACCAACATACATTTGTGATGTCAAACAAAAGTAAGATAAATGTCAGACAAACACAGTACGGGAAATTTCCCGTTTCCCCCCGGCACAAATAAAAAAAGCCAGAAGCTGACCCCAGAGGAAAGAAGGGCTTTGAAAAAGTTCATTAAGGGTTTTGAAACAATGGAGGCCGCGGCTAACGCTTTGACCATTGGCAGAACAACGCTGATAAACATCAACAACATTGGTTCTGGCTCACCTGAAAACATAAACAAAATCCGCGAAGCACTAAACGTGATCGCATGAGACTGGAAGAACGAGTTAGCAGTCTAAAGGCCATGGCAACCTTACTGCTTCAAGAAGCTACAATAATCGAGAAAGAGCTGGGCCTCGCTACAGGTCCAGCTCCCCGCAAGGGACTCTCAAAAAAGCATCTTGAACAAATTCATAAAAACAGCGATCGATCTCTCGCGAGACGGGTTGCTAAATCAAGGGATAAGAAATGACAACCGCAACAACCTTTTACGAAGCATGGCAACTGGATACGTTCGGCAACGTGTTGCAGGAACAAACAAGCCCCTTGCAGGTCGAGGAAATAGAAAATGGTTTTGCGGATGCAGAGAGAGTGATCATGGATACTGAAATCGCTTTTAACTAACAGCTATATGAAAACAGTACTCTTATTCGCAGCACTCACCATCACCACACTTTGCCAGGCGCAGTGTATATGGGGTTCGAAGTCTGAACCTGCTACCATCACTGGCGGCGTATTGATTGACTGGTCCTTGAAACCATTGGGGCAAACAGGATTCACCGGCTTAGGTGTTCACGCTGGTATATGGATTGATCCTAATTCAACTGTTATTCCGACACTCGGTGTGTTCGGTGGATATGTCGAATCAAAACTGAATGACAACACACTGGCCACGCGCGAGGTTGCTCTTACCCTCGCATTCAGCAAAGCCTTTATGAATGATCGCCTGGTGTTCGCTGGTCACTTCGCCCACGGCACACATAACTACCAAGACATTGGCTTCCGTGCTGGTTATGATATCTGGAATAACGGTATCAGTGTTGGCGCCTTTGTATCACGAATGATGCACTACGGTTTCTCTGTAAATATTTCAATGAAAAAGAAAAACTGATTCCATGAAAGACTTTGTAAAAACACAGCTCGCCCTGCACAAACGCGCCGTTGAAATTCTGGCTGAATACCAGAAGCAAAAATCAATGGTGACCGTTTGCAGCGAAGCGATTGCACAGATTGAAAAAGGTAACAATACCTACATCAATACCAAAGAACAGTTTCAGGCCTCTGGTGATGATGCCACTGGTAAGATGATGGCTATGCACCTTGAGTATTACGAAGTGCTGCGCTCCATCAACGAGCCTATCATGTTCAAAGAATTGCAGATCAACAATGCCAGGCCAATGCACATGGTTGAAGCTGCTGAAATGTTTTACGGAAAAGAATCAATTCAAAACTGATGGAACCAATATCAACAGGCAGAGCAATCGTAGTTGTGATCATTGTGATAATAGCGCTTTGGTGTCTGCGTGATGATGATAGTGAGGACTGGTGGAAAGACTTCTTTAATTAATCCCCCCACTCCCGGAACGTGTTGGAAATCCTGAGAACACTACACTGTATCGAAAGGTAAACTGCCGGGATTTTAAAGAGAAATATTGAACTACATAATTGTAAAAGCAAAATTCAATCAGGCTCATCTCGACTTGTCACCGAGAGAAAGAGATAAGCTGATTCGGAAATTTCTAAAAACCTACCGGTGTAAAGGCAACCGATTATCAAAATGGAAAACACAAAAAGAGCGGTAACCGCAGAAGACCTCGAAAAATTCCCTGCCCTCGCTGAAAAAGGCGTGACGGAAGGTGCAGAACACGAGTTCGACACAGAAGGCAACCCCGTTTTTGAAGCTGCTGGTGAGTAATCACCTGGCTTAAAAAAGCAGAGAGGATCTGCTCGAAACAGATCCTCTCTTTAAAATGAAATTCAGTAAAACTTCAATACAAATCTATGTCAAATTTAAGAAAAGCAACGAGACAAAAAGCAAAAATTCGTTTGGGTTTATCCGCAGCCGCCGGTGGTGGCAAAACTTACACTGCACTTCTCATCGCATTCGGGATGTGCAACGACTGGTCTAAAGTCGCAGTGATCGACACAGAGAACAACTCTGCAGACCTGTACGCGCATCTTGGCGAGTACAATGTATTACCGATCGGCCAGCCTTACACGCCGGAAAAATACATCGAAGCCATCAAGGATTGCGAAAACGCCGGTATGGAAGTGATCATCATCGACAGCATGACCCACGAGTGGGATGGCAAAGGTGGCTGCCTTGAGATCGTGGACCAGATTACACAGGGATCACAGAGTAAAAACAGCTATGTAGCATGGGGCAAGGTTACACCGCGCCACCAGGCATTCATCGAATCGATCCTGCAAAGCAAATGCCATGTGATCACAACGGTGCGCCGCAAACAGGATTACGAAATGAGTAAAGATGCATCCGGCCGCGTAAAAGTTGAAAAGGTCGGGCTGAAAGAAGTTACCCGCGAAGGTTTCGAGTACGAACTCACAGTGAACCTTCAGTTGGATGCATCTCACCTGGCTACTGCTTCAAAAGACAGGACCGGTTTATTCGAAGGAAAACCCGAGTTCATGCCATCCATCGAAACAGGTCGCATGATCGCTGAATGGTGCGAGTCTGGTGTGGATGTGAAAGAAGCAGTGAAGGAAGCGATCGCTAAACTGGAAAACGTTACCTCGCTGGAAGAGTTTGATATGTTCCGCGAAGGCTTGACAGAACTGGTTAAAGCCGATCCTGAATTCCGCTCAGCTGGTAACACTAAATTCCTTGACCTGAAAAAGAAAAAGGAGGCTGCCAATGTATAAGCCCCTTTACGAAATACAAGCCGAGTATGCAGCGATCATCGCGCAGCTCGAAGATCTTGATGGTGAGCTCACCGAAGAGATTGAGTTTGCCCTTACGATCAACAAAGAAGAACTGGAAAAAAAGGCAGAAGCCTATGCATTACGCATTATGGATTTCGCCGGCCAGTCCGATAACATCAAAGCCGAGATCGATCGCTTATCCAAGCGCAAAAAGATGATCGATAGTGTTGGTGAGAAATTGAAAGGCATGATCGATTCTGCCATGAAGCAGTTCGGTGTAGACAAGATCTCAACCGATAAGATCACCCTTTCCTTCCGCAAATCACAGGCTATCGAAGTGCCTGTTGATTTCGAGGATAGCATCCTGCGGTTTGTTTCCATCGAAGCAAAGATCGATCCTGCGAAAGTCCAGCAGGCAATCGATGAAGCCAAAGGCGCCAACGCTCCAGCGCCGGAAGTTCCTACCGAAGAAATGCTGGGGTACTTCAAGCTCAGCGCGGAGATCAATAAGACAAAGATCAAGGATGCTTTAAAAGATGGTAAGACCATCGGCGAAGTGTTGTTGCTCGATAAGAAAAACCTTCAAATCAAATAACCATGCGATACCTGAAAATTCAAAACAATGGGCTTTTGGATATACGCCTGGTTGCCCTGATGGGAGGAACAACCAAATCCAGCGACAAATACAAGATCGGGCAGTTCGGCACCGGCCTGAAGTACACTCTCGCTTTTTTATTCCGCAACAATCTTGACTTTAAAATATTTGTTGGGAAGGAAGAAGTAAAACTTCACATTGAACGTGAGGATATAAATGGATCAATATTCGAGATCATTTGCATCAACGGCAACCGAACGTCTATCACTACTAAGATGGGTGAAGACTGGTCTGCGTGGATGATCATCCGGGAATTATGGTGTAATGCGTTGGATGAAGGTGGTGCAGTACGTGAAGTAACGGATGCGGTGGAAGGGACCGAAGGAATGACCACTTTTTTCATTCAGGAAGACATACAGGTGAAAAACGTTCTGAAGGATTGGAACAAATACTTCATCCACGATGCTGAGCCTATCCACAAGGATGAAACCTACGCTTTGTACCCTGCCGGTAACCGCTTATGCATTTATAAGAAAGGTGTATTGATTTTCGAGCATGAGAACCATAAGTCTGTATTCAGCTACGATATCGGTAATGCAGACATCAACGAACTGCGCGAATTTAAAGGATCCATTTCATGCGAATTAACCTGCGCTTTAGTTAACGCCAACGAAAAAGCGATCACCTACTTCCTTGAGAATGTTACGGACCACCATTATGAAGGTGACATGGATTATAACTGGTTCCGATCGTTTTCAAACACATGGCGCAATGTTATTGGTACTGGCAAGATCATCTACCAGAAAGTGCTGGATGAACTTAAAGCCCGCGGTAATAACCCTGATGAATCAACGCTGATCGTTGTACCTGAAAACCTTTACAAAGCCCTTACTCACCAGTTTGAAGGTATCGGTGCTGTTTACCTGGCAGGAAAGTCAGGCGGGTTCTTCGAAGACTACAATGCGGATTGCGAAGCGAAGATCAAACAAGGCCTGACCATACTGGAGACCTGCGGGTATCTGATGCATGCTGATCTCACTTTCAAATACGGCTTTTTCGAAGATAAAAGGATACACGCGATGATCCACATGAAAGAAAAAGTGATCATGGTTTCAAACGCCATGCTGCAGAAGCATATATCAGATGTTGTAGCGATGCTGATTGAAGAAAATGAACACTTCATGACAGGGATGGCTGATAACACCCGCGAATTCCAACAACATTTTATTGATCTGTACACCCGCCAGCTGCTTGCTGCGCACCAAATCGAGATATAGCCATGCTCAACGATCCTGAATATAACCAGCGATTGCTGGACGAATGCAAAAGGCTGATAGCTGTAACCGACACAGCCATCTACTTTCCTGATCCGATCAGCGTCAAGATTACACCACATACAGAGTTGTTCCGCTGCTATGGTGTGGTGATCACCAAGGATGATGAATTGAAACTGATGGACCCGAACGAAGAATGGCACGGCGTGGAAGTGGAACAGAAAAATGCCGGCTACATCCTTCAAAGTTTGTTCCAGCGCCTTAAATCAAACTCTTATCGCAAAACCGCATAACTCAAAACTCAACTCTTTAAAATGAAAAAAGAAACCACACCCATCATCGCTTCCGGCGATACTGTCAACGGTCAATCCGTTGTGATCGCTGAAGCTGTAAAAACTTTTGACCAGATAAAGGAAGATGTTGTTGCGCGCTGCAAAGAGAAAGGCGCATGTCAACCAGAATTTAAAAGGATTCTCGCTGCGGAAAACATGCAGGATCTGTTACAGGTGCTGAAAGACAATATGGCCTGGTGCCTGAATAAAGATATCCGCATGATCGATGGCTCATGGCTGGAAGCAAACTTCGGCACCGAGCTGCTGTGGGCCAATCATATCTACACTGGTTCAAGGGTATATAATGTTTCAGTGAGCGAAGCGAACGCGCAAATTTTAACGTTGGACAGTTCTTCGGCCACCGTGAAAACGTTGGGCAGTTCTTCGGCCACCGTGAAAACGTTGGGCAGTTCTTCGGCCACCGTGGAAACGTTGGGCAGTTCTTCGGCCACCGTGGAAACGTGGGGCAGTTCTTCGGCCACCGTGAAAACGTTGGGCAGTTCTTCGGCCACCGTGGAA
>JAZJYJ010000010.1:82444-130640 GCA_040390405.1 Bacteroidota bacterium
GTTGGGCAGTTCTTCGGCCACCGTGGAAACGTTGGGCAGTTCTTCGGCCACCGTGAAAACGTTGGGCAGTTCTTCGGCCACCGTTGCGCAATACCAGTCAAGCAAACTCACTCATTCGCTGGGTGATGGTCCTTGTCCTCTCATCAAACACCTGACGGAAAAGAAAGTGTACATCAAGACATCTGATTTTGAAATCGTGCAGGTGAACTAATCCTCAAACGCTTTTAAAAAACACAAAATAATTGTATGCAATTCTTTAAGAAAAAAAGAACCATCTACCGGGAAAAGAACCGGGCCTTGCTTCACAGGTGGAATCTGTTTGAATGCAGATTCTTCTCTATCAAAATTCACAAGCTGATGAGTAGCGATAGCGCATGCGACCATGATCATCCATGGGCATTCATCACTTTCCTTTTAAAAGGCGGTTATGTTGAATACACACCAACCGGTAGCAAAGTGTACAGCCGTTTCAGCCTTCTTTATCGCCCTGCAAAATATGTGCACCGTCTTGAGATTCACCAACCGGTCTGGACGTTCGTGATCACGTTCAAAAAAGTAAGGCAATGGGGATTCATTACGCCGCGCGGATGGATACCATTCTACGAGTACAAAGGCGGCGATCGTTGCGAATAATTTTTAAACCCCTCAACATATCAAAATGGCAAAATCAAGTAAAGACAAAAGCAAGCTGAAGGCAGTTCCAAAAGATACGCCTGATGCATCGGATACCATCGTGCTGAATGAAGACAGTGGTATTGAGATCAGGAGCGCTACCCTGAAAGGTGACTTCTGTAATTACTCCTATGATCTGTTAGTGGCGCCAAATACCACTGATACCATCAACAGGAAATCATCATTGCTTATTCACGATGATCTGAAAGCCTTGTTCAAGAAACTGCATCCGCACCTGGCTGTGATCTGCGAAGAAATCAACAAAGATGAAATCCCTGATATCGAAAAGATCGATGATTATGATCACGAAGAACACACTGAAGACAGTTTGGAAAACATGGTCGCTCACTTCACTGTATCATCCTTCGCCATCTCTGCAACCGGCGAGAATGAAGCGGTAACCATTTCAGGATCGCGCAGGCTTTCAACCGGCGATTACAAAAAGATCGAAACCTATCCTGTTAAGTGGACCGGTGGTTATGCATTCATTCATGAATTGCGCGCACTGGTTGACGAACTGAAGGTTGAGGTTGAAAAGTACATGATGGGTAAATGCGCCCCACGCCTGGTACAACAGGAAATGACTTTCCCTGAAGAGGGTCAACCGGAAGACAATGAATAGGAATGAAATCTGGCAGGCCATCGAACTGGAGCTTCGACATGTAAAGAAGAAGCATCCGCGATGGCCTGATCATCCAGCAGCGCAGGCCGGCATTGTTGTCGAGGAAGCTGGAGAGTTGATGCAGGCATGCCTCGACTTCAAGTACCAGCGCAGCAATTCGGAAATAGTTCTGGATGTGCAAAAGGAACGAATGAGAAAAGAGGCTTTACAAACAGCAGTTACCGCGATCCGGTTTCTGGAAAATTTATAAGAACGATGTCCCCCCAGACAGAACCGATATTTTTAATAGTTGACCTTTTTTGTGGCGCCGGTGGCACTACAACGGGATTTGAACAGGCAATACTCGATGGCAATTCTGTTGCCAAGGTTATCGCCTGTGTAAACCACGATCCGAAGGCTATCAAAAGCCATTGGCAAAACCATCCGGATGTAAAACACTTTGAAGAAGATATCCGCACACTCGATCTCACCGGTTTGATTTCGATCGTTAACTGGTGGAAAGAAAGATACCCTGATGCATACCTGATTCTATGGGCAAGCCTCGAGTGTACAAACTTCAGTAAAGCCAAAGGCGGTTTGCCGCGTGATGCCGACAGCCGTACCCTCGCTGATCACCTGCATCGATATGTTGAGGCTCTCAATCCTGAATACATCCAGATAGAAAATGTTGTAGAGTTCATGAGCTGGGGTCCGCTGGATGCAAATGGCAAACCTGTAAGTAAAAAGAACGGTCAGGACTTCGAACGTTGGAAAGGTGAAATGGATGCTCACGGATATTACAACGATTGGAAAGAATTAAACAGCGCAAACTTTGGCGCATTCACCAGCCGCAACCGTTTGTTCGGTTGCTTCGCTAAACCTGGTCTGCCGATCGCGTGGCCAGAACCTACACACGCAAAGAAGCCAGGCATCAATGGAATGTTTGGGAATGATCTCAAAAAATGGAAGGCCGTTAAAGAAGTGCTTGATTTTACAGATGAAGGAGAAAGCATCTTCGCGCGCACAAAAGAACTATCTGATAAAACACTGGAGCGGATCTATGCTGGGCTGGTGAAGTATGTTGCCAAGGGCGACAATTCATTTATCAGTAAATACTTTTCTGGTAGACCCGCTAACAAAAACATCTCTGTTGAAGGTCCAGCAGGTACGATTAAAACTGTGGATGGCCAGGCACTTGTAAATGCTGAATTTCTTTTACAGACATACGCAGCAAATAGCAAAGGCCATAACACATTCCCAGTCGATGGTGTTGCAAGAACAATCACAACCAGAGATGCAACTGCTTTAATCCAACCAGAATTTATCGTAACATCAAATGGTGGTGTTCCCACAGCTAAAGTTTACGATGTTAATAATCCATCTCGGGTTATCACAACGAAGGACAATCAATCCATTGTATTTCTTCAACATTATTACAGTCAGGGTGGGCAGCTTTCTTCTGTTAATGATCCTGCACCTGTAATTCCTACTAAGGCCCGGACAGCAATGGTCCAACCAGAGTTTTTCCTCGATAAGCATTTCGGTGCAGCGCAAAATCAATCAGTCGATCAACCGGCCGGTACCATCATGCCAAATGATAAACACAGACTGGTTGAAGTTGAACCGTTCCTGATGCCAACTAATTTCAACAACGGTCCTAAATCCATCGATGATTCCTGTCCGACCATTACTGCAGACCGTCACTATCACTATATCGTTAATCCTTCATGGGGCGGCAATCCCAGCAGCATTGAAGAGCCATGCGTGGTTGTTGTTGCAAGGCAGGATAAAGCGCCGCTCTATTTCGTGCAGGTAGAAGGTGGAAACTTACTGGTTCCCATTTACAACACGGACAGCGAGATCATGATCAAGATTAAACACTTCATGCTCGTTTATAGACTGAAGGATATTAAGATGCGCATGCTGCGTGTTCTGGAACTTCTACGCATTCAGGGATTCCCCATGGGTTACAAACTTTTCGGTAACCAAGCTGATCAAAAGCGATTCATCGGAAACAGTGTGGTACCTGATGTGGTAAGAGCATGGTGCCTGGCAATGGCCATGAATATTAAACTCAAGCTAAAAAAGAACGTAGCATAATGGAACCAGTAACAGAATATAATTCATTTCTCAAGAACAAAGTTCGCTTTGCTTCGAGCACTGGTTTTAGTATCAACGATTCTGATATCAACCAGGCTTTAAAGCCGCACAACCGGTTAATGGTTAAGTGGCTGGTGGAAGGTGGATGTCGAGCATGCTTTGCTGCTTTCGGCCTGCATAAAACCGTTACACAACTCGAAGCTGTTCGATGTACTCTGTTGCACACAGGCGGCCGCGGGTTGATCATTGCACCGCTGGGAGTTCGTCAGGAGTTCGCGCGTGATGCCGTACGGATATTAGGTTGGAAAACCCCGCCGAAGTTTATCCGCAGAGTTGAGGAAGCGGAAGAAACCGGCATATACATCACCAACTATGAATCGGTAAGGGATGGCAAAATAGATCCTCGGTTATTTCAGGTTGCTTCCCTCGATGAAGCGTCCGTGTTGCGTGGTTTCGGCGGCAGCAAGACATTCCGCGAATTCATGCGGCTATTTACCGGTGATGCGGGTCCGTTGGGTAATCGCCGCGGTACACAATGTGTTCCATACCGGTTTGTTGCAACGGCCACACCTTCGCCGAATGAATACATAGAGCTGCTGGCTTATGCTGATTTCTTAGGAATCATGGATGTGAGCCAGGCGAAGACGAGGTTCTTTAAACGCGACAGCACAAAAGCAGACAAACTCACCCTGCACCCGCACAAAGAACGCGAGTTCTGGCTTTGGGTTTCTTCATGGGCCTTGTTTGTACAGAAACCGTCTGATATCACTGGCAATCCAGATGATGACAAAGATTACATCTTACCCGGCTTGGATTTGCACTGGCATGAATTGCCTACCGACCATAGCGATGCTGGATTTGAGAAGAGTGGCCAGGGAAAGCTGTTTAAAAACGTGGCGCTGGGTATCTGTGATGCATCGAGAGAAAAGCGCGATAGCCTGCACCTGCGGTTGGCAAAGATGATGGAACTGCGCGAGGAAGATCCTGCTGCACATCGCATCATCTGGCATGATCTGGAAGCCGAGCGCGCGGCCATTGAATCTGCTATCCCAACCATCACCAGCATTTACGGTTCACAGGATCTCGATGTGCGCGAGCAGGCCATCCTTGATTTCTCTGATGGCAAGTATCAGGAGCTGGCGGCCAAACCAGTGATCGCCGGTTCGGGTTGCAATTTCCAAAAGCATTGTTCATGGGCCATCTATCTCGGGATCGGTTTCAAGTTCAACGATTTCATTCAATCCATTCATCGCCTGCTAAGGTTCCTGCAAACCAATAAGGTTCGCGTTGACCTGATCTACACAGAAGCCGAGCGTCAGGTTCGCAAAGAACTCGAGCGCAAATGGCAACAACACATCAAACAAGTTGAGAACATGACCAATATTATAAAAGAGTTCGGTTTGTCACATGCTGCCATGGCGCAGGCGCTCACCAGAAAGATGGGTGTTGAACGTGTGGAAGTAAGCGGTAAAAATTTCCGCGCTGTAAATAACGATGCAGTGCTGGAGAGTCGCCGACTGGAAGAAAACAGCGTGGGCCTGGTACTTACTTCCATTCCATTCTCCACGCAGTACGAGTACTCGCCAAACTATGCTGATTTCGGACACACCGAAAGCAATGATGAGTTCTTTAACCAGATGGATTACCTGACGCCAGAGTTGCTTCGATCGCTGATACCCGGCCGCCTGGCTGTTATCCATGTGAAAGACAGGATCATTCCCAGCGGCTTAAACGGCCTCGGATTTCAAACCGTGTACCCGTTCCACATGCATTGCATCAATCACTACCGCAAACATGGTTTTGAGTACATCGGCATGAAGACAATTGTTACAGATGTTGTTCGTGAGAATAATCAAACCTACAGACTGGGTTGGTCCGAGCAATGCAAGGACGGAACGAAAATGGGTGTCGGTATGCCTGAATACCTGTTGATGTTCCGTAAAGCACAGACCGATACTTCAAAAAGCTATGCTGATATACCTGTTGTAAAATCAAAGAAGCGTTACACGAGGTCGCGCTGGCAGATCGATGCACACGGCTTTACCCGCAGCTCAGGCGATCGTCAGTTAAAACCCGAGGAAATGTTGGCTATGGAACATGATCACATCTTCCGTGTTTTCCGTGAGCATTCCCTTCAAAATATTTATGACTTCGAACAGCATGTAAAGATTGGTGAAGCATTGGAATTATCCGGTAAGCTGCCAAGCAATTTCATGTTACTACAACCGCAGAGCTGGAGCGATGATGTGTGGACCGATGTTACCCGCATGCTTACCCTCAACGGGTCACAATGGGCCAAAGGAAAAGAGATGCACATCTGCCCGATGCAATTCGATATCGCCGATCGCGTGATCGAGCAACTCAGCAATGAAGGTGAGATCGTACTGGATCCATTCGCCGGCCTGATGACGGTACCATACAGGGCCATCATGCAAAAGCGCTTTGGTGTGGGCTTCGAACTTAACCCTTCCTATTTCTTGGATGGCGTGGCTTACTGTAAAGCTGCGGAGGAGAATGCCAACATGCCAACGCTGTTTGATGCGATGGAAGAATCAACAATTCAATTTAAGGAACATGAGTAAAGTGAATTACAAGATCTACACCATAGAGATCACTGAAACCGCCAGGCGCGGAATATGGTATGCTAAAAAGAAAGGTGAGCGATATAAAGCAAGGCTCAAGGGATATGTGAGTACAAACGGCCGCGCTGATACTGCTGTTGCGGTTTTCGAAGTAAACCCTTGCCAGTTTGTTCACCCGGAAGACTGCAAAATAATTTCTGAAGAACTGATAAAAGTTAACGATGCCTCTTAGAATAATTGATCACGGACACGAGTTCCATATCTCATGGGAATGGGACCAATGGCACAAGCGCAATCTTGAAGCTGTGAAGGCATTGGGTACCGATGGCGCCGATGGTAAGTTCCACCGCGCAGCCAGGTATATCGGTGATAAGAAAATATGGATCGCCGCCGGCTTTGTCCGTGAGCAGGTTTTGAAGCTGAAGGAAACGCACCGTGCACAGATCATTCTCCCGGAAGAATTAAAACCGGAAATGATTGGCGAGGTTGAACCACTTCCGGAACTCACACTTGAATTGCCGATCAAAGGCACATTGCGCCCTTACCAGCGCCAAGGTGTAGCCGGCATGATACAATACCAGCGGTGCATGAATGGTGACGAGCAAGGGCTGGGTAAAACGTTCCAAAGCATTGCTGCAGTTCTGGGTACAGGCAAGTTTCCTTGTGTTGTTGTTTGCCCTGCATCAACAAAATACAACTGGGCGAAAGAATGGGCCAGTTGGACCGATAAACGCACGATGGTTCTGGACAGCAGCATGACCCCACAGCAAAAAAAGGGATGGCACCAGTATGTACAGAATGGTATGGTGGATGTCGTGATCATCAATTACGAATCTATCCCCACATTCTTTGTTGAATCGTTCCCGAATGAAAAGACGAAGAACGGTAAAAAGAAACCGTGGGCTGCGAAGGATGTTGTTTTAAAGTCGTTCATGAGCATGTTCAAATCCGGGATACTGGATGAGAGCCATCGCTGTAAAGACCCTAACACCAATCAATCAAAGTTCATCCTGCGGTTATTCGTCAGCCTCGAGGTCCGTTACCTGCTTTCAGGAACACCGGTGGTTAATAAGCCAAAGGATCTATGGCCGCAACTGGCCATTATGGGTAAACTGAAAGTGTTTGGCGATCGTAAAGCATTCCTTGACCGTTACTGCGAAGGTGGCAATGGCGCCAACAACCTGAAGGAACTGAATTTCCTACTGCAAAAGCACGGCTGTTTTTTCCGCAGGGAGAAAAAGGATGTGGCAAAAGATCTTCCGGAGAAAATGCGGCAGACGATCATCTGTGATATCACTACCAGGTCAGAGTACAACAAAGCCGAGCGTGATCTCAAAGACTGGTTGAGCGGTGTTGGCTTCGATGGCGAACAGATCGATAAGAAAATGGCCGGTGAAGCCCTGTTAAAGCTCAATATCCTGCGCCAGATATCTGCCCGGGGTAAGATCAAAGAAGTTGCCGAATTCGTGCAGGAAGTGTTGGATGCCGGCGAGAAGCTGGTCCTGTTTTGCAACCTACATGATATCGTTGACGAATTGAAAAAGATGTTTCCATCTGCGGTTACCATCACCGGCCGTGATTCATCCATCCAGAAGCAGGCGAACATCGATGCGTTCCAGAACAATCCGAATGTGAGCCTGGCTATCTGTAACATCCGCGCAGCTGGTGTGGGTATTACCCTCACTGCTTCATCCCGGGTAGCTTTCGTTGAATACCCCATCACTTATGCCGATTGTGTTCAGTGCGAGGATCGTTGCCACCGTATCGGGCAAAGAAACACAGTGATGTGTACATACTTCAACGGCATGGATACGATCGATGAAAGACTGTATGATATCATTCAGGAAAAACGGCACATCGGTAACACCATCACCGGGGCCAGTGATCAAATGGAGACAACGGTGGTGAACAAAGTACTGAACCTGTTAAAGTTTTAACATGACACCTGAAGAACTCGAAATACGGTACCAGCGCATGGTTAAAAAGGTGACCAGTATGCGAGCGCTTCAGAAGAAGGTGAAGAAGTTTTACAACCGTCAGGATTACGACAAAATGCTGGCGGCGCAGAGTGAGGTTGATAAAATACTGATCGAAGAGATCGAGAAACAAAATTCAAAACAACTGGAGATTTTATAAGATGCCTAATAGAATATTACGAGACTGGACGGATTCTGAAACCATCGATCAACTCGATGTAAACGCGGAGCGTTTCTTCACGCGCCTCATAATGAAGGTTGACGATTTCGGAAGGTATTCTGCCAACCTGAAGCTCTTGAAATCAAATTTGTACCCTCTCAAGTCCGACATTAGAGAGACCGATATTACCCGATGGCTTACTGCGTGTAAGGAATCCGGTTTGATCGTTCTATACAATATCGCGCGCAAAGAGTATCTGCAAATCAACAACTTCAAGCAGACTTTAAGGCAAAAGACAGAAAAATATCCCGCGCCGGAGGCATGCGTAGCAGATGATACGCAAGTGCTTATCACGAGCATAGCAGATGCTTCCCTGAAACGAAACGAAACAGAAACCAGAAACGGAAACGAAACGGAAGGGCCGTTGGCCGGTACAGTCAATCCTTATTCATCTGTAGAAAAAACAAAAAAGGGCATTCACGAATACCTGAAGTCAAAGCCGACTGATATCGATCCGTATAAAGACTTCTGGAATCTGTTTGCCACAGAGAAAGGCCTGTCGCTTATAAAAACGATCAGTGACAACCGGCGCAGGAAGTTCAATGTCCGTGTTCGGGAGAAGGCTTTTGATTTCTCTGAAATTCTGCGCAAGGCATCGCTATCTGAATTCCTTAAAACATCCAAATGGTTTTCGTTCGATTGGATCATTGAGAACGACAGCAATTACCTGAAGGTGATTGAGGGGAATTATGATAACGGTAAGCCAAGCCAGACAACAACAGCCGGCGATGGCGGCCCATCTGTTAATGATCAGCTTAAAAATGCTGGTAAAAACAAAAACGATCAGTAATGGATTTGACTTCTTTAAATAAAGATCGTGGTATGCGAAGGAAAACTTCCACTGACATGAGCACCATGGTCTATGGGAAAGTGCCGCCGCAGGCAAAAGAACTGGAAGAGGCAGTACTCGGCGCGATCATGCTGGAAAAATCGGCATTTGACATTGCTGCAGAGATACTGGATGAAGAATGTTTCTATGTGGATGCACACCAAAAGATTTTCCGCGCATTTAAGAACCTGGTAAGTAACAGCATCCCGGTTGATATCCTAACTGTTGTGGAAGCATTAAAGGCTTCTGAAGAGTTGGATGCTGTGGGCGGTCCCTACTATGTCACCAAACTAACCAACAGTGTCGTTTCAACGGCTCACCTCGATGCTCACTGCCGCATCGTTGTACAAAAATTCATCCAGCGGGAACTTATCCGCATCAGCGGTGAGATCATTGGCGCCGCGTATGAAGACGGTACCGATGTGTTTGATCTGTTTGACATGGCTGAAGATGCTATCTACAAGATCTCGAATAATCACTTCAAGAAGGATTACTCGGCGCTGGGTGATGGTGTTCCCGAATATATCAGGAAGGTTGAAGTATTGCGCCATCAGGAGGAATCGGTTACCGGTGTACCATCCGGGTTTCCAGAGATGGATAAAGTCACCCACGGCTGGCAGCCAACGGATCTTATCATTCTCGCTGCGCGGCCATCTGTCGGTAAAACCGCTTTCGCTCTTAACCTGGCGCGCAACGCGATCATCAATCCGATCAGGTCGGTACCAGTTGGTTTCTTCTCGCTTGAAATGAGTAAACAGCAGCTGCTTCAGCGTATGATCAGCATGGATTCCGGTATATGGATGGAGCGTTTATCCACTGGCCGCATCGATGATACAACGGTCCTGATGCAGTCTGGTGACCGGATGATCAAGATGCCATTTTACATCGATGATACCGCTGCCCTGAATTCATTCGAGCTGCGCGCAAAAGCCCGCAGGATGGTCAACAAACATAAAGTTGGCGTGATCATAATCGACTACCTGCAATTGATGAGTGGTGATCGCGGCCGCAGCGATAACCGAGAGCAGGAAATCAGCAGCATATCCCGCAATCTAAAAAAACTGGCAAAGGAATTAAACGTTCCCATCATCGCACTTAGCCAGCTCAGCCGGAAAGTTGAAGACCGTGGAAAGGGCCAGAAGGTTCCGCAGCTCAGTGATCTGCGCGAGTCTGGCGCCATTGAACAGGATGCCGATATGGTGATGTTCCTGTACCGCCCTCCGGAAGATGAAGTGAAAGATGATATCGAACTGGCTGATAAAGCCATGTCTAAAATCGCAAAGCACAGGAACGGTAAACTGGAAAGTTTCGCGTTCGAGGTCGACAATAATATTCAGCGTTGGAAAGAGATCGGATTACTGGATTTCAAACCTACAAACTGGGTGCCTGTAAAAAAGGACGCATTCCCAGCCGTAAAAGGAAATCAGAAGCCGTCTGTGTCAGGTCCACCGCCACCAGCTGATGAAACAGAAGATTTACCATTTTAAAAAGTTAGAGAGTGAGTGAAAATAATTTAACACCAACCGAAGTGATGAGCCTGGCAAAAGGCATTTACAGCATGCAGAAAGCGAAGGAGTATTTCCAATCTGTTAAAAGCAGCCACAACATTGCGCCGCATGCGAAAGGTTTTCTGGGTGCGATGCTGAATAAAATCGGCTGGTGCCTTACGGAAATGAAACTGAAGCTCAACCCTGCAGAGTTGAAGGTGTTCAATGCGGAAGTGATCACTGGTGACAGTATTCTGTTCGATGCGGTGTTCGATGAGATGATCCGCATGTCACCTGAACAGCGTGATCTCATGGAGCAGGTTGCGATCGGTATCCGGAAGGGAGAAATACAATTTGTTAATCAATAAAATACTGTCATGAGTAAATCAAAAATTGAATGGACCGGGGAAACATGGAACCCGCTGATCGGCTGCGATAAAATAAGCGCCGGCTGCAAGAACTGTTATGCGATCACAACCGCATGGATTCGCCAGCACAACCCGAAGATGCAGGAGAAGTTCGCGGGTACCGTGGAGAAAGGCGCCAACGGCCAGTTGAACTGGACCGGTAAACTGAACATGAGCATGGCTGCGCTGGATATCCCGCTTAACAACAAAAAGCCCACGGTTTACTTCGTGAACAGCATGAGTGATCTTTTCCATGAAGCGGTACCATTCGATTTTATCGACAAGATCTTCTGCATCATGGCTATCACCCAGCACCACACGTACCAGGTACTCACCAAACGAGCCTACCGCATGGTGGAGTATTTCAAGTCTGGTGCCGTGAGTAGGATCTATTCAGAACTCGAGCGCATCGCACCAGCTGGTCAAGAGATGGCCGCCAGCGCAATGTTCCACCTCATCAAATATCAATACCTGCCGAATGTGTGGATCGGTGTATCAGCTGAAGACCAGAAAACCGCAGATGATCGTGTTCCAAAACTGTTGGATGTGCCAGCAGCTGTACGGTTTCTTTCCTGCGAACCGTTGCTGGGTGATATCAATCTTTCTAAATACCTGCTTCCGTTAAAGCGCGAAGGTTTACATGCCTGCCGCGGTATCCATTGGGTGATCGCTGGCGGCGAAAGCGGTAAAGATGCAAGACCAATGCACCCGGATTGGGCCAGGTCATTGCGTGATCAATGCAGAGCCAACGATGTTCCTTTTTTCTTCAAGCAATGGGGAGAGTACAGTCCGTATATGTTACGCGATATCTATACAGAAGACAAGCCCTTAATGTTTCTTGAAGCAGACGGTCAGTTTTCATGGTGGGCTGGAGATATCGATACGACCATTAATTATTCTACCAACTATACTGGCCACGGTCAAGCCTTTGACAAGGTTGGTAAAAAAGCAGCCGGCAATGTTCTGGATGGCAGAACTCATGAAGAATATCCAAAAAGGAGGACCGATGCTGTATCTGGGAATTGATCCTGATCTGGAAAAAAACGGCGTAGCCATCTGGGATAGCAAGGCGCGGAAGATCATTGAACTGAAGTGCCAAGACTTCTTCGATACCATAAACACGATCGTAAAAGTAAAACGCGCAGGCGGCACCGTGATCATCGAAGGTGGATGGCTGAACGCGCCGGGTAACTTTCACAAGTTCGCAGGATCCGCGGCAGCCGGCGAGAAGATCGCAAAGAATGTCGGCGAGAATCATGCGATCGGTAAGCTGCTGGAAGCATACTGTAAAAAATTCAATGTGCCTTACCTGGTTGTTAAACCAAAGAAAGGCAACAAAACAACCAACGATCTCATATTTAAAAATTCAGGCTGGGAAGGGCGAAGCAATCAAGAGATGCGCGATGCCGCTGGTCTGGTAATCGGAAAATAATGACTATGCGAAGCTATACTTATGATTTCCCATTCGATAATGAATTGCGTACACATTATGATGGAAAAAGAATTGGTGATAAGGTGACCAACCATTCAGGGTTGGCGGGATATGTAATTGGATACGATGGCGTTGATACGAATGTGCTTGTGCTTTGGCTCCCGTTCGAACATTCAAGGGAAGAGAATCCACGCGATTTAACAATAGTAAAGTATCGCGTTTTGTCTGCACCGCAGCATAACCTTTTCATAGATCTGTTACATAAGCGCGGCTACTACAACCCATGGAGTGTTTTTCATCATGCCCCCACGTTTTATATCGAGCCCTCTGAATCTCGTTATGAATATCGCGCTGAAATAGTGAAATGGAATACCAGAAGCGCTCGTCTGGTATGTGTGGGTATCTCATGGAATGATAAACGGTCTGAATGGATCCTGTCTCATTATAAAACAGGATCGACCAAACGCGCAGGTCACGGTGAGAATATGAGATCACGTAGCACAAAACTAAAACTCCGTTAACATTTTTCTTAAAAATCGAATCGCAAATAATGCCTGGAGAAAGAAATTATACAATAGATGAGCTCGCCGACATGATGGTGGATGCTGTCCTTTCTGAATCAATACTGAACAAGCAGACGCTGGTCCCGAAAGTTCGCGCACTGATCAAAACAATGGTTGATCTGAAAAATACACCGCGCAACTATGATGCGAAGGAAAGTAAATCAACAGCGGCCAGGCGCCTGCGCACGATCGAGCAGAAAGATGCAGAGATCAAGTTCTGGCTGAAGATCGTTCGTGAACTGGATGGCGACAATATCGAAAAACATTTTAAGCAACAAAAAGCGATGCTGGTTGCCAAAGGATTCTTAACCGTTTAGCTATGTGCCAAACCTGCGATAAAGAAGTTATTGAAATGGGGATTCTGGAGAGTGATCTTCCCAACCTGCCTTACAAACTGGTCAAGTGGCAGTGTATGGTCGATGGCTGCAAGAACGCCTGCCGGGTGCGCGACTATGGAATTGCGCCGCATTACTACTGGCCAGTGCGGGTTTTCCGTGCAGAAGACGGCAGCTGGTACGGCGGGTGGATCACTGCCCTGCATGGTTACATCTGTTCAACGCATTGGAAAGAAGTTAACAAAGGTCGCGTTGCTTTCTTCCGGAAGCATGCATGTACAGAACAGTTTCTACTATCACGAATTACACCAATTACAAAATCAAAACTATACAAACGATGATCACACTCGAGCAAATCAAAAAAGACATTGCTGATGGCAAAGGCTCCCGCATTTATTATTCTGCGCACACGTTGTGGTGGACCCATCTGGATACTGATGTCGAAACCGCAACTGAAATGGGTAAACAGGCCTCTGATTCCAGAATGGAACAGATGCTGGCAGACCCTACTGTTCCAGAAGAGCAAAAGACACGCATCAAAGCACTAAGAAACTCGGCGCCGATGCAATCAACTGTTCCGCTTGATCCTTCAGGCTCTCCGCTATACCAGATGGATGATGTTGAAAAATGGATCCGGGTTGCGGAGGAAAAACCAGCACACTTTGGCAAACACGGTTTGGATGCTTTTGTTAAAGCCCATCACCAGAACTGTGAGGGTATTGCGTTCCAAAGTTGGGATCATGTTAACCAGGTAATTGATTCGGCAAAATGAGTTTGACGGTACCCAACATACAATCCGCTGTTCGCAATCGTTTCAGTAATCACAAATACGAGCTGTTCAACAGTTACGTGTTCAATGGCTGGGAATGCGATTTCTTTTCGGTAACGGACAGCGGATATTGTTATGAGGTTGAGGTAAAGCTCAGCCGCGGGGATTTCTTTGCCGACTTCAAGAAAGAAAAGCACGAGCTATTCCGCAAGATCATCGCCGGTAAAACATTCTACTTTAAAAACTGCGGAGCCGACCGCTACAACGGTTCCGTGATTGGTAAGTACACAACTGCAGAGTTGTACCACAAGCGCCATGGTTATAAGCAGAAAAACAAAACGGTGGAAGAAATGGCGACCCATCAAGATTACCTGAACGGATACAAGCACTTTGATCTTTTCTTCCAGACAAAGAAGATTCACGCACCTGCAACCCGCATTGAGCATGTTGACCTGGTTAAAGTGAATTGCCCCAACCGGTTTTATTACGCATGCCCGGAAGGTCTGATCAAGAAAACAGAGATACCGCATTATGCTGGATTGATCTATGTTAGGAAGCCTCACGATGCTTACACCGAAAAAGAGGCGCCGTTCCTGCATAAACGCAAACAAGATCTGAATAAGATCCTACTGGATAAGTTCTATTGGGAATCAAAGAAGCTCAGGGACAAAATTTACTATCACGGACTTAACAATTCAAACGATGAAAATTAAAGTTATTACCCTCTGGCAGCCATGGGCCTCTGCGATCATCCTCGGTTACAAACAGGTAGAAACCCGCGGCAGAAATACCAACCTGCGCGGACCGGTTGCCATCCATGCTGCGCAGAAACCAACTTCAAAAGCGAAAATATTTGAGTTTGAAAACCTATGCAAGCAGCTGCCGTTCAAAATGTTTGCAGAAGATTATCACGCGCTGCCGTTCGGACAGATCATCGGGCAGGTTGATATCGTGGGTACCGCCAGAACTCAATTTATAAAGCATCATGCGCTCACCAGTTTAAGCGATCGGATAAAGAACTGGCCGTGGGAAGAATTGCTCGGCGACTACGGTTTTGACAGGTACGGATACCTCCTTGAAAATCCAATAGCGTATAAGAACCCCATTCCAGCAAAGGGTAACCAGGTACTCGGATGGCAATATGACTTGCCTGATATGGAAACATTGATGAACAATAAAATTTAAAAGATGAACCTTAAAAACTACACATCAACCGTACCCGCCTCAACATCGATGGCCAGAATTGAAAAGGCACTTGTGTCTGGCGGCGCCACTGATATCAGTAAAAAATATAACGAGGGAGTATGTACTGGCATAACCTTCCGAATGCTTATTGCAAATCGAACACCGATGTTCTTCCAACTGCCGGCCAAGATTGAACCTTGCTTCAATGTGTTGTGGAAAGAAGTAAAGCGCCCGCAGGCCGACACCCGGAAGAAAATAATGGAGCAGGCCGAAAGAACCGCGTGGAAAATCATAGCGGATTGGGTGCAGATTCAGTTATCCATGATCATGCTGGAGCAAGCCGAACCGTTACAGGTATTCTTGCCTTACGTGTATAACCCGGCGAAAGAACAGACATTTTATGAGCAACTGAAGGAGAGTTCGTTTAAAGCTCTGCCGCAATAAGGTTGCAGATATCCTTGAAATCTGGTGCAACCCAATCCAGTTGATCCGGGTTGGTTTCTGTCATAATCAAAGGGTCTGGAAAATTAGGGATAGATGGATCAAGGTTTCGGATTTCATACCGAGTTGGCTCGGTATCGTCAAAGCATGTTACATCCGCTGAATAGTTACGACCAGCATAATTAAAAGCAATGTTGAAACCGAACATATTTTTTGTTTTGAAAATACCAATTTAATGCGACCATTTGCAAAAAACCTTAAATCCATCAGGGCATACAAAGAATGGAGCCAAGAAAAGGCATCCAGAATGATCGGCATTACCCGGGCAAGTCTCGGCTCATACGAGGAAGACCGTTGCCAGGCCAATCTGGAGAACTTCGTTAAAATCTGCACAGCCTATGATATCGAGGATCCTCTGCAATTCATCATGGGTAAATACAACCCAGCATCCGGAAAGATCAGCCGGCAGAAACTGAGCCTGATGGAAACCGCTTACGGCAAACTGGACCAACGAGGAAAACGGGCAGTCGCCATCCTGCTGGGTCTGGACTGAAATTTGATTATCTTGAAGAGTAACCATTCCACCATGGAAAAGCTGACAGACAATAGCATTCTGAAATACGGTAAGAAACACCTCGGCGAAAAGCTGGCTGAGGTTCCCGACAGTTACCTGGTATGGCTTTATGACAATGCCAAGATTAGCGCCAGCCTCAAAACCTACATCGAGGAAAGCGTTCCGTTAATTCAGGCACAGGTGCGCGCCAAGGAAAAAGGAACAATCAAATAAGGATCACTTGGTCCTGTACTCATTGTAAATTATTTTAAAATCCATGAAGGAGTGTGTAAAGAATTTGGTTCCTGCCTCATTCTCATACTGAATAATCAGCGTCCTGTTTTTCAAAACATTTGGAATACCAGCATGGGCGTCTGCTTCTGGCCCTGTAGGTTCGTGAACAGTTTGGTGAAACTCGACCTCGATCGGGAGTTCTTCGTTGGGTGCAAGGCTGGTCAGCTTGGGAATGTTCGGAACAACGCTAAAGATTTCTTTGGCATTGACCAGCGACAGGTTGTAAGCGTAGTTCTTGGAATTGTTTTTCAAGATCAACTTTGCTTTAGTCAGCAATTCCCAGACGGTCATCATATCATCACGGTTCCAAACGTTTGGACCTTCGGGCAAGGGCTTAGCATCAGGCTTGGGATAATGTCCTCGCGGTGATCTCATCCGACCATTCCATTGAAGTGCACCATCGACCCGCGCACCTTTTGCGAAGTAGAAGAACAGGTTTACACTGATCTTTTTTAGTGGCCCAATAAGGAAAGCAAGTGATCCCGCCATGCAGGTTAGTTTCGTGAAATTTACTACAAAAAATATCTATCGGCCGCCAATGCTAAAAAAGTTAGTATTTTAGAGGTCATAATAAGACACCGAAATAATGGAAAGCGCGACACAAATAGATCTTCAGTCCCGGGTACTGGAAACCCGCAACGTCAACTGGCGGCAGTTCGAATTCATTCAGCAGGACGACTTCAAAAGCTGGTCCCCGGAGGCCAAAGCCAAGCTCAAAGCCTCAATCCTCAACAACAAATTTGCCCAGCCATTCTACGTGTGGCACGATCCGCTGTCTGGTGTCATGTACTGTTTGGACGGTAAACACCGCAGTTTGATACTGGAAGAATTGCAGCAGGATGGCCATAAAATCCCCATCCTTTTACCAGCCACATTCATCCAATGCAACGATAAGAACGAGGCTGCGCACCTGGTGCTGGTGTACTCATCCATTTACGCGAAGATCACTCAGCAAGGGTTGTTTGACTTCATCCAGCTCTATGATATCGAGTATGATTCCATCCGCGAACAGATGGACCTGCCATCCTTCAGCAGCGATCGTTTCGAACAGAAGTTTGATATGTATCAGGTGGAGGATGCGGAGGAACCAGAAGCCGAGGTGCCTGCGGTCCCTGTCGTACAGTTGGGCGACATCTTCGAGATCAATGGCCACAGGATCCTTTGCGGTTCCTTCCGGATTCCGGAGAACGTGCAGCTGCTGATGGCTGGCTTAAAGGCCCGGATCGTGAATTGCGACCCGCCGTATAACATACCGGTTTCGCTGTTCGTTCACAAAGACAATGGCCACGCTGATTTTGCCATGGCCCATGGTGAGATGAGTGATGAAGAGTTTGTGCTGTTCCTTGCTGATGCCATGAAAGCATCGCTGGCGGCTACGGTCCCGGGAGCAATCCACTATTACTTCATGGACTGGCGCCATGTGTGGCACATGACCGAAGCCGGCAGGCGTGTTTATGGCAATGCCTGCCCTAAGCAGATGTGCGTGTGGAACAAGGATATGATGGCGAATGGTTCGTTTTACCGGGCCAAGCATGAGCTGTGCTTCGCTTTCTCCGATGAGCAGGCCAAAGCACTGTGGAACAAAGATATGATCGATCACGGCGGGTTCTACAAGGATAACAACGAGCTGGTGTTCATCTTTAAAGCTGGGGATGATGATGTGAAACACCTGAGTCATCTGGAATTAAAGGACCGCATCCGCACCAACGTCTGGAACTACCCATCCGGCAATAGCGCTTCCAACCCAGACCGCTATGAGCTGAAGAATCACCCAACCCCTAAGCCGGTCCAGATGATCGCTGATGCAATACTGGACACAACCAACCCAGGTGATATCGTGATTGACTGGTTTCTGGGTAGCGGTACGTGCCTCATTGCCTGTGAGCAGACCGGCCGCCGCTGTTTCGCTACCGAGCTGGAGCCCGGGTATGTGGAGGCTGACATCATTCGTTACATCAATTTTTGCCATAAAAAGTCGATTCCTATTACTTTTACCCACGTAAACGGTAAACTTAAACTGGAGGACTTTATCAATGGAAAAGAATCAATTAACAACTGAAGAACAACTCAAAATTATGGCTGAAGTGAAACGATCGGTGATTGACTACTTGCAGGACGAACTGGAAGTGAACACCGCTGCGCTAAAAGCGTACGAACCCAACATGATCGATGATCAAGGCCGGGATTCTGAAATAAGAAAGATGCGGGAACTGGAAGCGATCAAGCTACGGGACCGCGTGAATGAATTAACGCGACACATCAAAGTGATAAAACGTATGTATCCTGATGCATGATGAACAGGTGACACCGGACAAACCAAAAAAAAGCAAGCGACCGGCTCAACCAAAAACAGACAAGCTGGAGTATGAAAAGCGTATTCGCGTGGTGCAGGAATGGATCATCGAGGAATGGCCGTACACGGATATAATCTCACAAATAAACAGCAAGTGGGGCATCGAGGAACGCCAGGCAAAACGCTATGTTGCTGAAGCACGGAAGCGTTGGGTCGGAGAAGAAAACCAGATCCTTGATCACAAGCGCCGGCTGAAGGTCGAAACATTAAAAAAACTTAAACGAAGCCTGCAAGAAAAATTTAAAGGAACGCCGGCAGGCATCCGCGCTGTTATGGCGGTTGAGAAGGAAATCATTCTACTCGAAGGCATTCGCAAACCAACAAAAGTATCCCTTACTGATTCCGAAGGTAACGATGTGCCGTTAGCCATTCCGGAAATAAAGGTGTACAATACCGGACCGCCGCTGGCGCGATCGGAAGATCAAATCAGCTAACCCATGTTTGACTGTACCGCGGTATTCCATGCAAATCAACAATCAAAGGCGAAGGTTGTCATCAACCAGGGCGGCACATGGTCCTCAAAAACCTATTCAATTGTTCAGCTTCTTTATCAGCGAGCAATTTCAGAGAAAGGAATAGTGATCACCATCACCGGTGAGTCTATTCCCAATCTTAAAAAAGGCGCCTACCGGGATGCGGAAAAAATATACAATACCACACCTGCGCTCAGACAGTTTGTAAAAGACTGGAATAAAAGCGAAAGGATCATCCACTTCAAAAACGGCTCACTCATCGAGTTCGTTTCCAATCTTGACGAGCAAAGCGCAAAGAATGGTAAACGGGACTACCTGTTTGTCAACGAGGCCAATGGTATTAACTGGAAGGTGTTCTGGCAGCTTGCCATCCGTACCCGTAAGCAGGTATTCCTTGACTATAACCCATCTGCACCATTCTGGGCACACAGTCGCCTCATTGGCACGACACCGGAAACAAACGAGCTGAGTGCTACTGTTGAGTTGATCATATCGGATCACCGCCACAACTGCTTTTTAACAGATGAGGATCACGCCAAGATTGAAGGTATTAAAGACGAGGAGTTATGGTGGGTGTATGCGCGAGGTGCGACAGGTAAGGTCCGTGGTGTTATCTATAAATTTAAGAAGGTTACAGCGGTACCAGATGGTCTGCCGTTTGGATTCGGCATTGATATCGGTTATACAACCGATAAGACTGCAATCGTCAAGGTATGGTATGATGAGCAGACGCGTGATCGGTATTACAAAGAGTTATTGTATAAATCTGAAAACGAAATATTGGATGAGATTATTGAAAAGGGCCTGAACATCACCGTGCATCAATACATCGCTAATATTCTGAAAGCAAACGGTTGTACAACGTCCTCATTGGTGTGGGGAGATCACGATAAAAACTATTCAACTGGACTTCGCCGGCTGGGCATTCCATACCGCATGGCGCGTAAAGGACCGAACACTGTTAAGCAGGGTATTTCCAAAGTAAAAGAGTGCAACAACTATTACACAGAAGATTCCACCAACATCGATGATGAATTGAAAACCTATGTTTGGCAAACGGCGATCGATATTCTCACTGGTGAAGAGATTACTATTAACGTTCCGGTCGATGGAATGCCTGATCACTGCCTGGCTGCCATCCGATATTTCAACTTTAGCTACGGCATGCGATTTAAAGGCAAGGGTCAGGAAGAGGAAGCGGCTGCATAGTTTATGCCAGCTGCTTTGCTGGATCAAAAGGAAGTTGGGCAGCATCCGCTTTCGGAAACATGCTGATGACATTAGGATCTTTTGATGCAGGCAAGAATTTAGCACCCTTGTCTTGAAGCTCGCCAATAGTTTTCAGTGCCATCTCAAGGGTCCTGATCACTTCCGGATCGTTTGCCTTTACAGTACCCTCTGCTATTTCTTTCGCTTGAGCTTCGGTCACAACTTGCAAATGTTTTACTGCCAGTTGCTGCATCTGTTCAAGCGTTTCTTGTGATGCTCCTATTTGTTTTAGGTATGTATCATTAGCAGCTGATTTCTGCATTTCGTTATTTACAAAAATGGCTTTATTGATGAGTTTTGCAACAAAACTTAACGCAGCGCCAAATTTAACAATTAGCCAGATTGAACCAGGTTCCGCGCTGATAATTTCTACTACGCCACCTTCTATTCCCATGCTATGAACCGGACGCTCAAAAGCTGCTTTTAATTGACCAGCCACTTTTGAAAGCTCTTCAAACGATGTAGCACTCTGTGGTAACTTGATTTCGAGAACATCATCGCCTGTACTTAAATCTTCTCCATAAAAATCGATAATCACCTGAGCCTTATTGGTGATTTCGGCAACTTTTCTGGTGATTATGTTGTAATCACTGCCATTAAAAACAGCCTCATTACCACCTGTTTGAAAAAGCTGGGACTGCATCAAAATCTCGTCAACATCTTTTTCGAACGGCTGAAGGTCCGCCAATTCGTCCAGCGCATGCCGCAAAGCATTTAGATTATTTATACGATAGTGATCGCTGTTTGTGTGCGCA
This sequence comes from Bacteroidota bacterium, assembly GCA_040390405.1. GTDB lineage: Bacteria > Bacteroidota > Bacteroidia > Chitinophagales > Chitinophagaceae > Sediminibacterium. Next base: position 103,741 of record JAZJYJ010000010.1, read on the forward strand.
GCATCTAATACAAGGGAATTAAAATTGTTAAAGACAGCAGCGTAACGTTCCTTCAGATTCATTACAGTTAGTTTGAATCATAAAGATAATGGTCTGTTGATTCTTAAATAAAATGCTAAAATTATTAGCAAATCAAAAAAAATAGTACTTTAGCACCATAACCCAGCCAATTAATGTGTAATCATAGCTTTGTCAAAGCTCTGTGTAGCAATTGTGGTAAGGTCTTGATGGAAATAAAGCACGGCGAGGTTATCAAGAAGTGTGATAAGTGCGGTACAGTTAACGAAATAAAAATTGAATGTAACGTGCTAACCCTTTTTTCATCGGCACCAACAGCAATAAGACAGGGTTAATTGATTTATTGAAAAAAAACCATAGCGTCCCAAGCGGGCCAGCGGTATCGAAAGGTACTTCTGGCCCGTTTGTCGTTTATACCCATGAATAAATACCAGATAGCAGGAAAAGAATTGATCAAGGGGAACTTAGGCAACGCCTACCAGGCGATCGTTGCTAAAGAATCCTCTGAATTAATTCAGCCAGGCAGGTATCGTAACGGTAAATTCTTCTTTGGTGTAAATGGCGCAGACAAAGCATTTGTCTGGGGGAACTACAATAGTTCTTTGACAGCCTACCAAAATTGCCCCGTTGTTTCAGCCATCATCAACCGTAAAGCGCAGTGTGCTGTCAACGGCCAAACTGTAATACTGGATGAAACTCTCCAAGCGAGCGATAAACCGCAGGCTAAGCTGCTGAAAAAACTGCTGAAACGCCCTAATCACCTGCAAACAGGCAAGCAATTTAAGGCACAAAACAAGGTTTACTTACAGATATACGGATACTGTCCGGTCCTCGTTATCAAACCAGTTGGCTTTGAAGATGACTATTCAAAGTGGAAACTGTGGAATATACCACCATGGATGATTCAGGTAGAAGACAATACCGAGCTTTTTACCAATGGTTCCAAGCCATTTAAAAGGATCTTTCTCACCTACATGGGGTACTCAGTATCGCTGAATCCTGATAATGTGTTTTTCATCAAGGAAAACCAGATCAGCTCCAGCACTTTCATGTCAAACAGTTCGGCTGAGAATGTTTCCATCTATCTCCCGGATAGCAAGCTGTATGTAGTACGTGAGAACGTTACAAACATCACCAGCTCGCTCAACAGCCGCGGCTCAATGATCGTAAACCGTGGACCGCAATGGCTTCTTACAAACGATTCCAACGATTCGGGTGATGCAGGTTTATTCCCGATCGATTCTGATGCAAAAAAGGAATTGCATGAGGATTTTCTTCAGTACGGAATCATGTCTGGCCAACGTAAAGCCATCATCACCGATGCCAAATTGAAACTGCAGACTGTCGGCTTTGATGCAGGGCAATTAAAATTACTTGAAGGTGAGGTTCAGGATGCAAAGGTTATCTGTGATCAACTGAATTATCCACCTGAATTGATGGGTTTGATTGATTCGAAGTACGATAACCAAGACGTTGCAGAACGCGCCTTGTATGCAAACGCGATTATTCCGGATGCGGAGAGCGAAGACGAACAATGGGCCGAGTTATTCCAACTCGAAAAATTCGGATTGATCCTTAAAACCGATTTCAGTCACGTACCTGCCTTGCAGGAGAACCTGGCTGAAAAAGGAAAGGCAAGGCTGTTCATGAATCAAGCGCTTCTCATCGAGTGGTTTCAAAATCAAATCACATGGAACGAATGGCGCAAAGCCCTCGGCGAAAGCACGAAGGATGGCATGGATAAATACTATTACGAACTGCTTAAAGAGGACTATGTGTTCGGCGTGGTTCCGAATATGGCGGTATCGATAACAAATAACGGAGAACAATCTAAATCATAGATCATGAGCGAAAAACCGAAGCAGGATAAACCGAAAGTAGACAAGCAAATACTGGAGGCTGCGATTGCAACAAAAGACAAGCAAGTGAAAACAAACTCAATCATACGGAAATGAGTAAAAACCTTATCCCTGAAGGCCTTACCGGCAAAGCCCTGTTCGATTTTCTTGTAAAGAACGAGCAGCTGATCATTCACGCGAAGAAAAGCCAGATTAAAAAGGCTGATGAATGCGTGACGGCGCCTCTTTATATCAACAATAAGGGTACGCTGGTGAGTAAAGACGAGCTCACTGAAACGCAGGTCGACCCTACAAAACTGAAAGTTGTTGCGGTAATCAATGCAACTAACTGGTATGACAGCCATGGTGATGTTCATATCCCGGGCCTTTGGAAAAAATCTCTGTATGATAACAGAAAAACAGGCTTTTACCTGCTGAATTCTCACAGGCGGGGCTTCGAAGACGTGATCACTGACGGATGTAAAGCTGAAGCTCGGAGCATGACCTGGTATGAACTGGGCCTTGATCTTACCGGAAACACCGAAGCTCTCATTTTCACTGGTGTGATTGAGCAGAAACGCAATGAATACATGTTCGGGCAGTACAAGGAAGGATATGTAAAAAAACACAGTGTAGGCATGCGATATATCAAGATCGTTACCTGCATAAACGATGATGATTATCCTGTTCAAAAAGAGAACTGGGATAAATACATCGAGATGGTCGCAAACCGTGACGTTGCCGAGGAATCAGGCTATTTCTGGGCTGTATTGGAAGCTCAGGTAGTTGAGGGCAGCGCGGTTGTTTTCGCAAGTTGCGACCCTACACCAACCATGGAAACTTCATTATTAGGCACTAAGACAGAGCCGCTTATTGGCACTCTGGATCAGCCGCCCTTTGACTTAATGAAAGCTATATCGGAAACTCAATTCATTAAACCAAATCTGTAATAAAATGACAGAAGAACAACTTAAAGCATTGCAGGAAAAAGTTGGCAAAGATGCCGCTGAAGCAATCAAAAGAGAACTCGCTTCGTATGAAGCAACCGTAAAAAGACTGGCACAGGAAGCTGTAGCACAGGGTGGCGGTATCACAAAAGAGCAGTTCGAGGAATTCCAGAAGAAATCCAACGAAGCTCTTGAAGCTGTTAAAGCGATCGCTGAAAAACAAGGCACAACACTGGCCGAAGTTTCTTCAAAACTTAATACTACCGAGATGGCTACCAAGTCAATCTCTGACGTGTTGAGGGAAGACAAAGAAGAACTGCGCAAAATTTACAGCGCTGGTTCAGGGCAGAAAACATACATGGTAATGATCAATGCCAAAGGCCAGCCGGTAATGAAATCCGTTGACCTTACCAGCACCATCAAAACCGGACCCGAAGCCACAATCGATGGCATCAGCGGCGGCGTATCCGCGATCACCCAGGCATTGGATGCCGCAACATTGCTCCGCGTAGGATCTGGTGCTGCGATTAACAACCAGTACCGCAACACCCCATGGATCTTCGATCTGTGTAACACGGTGAATGCATCGTTCAACCTGCCTTTCGTTATGTGGTTTGACGAGCAGCCTAAAAATGGCGGTTCTGTTACTACTGCTGAAGGCGTTTCAAAAGCTATCAGCCAGTACCTGTACCAACTGAATTCAGCGCAGTACAAAAAAGAAGCAACGCTGGTTGGCTTCACTGAAGAGTTCAACATGGACTTCTCGCAGTTGGAAAGCAACATCATGAACGTTGCACGTTTGGATGTGATCAACCGTGTAAACTCAGCCATCCTGCCTAACATCAAGGCGGCTGCAACAGCATACAACAGCGGTGACACATTCAAAGGCGGCGTTGCCGTTCCGAATGTGAACGACTTTGATGCGATCGCTGCACTGGCTGCACAGGTTGACAATGCCACTTTCGGTGCGCGCGCCAACTCTGCGATCATGAGCACAAACAAAAAATACCGCATGGGTATCACAAAAGATACACAGGGCGGTTACCTGAATGCTCCTGAAGTGCTTAGCGGGGTGAGTTTCGTTGGCAATCCAAGCATGGCTGCAGACGATCTGTTGGTAGGTGATCTGAAACAATACAACATCATCCTGCGTGGCGGTATGATCGTGCGTGTTGGTTACAATGGAACAGACTTCGCCGAGAACAGGTACTCTACTGTGCTCGAGCAGTTCTATTTCGATTACATCTCTACCATCCGTAAAGCTGCAATCGTGAAAGGACCTGATTTCGCCACCGTTAAAACCGCCATTTCAGCGTAACTGAATACCACCGCGTATGAAGAATCGCCGCAACAATCAGCCAGGCACCGATGGTAACACCGGTGGGGCTGATCAAAATCAAACACCGCCGAACAATCAGCCAGGCACCGATGGTAACACCGGTGGGGCTGATCAAAATAGCGGCGGTCCTGAAACGGCAGGAAGGAACATGTCTTCCTTTCAGGTATCAGTGATCACTGGCAACGGTAAACCGCAGGAACATCAAAAGTTGATGAAGGTGAAGATCCAGTATCCAAGCGATTGGACAAAGGACAGATTCTTCAAAGATGGTGATGTGAAAGAGGTGGCGCCTGAAACAGCGAAAACATTTATCGAAATCGGAATTGCAACAGAAGTAGAAGAATGATCATAGACGCAACATATTTTGTCGCAAACCTGAACATACCAAATTCAGGGGATACCGCAATCAGCCAGACAATTACCTGGTTCATCAACAAGTATGAACCAGAGTTCTTGGAAAAGCTAATGGGGTATCCCCTTTACAAAGCATTTCAGGCAGGACTCGCCGCTGAACCGGCTACTGAAAGGTTTACCGATATTCTGAATGGAAAGGAATACACAAACCTTAACGGTCGCTTGGTGAAATGGAAGGGCCTGAAGGAGACAACGCCCCAAAAATTCAGTGTAATTGCCTGCTATGTGTACTACTGGTATTATCGTAATGCCAGTACACAAACCACCGGGACCGGTGAAAGCAGGCCAAAAACTGACAACACGGACAATGTAAGCCCTCGGCAGAAGATGATCAGTGCGTTAAATGAAGTCTACTACACCACAAAAGCATTTATCGAATTTCTGGAAGCCAATCAGGCTATTTATCCGGAGTGGTCGCTGAGTGATAAAGTGGAAACACTTAGCAAAATCCGTTTCGCAAACCCAATTTTTTAACTACAACATTTCATAAACAATGAAAAAAGTCATTCTCATTCTTTTGATCGCTGCCGGCGTGTTCGCAGCGCCCAAAGTGCAGGCACAGGTGGACCTCACCTCAGTTGCGTACGGGAACACCAAAGACACGGTAACAAATACTGCAACGAAAGTGCTGTATGCAAAAGTTACCGGCTTTAAAGAAACCGTTACCATCATCGCGAGTCTCACAAAGATTTCCGGTACACTCGGTGGTACGCTTAAACTGGTAGTCAGCCACAACGGCACCACCTGGTACGATGCATCAGGCTATTCTGCAAGCGATACAGCATTTACGGTCACCGATGTAACCGCGCAGGGTAAAGCATTCCAGTGTAAAAAAGGTTTCCAGTATTACGGGGTCCAATGGACGGGAACCGGAACGATGTCAGGTTCCTTTACGGCGGTTTTACTGGCCAGAAAATCCACCGACTAAGATGGCTGAAGATCGTGTGATAGTAGTTGAGAAGTTTAAAGAGATCGTGCAACGCACCGATAACGTGCTGTTCGCAACTCTCAATAAACATCTCAACTACGAGCACGGAAGTTCTACGCAGATCATTGCTGAATTGCTGACGTTAAATAATGCTATTAATCCTGCCACAAGGGCTGGGAAATATCCGTTGATCGCATTATTTCAACCATTCAGAGAGATTAAAGGCGGCGGTTACTCATTGCGTGTTCGCATTCCTAAAATCGTGATCGCAACATCGACAAACAGCACGGATAACACAGAGACGAGATACTCGCAAACGTTTATTCCTATTCTCTATCCGATCTATGAAGAGTTGTTGCGGCAGATATGCAGACACAGAAATGTCGTTGAACAGGACCCGGAAGATTTGAAGCACACCAAGGCTGACAATCCCGGATCACCGCCACCGCAGGGTGTTCAGTTTACTGATTTCCTTGATGCGATAGAAATCTACGATCTGGAACTGACTTTCCAATTAGACACAAATTGTTAACGGCAAAATCTTATAAAGATGTCACTTACAAAACCATGCGTTGTGAGAACAGCGCCCCTCAATACAGGGATCGATTGCCAGGTTAAAATGGTTGCACCTGCGCTTTACATCCTGATGCCTGCCTCTGCAAAGTGGACAGAAGAAGATGAGGAAGACTTCCTCGCTTTCGTTATGACAAAGGTACATGCTACCGCAAAGGATCGCTGGTACCCAATCTTCGGTAACAACGCGCCGGTGCGCACCATCAATGATTCAAAGGAAAGCGATGTGATCGTTACCTACGATGATGGTTCACAGGCTTTCATTCGCAACGGTACCATCACCAGAACGCTGATGACAAACAAAGGCGGCCTTGCTTATGCGCAGGCGCTCATGTCATTCAACGGTCTGCGTAACTGGGCATTTGTTGAAGTTGATAAACTCAATAATGTACACCGTAAGCAAAATGCAGACGGCACTTTCAGCGGTACGCCGTTGAACATGGCCTACGCGCCAACACCGGATCCTGCAACGCTGAAGGATGAGTTCAAACCGGCTTTCTCCATCAACTACACCGCTGATGATTACATCATGAAAGGTGTGATCTCTAACAGCGATGAGAACCTGCTGGATTTGATGGGTCTGATCAATGCTGAGCTCACTGATGCCGGCGCATCTACAGCTACGAAACTGAAGTTCGGTATCCGCACGATCGGTAAGAATGATGACCTGGTTGCGGCTTACGCACAACTGGCAGACCTGACAGTTGTAAAAGTGACCAACAAAGCAACCGGCGCGGTGGTAACACCTGCATCAGCTGCTGTTACTGGCGGTCATATCGAACTGACAGGTGTATTCACCGCTGGCCAGACTTTCGTTATCGTGGGTACCACACCTGCAGCAATGAAGGCGCTTACCCCATCGGTGGAAGGATACGAGATCACCAAAGGAGTTGAGATCGCTATCCCGGCCTAACCGGTTGTAACAACATTGATCATCATTTAAAAAGCAGTCATGCGTAAAACAAAAATAGCAGGCGTTGATCTCGACCTCGATCAATTCGATAAGCACGAGAAACTGGCCGATCTGAAAAAGAACGGGCACCAGGTATTTGACCATCTCTCAGGGGATGAGCAGAAGAGTGCTTATGAAGAGCTGTGGAAGAAACTCAACGCGAAAGAAGCCCCTGCGCCTGGCACAGAAGCCGCAAATGCCGCTCCATCCGCAGATGAAGTAAAATAGGGTTCAATAAGGAAAGGCGGTGAGAGATTGCCGCCTTTCTTCTTATCAACTTAAACTTTCACAATGAATAAAGAAGCGTCAGGATGGTAGCAAAAAAATCATGGGAAGAATTCAGAGCCACAGGTCTGCCTGTTTTTATAAACGGATTGTTGCACATTTTCGGATGGGCAATTGTGTTTGATGTAGATGACGATGGCAAGTGTATAGGGTGTTATCCTGCTCGTGTGAAGTTTCGGGGGTGGGACGAGGCGAGTCAGGAGGAAGCTCACAAACGGGTCGCTACATACCTCGTGGAAAATGCCGAAGAACTAAAAAAGGAAACAGAACTCTGATGCCGCTCAACGATCTGCGAAATACTATAGCCAAGATGGGCCAGTTCGACTGGGAAGCTGAAATGATTGGCATCGTTTCACGCAACACCGATACGATCGAGAAGATGCAGCGTGAGCAGTTGTATTCCGGGGTGGACAGTAATAACGCACGGATAACTCTTCTGTCTCATGGCGAACGGTATGATCAGTATGCGGCCAACACAATCTTCGGTATCCCTTACCTGTACAAAGGTAAAATTGAAAAGGGCCAGCCGATTGATCGCATTACGTGGAGTGATACAGGTGGATTATACGCAGCACTTGAAGCGAAGTTGAATAAAAGAGAGGTTGCATTAACGGCACCTGGTGAAGACGAGAAGTACTCTGCGATGATGCAAAGAAGCGGTAAAGCAACTGTTGGGCTGAATGAACAAAGGCGGGAACAGTTCGGCACCGATGTAACACTCCCTGAAATCAAGACCATCTACAAGCAAAAAACAACTTTCGAGATCACATGAAATCAAAGGCAATAAAAATAATCTGCGAAGCATCCGAATGTACAGTCCGGGTGTTTATGCGTTGCGCCTTTGGTAACGATTTAAAAGGGCTGATCATTTCTGGTAAACCATCACCGGAAGATCTCGCTAAGGCATGGAAAGCCATATACACCGAGTACGTTGATCTGTCTGGCATGGTCCAGACGATGGAGTTTGATCTGATGAAAAGCATCTTCTACCTGGACTGCCGTGTAAAGAGGATCCAGTTACTGTTAATGATACAGCGTGAATCGATCGATAAGCTGGGTATGCCATGTATCGGCGCGTTTCCTATGCTCAAATCTTTCGGTCACCGTCTTTCATGGGATGCAAGCCATCCCGATGCGGAAGGTTTCAAACGCAAGCTGCTGGATATTGAATCGCGAGAGAAGAAATATGATATCGAACTCGGTGGTAAAATGAAAGAGCTGTTTGAATTAAAAAGAAAGCGGGCAAACAATGAGTTGCCTGAAATGCAAAAACGAAAAGAATTCATCCGAACACTCAACAACCTTGAGAAAAGTGGGTACCGGATTGATCGAGATAAATCAACCGTGGAAGACATGGCGATCATGATCCACGATTACAACGATGCCGCTGAAAAAAGCGAATACGATAACGACCAGAACCGCAACCGATGAATGTTATTGATCTTGGATACGACATTGATAAGTTAAGTGCTCAACAGAAAGTTGTTGTTGAGTATTTATCGCAGACGTTGGGCCTGGCTGATCAGCTGGACCGCAGGAAGATCGCGCCTGATATCACCGGTTTAAAGGACATGAACGAGGTTATCGGTAAACAAAAAACCATCCTCGATGGCGTATCGGCCGCGCGCGCGAAAGCAACCAAAGAACTGGATGCATTACAGAAAATGCAGCGCGATGAAATTACCACCTACGAAAAACGCCAGGCAGCCGGTACCGGTGTTGCCCGTTCTCTATCTGAAGAAAAAGAACATCTGCGCCAACGTAACGCTGAGCTCAAAGCTGGTGCACAGTTACATGTGGCAGAGGCGAACAGCATCGAAGAGGCGCGCGCAAAGATCAAGCTGCTGACACTGGAGCAAAGTAAACTTAACCTCGCTACTGCCGATGGTAAAGCACGTAACGCAGAGATAAATACAGAAATAGGAAAGCAAACTGAATTCATCCGCGCCAATGTTTCGGCTGCTGAAAAACAGCGCATGAATATTGGTAACTATGCCGGCTCTTTCAAAGAGGCTTTGGGTACATTGGAAAAAGAATTGGGTGGGGTTCGTGAGAAGTTGCAGAGCATGAAACCGCAGGACGCTGGTTTTGACAGGTTGGCGAAGGAAGAAAAGTTGCTGACCACAATAACGGAAAGTCTGAACAAATCTTTTTCTTCTACAAAGCAGGAATTACGAGCATTTACAGAGGCGTCAAAGCAGATGGGTTCGCAGTTCGGGATGGCAGATGAAAGGTTTCAGGCTTTTGTAGCTGCTGTCGGTGAGCGCAAGGACGAGCTCGATGATATACAGGCCACGATTAACTTTCAGGCGAGTGATACCAAATACCTCGATGGTGTATTGAATGCCGTACAGGGCCTTGCTGGTGGCTATGCCGCGGCTTCCGCTGGTGTAGCATTGCTGGGTGATGACAGCGAAGAATTGCAGAAACAAATGGCTAAGATGCAGGCTTTGCTCACCCTGATCACGGGCCTGCAACAATTCCTCAACGCGATTCAATCAGAGAGTGGCGCCATTCAGGTTGGCTTAGCGGCAAAAACTGCATTACTCAATGCTGCCAGAGAAGTAAATCTTGTACTTACTGGCCAGGCTGCCGTGGCAACACAGGCAGAAACAGTTGCATTGGTTGAGCAAACAGCGGCCACTGAAGCCTCTGCTATTGCTGCTGGGCAGGCAGCCATTGGTAACGAGGCTGTAGCTATTACGGCCGGGGAAGCTGCTGTGGCTGTTGGTGCCGAGGCTATCGCTGCGGAGGGCGCTACAGCGGCCACATTGGGCCTTGCAACCGCCTTTACTGCTACTGGTATCGGCGCGATCATCATTGCACTGGCAGCCGGCGTTGTGTACCTGGTTAAAAACATTTACGAATGGGCGAATGCTGACGGGATCCTGCTTGATAAACAATCCAAACTTGCAGAGTCGGTTAAAGCATTAAACGAAGCAATCAATTCCGAAGTAAGCATCATAAAAGATAACCGCGCTGAACGTAGAAAATTACTTGAGGATGAATTGGCAGCTGCGGAGAAAAGCGGAGCAAGTCAGGAAAGGTTATTTGTTATAAAAAAGAAATTAGCGGATTTCGACAAGGTATCTGCCGCCCAGGTTGTTTCGCATACTGAGACTACAGCCAAATCATTACGTGAAGCCGAAGGATTTTATATAGCAGCTGCTACAAATATCACTTCAAAGAAGAGGCAGATTCAGGCCGCAAACGCTGAAATAGTTGCTGCTCAACTCGCAGGAAGATCTGTTGATGACGAAAAAGTAAAATACCTCGACTGGTTAAAAGAATCATTGGAAGGTGCGGAAAAATCTGCCGAAGCCGCGAAGTCGCTTCGGGATACAAGAAAGGCCGCTCTGGATGATCAGCAAAACGCAGAAAAGGCAGCGAGCGAGGTACAAATTGAGGAGCAAAAATTCAATGCGGATGAACGCAGACGCATTGTTCTGGAGTCTGTCAAATTAGAAGCGGATCTTATTCAGACAAAAAATGCAATCATCTTAGGTGATGAACGATCCACTTTGGAGCAACGCTTGGTTGCAATGAAGAGTAATGTCGCGCAACAAAAGGCGTTGGCGAAGGCTGAGCTCACCGATGTATTGACCAACCCCAGCTCAACCGGTGCCGATAGGAAGATCGCGCAGAAGAAATACAACGATGATATCCTGAAGATAAACCTTCAAAGCAAAGAGGATGATCGAAAAACCAATCTGGAATATCATAACCGAGAACTCGCGGCACAGAAAGCGTTTAACGAGATAGTCATCAATTCAGAAATTGAAAAGAATGCCAAGATCGCAGAGAGCGATGCTTTCTCACTGGAAGAACGTACAGCTGCCCACCATAAAATGGTGGAAGATCAAAAGACATTGATCGATCAGGATTACCAATACCAGAAGGCAACAAAGATATTTTACGGCAAAGAAATTGAGCAGCTGGATGCCGACCACAACGCAAAACTGGAACAGTTAAAAATCACTTCCAGCACAAAGTTGATATCGATCGCTCAATCATCTTACAATAAACTGCGTAAGGAGGCCGATGATTACTATTCCAGTATCGCTAAAAGCAACGAAACAGCCGAATCAGCTGCGGAACTAAAAGAACAGATCTCTTTCTCCACTCGCTTGGATAACCTGAACAAGCGGTTAAAGGGTGGTAAAATCGGTGTTGAGAAATACAACCGTGATATCCAAAAGTTACAGGAAGATGCATCGTTGAGTGCGTTGCGTATAGCCAACCAGCACATAGAAAACCAGATCAAAACGGAAACTGGTTTTCTTGAAAATTCCGTTGCAGCCTGGACCGAATACGAAGAGGAACTCGAAGCGCTCTCCGCAGAGTCTACCCCTACTGATCTACAGAAAGAACGCATTGATCAACTGAAGGCCACCCTCAACAAAGAACTGGATATCCAGAATGATCATACGGCTAAGATCAACGCATTAAAAACGCAGGAGTTAAAAAATAATGATGCGGTTGAAACTGCCAAGGTAGCAAAGGTCAAAGATGCAAAGGGGCAGATAAAACAAACCAGCATTGAATTATATGGTGCACTGGTAAATCTTAGCCAAACTCTGGTGGATGGTGGGTACCAGCGAGAGCTCGATGCCTTACAAAAAACTAAAGAGGCATCTGACGAACGTTTCGCTACCGAGATAAACAATATTCAGCGTTCAAATCTTAGCGAGCAGGATAAAGCCGCACAGATTACGCAGCTACAGGCCCAGCAGAAAGCACAGGCCTTGCAGTTTGAACGTGAGCAGCGGGATATAAAGAATCGCCAGGCAAAAGCAGATCGCGCTTTCGCCGTTGCGAACATTATTGAGCAGACAGCTCTGGCGGTTATATCAGCATTGAAACTGCCACCGCCATTCAATTTTATTGAAGCCGGTTTGATCGGTGCGGTTGGTGCAGTACAACTGGCCACTGTTCTTGCCAAACCAATTCCACAGTACGCGGAAGGTGCGGGTGTTAATGGTAAACCATTGCACCCGGGCGGTCCTGCGATTGTCGGTGAGGGTATATACAAAGAGTTGGTAAACCCGAAAGGCGGTAAACCGTTCATTGCTGATCACGCAATGTTCCTTGATGATCTGCCGGCAGGCTCCAGTGTATTGCCACTTACGCCATCCCTGTCGCAAGATGATGTTAACCAGATCATGTATTCAGCGATGATCCGCAAGACGTCGGATTTGTTGGCGAATCAGGACCGGTTAGAATCTAAACGTGTTGCCAGGCAAGATGCGGTATCCCGCGAGCAGCTGGAGCTACTTAAAAAAATAGCCGGCAAAGATCAGTCGGTTCGCAATACAGTAAACACCCATGTTAACTACGGTTATATGGAATACATAAACAAAGAAGTATTTGGACGATGAGGTACTTAACGGATGAATGGTATTATTTCTTAGCAGACAGCCAGAACAGGACATGTTCATGGGTGAATGGCGGCGTTGTGAAAAATGCCAGTCCAACACCTTTGCCCCAACGTCCAATCGGCTGGAAAGAAATAGATCCGTCATGGGGTACCAATATCAAATACTGGTCACCGAACAGAACGTTCGCAACTCAACTGAAATTTGTAAATGATGGTGCAAACATTGTCCGCTGGCACCGTTACCATGGCAAAGGTCCGGAAGAGGAATTGTATGTATTGATCACGCGCAGGAACCGTGCATCGAACTTATACGAGCTGGAATACCGCGGCAAGATCAACTTTTCCAAGGGTGTAATTGACGATCCATTCACCGGCATCAGTGTAAATACTATCGAAGGTGGCGCATTCCGTTATTTGAATGCGAATGATAATGTTCCTTACGAAATACCGTGCGATTCGCGCAATCCGGAAGCGATCAAAGTCCTGTTTAATGGCATCAATCTTCTGGCGAAATACAACTACTCCGCTCCAGAAATCAAGCTACAGGTGTACGAGTATGCCGTTCCAATTACATTTTTGAACAGCGCCGGGGATAGCGTTGACGTTGTAGGATCTTCTCAAACATTCGAGGAGATTACCGGTTCTGCAACTGATTATGTTGCGGGTTCGGCCAATCATTTCTTTAAAGCATTCGCAAAGACAACAGTAAAGGGAAAAGTAAAACTGCGTATTTACAATTACGAACTGGTTGACAGCTATGTTGATGTGAGCATTTACAAAAACGATGGTACCAGGTTCCAGATTTACAACGGTACCGTACCGGCAGCACCTGTTTATATGCAGCCTCTGGACTTCAGCCGGGATGTTGATGTAAATATTCAACTGGAGAATGGCGAGCGCACATTTCTCATCTTCAGGCAATGGTCTGAACTCAATGTTACCAGCCTGCAGAATACGCAGCTGATACTTGACTTTACTTCCAAGAAAAAAGCATCTACTGCCTATGCACTTCGACCGCTCACCAGCGGCCAGAACCTTGTTGACAAAATGAGTGACGGCAATTGTACACTGGTAAGCGATTTTCTTTCTGAAAACGATAATGTAGTGGCCACCTGCGGTGATGCTTTGCGCAACATTGATCCGGTAAATGCCGGCATTGATGGGTACAATATCAAAACAACATTTGCAGACTGGTTCGGTTTCTATAATTCCAAGTATAATCTGGGAATAAAGATCACTGGCAACGTGATCAGGGTCGAGCCTAAAGCGAATCTGTATAAAGCGGACCAGCCAATATTCGATCTGGGTGAGGTTACTGATTTTACCATCGAAGATGCGACTGAGCATGCATTCAACTCAATAAAAAACGGTTATCCGGATCAATCATACCAAGGTCTTGCACAGAACGATGGTAAGCTGGAGGTAAACGCGAAACAGGAATGGTCTGTTCCGGTTACTTCAGTAAACAAAGCATATGATATCTCCAGCAAATGGAACGCTGGTTGTTACATCATCGAGTTCGTGCGTGATACCGGTGCGAAGAGTGATTCGTCATACAATGAAACTGATAACGGTGTGTTTGCCGTTGATATTTCAAACGAAACAGAAGCATTAACCACAACGATCGGCACCGCCATCCCGATAAATATCAATTCAATACCGAGTGCACCGATCATCCGCACGCCGGTAAACAATGAGACGATCGATAATAATCGCCCAACGATCAGAGGTTACGGGATACCTGGTGAAAAGGTTGGTATTATTATCGATTCTGTGCAGGAAGGATTTACCACCGCTGATGCAAATGGTGTTTGGTCCTACAATATTGTTGGTGCTCTAACCGGTTTCGCGCAGGATGTTGATGGCAACGTTACAAATAACGGCGAGCATGTGATAAGTGCAGGCTTCACGGATGGAGCCGGCACAATACTGCCATTAACTCCACTCACCACAATAACGATCGTGATCTTCAATACGGCATCACCGTTACTTATCACATCCCCGGCAAATGGTGATTATTTGTACAATAACAAGCCAACAATTAAGGGCATGGCACCAGCTGGCGGTAATGTATCGATCAGCATTGATGGCGCGGCGCCGGTTATAGTAACCGCAGATGGATCCTGTAAATGGGAATACGCTGTTACCGTACCACTATCCGATCGTGCGCATGTGATAACTGCAGAGTACAATGGGCAGTCACAAACAGTTACGGTAACCGTCACCGCCCAAACGCTTGACTTCCCATTGATCACCGATCTGGAAGCAAACGCAATTATCTGTGATAATACACCGCTGATAAAAGGCATTGCAAAGCCGTTTGAAACGGTAACCATATACATCGATTTCATTACCGCTGACCCAACTACCGGCGATCCTACATATCTCGGCCGCGTGGTTGCAGATGCAAATGGAAACTGGTCCTACCAGGTAACAACATGGTTGGGTGCACCGATTGGCAATGGCCTGCATTATTTCAGTACAACACCTGAAAATGAAGAAGTAAATATCACCGTCAACGGGTACAAGTTATTCCGGGAGAATTACACATTGATCACCGGTGTAAACGATGATACTATTTTCAATGTTCGCCTGCGCCCGAGCAACCAGATCAGAGCGCACGGTAACGTTATTAAATCGGTTCTTTTCCAGCAACCAGAAGCGAAGGTTCATCTGGAAACCGCGTCAAAAAACAAAAGCCTTGTTACAGTAGTGGATGGTGTTACCAATCGTGAGAGTGCTGATATCCCTTACGGTAAACTGGGCGACAATCTTTTCCTGATGTACAACCTGAATTTTAAAACAAAGGTTCCATTCACGTTCGAAAAGGTGATGAAGAATCTGCAATCAGGTTATGTGCGCTTTACGGTTAAGAACTTCCCGATCTATGGTTTGCCGATCGGAACAATGTCTTCCAAACCGGCCATGAATGAAAGCCAGACATGGAAATTACTGGCAGCGCCGAACAATGATCTCGGAACGTTCATGATGCTTTCACAATCTGCTTTATTCATCCAAGATTATAATAAAAATATGCTGTCAATATCAAACCTTAACCCCTTACAATGGCTGAAATGGGGGTTTGAAGAGGATGAGAAATACAACGAGCCTGGTATTACTGATCTGCCATTCGATCAGCGCCATAAAACGTTTATCTCAAAGCCATTTTACTTGCAGAAATGGCAGAAATCGGACACCATCAGCTCGCAATTTATCACCGCGGGACTGGGCGCCATCACCATAAAACGGTATGATGAGGCAGGTTTCGAGGCATTTAAAGAACGGTATTTAGCTGATGGTACATCGCTGCCTACAGAACTCGCAACATACGTGATGGATCTGCTTGTTAGCGAACTTATACAGCCACCATATTCGCTTCAGCAGCATAACTTGCCGCTCGCAGCGATCGGGGAAGACAGTTACAGGATGATTGCTTTCTCTGAAGGTGTGCCATTGGCTTACACAGAATGGTTTGGTGTTGCAGAGAAAGTAGCCGGCAGCGTTCTGATAGAGTACTCATCATCATATAACCTGCTGAATGGTTATTTCGATACATGGTCACCCATGGTACGCGTGGAAGGTGTGCTGATGCCTGCTAAACCTGACAGTGATTTTACCACTTACGAAGATGAACAGAAAGACACTGAGTTATTACACGCGATTCCATCGGCCGTTCAAACGTTCGTGATCGGGCAGCCGTTTGGAATTCCGGACTGGATGGCTTTGAAGGTGAATGAAATGTTGCTGCTAAATCGCTGCAAGATTGAAGGTGCCCGATATAGCAGGTCAAGCGATAGCAAGATGGAAGAAACATCCACCAATGGTTACCCGATGAGCTATTACAAAACAACCATCCGCAAATCGATCAATGATAGCACACTTGTAATTGATGGCGCAGATGTACCAGGTCCTATCGCCGGATTGATAGCAGCGTTTGATGGCGAAACATTCGGACAAGCCGGCAGCGTAATTAACGTAACAATTGAAAAAGAATAGCGATGAGCAAAAAAATAGGGATAACCACCATCGGCCTGACTGTTGTAACCGAACAGATCAGGGCCGTTATTTTCAAGACGGTTACTCCACTGGCCGTTGAGCAAAGCATTGTCGAGGATGCGCCGCACAACGATCGCCTGTGGGTATTCTATGGTTTGGAAGAGTCATCGAACTATATCTTCAAAATACAAAAGAATGTGGCTACTGTATGGGTAGATGTTCCCGGGTATTATTTCACATTTACCCCGGATAATCCTGCCGTCAAGTACAAAGAGCCTGTGCAAATTCATGCGGATTATACAACCGGTTTCGTAAGCGGTGTAAACTCTGTAGTGTTTGATGGTACGGATGGCAAGGATGACTGGAGAGGGTTTAAAATATTCCCAGATCGCGGAGCCGGTTTGATGAAGCGTGACATTGACTACAGCTGGGATGATGTTTCTGGTACGTGGGCATTGCTGCAAGAAGGGGATCTGTTCCAACCGGGTGAGTATTGGGACATTGAATTCGCAACGATCATCGCAGAGCTTGGTGGCGGTCAGGTGTTATCTGGAAAACTGTTTAACGAAACAGTTGTGATCACTGAGGATTATGCAATGACGGATGCCAACTTTGGTAAAAACAATCTCATTCAGGGCGAGGATGAATACCTCGAGGTAACGCTACCTGATATCGCTACCATCCCGGAAAACAAGATGGCCTACATCGAATCCGGTTCAGGCGCCCATCTTTGTGCTCGCTTCAAAACATTCAGCGGCGCACAAAAAATAGACTGGCTGGAAGGTAACCTGGTTGATCTGTTTTTCTGCCGGAACGAGCAACTGGCTATCTATCCGTTAAATGGTAAATGGCGTATTAAATTTCCAGAGGGCGGGTTTAAGAATGTGGGCCGCGACTTCCATAGTTTTTCCGATCTCAACGAGGAGGCGAACGCCATCCCGCTCAATGGCGGCGGTAATGATGGATTGAGTGTAACAGCTTACGCGCGGTTGTATAATCGCGTAGTGTTGCGGTTGAATCCATCGAAGGTGTGTACATACGCCGACTGGTCCACGGGTAACAATAAATATAAGTTCTCCTTTGCCAATGATGAGGGCTTTTTCCATATTCCAGATACCCGGGATATGTTCGTCAGGAATACCGGTAATGCGAGGGATGTGGGTATTTACCAGGCAGACCAGATCAAACAGACAGAGATCAATCTTCGCATTCGCAAAAGCAATAACAACTATGGTTTTGGTACCCTGAATGGTCCGATCATCGATAACAGTACGCCGGCTAATAACGAAAAAGTCACAATCGGAACCGGTACAGAAACAAGTCCTGTTAATATTTCTTTCAACCACTTTATTTACACATAGATAAAAGCTATCAAAATGAAAAAAGTTATTAATTTTATCGATATGTCTAAAATGCTAAAATATTTAGTATTCCTGATTATCAGCTCTACTGCTTTTAACGCGGGAGCACAGATATTGAGTGATCCAAACCCAGCGCTTTACGGTGTGAGGTATAACCGGGGAGCGTTTGATATTACTCTCATGCTTCCTACCAGGTGCGGAGCGCCAACATCTGCCACTCACTTGAATATTGATGCGCGTTACCAGAACAGAGCTGCAATCGTTTTTGACAGTTGCGGACATAAGACTTACATCTGGGACCCTTCTGCCAAGAGCTGGAGCATTATTGGTAATGGGACCAATGCTGGCAACTCTGACAGTTTAAATCACCAGCTGGCGGCTTACTATCTTGATCGTGCCAATCATACCGGCACCCAATCAAAGGCATCAATATCAGGCTTGCAAGTTGCACTGGATAGCAACCTTAAGAAAAGTAGCAACCTTTCCGATCTTGTTTCAGCATCGAGCGCACGTACGAATCTTGGTTTGGGAAACGTGGATAATACCAGCGATGCAAACAAACCGGTTTCCACAGCGCAAGCCGCGGCGGTCGCGTTAAAGGCTGATAAAACAACAACAGTAAATGGCCATGCATTGAGTTCAAACGTTGTTGTAAGCGCGAGTGATATTACTACCGGCACTTTGCCGGATGCGCAGCTAAGCAGCAATATTGTAACTCTCACCGGTACACAGACCTTAACGAATAAAACTATCTCTCAAAGCCAGGTAACAAGTCTTGTTTCGGACCTGTCTGCCAGAGAGGTCCTCACGAATAAAGCAACTGATTTTTCTACAGTCAACAATACACTGTACCCTTCAGTTGCTGCGGTTAAGGCATATGCTGATGCATTAGTAGTTGGACTCCTTAACGATCGTGGAAATTACAACGCCAGTGGTAACGTGTATCCGTCCTCCGGTGGATCAGGGTCTGCTGGTGCCATTTTAAAAGGAGATATCTGGTTTGTTTCAGTCGCAGGTACATTAGGAGGCACTGCTGTCGGAGTTGGTGATCAACTGAGGGCGCTTGTAAATACACCTGGTCAAACATCCTCGAATTGGGCTATCTCACAAGCAAGCATCGGCTACGTTCCAGAGAATACCGCGAACAAAAGCACAAATACGTCTTTAGGTACAAGCAACACATTATTTCCTTCTCAAAATGCTGTGAAGGCTTATGTTGATGCCGCTGTTGCAAATGGTAACACAGCTTTTGGTTGGGGCAATCATGCAAGTGCAGGATATTCTACCGCAAGCAATACACAGACGTTCACAAATAAGACATGGAACGGCATTGCCATTGGGGATAGTTACATTTCTTCTGCATCAACATGGAATGCAAAGCAAACTGCTTTAAGTGGTACAGGATTCGTTAAAATTTTGGGAAGCACTATCAGCTATGATAACTCCACATACTTAACTACTTCATCCGCTGCATCAACATATTTACCATTAACGGCAGGAAGTAGTAAAGCACTGACAAGCGATATCTATCTCAATCACACGGGCGGTGTTGGTGTTGTATTTCAAGGAAACACAACTGATGCGTATATATACAATGTTGGAAGTACATTAAGATTTGCCGATAATAATACGGTAACAAAAGGATTTTATGTTGACTTAACATCGGGTGCCCTTAACCAACTCGGAACTGGTGCATTTACTTGGAATGGTTCTATATCAGGAGGATCATTTACAGGCCCCGGAACAGGATTAACAGGCACAGCGGCATCTTTAAATATTGGCGGCAATTCGGCAACAACCACACTTGCAGCAAACAGTACATTATGGGCAAATAATCCATATAGCCCAACTGATGCTGCAATATCTTCTTATATGCTCGGTTGGAATGGTTCTGCATGGTTTGCAGCTACCGCAGCAAGGACAAAAACATTTTTAGGTTATTATGGAAGTGGTGATAATGTTTCTTTTGGTACAGGTGCATTTACTGGCACTACTATACTTTCTAAGACAGGAGCATCCGCATTAATAGTTGGTGCAGGAAGCAACCCCGGTAGCTATAACGCATATTTTGCTGGAACTGTAGGCATTAGTGGTGCCGTTACAATGGGTAACAATTTAGATGTAGCAGGCAGTGTAAATGTTAGCGGAAACATTTATGCAGCAACAGCAGCAAGTAATTCTATAACAATAGGAGTAACCAATTCACAATATGGTTATGTAGGAGTTGGCGGTTATGTAGGGTTCAGGCAGGGAACAGATAACAGTTTTAATATCGATGTTTATAATAGCGGAACACAACTGAACGCACTTAAAATCAATCAAGCGGGAAGCCTCTATGGAAGGGGTATAACATCCAGTACCGGGGCTATATCATCAGAAGGTGGATCATCCAATACAGTGGGTGCAGGTACATACTTTCAATGGTTCAATAATTCTGCTGCTCGAGGATGGTTAACCCAATTAAATGCTTCTCACAATTTGGATAATTGGTACTACAATGGAAGTGTATGGGCAGTAAAGCAAACATTTGGTAATGATGGATCAATAACTACAAATAGTTACATCGGTGCAAACGGTTATAAATTTCCAACTACAGGTGCGGACGGTGGAGTGTTTGGAAGCGGTGGATTGATCTATGTATCTGATTGGGTGACTGCAACAAAAGGCTTTACAGTCAATTTGACCACCGGCGGCCTTAACCAGTTAGGCACCGGCGATTTGCTATGGAATGGGGCTATTAACGCTAACGGTGGTATTGTCAAGGTTTCCGCATGGGATGCTTTGAAATATACGACAGGAACGGATTTGAAAATAGGTGGGTATAATTCAAGTCAATGGACTGCGTTAAATCTCTATACTTCTGCATCACTTGCGTTAGCAATAAATTCAAGTCAACAAATCAGACTTCCTGCCTACGGTGCTGGGGTGCTTGTTTCGGATGCAAGTGGAAATATCACATCGTCAGCGAGCGCCTCTGTTTCTGATGGAAGTTATACTCCCTCGTTCACGCCAATTAGTAATATGGGAGCCGCAACTCCGATCGTTGTTCAACATTTCAGAGTTGGAAACCGTGTACACGTAGCTGGTTTAATAACTCTGAATGCTTCTGGTAGCGGCGGTGCATATGGCTCAATTTCATTGCCAGTTGCGAGTTCTTTATCCAACGGAGCCACTGATGGTGGAGGGTCGGGAACGGCAACGCCAGGCGGTGGGGTATATTATCCTGTTTTTATTGATATATCATCCGCTGTAATGGTTATGCGTTTTAACGCAGGATCCGGGGCCGGCAACTATACTGTTTCATTCTCATTCGATTACTACGTAAACTAAAAAATAAACCCTTTATGAAAAAAACAATCTTCTTAGCCATTACAGCCACAATGTTCATCACAGCAGCTTTTTCACAAAAAGAAAGTGCGGCACACGTTAAAAAATTAGACACTCTGAATATAAGTTCAGCTAAGTTTTCGGCTCTCACAATTGACAGTATTTCCGTAAGCATTGCTGAATTTAAAGAGTTTGCAGATGCAAAACGTAAGGGTGCAATTGCTCTCTATGTGCCAATGCAATGGATACTTGATGTTTTTGGCTACCTACGAACATCAAAGAATGGAGAGGTAACCGATATTCAAATGGAGCGACAGAAGGCGCCGCTCATTCCATGGGTGCAAGCATTCGAGCAGGCGCAGCAGCGATCGCAACAACCTAAAAATTAAACACTACTTACTAACCCCTCAACTGTAAAACCCCTGAAATGGAAACAGCAAACGTATTTATTGAAGAAAGCAAACACGTATCAATCGAACAACAGTTCCTGAAAGGCGTATCACTGAGGCTCATTGTGGCCTTGATTCTTTGCACTGCTACAGTTTGCTCAACCGTTACAATAACCTATTACAGTTTTAAGGCCACTGTTCAAGCAGCTGTGCTAAAAGGTAATGATCACGATGCACGTTTTACTTCCATGGATGTAGATAATAAAACTCGGGACATTCAGATTCGGGCAATGCAGATACAATTGAACACGTTGGAAATCCGGATTAACCAACTCGAAAAATTATCCGATCACTTTCAAAATAAATAACATGCTACAAAAACTTATCGGGTCTAATGACCTTTCATCATTTGCAGCCGCATTCTTCTTTGCGCTGATCGGCGTTGCACTGTCCCTGTTGCTACAAACAACCAAAAGAGATATCAACGCAAGTGGAACACCGTTCCATTTTAGTTGGTCTTTTTTCCTTGCAGATAATATCAAGCGTATTGCTGCAGGTCTGATATTGATCTATATCGCGATCAGGTTTTACCCTGAATTGTTCGGCAAACCGATCAACGAATACCTGGCCTTTGTGGTAGGTGTGGGTTTGGACAAGGTTGCAGAACTTATTAAAAATGCTTCGGGTATCCTACAAGTAAACCGGGACAAAATCAACTAACATGAAACGAATTATTTTATACCTGTTTCTATTGGTGATGATAGTTTTCTGTCATTGCTCATGTGGTATCGTTAACAAAAACAAGGGCTCAAAATCTTCCAGCTCCGACAGCACGGGTGTTTCTGTTAAAAAGGAAACGCAGGTCACATCGAATGATAGTGGTGGCAAAAAGACTTTCGAGAATGAAACAAAAAACGAACAGTCAAAGGAAGAAACTGGCGGCCTGAATCTGGAGTTTGATAACAGTGATACCACAAAGGCCACTGGTCCGATCAAGATCTCGACAGACTCGGCCGGTAATACAGTGATCGATCCGGGTGGGCGGGCGCTTAAATCAGTAACCGATACCAGGTCAAAGAAGACCACGACTACCAAGACCGAAAAACAATCCGGTACTGATTCCACGCACGTTATCAGCAAAACAGAAACCGCCAAGACTGACAGCTCAGCGGCCAATGTTAAAAAGAAAGCTGCTGAAGAAACAAGCCACACGTTCCGGTTCAACCCGGATTTGTTATGGTTCCTATTGATACCCGCTGGATGGCTGTTGTGGATTTACCGGAAGAAAATTCCATTTATTAAAAACCTGTTTCCGTAATGGCAGACTTTGAACTCGCATACCCGAAAACAATTCGCCACGAGAACGGTGGTGTAAAAAATCTTTACAAGTGCGATGAAGATGATAATGGCGACTGGAGCGGTGGAAAGAAAAACATCGGCGCACTGGTAGGAACGATCGATGGTATCACAGCTGCGGAGGTGATGGCTGCACTCGGTAAGACGCATGCAACCATCACCAAGGATGATGTCCGTTACTTCCCGGAAAGCAAGCGCAAACCCATTTACAAAAAGAAGTATTGGGATGGTGTATTGGGTGATCGTATCGATGATCAACAGATCGCAGAGAAGATCTATGATGAGGAGGTGAATGCCGGTAATGCTTCCATTAAACAGGCCCAACAGATCGCTGGGCTGCCAGTAACCGGTAAAATGTCCGAAGCAACCTTACAATACATAAACAACCCTGTATGAGAATTTTAACCGTATTACTTTTTTTGTTCTGTTTTTCCTGCAAACAACAGAAACCGGCCGCGGTAGAGCCATCCCGAATTGACAGCTGCGAGTACTGGAAAAGCAGGTGCGATTCTTCCGATCGCCGCCTGGTCAATTATGACCGCAAAGCAGACAGCATTTTTGCAATGCAGGAGATCGGTGTCGACTCGATATGGCAGCAGAATATCCGTTACAAAAAGCTGGTGGATTCATTGAGGAAAAAAGCGTTTCTGTACAAGTTTACCCTTTCCCGGATCCGGTACCGATTGGCCATTGTCGAAAACAATGCCTCGCAAAACAAGTACCTGCGAGGCTGGGTGATCAGGATCGTTGATGATGTAAAGTAACCCCGTTTTAAAATCCATAAATCCAAAAGATGCAAGAGTTCACTTTCAGAATCGAAGATCTTCTCAACCTGGTTGGAAAGAACATCAATGCAAAAAACATTATCGTAAAGGTTGATCCGGAGAGCAAGCGCCAGTTTACCGCCAGAGTACAGCCGCCAGCCCCGAAAGCCGAAGGGTCCGAAGATGATCCACCAGAAGAAATCGTTGGCTGTCCGTACCCACCCGGATGTACCCCGTAAGTTTTTCTCATAAGCAGTTAGTTTTGGCTCGCCCTGGGTTTCTACCCGGGGCTTGTTTTTATATCTGCTCCAAAAAAATCTTTTTATTGGCGAATAATTGCTCCATACATACTGACTTTGACTCTCGGTTTATTTGTTTGACGAACGCTTCTTCAATAGCTATTGGGTAAACGGATTTTTGATTGTTCGGTACGTCCTTAAGGCTCGAATTAAGGTACAAGCAAGTGGTCGGTGTTAACGGGAAGAAAAATTCGTATTGTCCTCCGAAGCCGCCAAAGTTTAAAACTACATCACCGCATTTAACAAAGCCGGGGTTATCAGATGTGATAAATTGCGACTGAGAAGGGCAGTGTAAAATGATGGATTTTAAGTTTAATAAATCGGTAGCAATATTCTCAAGTGTTGTAAAGGTCTCTTTATTAAGGAAAGCATTAAGGTACATATCGTGCAGTCGATCTGGATTTGTACTTTCGTTTTCTAAGAATGCATCAATTCTTTTCTCATCTGCATCAGTGAGCAATCTGACGCCGTATTCCTCTGCGATGGAGTCTTTTATAAAATCGTAATGCTCTTTTTTGGGTGAATTTTTAAACTGATTGATCAGTTCTCTTCTGGTATTTGGGTTTCGTCTTTTAATTGTCAGTAAGGTCGCCAAAAAAAGGTGGTGATCCGAATAAGCGACCTTTATTGGAGCTTTCTTAAATTCGATTAACGGATGTAAATACTTTTGGAAATTATTTTCCTGTATAGCGAAGGCTGTTTTTTCTACTACAAATGGATCTTCAACGCCATCAAAGATTGGGTAGTTCAAATCTCGAATGCGGTTTGCATTTAATTCCCAGCATACTTGTACTGGGAAGACCTTCTTATAATGGTCATATTTAATCACTTTTTTCCACAACATACCGTCTGATATAAATGAGTTCAGATAGCATTTAGGAACATAGTGATGTTTCCCGGGGTCATTTTGTTTTGGCAATGAGATCAGATTTCAATTGACGATTAATTCGCAATATTAGCCCATGAAGTTACCTACCCGCGAATTAAAAACTCAATATTTATATCATCAAGTGTGGTAGGGTGTTCCGGATAATCAGTATGCAAAACACCAACGTATTGGCCATCGACGAAAATAGCCACATTATCCCCGTTGCTCTCTGTTTTCCACCGCAGCCTATCTTGCCAATAGTTGTATTTGCCGCCTAAAAATGTTGCCACAATTGACATGATAATGTCGTGTCGCTTCCGAAAATAGTCATTCCTGATCACTTGCTCCAGACTTGAACTCATACAGCAATTTACAATGGATCAGAAAAATCGGGTGAAAACACGCTATTTTAACCGCAAATTCCAACGGATCTTCGATTAATGAAAAAGCAATTGAAACATCTTTTACTGTATGCCGTGATCATGGCGAGAATTAAGCGAAAGGATTGTTGACTTTTCGCAACCTGTCTGCCTGCCGTTCCTTTTCACCTTGAGCATAATCCAACGTGATCACCGGTGTTGTGTGGCCGGCCATCTTTGACGCCTCTGCAAGCGACAATAGCTCAGCTGTTTCATCGAGGTTGGCGTGTTTCAAGGTGTACAGGTCGGCTTTGATTTTAAGGCCGGTTTTATCGTCTTTAACCTCACTATTCCACTTACGGGTGAGGTAATCTCGCTTGCAAGGTTTATCGTCCGGCTGAAAGTCAATGCCGAACAAGTACTGGCCAGTTCGCGCCTGGCTGATCAGATGCTCCCAGAGCGGGAAAACGATATCCTTGATGGGCCTGTGAACTTCCCGGGTAGAGCCGCCTTTGCGGATGGCTACGATGAATCGTTTGTTCTTTAAATCCACATGTTCTTTCTGTAATCTCAGCAGCTCGATCTCCCGGGCGCCAGAATGGAAGAAAATATGCAGGAAGTTAAGGAAGACAGGATCCGCTTCGCGGTAATGTTCTTCCACGCGCTGGCGTAACTCTCGCACCATAACCGGTCGGATTCGCTTTGGTTCGGCTTTCTTCGGTACCCCCTCGACTGGGTTTACTTCAAAATAATCGATCGCTTTGATCATCATCATGAGGTAGGTCCGGTAGTGGTTATAAGAACACTCGGAAAGTTTACACATATCCAGTATGGCTTTTATGTGCTTGCGAGTAACATCTGACAGGCGCAGATCGCTCCAATTCATCTTACCCATGGCAAGTTCTATATACGTCCGGCAGCTTTTAATGTTGCGGAGCGTTGCTTCCGTTACCTCGAGTTTGTTGTAACCGACCTCAAGCGCTTTTATCAGCTTGGTTTGCGGGTCAATCCCGACCTCGATTTCGAATTCTGGGGAGAAGGTGTTGGTGATCGGGTTGAAGCCATCCACCTGCAGCCGGCGCAGTTCGATATCCAGTAATTCTTTCGTGGCCGAGCGGCGGTCCTTAAGGTTCTTGTAAAAGTTCATCCCTTTGATGATCCGCAGGTATGGCTTGATCTTGCCATTCTTATCAAGCACAGTGGGGTCGTAGAACCGGTATGCGATATACCAATCCTTTTTAACGGAAGCTGTTACCTGGTTATAATTTTTCGGATTTACTGAAGGTTGGCTGCAATAGCAACCGTTGGAGAGGGTGATCATTGTACGCGCATTTTTAGTGTTAACGATTTTGTTAACTATTGAATAAAAATGCTACAATAACCGAGTGAAGTAAAAAAGCGGAAAACCTCTGCTACTAAGGCTTTCCGCTTTGTGGGAGCACACGGGTTCGAACCGCGGACCCTCTGCTTGTAAGGCAGATGCTCTAAACCAGCTGAGCTATGCTCCCTT
>JAZJYJ010000011.1:0-31089 GCA_040390405.1 Bacteroidota bacterium
CTTTTAAGAATTTCTCGAGTTTCGTAAACGCTGTATTTGTGAAATTCCTTTCAAAGCCGCCAATACGCCCAATATTAGTAGTAAGGCGGGACCCACATACTTCTTCATATATCTCATAAATTAATTCACGGTACTGCATCACATACAAGAAACCTGTATAGGCGCCTGTATCAACACCTACAATGGAATTACAGATCAGGTGATCCGAAATACGCGCCAGCTCCATGATGATCACACGCAGGTAATCTACACGCTTAGGCGTTTGTACGTTCAATAATTTCTCGCAGGTTAAATGCCAGCCCATGTTATTAATGGGACTGCTGCAATAATTCAAACGATCCGTCAATGGTGTGATCTGGTACAAAGGTCTGCGCTCGGCAATCTTCTCAAAGGCGCGGTGTATATACCCCACCGTAGATTCGGTTGATACAATGCGTTCTCCATCCAGTTCCATAATGTTCTGGAACACGCCATGCGTAGCAGGGTGCGTAGGACCCACATTCAACGTAGTTGTCTGCTTTTCTATCGAGCCTTCCGGCAGTTTGATATGGTGTCGATGCTCTGTCATTATATAATCAGCTATATATCTTTAATCAACTTTTGTTGTGCCTTTTTCGGAGTCGTCAATCGTCAGCCGTGAGTAAACTTAAACCTCACCACTCACGCCCCCTCTCATTCAACATTCCCCTGTTCCTTGTTCATCTGTTCAATATTCCCTACCCTCTTCCAAACATCTCATCATCTTTATCCCTTCTTGTCTGGTCTTCCAAAGGATATTCTTTCCGCATGGGGAAATAATCCATCTCATCCACATTCAATATTCTTTTCAGGTTGGGATGACCTACGAAGTTTACACCGTAAAAATCAAAGGTCTCGCGCTCCATCCAATTGGCAGCGGAAAACAATTTTGATGCTGTGTATACATCCGGTGTAGTGATATCTGTAAACACTTTAAAACGCACGCGAACATTGGCTGCCAGATTGTGCAGGTGATACACCACGGCCAGTTCCCTTCCGGGCTGGTCAGGATAATTTACCGCGCAGAGATCCGTCAAAAAACGGAACCCAAGTTCTTCGTCATCGTGCAAAAACTGGAGCAGTTTCAGGTTATTGTCTTTGGCCGCTTCAAAACTGAGCATACCATAGGTGTCTTCAAAATGGAAAACAGCGTCTCCAAATTTCTCTGTCAGCTTTTGTTGAATTCTTTCGTTGTTTAAAGCCATTGTTGCTTCTTTGTCCATAGACCATGGTCCATAGGAAAATGATGATTTGTATCCATGGACTATCGACCATGGACTATCGACTATTTATTCTATTCCATACCCGTTCATCAGCGCCTTATACTGCTCGCTGTTTCTGCGGCGGATGCTTTCCTGGCCTACCAGGTCCTGGATCTTCATAAAACCATCCAGGATGGCTTCGGGCCTTGGCGGGCAACCGGGTACATATACATCTACCGGAATGATCTGGTCAATTCCCTGTAACACACTATAACTGTCAAAAATACCACCACTGGAGGCACAGGCGCCTACCGCGATCACCCAACGGGGTTCGGCCATCTGCAAATATACCTGGCGCAATACAGGACCCATTTTTTTGGCGATGGTACCCATTACCATCAACAGATCGCATTGGCGGGGAGAGAAGCCCACCCTTTCGGAACCAAAACGTGCGAGGTCGTAATGAGAACCCATGGTAGCCATGAATTCGATACCACAGCAGGAAGTGGCGAAAGGCAAGGGCCACAGGGAATTTTTGCGGGCAAGGCCCACCACATCGCTCAGCTTGGTTGTGAAAAAACCCTCACCGGCGTATCCTTCAGGCGCTTCCGCACCCGCAACAGATTCGCTGATCTTTGCTTCTATCGGATGAATATTAAAACGTACCGGACGTGACATATTTTTAATTAATAATTAGTAATTAGTAATTAGTAATTAAACCAGTAATCATAACCTTTTGGACGCTGTTTAAACTCATTGTCCTCCAATTACTAATTACTAATTATTAATTACTAATTCCCTCTCTAGTCTTCCCAGGTCAATGCGCCTTTCTTAATGATATAGATAAATCCTACCAGGAAAAAAGCAACAAACATCAATACCGCGCTGAATCCGCCCCAGCCCAGTTCGCGGAAATTGACCGCGTAGGGGTAGAAGAAGATCACTTCCACATCAAACAAAACGAACAGGATCGCCACCAGAAAATACTTGATGGCCATTGGCTGGCGGGCGTTACCATGGGTTTCAATACCACTGGCAAAGTTTTCCAGCTTATCGGTGGTTTTACGTTTGGGCCCCACCCAGGCAGAAAAGCCTATCATGGTAGCCACAAAACCCGCCGCAAAGATCAACTGAACTCCGATTGGAAAATAATTAGCCGCAGAATTGGATGCACTTGCATCGGATAACAAAGAAAGCCAGCTCATGTGAAAAAATTATTGTGGTGCAAAAATACACTTGTGAGGCATATAAAAGAAAAACTCCCCGGTTATGGGGAGTTTTTTCAGGTATTTTTTTTATTTGCCTTTTCCGGCCGAGGCTGCACCACCACCACCGCCGCCTTTTTTAACGGGGGCCTGTGGCTTGCTGTAAAAATCTATGTTTCGCTGAAACTCGGTTTTGGCTCCTACCGCATATTTATTATTATCGTCGTTCGGATCAGGATAGGCTGCCAGTATCTCATTCGCCAAATCGATTCCTTTCTGACAAACATCAAGGAATTTAGCGAGTATTTCTGTTGGAGGCGCGCCAACCGTTGCAGGCGGCTTTAATTCAGGATTGCGCTTCATAATAT
This sequence comes from Bacteroidota bacterium, assembly GCA_040390405.1. Lineage (GTDB taxonomy): Bacteria > Bacteroidota > Bacteroidia > Chitinophagales > Chitinophagaceae > Sediminibacterium. The sequence continues at coordinate 2,794 of JAZJYJ010000011.1, forward strand.
TCAGCGAATTACCATAGGTATAAATGATAAAGCCCTGGTTGGAAAGAATCTCCTTTTTGTATTTTTCTTTACTGATAGATGCATATACAGAATCAATATAAGTAAGCCCTGCAATGGCAATGCCTTTGGTTGTATCAGGATCAGCAGCCATTGATGCCAGCTTCATGAAACGGTAAGGTTGACCTTTATCCGGATAAGCTGCCATATAGGTTTTAGCCAGTGAAATGGTTTGCGTATAATCTTTTGCATTGAGTGCGGCTGATGTAACAGCATAATGATCAGCTTCGCTCATCGTGCCTTTCAGTGCAATTCTTTTCTGGATCCAGCTAAATTGCTCTGGGTACATTTTTGCCTTACCCAATAGATCAGAAGCAAGAATCATGTAATTCATCCTGTTATTCTTTGAAGTATCGTTGGCAATGGCTTTATCTATGTAACTGATCGCTTCTTTCTCGCTTCCTGGGAATTTAGAGAACACTTTAATGGCCAGTTCATAATCGCCTGGAACAATTTTATCTACGGGTGCATTCGCAAAATATCGGGTCAATGAATTTTTAGCCTGTACGGAATCGCCGGTTCTGTCGTAGTTCAATGCATACAGGATATCCAGTTTAGGAAGGGCTTTTACACCCACTGCGGCATCCAGTTCTTTTACTTTTGCTAATGACTCCGCATTTTTTCCTGAGCGGAACAGGTAATCTGCTAATAACAAATCCAGCAACGGATCTTTGTCAGCAGTTGCAATGTATTTATCAAGGTATTCCTTTGCCCTGTTCACATCACGGGTTGCATAGTAGTCATAATATGCATAATACACCGGGGGGAATGCAGGGTCTGCAGCAATGGCTCCATTGAAATTCTGCTCAAACAATTCCTTGTTATTCTGGCTCTGGTAAATTTTACCGATACGGTAAAATGCTTTTGCGCTTTTAGGATCGCGGTTCAGGGCTTCCTGGTAAGCTTTTACAGCTTCCCCACCATTTTCGCCACCCATTTTCAGGTAATTGATACCCATATTGATCATGATATCCGGATCGGTCAGGTCAATGGCTGCTGCCTGTTTCAGTTTATCTACCGCATACGCATGATCGCCCAATGTACTCAGCACTTCTGCATTGGCACGGCCAATGGCATTCAATATAGCAGGATTGGGTTTGCCTTTGTTTTTTCCTTTGGTTTCTGTAGTAGCTGTAATAGCCTGCTCAAATTTCTGTTTTACAGAATTGATATCGCCTTTTTCCAGGATCTCCACATGGCCCATTCCCACGAGTAACCAGGCATCACTGCCTACCTCGCTCAGGCCTTTCTGGTAAAGTGCTTTCGTAGCCTGTACCTGCTCCTTGGTTGGGTCTCCGCCATCTATTGCAAGTATGGCTTGTCCTAACCAATAAATAGCCTGGGGGTCTTTCGGATTGGCATCATAAGCTTTCTGAAATGCTTCCTTGGCACTCTTGTTCTTTTCATAATTCAGGAATTTGATGCCAGCCGGGATCTGGGCCATCAAACACTGTGCAGCAAGCATTGCTGTAAACATCAGAGAAACGGTCTTCTTCATTTTTCAGTTTTTATAATTATAGTGTCAATCTGCATCCTTAATTTTTCCCAACCGCTTGTTAAAACCCATTTTAGCCGGTACAAGAAAAGATCTTCTGAAAATCAGCTGCCCTCTTTCCAGGCTCATGAAATTCATGAAACCTGTTCCAAGTCCTGCCGCATTTTCCTTTAGTATATAATACAAGGGCCGTGCCAGTGGGTACTCCCCATATGCCAGCGATGCCTGTGAAGGCTTCGCGAACAGGTCCTTTTCTTCACATTTAACACATTCAATTAAAGCGGTGCGGATCTTTTTCAGGTTAGCCACCTGTTTGGGATCATAACTGTCTGCCACCCAACTCAAGCCCACAAATCCTATTGCATTGGGGTTATCGGATACCGCTTCAATTACTTTTTCACTTCCATCCACTGCCACTACGTTCTTGCCTATCGGCGTGCCGCGTAATACACTATCCATCAGGTAACGAACGGTGCTGGTAGCGTTTTTTCCATCCATTACCGCTGTAACCTTGTTTTTACCACTGAGTATGTCTTTCAACTGCGCAATGGTAAATACACTGTCTTTCGCCTGGCGACTTACCACTACGGTTACCGCATCGTAAGCAAGTATGCCGTACTGTGGTTTGTACGACAGGTTATCTTCAAAACTCTTGGCTTCCTGATCGTTCAAACCCTTTGCCACAATAATCATCCGCGTGCTGTCTGACTGCAAATCCCTGAAACAGGCTGCTTCTGATTTATAGGATACATGGATGGTGGTATTGGGAAAAGAAGAATGATGTACCAGCAATTGCTCTTCAATCACCGGCTTAAAGCTTTCGTCTACGCTGATATTAATCTCTCCGTTGGTGGGTGTATCACGATCGTCGGGTTTCCTCCCTGAATTTTTACAGGAAATAAAGAACAGTAACCCCAATCCGCACACTGCGTATAACACTCTTTTTCCCATCTGCTTAATAATCACGTTGAAATCCCCTGTATACCCGGAACCCTCCATATAACAAACAAAGTCCGCCAAAAAAATACCTGAAAAACTCGTTGTCTTTTCCGGCTAGTTGTTCAATACCCAGTTTGTCTGCAAAAAGCATGATAACGGCCATTCCTAAAAGCAAAACCGCAATGGTGAAGTCGTACGACATCCGCATTACGTTGTAACTTTTCTTCTGTTTTCCTCTTATTTCGTTTTCCATTTCCTCAATCAATTATACCGGGATGGGCAATTTAGTTAATAATTTTATTCAGCTGCAACAATTATGGCCGACAATTTGAAACAATTCGCCGGTTATTAGTGCTAAGATGCAATCGATTAAACATTTCCATAATACCGGCGTAAAGGCTAATGAACGTTAGCCCTGCCGCATAATACAACTGACAATCAACAATGCTGACGGAATAGTATCTTTGCCGCCATGAAAATTCTGATGGTATGCCTGGGTAATATTTGCCGCAGTCCATTGGCCGAAGGTATTTTACAGGCAAAGGTTGCAGAAGCGGGTCTTGACTGGGAAATTGACAGTGCCGGCACCAACGGGTACCATATTGGCGAACCCCCTCACCATCTTTCACAGAAAGTGGCCCGGGAAAACGGAATCGATATCAGTACACAACGCTGCAGGCGTTTGGTAAAAGAGGATCTTTGTTTGTTCGACAGAATTTTTGTGATGGATACCGAAAATTACGAAGCGGTAAAACAAATCGCCCGGGAAAACTGGAACGCTGAAAAAACGGACAGGATACTGAACCTACTTTATCCCGGAGAAGACCGCGAAGTGCCCGACCCCTGGTATGGAACAGAAAAAGATTACCATTTGGTATTTGATATGCTGGATAAAGCTTGCGGGCGATTGGTTGAAGAAGTCAAGTTGGGTTAAATTGAGTGAACCATCAACTACCCTTTTCTTGACTATTTTAACTCTTTTAACCACTTTAACCCTTATAACCACTTTAACCCTTTTAACTACTTCAACCCTTTTAACTACCACAACCACCCATGAGTAAACCCGGCTTACCACAAGGAACCAGAGATTTCAGCGCGGCTGTTGTGCGCAAGCGCAATTATATTTTCCAGGCCATCCGTTCCGTATTTGAACTGTATGGATTTCAGCCGCTGGAAACACCGGCTATGGAAAACCTGGATACGCTGATGGGAAAGTATGGCGAGGAGGGCGATAAGCTTATTTTTAAAATACTCAACAACGGGTTAGACAATCCCGATAAACACCAGCAGGCAAAAGAAGATTTTGAGAAAGTATTATCAGGTAAGAATACAAAAGGTATTACCGAGCGGGCCTTGCGTTATGATCTGACCATACCTTTTGCTCGTTATGTAGCCATGAATTATGGCCAGCTTACCCTTCCCTTTAAACGCTACCAGGTACAGCCGGTTTGGCGTGCCGACAGGCCGCAGAAAGGCCGCTACAGGGAATTTTACCAGTGCGATGCGGATGTGGTAGGAAGTAAATCATTGTTAAATGAAGTAGAACTCGCTAATATTTATGCCACCGTTTTTGAAAAACTGGGTATCGCTGTAGAGATCAAACTCAACAGCCGCAAAATACTGGCCGCTCTGGCAGAGCTCTGCGGTGGCATTGATAAGATGGTGGATATTACCGTAGCTATTGACAAGCTGGATAAAATTGGATTAGAAAAAGTAAAAGCAGACCTGGCCGCAAAAGGCTTAACAGATACCCAGATCAGTATTATCGAAAAATATCTTTCCATTGAAGGATCTAACGAAGAAAAAATCGCTTCCCTGAAAATCCTGATCGGCAATAATGAAACAGGTTTAAAAGGCATCGAAGAACTCGAATACATCCTGAATTATCAACTCCAGACTCCAGACTCCAGACTCCAGACTGATTTTACATTAGCCCGCGGCCTCAACTATTACACTGGCATCATCTTCGAAGTAAAAGCGAAGAACGTACAGATGGGCAGTATCGGCGGCGGTGGCAGATACGATGATCTAACCGGTTTGTTTGGCGTACCAAATGTACCGGGTGTGGGGATCAGCTTTGGCGTAGACAGGATCTATGATGTAATGGAAGAACTGAAATTATTTCCTGAAGAAGTACAAACGGGTACACAGGTTTTATTCTTCCACCTCGGTGAAGCCGAAAGCAGGAAAGCGTTTGAGCTGATGCAGCAACTGCGCAATACAGGCATTGCCTGTGAACTTTTTCACGAACAGGCCAAATTTGACAAACAGTTTAAATACGCGGATAAAAAACAAATCCCTTACGTGGTAATCCTTGGCAGCGAAGAGCTGGCCAATGGTACCTGTATGGTAAAAGACCTGCGTAAAAGCGAGCAGCAAACCGTTGAACAGGCCTCTTTACACAATTTTGCTTTTGGCTTATAAATATTCCGGATGCGATAATTGGCACAGTTTTTTCAGCTATCTGCTGCAAAATGGACAATATGAAAAGATTCCTTTGGTTTTCCTGCCTATTCGTATTGGCTTCCTGCAGCAAAAAAGTGCATCCGGTAGCCAGCAAGCCGCCAGTAAGAACTGAAACAGTTGCTCCCCCCAAAACAACAACGGTTGTGCCGCCGGTTATTCATGAAGAAACGCCCGCTGCTGTAAATCCTGCACCAGCCGCCACTGCATTCGCCAGTCCCATGATTGTCATTGACGAATCAGGAAAGATCATCACTTCCCGCGATAAGCTACCCGAAGACATTGCCGGCAAAGTAGATTATAAAAAAATCACCCGCGCCTTTACACCCGACCAGCGGCAAAACCTGATCTATCGTTTTAAGATGGTACCGCCGAGGGTATTGTTTGTTCCGGAGAAACTGGCTTCAAAATCTGCCAAAGGCACTTACTGCGTGTACAAAAAGAAATTCTGGTACTGGAAAAAAGATGACGGTCTTTTTTACCTGGATGAAACCTATTATCAATAAGTCCTGTCGTACTCAGTAAAATCCTCCGTCTTGAAAATACCGTCATTGCGAGGAACGAAGCAATCTGTGTTACAAATGGCAGAGGGCCTGCAATGCGAGGCAGTCTATGTTACAAATAGCAAACGACCTGCAATGCGATGCACAGATTGCTTCGTCGTTCCTCCTCGCAATGACGCCATTGCAAGAACAAATCAATCTGTGTTACAAATAGCAGAGGGCCTGCAATGCGAGGCAGTCTATGTTACAAATAGCAACCGACTTGCAATGACGCCATTGCAAGAACGAAGCAATCTGTGTTACAAATAGCAGAGGGTGTGCAATGCGAGGCAGTCTATGTTACAAAATAGCAAACGACCCGTAATGCAATGCACAGATTGCTTCGTTCCTCGCAATGACGATAACTATCGCGGCTCCTTATATAGGGCAAACAAGCAAGGTAGGTTAGTGTGTATTCAATTGTATGAGTAAGGGAACAAAATTCTTTGTGGTAGCGTTTTCCGTTTTGGTGCCTTCTAATTGGTACCCCATGGCGTTGATACTTACACCAATTATTTTCTTATTTGTATCGCGGTTAAATTTAGCTGTTCCCTGGAATTGAACAATGGTATACAGGTCATCGCTTTGTTTTTCCAAAGCAGAAGTTCCAGCGGAAGATGTCATGGTTAATGCCCCGTCTTCCAAAGCAACGGTTACCTCTGCCACCACGCTGCCATCAGGAAATTTATACTTACCAACAAATTGCTGCAATGTAGAATCCCCTACCGGCATTTTTGCCTGTGCCACTGCAAAAAAAACAATGGTTAAGCATAGAAGCAGTACGCCTTTTTTCATACGAACAGTGTTTTAGTATCTCAAAATAATTAATATTTAACCGATTGCGGATTTATTTGCAAAAAACCAGTCGTGCCTTCGGCCGTATAGCCTGTACAAAGCCATAGTTTAGCCGGGTTTGGTTCGTATTAAACCCACAGTAAGTCCACATTAACTCCACAGTAACTCCACATTAATGTGGAGTTACTGTGGAGTTAATGTGGACTTACTGTGGAGCAACCCCGAAGCAATCCCGAAGCGATTACGAGCAAATACGGCCTGTACATACGGGTAAAAAGCGCTGTTTTAAAAAGGAAGGAACAAAGCAATTCAAGGGGAGTTTCCAGATAACTTATTGAATAACAATATTTTGTTATTCAATTGTTGCATACAATTCCTCCTGCCTGGCGCAACTCAGCCAAGGGGGTAATGTGTTTTATTCAACATGTAAAATTCAGCATTCAAAATAAAATCAGAGCCCTTCATAAATAACTGCCGCCCCCTGCCCCACGCCTACACACATGGTTGCCAGGCCGTATTTGGCTTTCTGCCTGTTCATTTCATGCACTAAGGTGGTAGAAATCCGTACGCCGCTACAGCCCAATGGATGGCCAATGGCAATGGATCCACCGTTTATGTTTACTATGCTTGTGTCGAGCGCCAGTTCTTTGATACAGGCCAGGCTTTGTGATGCAAATGCCTCATTCAGCTCCACCAGGTCAAGATCGCCCACAGTTAAGCCCGCGCGCTGTAGCGCTTTTGAAGAAGATGGTACCGGCCCCATTCCCATAATGGCCGGATCTACGCCTGCCACGGCCATACTCACAATACGGGCAATGGGTTGCAGGTTAAACAGTTTCACCGCTTCTTCACTGGCCAGCAGCATGGCTGCAGCTCCGTCATTGATGCCGGAAGAATTTCCTGCGGTTACAGATCCGTCTTTTGCGAAGGCGGGTTTTAACCCGGCTAGTTTTTCGAGCGATGTCTGGCGTGGATGTTCATCCTGGTTAAACCAGGTGATGAGGCGGTCGTTGATCATTTCTATTGCGATGATCTCGTTTTCCCATTTACCCGCTTCCAGTGCCGCAAAATATTTTTGTTGTGATGTCAATGCAAAAGCATCCTGTTCTTCGCGGCTGATATTCCATTCACGTGCCACATTCTCCGCTGTTTCACCCATGCTGTATGGATGATACATTTCGGCCAGTTTCTTATTGGTAAAACGCCATCCGATGGTAGTGTCGTAGGTTTCTGTTTTACGGCTCCAGGCACCTTCGCTTTTGGCGGTAACGAATGGAGCACGTGTCATACTCTCTACACCACAGGCAATGTATAACATGCCTTCATTACACATAATGGCGCGTGCCGCATCCATAATGGCCTGCAGTCCGCTGGCACACAAACGGTTTACGGTATTGCCGCCTACACTTACCGGCAAGCCCGCGAGCAAGGCTGCCATACGGGCCACATCGCGGTTGTCTTCTCCGGCCTGGTTGGCCGCGCCGGCTATCACATCTTCTATTTTGGCTGGATCAATATCAGGATTGCGTTGCAGTAAAGAACTGATGGTATGGGCCAGCAGATCGTCCGGACGGAACCCGCTTAACTTCCCGCCATAGCGGCCAATAGGGGTTCTTACTGCATCAATTACATAACATGTTTTCATATCTGACAAAATTCCTGTTAAACAAATTCCTGAAAGGAAGCGCAAGATAGAGTTTGTATCATAAAAATTGCCCCTTCAGGGGCTTAGGCGGTATCTTTGCCGGATGAACACCGTTTTACCCAATATACGCCACCAGAGTATCAGCGATCTCGAAGCTTATTTTGCCTCTATCGGCGACAAAAAGTTTCGTGTAAAACAGGTACATGAATGGCTCTGGCAGAAACATGCGCACAGTTTTGAGGAAATGACCAACCTGAGTAAGGAATTGCGTACCAGGATGGCTGCCGATTTTACCCTTCCTGCCTTAAAAGTGGATGCTACCCAGTTTAGTGACGATGGCACCATTAAAAGCCGTTTCAAAACATTCGACAACCATTTGATCGAAGGCGTACTCATTCCTACGGATGAAAGAAAGACCGCCTGTGTTTCTTCCCAGATCGGTTGCAGCCTGAGCTGTAAGTTCTGCGCCACCGGTTATATGGACCGTAAACGCAACCTTACCTATGACGAGATCTACGACCAGGTTGTACTCATCAACAAACAAAGCGAAGCCACTTACGAAAAGAAATTATCGAATATCGTTTTCATGGGCATGGGCGAACCGCTGATGAATTACAGCAATGTGCTCAAGGCCATTGAACGCATTTCTGCGGAAGATGGTTTGTTTATGAGTCCTAAACGCATCACTGTTTCTACTGCCGGTGTTGCCAAACAGATCCGTATGCTGGGTGATGACCAGGTGCGTTTTAAACTGGCGCTTTCCCTACATGCGGCCAATGATGCCAAGCGCAATACCATCATGCCTATCAATGAACACAATAGCATCAAAGTGCTGGTTGAGGCGCTGAATTATTTCTACAAACAAACCGGCAACGAGATCACACTTGAATACATTCTCTTCAAAAACCTGAACGATTCTGACAAGGATGCGGAAGAACTGACCAAGATCTACCGCCAGGTTCCCGCCGATCTCATCAACATCATCGAATACAACCCCATTGACGCTTTCCGTTTCGGCAAACCCGATGAAGAAGGCATCCAACATTTTATGGGCATCCTCGAATCCAATAAAGTAAATGCAAGACTACGCCGCAGCCGCGGTAAAGACATTGATGCGGCGTGCGGGCAGTTGGCGAATAAGAACAAGTAGAGAATATTGAATATTGAGCAAGGAATGTTGAATGTTGAAGTAGTACCTCATTATTCAACATTCCTTGCTCAATATTCGATATTCACCAGGTTTGTCCGAAAAATCCATTTATTATTATTCAGCTACCTTTGCCATTCCTGTTGAAAAACAGCATAAACACCACTTCATGAAAAAAAGAACAGACAACTTCGACAAGTTTGCCAACCAGAAAAAAGGCAGCGCTGTAAAAGAAGCTTTCCGCCAGGAAAAAAAGAAGATCAAATTGGCCGCACGTGCCGCCGGAGAAGAAATGCGGCAGAAGAAGATCGATAAAATGCGCGGCATTGTACGTGACGAAGAACCGAAGGCGCTGGAGCCAAAATTCAAGAAACAGGATAAACCAGGTTTAGGTAAGAAACACGAGCCACGAGCCACGAATAAGGTGGGGGCGAGAACAGAAAAGCCTTTTGCAAAAAAACGTGGTGAGACAGAAGCTCCCCAAAAGCCCGGAAAAAGATTTAAGAAACCGGATAACCGCGTACAGAATCCGGATACCAATAAACCTGAAACCGATAAAGCTGTTTCAGAACAAATGCCGCTGAACAAATTCATTGCGCATGCAGGTGTTTGTGGGCGTCGCGAAGCGGCCGAGCTGGTGAAAGAAGGGAAAGTTACCGTAAACGGTGATAAAATTTTTGAACCCGGTTATAAAGTAACCGGCAACGATAAAGTGATCGTAAAAGGCAAACAGGTATTTCTGCAAAAGAATGCTGTTTACATCCTGTTGAATAAACCCAAGGATTTTATCACTACCTCCAATGATCCGGAAGGAAGAAAGACCGTGATGGATCTTGTGAAAAACGCAACTACTGAAAGAGTGTATCCTGTTGGACGACTCGATAGAAATACCACCGGCGTATTGATCCTGACCAATGATGGTGAACTTGCACAGAAATTAACCCACCCTTCTTTCGAGATCAAAAAGATCTATGAAGTAACGCTTGACAAACCCGTTACCAAGAAAGACCTTGAATCTATTTTAGAAGGCGTTACCCTTGAAGATGGTTTGGTAAAAGCTGATGCCGTTGGCTATACCGATCCCAAAGACAAACATGTGGTAGGCATAGAAATTCATAGTGGCCGTAACCGTATTGTGCGCCGCATTTTTGAGCACCTGGGTTATGATGTGAAAGGTCTTGACCGCGTAATGTTTGCCAACCTTACCAAGAAAAATGTTGAGCGCGGTAAATTCCGTTTTCTGCAGGAGAAAGAAGTGCGGTTGCTTAAGTTTATGAACCAGTCTTTTCTGAGAAAAAATAAAGAAAGCAAATAAGGACCATTTTGGAATTGGGGATTGGGAAATTTTGGAATTTGGATTTATTCCTTCTCTTATTACCATTTGTAATTAAATAACGTTTTGCACAACTATAACATATTATAATAACAGGAATTCTCTGTGCAACTTCTAATCTCCGTGCCTCTGTGGTAAAGCCTTCGCTCCGATCTTTTTTCACCACAGAGGCACGGAGATTAGGAGTTACACAGAGGAGATTTGACGGTACATTACTTAAATAACATTTATTATACGCATGCATCCTGATATCATTTTTGAAAACGAACAGTTCGTCGCCGTTAATAAGCCATCGGGTTTGTTGAGCATCCCGGACAGGCTGGGGCAGGAAATTTCTTTGAAAGATATTTTGAAAGAAAAATTCGGCGGTATTTATACCGTTCACCGTCTCGACAGGGATACCAGTGGCATTATTGTATTTGCCAAAACAGAAGAATCGCACAAAGAACTTTCCCTATTGTTTGAAGGAAGGGAGATGGAGAAATATTATACAGGTCTTGTGTATGGCAATATGATGAATGCTTCCGGAAGCATTGATGCACCCATTATGGAGCATCCCGGCAAAGCCACCAGAATGATGACACATGCGAAGGGTAAGCTTTCGTTAACGGATTATGAAGTGCTGGAATCTTTCCGTTTATACTCCTGGGTAAGGTTCCGCATTCATACGGGTCGCACGCACCAGATACGGGTGCATATGCAGCATATAGGGCATTCCATTGTATGTGATGAAATTTATGGCGATGCCAAACCTGTTTTGCTTTCTTCCCTGAAAAAGAATTTTAAACTGGCCAAAACGGCCGAAGAAGAAAAGCCGATCTTATCAAGACTTGCCCTGCATTCTTATCAATTGAAGTTTACCCTTAACGGCGAAACCTACCACCTGGAAGCACCCATCCCCAAAGATTTGCGGGCGGTGTTGCAGCAGTTAAAAAAGTGGAAAGGCTGAGGGAATCATGAATATTGAACAAGGAATGTTGAATGTTGAAGTAAATTTAAATCAGCATTCAACATTCCTTGTTCAATATTCGATATTCTATTCGTTTTTATACACCACTCCATTCTTCATCACAAACTTTACTCTTCCCATACTCTTTACATCTTTGGTGGGATCGCCGTCTACGGCAACGATATCGGCCAGTTTATCTTTTTCGATTAAGCCCAGCCTGTCATCGCCCAACAAATCAGAAGCACTAAGTGTTGCGGCGCGTATGGCTTCCAGTATGGGCATACCGGCTTCAGTCATATATACAAATTCCATCCAGTTCTTGCCATGCGGGTATACGCCGGCATCGGTTCCGAATGCGATTTTTACGCCTGCCTTATAGGCTTTCGCGAAAGTGGCCTGTATGTAATTACCCACCACCAATGCTTTGGCACGTACAATCTCTGGATAATAGCCCGGCTTTTTTGCAGAGTCGGCTGATGATTTTCCTGCTATAATTGTTGGAACAAGATACGTGCCTCTTTGTTTCATCAGTTCCATCACTTCTTCGGTCATATAGGTTCCGTGCTCAATAGAATTTACACCTCCCAACACGGCACGCTTCATTCCTTCCGCGCCATGTGCATGGGCGGCTACTTTAAATCCATAATCTTTGGCGGTAGCTACAATTGCCTTTACTTCTTCTTCAGTAAACTGCGCACCGCTGCCGTCTTTGGCCATGCTTAATACACCGCCGGTTGCCGTAATTTTTATCAGGTCTGATCCTTCCTTGTAACGCTGGCGCACGGCTTTGGCACAATCATCTACTCCGTTCACCACGCCTTCCTTAGGGCCCGGATCGCCCATCAGGTCTTTGCGGTAATTATTGGTAGGGTCGGCATGTCCACCAGTTGTTGCGATGGCTTTTCCTGCCGTATACACCCGTGGGCCTTTTACCCATTCTTTGTTAATGGCATTGCGTAAAGAAATATTGGCGCCACTGCCGCCCAGGTCACGAACAGACGTAAAGCCTGCCATCAATGTTCTTTCTGCAAATACAACGGATTGAAACGCATAATCAGACGCATTCCAGGTAAAGCCATTGAGGTAATTATTGGGATTGGTTTCGCTTTCCAGGTGCACGTGCATATCTATCAGCCCGGGCATCACGGTTTTGTTTTTCAGATCGATGATCTTATCTCCGGCAGCTGCGGAAACATAGCCTTTCTGTACTTCGGTAATTTTATTGCCTTCGATGATAACCGACATTTCGGTAAGCATCTTCAGGTTTTTTACATCCACCAGCTGGCCGCAATGTAGAATGGTTCGCTGCGCGATAGCGATATTGAATGCGGCCACTGCCAGTAAAAACAATAATAGCTTTCTCATGAGCATTGATTTTGCAGTAAGATAATGAGAACCCTTTATATCTCTTGCATAAAAAAGGCTCCGATAGAGATCGGAGCCGGAACAAGTACAAAAAAATAAATCGTTTATTTATTTGGCTGCGGTGTATAGCGCAGGTAAGGTTTTACCACATTTACGCCTTTAGGGAATTTTTTAATGGCATCTTCCGTGCTAATGGCCGGAACCACAATTACATCTTCTCCTTCTTTCCAGTCGGCTGGGGTTGCTACGCTGTAGCCGGAGGTTAACTGTAAAGAATCGATCACACGCAATACTTCTACAAAATTTCTTCCGGTAGAAGCTGGATACGTGATCATCAGTTTCACTTTTTTATCCGGTCCGATAATAAACAGGGAACGTACGGTAAAGGTTTCTGATGCATTGGGATGGATCATACCATAGGCATTGGCAATGCTCTTGTCTTCATCCGCTATAATGGGAAAGCCCACGGTTACATGTTGGGTTTCATTGATATCGTTCACCCAGCCTTTGTGTTTATCCAGTGGATCCACACTCAGTGCCAGTACTTTTACACTACGTTTTTCGAACTCACCCTGTAAGGAAGCGGTGCGGCCCAGTTCGGTGGTACATACCGGCGTATAATCGGCCGGATGCGAAAACAATACACCCCAGCCGGTGCCTAAATACTCATAAAAATCGACCTCCCCAGCGGTGGTCTGTGCTTTAAAATTGGGAGCGATATCCCCTAAACGTAAACTCATGATTTGTGATTTTGAAGTTCAAAAATAGGTATTTCCTACAAAAAAAGTAGACTAATTTATTTTTAGGTAGCGCGTCAGTTTGAAAACATAGTATTTTCCAGCCGCAGATGCATAGATTTTTCAGCTAATAATCTGCGAATCTGTGGCTAAAAATACCTGACTATAACATTAGATATGTGCAAACTGGTACACTACCTATGTTTTAAATTGCTTACTTCCCGAAAGCTTCACATATCGTTTCAATAACACAATCAACACAAATACACCTGCGATAATGCCGAATATGATTGTTAAAAAAAATTGCCCTATTGGCATAACAGGGTACTCAGGCGGTCCATTGATCCATTCTGGCAGGTTGATTGTACAAAGTAATACAAGAGTGCAAACAGCTGTTCCTGAAACAATGGCTAACGTGAGGGCAATAAAAGATTTTACAATATGCATTCTTAGCTGCTTTAGCAGGAACGGAAGAAACGTCTTGACAAGTTATGCGAATCAAGGGTTCAAAATAATAAGCAGCACTAACCCCAGCTTTTAAACTGGGGATTTTGTACATGGTAAGAAAATAATGGGCTTTAGCCCTACAATTTCAGTCCATTGTGTATTTCATCAGGGCTAAAGCCCATTTCTCAAAGGTGCCTGCATCCCCAGCTTAAAAGCTGGGGTTAATTAATCATACTATTTCAACCCTTGATTCGCATAAGTTATTAAATAACCCATCATACCAGGTCAATCAGTCCGTTTTATCGTAGTTATCGTTCTCGCTTTTTTTAAGGATGCCTTCCCAAAGGTATTCTTCACATCATCAATGGCTTTATACAGTTTGTTTTTCTTTTCGGCATCATCAAATAAACTGGCCTGTACGGCATGGTTGGTTAATTCGCTCAGGCGCACACCGAGCAGTCTTACCGGTTTTCCCTTGCGATATAATTTATGGAACAGGTCTATGGCTATCGGTATCAGTTCATCATCGCGCAGGGTATAATCAATACTGGTCTGGCGGGAAGTAGTTTCAAAATCAGGGTAACGGATCTTTACGGCGATACAGCCCGTTAATTTTTCATCCTGCCGTAGTTCGTATGCTACTCTTTCCGTCATCCGTACCAGTTCGCTTAACAGGAAGGTTTCGTTTGCCGTATTCTCTTCAAATGTATTTTCTGTTGAGATGGATTTGGCTTCATGATAGGCATGTACTTCTCCAAAATGCAGTCCCTGCGATTTCTGCCATAGGTCCGCACCATATTTACCCAGTTTTTTTTCCAGTATGCCAATAGGTGTTTCACTCAGCTCGCGGATGGTATGAATGCCCATGGCTTTGAGGTTCAGAAAAGTTTGTTCGCCTACTCCTGAAAATTTATTTACGGGCAATGGCGCCAGGAATTGTTTTTCCATGCCCGGCTGTACAAATAAATAACCATTCGGCTTGGCTTCATCGGTAGCGATCTTGGCGATCATTTTATTGGTGGCCAGTCCGAAAGAAATCGGCAATTGTGTTTTCTCAATGATCTCCGCACGCAGATCGATGGTCCATTGATAAGGATCCAGGAATTTATCCATTCCCGTCAGGTCAATATAAAACTCGTCGATGGATGCTTTCTCAAACAAGGGTGCTTTCGCCGCGATGATCTCGGTTACCCATCTTGAATAACGGCTGTACTCGCCGCGGGTGCCACGTACAAGGGTTGCATGCGGACAAAGTTTCATCGCAGCTTTCATCGGCATGGCACTATGCACCCCAAATTTGCGGGCCTCGTAACTACAGCTGGTAACCACACCCCGATCGCGGGAGCCGCCTACAATAACAGCTTTGCCTTTGAGCGAGGGATCGTTCAATACTTCTACGCTCACAAAAAAGGAGTCAAGATCAAAATGGGCAATATAACGTTGTGGACCGCTCATCCGTTGGAAAGTTAGCAAAGATTGGTCTTTTCTCCTTTCATATATCCCCTTTTTATGTGGGTGGAAACTTAGGGGAAAGCGGTTATTTTTATGTGCAGCAAACTGCTTTAACCGCTTTTAGAAAACACCTTAATCAATGCATCTTGACAACCCTGCAGGACACACTGGAACAACTGAAAAAATTTATCACACCCATTCATCCCTTGAGTGAACAGGAATGGAAGGATTTTGCTTCTATCTGGCAACCTTTTTCTGCCAAACGAAAAACCATTTTAACGGCTGCGGGTGATACGGAAAAATACCTCTACTTTGTTACCGAAGGCGTGCAACGCGCTTTTTACCTGGGCGATGATGATAAAGAAGCCACGATTGTTTTTACTTACGCTTTTTCTTTTTCCGGCGTAGCCGATTCATTTTTACTGCAACAACCCTCGAAATATTTTCTCGAAACACTCACCAGGAGTGAATTTATCCGAACCAGCTTCTACCAGGTGCAGGAGCTGATGGACCGTTACCATAATTTTGAAAAACTGATCCGCAAAGCCACCAATTATACCCTGGCCGGTGTATTGGAAAGACAAATAGAGTTGCAATGTTTTTCTGCCGAACAGAAATTCAGGGCCCTGCTGAAACGCAGTCCGCATGTATTAACCCTGATACCGCATAAATACCTGGCCTCTTATTTAGGCATTGATGCCACAACGTTTAGTAAGTTATTGGGAACGGTTAGGGTGTAAGCAAGTCTGGAGTTAGAAGTCTGGAGTCTGGAATAAATAGATCCCCTGACTCCAGTCTCCAGACTTCTAACTCCAGACTTCTAAAATCTTAGCCTATCCCAAGATTTTATTATCCTTGCCTTGCCAGCTTTGTGTAAACAAAATAAAAAACATGCCTGTATACTTATCACAAACCCTGCTGGATGGGTTGATCGATCAGACCGATTCTTTTCTTAACAAAGCTGTTGGCGAATGGCAGATGGTGCCCAATCACAAATTCTCCAACAAACCTGCTCCTGATAAATGGAGCGCTACCCAGTGCCTGATGCACCTGAACAGCTATGGGCGCTATTATATTCCTGCCATCGAAAAAGCCATCAGTTATGCCATTCAACAAAACCAAAAACCTGTTATGTATTTCAAAGCCGGGTGGTTGGGCAATTATTTTACCGAAATGATGTTGCCTAAGAAAGATGGATTACCCGCTAAAAAAATGGCATCTCCCAAAGACCATCTGCCTCAGACCAATGAGAACAGTTATGAAGTAATCGCAGAATTTATTGAACAGCAGGAAAAATTCCTGGTCCTGTTACGAAAAGCAAAACATATTAACCTGGCTAAAACAAAGGTTCCGATCTCGATCGCGAAGTTTATCAAACTACAGTTGGGCGATACTTTCCTCTTCCTGGTTGCGCATAATTACCGGCATATCTTACAGGCCATGCGTGCATTAAAGCATTCGGGGTTGGAGCAGAAAGAGCTGGATTCATTTTTACTGGATGAACTGTCAGGTGCAACCGCGGTAAAATAAACGGTATGCGGTTATTTCCAGGGACAAGGGATCAGGTGTTCTCTCTTTTGCGGCGAGCGGAATACAAGTGACACTTCATAGGTTTTCAATCCACTGCCAATGCTTCGCGAAGCGCCTACATTGATATCATAGGTAAAACCAACCTGCATATTACCGTATACCATGCCGAGATAAGGAATTACCGCCTCATTACTCCGGTACCATAAGCCCGCGTTTAACACCGTGGGCTGGTCCGATTCGTCGAGCATACGGCCAAAGTTCACGCCCAATGTATAGGAGTTAATATTGCTTTCTAATACGTACAGGGCATTGGTATTAAAGACAAGGCGGTTGCTGAGAAATGTTTGGAAATCCGCATGGATATTGTATCTCGGCGGATCTATTTGTGAGGCATCATTCAAAGCGGACCGGTTGGTTTTTACAAATCTGTATCCTGATACACCAAGATCAAAACTGGCATTCTCTCCCGAATACGTATAGGTAATACCCGCAAACATGGAGAAATACGGTTTGATATTGGATAAATACGGTTCGTTGGTTGGAAGCATCCTGTTGAATCCCGAAGAGGAAAGCTGTTGCGAGAAACTGAGTTGGGAAAAATCGATCAGTGTATTTGAATAAGAACCGCCAAGCCCTATGGATAACCCATTCGCGTCATCTTCGTCGAGGCTAACATGCGAGCTTCCGATAAAATGAAAGGAATTGCTTTTGTAGGCACCGGATAGGGCCCTGTCCTGCAGAAACAAAAGGCCTCCGCCTATGTAGTTCGTTTCCTTATCTCTCTGCTTAAATAATTTACCGTCGAAAGAAAGGGAAGTGGTATTCAGCGGTTCCAATCCTTCGCCGATCCATTGGCTTCGCCTGTTTGCTACAATACGCCAGCTGGCATCTCCATTACCGGCCAGTGCAGGATTTACGCTTAGCGGAGAAGAATAAAACTGTGAAAAGATAGGGTCCTGGCCATAGACATGAATCATCCCTGCAACCAGGAAAGTTGCGGATAAAACAATAGACTTCCATTGCTTTTTCATAGCAGTTGTTTTCATCATCTCAGTAAAAGTATTTCGCCCTGTTTTTTCACAATTGATCCGTCATTGGCAATTCCGGTCGCGAACCATACATAAATACCCATGGGTTGTGCGGTACCATTAAAGCTTCCGTTCCAGCCCGCATCGGGATTGGTTGTTTCGAACAGTAATTTACCGAAACGGTTAAACACTTTAAAGTACTGGAACTGTTTAATACCGGTTAAGTAAGGATACAGTATATCGTTAATGCCGTCGTTATTGGGTGTAAAGGATTTGGGTACAAAAATATCCACCAGTTTATCATCAAATACGCGAACCAGTAAAGAATCATACGTAATGCAACCGCCTTGCGAAATGAGGTTGATGATATAATCCTGTGTAAACTGGTAATTAAAATTCACATTGGCGCTGTCGGGTAAATCAATACCGCGTGTGGGTGTCCACAGGTACCGGTACCCCGGAATGGTTCTTTCCGATATGGGTGTGGAATTGTTTTTATAAGCGCTTACCGAAGGCCGGCGCAGGGCCGGGATCGGGTATTCGATATTGAGGGTAGTATCCTTATAGGTAGTATAAGCCGGGCAATACAACTGTGTTGCCGATAACCTTACATGTCGGCTACCGCCGCCGGTATAGATCACGTTTGCATGATAGGTGTTACGGGTGGTGCTGTCGCCCATATTCCATAGCCATTGTATCGGGCCGGTAAACGTGGTATCGGTCTGGTTGGCGAACCGGATATTGGTATTAACGCAATAGAAATCATAATTGAAATTCAGATTGGGTGGCGAGATCACCGTTAATACCGCTGAAGCCGCTGCTGTATCAATACAGCCATATTGATTGGTGAGGATTGAATTGTACCTGCCTCCGAATGGCGTTACGATGGAGTCGGATGTGATACCAGGCAGGTTTAATCCATTAAGTGTCCATTGAAACGTTAATGTATCTGTAGAGGGATAACTTACAAATAAAGTATCCGGAATACCGTTACAGAGGTATTGCCCATGCAATGAAACAATCTGGCCCACCGGCAAAGGATTTACTTTTTGTACAAATGTTGCCGTATCGGTACTATCCACACAGGCAAAATCATTTACATAGGTGATAGATAAAGTTCGTGTAGGCGCATTCGGTATTGCCGGAACGATCCAGGTAAAGGGTGAAGCTGTAATACCTGTTTGTGTTTTGGGTACGTTATTGTCTAAATAATTAAAACTCCATGGAGCCTGCCCGGCAAAGTTCACTGTTAATGTATCGAAAGGATAGCGGCATACCACAGCATTTCCCGTAATGGTTGCTTTGGGTACGGGCCGTACATTAATGGTTGCCGTAAATGGTGTACCTGAACATCCGGTGTTAAACGGAACTACTCTATAAACCACCGAACTCATCAACCCGGTAAGATTGGTCAGGGTTTGACCTACAATTGTTTGCCTGCTTGCCACTGCACCGGAACCCGATACAGACGCAACCGGTGTAACTACCGGAACGCCCCAGGTATACGTGGTATTGGGTGGTGTGGTGGTTGGTGTAACGTCAAACATTGTTCCGCTGCAGATTGTGGCTGTTCTATTGGCTACCGGTGCCAATACGATTCCAACGGTTTCAGTCAGTGTAAAGGAGTTCCCTGCACAACCTGCCGTGCTGGGTGTTACCGTATAGACCATCTGCGCGATCGCATTACTGGAATTAAACAATGTTTGCGAAAGCACTGGAACGGGTATTGCCTGGGGTTGCCCGCCCACTACCGATCCAAAGGGTACACTTACGGGTGCCCCCCAGGTATAGGTGGTATTAAGTGGTACTACGGATGGTGGAATAACAGAAAAAGTAGCGCCGGTACAGATCGTATCCCTTACATTATTCACTACTGGTACCGGTTTTACCGGAACTGTAACCGTGAATGTATTACCGGCACAACCCGCTGTTGAAGGAAGAACAATATAGGAAGCCGTATCCATTACATTATTACTGCTGGATAAAGCCTGGCTGATCAGTGCCTGGTTAATCGGCTGCGCAGAGCCTCCTGTTAAACCATTCGCCGGACCTAGCACCGGAACACCCCAGGTATAGGTGGTACCCGTTGGAACATTGCCTGGCGTATAACTGAAAGCGGTTCCACTGCAAACAGCATTCAATAATTGATTCGCGATAACAGGTGTTGGATTTACCGTAACGGCGGCCGTAAAAGAGGCACCGGTA
Source organism: Bacteroidota bacterium (assembly GCA_040390405.1). Lineage (GTDB taxonomy): Bacteria > Bacteroidota > Bacteroidia > Chitinophagales > Chitinophagaceae > Sediminibacterium. The sequence continues at coordinate 22,923 of JAZJYJ010000011.1, forward strand.
CATCCATTGGCAACAGGCGTAACCGTATAGGTAGCAATGGCGGCACTGAATGTTTGATTGCTCAGCAACTGACCGATATTATTTTGTGGAACGCCTTGCGCAGAAGTACCGCCTATGGCTCCCGCCGGGTTTACTACAGGCAGGTTCCAGGTATATTGGGTGGCGGCTGGTATGTTTACAGGATTGATATTGAAAACAGTATTGCCACAAATGGTTATAGTTTGATTACCGACGGCTGGTGTCGGATTTACAATTGCATTAACCGTTTGTGTATTTGTACAGCTATTTGCTGTAAGGGTATAATTGTAAGCTACTGTAACCGGATTGATGGTTGCATTCACAAGAAGTTCTGATGGGTTAACAGGACCAGATCCTGCTCCCGGGCCATTGCTGATAGCGGGCTGAACAGTTCTGTTCCAGCTATATGTAACACCTGTTGTTGCTGAAGCGGGTATATAATTAAACAGGGTTCCGCTACAGATAGCGGCAGGATTAAGTGTAGTGGTTAATATCGGCGATGGGTTAATTAACACCGTTACGGTTTGTGTATTTAAACAGGCATTGGGTGTGTTAAGCGCATAGGTATAAGATACCTGTATGGGACCGGTGGTTATATTGATCAGTTTTTCACTGGGATTGCCCACACCTGCCGCAGCAGTATTACTGATGCCTGGTACCACGGCTCTCGTCCAGCTGAAAGAAGTACCCGGTGTATTACTGGCCGGGTTATACGTAAACACTGCGTTGCTACATACCGCAGGCGGTGCCAGGCTGGTACTTAATACGGTAGCAATATTAACAGTTACCGTTACCAGGAAAGAGCTACCGGTACAGCCGTTGGCAGCGGGTGTTACGGCATAGGTAGCGGTTGCAGGACTTGGCGTGGTGTTATTTAAGGTTTGTGAAATCGTATTCTGTGCAATTGGTTGTGGAGAGCCATTGGCAATAGATGCTGACGGGCTATATACGGGTTGGGTCCATGTATAAACCGTTCCTGCAGGAACATTAGCAGGGCTTACGGTAAATGCGGTATTGTTACAAGTGCTGGCTACCTGGTCAGGAATATTGGGTGTGGGTTTTACCAGCAGATCAACTGTTTGCGGATTGGAACAACCATTGGCTGTAAGAACATAGGCATACGGAACAATGACCGAATTGATAGTAGTATTGACAAGTACTTCGGCAGGATTGTTTATCCCGGAAGCTGCTCCATTACTGATGCTCGCCAATACCGCCCTGCTCCAGGAAAAACTGGTGCCGGCAGTAGCGGAAGCATACGCATAATTAAATATCGTTCCGCTACAAATGGCCGGGGGCGGTCCACTGCTTAATATGGGTAATGGTTTAATTGAAATGGTAACGGTTTGTGTACTCACGCAACCATCCGGTGTATTTAATGCATAGATATAGGGTACGGGAATGGTATTGCTGGTTGTATTCACCAGTATTTCATTTGGATTGCCCGTACCTGTAGCAACCGCATTACTGATACCGCTAACGGGGTTTCTTGTCCAACTGAACGATGTTCCCGCAGTACTGCTACCAGGCGTATAAGCAAAATTGGTATTACTGCAGATAGCCAAAGGAGTAACACTGCTGCTTAAAGTGGAAATGATATTTACATTAACAGCCAATGTAAAAGGCGATCCGCTACAACCATTGGCAACCGGCGTAACCGTATAGGTAGCCGTAGCAGGGTTTGTAGTTCCATTGAGCAAATTAGTCTGTGTGAAATTGTTTTGCGAGGTTCCGGTAGAAGCATTGCTGATCGAACCAAACGGGCTGCTCACTGGCAAGCCCCATGTATATTGTGTGCCAATAGGCACATTGGTTGGCGTGACCGTAAGGCTGGTATTGCTACAGGTAGTAGCGGTTTGGTTGGCAACATTTGGTGCGGGGTTAACAAGCACCGTAACCGTTTGTGTATTGGAGCAGCCATTGGCCAGTATGGTATAATTGTATCCCACATTAACAGCCGTATTACCTGTATTCACCAGCACTTCCGCCGGGTTACCAATACCCGAACCGGCCCCGTTACTGATAGAAGCTATTACGTTCCGTGTCCAGTTAAATACCGGACTTGGCGTTGCCGAGCTAGGGCTATACGTAAATATGGTTCCGCTGCAAATGGCACTTGCTGTTAACAAACTGCTTAATACCGGTAATGGGTTAACGGAAACGATAACATTTTGCGTGCTTGAACAACCACTGCTGGTTAGCATTGTATATGCATACGTAACAGGTAAGGCTGCGGTATTTACATTCACCAGTACTTCTGCGGGATTACCGCCATTTGCACTACCACTGCTGGCTGCATTGGTACCGAAAACAGCCCTGGTCCAGCTAAAGGTTGTACCAGTAACACTCGAAAAAGGCGTATAGTTGAAAGTACCATTACTGCAAATCGGCAACGGGTTTGAAGAGCTGGTAAGGGTAGCTACCGGATTTACGGTAACCTGTATCAGTTGCGTATTGGTACAACCGGTATTATCGGTTGTACGGAAAGCATAATTAGCGGTAAGCGGTACCGTTGAACTGTTGGTTAATGTTTCGCTAACGTTGGCAGTTCCTGTACTGGTAGCGGTAGAAATGCCGGGGGTATAAACCCTTGTCCAGGCATAGGTTGGCGGGCCGGCTGCAGTAGAATTGGGGGTGAATGAAAAGTTGTTCCCGCTGCAAACATTGAGACCATTAGTATTGGAAATTAATGGAACTGCCACTCCGCTGGTTACTGTAACCAATACATGGAAAAGACCTCCGGTACAGCCATTGTTACTGGGCGTTACCGCATAATCTACAATACCTGCGCTTGTTAAAGTCTGTCCCACAAAATACTGCCCAGACTGTGAACTATATCCTGTTGTGGTTCCTCCCGCAAGTGATGTTGACCAGGAATATAAAGTTCCACTGGGCACATTGGCCGGAGCGTAATAAAACTTGTTTCCGCTACAGGAATTAATAGCTACATCAGATGCAGCCGGTGCCGGATTTACGGCAACACCCACAAACTGCGGAGTACTTACGCACCCTGTAACACCATCGGTAATGGTAAACGAATAAAACACAGATATAGCCTGTGTGGTACTGTTTGTAAGGGCCTCACTAACAATACCATTTCCAGAACCCGCAACGCCACCATTTATATTGGCCACAGCAAACCTGCTCCATGCAAATGAGGGGCTGGAAGCCAAAACAGAAGCCGGTGTATAATTGAAAGTAGCTCCGCTACAGATCGCCGCCGGAGACAGCGTGCTGCTTAACACGGGTTTGGGATTTACAATCACCGGAACCGTTTGACTATTGGAACAGCCATTGGCGCTTACGGTAAACACATAGTTTACCGTTACAGCAGCGGGCGGGTTGGTACCGTTATTCAATATTTCGTTAGGGTTACCCGCCCCCGAACCAGCTGTGTTATTGATGCCTGTTGTAACCGGCCTGCTCCAGTTAATTGTGGCGCCGGCCGTAGCACTTGTTGGTGTATATCCATATGTGGTACCACTGCACATAACTACAGGTGATGACCCTGTGTTATTCAGTACCGGTTTGGGGTTAACCGTAACCGTGATTAAAAAGGGATTTCCTGTACATGCTCCCGACACAGGCGTAACCGTATAGATAGCATTGGCAGGGTTTACAGAAGGGTTGGTTAATGTTTGCCCGATAAATATCTGCGGGCTTGCCTGTGCCGAAGCTCCGCTTACTATGCCTGGTGGGTTGAGGGTTGGTGAGGTCCATGTATAGGTTGTTCCGCCGGGTACATTTCCGGGAACAAAATTAAACGCCGACCCGCTGCAAATGGTAGCAAGCTGGTTGGCCACAACCGGAACCGGGTTAACAGTAACGGCAAGGTTAAAATTTGTTCCCAATGAAGTAGTAACCGAATACGTTACTGTTGCCGTAATTACATTGGTTGTATTCGTTAATGTTTGCGTTACAGAAGTCTGGCCTGTTTGGGTGCTTGCCCCAGAAATGGTTCCACCGGGAGTAGTTACAGGAAATGACCAGTCATAGGTTTCTCCGACCGCGGCACCCGGTTCATTAAATGAAAAAGAAGTTCCGCTGCAAACCGTTACGGTATAAGTTGCCTGTGCACATACCTTACTAAAAGGAAAGACTGCCAGTATACAAATACAGGTTGCCAGTACGTAAAGATATTTTGAGGAAGTTTTCTCGGCACAGAACATTGGTTTGTACATTGAATAAAGGATATAAATGAGTTATGTACCGAAATATACAACATGCCTCTACCTTTTCAGGGTTGCAAAACATACTGCAAGGGTACTATCTGCTGTATCTATTTAGATATGTTTATAACCGGTACTGTTGCCTGGGGGAATACAAAGAAAGGGGAAAACCATATTCTATTCAAACTTCTCCAACAATTTTTCATCTATTCTCTGGGGCTTACCGGTTGTTGCGTCAACCAATACCCAAACACTTTTCGCCCTGATGATCTTTTTTTTGTCCGCAAGGCGGATGATCTCATAATGCCGGTCCCAGCTAGCAGTAGAATGCTCGCCCGTCCAGGTACGGATGCATAATCCATCATGCAATACCGCGGGGTGCAGGTAATCGATCTCATGCCTTCTAACCACCCAAACCATTTTTTTAGCTGACTCACTCAGTTCAATACTATGCCAATGTTTATCGGCTGCTTCCTGCATGAACTGCACGTATACTACATTGTTCACGTGTTGCAGTTCATCAATATGTTCACTGGTTACATGAATGAAGTATTCAAAGATTTTACTTTGTTTCATGAGGATTATTTTTTAGCCACAGATTCGCAGATCATTTAATATGCGAATCTGTGGCCAACTATTTCAATGCTTACCTGTAAATATCCAATAACCCATCCGGCAATATCACATGCACTTCTTTCTTCTTGTGATCGATCTTATCAAGTGTTTCCGCATGTAATGGAATCAACGCTTCTTTTCCATCCAGGCTGATGCGAAGTAATACCTGGTGTGGTTGTTCTATCACTTCTTCTATCGGTCCCAGGTGCTCGTCTTCATCCGTGATCAGTTGAAAACCCAATAAAGAAATGGGTGCCGATTTACCGGCCAGTTTGCGAAAATCATTATCCAGCAGCCAGACATTCCTGGTAGTTAAACGTGCTGCTGATTCGCGGGTATTAATGCCTTCGAGTTTAACGTAGGTCTCTTCGGTGTCTTTCGCTTTTGACGATTCAACAAAATATGGCAGGTAGGACCCTTTGTGTTCCTCTACAAAAACCGCTTCAATATCTTTCAGGATCGTTTTCTTACCTAATGCATGTTTGAGGATCACTTCTCCTCCCAGGCCAAATGCGGCAACAATACGGCCTATGTTAATGTAATCGTTCATGGGGTTGCAAATTACAACTTTTGATGGGCGCGCCGTGATTGTGCCCTCACAATCACTTCGCTTTTTACGTTCTGTTTGTGAGGACACAAACAGGGCAGACACAAACAGGGCGGCATAAAAAAAGCCCGAAACTTTCGTATCGGGCTTTTTCGGAATATTGTAAGTCTTTTCTTACTAAGCTTCAGCAACTACTTCCGCAGCGCCTTCAGAAGGTGCTTCTTCCTGCTTGGTTTCCACTTTTTTTACAACTGGAACATAAGCTTTCTTGGCTCTCTGTGTACTTCTGTGCTCATTAGAACGACGGGCATTGTTCGCTTCATGCTCATTGTGCCATGCTTCAAACTTGGTCATTGCTGCCGCGTGATCAAATAACCCGAGGTTTACACCACGTAACAGGTGCTTCAGGTACAATACTCCCTTGAAAGAGAGAATTCGGCGTACAGTATCGGTGGGTTGAGCACCTTTGTTCAGCCACTCCAGCGCCTTCTGACGGTCTAACTGGATCGTTGCTGGTACTGTTAACGGGTTGTAAGTTCCCACTTTCTGGATAAACTTACCATCTCTTGGTGCACGTGCATCGGCCACTACTATGAAGTAGAAAGGGCGTTTTTTGCTACCGTGTCTCTGTAGTCTCATTTTTACTGCCATGTTAAATAGAAATTTAACGTTAGGAATTTGGTTAATCCGGCTAAGAATAGTCGGACGGCAAAACTAATGGGAAAACCGCTTTAATCCAAGTTTTCGTGCAAAGGAATTGTTATAATAACTGTTAGCCAGGCTGTTGTGCTTATCCAGGCACCGCTTGCGTCGCACACTTTTGCTGTAGAAGCGCTATTCGGCCGTCATTCAAAATTCCTTGTTCAATATTCATCTGTTCAACATTCCCTACCTTCTCATCCCCGGCATTCTTCCTCCCATTGGCATATTGTTCATCATCTTCATCATTTGTTTCATTTGGTCAAACTGCTTCATAAAAGCATTTACTTCGGCCATATCCTTGCCGCTTCCTTTGGCAATACGCGCTTTGCGCGATGGGGTCAGTGAATCCGGGTTCGCTCTTTCAAACGGTGTCATGGAGCTGATCATGGCTTCTATACCTTTGAAAGCATCGTCTTTGATATCAACATCTTTCATAGCCTTTCCTACACCAGGTATCATCCCCATCAGGTCTTTCAGGTTACCCATTTTTTTGATCTGCTGCAACTGGTTCATAAAATCCTGGAAGTCGAACTGGTTCTTACGGATCTTTTTCTCCAGTTTCTTGGCTTCGACCTCATCAAACTGGGCCTGTGCTTTTTCTACCAGACTGGTAATATCTCCCATGCCCAGTATCCGCTGCGCCATCCTGTCGGGGTAAAACACATCCAGCGTATCCATCTTCTCGCCGCTGCTCACAAATTTGATCGGTTTGTTCACCGTGTATTTGATGGATAATGCGGCACCACCCCGTGTATCACCATCCAGTTTGGTCAATACCACGCCGGTAAAATCCAGGCGGTCGTTAAAGGCTTTCGCAGTGTTCACCGCATCCTGTCCCGTCATCGAATCCACTACGAATAAGATCTCCGCAGGATTCACAGCCGCTTTGATATTGGCCACTTCCGTCATCATCGCCTCATCAATGGCCAATCGGCCGGCGGTATCTATGATGATTACATTTTTATTCTTCGTCTTGGCTTCCTTGATCGCATTCAATGCAATGGAAACCGCATCTTTATTTTCTCTTTCACTGTACACATCCACGCCTACCTGTTCTGCTAAAACGGTCAGCTGGTCTATCGCCGCAGGGCGGTAAATATCCGCGGCTACGAGCAATACCGATTTTGCTTTTTTTGTTTTCAGGTAATTGGCCAGTTTACCGGTAAACGTGGTTTTACCACTACCCTGTAAACCTGCTACCAGTATAATGGCCGGGTTACCGGATACATTGAACTGCGCTTCGGTTCCGCCCATCAGTTCGGTAAGCTCGTCCTGCACAATTTTTACCATTAACTGGCCGGGACTGATGGCATTGATTACTTTTTCGCCGGTGGCTTTGTCTTTTACCTTGTCGGTAAATTCCTTCGCTATTTTAAAGTTCACATCCGCGTCGATCAGGGCGCGGCGGATATCTTTTACCGTATTGGCAATATTAAGGTCGTTGATACGCGCTTCGCCTTTGAGGTTCTTAAAGGCTGATTCGAGTTTTTCGCTAAGAGAATTAAACATGGATCACTGATTCTTATGATTTTTTGGATGATTTCGCAGATACTTAGTGCGAGATCGTTTATTATTTGCTATTTACAAAACGTTTTACCTGTAGGCTTTCTGTTCCGAAATTGATCAATAGACCTACTTCGATATTAAAAACTTTCAGATAATTGATGATCTGGTTAAAATGGATTTTTTCAAATTGATGGATCGCTTTTAACTCAACAAGTACCTTTCCTTCCACAAAGATATCGACTCGTTTTTTGCCAATAAGTTTGCCTTTATAATAAACCGGAAGCTCTTTCTCACTCTCACATACAAGGCCGCATTCTGACAGCTCCAATAACAATGCGCGGTGAAAAATATTTTCTGTAAAATTACCTCCGCCCAGGTTTCTATGAACTGTCATTGAAGCCCCAATGATCTTTCGGGTTTCCTCTGAAAATTTGAAATTATTTGTCATAACATCAAAAAAAAGTGAATACAACCAAGATCATATTCACTCTCAGGGGATGCAAATATAAATTGTAGCGTGGATTATGTAGATTTTTTATACCCCGTATTAATACCTAAAAAATCGCGGATTTCACGGATTTTGATCAGGGATTACGTGGATTGAGGCAGG
>JAZJYJ010000011.1:31189-92185 GCA_040390405.1 Bacteroidota bacterium
GCGATTATATCCGTGGAATCATATAAAAATCATAGGAATCGGCGCTAACCCAGATTAAAAAATCGCGGATTTCACGGATTTTGATCAGGGATTACGTGGATTGAGGCAGGGTAGCGATTATATCCGTGGAATCATATAAAAATCATAGGAATCGGCGCTAACCCAGATAAAACCGCAGGTGCTTAGATCGGTTGGTACTTCTGAGCTTCGTGATCGCTTTGTCCTTGATCTGTCTTACTCTTTCGCGGGTAAGGTGAAACCGTTCCCCAATATCTTCCAGGCTTAGCGGATGATCCACGCCTATCCCGAAGAAATAACAAACCACATCTTTCTGGCGCTCGGTAAGGGTTCGCAGGCTGCGTTCTATTTCCATGCGTAAGGATTCGTGGTGTACCAGGTTTTCATCGGTTCTTTCGGCATTTGGGTTTTCCATCAGGTCAAGCAGGGTGCCGTCTTCACCATCAGACAAGGGCGTATCCATGCTTACATGGCGGAAGCCCACACTCATAGTAGCGGTTACTTCGTCAATGCCTATTTCCAATAGATTAGCCAGTTCTTCGGGTGTTGGTTCGCGTTCATATTCCTGTTCCAGTTGCTGGTAGGCTTTGCTGATACGGTTGGTCAATCCCACTTTGTTCAAAGGCAAACGCACAATACGGCTCTGCTCGGCCAATGATTGCAGAATGCTCTGGCGGATCCACCAGACGGCATATGAGATGAATTTGAACCCGCGCGTTTCATCAAAACGCAATGCGGCTTTGATCAATCCTAAATTTCCTTCATTGATCAGGTCGGGTAAAGTAAGGCCCTGGTTCTGGTACTGCTTGGCAACGGATACCACAAAGCGAAGATTGGCTTTCACCAGTCTGTCGAGCGCCCGCTGGTCGCCCTCACGGATGCGCATGGCCAGTTGTACTTCTTCTTCAGGACTGATCAGGTCTACCTTGCCTATCTCCTGAAGGTATTTTTCAAGACTTTGCGATTCACGGTTGGTAATAGACTTCGTTATTTTGAGTTGGCGCATACTCATAATAAACTGGTTTAATTTGTTGTGTTAGTATTGGTAAGAAAACAGCGATTGCAAGGTTGAGCGAAAGGAAACACTACGCCACATAGTCGGTTGTAGAGCAATTTAAGAAATTTTGAAAACTTATCAAAAAAAATGTTTTTTACAACTTGCTGAAAAACAAGTGTTTAAACAATAATTTTTAAACGGCACCCCGTTTCTCCGCTTTAATGAATCATGGTTACCAAAAAAACATTTGGAAGCGCAGGATTATTTAATATTATTGCAAGCCTACGAAGATTGTAGATTAAAGAGATTGTAATGAGTAAGAAGCAACTATTTACGTTGGAATTTCCGGTTAGATGTTCCCCAACGATTTTGTTCGAATTTTTAGCTACGCCAGCAGGTTTACAGGAGTGGTTTGCCGATAGAGTAGACGAATGGGAAAATGTATACAGTTTTTCCTGGAGCGGTGGTACACCCGATAAAGCAGAAGTGCTGGACAAAGAAGAAGACAAATTCATCCGTTTTCACTGGACACACAGTGAGAAGAACGAATATTTTGAATTCCGCATTGAGAAAACAGAGATCTCGAACCAGACCATCCTGGTGATCAAAGATTATGCGGAAAAGAACGAGATCAAAGACCAGAGCCAGTTATGGCAATACCAGATCAAGGACCTGTTTCATCGCCTGGGTGGCGCCTAAATGCTTACTGGCTGGTAAGCATTTCTATTATTTCACGATATGTTTTTGTAAAGAATTCAGGAAGGTTGTCCCATTCCTCCAGGGATATTTTTTTGGCCAGCTTAAGATGAGCCAAACTGTGCAGTTCCATGAGCCCTTTCTCTGAAAGTTGCCCGTAATTATCTTCTTCAAAATGATGCTGCCAGGCATCTTTGTTTGTTCCAATCCACCAGTCGTTCATTGCTGCAGGTTGTTCACGAAAATATTTTTGTATACCACCTACATGCATTTCCTTGAAATGCCCCGACAATTGCAGCGTGATGCTGCAGAAATTTCCCCACCAGAAAAAACTGCGGATGGCGAATGTATCCGTTGTTGTAAAATAACGGGGATTATCCAGCATTACCCAGGGCAGATCGCGGTATTGTTCGCCCCTGGCAATCTTGGGTGATTGAAATCCGGGATCGGTTCTAACGGATAGCGCGCTATCGTTCCATATTATTCTGTATTGTTCACTTAACTGTCCAAACAGCGTATATACTTTGCCTATGACCCGATTCTTTGTTAAAATCCAGGAGGGATCTGTTACCAGTTCCCTTTCCTTTGGTGAAAGCGTTACTTTTGCTGGGCTCATCAGACAATATTAAGCAAGGACAAAGTGATAAAAAAACTTGATATACTCATACTTCGTTCGTTTATCGGTCCTTTTTTTGCTGCGCTCTTCATTTCCATATTTGTATTAACCATGCAGTTCTTCTGGTTATACATCGATGATATTGTTGGGAAAGGACTCGATACATTTACTATTTTCAAACTGGTAGGGTTGGTAACCATGTTCGGGGTTCCGATGGCGCTTCCGTTAGCGCTTCTTTTTTCCTCCATCATGACTTTTGGCAATCTTGGTGAGTCTTTTGAACTGGTTGCCATCAAAGCGGCGGGTATTCCTTTACTGCGCTTTATGCGGCCATTAACCATAACAGCGATCATTATCAGTGGCTTTGCTTTTCTGTTTGCCAACAACATCAATCCTTATGTGCAGTTAAAATTATCTACACTCAAATATGATATCATCGTATCCAAACCGGCTTTTGATATCAAGGAGGGTATTTTTTATGATAAGATCGATGGGTATGTAATTAAACTGGGTAAAAAGGAAAAGAACGATAGTATCATTCACAACGTGGTGATCTTTGAAAAAAGCAGCGCCTTGCAGGATCATATGCTGATGGCGGAAAGCGGTGTGATGCGTATTACCAAGGACAAACGTTTTCTTGAGTTCATTCTGCAGAACGGCTGGCGTTACGAAGAAAAAGGGCAACGCGGTACCACCAATACGGAATTTACCCGAATGGGATTCAAGGAATACAAAAAAGTATTTGACCTGAAGAGTTTCCAGATGAACAAATCGGGCGATAGCGCTTTTTATGACCCTAAAATGCTAAGTATCCGCCAGCTGAACAATGCCATTGATTCATTGAGTAACACAGATAGCTTCTATATGAAGCGTTCCGAAAAAGAAGTGTCACCGTACCTGCGTTTCTCCCATTACATAGATACCGGATGGGTCAGGAATGATACGGTTCCGCTCAGAAAAATCACAACTCGTGCCGCGCTGGTACCCGATTCATTAAGTCAGCGGATCAATGATGCAGTCATCAACCAGATCCAGAGCATCCGTGGTAATATGGGCGTATTGGCCACCGATTACCAGGAAAATTACAAGAAACTGTTATTGCATGAAATTGAATGGCACAGGAAATTAACCTTATCCGCCGCCTGCCTGGTATTGTTCCTGATCGGGGCACCACTGGGTTCCATCATCCGCAAAGGAGGATTGGGTACGCCGCTGGTATTTGCCATCATCTTCTTCGTAACCTTTCACCTGTTCAATACATTTGGCGAAAAATTCGTGAAATCAGAGCAAACCAGTCCTTTAATGGGTATGTGGCTCTCCACTTTTATCCTTATCCCGATCGGCATTTTTCTTACTTATAAGGCCATGCGCGATTCGCAGTTGTTTAACCAGGAATTCTATTATCGTTCATTTAAACAGTTGCGGAGTTTTTTGGCTAATTTTAAGTTCAGAAAAAAATCATCCTAAACCTTTATTCTATGTCATTACATAACAAAAGCCGCCGGTCGTTTATTAAAACCACCGGCATAGCAGCAGGTATTGGTCTTAGCGGTTTACCCTCACTGGTAAAAGCGGCAGGCCCTCTTTGGGCGGGCAATGCCTTTACCCAGCAACCTTTACCTTACGATTACAAAGCATTGGAGCCCGTAATAGATGCCATGACCATGGAGATCCATTACAGCAAGCATGCCAGTGCCTATGCAAAAAACCTGGTCGATGCATGTGCCGCAGAAAAAGTAGATACAAGCAGCGCCAGGCTAGAAGATGTATTGCGCAATGTTTCCAGGTACTCGGCAAAAATGCGCAACAACGGTGGCGGACATTATAACCACGAACTGTTCTGGCAATGTATGAAACCCGGTGCGGCTACCAAACCCGAAGGAAAACTGGCAGCAGCCATTGACCAGGGCTTTGGTTCTTTTGACGCATTCAAAACCCAATTTACTGATGCAGGTAAAAACCGTTTCGGAAGCGGATGGGCATGGCTGGTGCTGAACGCGGATAAAAAATTAGTGGTAGGCTCTACCGCCAACCAGGATAATCCTTTGATGGATATCAGCGAATTAAAAGGAACCCCCTTATTGGGACTGGATGTTTGGGAACATGCTTATTACCTGAAATACCAGAACAAACGACCAGACTATATCAACAACTGGTGGAATGTGGTGAACTGGGAGTTTGTACAAAAGAGATATGAACTGGGATAAAACCGAATGCTAAAGTCAAAAGTAAAAATTCAAAAGAACTATTTTTGAATTTTTACTTTTGACTTTTTACTTCTAATACAGCAAAGCATGAAAACAGTAACAAAATGGGTAGATGCCTTGGCTTTTGACGCTACAGCAGACAGTGGGCATACGGTACGAATAGACACTTCCGTAGAAGGTGGTGGATTGGGCAGTGGCATGAACCCAAAGAAAATGGTGTTAGGTGCATTAAGCGCCTGTAGCGGAATGGATGTGGTAGAGATCCTTAAAAAAATGCGCGTGCCGTTTACAAAGCTTGAAATAGATGCAGAAGCTGGACAAGCGGAAGAGCACCCCAAAGTGTATACGTACATTAATCTCACCTATAAAGTGGATGCCAAACCGGAAGACCTTGATAAAGTGACTAAGGCCGTACATCTCTCTAAAGAAAAATACTGCGGCATATCTGCTATGCTGGCTAAGCAATGTGAGATTCGTTTTTCGATAGAACTGGTATAATGCTGCTCACTGTAACTATCATTTGATTGCCATGCCCAAAAAACATGCCCTGTTACTATGGTTACTGGCTGTGCAGTTTGTAGTAGCTGCACAGGAAAAAAGTACTGTCGTCAAAAACAATAACCCCGTTTTCCCCGGCTGGTATGCAGATCCGGAAGGGGCCATATTTGGAAATCAATACTGGGTCTATCCTACTTTTTCCGCTCCGTATAACAAACAGGTTTTTCTGGATGCTTTTTCTTCACCCGACCTGGTGAACTGGACCAAACATGCGCAGGTACTCGACACGGCCAGTATTAAATGGGCCAAACGTGCCATCTGGGCACCTTCTATTATTAAGAAGCAGAACAGGTATTACCTGTTCTTTGGTGCCAATGATATCCAGAACAATGAAGAAAAAGGTGGTATTGGTGTAGCGGTTGCCGATAATCCGGCGGGACCTTTTAAAGATCATTTGGGAAAACCTTTGGTGGATAAATTTTACAACGGCGCACAACCTATTGACCAGTTTGTATTTGAAGACAAAGACGGACAATGTTACCTGATCTATGGCGGCTGGAGGCATTGTAATATTGGCAAGCTGAATAAAGATTTTACCGGCTTCATTCCTTTTGAGGATGGAACTATTTTTAAAGAGATCACACCGGAAGGATATGTAGAGGGCCCATTCATGTTTATCAGGAACGGTAAATATTATTTTATGTGGTCGGAAGGCGGCTGGACAGGCCCCAATTACAGTGTAGCTTATGCCATGGCCGATTCTCCCCTGGGGCCGTTTAAACGGATCAATAAAATATTGCAGCAGGATCCTGCCATAGCTACCGGCGCGGGACATCATTCGGTAATACATGTTCCCAATAAAGACGAGTGGTATATTGTTTATCATCGCCGGCCATTGGGAGAGAAAGATGCCAACTCAAGAGAAACCTGTATTGATAACATGTATTTTGATGAGAACGGATTGATCAAGCCTGTCATCATTACGCGGGAAGGTGTTACAAGAAATGTACTCCGATAGAAGCGATGAATTGATGCGCCATGATTTTACGGCACCATATAGACTGCTTACGTTAGGAAAGCAATACTTTTACAAAAAACTCCGTTCTGCAATCAGCCAAACAAAATTTCCGCGTACAGCTCTGGATCACGATACTGAGTGTGGTGTTGTTTCTTACTAAGATCATCGCCTACCAGTTTACGCATTCACTGGCCATTCTTACAGATGCGCTGGAAAGTATTGTTAATGTAATTGCGGGCTTTATTGGCTTGTACAGTTTGTATGTAGCCGCCAAACCCCGCGACCTCGATCATCCCTACGGTCATGGCAAAGCTGAGTTTGTTTCTGCAGCCGTAGAAGGTGGATTGATCGTTGCGGCCGGCATCATGATCATTTATGAAACGGTCCTGAATTTTGTACAGGAAAGTCCGTTGCAGCAACTGGATACTGGTTTGTTACTCGTGGGTATTACTGCTGTAGTTAACTATATCGCGGGAGCGGTTTGCATCCGCATCGGTAAAAAGAATATGTCGCTTGCATTACAAGCCAGTGGCAAACATTTACAGATTGATACGTATTCTACCCTCGGTATTATTGCGGGACTTTCCGTGATCTTGCTTACGCATTTGTATTGGCTGGATAAGGTAATCGCGCTGGGGATGAGTGTCCTGGTGATCTACAATGGTTACAAAATTATCCGCGCTTCATTGGCGGGTATTATGGACGAGGCAGATACCAAATTGCTCAATGAGTTCATCATCGTACTCAACAATCACCGCCGTGCCAACTGGATTGACCTGCATAACCTGCGTGTGATTAAATACGGTGCCTTGCTCCATATCGATTGTCATCTTACCGTTCCCTGGTACCTGAATGTACATGAGGCACACCTCGAAATAGATGAACTGGTTAAACTGATCAAACAGGAATTTGGTGATGCCATTGAATTCTTTGTACATACGGATGGCTGCCTCCCGTTCAGCTGCACCATCTGCACCAAAACAGATTGCGAGGTTCGCCAGCAACCTATGAAGGGCAGGCTGGACTGGACCTTGCAGAATATTATTTCGAACCAGAAGCACCAGTTGTGATCGTGAATGGTGAGACGTGAATCGTGAGAGAGTGGCTTTTTACGCACGATTCACGCCTCACCATTCACCAAATCCTGCTTACCTTTATGCCCAGGCAGCCAATCATATAAATCATAACAATCAATCATACAAAATCCGCGATTATGAAGGTTTGGAAAGAGTACCAGGAACAGCACAAAGAACGTTTCCTCAACGAATTACTGGAACTGTTACGCATACCCAGTGTGAGCGCACGCAGTGAACACAAAGAAGATATGACCCGCTGCGCAGAAGCCGTAAAACAAAGACTGCTGGAAGCAGGCGCGGATAGCGTAACCATTTATCCAACTGCCGGTCACCCGGTGGTATATGGCGAAAAAATAATCGATCCATCCAAACCAACCGTATTGGTATATGGTCATTACGATGTACAACCCGCCGATCCGCTGGAACTCTGGAACAGCGGTCCTTTTGAACCGGTGATTAAAGACGGTAAAATTTTTGCCCGAGGCTCCTGCGACGACAAAGGCCAGGTGTACATGCATGTGAAGGCGCTGGAAACCATGGTTAAAACCAATACACTTCCCGGCAATGTAAAATTCATTATTGAGGGCGAAGAAGAAGTAGGAAGTCCCAACCTCGCCACATTTGTAAAAGCGAACAAGGAATTATTAAAAGCCGATGTGATCCTGATCAGCGATACATCCATGCTGAGCATGGAAACACCTTCCATTGATATTGGTGTTCGCGGACTGAGTTATATTGAAGTGGAAGTAAGCGGCCCTAACCGCGATCTGCACAGCGGCGTGTATGGTGGTGCCGTTGCCAACCCAATTACCATGCTGGCGAAAATGATTGCATCCTGTCATGATGAGAATAACCATATCACCATTCCTGGTTTTTATGATGATGTAGTTGAATCTACTGCCGATGAAAGAGCGAAAATGGCAAAAGCTCCGTTTGATGAAGCAGAATACAAAAAAGATCTTGGCGTTAGCAATTTATGGGGCGAGAAAGGATATACTACCAATGAAAGAACCGGTATACGTCCCACACTGGAAGTAAACGGAATCTGGGGCGGTTATACAGGCGAAGGAGCCAAAACCGTTTTACCATCCAAAGCATTTGCGAAAATATCGTGCAGGTTAGTTCCTAACCAGTCTTCTGTTAAGATCACAGAAAAGATCCTGAACTATTTCAAAAGCATTGCACCTGCCGGTGTAACAGTAAAAGCGGAAGAGCATCATGGTGGCGAGCCGTATATGACACCGATTAATTCGAATGAATACAAAGCTGCTTCAAAAGCCATTACTGCTACGTTTGGAAAAGAGCCGATCCCTGTTCGTGGTGGTGGAAGCATTCCCATTTGTGCTTTATTTGAAAAAGAACTGGGACTTAAGATCGTATTCATGGGTTTTGGATTGGATAGTGATAACCTGCATAGTCCAAATGAGAAGTACGATCTGTTCAATTTTTATAAGGGCATTGAAACGATCCCATATTTCCACCAGTTTTATGCAGAGATGAAATGATCGCGGATTACGCGGATTTTTTTATGCTGGTTTTATACGATACAAAAAAATCCATGTAATCATAACCAAAAATCCGTGCAATCAGTGATAGATAAACTCCGCATCGATAAATACCTCTGGGCCATCCGCTTGTTTAAAACACGGAGCCAGGCAGGCGATGCATGTGATAAAGGCAAAGTAAAACTCAATGGCGTATCCGTAAAAGCATCCCGCATTGTTGTGGTGGGCGATGAATACGAAGTAAAAAACGAAGCGCGCAAATGGGTGGTAAAAGTGACCGGACTGCTGTATAGTCGCGTACAATATTCTGAAGCGATCAATTTTTACATAGACCTTACCCCTGCTGAAGAACTGGACCGTATTAAATTTGAAGCGGCCAGTTTTCAAACCGGTAAACGTTTAAGCAAAATAGGAAGACCTACAAAAAGAGAGCGCCGTGACCTGGGTGGATTTATGGACCAATAAAACCGCTTACCATGAAATATTTTTTCTTTCCGTTTTTGTTGATTTGCCTGGGAACAAGCAGTTATGCGCAAACAAAACAGGACTCTTTGCCAAGTGTATTGAACCCGGAAAAAATAGCAGAATTCAAGGGTGGCGTGAATGGCTGGACAGATTTTTTACAGCGCACACTTAACCCCTCTCTTCTATCCGCTGCAGGTGCGCCAGCCGGTGCTTACAGAACGATTGCTAATTTTCTGGTAGATTCCCTGGGAAATGTAAGTGATATCAGGATCGAGGTTAATCCTGGTTATGGTGCAGCAGAAGAATTCATCAGGGTGTTGAAACTCAGCAATAAAAAATGGGTCCCAGCTTATGATCATAGCAAACGGGTTGCTTACCGGCACAAGCAATCCCTCACCCTTTTAAGTAATTAAACACAGTTATGGCAAAGAAGATCATCCTGTTGTTTTTTATGTTTCTCTGCACAGCTTGCATACACAGTTATGCCCAGCAAACCATCGTTGATACTACCGTGAAATTGATGGTTCCTGATAAACTTCCGGAATATATTTCAGGGCTTGAGGGTTGGAGTATTTTTTTACAGCGGAATCTTGACCGCGATGTTCCTTCCAAAAACATGGCACCCGTAGGCAAGTATGTTGTGGTTGTCAGTTTCCTGATTGATTCGGTTGGCCGTGTAAACGATATCAATGTTGAACATGACCCAGGTTATGGCACGGGCAAAGAAGTAAGGAGGGTCGTTCACTTAAGCGACAAAAGATGGAAGCCCGCTATCGATAACGGCAAGCCGGTTGCATTCAGGCACAGGCTATCCATCACGTTTCTTAATCAATAGCCTGTATGAAAAAAAATAACGTTCTGTTCGTACTGCTTTTTATACCCACTGTTTCTTTTGCGCAGCAGACAAAAGACACGGCAATTGTACATCCTGAGCATCCGGCAGAATTTCCGGGTGGCACCAAAGAATGGGTCAGTTACCTGATTCATCATTTAAACCGGGCGTTAGGATATCAATATCTCACGGTTGCCAAAGGAGCCAAAAATGCAAAGCAGACAGTAGCCCTTCTTTTTGAGATAGACACCGCGGGACATACCACACATATCATAGTAGAGAACCTGCGGGAAGTACACCCAGAACTTGCCAAAGAAGGAATTCGAATTATTACCGCCAGCCCGGTCTGGAAACCTGCATCACAGGATGGGAAGCCGGTAACCGACAAACGCAGACAGAACATAACTTTTGTAAGCGGTAGCATCTTTTGATTTTTTTCATCACTTTTGCAGCATGCAGATTCACATACTTACGGTAGTACCGGAATTGCTTACCAGCCCCTTCAGCCACAGCATTATGAAACGTGCGCAGGAAAAAGGCTTACTAACCGTGAGTGTACACAACCTCCGTAAATGGGCTATCAACAAACACATGCAGGTGGATGATTACCAGTTTGGCGGTGGTGCCGGAATGGTAATGATGCCCGAACCTCTGGCCAATGCCATAGACGAACTGCAAAAAGAAATAAAATTTGATGAGATTATTTTCATGACACCCGATGGGGTTTCTTTCAACCAGAAAACGGCCAATCATTTGTCGATGAAAGAAAACCTGCTGATCATCTGCGGACATTACAAAGGCATTGACGAACGCATCCGTCAGAAATATGTTACCCGCGAAGTTTCCATTGGCGATTATGTATTGAGTGGCGGCGAACTGGCGGCCGCTGTGGTAGTAGACGCCATTGGCCGTTTGATTCCGGGTGTTTTAAATGATGAAACATCTGCACTGTTCGATTCGTTCCAGGATAATTTACTGGCACCACCCGTATATACGAGACCAGCAGATTTTCGCGGCGATAAAGTGCCGGATATCTTGATTCAAGGCGACCCTAAGAAAGTGGAGGAATGGCGGCATGAACAATCCTTGCTGCGAACCAGGGACCGCAGACCAGATTTATTAAATGAGGAGGAGTGATGAGTTTCTGCCATTGTTTGTCTCCCGACAAACAATGGCAGGCGAATTAACAGACTGTATCCAATCCGCTAATTCGCCAACCCATCATCAGTGAATGTATTAATTCTTAACCCCTATCACCGGCAGTTGTTTATCATTGATCATTTTATTCAATGCTTTCAGATCGGTATCCAGTATTTTTTTCAGCTTCGCTAATTGCACATCTGATTGGGCAGCAAGATCGGCATATACTTCATTGGCCTGTTTGCTCGGAGCGGTTTGTCCGCTGGCAACCACACCATACAATCCCGCCAGTTTATCGTTCAAACGGATCGGGAAGTTCAATACATCCTGCCCGCTTTTTGATTTGGTTTGATACAAAGCTTCTTCTACTGCAGTCATCTGCTTATTCAGACTATCCCCCATCTTTTTAATTTCTTTGGCATCGGCACCTTCAAGCCTGGCGGTAAAATCATTGATCTGCGTACGCAGCGAACGGATGTTTTTAATGGCGCGTTGTACCTCGTTGAATTTATCTCTCAGTTGTAACAGAAAACTAACCTGTGCATCATAATCTGCTTCTGTAGCTTTGTAATTCGGATCCGCTTTGATGGTGAAAGGCACTTCAACAGAATCCTTTCCATATTTAAATTTCGCCGTGTACTTACCGGGTGCGGCTTTTACGATTCCTACGCGGCCATTCCATAAGATAAACCCTTCCGTACTTTCACCGGCAGGATAATTCATGTCCCATACAAACTGGTTCATACCGTTGTTGAAATCAATTTTATCATTGGGTTCTTTCGCGTTTTTACTGAATGTTTTGATGAGCTTATGTTGTTTATCAAATATAGTGATCGCAACTTTCGAAGAATCATCTGCCCCTTTGAGGTAATAATTAAATACAGCACCTGTTGGCGGATTCTCGCCCACATTTGCCTGTACACCACCTTGTCCGCGACCACCTCTTCTTCCACCACCGCCTTCGGTTCTATATGCATCATTCACTGTAAATACATGGATATTTTTAGTGAGTATGTTTTCATCTTTCTGCTGTAATACGCTCAGGTCATCAATCATCCAGAAAGCACGGCCCTGTGTGGCAACGATCAGGTCATTTTCTTTAATAGTCAGGTCGGTGATCGGAACAATCGGCAAATTCAACTGAAACTTTTTCCAGTTGGCGCCATCATCATAACTAATGTACATGCCATATTCAGTTCCGGCGTACAATAACCCCGGGCGTTTTTTATCCGCACGCATCGCACGGGTGAAATGCATGTTGTCTATACCGTTGGTAATCCGTTTCCAGGTTTTACCGTAATCTTCGGTTTTGAAAATATAGGGTGCAAAATCATCCAGTTTGTATTTGGTTCCCACCACATAGGCGGTTCCTGTTTTGAATGGATCTGTTTCAATACAGTTCCACATCATCCATTTACCGGCATCAGGTGGGGTTACATTGCTCCAGTTCTTTCCACCATCTTTACTTACATTGATCAATCCGTCATCACTGCCTGTCCACAAAAGATCTTTCTCCAACGCAGATTCTGTTACTGTAAAAATGGTACAGTAATATTCTACCGATGTATTGTCTTTGGTGATAGGTCCGCCACTGGATACCTGTCTTGCTTTATCATTGGTCGTTAAATCCGGGCTGATCATTTCCCAGCTCTGTCCTTCATTTTCCGTTACGAACAAATGGTTGCCCGCAGCGTACAAGCGTTTGGGATTGTGCGGAGAGAAGAAGAAAGGGAAGTTCCACTGGAAGCGGTATTTCAACACATCTGCTCCTGCGCCCATCGGGTTATCGGGCCAGACATTGATGGCGCGGTTCTCACCTGTACGGTGATCGAGTCTTGATAAATAGCCGCCATAATTGCCACCATAAACAATATCCGGGTTCAACGGATCGGCCTGTACATAACCGCTTTCGGCACCTGCAGTGGTTTCCCAGTCTCTTTCGGTAATACCGGCACCTGATGTGCGGCTTTTAATTCTTACGGTTGTATTATCCTGTTGTGCACCCAGTATCCTGTATGGAAATGAATTATCGGTTGATACACGATAAAACTGTGCTGTTGGTTGATTGCTTAAAGTACTCCAGTTATTGGCAGCATCAAAACTGATCTGGGCACCACCATCATCGGCAACGATCATGCGGTTACCATCTTCAGGGTCTATCCAGAGATCATGGTGATCGCCATGCGGGGTGTTTACACTTTGAAACGTTTTTCCACCATCGCGACTGCGCATGAATTCTACATTAGGGCAATAAACCAGGTTTTCATTCTTCGGATCAACAAATACTTTGCTATAATACCAGGCACGCTGGCGGATATTGTTATCGCTGCTGGTCAATGCCCAGCTTTCACCGCCATCGTTACTCATAAACAAACCACCTGCAGCATTTTCAATAATGGCATATACTTTATCTGTGTTGGATGGCGCTACGGCCACACCTACAATGCCCCAGGTTCCCTTAGGCAATCCTTTTTTGGAAGCAATGCTGGTCCAGGTTTCGCCACCATCAACGCTTTTATACATACCACTTCCATCGCCTCCGCTTTCCATGCTGTATGGTGTACGGATCACTCGCCACATACCGGCATAGAATACGGAAGGATTGCCGGGTTCCATAACCAGGTCTGAACAACCGGTCTGGTTATTTACATACAAGGTTTTCTTCCAGGTTTTACCGCCATCGGTGGTTTTATATACACCACGTTCTTCATTGGGGCCGAACAAATGGCCCATTACAGCTACCCATACCGTATTGGGGTCTTTTGGATGAACAAGGATGCGAATGATATGGCGACCATCTTTCAATCCCAGGTTACGCCAGTTCTTACCACCATCATCGCTGCGCCACATACCACCCAACCCTTCGGCCACATTTCCGCGAAGCGTGTTTTCTCCTTCGCCCACATATACTACAGACTCATCACTTGGTGCAACAGCAACGGCGCCAATGGTTCCGCCAAAATATTTATCACTGGTATTTTTCCAGTTGCTGCCACCATCATTGGTCTTCCATACACCACCACCAGTGGCACCAAAATAAAATGTGTTCTTGTTTTTGTAACTGCCCGTTACGGCGCCGCTACGGCCACCACGAAAAGGACCCACCTGCCGATAACGAACTTTGGAAAGAAGCGCCGAATCGGTATTGTCTTCTTTTACAACTGGTGTTGCGGTTTTGGTCGTTGCCTTTTTCTGGGCAAACAGGCTGGCAGACAATACGAACAATGCCTGCAGCAGAAGGATTGATTTTCTCATATGTTAGATTGGGGAAGAAAGTTACTTCATAATGGTTAATAAACGAATCCTTACACATAAAAAAGCGCCTTTGCATCTTTGCGTGAGATTAATTTTCTCGCAAAGGCGCAAAGGCGCGGTAGGGATCATAAGAAACGTTTTATTTTACATGGTACCATTTCTCATCCAGTCCTTCATTGATGTTCACTGTGGTATTTTCCACTTCTGATTCAACAGGGCCAAAACTGAGTACAAAGCGTGACGGGAACTGGATTCCTTTGAAATCCTTGTATTCTTTGATCAGCATGGTTGCCTTGGTGTCTTTACTAACCCTGCTTCCGTAGGCTTTCATCATTGGACCAAAACCGGTAAGGTTTAATGCCATGTCGCCGATCGCTTCCACTTTTTTAACCATCGAGGTTTGCTGGTCGATATAATAAGTTACCACCTGCCCGGTTTTAAGGGTCAGTTTAATTTTATAGCAAGGCACTTTACTCACTTTTTCGGTTCCTTCCAGTTGTGCGGTATGCCCTTTGGCGGCATAATTTACCAGCTCGCCAAAAGCACCGGCACAATCCAGTTCGTATTGCTGCGCTCTTACTTCTTCGGGTTTCATACGATTAATAGTAGGTTCATTGCCCGGAGATGGACCGCCAAAGCCGCCACCCCGTTCGCCGCCACCAAAATTGCGCATACCCGGAATGAAAATGTATCCGGATGTATCCGTGATCATGGTAAAGCTATCGCCCATGCCCATGATACCACCCACCTGGCGGCGAAACAGTTTTCCTTTTTCGCGAACCAGGGTCAAAGGCAACTCAATATTCTGTCCCATTACACCCAGTTTTACATTGCTGAATATTTCGAGTTGTTTAATCCCTTCCAGTTTTTCACGGCCGCCGGCAGCCGTTTCGTATTTAGCTAAAATCTCATCAACCGTTTGCGATTGAGCGGTTATGGCTGAGAGCAGCAAAAACAAACCAGCGAAAATTTTTTTCATATACTTACTTTCGTTTTGAATTATCAAATGTAACAGCTAAAAGTTACCCAAGAACACGGAAACCCGATTTACCGTTTATGTAACACATACCCACTATGCCAAAAAAATCATTCAGTATAACCGGAAAGCTGGTAGATGTATGGAGAAAATCCATCTATCCCGCAACAATAAAAGTAGAAAACGGGATCATCATATCCATTGAACAAATCGGCGAAGACTTGTCTCCTGTCGGTACATTCATCCTGCCCGGGTTCGTAGACAGTCATGTACACGTGGAAAGCAGCATGCTGATACCCAGCGAATTTGCCAGGCTGGCCGTTGTGCATGGTTCGGTAGGTACGGTAAGCGATCCGCACGAGATTGCCAATGTTTGCGGAATGGAAGGAGTGGAATTTATGATTAAAAACGGCAAACAGGTTCCGTTCAAATTCAATTTTGGTGCCCCCAGCTGTGTTCCCGCCACCATTTTTGAAACAGCGGGCGCTGCTTTAACCAGTGAAGATGTAAAAAAGTTACTCGCCAAAGACGAGATCAAATACCTCAGCGAAATGATGAATTTCCCGGGGGTATTGTTCAAGGATGAAGAAGTAATGAAGAAAATTGCCGCCGCACATGCAGCAGGCAAACCGGTTGATGGTCATGCACCGGGATTACGAGGCGAACAGGCACAGCAATACATTGAAGCCGGCATTTCAACCGATCATGAATGTTTTACCGCGGAGGAGGCGGTTGATAAACTGGCACATGGCATGAAAATCCTGATACGGGAAGGAAGCGCCGCCAAGAATTTTGAGGCCCTGATCGAATTACTGGAAGATCACCCGAAAATGATCATGTTCTGTAGCGATGACAAACATCCGGATAGTCTGGCAGAAGGTCATCTGAACCAGCTCTGTGCCAGAGCCGTTGCCAAAGGGCACGATATTTTCAATGTGATCCGCGCGGCCTGTGTAAACCCGGTTCTGCATTACAATCTTGATATTGGTTTGCTTCGCGAAGGAGATCCGGCAGATTTTATTGTGTCGGAAGACCTGGTAAATTTCAAAATCAAACAAACCTATATTGATGGTGAGCTGGTGGCGGAGAACGGGCAATCGTTTATCAAATCAGTTGCCGCAACGCCGATCAATCAATTTGACTGTAAGCCTGTTTCAGCCGCAGATCTGAAAATAGGAAAAGCGGATTATCCTTCAACCGATGGCTTGATCCCGGTAATGGAAGCGCTGGATGGACAACTCATTACCAATCGACTGGAAATGATCGGTAAGGAAATCAATGGCCAATGGGTAAGTGATGTTGCTAATGATGTTTTGAAAATGGTGGTGATCAATCGTTATCATTCGGCACCAGTAGCCAAATGCTTTATTAAAAACTTTGGATTTACCTCCGGTGCCATAGCTTCTTCTGTGGCGCACGATAGCCACAATATTGTAGCTGTTGGCGTTGACGATGAAAGCCTGGCCAAAGCCATTAACCTGGTTATTGCGGAAAAAGGAGGGGTCAGTTGCGTAAATAACCAGAGCAGCAAAGTATTGGGATTACCTGTTGCGGGTTTAATGAGTGCGGATGATGGATATAAAGTAGCCGCAGCGTATACAGAAATTGATGCCATGGCCAAATCGCTGGGATCTAAGCTGGGCGCACCTTTCATGACATTGAGTTTTATGGCCCTACTTGTCATACCACATTTGAAACTAAGCGATAAGGGGTTATTTGATGGCGACGCATTCTCTTTTGTATAATCTTTTCGTTGTTGATGAGAAGAGTTATTTCGTAACCTGTTATTCTTTTAAACCTCCTCTGTGTAACTCAGTGTACCCTGTTTCTCTGTGTTGAAAAAAGATCAAAGCGAAGGCTTTACCACAGAGATCAGGAGTCGCATAGAGCTGCCTTTATTTCGTATTCGAAATATCCCCTGTTGCTTTGGTAACAATTACCGCAACACTATCCGTTCCCTTGGGCGCAAAGTATTTGGTTTTGAATTTTACGGTTTTACCGGGGCCGATGTTTTCGTAAACGGTTTCCAGTCCTTCGTCCAGTTTCACACCTGTTTTGCTGAAGAAAGAAAGTTTGATCTCAACATCTTTGTACCAGCAAACCGTTGCGCGGTTGGTTAAAGTACCTATTACAACGGTCTGGCCAATGATGTTCTTGCGTTTGTGATTGCTTACCATGACAAATTTTGCCGGGTTCTTCTGTTCTTTTTCAGCAAGTGACTCTTTTACTTTTTCGTAAGATTCCGTATCAAATTTTTTCTCCTTTTTTTCATCTTTACAGGCAACAAAAGCGACCAGCATAACAACCGCGACTACTATTTTTTTCATTTTCAGGGATTTCGGGATTTAAAATAAGAAATTATTACAGAACACGGTTGTTAAGGATACATTGAAACCTTACGCATTCCGTTTACCGTGAAAAAGCGCAAAAAACTTTAATTTCCCATTCCCGCTGATAGAATTTAGTTTTGAGGCCTCAAACCGACCCAATCAACTGATCACATGATAGTTAATTTAAGCGAACAACATAGCCTGGTAAGTAACTGGGTATCCGAACTCAGAGATGTAAATGTGCAGGGCGACCGGCTGCGTTTTCGCCGCAACCTTGAGCGTATTGGCGAAGCCGCTGCCTATGAGATCAGTAAATTACTGCCATCCAAAGTGGTAGAGATCCCAACCCCGTTGGGTACACACGAAA
Source organism: Bacteroidota bacterium (assembly GCA_040390405.1). GTDB lineage: Bacteria > Bacteroidota > Bacteroidia > Chitinophagales > Chitinophagaceae > Sediminibacterium. The sequence continues at coordinate 49,186 of JAZJYJ010000011.1, forward strand.
GCAAGGTGCTGGAATTTCAGCCGGTATTGGCTACTATTTTACGGGCAGGTTTACCCTTACACAATGGGATGTTGAACTATTTCGATAAAGCCGACAATGCTTTTGTATCAGCCTACCGCAAGCACCACCGCGATGGAAGTTTTGAGATCAGCCTGGAGTACATGAGCTGCCCTTCGCTCGATGATCGTATCATTATTATCAGCGACCCGATGCTGGCTACCGGCTCCTCTATTGTAAAAACCATCCAGTACATGCAGGGCGAGGGTTCTCCCAAAGACATACATGTAGTGGTTGCCATTGCCTGCACCGTGGGTATTGAATTTATTCATCGCGAATGCGGTCAGAATATCAAGATCTGGTGTGGTGATATCGACGATGAATTAACTGCCAAAGGCTATATCGTTCCCGGATTAGGAGATGCCGGTGATCTTGCCTTTGGAACCAAAATGCAATCATAAGTTTAGATAGGTGACCGGCTCTGCCAGCCAATCGTTAACACACCTATAATATTTCCGGATATCCCCCGTCTACATCAACAGATTCGCTTAAATTCGAATCTATCTCTTGGCTATGCGTAAACTGATGCTATACTGCTTTGTGTGTGTGTTGCTAGGCAAGGCCTCGGCACAGGATCCACATTATTCGCAGTTCTACAGTTCACCGCTTACCCTTAACCCCGCACTTACTGGCAAATTTTCCGGTGATTACCGTATTTCCGGTAATTACCGAAACCAGTGGGCTACTATACAAAATGCCTTTTCTACCTCAACGGCTTCTGCTGACTTTCACATTTTTCAAAACCGGATCTCCAGTAACGATACCTGGGGTCTTGGTTTTATGGGATATACTGACAATAGTGCCAATGGTGCAGTAAAATTTAATTATGGGGCTATTTCTACTGCCTATCATAAAGGACTTGATGAAGATGGACAGCATTCGCTGGGCGCCGGTTTCCAGGTAACCTATGCCAATATGCTGATCAATACGGCCGATCTGAAATTCGAGGATCAGTTAACCAGTTCTGGTTTTACGGGTGTAAGTTCTGAAGTATTCAATTCCGCTACTTTAAAATCCAGCTATGTTGATGTGAATGCCGGGTTGCTGTATAATGGGAGTACCTCAGACAGAAATAATTTCTATTTCGGTGTAAGCATGTACCATATTAACCGGCCAAGGCAGGATTTTACAGGTGCACAATACATATTAAACCCAAGAACAACCATTCATGGCGGGGGGTATTTCCCTTTAGGTCAGAACAGCACATTACATGTAAGCGCTTTACAAATGTTTCAGGGTGGCGCATCTGAGACCTTGCTGGGTGGCGCCATTCAATTAATGGCTACACCGGATGAGCAAAAACCCACCAGTCTCTATTTTGGAAGCTGGGTGAGATTTAATGATGCCATCATTCCCTATCTCGGACTTGAGTTTGATGATTTCCGCCTGGGCGTGACTTATGATTATAATACTTCCTCACTCAAAGCCGCCTCACAAAACAGGGGTGGTATTGAAATTTCGCTGATCTATATTCGCAGGCCATCTACAGACAGGCCGGTAAATTGCCCAAAGTTTTAATCCATTCTATAATTTATCTTTTAAGAACCCGATTCTTTCCCTTGGTAATTGTTTCTGATGAATCAGACCTCTGATCGCATCAAAAACCAATGTAAACTGCCCATCATATTTTTTCTCCAGTTCCTTTATTTTTTTAGTAAGCTCTTTATTGCCATCCATCAATTGACGCATTTGTACAAAGGCGCGCATGATCGCGATATTTACTTTTAGTGCTTGCTTACTTTTTAAGATACTAGACAACATAGAAACTCCCTGCTCTGTAAATACCATGGGCAATGCGGGTGCATATTTTAACTGAGAAAGGTTATCACAATTTGTGATAACCTCATGAAATTCTTTCTTGGTCAGTTGAAACATAAAATCTTTGGGAAACCTATCGATATTTCTTCGAACCGCCTGTTTTAATACACGGGTTTCGACTCCATACATTTCCGCAAGATCAAAATCGAACATTACTTTTTGCACTCTTATATAAAAGATGCGTTGAGCAATTCTTGCAGGATAGGTTTGAACAGATTTGCGCATTTTGTAATTATTTTAATGCGTCAACCTATAACAAAACAGCCATTCAAACAATCGTGTTTTCACGGTTTTTTTGCAGGTATATACCGCAGAAACCTTTCCCAATTTCGGTTGTTTGTAATGACTTCATTATGCTTTTTACTACTGTAAATGAAGAGTTTATTGTTATCGCGCAGCATCGATTCAGTAATGGCTTCTTCATTCAATGAAAGAAAAGGAATATGCAACGAATCTGTTAGTTTATTCATGATGAGATTACTGTTATCAAACGTACCTCCATCTTTGGTATAGATATTAATGAATCTATGGCTGGGTACTGACAGCCAGGTAAGATAAGCATCGTTACCACCATACATCGCATCAAACAGAACCACTTCGTCCACAGGCGTTTGGTTGATGATACGACTGATCACACGGTACGCGCCGCTATGGCCTGCCAGTGAAATAGAATAGTTCTTGAATGAGAAATCGCTGGTTTGTTTGATTATATTATTCACCGAAAGTTTTTCAGCAACTTCTTTTACCAGTTGTTGAAATTCTTTGGGTTGCTCCAGTTTTCCACCATAACCATCTGGTGCGTTTTTAGGCCCTTCGGGAAAAACAAAAACCGCATTACGCCCCCCGGCTTCAAACTGTTCCAGTAATTGATATTGTTTGCAGGTTGAATCAATATTATTTCCCCATCCATGAAACCAGAACACAAGATTGATCTTTTGATCTTTTGAAAAATAAGATGGCACGTAAAGCAACACACTGCTATCGCTATAACTCGTTGCCGCATCGTACAGTTTTCCTTTATAGATATAGCCATTGGCCCTTGCCGTATCCGGAAACATCGCGTGCGAGCTGGTAAAACGAATAATCTTACCTGTTTGCGCAAAAACTGTTGCGGTTATCATAACCAGTAATACGGATCCCAGTATTTTTTTCATAAAGCCAGTTTGAATGTTTGCACAATATACAAAGCAGGATCAGGATTTCTTCCCACTAACAAAAGGATTATCCTTTAAAATAAAACGGTACGGCAGCAATGCATCTTCTCCTGCATAATCCACCCCAATCCTTGGCGTAGCCAGCAGTTGCGATGGTTTTACCACGAAACCATCATCTGCGATAAACAGTTCTTTCCGCATCAGATCCATACCGCTGTGTTTTGTATGAATACCCAATGCCCTGGAAACATTGCCCGGTCCACGCGTAATACTGTGATCCGGTTTTAATTTGCGTGTCCTGTTAAGCATATGTTCTATTCCAGCAACAGGTTCTACCGCTCTTATCAAAACCGCATTCGGAACATTTTCATCATTTGTTACCACGTTAAAAAGATGGTGAATGCCATAACAGAGATACACATAGACCAACCCGCCAGACGCATACATAACCTCTGTCCGGTTGGTTCTTCTGCCATTCCATGCATGTGAAGCTTTGTCTGTGATGCCATTGTACGCTTCTGTTTCTACAATACGCCCGGCAGTAACGATTCCGTCAAAAGACGTAACCAAAACCTTACCGATCAGCGCTTTGGCCACTTTGCATACATTTTTCTGCCGGTAGAACGCGATGGGCAATTTATCAGAATGACTGAGCGTTATAGCTTTCATAGACATAAAACTACGGATTGTGCTAACTTTGCAAATCTAAATCCCCTTCTGTGCTCAAAGAAATGATTATCGGCATACAGGCTTATTTCCAGGCCCACAGGTTTATTCAAAAACACAAACTGTGGAAATGGATATTGATACCCGGTATCATTTATACCATCCTGTTCATTATCGGCATGTATTTCTTCAGCCATACTTCCAGCCAGTTTTTTGAATGGATGAGTCAGAAGACAGGGTTGGCTACCTGGCTGAATAAGCTGGATAGTGGTTTTTTTGGTTTTCTTTTCATCATGGGCAACCTGTTATTGTGGTTGGTCTTAATGCTGTTCTATTTCTCGTTATTCAAATACATAATCCTCATTGTAGGCTCGCCGCTTTTCGCATACCTGAGCGAGCGCACAGAAGCGATTATTGAAGGGAAAGATTTCCCTTTTAGTTTTTCGCAGTTACTGAAAGATGTCAGGCGCGGAATGCTTATTGCCGCCAGAAACAGTTTGTGGCAAACCGTGTATACTTTGTCGATCCTGTTGCTAAGCCTGATCCCACTGGTCGGCTGGTTAACACCAATCCTTGCCGTATTGGTAGAATGTTATTACTATGGTTTTTCTATGCTTGACTACAGCATGGAAAGACACAAACGCACACCGGCGGAAAGTATTTTCTTTATCGGTAATCACAAAGGACTGGCCGTAGGCAATGGCCTGATCTTTTATATGATGCACATGGTTCCTATTATTGGATGGGTACTGGCACCCGCTTATTCGGTGGTGGCTGCCACGCTAAGCATGTATCCATTGAAGCAATCTGAAAAATAACCGGTTCAATTATTGTACATGAGCCAAGGCAAAGTTTACCTTATCCCAACCGTTCTTCATGAAGAAGCATTGGAAACCATTCCCGCGTATTTACTGGATGCGGTAAAAGATTGTACTGTTTTTTTTGTGGAGAATGAAAAAACCGCACGCCGCTTTCTGAAAAAACTCTGGCGTGAAATGGTGATCGATGATTATCGTTGGTTTACCATTCACAAAGCGGAGGAAGAAGTAAAACAATCTTTCCTGCAATCGCTCAAGGAAGGAAACCATATCGGCATCATCAGCGAAGCGGGTTGCCCTGGCGTAGCTGACCCGGGACAAATACTGGTAGAGGCCGCTCAAAAAGCAGGCATTACAGTGAAACCCCTGGTAGGACCAAGTTCTATCCTGCTCGCATTGATGGCCAGTGGCATGAACGGACAATGCTTCCAGTTTCATGGCTATCTGCCTATAGATTCGCTGGAAAGAAAAAAGAAATTGAAGGAACTGGAAGCAGATTCTCAGAAAAGAAACTGTACACAACTCTTCATTGAAACACCTTATCGCAATAATCCGCTCATCAGGGAAATCTTAGATAGTTGTAGAGAAGAAACCAGGTTATGCATTGCGGTAGATATCACAGCTGCTTCAGAAACCATCCGAACCCAAACCATCAAACAATGGAAGCAGCAGGTTCCGGATTTTCACAAACGATTGGCCATTTTTTTACTGCACGCATGAGGTGAGTGGTGAGTAATTTCTTTATCAGTCCCTACTCACCATTCACCACTACCCACTCACCTCATTGTCTTGGTTTAATGATACTCTCTCCCTGCAGGCCCCTTACTTCATAAATACTGTCTACAATGAATTTCTGCATTCCACGCCAGGGTAAAGCGCCAAAATATTGTACATAGTGAATGTTTACTTCTCTTCCTGAAACCTGCAGCAGTTGCTGTGCAACAGACTCTTTGGTTACACTGAACGAAAACTCATTGCTCTGTACATTGGCCTTAAAACCGCTGAGAATAATCTTCCCTTCATAGGTTTTGAAAAGGATCCCTTTTTGCTGAAAGATATTCAGCGTTCCGGCCTGCGTACCCTGGGCCAGCACAAAGTAAAAACGCCAGTAACAGAAAATGATCAATACAACCAGCAGGATGGCCGAAGCTGACCAGATAATTTTTCTCATTATAAACCATATTTATCTACCAGGTAAATTAACCCTGCCATGTTTACAGCGCCCAGTAACAATTCTCTTTTGTTTACATTTTCCAGCACATCTGTTCTGGCATGGTGCAGGTCAAAATAGCGTTGCGAATCGGGCATCAACTCGCCAACAGGCGTGCCGAATGTTCTGTTCAAAGGACCAATATCAGCGCCACCACCATCGTTGGTGATCTCAAATGTTCCGTATGGCGACAACAATGGTATCCATGCTTGTACTTTTGCCATTTGTTCTTTATTCAGTTGCAGCGAAAAACCACGGGGGGTAAAACCACCCGCATCACTTTCCAGCGCGAAAATGTGTTTTTCACCTTTTGCTTTTGCTTCTTCCGCATATTTCAATCCGCCACGTAACCCATTTTCTTCGTTAGCGAATAATACAAAGCGGATGGTATGCTTTGGTTGATAGCCTATGGCTTTCAGCGCGCGCATGATCTCGATGGTGTGTACAACACCGGTACCATCATCCATGGCCCCTTCATTTATATCCCAGCTATCCAGGTGTCCGCCTACTGTGATGATCTGATCGGGGAACTCTGTGCCTTTTAACTCACCAATTACATTGTGGCCAATGGTATCTGGCAGAAAATGTCCCTTGGTCGTCATTGATAAAGTAAGCGCTGATTTTCTACTCAGTTCCCAAACCGCATCCGCATCTCTCGGCCCAACCGCAACAGCCGGAATTTTGGGATAGGCATCATCATACCGTGTAGACCCCGTATGCGGATCATTGGCAACCGATTCGGTCATGGAGCGAACCATCACACCCACTGCACCATATTTGGCCGCCCTGCTTGGGCCCGCGCCACGGTAAACAACTGCTTCCCCATAAGAAACAAAGGTTTTTATATTGGTGGGATCAAACGCCTTGTTATAATAAACGATCTTACCCTTTACCTCGTCTTTCCTTCTTTCCAGTTCATCAAAGTCTGCCACAGCCAGTACAGGTGCGGTAACGGTACCCTTACCCAATGAATTACCAAGAGCCAATACATCCAGCTGGCGCGCGGCTTTCTTTTTATCAATTTCTACAATTACGGCTTTGTCTTGTCCACCACGCACCCAATGCGGTACCATACATTCCTGAAGAAATACATTGTCTGCACCATTCTGTTCCATCGTGGTTTTACCCCATTGCACCGCTTTGGCAAACTGGGGCGACCCGGCCAGGCGGCCTCCAATCTGTTTGGTTAGCTGGTGAAGCAGTTCATATGCTTTACCGTTGCGCATGATTTCATTGGAGATCTTTTTGATGGTGGCTTCATCGCCTGATTGTGCCATGCCCGCAAAAGGGAGCATCAGCAGCAGAAAGGATCGTTTTTTCATAGAGCTAAAGTTAACCATTTGTTGTGTCTGACCAAGAGGGATGAGCGGAAATACGGGAATGGAGAAATAATTGTTACTTGCACAGGAATTCATTGGTTTGGCGTGTATCATTTTGTATTCCGTATTTCGTAGCTGTATTTGCAGGAAACGGTCTCAACTTTACACTTCAGACTTCAAATAATAAATCATTATGCGTATAGGGATTGTTTGTTATCCCACTTTTGGTGGCAGCGGGGTATTGGCCACAGAATTGGGCAAGGCTTTGGCCGACGAAGGCCACCAGGTTCATTTTATTACCTACCAGCAACCGGTTCGGCTCAATGTGTTCAATGCAAATATTTTTTACCATGAAGTAAGGGTGCCTACTTATCCTTTATTTGATTATCCCCCTTATGAAGTGGCATTGGCGAGTACCATGGTGGATGTGATCATTAATCACGACCTGGACCTCCTGCATGTACATTATGCCATCCCACACGCGTCAGCCGCCTATATGGCCAAGCAGATCGTGAAACAAAAGAACGGAAGAAATGTACCCGTGATCACTACATTACACGGAACAGATATCACACTGGTAGGCAAGGATAAAACCTATGAACCGGTGGTTACTTTTTCTATCAACGAAAGCGATGCCATTACAGCGGTTTCGCAGAACTTGAAAGACGAAACATTCAAATCATTTGCCATCCGGAAAGAAATTGAAGTGATCTACAATTTTGTGGATGTAACCCGCTTCAATAAAAAACCTATCGACGCTTTCCGTAAAGTGATCGCACCCAATGGCGAGAAGATCTTGATACATGCTTCCAATTTCCGCAAAGTAAAACGTGTGGATGATGTGGTTAAGATTTTTGCCGCCGTACGCAAAGAAATGCCCGCCAAATTATTAATGGTTGGCGATGGCCCCGAAAGGCCCGCCACCGAAGAACTGGCAAGAGCCCTTGGGGTGGATGAAGATGTTCGTTTCCTGGGCAAACAGGAGCAGATGGAAGATATCCTGGCCGTGAGTGATGTGTTTTTATTGCCTTCCGAATATGAAAGTTTTGGTTTGGCTGCACTGGAAGCCATGGCTGCGAGAGATATTGTGATCAGTACCAATGCCGGCGGTTTATCGGAGATCAATATCCAGAACGAAACAGGTTTTATGGCCGATGTGGGCGATGTGGAAAGCATGAGCCGTTTTGCTATTGAATTACTGAAAGATGAAACGAGACTCGCCGCGATGAAAGAAAATGCTTACCAGCAAGCCTGTCGTTTTGATATCAAAAATATCATTCCCGTTTACGAAAAATTGTACAGCAGGTTCTGCAGGATGGAACCGTGTAAATAAATTAAGAATTAACGTGTTGTGCTATTGAACAACTCAACTTCGCGAACTTTTCGGGTTTTGCGTCACTGCTTTTTCCGTATCACGAATAAAGCAACTGTAAAGCTGTAACACAAAGCCCGCAAGGACAAAAAAAGTCGCTCTTTTCTTGGCAATAAGCTATAAAAATAGTATGTTGTATAAAGAGCGTTTGGGTCTGCAATAAAAAAATAAACCTGTCAATTGCAATTGGTCTACCTTACATTTTACCTTCTCAAACAGAGACCTTATAGAGACCTTATAGAGACCTTATAGAGACCTTATAGAGACCTTATAGGAACCTTATAGGAACCTTATAGGAACCCTACCCCGATCTTATCTCAGGTGCACTCCAATAATACAAGCAGCCAGCTCCGATGCTGATCCAGTACTGGTCCTATATAGATTCAATATAACTCCATTGAATAAGTATATACTAACGTGTTGTGCTATTAAAATATATAGTAACCGCAAAATTTCTAGCCGCTACCAATCAGATTCACAAAATCATTTGTTTCAATAAGAGAAGAGCCAGAGAAAAAGAGTTAAAGAGACAGCTCTTGCTACACTCCTTTTCTCTTACCCTCTTATTGAAAAAATGTATTCACTTATTCTTTGACAGTACAATACGTTTATAGATAGTAAAATGGAACAAACGCTCTGAGTAACTCAGAGGAGGCTTTTAGCATTTTGCATTTGCCTCATCGATACTCTTTAGAATAACGGTGCACACATCTTTTAATTCCTCTTTGGTAATGGTTAATGGAGGGGCAATGCGCATACGGTCGGGGGCGAAGAGGAACCAGTCGCTGATCAGGCCGTTCTGGATACACCGGTGAATAACGGCGCGGCAGAATTCGTCTGATTCAAATTGCAGCGACATCCAGAGACCAGTACTTCGATGAGAGATAATTGATGGATGAACAAGGTATTGGTTGAGTATGGCTTCTTTTTGTTTTATCACTGCAATATAATTCCCCTCTAATAATACTTCCATCGCCGCTTTACCCGCCGCACAGGAAACAGGATGGCCTCCAAATGTGGTGATATGTCCCAGTACAGGATCATACGTTAAAGTATTCATCAGTTGCTGACTGGCAATAAAAGCACCTAACGGCATACCACCGCCCAGGGCTTTTCCGAGCAGTAAGATATCAGGTACGATCTCATATTGTTCAAATGCCCAGAGTGATCCTGTTCTTCCAAACCCGGCCTGTATCTCGTCTGCAATCAGTAACACGCAGTGATCGTTGCATTTTTTTCGGATAGCCTGCAGCCATTCTTTGGCCGGTGCGGTAACACCACTTTCTGCCTGAACCGTTTCCAGGATTACACAGGCCGTTTGCGAATCAATAGCATCCAGCACTGCGTTGTTATTATATTCGTAGTGATAGATATCCGGCAATAAGGGCCTGAATGCATTGCGCCAGTATTCATCACCCATTACACTCAGTGCCCCCTGGGTGCTTCCATGATAGGATTGATTAAACGCAATGATCTTTGAACGGCCGGTTACGCGTTTGGCCAGTTTCATGGCGCCTTCGGTAGCTTCTGCACCGCTATTGGTAAAATAAACACAATTAAGAGAAGATGGCAAATGATCGGTCAGCAGTTTGGCATATGCCGTTTGCGGCGATTCAATGAATTCGCCATACACGATCAGGTGCATATATGCCGCGGCCTGCTCCTGAACCGCTTTTACAACAGCCGGATGTGAATGACCGATATTGCAAACGCTGAATCCGGAGATGAGGTCGATGTATTTCTTATTATCAATATCCCATAAGTGAATACCTGAAGCCCTCACCATTTCAATACCAATGGGTGCAGGCGATGTTTGTGCGATATGATTCAGGAATAATTGTCTATTATTCATTTAAATGATAGATGTTAGATGGCAGATGCTAGGTTTATTGAAGATCTTCGTTTTCGTAACGCCTGATGAGTCCGTTAAGAATTTTAAGATTTTCTTCAATTAAAGGAGCAATCATTTCAAAATCGTTCAAAGCTACCATTTCAACCATTACTGCAATGTTTAAAATTGTTTCCAGCTCATATAGCGAGCCACGTCAATATGAAGAAATTGCCTGGTATCCTTTTTATATTGCCTGCCGCAACCTTCCGCAATATTGGTAGGCACGGAAACCGCAGCCCTTTTAGCCTGGGATGCGAGTCCAAACAACTCTTCCTTGGGGAAAGTTTTTGCAAGATCATAGACATTCTTTACCAGTTGCATGGATTTTTTCCAGGTCTCAAGGTTTTTATACCCCGTCATTGATTATTTCTTTTATTAAAGTTACCTTCATTTCTGAAATCTTTCAACTAACATCCCCCATCAACAACTAATTATATGGCAACAATACTCCCCGTTCTCGGAAAACATCCTCAATTCGGCAAGAATTGTTTTGTATCACCCAATGCCACCGTAGTAGGTGATGTAGTTATGGGTGATGATTGCAGTGTATGGTTCAACACCGTGATCCGTGGCGATGTACATTATATCAAAATGGGCAATAAGGTAAATGTACAGGATGGCGCGGTGATCCATTGCACCTACCAGAAAAGCCCTACAGTAATCGGCAATAATGTTTCCATCGGTCATAATGCACTGGTGCATGGCTGTACCATACACGATGATGTTTTGATTGGCATGGGTGCCATTGTGATGGACAAATGCGTTATTCACAGCAACTCTATTATAGCCGCAGGTGCCGTTTTACTGGAAGGAACCGTGGTGGAAGCGGGTACCATTTATGCAGGTGTGCCGGCTAAAAAAGTAAAGGATGTTTCCAAGGACCTGATCCATGGCGAGATCAACCGCATCGCTAACAATTATATCAAGTATGCCAGCTGGTTCAGTGAGCACAATGAAACTCCGGAAGCCACAAAAAAGTAAAGCCCTATGCGATGTATTGTCTTTGTAAGAATAACCACAGTCATTTTCTTTTCACTGTTCGTATTCTTACAGGGGCATACACAACCCGGTTCTTTGCTAAAAGACACTTCGCGCATTCCTTCTTTTCTCCGGTCTCATGAACTCTCGGTAACACTTGGTTATTTCGATCAACGATCCATTCCCGATTCGCTGAATGGCTGCTCGGAACAATATGCTTTTGATACCACGGCTTTCCGGCTGAAGAAATTGATGTTGTTTACCGACATGAACACAACCGCCTTGCTGAAAATCAATGGTCGTCTGCTCAGTTTTAAGATAACACATAATGAAACAAAAGGCAAGAAGATCATTCTTGTCTTTTCAGGTCATGGTTATACCATTCAGTTTACCTCTACGGAAATCAAGCAAGTGGATATGGAATACTGGGTCCGGAGCGGCATACTTGAGATCAGGAAGGAAAATCAAAAGAAAATATTCCGGGTATTGGGTTATTATGGTTGCTGATAAGAGTACCGATTAATAGAGATTCTCTTCCATTGTATCCAGGATGGTTAAATAACTGGCGTATCTATCCACCGAAACCGTTCCTGCATTCACAGCATTTTTTACTGCACAGTCAGGCTCATTAATATGCATGCAATTGTTGAACTGGCAATCATTGATCAGTACGCGCATCTCCGGAAAAAAATGCGACAGTTCCTGCTTGCTGATATCTACCAGCCCGAATTCACGAACACCAGGTGTGTCAATGATCTGTCCGCCCATATCCAGGTCGAACATCTCCGCGAAAGTGGTTGTATGCAAACCCTTGCCGCTCCATCCGCTCACCTCCTGCGTACGCAGGTTAAATTGTGGGAATACGGCATTGATAAAAGTTGATTTTCCAACACCGCTATGTCCGCTTAACAAAGTTGTTTTATCCTTTAGTAAGGCTTTTACTTCATCAACACCCTGCCCGTTCTGAACACTTACCAATACCACTTTGTACCCAATCGCTTCGTAGATCTCTTTGAGCAAAGCAAAACGTTCCATTTCTTTTTTCCTGTACAGATCTGCTTTATTGAATACGATGATGGCGGGAATATGGTAGGATTCGCAGGAGATCAGGAACCTGTCCATAAACCCCTGCGAGGTCTTCGGTTCTTTTAAAGTAGCGAATAAAATACTCTGGTCAAGATTGGAAGCAATGATATGGTGTTGCCTTTTATTGTGCGGCGATACCCGGGCCACATAATTTTTCCGGTCATAAATATGATCAATCATAGCCGATTCTTCCTGGATATCTTCAATTTCCATTTCCACCTCATCGCCAACGGCCAATGGATTGGTGGAACTGATCGCATCTATCTTAAATATGCCTTTGATACGCGCATTGTACAGTTTCCCGCTTACTGCTTTGGCCACATACCAGGAACCGGTTGATTTATAAACGCGCGCTTTCATGAACAACGAAGATAATACCCTGAAAATCATCCCACACAGAAAAGAAAGCCATTTCACCGGCAAATTTTGCGAAATATTAACCCCATACACACTATAAGGCATTGAGGAAGAAGGTGCAGGCAGCAGAAAATCAATATCTTCGCTCTGTATGACAAAGTTTGCGCATGATGAAGTAGTGCCTTATCAACATAGCCAGCTGGAGAAAAAAGAACAGGTGGCCGATATGTTTAACAGCATTGCATACCGTTATGATTTTTTGAATCGTTTCTTAAGCGCAGGCATTGATGTTTGGTGGCGCAAAAAAGCGATTGGCCAGTTAAAAGAACTGGCACCCAAAAAAATACTGGATGTAGCAACAGGAACCGGTGATGTGGCCATTCTTACCTGGAACATGCTTAAGCCGGAAAAAATTACCGGTATCGATATTTCGGATGGCATGCTGGAACTGGGAAGAAAGAAGATCGCGAAGCTGGGACTTTCCCAACAGATCGAATTACTGAATGGAGATAGTGAAGTGATCCGTTTTAACGACAACCACTTTGATGCCATTACCGTTGCCTTCGGTGTACGCAATTTTCAAAACCTGACCAATGGTTTGAAAGAAATGTATCGGGTACTGCAACCCGGTGGTAAATTAGTGGTCCTTGAATTTTCAAAGGCAGACGCGGGGGTCCTGTCAGTGTTGTTCAATTTTTACATGACCAAAATAACCCCGGCCATCGGAAAATTATTTTCAAAGAACAAAGAAGCATACCAATATTTGAACGATAGTGTTCAGGCCTTCCCTGAAGGACAAACCTTTTTAACCATTATGCATGAAGCAGGATTTACCCAAACTCATTTGAAAAAACTTAGTTTCGGAATATGCACCATTTACTGCGGAAGCAAGTAATCCTGCCAGTTGCTGTATTTCTTTGCTGTGTGTCGCAACTGACTGCACAGACGGAGATCTATCGTCGTAACCACGACGACCTGGTATATTATTTTGGTTTAACACTGGGATACAATTATTCTTATTTACATCTTTCTAAGTCTGCGCAGTTTTTACAGAGCGACAGCATTCAGTCAGTTGATCCGGGCTCCAGCGGTGGTATTGCTATGGGCCTGCTGGCAACAGCAAGGCTTTCCGATCATTGGCAGGTGCGCGCCAACCCACAGCTGATCATTGGCGGATCCAAATACATTGCCTATACCCTTCTTAAAACCAAACCAGGCGAATCCGCTTTTCAAAACCAGACACTGCCTTCTACCATTGTGAGCCTTCCGTTCCAGTTGAAATTCAATTCCGACAGGATTGGCAATTTCAGAACTTATTTGTTGGGAGGAATTAAATTTGATACGGACCTGTCAAGCAATTCAACCTCCCGCAACCTGGATGATATCATTAAACTGAAAAGAAGTGATTTCGGATTTGAACTGGGGTTGGGTTTCAATTTCTATCTCCCTTTTGTAACCATCTCCCCTGAGATCAAGATCAGCAATGGCCTTTCCAATATACACCAGCTTGACCCCAGTCTCAAGTACTCAAATGTGCTGGACAGGATCCTTTCCCGGATGGTGGTGTTCTCGATTCATTTTGAAGATTAGATCGTGAGTCGTGAGTAGTAATAGCTACTGTTTTACTCACGACTGACGATTCACGCCTCACGCTTTACGTCTCACGCTTTCTGATTACCTTAGCTGCCGGATCATTCAAAAAAAACAGCTATGAAATCATACATCCTTAAAGACGCCTGTATTGTAAATGAAGGGAAGAAAGTATATGGTGATGTATTGATCAAAAAAGGACGGATCGAGAAGATCGGGAACGCCATCAGCACCAAAGAAAACTCTACGGAGATCAATGCCACAGGCAAACACCTCTTGCCCGGCGCCATTGACGACCAGGTACATTTTCGCGAACCCGGACTAACCCATAAAGCCACCATTTATACAGAAGCCAGGGCCGCAGTTGCCGGCGGGGTTACCTGTTTTATGGAAATGCCCAATACACAACCGCCCGTTTTTACACAGGCATTACTGGAAAATAAATATGAAATAGCCCGCAATACCTCCCTGGCCAATTATTCTTTTTTCATGGGCACTTCCAATGATAATTACGAAGAAGTACTCAGAACCAATGATAAGAAAACAGAAGTATGCGGTGTAAAAATATTCATGGGCTCCTCTACCGGTAATTTACTGGTAGATAGTCCGCTGATGCTGGATAAGGTTTTCGGGGGTTCTGAATTACTGATCGCTACGCATTGTGAAGATGAAACCATCATCAAGGCCAACCTGCAGAAAAGAAGAAGCGAGAAGGTAAAACTGGATGCATCGGATCATCCCATCATCCGCAATGAGGAAGCCTGTTTCGAATCTTCTTTCCGCGCCATCCAGTTCGCTAAAAAATACAATAGCCGTTTACACATTCTGCACATCAGCACCGAAAAAGAGTTGCAGCTGTTCAGTAATATGCTGCCATTGGAAGAGAAGCGCATAACGGCCGAAGTATGTGTACATCATTTACATTTTACGAGTGATGATTACGCGGAACTGGGCAACCTCATTAAATGCAACCCCGCCATTAAGGCGCCCAATAACAAAGAAGCTTTGTGGAAAGGATTGTTAGATGACCGGCTGGATCTAATTGCCACCGACCATGCCCCGCATACATGGGCCGAAAAACAGGAAGATTATGAACATGCACATGCCGGCTTACCCTTGGTACAGCATTCTCTTCAGCTGATGTTGCATTATGTGAATGAAGGGCGGATCTCTATCGAAAAAGTAGTGGAGAAAATGAGTCATGCCGTGGCTACTTGTTTCCAGGTAAAAGAAAGAGGGTTTATCCGCGAAGGTTACCATGCCGACCTCGTATTGGTGGATCTGAATCAGCCGAATATTCTTACCAAAGAAAGCATCCGCTACAAATGTGGCTGGAGTCCGCTGGAAGGGTTTCATTTCCCCGCATCCGTTACCCATACATTTATAAATGGCCACCTGGTTTATGGAAATGGGGCGTTCGATGAATCACAGATGGGAATGCGCATGCAATTTGAAAGATAAAACGGTCTGACGTAGCAGTTTGGAGCCTGTAGTTATACCAAACAACGCTTACCTTCAGACTACAAACGCCTAACTAACCCTATGCAGGTAGACAAAACCACGCTCGCCGATCTCTCCATATTCCATAGTGAAGAGGAACAATCTGTTTTCCATCACCTCAATCATACCCAAACCAATGGCGGCAGGGAATACCTTCGTTATTTATTGGCCCATCCATTAAACTCGCTGGATGAGATACTGGATACGCAACAAACCATCCGGCAGTTAATGCTGGTTGCCCAGGAATGGCCCATTACCGTAACCAATGGTACCATTATGGTAATTGAGCGGTATTACGATACACAGGTAAATGAGTTTCCGCAACACCCTAACAGGGTAAACAGTTTATTCTATAAACTTATTAACGGGCCCGATTATTCGCTGATCCGTTATACGGTAGAGCATGGTATTGATTTTTGCAAAGGCTTACAAAAAATAGTAGACCTTTTAAAAGAACAGAAACTGAGTAAACAGCTGGCCAGTTGGGTAACACGTATGTCGATGCTGCTGAGTAAGGCCACACTGCAGGAAATGATACTGGAAGATAAAAAGCTGCTTACACCCGAACAGGTTTTACGCTATGGTGGTTTTATCCGTTTCCATTTTAAAAGCCAGAGCGAAGAACTGGTAGAAATATACAGTCGTTTCGATGCCTACCTGAGCGTAGCCTGGGCCTGTAAAAAGCATGGGTATACTTTTCCATCTGTAAAACAAAATGCTGAGCCTTATATCAGGTCAACAGGTCTGCATCATATGTTGCTGGAAACACCGGTATCATATGATATTGAATTATCGGTTGACAGGAATTTTCTCTTCTTAACGGGTGCCAATATGGCCGGCAAAAGCACTTTTATTAAAGCGGTGGGCGTAGCTGTTTACCTTGCACACCTGGGCCTGGGCGTTCCGGCAGCAAATATGGAGTTAAGTTATTTTGATGGGTTGCTGAGTAATATCCAGGTAGTAGATAATATCATCAAGGGTGAGAGTTTTTTCTTCAATGAGGTTCAGCGAATCAAGAACACCATTGAAAAGATCAGCGATGGCAAGAACTGGCTGATCCTGATCGATGAACTCTTCAAAGGTACCAACCAGCAGGATGCCGTTAAATGCAGCACCACCGTAATTGAAGGCTTACGTAAAATGAAGAATGCGCTCTTTGTACTTTCTACCCACTTGTACGAAATTGGTGAAGACCTGAGAAAATACGAAAACATCCAGTTCCATTATTTTGAAACGGCTGTTAAAGATGACCAGCTCCTGTTCAGTTACCAACTCAAGCCGGGTATCAGTAACGACAGGCTGGGCTACCTCATCTTGAAAAAAGAAGGCGTAGTGGATTTGCTGGAAAAATTATAGTCTTACGATAATCAGTACCAGTTATCTACCACTGATTATCCTAATCGTTTCAGTACAATCAGCGATAAATAAAATCTCCCCGATAAACCAGCTCCCGCAAATAATGATTACCTTAAAGCGATTAATTGCGGGTTATCATGAAAAAATCCATCTGGCTTATTATCGGGCTGGTCTTCCTGGTAGCTGTTGAAATATTCAGGGTGTATTTCATTATGCCCTTCCCTGGAAGCCAGAAAAACGACACCATTTCCATTGCGTATTTCCTTCACAAAAATATCTGGTGGCTGCGCATCGTAGGTATAGTGATTATTGTAGGCCCTTTACTCCACTCCTTATCCAAAGGAAGGATCTGGCAAAAGACATTACTGGTACTTGCTATTTTGTTGTATGGCTTTGTTTATTATCTTTTCAATTTTCAATTCCTGGCCGACAAGATCTTTAAACAACCCACACACAAGGTATTTGCTCCGGCTGACAAGGATACCACCGATAAAGACAAACTGATCCTGGGCATTGTTATTAACAACCAGGCCAAAGCCTATCCTATCGAGATCATTGGTTATCATCACCAGGTACGCGACACCCTTTCGCTTCAGCCTGTCATGATCACCTATTGTACCGTTTGCAGAACAGGACGTATCTACAGCCCGATGGTGAATGGCAAAAATGAAGAGTTCCGCCTGGTAGGGATGGATCATTTCAATGCCATGTTTGAAGATGCCACAACCAAAAGCTGGTGGCGCCAGGCAACCGGGCAGGCCATTGCGGGCGATCTGAAAGGAGCACAGTTAACAGAACTGCCATCGGCACAAATGCGTTTGGGCGAATGGCTGGCATTATATCCCGCTTCAGAAATATTACAGGCCGATACACTCTATAAAAAAGCCTATGCTGATCTGAAAGGATACGATGAAGGAACCGTAAAAGGGAAACTGGAGCGAAGGGATTCCATTTCCTGGCAATCCAAATCCTGGGTGATCGGTGTTACGGCAAAAGGGAATCACAAAGCGTATGACTGGAACGCTTTGATGAAACAGAAAATGATCAGCGATTCAATGGCAGGAACCCCGATGCTATTAACCATAGAACCGAATAATAAAACCTATTATGCGTTGAACAGAAATGTAAATGGGCAAACACTGCAATTCGTTCCGGGCGGTTCCAAAGACCTGATGGAAGACCTGCAAACGCATTCTGCCTGGAAGCTCAATGGTACCTGCACAGCAGGTGCATTACAGGGCAAACAACTGGCGCAGATACAAGCATACCAGGAGTTCTGGCATTCATGGAAACAGTTTCATCCCAATACAACCATTTACCAAAATTAATTCCGAATGAAATTGCTCGCTACACTCACCGGCCTGTTCTTATGTTTTTGCATGAATGCACAGGTTGATCCTTTACTGCCCAAAGTATATACCTGGGATGCAGGCAAGATCGGCCCGCCCCACCCCAACTTCATCGAGAAAAAAATATTCAATGGCTCCGGCGCAAAGCTTTCGCAGCATGAGATGAAAGGCATTATAGTACCGGAAGGAAAAACCATCAACTATGCAGCGGACACCAATGGACCTGAGCGATTTTTTATTGTCAGGAAAGGGCCCGTAACCGTACAGTTATTGCAGAAACAATATAGTATTGACCGGGGCTCTGTCATACTCCTGCTTCCGGGCGACGCGCTGCTTATCAGCAACAAGGACAATGAGGATGCGGTGTTATATGAAATGAGTTACCGGTCCATTGCCGTGGCCGATGCGGAACGTGGGAAAAAAGCAGGCAGCTCCTTTGTAATGAACTGGAACGATATGGTATTCAAACCAACCGATAAAGGTGGTGTTCGCCAGTTGTTCGACAGGCAAACGAATATGTTCAACCGTTTCGATATTCATGTAACACAACTTAACGAAGGTTTTAAAAGCCATGATCCGCATACACATGCCAACGAAGAAATTATTTTAATGCTGGATGGTAACGCCGAAATGCAGATCGGCACTGACCATCAGAAAGCCAATCCGGGTGATGTGGTTTTTCTTAGCTCACTGGTATTGCATAACCTTACCAATGTAGGCAAAACAGCTTGTTTGTATTTTGCGATACAATGGAATTGATCCGTTTTACATAAATGATTTTGGGAACTTCAATGAGTCCGTTACCTGCTATCTTTTAGGGTTAATAAAAGATAAATACCCAACAAAAAAAAGGAATCCCGGAAAAAAGAGAACCGCTAGCTTGTCGTGTCTTACACAACCATAAAACATATGAAGCCAGCCCTTTCTCTTTTTTTCTTATGCCTGCTTTTTTTTGCAAACAGTTACGCACAAAGCAGTCCGGTTGCCACCCGGTTAAAAAGCAGCCCTGCCGTTAAACATGATGTATCCAGCCCCTTGCGAACGCTGCGTACTGAGGTGAGATCTTCTTCAGCAATATCTCATCGCAAAGACACGATCATTCGCAATGCGGTCAAGCCACCAGATGATGATGAGGAAGCCGAAGAAGAAAACGCGAAACAACCATCAAAATCAGTGATTGGTGAGGAAGCCGCGACTATTGAACAAACGGTATTCGGCACCAAATCCGCACCCATATTGGTTACCAGCTTCGATGGTTTGGGCGAAGGGTTCGTAGGTCCGCAGGGCACAGCCATACTTCGTAATCCTTCAGATAATTCATTATCCGTTGGAATGGATCATGTGGTACAGATCGTGAATTCGCGCATGGCCATCTTCACTAAAAAAGGAAAGAAATACAATGAATCGGGGCGTGTATTATATGGCCCTGTTGAGACACGGAATGTATTCCGTGGTTTTGGTGGTCCTTGCGAAAAAATGAATAATGGTGATGCAGTGGTACGATATGACCAGTTGGCCGATAGATGGCTGATTGTAATGCCCACATTCCGCCGCGGTATTTCAAGGAATGTAGACAGTGCTACCGGTAAAAGAATTGAATTGATACAACCCGGAAAAGCAGAAACACTCTTCCAACCACCGCCACCGGCTAATGAACCAGGTACAATAACTCCGGGCCAGCGTCCTTCAGGACAAAGACCGCCGGAGCAGGGAACTTATTGTATGTGTTATGCCATCAGCACTAGCTCCGATCCCATGGGCTCGTATTACCGGTATGAATTTGAGCGTGAGTTGTTCCCTGATTATCCGCGTCCAACGGTTTGGCCCGATGGTTATTATACCACTACCAGCACCGGCGATAATGTGATTGAAAAACATGCCTATGTGGTTGATCGAAATAAAATGTTGAAAGGAGAAAATGCGAAGGAACAATCCTTCATCATCAAAGATGTGAATTTCCTGATCAATGCCGATCTCGATGGCAAACAATTGCCCCCGGTCGGCGCACCCAGTATTATGCTGGCAGCAGGTGGCTCACAACTGAATAAGGTATTGGAAGATGATGGTATTTATGTATGGAAATACCATGTAGACTGGAATGATTTCTCAAAAACAAAAATAGAGGGCCCTGTAAAGATCAGAGTGGCCCCTTATCATTATATGGGCGATGGGCAATTAACAAAAGCAGTACCACAACCGGGTACCGATATACGCCTGGATGCACAGGGAGATAAATTAATGGCAAGACTGGTTTACCGCAGAATCGGCAACCGCGAATCAATAGTGGGCCTGCATTCCATTAATACTTCAGCAGGAGGTGGCGGCGTTCGTTGGTATGAATTTCTTGTTACCAAAACCCGCGACCTGAGCCTTTACCAGCAGGGAACCTATGCACCGGGTGGTAATTACCGGTGGCTGGGAAGTGCGGCCATTGATGGTAAAGGCAATATAGGTATTGGTTATTCTTTTGGAGGCGAGTCTGATTTTCCCGGACAAAGGTTTACCGGCAGACATTATGGTGACCCACTGGGTAAAATGACAATGAATGAAATTATATTGGCAAAAGGCGAAGCCGCACAAACCAATACCCTTCGCTGGGAAGACTATACACAAACGGCCATTGACCCAAGCGATGATGAAACCATCTGGTATGTTGGTGATTACCTGAAAAAAGATGCGAAAAATTATTCTTCCAAGATTGGTGCATTCAAACTTAGTAAAGCGAAGGCGCTAAAAAAGTAACCGTAAGGCCCTTGTTGGTGATACCACTTCAAGTGTTTGGAAGATGATTTGACTTTCCCACTTGCTGCTATTTTCGCCACAGTTTTTATGTTTGAAAACTGTGGCGGATATATTTCTTCCGAACATCTGTGGTGATAACACCAACAAGGGCTTTACATCTTTGCGGTCTTAAATACTGCTCGTATTCTCCGTGTAACTCCCAATCTCTGTATCTCTGTGTTGAAAAAAAATAGTTCCCTAAAGTGCAGGTATTTTTTTCAACACAGAGACACAGTGTGCACAGCGTATTCTCGCCAGCATAACCTATTATAAAATCGCTTTACCCGAATGGCTGTTGAATAGAAATACTCGGCTTTGAAAACCATTTCGGTCCCTGAGGCGTCATGTAAACACAATCTTCCAGCCGAACACCAAATTCACCAGGTATTGAAATATTGGGTTCTATACTAAAACACATACCCGGCTCTAACAATTGTTTATTCCCTTTTACCATATTGCCCCATTCATGTCCATCCATCCCAATGCCATGGCCGGTTCGGTGAGGCAGTCCGGGTAATTGATAGCCCGGGCCAAAACCGGCATCAGTAATCACTTTGCGGGCAGCAGCATCCACCAGTTCACATGCCATCCCATTTTTGGCAGCCGCAAAACCTGCAGCCTGCGCTTTTTGTTCAAGGTTCCAGACATCCAATTGTTTTTTGGTAGGCGCTGCTCCAAATACAATGGTTCGGGTAATATCTGAATTATACTTTTCTACGGTACAACCGCAATCCATCAGAACAATATCTCCTTTTTGAAGTGTTCTGGGTTTGATACTTCCATGCGGCATAGACGAAGATTCTCCAAAAAGAACCAGCGCAAAATCGGCATGGCCACCCAGTTTTGTTTGCGCATCCATTATGATGGAAGAAACTTCGCGCTGTGAGATCCCTTCCCGTAAACTGCTGATACCCGCTTGTATGGCCGCAACAGTAATATCACTTGCTTTCTGCATCAAAGCAATTTCAGCAGGTGATTTGATGATACGGCAGGGAATGGTTACAGGATCGCCGCTTACATAATTCAGGTGCGGTGCCTCTTTGCGGATTCCATCGGCTATAAAAAAACGAAGCCGTTCTTCCATACCAATCGTTCCGGATTCGATACCGGCTTTCTTAAAAGAAGAAGCGATGAGTGCATACGGGCTTTCATCTTCCTGCCAGGCATATACTTCTTTACCGATCCTGATCAATTCGCGTAAGCGGGATTCTTCAAAACCCGGACAGATATAAAACACTTCCCCTTTCACAGGAATTACCGCTACCATGGTTCTCTCACTCGGGCCCCAGCTGATACCGGTAAAATACAGAAGGGAAGTACCCGCATCCAATACCAGGGCCTGCATTTTCTGTTCGGCCAATAAACGTTGTGCCTTGGCAATACGATGCTGTCTTTCCTGTAAAGTAATCGGCACCACATCTTTGGTCATGGATTGAAGAGAATCCGTTGCAGAAGTTTCGGTTGTTTTCTCCGTTCCGGTTTTACAGGATTGCAGACCCGTTACCAGGGCCGTGCCGGCAGTTAATGCAGATAGTTGTATAAAGTCCCTTCTTTTCAAATGCATAACACAATTTTTGATGATGGATTGGCTTGGAAGATACGCAATAATCGGTCTTCCGGAATCCATTCATGCGGCTGAATTCGCACTAAGCTATTTTCGGAGAAAAGGATCTGTATCAAATGATGGCCTGTCTAAAATCAGGTATAAATACGCTATGTAAGCAACTTGCATACCAGTACCTTTCTTTTCTCAAAAAAAAGAACCAGATGCTGGTAAAAACTTTTGGCAGTGCTGTATACGGCGTAGAAGCCATCAACATCACCATTGAAGTAAATGTTAGTATGGGTCAAAGCTATACCATTGTGGGGTTGCCCGACAATGCCGTACGCGAAAGTTTACAGCGCACCGAAAGCGCGATCAAAACCAATAACTATTTTATGCCACGTACCAAGATCGTGGTAAACCTGGCACCGGCCGATATCCGTAAAAGCGGTTCTGCTTTTGATCTTCCCATTGCCATGGGTATACTGGGTGCCAGCGAACAGATTGCAGAGCCCGAACGGCTAAAAGATTATGTGATCATGGGCGAGTTGAGTTTAGACGGAACCATTCAACCCATCAAAGGCGCTTTGCCCATTGCCATACAGGCCAGGAAGGAAGGCTTTAAAGGCTTGATCGTTCCGTTGGCCAATGCAAGAGAAGCAGGTATGGTAAACAGCCTGGAAGTATATGGTGTGAAACATCTTTCAGAACTGGTCCGGTTTTTTGAAGATGCAAGCACACTGGAACCCGTGATCGTAAATACACGTGAAGAATTCTTTGGCAACCAATACGATTTTGAAATCGATTTCAATGAAGTAAAAGGACAGGAAAATATTAAACGCGCCATGGAGATAGCCGCTGCCGGCGGGCACAATGCCATTCTCATTGGCCCGCCCGGTGCGGGAAAAACCATGTTGGCCAAACGTTTGCCTACCATACTTCCGCCACTGAGTTTACAGGAAGCCCTTGAAACAACCAAGATCCATAGTGTGGCGGGTAAACTGCCGGAGAACAGTGCGCTGATTAACAAACGTCCTTTCCGGTCACCGCATCATACCATTTCCGATGTGGCATTGGTGGGCGGCGGCGGTATGCCACAACCAGGAGAAATATCATTGGCGCATAATGGTGTTTTGTTCTTAGATGAGTTACCCGAATTTAAAAGAACCGTACTGGAAGTAATGCGCCAGCCGATGGAAGAAAGACGGGTAACTATTTCGCGCGCTAAAATGGCTTTGGATTTTCCGGCTAATTTTATGTTGATCGCGTCGATGAATCCCTGCGCCTGTGGTTTTTACAATCACCCCGAAAAAGAATGTACTTGTCCGCCGGGTGCGGTGCAGAAATATTTGAATAAGGTATCAGGTCCTTTACTCGATCGCATTGATCTGCATGTGGAAGTAACGCCGGTTGCCTTCAGTGAGCTCAGTAACCAGCAGTTAACAGAAGATTCAGCCACCATACGTGAACGGGTGATCAGGGCAAGGGAAATCCAGGCAGTACGTTACAAAGAACAAAACGGTATTTACGCCAATGCACAAATGAGCAGTAAACGCTTACGCGAAATATGTGTGATCGATACGGTTGGTGAAGCACTCCTGAAAAAAGCAATGGAAAGATTGAACCTGAGTGCCCGGGCTTATGATAGAATTTTAAAAGTAAGTCGCACCATCGCAGATCTTTCTGAAAGCGATGCTATTAAACCGGAACATTTGGCGGAAGCGATTCAGTTCAGGAGTTTGGATAGAGAGGGTTGGGCGGGGTGATGGGAATAATGAATATTGAGTAAGGAATTTTGAATGTCCAACCGTTACTGGTCGCCTGACCACAGGTGTTCGGAAGAAATGCATCCACCATAGATTCACTGATTAGTAGATAAAAAACCTGCCTGTCGGCAGACTGGTCTGTGGCAATCCGTGAATCTGTGGCGGAAATAACCCTAAGAATGGAATTCGCATTGCCTTCCGAAGACTTCAGGCTAGGCAACCAACGACGGTGAACAGAAGCGGATCACTATATTCCTCATCAAGATAACGTGAATACCTGCCAAAGAAAAAGTACACTGGCTATTACCAATAATACGATGGAAATTATTCTCAGTTTATGTAATTGTCTTGCTTTCCAAAAACCAACAATTGATGCGCCAATACATAGAATATTAATTGCAGTTATTCGCTTCCCATTTTGCAGGAATTGAGGGAAAAGGCTAATCCACTGCTGTTGGTTTTCTTCATACGAGCGTGTATCCGACCATATCCAAAACCACCAAACAATGTCAACAGAAGCCAGCAGCAGTAACAACAAGGCGGCAATGAAGAAATAGTGTGCGGATTTCATGGCTTGTAAATTACAATATACTTACCGTGTTGTCTATGGAACTTCCTCCGTACAACATATTAAATCCAATCAGGTTTATTTTATTCGGCTTTAGCTACTGATACACGAAGCTTCCGCTCTCATTCAACTTTGCTTTCATTTCCTTTCCTGCATATATCCATCTAAAAGACGCGGCTGGCTTCCCTTTTACCGTTAGCTGTTTCAATTTTCCATCTGCCCATTCAATGGCAACTTCCAATCCGCCTCTCGCCTTCAATCCTTTTACCGATCCTGTTTGCCAGGCTGCCGGCAAGGCAGGAAGAATTTCTATTTTTTCAGAAGACGATTGTAATAACATTTCTGCTACCGCTGCGGCTCCTCCAAAATTACCATCGATCTGAAACGGTGGATGTGCGTCGAATAAATTGGGATAAGTTCCTCCACCACGCCGATAGGCAACTTTTACATTATCGGGTTCTACATACTTTAATAATTCCCGGTACATTTTGTAAGCGTGATCACCATCTTTCAGTCTTGCCCATAAATTAATACGCCATCCTTTTGACCAGCCCGTTGTTTCATCCCCTTTTATTTCAAGTGTACGCCGGGCGGCATTGGCGAGTGCCGGTGTCGCTTCAGTCGTAATATGCGTACCGGGATACAATCCGTACAAATGGCTCTGGTGCCTGTGCTTCGGGTCGGCATCCTGCCAGTCGTAATACCACTCCTGCAGGTTGCCAAGTTTTCCCACCTGGTAAGGATGTAGTTTCGCGATCGTCTCTTCCAGTTGTTTTCGAAATACGACATCCACACCCAATGTTTTTTGTGAAGCCACCACATCTAAAAACAATTCCCTTATCATAGCAAGATCAGCAGTGCCTCCGTACAATACAGCCCCTTTGAATCCTTTGTCATTCAGGTAAATGTTCTCGGGAGAAGTGGATGGCGAAGTAATATAATCTCCTTTCTCATCTTTCACCAGCATGAACAAACAGAATTCCGCGGCTCCTTTCAGCAAAGGGTACGCTTTCTCTGCCAGAAATTTTTTATCCTGCGTAAACAGGTAATGTTCCCATAAATGTGCAGAAGCCCAGACACCACCCATGTTCCAGTTGGCCCATTCGGGGTCGCCATTTCCAAAATCGCCAACAGGATTTGTCATAGCCCAGATATCCGAATTATGATGGCACACCCAGCCCGGTGCATTGTAAAATGTTTTTGCCGTAATGCGTCCCGTTTTTTCCAGGTTACCCAGGAAACTTAAAAAAGGTAAATGCATTTCGGAAAGATTGGTATTTTCTGCGAGCCAGTAATTCTCTTCTGCATTAATGTTCATCGTATAATTACTGCTCCAGGGTGGTTGCATATGCGGGTTCCACAATCCCTGCAGGTTGGCCGGCACACCCGGTGTTCGTGAACTGCTGATCAATAAATAACGACCAAACTGAAAATACAATGTTTCCAGGTAGCGATCCGTTTCTCCTTTGCTATACCGCCGCAAACGATCATCGGTAGGAAGATCCGTTCCATCCGTTCCGCCAAGAGAGAGTGTTACCCGTTGATAATATTTCCGGTAATCGCGCAGGTGATCACTCACCAGCTGCGGGTATCGTTTGCCGGCAATTGCCTTCAGTTGATTTGCCGCAATGGTTTCATCAGGCAAACCCTGCGATACGGGGTTCTTATCAAACCCGTTAAAACTGGTTGCCAGCGAAACAAGGATGGTGACTTCCGTAGCGCCGGAAATATGGATCGTTGACTCGGTTTTTTCTATTTTCCCATCCACCAGTTTGGTCATTATATCCGCCGAAAAACGCGTACCCCTGTTTTCCATGAACAGGATGGGGTTTCCTTTTTTTCGAACATAGTTCGGCTCGGCACGAACCGGTGCAGAGCCACGAAAATGTAATCCGGCTGATGTTTTGATTGCCTTGTATTGCAGTTTTGAATCGAAGCGGATAGAGAAGTCAAGGGCTTTGGCCTTACTTGCGGTAACATGGATCACGAAAACCTTATCGGGATAAGAAACAAAATATTCCCGCCTGATCTTTGTATCACCGGTTTCGTATTGCACCGAAACCATGGCACGGTCAAGATCCAGGTCGCGGTAATAATTTTTCACTTGTGGTGTATGAAAATCCAGGTAGAGGTTTCCAAGTGGTGCATAGGATTCTGAGAATTTTCCCTGCAATTTTTTTATCAGTGTATCGGCCGCAGCATAATTGTTCTGCTCCAATGCCTCGCGAACAGCGGGAAGATTTTTGTAGGCTTCCTTGTTCAGATAAGGATCCACGGGTTCACCAGACCATAAGGTAATATCATTCAGGTGTATCAGGTCCGTATCGGAACCTCCATATACAGTTGCACCCATTTTACCATTGCCCAATACCAGGGCTTCTTCAAAAGCGTGTGCAGGCTGGCGATACCATAATTTCATAGGTGGTTGCCCGCTTGTTTTCTTTTGGGCAATGGCGGGTTGCGCGCACAGGAGAAAAATAATAGCGGGATAGAAATAGACGATCCGTTTCATAGCAAGTAATTCAATTTTATCTGACCGTTCGGAAATTATCTTTTTTTGCTCAATGCCCATCATTAATGTTGGCCGCAGATTCGCAGATTTCTTTGTTGATCCTCAGGCCAACAATACTTTTTAGTACTGCCCTGTTCCTAACAAAACCAATGTGCAGGCTTCCATCGGTTGTATACCATTGGCTTTTGCAAGATCATACAACTCTTCATTTTCCGTTCCGGGATTGAAAATAAGCCGTTTGGGATGGAGTGAAATAATATAATCGTAATACTGCTTTTGCAATTGCGGGTTCAGGTAAAGTGTTACCGTATCCACTTCTTTTTCGGCAGGATGATCTTTTATGATATCGACCGGGCCCACTTTCCCTTCCCGGTTACCAATCGCAGTCACAGGATGACCATAGCGGTTTAATTTTTCAACAGCTAGGTAACTGTACCTGGCGGGATTATCAGACGCCCCGAGTAAAACGGTCTTTTTCATAGCATAAATTTAATTCAATTCCGCCGATTTGCTCCTCGTCAAATTCAGATCCTTCTTATCTTTCTTGCATGAAACTATTTTTGTTCGCAGTCATTCTTCTATCCTTCGGTTTTTCCGCCCATGCCCAGGGGAAACCTTTCCGTTTTGCGTTTATTTCCGATACCCATATCGGCTCGCCCAATGGCGGTGCGGAGGAAGACCTGCGCAGAACCGTGGCCGATATCAACCAAATGGCCGATATCGCTTTTGTTGTTATCACGGGAGATATTACAGAACTTGGTACCGATGCCGAGATCAAACTCGCTAAAGAAATTCTCAGTCAACTCAAAGTTCCTTACTACATCATTCCCGGCAACCACGACAGCGGCTGGAGCGAAAGCGGTGGTGTTAGCTTCGGTAAGGTATTTGGCAACGATAAATTTATTTTCGATTACAATGGCATCAGTTTTCTCGGTTGTGCTTCCGGTCCTTATGTTCGCATGAGCGATGGACATATCCCGCGCGATGCCGTTGTTTGGATGGATGCCGAACTGAAAAAGATCGATCCGAAAAAACCCATCATCTTCCTCAACCATTATCCGCTTGATAAAGACCTCGATAACTGGTACGAGGCCATCGACCGCTTAAAACAGCACAATACACTGGCCGTTCTTTGCGGGCATGGACATAATAACCACGCCCTGAATTTTGAAGGCATCCCCGCCGTAATGGGTCGCTCCAATTTACGCGCCAAAGCGGCATATGGCGGATACAATCTTGTGGATGTAAGAACCGACTCCATCCTGTTTTCAGAACGCACACCCGGTATCGCCACCAAAAAAGTATGGACCGGAATAAAATTGGAACAACATAACTATCCATCCGGCAGCAAACCATTTTACCGTCCTTCTTTTGCAGTGAATGATAGTTTCCCGAATGTAAAAGCCCGCTGGACCTATGCGTCAGATGCCAATGTGATCTCTACACCTGCTGTAGCCGGCGGGCTGGTGATCTTTGGCAATAGTTTGGGAAGAGTAGATGCCATTTCCTTAAAAGATGGAAAGAAACAATGGTCGTACCAGACCGGCAATGCCATTTATTCCTCACCAGCTGTAAGCAATAACAGGCTGGTATTTGGTTCGGGGGATGGATACATTTATTGCCTTTCGGCAGATAAAGGCAAACTGCTATGGCAATTCAAAACCCTGGGTGCCGTATTAGGATGTCCTTTGATAAAGGATGATGTGGTCTACATCGGAGGCAGCGATCATCATTTCCGTGCCCTTGACCTGGCAAGTGGTAATGAACTCTGGAATTATGAGGGATTGGATGGCCCGGTAGTAAGTACCCCTGTTTATGCTAACGGCAATATCATTTTCGGGGCATGGGATCGTAACCTGTACTGTGTAAAAGCCAGCAATGGCGCACCCGTTTGGCAATGGAACAACGGATCTACTGTTCGGAATTTTTCTCCGGCTGCCTGTATTCCTGTTATCAAAGACGATGTGATCTATATTGTGGCCCCCGACAGGTATTTAACCACGCTGGACCTGGAAACTGGTAAAACACTGTGGCGAACAAATGAAGCAACCGTAAGGGAATCTATCGGAATATCCGCAGACGGCCGTTTCGTATATGGCAAAACCATGAACGATACCATTGTGGCGTTCCGCACATCGCGCGAAAAACAGGCAGCCGCCTGGAAAATGGATTGTGGCTTTGGCTACGAGCATGTTCCATCCATGCTGATTGAAAAGGATGGCCAGGTTTTCTTTGGTACCAAAAACGGAAGAGTATATGCCATTGACCCGGTAAAACAAAGACGGCTCTGGACCTTCAAGGTTGATAATTCAATGGTAAATACCGTAAACGTTATCAGTACAAAGCAGGTAATTGCCGCTACCATGGATGGTAAAATAACCCTCCTCGAAATAAAACAGTAATACCTAATATCCCTATGCGTAATTTTTGTATTCTCCTGTTGCTTATGACTATTCAATTAACAGCCCAATCGCAGCAAAGAATCTTTATCTATCCCTCGGAGCAAGGTATTGTGATCAAAGGATTCGATTCACTGGCTCCTTTCATGGATTATTATCCATCCAAAAATCCATCCGTAAAGAAAACAGCAGTCTTGATTTGTCCGGGAGGTGGTTACCAGCATCTTTCCTGGGAAAAAGAAGGTGTTAACCCGGCAAAACTGTTCAATGAGAACGGCATGGATGCTTTTGTATTAAGCTATCGCCTGAACAACAACAAACAGCAGGGCCATCGCTATCCCGACCAGTACAATGATATTACCACGGCTATCCGCATCATCCGTTCCCGGGCTTCCGAATGGGGCATTGATCCTGACAAAACAGGTGTGATGGGCTTTTCAGCAGGTGGGCACCTGGCTTCTACGGCGGCTACCATTCTGCAAAAAGGAGATCCGCAAGCCGCAGATCCATTGAAAAGAATCGATACACGCCCTTCTTTCGCCATACTGATCTACCCTGTTATTACCATGGATACCAGCTTCGCCCATCGCGGAAGCCGCAACAACCTGCTGGGCAATAAACCCGATGAATCAATGGTAGCGGCCTTATCAACCGAAAAAAGGGTAACGGCTGAAACACCACCGGTGTTCCTGATCCATGCAGATGATGATAAATCCGTACCGCCACAGAACAGTATCGCCTTTTATGAGGCCCTGAAGAAAAACAAAGTGAAGGCTTCACTTTACATTTATGACCATGGCGGACATGGTTTTGGAATGGCGCCCCAGGATCCTTTGCTGAGTCAATGGCCCATGCAATGCGTGCAATGGTTGCAGCGACAGGGTTTCAGGTAAAAGATTCCCTGTAATAATTCGTGTTTTTTACAGAAAAAGTTTTTTAACTTTCGTGTCTCATCAATTAACAAAACACAAACTAATACCATCATGGCAAAAGCAAGTAAGAAAAAAGTGACTAAAAAACCAGCCAGGAAAGTGGCTCCTAAGAAAGCAGCAAAAAAAGCGGCC
This sequence comes from Bacteroidota bacterium, assembly GCA_040390405.1. GTDB lineage: Bacteria > Bacteroidota > Bacteroidia > Chitinophagales > Chitinophagaceae > Sediminibacterium. The sequence continues at coordinate 80,340 of JAZJYJ010000011.1, forward strand.
CCTAAAAAGGCAGCGAAGAAAGCCCCTGCAAAAAAGAAAGCACCAGCCAGGAAAAAAGTAGCTGCAAAGAAATCTCCCGCAAAGAAAAAATCAGCACCGAAGAAGAAGTCAGCACCAAAGAAAGTTGCGAAGAAAGCCGCTAAAAAAGTAACAAAGAAAAAAGCAGCACCCAAAAAGAAATCTGCCGTTAAGAAAGCAGTGAAAAAAGCGGCTGCGAAAAAAACACCCGCAAAGAAAAAAACAGCACCTAAAAAACCGGCCAGGAAAGCACCTGCAAAAAAAGTTACTCCTAAGAAAGCTGCCAAACCGGTAGCCAAAAAACCGGCACCAAAGAAAAAGCCAGCTGTTAAAAAACCAGTAGCCGTAGCCACTCCTGTTGCAGTACCGGTAGCAGTTCCTGCACCAACACCTGTTGAAGCGCCAGCACCCGTTACAGAAACTACCCCTGAATCAAACGGCGGTACCCTTTTCGGATAAGCATCGGCCTTTAGGAATCTATATAAAAAAACTCCCACCTTACTAGCGGGAGTTTTTTTATGCAGTTGTTTGCATGGAATGTATCAGTCGATCCTGTTTTCGAATACCTTTATAACCACCGTTCCGTTTACCTCACCAAAACTATTTACGATGCGCTCTTTTCTCATCGCTTTACTTTGCATGAGTTGCCTGTTCAGCTCTGCGCAAACACCTTCAAAAATTGCCGACAAAACCAAGAACATGAAACGCTATGATGGCTATTTCACTTTCTGGTGGGATGCGCCCAATGGTAAGATCTGGTTACTGGTTGATAAGTTTGACAAAGAGTTTCTCTATGTAAATTCCTTACCCGCAGGATTGGGATCGAACGATATTGGTCTCGACCGCGGGTTGATCGGCGGCACACGCATTGTGGCTTTTAATAAAGTAGGTAAGAAATTGTTTTTGGTTCAGCCGAATTACAGTTACCGCGCTACTTCTGCCGATAAGAATGAGCAGCGTGCCGTAAAAGAATCCTTTGCGCAATCAACCCTTGCCGCTTTTACGGTAGATGAAGATGAGGGTGATAAAGTACTGGTAGACGCCACTTCCTTTTTTGTACGCGACGCGCAGAATATGGCAGACCGTATCCGCACCATGCGACAGGGAACCTATGCATTCAGCGAACCACGGTCAGCGATGTATATGACCAATACAAAGAATTTCCCATTGAACAGTGAGTTTGAAGCCACCATCACTTTTACAGGGGGAAGCGATGCGGGTCGTTTTGTTTCTGCCGTAACGCCTTCCACGGAAGCCATCACCGTTCGCATGCACCATTCATTTGTACAATTGCCCGATGATAAATACAAACCCCGTAAATACGATATCCGCAGCGGGTATTTTGGCATTTCATATTTTGATTACAGCAGCCCATTCTCCGATCCTATCGAACAGATGTACATTGCGCGTCATAGACTGGAAAAGAAAGATCCGTCGGCTGCCGTGAGCGAACCGGTAAAACCGATCATCTATTATTTAGACAATGGCACACCCGAACCCATCCGCTCTGCCCTGCTCGATGGTGCCCGCTGGTGGAACCAGGCTTATGAAGCAGCCGGTTTTAAAAATGCCTTCATCGTAAAAGTATTGCCCGATACGGCCGATGCAATGGATATCCGTTACAATATGGTGAACTGGGTTCATCGTTCTACCCGTGGCTGGAGCTATGGGGCATCCATCACTGATCCCCGCACAGGTGAAATCATCAAAGGACAGGTTACATTGGGTTCATTACGTGTAAGGCAGGATTACCTGATCTTCACGGGTTTACTCTCCCCTTATGAAACAGGAAAACCTGTACCCGAAACCATGAAGAACGCGGCATTGCAACGCCTTCGTCAATTAGCGGCACATGAGATCGGGCATACATTGGGGTTGCAACACAATTATGCTTCCAGTTTTAATAACCGTGCTTCTGTGATGGATTATCCGCACCCGAATGTGTTTTTGAATAACAAAGGAGAAATTGATTTTACACAAGTATACACCAATGAGATCGGCGATTGGGATAAGCGTGCCATTACCTATGGTTATTCCGATTTTGCACCCGGTACAGATGAGAGTACCGCGCTGAACACGATACTGGAAGAAAATACCAAGAAGGGATTACTCTTTATTGCCGATGCAGATGCACGCGCCGCCAGCGGGTTTCATCCCAAAGCACATTTATGGGACAATGGTAATGATGCGGTGGAAGAATTAAAGAATGTGATCCAGGTGCGCCAAAAAGCAATGGCACAGTTTTCTGAACAGGCCATCCGTCTGAATACGCCTTTATCAAAACTGGAGGATGTATTGGTACCGGTATACAATTACCACCGCTACCAGCTCGAAGCTGCCTGCAAACTCATTGGCGGTATGGATTACAGCTACAGCGTTCGGGGAGGTAACCAGCAAACCCCACAAGTGCTGCCCAATGCCATGCAGCAAAAAGCATTACAGGCGGTACTGGATTGTTTATCGCCTGATATGCTTACTATGCCTGATAAGATCATACAGCTGATCCCACCACGTCCACCTATGTATTATGGTGTAGGTGAATTGTTTGCCAAAAGAACCGGGATGAGTTTTGACCCCGTTGCTGCTGCCGAAGCACTGACCGAGTATGAACTGGCTTTTTTATTCAATGCCGAGAGAGCCAACCGTCTTGCACAGTTCAAGGCCCAGGCCAATACCATCGGGTGGGACGATGTGCTGGATGCCATTATTACCAAAACATGGAAAGTGCCTGTACAAAAAGGATTGAAGGGAGAAATACAATTGCAAACGCAGCAAATGGTATTAACCTGGATGCTGGGATTAAGCCAGAGCGACAATGCCAACTACATTGTAAAATCCATCTGTTTCGACAAACTGCAATCATTAAAACAATATGCAGAACAAATGAAAAATATCCCAGGTTTAAAAGCGCATTACAGTTATGCCATTGAACGCATCAGCAAACCAAAAGACATTACCCTACCACAACACAAAGACATACCCCCCGGCGCGCCGATTGGTTGTGATTTTGATGATCGTTGATTTTTCGTGAGGCGTGAGGCGTGAATGGTGAGTCGTGAGACGTGAGTTATTGATGAATGATTCATCATTCACCATTCACCACCTCACCAACACAATCTCCACCCTCCTGTTCCTTTGTCTCCCCGCCCCTGTTGCATTGGATGTGACCGGAAGCGTTGCTGCAAAGCCTTTGGTAAGAATAATATCCGCAGCATAATGTAACCTGTCGATCAGGTATTTCTTAACCGTTTCTGCGCGACTGATAGAGAGTTGCTGATTATAGGCCTCTTTCCCAAGGCTATCAGTATGTCCTAACACTTCAATGCGTTGAAAGGTTTTGTTTTTGATCTTATCGATCAATGAATCCAGTCTTGTAGCAAACACGGGATTTAATTCGCTTTTATTAAACTTGAATAATACATCAGGAATTACGAGTGTGTCATTTACAACAGGTATGGGTGCTGGAATCAGAGCAGGGGTTTGCTTAACAAGTACGGGGGTGTCTTTTTTAGGTTGTGTTGGTGGCGGTTCCTCATCATCTAAAAATTTACCTGGTGTGTGCCGGTAATTGTGGAGGTATAGTTTATTCCGGTTATTTTCCAGCTCAGCACAGGCAGCAATACTGGGGTCGGTTGGGAAAACAGACAGATTATCCATATCATAAATAATAAATGGACCACGTTGTGGTTTACAAGGGAAAATCCCTTTGCTGAGATTGCCGATCAACAGGTATTCTTCTTCGCCGCTGGCAATAAATGTTTGGCGATAGGTTTTCCATCCACCCGGCAGGTCCTCTGTTTTATCCTGTACAGTAATACTGATCAGTTGCTTTTCACTTTTAATCCTGTCCTGGAAATGAAAAGGTTCAAACCCCAGCCATAAAATATCTACGTGGCGAAATACTTCGTTGTTGGCTGGCGTCCTGAAAGAAGCCGTAAATACATATTCCTTTCCTTTTTGTAAAGGACAAAGCAAGCGTGTATACAGGTAGCTTCTGAAAATACCAGGGCGAGATACATTTTCCATCACCACACTTTCGTGGTGGTGGCCCAGAAGAAAACCGGCTGTTCCTTTATTATTTGAAACTGCATCCAGCGGAATACGGAACCAGCCCTCGGGTGCGCATACGGCCCGCAGTTCGGTGCAGGTATTCCTGTCTTCAAAACCACCATTGGCCAATAAGTTCTGTGCACATAAGGGTACAGCTAACCGGATGGTGATCAGTAAGAACAGCAGTTGTTTCATCACTTAAATATCCAATATCAAAATAAAAGAGCGTGTTAATACTTGCATCCTGTATGACCCACGCGTCAGTGCCTTTGTGTTGAGAAGAATCGGACGCTGCTTTCAAACAGTAATACAAAGAACATAAAATTGCACAGCGGTTTTCTGAAAACAAAAACCCTTCTGTAGTGAAGGGCTTTTGATTAAATAAGTTTTTATTTCTTAACCGGAAAATGCCTTAACGATTCAGACAGGGAAACGATTTTACCCTTAGCAATTTTAAAATCATTGATCAGGAAAACAGAATCCGTTTTCCCTTTCATATCCGTCATGATCTGTTTGTACCAGATCGTAACATACTCATCTTTCTTATCTTTTGAGATCACCGACTCATAATCGTCCATCTTAACTGTCATGGCCTGGGTTCCTTTCCAGAAATTGGCAAACATTGCCTTCAAACTATCTTTGGAATATTTGGCGTCAATAAAATCAGATTTCCAGGCTACGGTATCTGCAAAATAACCCACGCTTTCATCGATGTTTTTATTTTCAAATGCCTTCAGTGCACTTAATGCGATGGCTGTATTCTGAGAACTGCCCATATCCCAGTTATCCGGCTTTTCAATTGTATACGCATAGGTTGGTTTGGCAGCGGTACCGGAATCTTTCGCGCCTGTTTTATCGGCTGCACTGTTACAGCTACTACCGATAAATACCAACAGGCAAAGGGCGATCATTGTTCTCATAAAGGTTGTTTTAGGTTGAAAAATAAAGAAGCATCGGACAAAGTACTCTTTAGGATTCAGAAATGCAACAAAAAAAAGCTTCTGCGGATAAGGCAGAAGCTTTGTATTAAAGTAGAAACAGCGAATAGGTTTATTATACCAGCATACGTAAAGGCTCTTCCAGCAGGCTTTTCAGTGTTTGCAGGAAAGCAGAACCGGTAGCGCCATCCACCGAACGGTGATCGCAGCTCATGGTAACTTTCATCACATTACCCGGAACTACCTGGCCATTCTTTACCACAGGCACCTGCGAAATGCCGCCTACAGCGAGGATGCAGGAATCAGGTGGATTGATAATAGCCGTAAACTGGTCAATACCAAACATGCCGAGATTGGAAATTGTGAACGTGCTTCCTTCCCAATCCGCTGGTTGTAATTTTTTATCTTTTGCTTTCTGCGCGTATTCTTTTACTTCGGCTCCGATCTGGCTCAGTGATTTGGTATCGGCAAAGCGAACAACAGGAACCAGCAAACCATCTTCCACCGCAACCGCCACACCGATATGAATATGATGATTGTAACGGATCTTATCACCCAGCCAGCTGCTGTTTACTTTGGGATGTTGCTTCAGGGCCATTGCCGTTGCTTTCAGCACCATATCGTTAAAGCTGATCTTAACAGGAGCTACTTCATTGATCTTGCCACGCGCAGCAACAGCCGCATCCATATCAATGGCCATGGTAAGATAGAAATGCGGAGCTGTAAACAGGCTCTCGCTCAGGCGTCGCGCAATGGTTTTGCGCATTTGTGAAACAGGTACTTCATCAAAGCTTTCCACTCCTGCGGGCGCTGATTTAACAGGTGCACTGCTTTTTGATGCAGGGGCAACAGCAGCAGCAGCGGCGGGCGCGGCGGATGGTGTATAGCTGTCAATATCAGTTTTGGTAATCCTTCCGTTATCACCGCTGCCTTTTACATAACGCAGGTCGATGCCTTTTTCGGAAGCGACTTTTTTCGCCAATGGCGATGCGAAAATTCTTCCCTCATTCACTATTTCAGCAGCAGTTGCTTGTGCAACTGTAACTGAAGAATTGGTAATTGCTTCAGCTTTCTTTTCTGTCGTCTGTTGTCCGTCAACTGTCGTCTTTGCTCCCCCTTTTACCGCGGCAACAATCCCATCCACATCCAAACCCGGTTTACCGATGATGCAAAGCAGATCGTTCACCAATATTTTTTCACCAGCCTTGGCACCCTGGTATAACAGAACGCCATCTTTATAACTTTCCAGTTCCATCGTGGCTTTATCGGTTTCGATATCGGCCAGTACTTCTCCTTTTTTTACGGTATCACCCACATTTTTCTGCCATCCGGCAATCACACCTTCGGTCATGGTATCGCTCAGTCTTGGCATCAATACCACTTCTTCCATTGTAGAAACATCAATGGCAGCTGTTTTTGCAGCAGCAGGGGCAGCTTCTGCCTTTGTTTCTGCGGCAGGAGCAGCGGCCGCGGGTGCAGATGCGGCACCACCGGCATGTTTTGCCAGCAATGCGGAAATATCTTCTCCTTTTTTCCCGAAAATAGCCAGCAGGTCGTTTACCTGCAGCTTGCCCCCATTGGGCGTTCCTATATGTAATAACACACCATCCTGGTAGCTTTCCAGCTCCATGGTGGCTTTGTCTGTTTCCACTTCTGCCAGCAGGTCACCTTTCTTCACGGTATCCCCGATGTTTTTATGCCAGGCGGCAATAACACCTTCAGTCATGGTGTCGCTCAGACGGGGCATCAAGATCGCTTCAGCCATAGTTCGATTGCTCTTTTAAATGAGCCGTGAAATTACAATAAATCGCTGATTTCACGGATTTAGAATATGATTGATATGATTTCGATGCCAACTCCGTGAAATCATATAAAAAAATCATACCAATCCTGATCCTATTGTCCCTGCGCCAGGCTATACGCTTTCTTATCGCCCCACATATTCAGCAGCTCGGTAGAGCATATTTTGAAGTCCTTTGAGAGTCGTTTATACAGTTCCAGTATATCCACCTGTGTTACCGGCACATCGCCCAGGCTTTCAAAGCGGCAGGCGTACTGGTTTACCAGGTTGGTATAAGATGATCCCTTGGGCCAAACCTGTGTTCCCCGGTTACTAATTGTAACCAGTTTAAAGATATCTGCTGTATGATGCAGGCATTTTTCTGCAATAACGGATGGCTGCACATTGCTTTCAATGAACACATCCACACCTACAATAGAAACCTTACTTAGTTCAGCACTTTCCAGCATGGGGTTTTTTTCCAGCTTGAAATGGGTTGGCGTGGCTTCCTGGTTCGCAATAAAGGGCTTGGGATTATGGGCTGGCAGTTTGCCGAAATTATCAATGATGGCCTGCGCAAAAGCTGTAGTACTCAGAGAGGGCCTGCTTTTATCGCCAAAATCGCCTGTATGTACCCCGCTTTCGAGGGTATATAACAAGGCATTTTCCATAGTAGTGGCCGCTTCCATCAATCCCAGATGACGAAGCATCCCAAAACCGCTTAAAAGTAATGCGGTTGGGTTGGCAATATTCTTTCCCGCAATATCCGGTGCCGTTCCATGAACGGCTTCAAAGATGGAAATATGATCACCGATATTGGCCGAAGGGGCAAAGCCCAGTCCACCAACCAGTCCGGCACATAAATCACTCACAATATCCCCCTGTAAATTGGTTAATACCACTACATCGAACAGATCCGGACGGCTTACCAGTTTCATACAGAGATCGTCTACAATCACATCATCGGCTTTCAGTTCAGGGTATTCTTTGGCCACTTCATAAAACACATCGAGGAATAGTCCATCGGTCAGTTTCATGATATTGGCTTTATGCCCGCAGGTAATACGGCTGGCCCCTTTCTTTTTGGCCATTTCAAACGCGTATTTGATCACCTGCATACTTCCCGGGCGGGTAATAAAACGGCGACTCAGGGCCACATCGTGTGTAAGCATGTGCTCAATACCGCCATAAGTATCTTCAATATTTTCGCGTACAATGGTAATGTCTATCGGAATACCAGCTTTACTGAATACCGTGTCCACTCCATGCAGGGTTTGAAATGTTCTTTTGTTGGCGTAAGTGTTCCAGGTTTTGCGGGCGGTTACGTTCACACTTTTATTACCCTTCCCTTTCGGTGTTTCCATGGGGCCCTTAAACAAAATACCAAGCGATTCAATGACCTGCTGCGCTTCGGGCGTCATCCCGTTACTATAGCCTTTGTCGAAGACCCATTTACCCATATCAACAAACACGAATTCCAGGGGTACTTTGGCGGCTTTAAAAACGGACAGAACGGCATCCATGATCTCGGGACCTATTCCGTCCCCATTCGCAACAGCAATTTTTGTCATAACACATTTTTTCGTGCTGCAAAATTACGGTATCGTGCAACACCAGCGTGTTAAATCGAAGGGATAATTTGGCGATAGACCATAGTCCATGGACCATAATCAATAGACTATCGCCACATCTACCGTTGCTATAATTTTAGCACAAAATCTTTCTATCATTTCCTTATTTTTACTGAAAGCAAGCATTTTCGCATGGTATCCAAAATTTCTGAAGGTGTTGAGATTACGGTAGAGACTTTTTACCAATCTGACTACAGCAACCCGCTGAACAGCGAATACATGTTTGCGTACCGCATTACCATTGAAAACCACAACAATTTTACCATCAAACTGCTGCGCCGGCAATGGTATATTTTCGACAGCAATGGCGAACACCGTGAAGTGGAAGGAGAAGGCGTGGTAGGTGTACAGCCCATATTACAACCCGGCGAAAATTACCAGTATGTAAGTGGCTGCAATCTGCGCACGGAAATGGGAAAAATGCATGGTACCTATCAAATGCAGAATGAGAACAGTAAACAATTGTTCTCAGTAAATATCCCGTCTTTCGACATGATCGTTCCTACCAAGATGAACTGATCCTTAGGGCCTGATCTCAAAAATCGCTAATCCGTTTTGATTTTTTTCCAATTGCTGGTAAGGTAAAAGGTATTTTCCGGCCGCTATTTTGAGCGGTTTGCCCAAACGCATTTGCGACAGATTCATGGTTGTATCTGGCCTGACCGTAACACCATCGGACCTCATACTGATCAGAGAAACAAGGGGTGGTGTGGTTTTAGACTGTATGCCGGTAGCCGTGTTACGTAGTATGGGTTGCTGCAGATGGGTAAAATACAAATGGTCATTCTCCACCAATGGATAATCCCACATGCTGAATTGGTAACTGACCGAAGCTACCGGGAAATTACCCGGTAAAACCTGCATCCACATAGCATTGTCCGCAGTAATCGTGAAATACGCAAATTTTTTGGGGCTGATCCAGTTCACCTTCAAATCCGGATCTCTTGTTGGCAAGCTGGCCAGGCCCGGACGCGTGCGGGAGCTCACCTGTGTGATTGGCGGGTTGTAGGTACTATTTTGAACATTGTTAATGCTAAGACCAGTAGCTTCATTAGGCAATAGATCGGAGGCTAATCGGGTACCGACGCGTGGGTTGATACTGGAAAACCGGCTTATATCCAGGGTGCCTTCTTTACCCGGCCTTACCCATTCTGCAATTTCCGTATTACGCATCGTTTCTTTCTGATTGTCTTTCACCAAAAGATAATTGGGAATATCGAGTATCCAGGCACTTAGGAATACCTGCCCGTTTTCTTCAATAATATCCCGCAGTTTCATGAAATCCATTACATCATTTTTTCTTCTTACATGCACCATACCCTCAAGCAGTTTTTTTCGCTGCGCTTCAGAAAAAACAATGAATTTTTCGTGTATGGGTTTCTTCCTCGCATACGGAAAACGGATAGAAACCAGCCCTGTTTTGATCTTTGTGGAACCATCGTAATAAAATCCGGACAACTGCACTTCTTCTGTAACCGGGTTATCAAAAAAGAGCAGGTCGTAAAATTTGACTTTATCAAATTGAAACTTTTCACTGACCACCGTTTTAGAACCGTATGGAATGGTATACAATTGAACGCCTGCCGATAACCGGTAATTGGTCAGTTTATCATACAGCGCAACATGCAGGTTGCCTTTTACGTCCAGCAATACCTGTGTTTGTCTTTGCAGGTTATCATCATAATCGAACCGGCTATCAATCTGCTGTATCGTAGCTAGCGAACTGTCGAGTAATATGCCTTTCAGTACCAATTGTTCCGTACCGGTAAACCAGGTATGGAAAAAAAAGTACCTGCTATTTTTATCGGTTACCATTTGCTGGTAAATACCTGAAGTACCGGGAGCGAGTATTTTTTTTTCGATAGTAGTGACGCTCCCCTCATCCGTTACCTGCAATAGCCTGAGTTTTGCAGAATCCTTCAAACGTTCCTGCCATAAAAAATGCAGGTTATTACCGCTTGTATATCCCATCGCTTCATAGGCGGCGGAAGGAACAAATATTTTCTTTGTTACGGCTAGTGAACGATCCAGAAGATAAACCGGCGTTCCTTCCGTAACGGGAACATCCGTCATGGCAAAACCGTTCCCTGTTTTTCCGATCAATACAGGATTGCGAAACTGAATAGCTGTTAATTCGTGATAGCTGATGGAACTGGTTTGGGCCGAAACTTGTAACAACAACACTATTGCAAGCAATAACAGGTTTGTTTTTTTAGTAAAACAAGTTGGTCTCATGCAGTTTATTTTGGTTTATACTTCGCTTCGCTAAAGATCTGTTTGGCAGGCGTTTTCATCAGCGCATCCAGTGGCAGGCTTTTCTGTTTTTCCATCCATTTAGTCACAATTTGCGTGCCAACAAACTGACCGATATTGCCCGGGGAAGCATCTCCCAATGCCTGCGTATTCGGTCCGTCATTCATGTAATCGCGTGTAAGGTTCGGATCGCTGTTATACAACAGATCATTCTGTACAAAAAAACTCCAGATATTTTTTTCACTCTCGTAACAGCCCTGCAGTTGCGCGGCCGTATAACCCGTTTTTAACGAGTCAGCCGTATAAGGCAATAACAGATCCAGCAGGTATTGCCGTTTGCCAGCTTCAACCATCTGTTCCACCAGCGGCTTCCCGATGCTATTGGTGGGATACATATCATCGATGATATTCTTCATACAGTTCACAGGGATATAGGGAGGTTCAAACCTTCTTGAAACAAACAATGGATACATCTGCTGGCCCTGTTCACTAAGATACAATGGATACGCTTTACCAAGGTACAGCTGCAGGCCCACACCCAGCGCATTGGGTGTGATGATGTTTCCGAAACTGTTCAGCGGACCAACAAACGTGACCAGTTTGGTGGGAAGTTTATAACCGGGAAAATAATAATGCACAAACTGCAATCCTTTTTTTATTTCGGATACAACAGCAGCAAAATCTTTTGTTTTTCCCTGCGAAGTGGCATAGATATTTCCGTAACTGCGAATGAATAGTCGTACATCTTTGGAGGCACTATCAGGAGAAGTGCCGAGTATATTGAATAAAAAATCCTGCGTAAACCCGGGATGTTTTGTATTGAGTTGTTGCAGCGCTTTATCCACCTGCGTCGTATCCATCTCAAAAAAATCTTTTTCAAAACGTTCCACCTCCAGGGCTACTTGTATGCCAGAGACATCCGGTACTGAACGTTTGGTATTACAAGCTACCATAATCAGTACAAAAGGAAGGATCAGCAGGTTTCGCTTCATATGCATATTTGCAACAAATGTAAAGGCTGGCAGCTTACCAGCAGGTTAGGGTATTCCTAAATTCTCCTGCCGGTGCGATTTATGTCTTGAAAAATAAAAAACTCCGCAAAGTTCCTGAACTTTGCGGAATGAAGATATTTTTAGCGCAGCAGAATTATCATATCGGCAATTTTGAAAGCAATAC
>JAZJYJ010000012.1:0-43583 GCA_040390405.1 Bacteroidota bacterium
AAACTGCGTCTTTGCGCCTTTGCGAGAGAATTTTTCTCGCAAAGGCGCAAAGACGCAGTTTTATTTTTCGGAGTCCGATCTTCCCGCATAATATTTTCCGGTGATCAGTGTATTTGGCAAACCAATCATACAGATCAGTATGGCTGCACCGATAATAGCCTGTGTTAACTGGAATGGTCCCTTGGGTGTTTGACTTAACGGCACAACGGCAAGGTTCATTACAAGCCATACAAACAACCCATACCCCAATGCGGTGATCCATTTATTAAAAGCCAATCCTTTCCATTTAGGATAGATCCAGAAAAAGAAGAAAGCAAAGGTAAATGCGATCAGGTAGTGAAACAGTAGTCCCCAGAAAGCATATATCGCACCGCCGGATAAAGCTTCCTTGCCGAACAAACCGCTGGCAACAAATTTTAATACCTTCACCGGGTTGTTCCCCGTTCTGATACTGTAATACGTACAGGCGGTGATAATATCGAGTGTTCCGGTAACCAGTCCGGCAGTAAGCAATACGCGTTGTGCCTGTGGTTTTGCAAAAGAAGAAGTGTTTGTCATATAGATGCTTTTACAATTACAATAATCTCGCATTGATCTTTTCCTGGAAAAGATTGCGATAGCTGTTACTTACCGGAAGGCTCTCTCCTTTGACCATTACCAGGTTCGATTCAATGTTCCGGATATGCCTGATGTTTACAATATAGGAATTGTGAATGCGCACAAACTGAACAGGCAATATGGCTGCCACTTCCTTCATTCGTTTGTATACCAGTATTTTTTCTTTTTCCGTATGAATGGCAATGTATTCTTTTACCGCTTCTATGTAACGGATCGCGGCATATTCGATCTGCTGTACCTGTTTACCTGTTTTCACAAACAGGTAGTCTGTTTCTTCCTTTATAAATGCTTCTTCACTTGCTATTGCTGGTGCTGCAAAATTTTCAAGCTTGTTCACAGCCTGCATAAAACGTTTGAAGCTGATGGGTTTCAATAAATAATCCACCACATGGTATTCAAAACTGTCCAGCGCATAGGCAGAGTAAGCGGTTGTAAAGATCAGTTTCTGATCCTTGGGAAGCATGGCCGCCATTTCAATTCCTGTTATTTTTGGCATATTGATATCCAGGAAAATAACATCTACCCGTTTATCTTTCAGAACTTCCATCGCCGACATGGCATCATAACTATTCGCCTGCAGTTCGAGAAAAGGAACTTTACTGATATGATCCTGCAAGAGCAGCATCGCATGCGGCTCATCTTCCACGATCATGCAGGTGATTTTCTTCACAAGGGTATATTTAATTGTGCACGGTAATTGGCGCCTGCCTCTCCGGTCATCAGAAAAAAATCGGTTCCATATAATAATTCAAGCCGGCTTTTCAGGTTGTGTATGCCGGTTCCGCCAGGTCCGGGCTTATGAGCTACCGGTAACAACCTGTTCTCCACCACTACTTCCAGCCTGTTCTGCTGCTTTGTTACGGACAATAAAATAAAATTATCGTTTCTCAGTTTATCCACCCCGTGTTTGCACACATTTTCCACCAGCGGTACCAGCAGCATAGGGGGCACTTTTATTTCTTCATCAATTCCCGATTCACTAATGGTAACCAGCAAAGGGTAACGCATGCGCATTTTTTCAAGCTCCAGGTAGCTTCTTACAAAATTCATTTCTGCGGAAAGAAAGATCTGGTCGCGGGGTGCTTCATCCACAAAATAGCGCATGATCAATGACAGCTGTTCTATCAATGCCGCGGTAGCCGGCGATTCGCGCTGTGCAACAAAATAAATATTATTGAGTGTATTGAATAAAAAATGTGGTTGCACCTGCGCTTTCAGGAGATTCAGCTCCGTTTCTGCATTTCTTTTTTGTAGTTGCTCCTGCTTTTGCTTGAGCTTAAAAAAATCAAGCGTGATATAAAAGAGAATACTCGAGAGGTAAACCAAAATAGATGATACCAGCGAAGAACCCATGCCCGACCATCGGAATGCGGTTGGTTTGGGTGCATAGAACTGGTTATATACGGAGAAGGTAATATAGTACCTTATAAAAGCAATGGCAACTACGAAGCACAATGCAATACTTATGTACACTACTCTTTTCCCCTTAGCATACAGGTTCGGCAATAGAAAGAAGGCATTGGTGTATACAATAACGGCATAAGTGCCCACATTAATGGCGGAATAAAACATCGCCTGCCCTATCGGATCGTATGGCAGGATGGATAAAACATGAACCGTATATAACAACCCCCAGATGATCCATTGGATATGCTTAACAGATAATTTTCGGCTTGATAATCTCATACAGTTCAAAGCTACCGGCTAACTATTACCCGGTATGATATTTTAAACAAAATAGCTTTTTCTTTCAACGGTTGAAAAAATGACCGTTATGATCCCTTTGTTGAAACCCGGGCCGAACCCGTTGAATGACTATCCGCCCAATGTCTCGAATCTTTCATTTTCGTTTTTCAAATACAGACAACATGAAAAAACAACTCTTTACTTTGATTGCTTTATTGCTGCTGGGAACCGCTGAGGCGCAAAAAAATGATACGGTGCCGCTAACGCCTTCGCTGGCAAATACCAATGTATTGATACCCGGCATTCACCGCTGGCTGGTTTATTTTAAGATGGGAAAAGACAGCAGCAGGAGCCGCTACCAATTATGGACCCGGAAGATCGACAGGATTCAATACCAGGGCAAAGATGCCATTGCCGTTACCCAGGAATGGGAAAATAATGATACCATCTTTCACAAAGTATATTCCGTTTGTGATACAAAAAGCTTCGCTCCACTTTACCAGGAAACCTGGAACAGGGGTGCTGTCGGTACCAGTTTCAACTTCATTACCAAAGAAGCGTTTGTGAACGGCAAGCCTATCAGTGCAACTGATGCCGACAGTAATAATGTAAAAAGATATAAGGCTTTTGAAAAATCGCTTGGCGAATATGTATTGAACTGGCATCTCGACCTGGAAGTGTTTCCCCTACTCCCTTATAAAAACAACAGCATATTTGCCATCAATTTTTATGACCCGGGTTTCTCGGCACCGAAACCGGTATATTATACAGTGTCAGGAAGCACTATCGTAACCGGTTATGATGGCCAACCCATTGATTGCTGGCTACTGGTTCATGACGACAATACCCGAATGAAAAGCCATGAGGTATTTTATATCAGTAAAAAAACAAAAGAGGTAGTAAAACTGGAGCAGGAATTCGGGGGAAGGTTCCGGTATAAGATCAAACTTCCTTTCAGCAATTAAACAGATCCAATGAAGAAATCATTCACCACACTGATCTTTGTGATGGGGTTGGCATTCATGGTGTATGCGCATAAAAAAGACAGTTTACCAAAAGGTATTGTCATCAATGCGCAAGCATTGCAACAGGAAACGGGGAAATGCCTGCTTTACTGGAAACTTGCTGGTGGCAGGTACAAGCCTGTTTCGCTGGAAAGTGAGGATATGCTGATAAGAACTAAGCTACAATAGGTGAATCGTGAGTGGTGAGTGGTGAGTATTTTTGTAGTACCTTATTGCTTTACTCACGACTCACGACTGACCACTCACGACTCCCGATTAATTCACTCCCGGAAAGATCGGTCTTCCAACGATTTCTCTGAAAGGCCATGGAATGGTTGCCAGTATTATTACCAGTGCAATCAGGAAGTAGAAAAATGCTTTCTTGTACTTCACTTCGTCACTTACTACTTTCTTGGCCATACCATGACCGAGTGTGATCAATACGATCGCTAGTAACATTCCTACCGGATGTTCTATCCAGAAGAACCGGAAGAATTTATCTTTCATCACACTGGTGCCTTCGGGCAAGCTGGTTGATAAAAAACCATACCGGCCAAATGCTACCTGGTACAATCCCAAAAGCAAAGTGATATGTGCACTGATCATAGTGAACAGCCAGATCTTTTTATCGCCCGGAGAAAATACTTTTTTGGATTGCCAACCGGTATATGCTTTCACAATAGATAGCAGTAATAATACCAGGATTACCCAGCGTAAAAAATTGTGTAAGTGTACAAGACCTGTTTGCATAAGTTGTTGTTTTAATGTTTACAAGATATAGAAGGCTTAGAGAATTTAGCATTGTTATCGTGAGACGTGAATCACTCCACCCAATCCGCCATAAACAAATTCGTATCCCTGGTTCCGCCATTATTTCTGTTAGAAGAGAACAGGATCTTCTTTCCATCGGGGCTGAACATCGGAAATGCGTCAAAGCCTTTATCGCGACTGATCTTTTCCAGGCCCTTCCCATTAATATCTGTTAGATACATGTTGAAAGGAAATCCTCTCTGGTATTCATGGTTGCTGCAAAAAATAATGCGCTTGCTGTCGGGTGTAAAATTGGGCGCCCAGTTAGCCTGCTCCAGGTTGGTGATCTGTTTGGCATTCTTTCCATCCGCATCCGCTACCCATACTTCCATATGCGTGGGAGCTACCAATCCTTCTTTCAATAAATCTTTGTACTCTTTTATTTCGGCTTCAGTGGAAGGTCTGCTGGCTCGCCAAACAATTTTTTTGCCGTCCGGACTAAACCATGCGCCACCATCATAACCCAGGGTATTGGTGATTCTTTTTTCTTTGCCGGTAGCCAGTTCCATAATATAAAGATCAAGGTCTCCATCCTTATCGCTGCAATAGATCATTTTTTTACCATCGGGCGAGAGGGTTCCTTCCGCATCATATCCTTTGGCCGTGGTTAACTGCTTCACAATATTTCCATTCAGGTCGGCCATGAAAATATCATAGCTATCGTACACCGGCCAGATGTATTTGTTGCCGTATTTCGATCTGTCAGGCAATGGCGGACAGGTATCCGCACCTTTATGGGTTGACGCGTAAATAATGTGTTTACCATCAGGCAAAAAATAAGAACAGGTGGTGCGGCCCTTACCGCTGCTGACCATTTTGTAGGTGAATTTTTCACCGGGCTGGGTGGGTACTTTTCCAATAAAGATCTGGTCGCAGTTCAATCCTTCTTTGGGATTGGTTCGCTGAAAGAGGATGTATTTCCCGTCGTAACTCCAATAAGCTTCGGCATTGTCTCCACCAAAAGTTAATTGCTGAATGTTCTTGAAATGTTTTTCGCCGGCAAATAAAACAGAATCCGGTACGGCGGCAGGCGGCTGCGCCAATAAGGAGCCAAAACAACCAAACAGGGTTACCAGCAGCAGTATTCCTTTTTTCATGGTGCTAATGTTAATATTCAACAAAAATAGGTGCAAGCCAACAGTCTTTCGTCAGAAAAATGTCAGCACATTGTCCATCGGCATATTTTTGCAGCATGAAAAAATGGAGTATTGGCCTGGCACTGGTCTTCTTGATCGCCTGTAAAAACGAATCAACGCCCAAAGCACCGGATGCATTAACCAGGGAAGAAATGCCCGCGCCCGTACAGCAATTGTTTACAACTCTTTCAAAAAGTCCGGATAGTGTTGGCCTAAGGTTACGACTGGTGGATGCGCTGGACAGCCTGGGCGCTTTTCAGCAGGCGATGGGCCAGATGGATTCATTGATTAAAAAGGACAGTCTCAACTATGGCTTATGGTACCGCAAAGCCCTGTTACAGGAAAATATACATGATACCAGCGGCGCTTTAAAATCGTACCGGTATGCTATCCGCATCTACCCTTCTCCCGACGCGATGCTGGCAGCGGCCAATTTACTGGCGGAGAAAAAAGATTCAACGGCATTGCTGCTTTGCAGGCAGGTAGCCGAATTCCATATCGGCCGTGAGTATACGGCGCATTGCAGTTTTATCAGGGGTGTTTATTATGCGCGAACCGGTAACCAGGCAAAAGCTATGGAAGCCTTCAATACCTGTATCTTCAACGACCTGAATTATGCCGAGGCTTATATGGAGAAGGGATTTCTTTTGTATGACGCCAAAAAAATAAAAGAAGCGCTGTCTGTTTTTGAAACACTGGTAACTGTAAAAAATACGTATGCGGATGGCTATTACTGGATCGCCAAATGCAAGGAGGCGCTGAACCTGCCAGCAGATGCGATCAGCAATTACCAGAAAGCACTGGTACTTGACCCCAGGCTTACCGAAGCAAAAGCGGCTTTGCAGCGGCTGGGTGTTAAATAAAATACGCTTACAAGCAAAAATTTCTCAATTTCGCCGAACAAAAGAACTGTATGCCCATCATTGCTCCCTCTATCTTAAGTGCCGATTTTCTGAACCTGCAGAAGGATTGCGATATGCTGAATGCCAGTGCGGCTGATTGGTACCATATTGATGTAATGGATGGCAGTTTTGTACCCAATATCAGTTTCGGATTTCCGGTAATTGAAAGAGTATGCAAAGCCACCACCAAGGTTTGCGATGTACACCTGATGATAGTAGAACCGGGTAATTACGCGGAAGCTTTTCAAAAAGCGGGCGCAAACAATCTTACGGTCCATTATGAAGCCTGCCCGCATTTACACAGGAACCTGCAACAGATCAAAGCCTTGGGCATGAAAGCAGGCGTGGCATTGAACCCCCACACACCCGTACATTTACTAAGCGATATACTGCATGATATTGACCTGGTTTGTTTAATGAGTGTGAATCCCGGGTTTGGCGGACAAAAATTTATCCCGCATACGATTGATAAGATCCGCAATTTGAAACACATGATCAAAGACAAAGGACTCCATACATTAATTGAGATCGATGGCGGCGTAACACTCGAAAACGCGCCCGCCATTTTACATGCCGGCGCAGATGTACTGGTAGCAGGCAATACCGTTTTCAAATCTCCCGATCCGATGGCTACGATTGCCGCTCTGAAGAAACTCTAATATTTTGGAATTGGGTAATTGGGAGATTTTGGAGTCGCTTTTTCAATTTTCCAATTTCAAAATTTCCCAATTCCTTTAGTTCAGTTTCCACACCTGTGTATAACAAGTGTTAGGTTTTTATATTGTTATCCAATTAAATTTGGAATAGCAGTACAGATCTTATCTAATCCATTAAATCGTACCAGATTGACAGAAACCATCATTAACCTCGAATCCGTTAATCCCATTGAGTTCTTTGGTGTAAACAACGGAAAGTTAGATTTGCTGAAAAAGAAATTCCCATTGTTAAAGATCCTCTCCCGCGGGACACAATTAAAACTGAGCGGAGCTCCTGAACAGATTGAACCAGCAAAAGAAAAGATCGACCTCATCATTCAGTACCTTGAGAGAAACGGTCACCTGAGTGAAAACTATTTCGAACAGATCCTTGGCGGCGATGATGCAGAGACGGTAGACAATTTTGTTGACCGCAACCCTAACGACATCCTCGTGTTTGGCCCCAATGGAAAAACCGTAAGGGCAAGAACACAGAACCAGAAAAAGATGGTGCATGCGGTTGACAGGAACGATATCGTATTTGCCGTCGGGCCGGCAGGTACCGGTAAAACCTATACCGCTGTTGCATTGGCGGTAAGGGCCTTGAAAAACAAACTCGTTAAGAAAATTATTTTAACACGTCCCGCGGTGGAAGCAGGTGAAAGCCTGGGATTCCTTCCCGGCGATCTCAAAGAAAAGATCGATCCCTACCTGCGGCCCCTATATGATGCGCTGGATGATATGATACCGGCTGATAAACTCGGTTATTATATGAGCACCCGCACCATCGAGATCGCACCATTGGCGTATATGCGCGGACGTACACTGGACAATGCTTTTATCATTCTGGATGAAGCGCAGAACACCAACGATCTTCAGTTAAAAATGTTTTTAACCAGGATTGGTGCCAATGCCAAAGCCATCATTACCGGCGATCCCACACAGGTGGATCTTCCGAGAAATATGCGCAGCGGACTGGAAAAATCAACACGCATTCTCAAGAACATTGAAGGGATTGCCCAAATTGAATTAACAGAAGAAGATGTTGTTCGCCACCGCCTCGTAAAAGCCATTATCAGGGCTTACGAAAAAGAGAAAGAAGATGGCGATCAGGGTCACGGACATCACCACAGGTGATCTTATTTATTTTGGATGTTGAATTTTAAATGCTGAATTATTTCATTCATCATTTAAAATTCAACATCCAAAATTCCACTACTCTCCCAGAATTTCATGCCCAAGTTTATCTCGCTTGGTTTCCAGGTATTTCCTATTGTGGGAGTTCGGATTGATTTCGATGGGAACAATATCTACAATGTCCAGCCCATATCCTTTTAATCCCGCACGTTTGCGTGGATTGTTGCTCATCAGTTTCAGGTTGGTTGCACCCAGGTAACGCAGGATCTGTGCACCTACGCCATAATCTCTTTCATCCATTCCAAAACCGAGGTGCAGGTTGGCTTCTACTGTATCCATGCCTTCTTCCTGCAGTTTATACGCTTTTAATTTATTGATCAGGCCAATGCCTCTTCCCTCCTGGTTCATGTACAGGATAATGCCCTTGCCTTCCGCTTCCACCATGGCCATTGCCTTATGCAATTGCTCGCCGCAATCGCAACGGAAACTGCCGAGGATATCGCCGGTAAAACAACTGCTGTGTACACGGGTTAAAACGGGTTCGCCCTTGTTCCAGCTGCCTTTTACCAAGGCCAGGTGTTCGGCACCGCTGGTTTTTTCTTTAAATGCCACAAGGGTAAAATGGCCATACTTGGTTGGCATATCCACACGAACCAGTTCTTCGATCAGCGAATCTGTTTTGAGTCGGTAATCGATCAGGTCCTTGATAGAGATGATCTTCAATCCAAACTTTTTGCCGATCTCGACCAGTTGCGGCAAACGGGCCATGGTTCCATCTTCATTCATTACCTCAACCAATACACCGGCAGGTTCCAGTCCGGCCAAACGGGCAAGGTCTACTGCCGCTTCCGTATGCCCGGTTCTCCGCAATACACCACCTGCTTTTGCACGCAGGGGAAAAATATGTCCCGGCCTTCCCAACTCGGAAGGATCTGTGTTTGGGTTTACCAATGCCTGGATGGTTTTGGCTCTATCGTGTGCAGAAATACCCGTAGTGGTTCCCTGGCCGATCAGGTCCACAGAAACAGTAAAAGCGGTTTCATGTAAGGAGGTATTGGAACTCACCATCGGGTCCAGCTGCAATTCCACACAACGTTCTTCGGTAAGGGCGGCACAGATCAGTCCACGCCCCTCCTTACTCATAAAATTGATCACTTCAGGGGTCGTGTGCTGGGCGGCAATGATAAAATCACCCTCGTTTTCGCGGTCCTCATCATCCACAACGATCACCATTTTGCCGTTGCGTATATCTTCAATCGCATGTTCAATCCTGTCTAACATAGTCAACTTTTGTGGCACAAAATTACAGCCGATGCGAGGTAAATCAGCAAAAACCTGTTCAAAAGGCCAAGTTTGCTTTATTTTTTACCGAAAACGCAAATGCCGACCCGTTTTAAAAACAGGTTTTTCACGGCAAATACCTGATTACTTGCTTCCCGGATTTCAGGTAATTCGTTTTAAAAGAAACGATGCGGTTAACATGTTTTTTACTGTTTGTATTGTGTGGTCACTTACCCGTTTCTGCACAATTAACCACTGCGCATATCGGGGGCACCGTAAAATCGGCCAATGGCGAATGGATCGTAGGTGCCGTTATCCGGTTAATACATCAGCCAACCGGAACGGTTTATCAAACCCGGTCTGTTAACCGGGGATCTTTTTACATTGATCATATTATTCCGGGAGAGCTTTTTTCCCTGACCGTATCCCATATGGGCTACAGGGTTGTTTTATCGGACAGCCTGGATATCCCGCTTGAAAATACCGTACCACATGATTTTATTCTTCAGCCGACTCACGCATGGCTTGATTCAGTAACTGTTGGTGCCATCCGTAACCCTTTAACCGATAAGATCATGGCCAACCGTATCGCCGGTGAAACAATCCGGTTTTTACCTGGTGCAGGCAGGCAACTGAATGCATACATAAAGCTTCTGCCATTAGCCAACACAACACAGGGTGGCGAAGGCATTTCTCTTGCCGGTCAGAATAACCGCTACAACCTGTTGTATGTGGATGGTGCCGTTAACAACGATGCGTTCGGACTTTCCGCTTCGGGTAGCAACGGGGAGCAGGCGGGCATTTCTTCCTTATCTATTGAAGCGGTAGAACAATTACAGGTAAGCGTTTCTCCATACGATGCC
The DNA here is from genome assembly GCA_040390405.1 of Bacteroidota bacterium. Lineage (GTDB taxonomy): Bacteria > Bacteroidota > Bacteroidia > Chitinophagales > Chitinophagaceae > Sediminibacterium. Next base: position 10,133 of record JAZJYJ010000012.1, read on the forward strand.
TCGATCGGAAATTTTACTGGAGGAAGCATACACGCCATTACTAAAAACGGAACCAATCAGCCCAAAACAAGTTTGTATACATTTCGACGTACGGGATTTCCCAGTGGACTAAACAGTATCGGTTCATTTCGCCAACCTACAGAAAGATCCTATGCCGCGGTTACAGGAATAAGCCTGCAGGGGCCGTTGGTACGGAATCGTTTTTTTTATTTCATCAATGCAGAATCAGAACAAGGGCTATATACAAACCAGTATGATTTTACAACATACAAAGGCAACACAAAGAATCCGGAAATCATTAAACTGCTCATGCATACCCTGCGTGGCAATTATGGGTATGCTGCCGGAGATTATAGGATTGTTACAAACAATTTTTACGCAAGCCGGATGTTAATTCGTTTTGACTGGAACCTGAACGCACGTAACAGGATCGCGTTTAGCAACCGCTTCGCCAACGGAAGAAAAACCTATACAAATCCGAGCGATGAATCCATTATTCATTTCAGCAATGATGGATTCCGGCTCAATACGGTTTCCAATACAACCACACTGGAATGGAAAAATGTAACCGGGAAAAAATCCGCAAATAAACTACTACTCACCTATTCAGTTACACATGACCAAAGAGGATCCATTGAACAGGATTTTCCAAGAGTCAGGATCAACGATGGTGATGGGGCATTGATTTTCGGAACAGATATCAACGCTACCAGAAATGTATTACGCCAGAAAAAATGGACCCTATTGAATAAGTTCAGCTTTCTCTCCGGCAGACACTTGTTTACTGTTGGAGTTGATGCAGAATATGTTCGTATTCAAAACGCGTTTATACAAAATACCTTCGGCAACTATACCTATGCGTCCATGGCAGATTTTCTTCAGTACAAGCATCCTTCCGCTTACCGGGTTGCGTGGACCGGTGCCGATTATTCAGGCAATCAACCATCTGCCGGAAATTTTTCCGTATGGAGATCATCTTTCTTCTTTAATGACGAGATCCGTATTCTTCCACAGTTATTAATACAGGTCGGGATCCGGACGGACAAGTATCAATTTCCCGATGCTCCGCTAACCAATGATTTTATCAATCAAACGGCCATGCCCATTTTCTCGCGATACTGGCCCACAGCCGGCACCCGTTCAGGAGAATCTCCGAAAATTCCTTTGTCGTTATCGCCCCGCCTGGGGTTTCAACTCCAGCTCAACCGGATTAATTTGTTATTGTTGGGAGGGGCAGGTATTTTTTCCGGAAAAGTTCCGTTGGTTTGGCCAGGTGGGGTCTATCAGCATAACGGGCAGAACAATAACGGTTATGCTGCCGACAACCGGCAATTGCAAAAAATATTTTTCAGGTCGGAGCCCGGTTCTCAATGGACGCTTGCTGAAACTGGTGGCGGGATCAATCAGCAAACAGTCAATCTGATCGCTGCCAGCTTTTCAATGCCGAAAATCATGCGGGTCAGTCTGGGCTTTCGCAAAAAAATCAACGCAGAATGGACTTTGGATATGAATGGTATGCTGACTATTAACCTGCAGGAAATCGCCTATACCAATCTCAATATTTTACCTCCTTCCGATACAGCAGCCGGGCCGGATCAACGGTTGATCTACCCGGTTGCCAATAACGCAAAAATTCCTTTGTATCCAGATGGGTCCAATCCCTATGAATATGTAATACTGCTGCGCAATCAGGCAGGTAACAAGGGATATAGCAAACAAATCACCACTTCGCTTTCGCGGCAATCGAAGCAGGGCTGGTTTGCAGAGATCAGTCATTCTTTCGGAAAATCGTATAGCCTGCACGATGGAACGGCTTCGGTGAATGTAAGTCAATGGAGATTTACTGAGCGGATACATGGCCGCAATTACAACAACCTTAGTGAATCAGATTTCAGTGCCGGCCACAAACTTTCGATGTGGACGGGCAAGAAATTTTTCCATGGACGAAGAAAGGAATTTGTCAGGGTTTCTTTCCGGTATAGCGGCCAGTCGGGGCAACCGTTCAGTTATGTTTATTCCGGATTAAGCATGACCAGGGACGATGGCCCTTATGGAAGCTATGACCTGGTTTATGTACCAACACAAGAAGAGCTTGCTGCAATGGTGTTTCTTCCCAACCGTGTGGATGGTATAGTGTATTCTGTGGAGCAGCAAAAAGATGCGTTGAACAGGTATATCAACAACAATGTTTACCTGAAAAGCAGAAGGGGGAATTATGCGGAACGAAATGGAAGCCGCAGCCCTTTTACACACCAATTGGATGTAAAATTCAGCAAGGAAATAAAAATGAACCTGGGAGAAACAAAATGGAATGTTCAGCTATCGCTGGATATTGCCAACATTGGCAATCTGATCAATAAAAATTGGGGAATCAAATACATGGTTCCTTTTAACCAGGCGCCGGTCATTGAATTTGCCGGATATACGGGAACATCCAACCCCGTACCACAATACCGGGCAGACCCCGCCGGCCTGCAAAAAGTTCCGTGGGTGATGGATCGTTCCGGAACGGGTCCTTCCGCATCTTTCTGGAGTTGCGAGTTGGGATTACGCATTACATCTACCCGTTAACCGTAATCACTGAATTCGTTCTATTCTATTACCCAAACCTGCTGGCGGAGTTATTTGTAAAAAATAAAAACGTAGCGCCGTCTTGTGCATTCAGCAGCCGTAGGTTAGCCGGGTTGGGTTCCTGTCTGAACCGTATTAAGTCCACAGTTCACCCACACTTCACCCACAGTTCACCCACACCGGTGTGGGTGAACTGTGGGTGAAGTGTGGGTGAACTGTGGGTGAACCCCGAAGAAAGCCCGAATCCAGTGGCTTTCAGCCCATATTTTACAGCGAACAAAGACAAGACAGGGCCATAAAAACAAATGAACAACATGATTTCCGGAATATTCTATTACTAAGTTGCTGGATAGCAGTAGCTTATTAAATATTGCACTTACCCCTTTCAACCTGCCTTAACCCCCGTTAACAGGTTAGCCGATTGGTTTTAGGCATGCCCGATGGCCGACTGAAATTTTATTTCGAAAACTGCATTGTTTTGGCAGCGAAACGGGCCATGTTCCCATACCGTCACACTTCTCGCTTCGGCTTGAAATTCAATAAGTAAGAATGCTTGTCAGATCCTCAGTCTAAAACTTGACTCAGCATACATATATTACAAATATTTAATTTATCAATCTGGACAGACCTTAGATCCATTACAGTGCACCAGAAAAAGCCTGTTTATCACCATTTAATCAACATTATTAATTGGTTAGGCTATTATTTTAACATTAATTTGGTGACCAGGGCTTGTAAACACACGATAAACGTGATATTTGCACTATCTAAAACTATGTTTATGCGAATTTTAAAGAGAATTGCATGGATGATACCGGTATTATTACTATCGGTGGCGTCTATGGGGCAAGTTACCACGAGTGGTATTGCAGGAACAGTTAACTCGAAAGGCCAGGGCCTTGAGGGCGCATCTGTTGTAGCGATACACGTTCCTACAGGATCTTTGTATAAAACCGTGAGTAAAAAAGGCGGTGTATTCAATCTGCCGGGATTACGCGCAGGTGGTCCTTACAAAGTAACCATTGAATTTGTAGGTTTTAAATCTTTTGTAGAAGAAGGTTTTTCCATCCCACTCGGTGCTGTATATGATATCAATGCAGATCTTACAGCCGGTCTTACTGAATTATCCAGTGTTGTCGTTACCGGAACACAAAGAAGAAGATCAGCAGTAGATAAGGTTGGTACTTCTACCAATATCGGTTTATTACAGATGTCTACTTTACCAACCATCAGCAGAAGCATTACTGATTTTACCCGTATTACGCCACAGGCGAACGGAACCAGCTTTGCCGGTCGTGACGGAAGAATGAACAACGTAACCGTTGATGGAGCCAACCTGAATAATAATTTCGGTTTAAGTTCTGACCTGTTACCAGGCGGTGGTAACCCGATTTCACTGGATGCCTTCCAGGAAATTTCTGTAAACATCTCTCCCTATGATGTAAAGCAATCCGGTTTTACAGGTGCGGCTGTTAATGCCATCACTAAAAGCGGTACCAATGCTTTCCACGGAAGCGTATATGGCGTTTACCGTAACCAGAATTACAATGGTTTGAATGTAGCCGGAAACAAATTAAATACACCCGTTACCAGCAGCAATAAAGTATACGGAGCCACTGTAGGCGGACCGATCATCAAGAACAAATTGTTCTTCTTTGTAACCGGTGAAAGCGAGAAAAGTAGTTTCCCCGGAATCACTTCTTCTCCTAAAGGCGGTTCAGGTAACGGTACGCCATCAAATGTTCCTGTTGACTCACTGGCAAAATTATCCAGCTATCTACAGAGCAAATATGGTTTCAATCCCGGCGAATATGATAATTTCCCGGCGTTTGCTTCTACCAACTATAAAATTCTCGCTAAGATCGACTGGAACATCAACAGTGTTCACAAGCTGACATTTAAATTCAATGATTTCAAAAATACTGGAGACAACTCCATCAGCCCTAGCGGTGGTATCAATGGTGCAAGCAGCCAGTCGGCCATTGTAACCTATTCTTCATCCCGCTTTGGTACGAATAGCATGGGCTTCTCCAATATCAATTACCAGACCATTGATAAAGTTAGATCCTACGCCCTCGAACTGAACAGTAATTACAACGGCAAATTTGCCAACCAGTTCATTACTACGCTTACCAAGAACAACACAAGCAAATCACACAATGGGCCTAATTTCCCTTTCATTGATATTCTTGGTTTGACTCCAGGCAGTAAAAACAACTACCTGAGCGCAGGTAACGAACCCTTCAATGGTAACAATAACATTGTACTGAACGATGTTTTCAATATCACTGATAACTTTACTTATTTCGCCGGCAAACATACCATCACCGCAGGTGCTACTTATGAGTACCAGAAAGTAGGTAATATGTTCATGGCGGGTTCACAGGGTTACTATGTATACGGGTCTCTGGATGATTTCATCAATAACAGGGCCCCTAAATTATTCTCTCTTACCTATTCTTTGCTTCCGGGCGTAGATGCTGTTTACTCAGCTAACCTGAGAGTAGGTCAGTTAGGCGGTTATATCCAGGACGAAGTGAACATCAGTCCTCGTTTCAAATTAACCTATGGCTTCCGTTTGGATCAGCCGATCTATCCTGAGCAGCCGCTGGCAAACCCTGCCATTGAAGCGCTTACATTCAGAACAAAAGACGGAGCGCCGATTGGCTATTCAACCGGAAGATGGCCTAAATCAACCAAATACTGGTCACCAAGAGCTTCATTCCGTTGGGATGTGAATGGCGATAAAAGCCAGATCATCCGTGGTGGTACAGGTATCTTTACCGGTCGTATTCCTTTCGTATACCTGACCAATGTACCATCTAACAGTGGTATGTACCAGTACGGTGCGTTGATCACGGCTACTTCTGATCTGAACAATTTCCTGTTCAATCCAGACTCACATGCATACAATCCGTTCTATAACAACACCCTGAATCCTGCACAATTCCCTAAAGCGGCGGGAAGTGTTGCACCGGGTACTTTTGCGTTAACAGATCCTAACTTCAAATTCCCTCAGGTATGGCGTTCTAACCTTGCTGTTGACCAGCAACTCGGGAACGGATGGTCTTATACATTCGAAGCCTTGCTTACCAAAGCGATGAATGATCCTGTTCAGCGTAATGCCAACCAGCGACCAGCGGATGGTACCGTAACCATTTCTCCTACAGAAACACGCGGTTACTATAGCAGCACCAACGCAAGAAGGTACAATACAGGTATCACCAACGCAACCGTACTGGAGAATACCGATAAAAACATGTCATTCGCGTTTACCGGTTTAATCCAGAAAAGCTTTAGCAAAGGCTTCTACGGTTCATTGGCCTATACCTATACCTATGGTGTAGATGTTACCGCTAACCCCGGTAGCCAGGCATCTTCTGTATGGGCAATCAATGCTACCAGCAGAACGCAGAACGACCTTGAAGTATACAATTCTTCCTTTGCCGTTCCTCACCGTATCGTAGGTACTTTGTCTTACAGAACCGAATACCTGAAACACCTGGCTTCTACCTTTACTTTCTTTTATGAAGGTGCCACACAGGGCAGGTACAGCTATATCTACAATGGTGATATCAACAATGATGGTAACAGTGCTGACCTGATGTACATCCCGAAAAATACTTCAGAGATGAACTTCTCAGCTATCGCAGCAAGTGGAACCACACCGGCTTTCACACCTGCACAACAGGCTGCCGCATTTGACGCTTACATTGCGCAGGATCCTTACCTGAGCAAGCACAGAGGCCAGAATGCAGAAAGAAACGGCGCTATGTTCCCTTTCTACCACAGGGTTGACTTTAACTTCCTGCAGGACATATTTACCAATGTAGGTAAATACAAGAATACCTTACAGTTCAACATGAGCGTGGTTAACTTCCTCAACCTCCTGAATCCTAACTGGGGTATCAGAAAGGCAACTGTAGTGAACAACCCGCTGAGAGTTATATCTGTTACTGGTGGTGTTCCAGTTTACCAATTGGCTACCTACACGCCATTAGGCGCTACTGCAGGCCAACTGGTTGACCGCACATTTATCAATGTGAATTCTACTTCTACTACATGGGGTATCCAAATGGGATTGAAGTATATCTTCTAAGACCGGATCCTTCAGTAAACATAAAAGCGAAAGCCCTGGATTATCCGGGGCTTTCACTTTTATAAAACGGTCCTAAGAAAAATAAATTCTCAGGGTTTTTCTTTACCCCAGCCCCATTTTAAAAAGGCAGGAAATGCTTTTGCCCAGGTTGGTACATCGTGTTTACCATCTTCCAGTTCAAGGTAATGAATATGCTCATCTGTGAACCCCTTTGCTTTTAGTTCAACGATCAGGTCCAGCGCATCATCAATCGAATCGATCACACCGTTTTCATTGCGGTCTGCCGTTTCATCCTGCTTCCCGCATTCAATAAAGAATTGTAACCAGGGATGAAAATTTCCTTTTCGGATCTGTAAATGCATGAGCCTGTCCTGCTCTTCATCATAACCATCTTCATATGCTTTTCTTCTCCACCAGAGCGATCCGCTGAAGATGCCCACTTTGTTGAACTCGCTCGCATGATTCCACACAATATCCAATGCACTCAATGCGCCCAGCGAAAATCCGGCGAACGATTTGTCCTTAAAGGAAGGTGTATGGTAGGTTTTGCGGATATGCGGAAGTAGCTCTTCAAAAATAAACTTGTTGTACAATCCCGCTTTGGCACCCCGGCCTTTGAAATCGGCAGAATACGCTGTGCCATATTCCATCTTACGGTCAGGACCACAATGAATGCCTACACAAACCAATGGCTCAATCACGCCGCCGGCAATCAGTTCGTCAAGCATTTCATCGAAAGGCATTTTTGCCAGATCCTGTCCATCATTGATCAGCAGCAAACTGATCTGTTCGGGGTTGGTAAATGAAACAGGAAGGTATACATCCACGATCACCTCTCTCCCCAGGTATTCGGAAAAAAGAGTGCACTGCTCCGTTACAACAGCAGCCACTTCATTTGCTTTACTATCGGCCATGGTTTCAAAAATAATATAATGGTAACAATATAGCCGGATGAAATCTCCACAAAGCGACCGAAACAACACGGGATTTATTTAAAAGCCTATTTCTTATTTCAAATCTGTTTCACTAAATTGAAAAGAAATCCTATCCCGCAACCTTATTTTATCATCCCAAACGACTACTTATGAAAAAGATCGGTATCCTGTTCGGTCAGGAAAGAAGTTTTCCCATGGCTTTTGTAGAGCGGATAAACAGCAAGGGCATTCCCGGTATTGTTGCCGAGCCCGTTCGCATTGATAAAGTAATGCAGGGCGAGCCCAGCGGTTATTCTGTGATCATTGACCGCATTAGCCAGGATATCCCTTTTTACAGGGCTTATTTAAAGAATGCAGCGCTTTGCGGCACGGCTGTGATCAACAATCCTTTCTGGTGGAGCGCGGATGAAAAATTCTTCAATAACTGCCTTGCCACAAAAATAGACGTGCCCGTTCCCAAAACGGTGATCCTTCCGTCGAGGGACCTGCCGCCGGACACTTCCGATCAATCGTTCAGCAACCTGGCTTATCCATTGGATTGGGAAAACATTTTCAAATACGTTGGCTTCCCAGCCTATATGAAACCTTTTGCGGGGGGTGGATGGAAGAATGTATACAAGCTTACCGATATGGATGATTTTTTCGAGAAGCACAGCGAAACCAACCAACTCGTAATGCTGCTGCAGGAAGAGATCATTTTTGAAGAATACTATCGCTGTTATTGCATAGGCGGGAAATACGTCCGTATCATGTCGTATGAGCCCCGTAACCCACATCATCTCCGCTATGTGGCCGATTTCAAACCATCCGCGGAAAGGCTGAAACAAATGACGGATATTGTTCTGCGCATCAACAAATACCTGGGTTACGATTTCAATACAGTAGAGCTGGCGCTGCGCGATGGCGTTCCTTATGCGATTGATTTCTGTAACCCGGCGCCGGATGCGGATCTGAAAAGCGTGGGCCAGGAAAATTTTGACTGGGTGGTAGAGACCTCGGCCAATTATGCCATTGAAAAAGCACAGGCGCAGACAGACGGCGCGGATAATCTGACATGGGGTGAGTATGTGAAGAGAGGAAGTGCTGGTAAGAAATTGTATTAGAGGTTGTTGGTCAGACGACCAACAATGGCAAGACGTGAGTGGTGAGTGGTCAGGCGTGAGTTTTCGCTCGCGATTCACGTCTCACGATTCACGTCCAAAATCATTAAGAACCAGAATATGCCGATATGGGAAATCTGAATTACAAACATTTTACACTGGGCGTAGAAGAAGAGTACATGGTACTGGATCCGCATACACGCGAGTTGCGAAGCCATGAACAAAAGATCGTACAGGAGGGCCAGAAGATCCTTAAGGACAAGGTAAAGGCCGAAATGCACCAGGCGGTAGTGGAAGTGGGTACCGATATCTGCGCCGATATTGAAGAGGCATTTAAGGATGTGGCTTCGTTGCGTGGCAATATTGCCACGATAGCTGGCGACCTCGGGCTCTGGATCGGCGCTGCGGGTACCCATCCCTTCAGTCATTGGGAAACCCAGCTCATTACCGATCATGTCAGGTACAACGAGATCGTAAATGAGTTACAGGAAGCCGCCCGCAGCAACCTGATCTTCGGGTTACATGTGCATGTGGGCATGGAAGACCGCAGAATGGCCATTCATATCGCCAATACGGCGCGTTATTTCCTTCCGCATGTGTATGCCCTTAGCACCAACTCGCCTTTCTGGGAAGGGCGTGAAACAGGGTATAAATCCTTCCGTACAAAAGTGTTCGATAAATTTCCCCGCACAGGCATCCCGGATTATTTCGACAATATTGAGGCCTATGAGAGTTATGTGAACCTGCTGATCAAAACCAAGTGCATCGACAATGCCAAGAAGATCTGGTGGGACCTTCGGGTGCATCCCTTCTTCAATACTGTTGAGTTCCGCATTTGCGATGTGCCCATGACCATTAATGAGACCCTGGCGATTACGGCATTGTTCCAGGCTATTTGTGCCAAGATTTATAAACTGAGGGGACAGAACCTCAATTTCATGATCTACCAGCGCTCTCTCATCAATGAGAATAAATGGCGGGCCAGCCGCTACGGTATTGATGGCACTTTGATTGATTTTGGCAAAGAGACCGAGGTAAACACCAAGTCACTGATCTACGAATTACTTGATTTTGTGGACGATGTGGTGGATGAGCTGGGCAGCCGCCATGTAATCAACTACATAGAGAAAATGTTTGAAACAGGAACCGGGGCCGACAGGCAACTGGCCGTTTACCGGGAAACGGGAAGTCTTGTGAGCGTGGTCGATTATATTCACGACCAGTTTCTTGTACTCTGACGCATCCCCTCCTGAAACAAAACCAGGTACGCTATTATTTTTTAAGAAAAATTGTTATCCCCTGCCGGAAAGAAGGAACAAGATTAGCCATCCGGAAGAATGGATTATTGATGGGCCAATAGCTGCAATAATGCGCAAACCCCGTTTGTAATCCAGCGTCTTTACCATATTGCTCCAGCTCGTTTATGGTATATTCTCTGAAATGACCCGGATTGGTACGGTCTGTCCGGATCAATTCATAAGGGTTTCTGCCGGACAGCATTTTAACCCTTTTCCGGATATTTACTGCATTGGGTGTTTGAATGAGGATACCCGAACCTGGTTCATTTCTTAATAACCCAGACAGGAATTCGAGTATAATTGTAGGTGAAGTATACAAATGCTCAATCGTTTCTGAGAAAAGGATCAGGTCAAAGCGGTCCTTGATCATATCCTTGGAAACTGACATGCAATCGTTCAGATCCAGTTCAAAATGTTTTTCAGCCAATGCCAAAGGGAAAAGCCGTTCATTCAGGAAGCCCATTGTAAAAATCACAGGCGTTGGCTTAACAAGCTTCAGAATACAATAACTTAACATATGGGGGCCGATATCAAGTATACTAAGCCTTTCTGTTGATTGATTGGCTATTTGCTGTACCTGGTTTACCGTATAAGTAAAGCGTTGTAAATGATACTTGAGGTATTTGCTTTCCTCCGCAGACAATTCAAAAGACCTGAATAATTCCTGTACCTGATCAGAAGTAATTGGGAGTACACTCATTTTTAATATTTTCTTAATCCGATTAAAGTAAAACAATGAGGCACAAGGTATTAAATTATTGTACAAAACCGGTTTGGGGTGATAAAATACAGGCCTGCCTCACAAATAGGGTATTAAAAATCATTACCAGAATCTTGCATTTCAAGGCAACGAACTAACTTGCCCCGGTATCTATTTATTGCCAAACTACCAAAAACGCCCGATTTGACTGAAGAGTACGAATTGATTAAAGGCTGCATCCGACAGGATGCACGAAGCCAGCGCATGCTGTTTGACCGGTATGCGGGTAAGATGATGAGCGTATGCCTGCGTTATGCCAATGATTCGATGGAGGCCGAGGATATGATACAGGATGCGTTTATCAAAGTGTTCCAGTACATAGGTCAGTTCAAATTTGAGGGCGCATTTGAAGGGTGGATACGAAGGATCGTGGTAAATACGGCCATTCGCCACCTGGAAAAAAAGAAACTGCACTTTAAAGATATCGACGACAACAGCCAGAACGCTCCCGCTATTGACGCACAGGCTTATTCACACCTGGGAGAAGCGGACCTTATGAGACTGATCAGCGAGTTACCGGATGGTTATCGCCTGGTGTTTAACCTGAATGCCATAGAAGGATACAGCCATGAGGAAATTGCAGAAATGCTGAATATTCAACCAGGCACCAGCCGAAGCCAGCTAGTTAAGGCGAGGAAGATGCTACAACACCAAATATTACAATTACAAAAAGTTGCTGTATAGAATGAACGATACCCAATTTGATAATTTCTTCAATGATAAATTCAGGGATCACGCCGTGCCCGTACCGGCAGGTCTTTGGGATAAAGTTGTGGAAGGTCAACTTGACAAATTCATCGGCAGTAAACTCAAAGATGCCGAAGCGCCCGTTCCGGATGGATTGTGGGAAAAGATCGGCGATACACAGTTCGACAATTTTGTGGCCGGTACCTTATCCGGTAACGAAGCACCTGTGCCAACCGGTTTATGGGATAAGATCACGGACGGGCAATTTGATTCTTTTGTAGCGGGCAAACTAAAAGATCACGAAGCGCCTGTGCCTGCTGGCTTATGGGAGAAAGTAAAACCCGGAGAAGATGATGACCGCGTTGGTTTCTTTTGGTTCCGCTACCCCGCCGCCGCTGTATTGATTCTTGGATTATTGGCAGCCGGCGCCTTGGGCAGCTACTTCTATTTCACCGCTAAGGAAGCAAAAGACGCAGCGGCTGTAACAGTTACCCCTATTGGTAATAACAAAGAGAATACCCAGCTAACCGCTCCTGAAAAACAATTACAGTCCGAACCAAGAACAGGTTCTGGTACACAGGATGCCGGAAATGCAAACAGTCATCCGCTTAACACAGAAGCTGCAACGGGCGATTTAAAAAAGACCCCGGGTTTTGATAAGAGTGGCTCACCTGCTGTAAACAATAACGTGTCAAAAACACAGGGCGCCAATCCTGTTACAGAAGAAGCAGCTACGCATTCCGGCGCAAATGAAGCCAGTGTTTTGAGTACACGCAGGAAAAAAGGAATTGATCTCAGCCCTGCTGATCCCCGGATTGCGAATGATCTTACCAATTCTACGTACAATATCTTTACCAATAAAGCCAATACATCCAACAATATACTAACGGATGGCATGGATGAAATGGGTTCTTACCAGCAACGCGGTTTACTGAACGGAGCTACCGTTCCCTTTGACCTGGCTAATTATAATTTATTGCTGAGTTTGAAAGACAAACAGCTCTCCACGATCAATCATACCAACCAGTTCAGGAATATTATTATTTGTCCTGCCGACAGGAACCGCAATACCGACTGGTATCTTGAAGCCTATGTGTCTCCGGATATGCCGTTCAAATCCGTGACCAATGTATCTGCCACACCGCTATACCTCGCGAAGAAAGACAGCAGCGAAAGCATGCAGGTCAGCTATTCTGCGGGGTTGCGTTTGGTGAAACCGATTACGGATAATATCCTGTTGAAAGCGGGTTTACAATATTCACAGGCCAATGAGAAATATGTATATCGTACAGAGAATGAAGTAAAAACAACTACAGTTGTTACCGTAAGAACCATTATCCGTGCACCCGGCGATACGGTGATTGTACAGGATACCAGCGTACTGCAAACCATCGGTTTCCGTAACAATACCGTAAAGAACCGTTACCGAAGTTTTGACATACCGGTTACCATTGGCTACCAGTTTGGCAATGATGACCTGAAGATTGGTATCAATGCCGGAGTTGCAGTGAATCTTTCTTCCTGGTACCAGGGTGTTATCCTGGATAGTTCGCTGGCAACGGTTACACTGAATAAAACCGGCAATTCGGTTTACAAAACCAATATCGGTCTTGGATTATTGGCCGGTGTAAGTGTGGTGAAACGTTTAAGTGATGATATGCATGTATTCTTTGAACCCTATTTCCGGTACAATCTTTCGAGCATGACCACCAGCCAGGCAAGTTTTAAACAGCGGTTAAGTGTGGGTGGGCTTGCGATCGGTTTACGGGTTAATTTAAACAGGAAATAACAGGCAGCATTTGCGATCCGAACAGTATCTATAGAACAGATTGGTTAACATGAAAAAATATTTACTCATACTGGTTTGTTTGCCCGCCGTTCTTTTTACCGCGTGTAAAAAGGAATTGTCGGACAATTTCACCACTTACACGAATCATCCCCTGAATGATACGGTATGGGTACGGAACCTTGTTAATACGGCTTCCATTCACGATTTTTTCGATGCCAGTTTTCCTAATGTGATCGTTGATTCCTTTAATGCGGTAACCGGTGCTACCCTGCACTATGGCGATAGTCTTGAGATCGAGATCAAAGGGGGTACCTGCATCGGACCCGGTACTTTGGGAACGCCGCAGGGTAATGTGCGAATAGAAATTTTACAATTGAAAAGGAAGGGGGATTTCATCAAAACCTTCCGGCCTACCACTACCGCCAATGGCAGCCTGCTGGAAAGCGGAGGCGGTGTATTCATCCGTATGTTCAAGGATGATAAGGAACTGACACTCGCCACCAACAGCACAATCAAAATAAAGTTCAGCGATATAGATACCGCTAAAACGAATATGCAGGCTTTCTATGGCAAAGAAAACTTCCCGGTACCGCCTAAAGGAATTGATACCGCATTTTCATGGGTCCGCGATTATGATACCAGTTACCTGCCAACCTGGTCAAAGCCAAGCAACAACCCATTGGTGCCTTCCTATTACGGGTACGAACTTAATTCGAAAAACCTGAGATGGATCACGGCAGACAGGTATATTGATTCCACACAGGCGAAAACAAAAGTTACGGCTATCTTATCACCCAATTATACCAATAAGAACACGGCAGTATTCGCTGTTTTTGCCAAACAGAAGACCGTTGTAAGCCTGAAAGGCGATTATCCTTCCCGCTCTTTCTTCGCAAATAATATTCCATTGAAAAGTGCCATTAAACTAGTGTCCGTATCAAAGATCGGCAGCGATTTTTACCTGGGGGTGAAGGATATCAGCAGTGTTGCTACAGTAACCAGTTATACAATTCTACCTGAGAAGAAAAGCCTTAGTGATATCCTGAATTTCCTGAATAATTTATAAAGACGTTCTGTTGAACATATACCGGGGGGTATATCGAAAAAGGGCCGCAACGCGGCCCTTACTTTTTAAAGTCGAATAAGGTAGCTGTAAAAAGGCCGCGTTCTCTTTTCTTAAAGATCACATCCCAGTTACCCCTGTAGCGCAATATTTTAGGAACGGTCAGCCCTTCAAATTTCGTCATCTCCACTTCCATACTCACATCAAAATCATACACGCCAGCCTTGTAGCTCAGCGAATAATTACGGGCCAGCACTTCTAGCGTTTTCATATCAAACCAGGTAACCATCTGGTCAACCACTACCCTGTTGCTTTTCACTTTGTCTTCTTTGGGTGTGATCGAAAAAACATAGCTCAGTACCCCATGAAATTCCACTATATCCAGTTTGTAATCGTACAGTTTGTGTGCATCGTCGTCATACAGATCCAGTTTTTGCCCGATCAGCGGGATCCCTGGTATTTTTTTCCCTGGATTAAAGAACAGCATCTTCAACTGTTCCTTGTGTTTTTCCATTCCTGATTTATTATCGGCATTCAGGTTCCTGCCCTTTACAATATTGTTCTCACCGCAGATCTGTCCTTTGGTAAAAAACAGTCCGGCATACAATTCCGGTGTCATGTAATTGTATTCCTTTTTCGAATCGTAGAAATCGCCCGTAATCGTTTCTTCCAGTATATCCATGGTGCGGCAGTTACCCACCCGGTTCTGTCTTGTTTTACTGAACAGGGATGCTTTAACGGCCCCTTTCTTATCCAGCATCTTAATATCGTTATAAGAGCTGAACCCCAGTATGCGCAGGTTGCGGAAAGCCTTGTAGAAAGTAGTATCGTCTTTGATCTGCGCAAGCAATGTCTTGTAATCAAAATTATTGCGCACCACTACTTCCGTTAAGGTAAAACGGTGTTCATCTATAATTACCGTTGTATCCTGCGAAAAGGAACGGGTAGAAACGAGCAATACACAAAACAGGAAGTATCTCATTATTTAGGGAATATCATTTTATAATCCACTTTTACTTTTCCTTTGCTGATATCGGTGAGTTTCCCCTGCAGCAGTTTCTTGCGTAAGGGTTTCAGGTAATCGATAAACAATTTCCCTTCTATATGATCGTATTCGTGCAGGATCACACGGGCCGTAATGCCATTGAAGGTTTCCGTATGTTCTTTGAAATCCTCATCCATGTATTTCATTACCACTGTTTCGGCACGCGACACATCTTCCCTGATCTTTGGAATACTCAAACAACCTTCATTATACACCCATTCTTCTCCATCCAGCGATTGAACATGTGCATTGATAAATACACGTTTGATACCAGGACCATCCGGGTACACATCCTTTTCATCTTCTTCGAGGTTATCAAAGATCTGTGTACTGTCTACCACAAACATCCTGATATCCTTATTGATCTGAGGTGCGGCCAAGCCAACGCCGTTACTGGCATACATGGTTTCCCACATATCGTCGATAAGTGTTGCCAAACCGGGGTAATCGGGTGTAATATCCTGGCTAAGTTTTCTTAAAACCGCTGCCCCATAGGCTACAATAGGAAATATCATTTACAGGTGGTTATGTTTCGAAATGCCGCAAAAATACCGGAAAACGGGCAACCGGCAATACCCCTTAATGGTTAACGTGTTGTGCTATTAAAAAGATAATACAATATCAGGGGTCTCTGTGCAACTCAGTGTTCTTTGTATCTCTGTGTTAAAGCCTTCGCTTTGATCTTTTTTCAACACAGAGATACAAAGAACACTGAGTTGCACGGAGGGGGTAATAGCGGGATTCGTTAATAGTTATGTAACAGGTATTCCTGCAGCATAATGGTTGCCGCGATCTGGTCGATATTGCCTTTCACGCGACGGTCCTTTTTTTTCATACCCATCTCAACCATGGCACGCGAAGCGAGTTTAGAGGTGTAACGCTCGTCAACTGTTTGAATGGGAATGGCGGGAAATTCTTTCTTCAGTTTTATGATCGCGGCTTTTACCAGTGGCGTGGCATGGGTAGGCGTATCATCGAGGTTCAAAGGTTCGCCGATCAGGATCAGTTCAACGGGTTCTGACAGAAAATATTTTTTCAGGAACGGGATCAGCTCTTTGGTTTCGATGGTGGTTAAAGAAGTCGCAATGATCTGCAAAGGGTCTGTAACGGCAATACCGGTTCGTTTACCACCATAATCGATACAAAGAATGCGGGCCATGTTAAGTAGGAGGTTTGAGGTACGAAGTACGAGAATTATTTTGAGGTGATCAGGGTTTTATGTTATTTGGTGAAGTACAGTTTTTTTCACCGCGGAGTCGCAGAGAGCGGAGAGTTTACGCAGAGACAGCTCCGCGAAACCTCAGCGTTCTCCGCGACTCTGCGGTGAAAAAAATCAAAACAAAAACAAGTCAACAATTACCAGCACCCCAAACACCACACTCGCGATCCCGTTCGCTGTCATAAATGCAATATTTACTTTGCTGAGGTCGTTAGGTTTTACGATGGAGTGTTGGTAAACCAGCATCCCGATAAAAACAGCGATCCCGATCCAGTACAGGAAATGAAATCCGCCTAAGATCCCTGCTGCTACCACACAAGCCGCACTTACCACATGCAGCCATTCAGAAGCACGCAATGCTTTTGATTTACCCAATACGCTGGGAATGGAATACAATTTTTGTGAACGGTCAAATTCCACATCCTGTAAGGCATAGATCACATCAAATCCGCTAACCCAGAAGATCACCGCGAAGGAAAACAGGAGCGGTATCACATCAAATCTTCCCGTTACAGCGAGATAGGCACCGATGGGTGCTAATGACAAGCCCAACCCCAATACCAAATGGCAGAGCGCGGTAAACCGTTTGGTATAACTGTAGAACAGGATCACGAACAAGGCCACAGGCGATAAATAAAAACAAATGGGATTGATAAAATAAGTAGCGATCACAAACAGCACACAATTCAATACCACAAATCGCAAAGCGCTATTGGCCGAAATAATACCCGCCGGAATTTCGCGGATAGCGGTACGGGGGTTTTTTGCATCAAAGCTCCTGTCGAGATAACGGTTAAAAGCCATTGCCGCACTGCGGGCTGTAACCATGCAAACAAGGACAAGGAGTAATTTTCTACCCCAACCATTTTCAGACAATATCAATGAGAGATAATCCGGAACAGATGGTGCCCCAATCGTTACATGCCAGCCCGGAAGCGATGTCTTCAGGTAGGTCATCCCCAAACAAAACCCAATCAACGCAAACGGCATCGCGAAAATGGTATGCGAGAATTTTACCAGGCTCAAATATTTTTTGACATTACTCATAAAGTCTCTTTTATAAAGTGTTATGCATTAAACCCACTCTCTGTGTAACTTAGTGTTCTCTGTACCTCTGTGTTGAAAAAAAAGATAGTAAATAAAAAACCTTTTCAACACAGAGATACAGAGATTAGGAGTTACACAGAGAGATCCTTTCATTCTAATACCTCTAAGAGCCACCACATTCTTCTACACCTTCCGATCAACATTCAACATTCCTTGTTCATCTGTTCAATATTCCTTGTTCCTCTGTTCAACATTCCCTCCCCTCACCATTTCCCACAACACAATCCCTGCTGCCACAGAAATATTCAACGAATGTTTCATCCCGAATTGTGGGATCTCTATACTACCGTCGCACAAAAGCAATACCTCCGCATCAACGCCTTCTACTTCATTCCCAAACACCAGCGCGATCTTCTCCTCCCCCCGTTTAAACTGTTGAAGGGAAATACTGTTTTCCACCTGCTCAATGGCATATATTTTATAACCCCTCTCTTTTAATCCATGAACCGCTTCCAATGTAGTGGTAAAATATAACCAATCTACGGTTTCGGTGGCACCCAGTGCGGTTTTATGGATATCCCTATGAGGGGGTTGCGGGGTGTAGCCGCATAAACAGATCCCTTCGGCCAGGAACGCATCAGCTGTCCGGAATACGCTGCCCACATTGTGCATGCTGCGGATATTGTCAAGCACCACCATAATCGGGTTCTTCGGGGCTTCTTTGAACGCGTCTACCGACATACGTCCCAGTTCATCCATGCTCAGTTTTCGCATGGCGCAAAGGTAAACTCATCCATTCAAATAAAGGATACCGGCAAATGCCCAAGATTTATTATTTTGTTTGCTCCAAAAATTTAAACAACTGAATATGAGAACAACCACCCGTTTAGCGGTATTACTCGCTATAGCCCTTCCCTTTACAGGCTTTGCACAGCAGGAAAAGATTGATCTTTCCATGATGCAGAAGATCCGCAAGGAAGGCCTTGAAAACTCCAAGGTAATGGAGATCGCTTTTAACCTGACGGATAAAAGCGGCAACCGTTTAACAGCCTCTCCCGGTTTTATGCGTGCCGCCAATTATGCCAAAGAAACACTGGCGGGTTGGGGACTTACCAATGCTGCTGTACAGCCATGGGGCGAATTTGGTAAGGGATGGGAGCTCGAAAAAAGTTATGTGGCCATTACGGCTCCTTATTACAAATCATTATCGGCTTACCCGAAAGCATGGACCGGTGGCACCAAAGGCCTGAAGAATGCGGAAGTACTCGTGATCAAAGCAGCCGATAGTGCTGCCCTGGAAGCTTACCGCGGCCAGTTAAAAGGAAAAGTGATCATTATGGATGTGCTGAATACTTACAAGCCCAGCTTTAAAGCGGATGCGATCCGTTATACCGATTCAGCACTGGCTGTTATGGCCGCTGCTAAACCAGCTCCTCCCAGAGTAGCCCCTAACCCAAATGATACTGCCGCACAAAGAAGGCAGCGTGAAGCTTTTGCCGCACGCGGTGGTGGTGCCGGCGCACAAAGAGTGGCCGTATTATTGAGAGAAATGGCCAAAGCAGAAGGCGCGGTGGCCATCTTCAGTAGTGGTGGCGTACGCAGTCACGACGGAACCATTTTTGCCCAGGGTGGCGGTACTTACAAAGGAACCGATCCTGAAAATTTTCTTGATATCGCTTTAGGTATTGAAGATTACAATACCATTCTCCGTTTGGCCAAAGCTGGGGTACCTGTGAAAATGGATGTGGATGTAAAAACAAAATTCCAGGCAAAAGACCTGAATGGATATAACGTAATCGCCGAGATCCCTGGAACCGATCCTGCTTTGAAAGATGAAGTGGTCATGATCGGCGCGCACCTGGATTCATGGCAAACAGCTACCGGTGCTACAGACAATGCCGCTGGTTCTTCCGTTATGCTGGAAGCCATCCGTATCCTGAAATCACTAGGCTTTAACAATAAAAGAACCATCCGCATCGGTTTGTGGAGCGGAGAAGAACAAGGCTTATTGGGTTCAAGAGCTTATGTAAAAAATACATTCGCGGATCCTGCTACCATGGAACTGAAGCCGGCACATGAAAAGTTCTCTTCTTACTTCAATATCGATAATGGTACCGGAAAAATACGAGGTATCTATCTCCAGGAAAACGAAGCCTGCCGCAATATTTTTGCACAATGGCTGGCTCCTTTCAACGATCTTGGCGCAACCACGGTTACCGTTAGCAATACCGGCGGTACCGACCACCAGAGTTTTGATGGTGTGGGTTTACCCGGCTTCCAGTTTATCCAGGACCCGGTTGAATACGATAGCCGTAACCACCACAGCAATATGGACCAATTCGATCACCTGATCGAAGATGATCTGAAACAGATTGCTACCATCGTGGCGGCTTTTGTTTACAATGCGTCACAGCGCGACGCCAAACTGCCACGCAAAGAATTGCCTAAGCCGAGAGGCGCGGGCGGCAGGGGGTTTTAATCAGTCTGGAGTTAGCAATCTGGAGTCAGAAGTCAGGCGTATGGGTTTATCAAATTCATACGCCTGACTTTTTTATGCCCCAGACTCAAGACTTCTAACTCCAGACTTTCTTTTCCACATCTCCCCGAATAGTTGTACTCACAAGAAGGCCATCATTATATTTGTTGCCCATGTCAAAATCGAGTGCAGATACACCTTTGATGCAGCAGCATAGGGCCATTAAACAGAAATACCCTGATGCCATTTTGCTGTTTCGTGTGGGTGATTTTTATGAAACGTTTGGAGAAGATGCCATCATCGCTTCCAAAGTGCTGGGCATAACCCTTACCAAGCGAAACAATGGTGCGGCTTCTTCCAGCGAACTGGCCGGTTTTCCATATCATGCACTGGATACCTATCTCCATAAACTCGTAAAAGCGGGCTACCGTGTTGCGATCTGCGACCAGCTCGAGGATCCCAAAACGGTAAAAGGTATTGTGAAACGCGGCGTAACCGAAATGGTGACACCCGGCGTAGCTACCAACGATAAATTACTCGAACACAACAGCAATAATTTTCTAGCCGCCATTCATTTTACCGATACGGTAACCGGTATCGCTTTTCTCGATATTTCCACAGGCGAGTTTTTTATCGCCGAAGGCAATGAGGAATACATTGATAAATTATTGCAGGGATTAAAACCCGCAGAAATTATTTACCAAAGAAGTTACCAGAAACATTTCAAAGAAGTATTCGGCCCCAAGTTTTATACCTATACGATGGAGAGCTGGATCTTTGATGAAGCGTTTGCTACCGAGAGCCTGCTCAAGCATTTTCAGACCCATTCGCTCAAAGGGTTTGGCATTGAAGGCATGCACCATGGCATTACCGCTGCCGGAGCTATTTTATATTATTTAAAAGAAACCGAGCACCCCAACCTGCAACACATTACTTCCGTACAGCGGATGGAGCGGGAAGATTTTTTATGGATGGACCGCTTCACCATCCGTAACCTCGAATTGCTGAATACGGGCCTTGATAATGGAAACAGTTTGTTGAAAGTGCTCGACAATACCGTTAGCCCGATGGGCGCCCGTTTACTCCGGCGCTGGATGATCTTTCCGTTAAAGGATCTGACAAGAATCAATGAACGTTTGGATGCCGTTGCCTTTCTCATCCTGCAAAGTGATATGCGTAAGCAGTTAGCACATGCCATTAAGACCTGTGGTGATATAGAACGGCTGGTGAGTAAGATCCCGATGAAGAAGATCAATCCCCGCGAAGTAATGCATCTCGCGAAAGGATTGCAACAAACTGAACTGATTAAACAGATCTGCGACTCCGCAACCAACCCTTACCTGCAAAAATTATCCGCCGCGTTAAACAGTTGTAACGCGATCGTTGAAAGAATTCTTCATGAGATTACCGAAACACCACCTGTTGCTGCCAATAAAGGCGGCGCCATCAGGGAAGGTGTACATGAAGAACTTGACCAGTTAAGAAAGATAGCTACGGGCGGTAAAGAATACCTTGTTGGCATTCAACAACGCGAATCGGAAAAAACAGGGATCTCTTCGTTGAAGATCAGTTTTAATAATGTATTTGGTTACTACCTCGAAGTAACCAACCTTCACAAGAACAAAGTACCCGCAGAATGGATTCGCAAACAAACGCTGGCTAATGCGGAACGCTATATCACACCAGAGTTAAAAGAATACGAAGAGAAAATTACCGGTGCGGAAGATAAGATCCTGGCCATTGAACTTGACCTGTACGATAAACTGCTACTGTCTTTACAGGAGTACATAGCGCCCATACAGATCAACGGAAATATGCTGGCTACCCTGGATTGTCTTCTGTGTTTTGCAGAGAATGCTATTCAATACCAATACAAAAAGCCCGAGCTGCATGAAGGGATGGAACTCGTGTTTACAGAAAGCAGGCACCCGGTAATTGAAAGAAATTTAGCTGCGGGTGAATCATATATTTCGAATGATATCACACTGAATCCGACCGATCAGCAGATCATTATATTAACTGGACCCAATATGAGTGGTAAGAGTGCCCTGCTCAGGCAAACAGCGCTTATTACTTTGATGGCACATATGGGAAGTTTTGTTCCGGCTGCAACCGCAAAAGTTCCATTAACAGATAAGATCTTTACACGTGTTGGCGCCAGCGATAACCTCAGCGGTGGTGAATCTACTTTTATGGTAGAGATGAATGAAACGGCGAGTATCATCAACAATATTTCACAACGCAGCCTGATTTTGCTGGATGAGATCGGCCGCGGTACTTCTACATACGATGGTATTTCTATTGCCTGGAGTATCGTGGAATATTTACATGGCTCCCCCGCCGCACCCAAGACTTTGTTTGCCACGCATTACCATGAACTGAATGAGCTGGAAGAAAAACTGCCGCGTGTTCAGAATTTTCATGTAACCAATAAGGAAGTGGGCAATAAAATTATCTTCCTCCGTAAACTGGCGCGGGGTGGCAGCACGCATAGTTTTGGTATCCATGTGGCTAAAATGGCGGGCATGCCCCCTTCCCTGATCGACCGGGCCAATGAAATCCTGGAACAACTGGAAGAACGATCCGGTACAGCCGCAGATAGTACGGATACAAGGAAAGATATTCCAGAAACCATGCATGTTCCCACAGCACAGAACTTAAAAAAACTTTCCACTCCGCAAATGCAGCTATCTATTTTTGATGCGCATTCGCAAACCTTCGACGAGATCCGCAAAATGCTTACCGAGATGGACATCAACCGGCTTACCCCGGTAGAAGCATTGATGAAACTGAATGAGATCAAGGGATTGCTGAAATAAGTTTTCTGTGAGAAACATTTTAGTAAGTGGCGAGTGTTGTAATGTCGGGCACTTCACTCACCATTCATACATCACACAAAATTTATTTTGCTTCCAAAGGTTACCTATGTAAAAGAACCGTATTATTGAAGAAGGGATTTTTGAAAAAAACAATTATTTTAGCCACAGATTCGCAGATTATTAGCTGATAAATCTGTGGCCAAAAATACCTGATTCTAGTATTAGCTATATTCAAAGCCCATAGCCGCTTTTTATGTATTTTTACCAGCTGATACCTACTCTTATAGAGACCTTATAGAGACCTTATAGAGACCTTATAGAGACCTTATAGAGACCTTATAGGAACCTAACCCCGATTCTCTCCCCATCTACTCCCTATTCAATGCCGTAGTACTACCGTACCTCCCTCACTGCACATCCGTAGCCGACCCGTTACTGCATGTATGCGGCCACACCTGGTTTCGCATCGAAATCGATCCGCATTTGATGCGGCTTCATTGATAATGCCTATTTTCATTGCACAAAGACCGATCCTTATTTTCCTTGTATGAATCAGCACATCACACATTTCGCATTGGTGGTAAACGATTACGACGAAGCCATTGCTTTTTATACCCAGAAGCTCAATTTCAACTTGATAGAGGACACTATGCTGAGCGAAACCAAACGTTGGGTACTGGTGGCACCGCAGGGTTCTAAAGAATGCGCCATCCTGTTGGCCAAAGCCGCCAATGAGGAACAGAAAAGCCGGGTTGGAAACCAAACCGGTGGCCGTGTTTTTTTATTCCTGAACACAGATGATTTCTGGAGAGATTATCATGCCATGCTTGCAAAAGACATCAAATTCATCCGTGGCCCCATTGAAGAATCCTATGGTACCGTTGCCGTATTCGAAGACCTCTATGGAAATCTCTGGGACCTGATCGAACGAAAAAAATAAACCACATTTTTGCTTTGCGCCTTTGCAATCTTTGCTTCTTTGCGTGAAATAGTTTCACGCAAAGAAGCAAAGATTGCAAAGACGCAAAGTAGTCTAGGGAGCTAACTTATATTTTGATCCAGAATTTCAACAGATCATCCGCAGCGGAACCTACCTGGTGGTATTCCCCAGGGATTTCATTTTCCGTACTGTGAAAAGTAGCCAGTCTCGTTCCCGAAGGTTTCTTATCCAATTGCTTAAACAGGTAACGGCTGTATTGCGCATACAATTCGCGGGAGTAGGTTACCGAATCATCTATCTTATAACTATCATCCAGGTTTTCAAAGAAAGCGTTGAAAAAATAAAAATGGTCGTATTCACCCAGGTCTATCCTCAATATATTTTCATGTATAAACGATACCTGCGGCAGTGATAAAATAGCACGCGCAGTATCTGCATAAGCTACCATATCGCCTCTTTGCTCTATACCGTAATAGCTGGCGTCGGGATAATAATAAGCGGCTGCCAGGCAGAATTTACCCGTACCGCTGCCGATATCCAGAATTTTAGTTTGCTTTTCTACCGCAAGAAATTCAGCGGCTTTGCGTGCAATGTGCAGGGGCGTCCAGTGCATACTAGCCTGAGTATGCACCGCTGCAGGATACAACTGGTGAAACTGGTTGTCTGATGCAAACCATTTATCAATGGAAGCATCCCGTAAGGAAGTATTTTGCTGATTCAGTTTCCGGGTATGCATCCTGCAAAGTTACAGAATGGTTAGACACGCAACAGCCCCCTGTTGTATGTTCAGTTTTTCTCTGTGTAACTCCGTGTACTCTGTACCTCTGTGTTGAAAAAAAAGGATCAGCTCTCCAGAAGAATACTTTTCAACACAGAGACACAGAGTACACAGGGTTACACAGAGTATTACCCTGGCTTTCTTTACAGGTAAGGCAACCACCAATGATTATGCGTGGCTTTGTATACGCTGTATCTTTTGCAAAAAGGATACAGGAATGCTACCACTCCTATCCAAATCAGGTAAACCGCTCCGAGCGAAACCCCAAAATCATTTGGACGGAACAACATGATACCACCTGCCGCTTGCGACATGGTATGCCCGGTTGCAAAAAATCCAATGGTACAAAGCAGGTGTATCAGAAAAAAATGTGTGAGGTAATAAAACATCGGTACGCGTCCGTAAATGACCACAATATTCGTCCAGCCCGCTTTTACTTTTTCCAGTGCTGCCAATACCAGCAATGCGGGCCCAATGGTGATACAGCAATACAGCAAAGAAGGCGGATACTTGGTTACATTGAAAAAAGAGAGAATCGTTGCCGTATTGTTCTTTTGCTCACTCCATGGAACAAGATCACCATACACATTGATCCAGCGTAGAACCAGGAATACAAGGATCGCCAATGAACCCAGGCTTACCAGTGTACGCCGGCGTTTGGCCGCACCGTAATCGGCAGTAAACAAAGTACCCAGGCAATAACCCAGCATCATAATACCCGGCCATGGGATGAGGGGATACAATACACCAAGGAAACGCCCCTCTCCATAAGGCCTGAAAGATTGCTGGTGCAATACCGAATACCACAGTGGTGGTGGTGTGCCCATGCTATTGGTATTAAATACATCCAACAGGTTATGCCCCGCAACCAATGCCAGGCCGATGAAAAAGATCGCTTTCAATGGCAGGTAAATGAAGGCTGCCAGTAATACCATGGAAAGGCCCGTAACCCAGATCACCTGCAATCCAATGAAATGATACAAAGGATCAAATCCAAACAACAGGTTCACCACCAGGATCTCCAATACCATCAGCCATACACCACGTTTGAGCAGGAATACAGACAGTTCTTTTTTGGTTTTCTTCCTACCATATAAAAAAGCGGATGTACCGGCCAGTAATACAAACACCGGTGCACAATAATGCGTAATGAAGCGTGTAAAAAACAAAATAGGTGTGGTAGTGGCCGGGTTGGTCGGGTCACTGGTCATGGCACCTGTATGAAAAAAATCGCGTACATGATCCAATGCCATAATGATCATGATAATGCCGCGGAGGATATCAATGGAGTCAATGCGTTTTTTGGAGGCCAGAACGGGTTCCATAAGCTTAGTTTAGGGTAAAGTACAAAAAAAATCAACTTTACAGCAACAGTTTTGACAGGTGGTAAACGGCCCTGCCTTGTTGCTTCTGCCCCATCAATATCCGCATACCTGGCAAAGATTTTGCTCACCTATTTCAGAAGTTTCGCCTGTCTTTATTTTAATGAAATCATAAAATAAGGAATCCCATGAAACTTTTGATACAGTCCGGCATCCAATTGGATACATAATCGATGTTGCGAAAAAAATATTGTATGAAAAACAAATCAGTCCTGATAACGGGCATACTTGCCCTTGCATTTTTTGTATTCTCCGGATGCAGAAAAGAAGCCGTAAGCAATCTGAGCGATGCGGATACCCGCATTTACATTACCCAGTACGATTCTACCGTTGGTTTTAGCACGTATAAAACATTCAGCATCGATGATTCCTTAACGGTGCTGAACAATGGTGTGGCTTCGCGGTCATTAACCACAACGGGACAGGCATTCATCAATGCCGTTATCAAATACATGCAGCAGGGAGGGTATACCCAGGTTAGTAAAGATGCCGGCCCCGACCTGGGTATTAACCTTACTTATATCAATACCACATCTACCGGCCTCATTGATTACAGCAGTTACTGGGGTTATTATGGCGGGTATTACGACCCGCTTTACTGGGGGTATGGAGGGTACGGTTATTATTCACCGTACAGCTATGGCGTGTACCAGGTTAATTCAGGTGCTTTATCAGTTGACCTGCTTGATTTAAAGAACGCGGTTGCCAAAGGCAAGATCAACATCATCTGGAACGGATTGATCCGCGGCGAAGGCATTGCCAATGCCAACACAGCAGATAACCAGGTAAGTGCACTGTTTAGCCAGTCGGCTTACCTGAAAACGAACTGATCGTTTATTGAAAAAAAAAATTGCATACCCACTAAACTAAAGTATATGAAACAGTATTGGATCACATCATTATTACTCCTGTTTTTACTGCCTGCCTCCTCTTTGCTGGCACAACAGGGTGAAGTGAAAGTAAACCTGGGGTATACAATCGGGTTGCCATTGGGCGATTTTAAAACCAATTATATTCCTAATGCCTCGCCACGCGGATTTATGGGTGATCTTAGTTATGGCATTAACAATCGTTGGGCAATAGGTCTTGGATTCGGGTACCAGGATTTTTACCATCAATATGACCGTACAGTGTATGATCTTGCAAGCAACAAACAGATCTCGGCTGTATTGACCAATTCGATCCAGACCGTTCCTTTAATTGCCAAAGTAAGCTTTACACCTATGCAGGGAACGGTCCATTTGATACAACCCTATTTATCGGCCGGTGCGGGTATCAGCCTGCTCACTTTTCATCAATACCTCGGCGAATTTTCGGCGGATGATAATCGTACCAAAGCAAAATTTACAGCCATGGCTGATGCGGGGTTTATAGTACCTTTTCATAAAAGGGATACGAATACAGGTTTCCAATTAGGCGTTTCCTATAACTATACCCGTTTTGGTCAACCTGATGCAGCTAACCTGAATACAGTAGGGATACATGCGGGATTGGTTTTTCAATTGCATAATTGATTGTATTTTATAGGGGCGCAGATTGCAGGTATAATCTAGCATGTTGTGCTATTAAAATAGATCTATTTTTTTCCTTAGTGAATCTTCGTGCCTTAGTGCTTTCTGTTTCAAATACAAATTGAAATAGCGCAACACGTTACAAAAGCCTGACAGTTTTTTACTCAAATAAAATTTCCCATTTTGGGAACTTTTACTAACTTTGTTTAAAACTAAGTATTGAGGGTAATTGCCAAGAAAATATTGAGAGACTTTTGGGTGAAACATCCGGATTGTGAACAGCAATTAAAATCATGGTATAACGAGGCAGAAGATGCCACATGGAAGAACCCAAATGAGATAAAACGGGAATACCCATCGGCCAGCATTTTTGAGAATAATCGGGTTGTTTTTAATATCAAAGGAAATAACTACAGGTTAATCATTAAACTCAATTACCATTATCAAATGATTGGGATTCGTTTTATCGGAACACATGCACAATATGATAAAATTGATGCAACTACAATTTAAAGCTATGACACTGAGATCTATAAAAACTAAGAAAGATTATCAAAATGCCCTCCTGAGGCTTGATAAAATATTTGATGCAAAACCAGGTTCTGCGGAAGCTGACGAACTGGAAGTACTGGGCATTTTGATTGACATTTATGAAAAAAGCCACTACCCTATTGAATTTCCAGATCCTATTGAAGCGATAAAATTTCGAATGGAGCAATTGGGTTACAATCAATCAGATCTGGCTGCTGTAGTAGGATTGAAAAGCAGGGCAAGTGAAATACTTAATAAAAAAAGGAAACTTACACTTGAAATGATCAGAAATTTACACGACACTCTGAATATCCCGACAGATGTTCTAATACAAAACTATTAAAAGTGCCCGCGGCTAACAAAGCATTGCAACGATTTTAGCTAACAGTAGCATTTTCGTCTACAGTAAACATCTTAATATCCGTTCCAGCTTGAGGGAATTCTAATCGGCAGTAGCATAATATATTTACAGAATGCCCTGGACATAGCTGGCATTCTGTAAATAAAAGAGTTAAGAACCATTTGACAACTTAGCAACGGGCATTCAATACATCCAGTATAAGAAGTTCTTTTCTCCCACCGGGCATTTGCCATTTTACCAACTGCCCTTTGCGATACCCAATTAAGGCTGTTCCCATTGGAGCAAATACAGAAATTCTGCCAAGTCTTAAATTGGCTTGTTCCGGTAATACCAGTTTTACTTGCAGCTTTCGCCCTGTTGAGTTATCCTGCACGGTAACTTCCGAATTCAAACATACCCCGTCTTCAGGAAAGTTTGTCTTGTCTACAAGCACAGGATCCTTCAACAACTCCTTTTCTAACTGTACCAAACTATTGCTTTCCGTTGATTTCGTACTCACCATCGACCTGATATAGGCTTTCAGCATCGTATAATCCTCATGTAATAAAATGAGTTTGTTTTTTATTTCTTTCATATTCTTAATTTAAAACCGGGTCAACTGTTTTACTGACCCTTTGTTTATGTAATCCATATATTTCTCCAAAGTTTTTTGTATCCAGGGTATCCAGCCTGCGAAAAAAACTGGATACAGTTATTTCATTCAGGCTCTTAAATCCACAAGCTTCCATTAGTTCAACAGTTGCTTTGATGGTATTGGCATGAAAATTAGCCACACGAACCCTTTTATCTGTTACATCAAGTCCTTTGTACAAAGCCGGATGCTGGGTAGCAACACCTACCGGGCATTTGTCGCTATCGCATTGCAATGCCTGGATGCATCCAAGCGAAAACATCATCCCTCTTGCGCTATAGCAGGCGCTGGCTCCCAAGGCAAGCACTTTTAGCATATCAAACCCTGTTATAATTTTACCTGCGGCTATTAATTTTACCTGGTCTTTTAGTCCGTATACCTGTAATGTTCTGGAAGCAAATGCGAGTGCTTCATATAACGGCATGCCCACATTATCGGTAAATTCCAAAGGGGCCGCCCCTGTTCCACCTTCAGAGCCATCTATCACAATAAAATCCGGAATGATATTGGTTTTCCGCATGTAATAACAGATCTGATGAAATTCCTTTTTATCTCCTATACAGAGTTTAAAACCAACAGGCTTGCTACCCGAAAGGTATCGGAGCCTTTCAATAAATAATAACATCCCTTCCGCATTTCTAAACATTGAATGACCGGGAGGAGATGCAACGGTTATATTAACAGGCACGTTCCTGATTGCAGCAATTTCTGACGTATTCTTTGCTGCGGGTAATATGCCACCATGACCCGGTTTTGCACCCTGTGATAATTTCAGCTCGATCATTTTTACTTCCGGCCTGCATGCGTTTAGTTTAAATAAGTCTGCATCGAATTCTCCTTTTTCATTTCGGCATCCAAAATAGCCGGTTCCTATTTGCCAGATCAGGTCACCTCCATGAAGATGATAAGGACTGATCCCTCCTTCCCCGGTATTGTGCGCAAAGCCTCCAATACCCGCCCCTTCATTTAATGCCTGTATAGCGGTTTTGCTTAAAGCACCATAACTCATTGCCCCAATGTTCATAATACTGGCGTTATAGGGTTGCCGGCATTGGTCATTACCAATACTAACCCTTAAATTCTTTTCAACAATTGAAACCGGGTAAATAGAATGCGCTACCCATTCATGGCCGGGTTGATTAGGATCTGCATGCATCCCAAAAGCAACAGTCTGGCGTTCATTTTTTGCACGCTGGTATACAATCGACCGTTGCCGCCGGTTAAAGGGTTTACCGTTGTCGTCCGACTCAAAAAAATACTGTCGCATTTCGGGGCGGATAGCCTCCAGTATATACCTGATATAACCAATCACCGGATAGTTCCGAAGTAACGCGTGTTTTCTTTGTTTAATATTGTAAACGGCAAGCAATAATAAAGGTAGTAATGGCAATAAGAACCAATAATAAACAGCGTTGTTTATATAGGCCGCTTTTATTACAATTACGTTGAGAAGTACCATCAGTAATAGTATACTTCCGCTTGCCGAAATCTTAGTATGATTTCGTGGCATAATCGTTGTTTTAAACTAGCAAAAAAAGAAATGAGATAAACTGTACCCGGTTGAAATAAATAATTATCAGGCCCGGGTTAAAGAACAAAAGGCCTTGAGATTGGAAAGGAAATCAAGAGAGGTATGCGTAAAGAAAATACGCCCGGGCAGGTTTTCAGACTTGCCGGAAAATAATAGAACGTGTATGTGATTTTTGTTTTTCAACTCCAGCAAAGCTACTGATTTAGGGTTGACTATTGGTAATAGTCAATGTATTGCTGGCGAACTTATCATTATTTTAACTTATCAGGCGCAAGTGATTTCTTAATTAATAACATGTTGTATTATTAAAATAGGCCTATATCCTTTTATTCATTGTGAATCTTCGTGCCTTAGTGCCTTTGTGGTTCAAATAGTTACAACCACAAAAGCACTAAGGCACGAAGAATTACGATATATAGTATGACTTCTGTTTCAAATACAAATCTTAATAGCCAACCTATTAATTAACAAAATTAGGCAACAGAATTTGGTTCAGCAGCAGTAGGTTTTTTGATAGGGCTTTTGTAATTTAGAGTTCAACTAATCGGGTATTAGTGGCTAAGCGAACGGTAGAACATCCCCCCTCCTTCGCGAAAGAGGATCTGTGCGAAACCCGTACAAACATACCATTACATCAAACCGCCATTTTATGGATAGAAGCCGCCTAATGCTATTCTCTGTATTGCTCTTATTGGGATGTAAGAACAATACTGAACCAACAGAAAAAACGCTACAGATTGTTGGCTGCTATACGCCAAAAACAACTGATAAAGATTGGTATACATCAGGCAGGAAAGCGCCAATATTTACAGGATTGGAAGGCATTGATTTCAAAATTTCAACGGCCAATAAAGAAGCCCAGCAATATTTTAACCAGGGGATGATGCTGGCCTATGGTTTCAATCATGCGGAAGCCGCAAGGTCTTTTTATGAAGCTATGCGGCTGGATACTACCTGTGCCATGGCTTATTGGGGATATGCTTATGTACTGGGTCCTAATTATAACGGCAAAATGGAAGAAGATAATTTTGAAAGAGCTTATGAGGCAACCGTTAAAGCACAATCACTAACCAAAAATTGCACAGCAAAAGAAATTACATTGATTAAAGCTTTAGCCGCAAGGTATGTAAAGCGCCCACCCGCTGACAGAAGCTCTTTGGATATTGCTTATGCAGCAGAAATGAAAAAAGTGTTTGACCAATACCCTTCTGACCCTGATATTGGATCGCTATACGCGGAAGCATTGATGGACTTACACCCCTGGGATTTATATAACAAGCAAACCAAAAATCCCAATCAATGGACGCTGGAGCTGCTTGCCGTATTGGAGCATCTCATGAAAACAAATCCGAAACATCCGGGGGCACATCATTTTTATATTCACGCGCTGGAATCTTCCGCCAATCCCGAAAAAGCATTTGCCAGTGCAAAATTGTTGGAAACATTGGTTCCCGGAGCCGGGCATTTGATACATATGCCTTCTCATATTTACATCAATACCGGCGATTATCACCTCGGCTCTCTCGCTAATCTAAAGGCTGTAGAAGTGGACAGTATCTATACCACTGCATGTCATGCGCAAGGCGTTTATCCGCTGGCATATTATCCGCATAATTATCATTTCCTGGCAGCAACGGCTACATTAGAAGGTAATTCCAAATTATCCTGGACAGCTGCCATGAAATTGCAACAGCATACGGCAAAAGGTATTATGCGCCAGCCAGGCTGGGGAACCCTGCAACATTATTATACCATTCCCTATTATGTTGCTGTAAAATTTGCCATGTGGGATACTGTCCTTTCCATTTCATCACCGGAAAAAGAGCTGGTATATCCACAGGCAATCTTGCATTATGCAAAAGGGATGGCCTACCTGGGGAAACAGGATCTACCCAATGCGCAAAAAGAATTAGCAAGCTTAAAAGTATTGGCGGTCGATACTACGTTGCAACATCTTACAGTTTGGGATATCAATACAACGGCAGACCTTGTACAAATTGCCATGAAGGTATTATCAGCCGGAATAGCGGCAAAACAAAACCAATTCGAGGCCTCCATTTCTTTGCTCAAAGAAGCCGTTGAATTAGAAGATAACCTTAATTATAATGAACCTCCCGACTGGTTTTTTTCTGTAAGGCATCATTTAGGAGCGGTTCTGCTAAAAGCCGGAAGATATATGGAGGCGGAGAACGTTTATCGCAGGGATTTACAAATATGGAAAAAAAATGGCTGGGCGCTGATAGGATTATATCATTCACTACTATTTCAGAAAAAAGACATTGAGGCACAAAAAATAAAAACGGCTTTTGATGCTTCATGGCAATATGCCGATATCAAAATTGTATCATCCTCAGGTATTGATAACTAACAAGCTGGGGGCTGGCATTCGTACAATTATCGTTGCATATGACCTGTTATAACCCTTCGCTTTTCTTAGTAGCTCTGCCGATCCTTTTGTCACGGACCGAAATCAGTTCACAGACAGCAATTGCGGCAGTTTCAAAATCATCGTGAACATCGCTTAACAATAACCAGGCAGAATCAACATTTGCTCCTTCATCAAACACAAAATCCGTGATAGCCGGGATCTCGACTTTGAGGCTTGCATGCGCTTCGCGTTGGGTAGCGATCCACAGGCCATTGTGCTGAGGATTTTTCTGTGTCTGCCTTGCGATCAAAACGATCTTTTTATCCCAGTAAATATAGAACATGCCAATAGCGGGCTGGACAACTACAGTAGATGGAAGATAGTTCAGTATAAAATCAAAAGGCATTGATTTTTTCATCCTGCTAAGGTTACTTGAATGAATTATTGCTGGTGAAATTGAGCTCCTCCCTTTTTCACTACCACTGATTATTAGAAAATCAGGTATTATTT
>JAZJYJ010000013.1:0-36222 GCA_040390405.1 Bacteroidota bacterium
TCGATTCAGTTTATCGTTTGTTCGCATTCAAAAAATAAGAGAGGATGTCGCAACGGCATCCTCTCATAAAAATCATATTTCAAATCCGCGAAATCCGCGATCCCTATTTCAGGTATTTCAAAATCTCCTCACTATCCGGCGTTACTTTACTCGGAAAATAAGCGATCATCTTCCCGTTCTCATCCAGTAAAAACTTATTGAAGTTCCAGCCAATGGTTGCATCCAGAACACCATTCTCGGTTTTGCTGGTTAACCATTTGTAAATAGGGGCGGTATCATCTCCCTTTACGCTGATCTTGCTGGCCAATGGGAATTTCACGCCAAAACGGGCTTTGCAGAATTCCTGGATCTCTCCATCGCTTCCGGGTTCCTGCGAACCAAAATTATTGGCGGGAAAACCAACGATCACCAGTTTGTCCTTGTATTGCTCATACACTTTTTCCAAAGCTTCGTACTGCGGGGTATACCCACATTTGGAAGCGGTATTTACGACCAGGATCTTTTTGCCTTTGAATTTGGAAAAATCAATGGTTCCGCCTTCAATGGATTTTACTTTAAACGTATGAATGCTGGGATCACCGGGTAAGGTGAACGCGCTCAGTACAGCCACAATGGCTAAGGTTAAGAAGTATTTCATGAGTAGTGTTTTTTGTAAAGAACAGATAAATATAGAAAAGGTTGTGCAAATAGGGATGAGTGGATAAAAGAATCCGGCAGTTTTGGCGTCAAACGGGCCGTAGTACCGGTGAATACTGTATCATAACTTTTTGAAACAGCATATAACTAAATGGTATATGCTGCAGCAGCAATACCCAGTGTACAACCAGGCACGGCCAGTATGGCCATACCGCAGGCTTCCAGCGTGGCACCGGTGGTAATCACATCGTCTACCAATAATACCTGTTTGCCTTGTAACTGCCCTGGATGGGTAACCTCAAACACGCCCTCCATATTTTGCCATCGGGCAATGCGGTTTTGTTTGGTCTGGGTTTCCGTAAAACGGGTACGGGTAATGGCGTTTGATAATACCGGTTTCTTCCAGATTTCCTGGATGCCTTCACAGATCAAGGCGGCCTGGTTATAACCGCGGATGAATTCTTTTTTCGGATTCAATGGCAGCGGCACCAATACATCCACTCCCGAAAACCTTGTTGATGCGCAAAGCACATACCCCATCATCCGCCCTAAAAAATAACCCGCCTCCTTGTTGTTCCTGTATTTCAGTTGTACCAGTAAATGTTGCAGCAAAGAATCCTTGGTAAAATAAAAAGCCGCTGCGGCAGAACTCACCGGAAGTCTTCCATAAAATAATTTTTCTGTCGGGTTGCCTTGCTGCGAAAAGAAACCGGTAGCCGGTAGCCGGTGCATACACCTGCTGCAAAGAAATTGTGTATCGTAAACAATATCCGAACCACAACCTTCGCAGTTGTGCGGGTAAAACAGGTGCAGCAGATCGGACAGGTATTTTTGGGGAACGGTAAGCATTACACAAATCTCGTAATGCTTTGCTTTAGGTGATTAGGTATTTAACGCAATGGAAGTTAAAAATAGTTAAAAGGGTTAAAATAGTTAAAAGGGTTAAAATAGTTAAATTGGGTTCGACCTCCTTTAACTATTTTAACCCTTTTAACCTCTATAACCAATTCTACCTAAAACAACTGCTGATACACTTCATCTACCCGGCTCAACGCGCTTACATTGATCTTATACGCTTTCGGGTCAAAACTTTTTTTATTGTAGCGGGATACAATGATCTTTTCAAAACCGAGTTTTTCCGCTTCGGCAATGCGTTGTTCAATGCGGTTTACCGCGCGGATCTCTCCGTTCAGTCCAACTTCACCCGCAAAACAAATATGCGCGGGCAACGGAACATCTTCATACGAAGAAAGCAGCGCACAGATCACCGCAAGGTCAATAGAAGGATCTTCTACTTTAATACCGCCGGCAATATTTACAAACACATCTTTCATCCCAAACTGAAATCCGCCACGCTTTTCCAGAACAGCAAGCAGCAATTGTAAACGACGTAAATCGAATCCGCTCACGGTTCTTTGCGGTGTGCCGTATACGCTTTGCGTAACCAATGCCTGTACTTCAATCAGTAAAGGCCGCATGCCCTCTAATGTAGCCGCAATGGCACTTCCGCTCAATTGCTCTTCCCTTTGCGCGATCAGAATTTCGGAAGGATTGGATACAATACGCATCCCTTCGCCCGTCATTTCATAAATACCCAGTTCGGCAGTACTGCCGAAACGGTTCTTCAATGTGCGGAGAATGCGGTAAGCATAATGACGATCACCTTCAAACTGCAAAACCGTATCAACCATATGCTCCAGAATTTTGGGCCCCGCAATAGCCCCGTCTTTGGTGATATGACCGATCAGGAAAACGGGTGTATTGGTTTCCTTTGCAAAGCGCTGAAATTCTGCGGCGCATTCGCGGATCTGCGAAACACTGCCCGCGGAAGAATCGATCAGGTTGGATTGAAGCGTTTGTATCGAATCCACGATTACCAGTTGTGGTTTTAATTTCTTGATCTCCTGGAAAATGGTTTGCGTGCCGGTTTCGGTAAGCAGGTAAAAATTATCATTGGTGATCTTTAACCTGTCTGCACGCATCTTGATCTGCTGTTCACTTTCTTCACCACTGATATATAGGATGCGCAACTGATCGATCAGCAAGCCATTCTGTAAAAACAAAGTGCTCTTGCCAATGCCGGGTTCGCCGGCAACCAATACCATACTTCCCGGAACAATGCCGCCACCGAGTACGCGGTTCAGTTCCGTGTCTTTTGTAACAATTCTTTTTTCCTGGTTGCTGATTACATCCTGTAACGCAACGGTTTTGGTATTTCTTTTATCAGGTGTATAGGTATCCCAGTTTTCTTCCTTGTTATTTCCTTTGTCTAAAACTTCTTCCGTAAACGTGTTCCATTGCGAACAGCCAGGACATTTTCCGATCCACTTTGCACTTTCATAACCACAATTGCTGCAAAAAAATGCTGTTTTGATTTTACTCATGGGCTAAAGATAAAGGCAGATACAGAATCTGGATACGATATCGGGTAAACTAATTCGATTCGCGTGTGGGTGGTATACGAAACAGAAAAAAAATACGTTGCGGCGGTTTGGAAATGGAATAAAATGGTACGGATTCATACAACGTAAAAGGGCCAACATTGCTGTTGACCCCGTTACTTACTAACCCATTAAATTCTACCACTAAATTACAAAAACGGTGCAGAATCCAAAATTATTTTTTCCCGCTGTGCATAAAATTCCCGGTCCCGAAACACCAACCTGGGATATACAGTCATCAAGCCGGAAAGGGTATAAATAAATGATTATCAATATTTTATAAGGAACTCCCACAATTTCCCGTTCTGCCTTATTACAATAATCGATACTTGTCAAAGTGGTGATTATGAGGGTATTAAAGCTGTAATTTACATATTATTATATATGTAATATGAATGGTCATTCACTAAAGATTTATTTACCCGGTAGAACGGCGTATGGCCTGTTTTGATGAAGTGAATTGTTTACGATAAGGCCCTGGCCGGGTAAATCCTGGGTTTGGGCTTCATAACGGGCAAATCCTGTCCAGAGCCCGATTTCCTTCTGAATAATTTCTGTTTATGCAACAGTGTGTCGATAATGATAATAACATAGCCTGGCCAGGCATTTGTCGAAAATGAAAATTTCCTAAAACCCTACAGAACAGCACTTTAACCAATTCACCGATATGTTTTAGTCCTTCACCCGTTCTGCCATCAAATGGCTGTTAATAACTGGTTAAAATTAAAAAACGATTAAAATCGTATGATAAAAAAGGGTTATGCGCAGCTTTTCTTTTACTTAGGTGGTCAGAAAGGCTGATAAACGGTTCACTTTCTAAAAAACTAACAACATGAGAAAAAAAATGCTGCTAAGCGTTTGTGCTTATGCTATGGCCATTTTGGTCGGTTTTGCACAAACTACTGTAACCGGTAAGGTTATGGACGATAAAGGATCTCCTGTACCGGGAGCCACCGTAATAGAGAAAGGCACCAAAAACGGCGTTAGCGCTGGTAATGATGGTGCTTTTTCTATTAAAGTAAAGAACGGGGCTACCCTGGTGATTACTGCACTCGGTTTTGAAAACAAAACCGTTGCCGCAACTTCCTCTAATTTAATGGTGCAACTGGTTACTGATGTGAAATCATTAAGTGAAGTAGTTGTTACGGGTGTGGGTGCCGCTACCAGTAAGAAAAAACTGGGTACTGCCGTAGAATCCGTAAACCTTGCCAACGAAGTAAAAGTACCAACGGGTGATGTGGGTCAGCAGTTGGTTGGACAAATTGCCGGTGCGCAGATCTCCAGTACCAATGGTAGTCCGGGCAGACCCTTAAACATACTCTTACGTGGTATTAATACCGTTCAGGGAGGAACCTCTCCCATGATCCTGATTGATGGAGTGGAAATGCGCGGAACCGATCTTACTTCGATCGACGTTAATATCATTGAAAAAGTGGAAGTGGTACAAGGTGCCGCCGCCGCATCATTATACGGTGCACAGGGTGCGAATGGTGTTATCCAGTTATTCACCAAAAAAGCAAAATCTGGCAGGATCAGTGTTGATGTAAGCAGCAGTGCTACCACCAACTCCTTATTAAACATAGGCAATGTTCACAAAGCCTATAACCACGCATTTACCACTGACGCCAGCGGTAATGTAATCCAGTCAAGTGGCGCGCCACTGAATTTTGATCCTGTACTTGGTGTATACGACGCGAACGTTCAGTACAATGCCTTGTCTGTTACGAGTTACCAGAACAAACCTTATAATGCCAATCTGAAATACTACGATCATTATAAAATGTTCTTTCAGAACGGATACGCATTGAATAATTCAGTTACGCTTTCCGCCAACAAAGACAAAACAAGCTTCTTCCTTTCTGCTTCAAGTAATGCGCAGAACTCTAATTTTAAAGATAATGGCGATTACCAGCGTTCTAACCTGACTTCAAAAATTGAAACGGAGCTATTCAAGAACCTGAGGTTTTCGAGTCTGACCCAGTTGATCTATACCAAGAACACCTTGAATGATGCAACAGGTCGCGGTATTGTATACAGTTTAAACAACTCACGTCCTTTTGCAAACTATGAGTACAAAGATCCGGATGGTAACTATGGTGCTTTCCTTGGCGCCGCTGTGGGTGTAAACAGTGCCAACCCTAATTTTGTAAACCAGTATTCAAGCTCTTTGGTGAATACGGTTGACCTGTTACAGAATTTTAACTTAAACTACCGGTTTAACCATTTCCTGGAACTGGATGCGAAATACGGATTGGATGTTAAGAATACCAATTCCAACTACCGTTACGAAGACCAGGAATTCAATAAAAATGCGGTGTACAATCAATATTTTATCAGTGGAGCGGGTAATCCAAACTCTGCAGCCAATGGAAGTACAACCGGAGAGATTGATAACTACATAACACGTACTACTTTCCAGAACTTTATCGGTACAGCGACAGTTAGAACAGATTTTGATAAGGACTTCCATTTGAAAGTACCTATTAAAACAGTAACCACTGTAGCATTCGATTACAGGAAAACATTGTCTAAAGTATATCAGTCGTATGCTTATGATGCGCCTCCTTACTCACCATGGAACTCAAGCCAGGCCGCTGTGTTTAAAGTTTTCAATGACAACATAACGCCATTTATCACTTATGGATTCCTGGCTAACCAGCGTTTTGAGTGGGCCGACATTGGTGGCGTAGCTGTGGGTGTAAGAAGCGATTACTCTTCTGCATTCGGAAGTGGTGCCAATTCACAAACCTTCCCTAGAGGCGATGCTTACCTGAACATTTCTAAATTCAAATTCTGGGAAGGCGGAAAGATTTCAAATTTCATCTCTGATTTCAAAATCAGGGCAGCTTATGGTGAAGCGGGTACCCAGCCCTTTGCCTTCCAGCGTTTCCCTGTATTGGGTGCGGCTAACCTCGGTCCTAACAGCGTATTTACCTTTCCAACCTCTACACCTAACCCAAATCTGAATGTAGAGATATCAAAAGAAACAGAGATCGGTACGGATATCGGCTTCAACCTGTTAAAAGGCGCATGGTTGAGAAACGCACAATTATCACTTACCTACTGGAAAAGAAGAACAGACAACGCCATATACAATGTTGATGCAGCTCCTTCTACCGGTGTAGGTAGCACTTTGGATAATGCATTCGGTTTGGGTTCTCATGGGTTCCAGGCTTCATTGAACCTGAGCATCCTTAACAAGAAGAACTTTAACTGGGATATGACAACCAACTTCTCCAAGCAGACTTCCGAGATCACCAGCATCAAAGGACCGGATGTAGTCGTTCTTTCAAATGCGGGAAGTACCGGTATCACTTTGAAAGCGGGTCAGAAGATCGGCCAGTTATTCGGGTATCTGTTACTGAGAAGCGTGGACCAGATCGAACCTTCAACCGGTTTACCGGTTATCCCTAAAGCCAACCAGAGTCAATATGAAGTGGCCAGCAATGGGTATGTAGTGAATTCTGCCACCAAACAGCCGATCGGTACCTCCAACCTGTATTCATTTGGAGATCCCAATCCTAAGTTCAATATGAGCTTTATCAACAACTTCTCATACAAAGGATTCCTTTCATTGAGTGTTCAGTGGGATTGGGTTAACGGAAGCCACCTGTACAACCAAACCAAAGAGTGGATGTATCGTGATGGTATCAGTGGTGATTATGATAACCCGATTAATATTAGCGGACAATCACAGGCGTACACTGCATTCTACCGTGGGATTTACCAGGTGGGCTCTAATAACGGTACAAAAGATTACTTCTATGAAGACGCTTCTTTCTGGCGCTTAAGAAATGTTTCAGCCGCGGTTGATTTTGCGAAATTATTTAAACTGAAAGCTTTCCAGAGATTACAATTGGTATTATCCGGCCGTAACCTGATCACCATTACCAAATACACAGGTATGGACCCTGAGATCAGTTCAGGTACTACTAACTCCGCATTTGACCGCGGTGTTGATCACAATACGATTCCTAATACCAAAGCCTATACGATTGGTTTGAATATTGGCTTTTAATCTTAATCTTAAAACTCAGAAGAAATGAAGAATACTAAATTATTATTGGGAATAATAGGAGTTAGTTTAGGCATGACTGCCTGTAAAAAGCAACTGGATATTTCCAATACAAACCAGCCAACGCCACAAAGCGCGCAAAGCGAAGTGGGTGTGATTTCACTGGCACAGGGTTCTATTTACCGCAATGGTTTTTATGACCTGAAATATTCAGATGGTGTATATGGCCGTTTCTGGGCCGGAGCCACAGGGTTTCTCGAATTAATGGGAGACGAGATAGGCGCTGAAGCAGCGAACGCTTTTATGAACCAGATCGGTTGTCCTAACAAAGTAACTCTGGATAATGGTACTGTTGTACTTAACCCAAGTTCCGTTAATACACAATACGGAATATTGCGTGCCATAAACCAGAATGCGCAACAGGGCAGTAACCCTACTTTTTATGAGTGGGCATACATGTATAACATGATCGCGGCAGCCAATACCGTACTGGATATTGCTGGTAGCACAACCTTCTCAGGAACAGGTGCCGCTACTAAAAAAGCAACGGTACAGGCCTGGGCTTATTGGTGGAAAGGATTTGCCTACGCGCATATCGGTACACTATACTATGCCGGTTTGATCCAGAACGCAACCACACCATCTGCTACAACAAATGGCAACTATGTAACCAAAGAAGCGATCATCACTGAATCAAATGCGAATTTTGACAAAGCCGCCGCTGCTTTGGCAACCGCTACCTCTACTACTGATTACAATGCGGTATTGGGTGCCATGGTGCCAACTTTTCTTCAGAAAGGCAAAGGAGGTATTTTAACACCTACCATGTGGCTGCACAATATCAACACAATGAAGGCCCGTAATATTGTGCTGAATACGCCTAAGGCTACAATGACAAGCGCCCAATGGCAGAGTGTTCTTACACTGGTAAACAATGGGGTAACTTCAAGCGACCTGATCTTTACCGGGCGTACAGATGCCAACGGTGATTTCCTGGGAACCACTATTGCTGATAAAATTCAATCAGTAGGCGCTGCTACCGGTACCTATAAGCTGAGTGAGCGCCTGGTTCAGGATTTCAGAACAGGAGATAAGCGTAAAGACAATAACGTATTTACATTAACTGCCGTGGGTATCTTTAATACAGACCGAGGTAACGCGTTCAACACACGGTATAGTATTAAATCAGGCGGTAATGGCTTGGCGGGTGTTGTAACCTGGTCTAATACAAGTGCCGGTGCCAATGAAATTACACTGGCAAGTACATATGAAGAAAACGAATTGATGAAAGCGGAAGCGCTAATACAAACAAGTTCTATTGATCTGGGTGTTCAATCAATCAATGCGGTAAGAACTTACCAGGGAGCTGGTTTAACTGCCTTGCCTGCAGGAATGTCGCAGGCTGCCGCTTACGAAGAATTGCGCGCCGAAAGAAGGATCGCCCTTGCATGGAAAGGACTTTCTTTCTTTGATGCCCGTCGCTGGGATCTTATCGACCCAACCAAATCCCGTACAGGTTGTGTGGTATTATCTGCTACCGGTGCTATAAACACCAATGCTACCATCAACTACGGATTCCTGGATTATTGGGATGTTCCGGATAATGAACTGGCGTACAATCCTCCTGCAGCAGGCGCTGCACCGGTTAAGAATCCAAAGCAATAATTGCTAAACATCTTTTAATATTACCAGAGAGGGCCCTTCTATCAAGGGCCCTCTCTCTTTTCAGAAAGCTTACCTTAACTTTAGTGTAAATCACATTGCCATGTATAAATCTTGTATATGCCTTTTGTTGCTCATCAGTATGGATACGGCTGTTTACCCGCAAAACAACGGTGTTGTGGTTGGTGGAAAATGGGCCGACCAGGTATCTATTACCGATGTGAACGGCCGACCGTTTGCCAACCGCTTCGAAGATGTAACGGGAACTCCTTATTTTTTGGCCAGCTATAAGTACGCGGATATGACACTTAAGCAGGGACGGAAATTTGTACAGGTAAAAACGAAAATAAACCTCGTAACACAGGAAACCGTATTCGAATCATCCAATGGGGCGGAAGGATACCTGGAAGCAGGTATGGTAAAGGAAATTACTTTTTCAGA
The DNA here is from genome assembly GCA_040390405.1 of Bacteroidota bacterium. Lineage (GTDB taxonomy): Bacteria > Bacteroidota > Bacteroidia > Chitinophagales > Chitinophagaceae > Sediminibacterium. The sequence goes on from JAZJYJ010000013.1 coordinate 9,196, forward strand.
CACAACCGAAACAGGAATTACTGCCTATAAATTCCAGACAGGCTTTCCGGCAGTAGACAGGCAATCGGATAAAAATTTTTACCAGGTTTTTGCAGAAGGGAAATGCGGTTACTTTAAATCGATCGTAAAAAAAGTAATCGAACGTAAGAATGAGTTATCCGGTGAAGCAGCCAAGGAATTTGAGACCACGGAAAATTATTATCTTTTTGTAAAAGGAGAAATGAAGCGATGGAAGAGAAACAAAGAGTCTGTTTTAAATGAATTAACGGATAAGCAAGTGCAGGTAAATCAGTTTGTGTTGCAGAACAAGACTGATTTTAGAAACCCTGAACAGGTAAGCAAATTGTTGAATTACTATAATACACTCTAGAAAATAGTGTGAATCTGTGGCGGAAATAACAGCAAGAATGAACGCCGCATACTCTTCAGAGCACTTGAGATCTTATGACCACAAGTGTTTGGGAAGGGTGTTGTATTTGTTTCATGCAAAGTCGCAAAGCGAGCAAAGCATTTTGGTTGCAGCTTTGCGTGAAACCAGCACCCATCTATCCTTTCAATTTCCCCATCGCCACAATGGCCGCTGGTAAATATTTTGCCTCCCGGCTATACCCGTCAAAAGCGCCGCGTTCCATTTCAAATTCAAGCGCCACTACCACTACAACAATATCTCCGGGTTTGCCCTTGATCGATAATACCGTTTCCTTTGCCGGCAAATGCACATCGCTATAAAGGATCGTATACTGCTCCATACAGGATTCAACCATTGCCTTGCGATCATCAGGAGACCTGGACAGGGCAACCAGTTTGATGTTCACCCCTCGGGTACCAGCAGGCGCTTTAATGTGTTTTAACGGGCTTATCTCATCAATGCCAACCTTAATCTTTCCCTTGCCCGCATCACTGACCGCTATACCGGATTGCAAAGCTGTCTGCAGGTTTGCCGCGGTATTTACCTGGCACATATCGTTATGCCTGGCAGAGAGCTCCCATAGCTCTTCCCCGTGGTTAGGAGCATACTGTTTGCGCATCCAGCCCCTGGCCTGGTTATAAGTGGCAAGGCTAAAAGGAAACAGCAGGGATGGCTGTAAACCGCGTAAGATAGCGGTACCAAATGTTGATACAATTCCAAAAACAGTTGCCAATGGCCCTTCGGACATCGCCTTCCTGCTTCGCTTGCTGAAATTGGGCTTTGAACGGGCATATTTCTTACCATTCATGGTATAGAAGACCAGGTTGCCAATAGCGCCGCTCATGCCTTCTTCTGTAATATGTGCCATGGTTTTATCCGGTTTTGGTTCGGTATTGATTCGTGTTTGGTTCGTAGTAAATATACAGTAAGTCCACATTAACTCCACAGTAAGTCCACATTAATGTGGACTTACTGTGGAGTTAATGTGGGGCTAATGTGGGGCTACTCCGAATCAATAGCGAATCAACATGCCTGAAATCGGAGACAGTTCATTGATAGGTAATGCTTTATAAAAGGCTTATTGTTAGTGGCAGCCCAGGGCAGGTATCTATGATTCATGTGAATAGGGCCGGAGTACAGGGAAAAATCTGCGGAAAAAGTGGAAGCGCTATTCTAAACACCCGGTTTTATGATTAAATAAACCGAGGAGGAAGCTAACGATCGTTAACCAGAAGGGAATAAAATGCGAAATGCAGGCCAGATTTTTGTTGTTTTTTGCTTTTTATGCAACGATGCATCAATAATTTCTGCAGGCAAGGTTTGTTGAGATTTTTTGCAAGAGCACTTTTCCTGAAAACCCTTGCTCAATAAGCTTTTTAGCCCATTCACCGGTATGTTTCAGCCATTCACCCGTTCCGCCTGCAATCGATTGTTAAGCGTTAGTTAAAATTAAAAGTGAATTAAAATGCTATAATGAAAAAGCGGGATAAACAGCTTTTCTTTTACTTAGGTGGTCAAAAAAGCTGATAAACGGTTCATTTCCTAAAAAATAACAACATGAGAAAAAAAATGCTATTGAGCGTTTGCGCCTATGCTATGGCCATCCTGGCCGGTTTTGCGCAGACCACCGTAACCGGTAAGGTTATGGACGACAAGGGATCTCCTGTACCGGGAGCTTCCGTAATAGAGAAAGGTACCAAAAATGGTACCAGTGCTGGCGCCGACGGTGCATTTAGCATTAAAGTAAAACCGGGTGCTTCACTCGTGATTTCGGCGGTTGGTTTCGAGAACAAAACCCAGGTAGCATCTTCTTCTAACCTGATGATCCAGCTCACCCTGGATGTAAGGTCACTTAGCGAGGTGGTAGTAACCGGTACAGGGGTTGCCACAAGTAAAAAAAGATTGGGTATCGCAGTTGAATCAATCAAGTCGGATAAACTTCCTGTTGTTCCGGCGGCCACGATTGACCAGGCCCTTATCGGTAAAATTCCAGGAGCGCAGATCTCTACGGTTTCTGGAAATCCCGGTGACCAGGTAAACATCGTATTAAGGGGTATCAATACTGTTCAGGGTGGTACAAGACCACTGATCTTGATGGACGGAGCAGAAATTCCATTCTCCAATCTAACTTCCCTGGATCTCTCCCAGGTAGAACGCGTTGAAGTGGTACAGGGTGCGGCATCAGCCTCTCTGTATGGTGCACAGGGTGCAAATGGCGTTATCCAGATCTTCACCAAAAAAGGGGTAAAAGGTAAAATCAGTGTCACAGCTTCATCAAGTGCTGCTTTTAACTCCTACATCAACTCCGGCCATTTCGGTAAGGCGCAACTGCATCCGTATTTAACAGATGCCAGCGGCAACCTGATTGCAGCCGGCTCTAATGCAAGTTTGGGCTATGCCGCAGGTGATAAACTGAAAATTGATCCTGTACTCGGAACGATTCTTGGCTCCAATTCAATTGCCTACAGGTACGGAAGTGAGATCTCACCCAACCCGGCCGCCCCGGGAGAAACCCAGAGCTATACACGTTATGGAATTCTCGATCCAAGAAACCAGGCTAACCAACCTTATACCGGTAATTTTAAATTCTATGATCATTTTGCTCAGGTACTGCAAACCGGACATTCTATCAATAACTCCGTTAACATCAGCGGTGGTAGTGATAAAACAGATTTCAGTCTTACTTTTTCAAATAACCGCACTACATCAGCCCTGCTGAAAGACAATGGTGCTTTGGATAAAACCAATGTTACCTTAAACCTGGGTACGGAATTATTCAAAGGCTTCACCCTTCGTTCCATTACGCAACTGATCTATACTTCCAACGATATGCATCCGGGCCTGGGTGCACCGGGTGGTGCATTCTTTGGATTGGGAAATGGCAATGCAGGCGTAGGCGGTGTGTATGGATTTTTGAATACTTCTCCATTCTATAGTTTAACGGATACCACAAATGGCGGATACTATCCGGCTTACCAGAAAGCAAGCTTTTTGAGTGTTAACGCATTCAATCCATTTTATAGCCTGCACAATTCGACTGGTAACAGCAAGCGTTATGACATCCTTCAAAATTTTGAAGCGAATTATAAAGTCAATAAATTCCTGGCCCTTGATGCCCGCTATGGTATCACATACAAAAATGAAAATGATATCTGGACCTACTATAACCAGTCTTTAAATCCAAGTTCCAACTCTTACAGTAACTGGGCTTCCGCTTACAATGGAGCAGACAATACCGGGGAGATAGATAATTTTCAATACGCCAATACAAGACAGAATTTCTTTGCAAGCGCGATCATCACTACCGATTTCCAAAAAGATTTTCATAGCAGGTTGCCAATTCAAACTACTACCCAGCTGTCTTTCGATTATCGTAAGAACAAATACCAGGAGTTTGATAACTGGGGACAATCTTTGCCCTTAAATCCGCCATTTAATTTCCAGTCAACACAAAGTCAGCATACTATTCTGGACTATATTCAACCATTTGTAACCTATGGTTACCTGGTTGACCAGAAAGTTGATTTCGGAAATTATGGTGGAATTACAGCTGGTTTCAGAACAGACTATTCTTCTGCATTCGGGGCTGGTTCTTCACCGTTTACTTTCCCGCATTACAATGGTTACCTGAATCTTCAGTCGTTTAACTTCTGGGATAAGCTAAGTAATTTCATTCCTTCATTTAAAATCAGGGCAGCATATGGTAAGGCTGGTATTCAGCCTGGCCCTTTCGACAGGTATCCGGTGTTGAACTCACAGCCAACTGGTATAGATCTTGGCTATACGAACCAAACACAGTCCAGGAACCCGAACCTGAATGTGGAAGTTTCTGCAGAAACGGAAATCGGTACGGATCTGAGCCTGAATATCAACAAAAGCAATTGGTTTAGAAATGTGAACGTGTCTTTCTCCTACTGGAAACGCAGTACAGATAATGCGATCTTCACACAGAATGTACCGCCTTCTACAGGAGCAACACAATTGCTCACCAATGCCATTTCATTATCCTCTAAAGGCTGGCAGATGGGAATTAATATTCCAGTGCTGTCGACCAAGAATTTCACATGGGACTTTACCACCAACTTAGGTCACCAGACCTCTACGATTGATAAAGTAACCGGAGGTGATATTCCACTTACTTCTGCTGCCGGTAGTACCTCATTGCTGCTTGCTGCCGGTAGAAAAATTGGCGAACTCTATGGATATAAAGCGTTGACAAGTGTAAATCAGCTCAGAGCTGACGGAAAAACACCGTTCATTGATCCCGCAACCCAGGCCAACTATGAGATTGTAGAAGGCAGGGTAGTTAATAAAACCACTAAATCGATCTTCTTCTCTGATGAAGCGGTATCTCTTGGTGATCCAAACCCCACATTAACATCCTCTTTTATCAATACAATCAGCTATAAGGGCTTCTTATCGTTCTCGTTCCAGGTTGATTGGATCAGCGGTGCCCACCTTTACGAACAAACCACAGAATGGATGTACCGTGATGGTATCAGCAGTGATTTCGCAAAACCTGTTACGATCAATGGCCAGACAGGTGCATGGTCTGCTTATTATGCAAGCGCCTATTATGCATTGGGTAGTACCGCAAAAGGCGTAGGTAATAACGTAACAAAAGATTATTTCTATTATAATTCTTCATTCGCAAGGTTAAGAAACGTTTCTGTTGGTGTAGACTTTGCAAGGTTTGCCAAACAGAACTGGCTTAAAAAATGTCAATTGGTATTTAGTGGCAGAAACCTGTTGACGATTACGAAATACCCTGGTCTGGATCCTGAGATCAGTTCTGGTGCGTCTAACTCGGCTTTTGACAGGGGAGTGGACCATAGCACTATTCCAAACATGAAATCATATCAGGTAACCTTAAACCTTGGATTCTAATTTCAATAATCTTTAAAGTTAATAGAGATGAAAAAAGCAAAATATTTTATGAATAGAAAAGGCAGAGGATATACTTTATATATTCTCCCCATTTTCATACTCGTTCTTGTTTCGAGCTCATGTAAGAAACAACTGGACGTAAAAGATCCCAATGATCCAACCTTTGCGGGTAACGTAAATTCAGAAGCAGGGTTGGCTGCTTATGCCAAAGGCGGTATTTACTGGAATGGCTTTAATTATGGCGATGGCTGGTTGGGCGATAGCTATTTCTCACTGCCATGGGGCTACCATGAATTGATGGGGGATGTAATTGGTGGCGGACAAGGTTCGAATAACCAGACCACCACTATGGGCGTGCCTGATAACCTACAGGCGGATCCAACCGATCCGACTACTGTTTTTGTGAATCCTGCACCACAGGCGGCGAGTATTATCCGGAGCTTTAATACAACCGCGGCAACTGCCAATTCGAATAATGCATTGTACTACGAATGGGTCAATATGTATGCAATGATCAATTCATGTAACCTGACACTGGAAAACCTGGGAGGCATCTCCTTAAGCGCCGATAAGGCAAATACCATTAAAGCCTGGTGCTACTGGTGGAAAGGATATGCGTATGCGCAGATCGGTACCTTGTATTATGCAGGATTGATTGTAGACAAATCCAATACCATAGTAAATACCTATGTGTCGCAGGATAAGATCATCGCTGAATCTAACAGGAATCTTAACCTGGCAATGACAACCTTGTCCGGAATTGGCAACCAGGGCGATTATACGACAATGATCACTGCATTGATTCCTTCACAATGCCAGACAGGACTTGGATTGCCTTTGTCTTCTGCCCAGTGGATCAGGAATATCAATACGATGCTGGCTCGTAACATTGTACTAAACAAGTTGGCCCCATTTGTAAATGGCAACCCTGCGGCAACTATCAGTAAGGCAACCATGCCTGTTATGACAGCTGCTGATTGGCAGGCGGTGATCACTTTTTGTAATGCGGGTATTAAAAATGGAGACTATGTTTTTACCGGCCGATCAACTGCTTCCAATTCCTTCTTCTCTCCTACAGGTGGTTCTGTTGCGAGCATCTGTGCTCAGAGCAACCAGAACAGTACCTATAAAGTAAGCGAGCGGCTTGTGCAGCAATATAAATCAGGCGACAGGCGCCTGGCCAACTTCTCAACCAGTTCCGGAACCTTTTATGGAGATGCCAATACAAACTCTACCCGTTACAGTGTGGTAGATGGCGCGGCAACAGGTTTAACAGGTGTTCCTGTATTGGGTTCAAGAATGCCGGGTGGTGTTGAAATTTATATCGGACCAACCTATGAAGAAAATCAGTTAATGCTTGCTGAAGCAAATATCCGCACTTCAAATATTCCGGCAGGACTTATCAATATTGATAATGTAAGGTCTTATCAAGGCTCTGGCGTATCGCCGCTGTCGGGATTGGCTTTAACTACCCCGCAGGCGTTGAAAGAGCTAACGATGGAAAGAATAGCAGCACTCGCTTTCCGTGGCCTCTCTTTTTATGACAGCCGTAGATGGGGCTGGACCTACAGCACCAAAAACGGAGGTGGTAGGTATGGCTGTACACTTATCTTTAATAAAGTTGTGTACACCAATGCGTTGATCAACTATAATTTCATGGATTACTGGGATGTTCCGGCTGATGAAACTGTAAAGAACCCGCCGGGAGCGGGCAGTGCAGCGGTACTCAATGCCAACTATTAATTAACATTACCTGGTTAAAAAGGAAGCCCCTCAATATAATTTTGAGGGGCTTCTTTTTTAATACTTGGCGGGAATTTTTGCAGAGAGATAAATATCCTGGCAAATAAAAAAAATGTGCAAACAAATTCTTGTCCGGGGAGGATTTGCCTATAATCAAATATAGATTTTGCAGGCCTGGTTAGCGGTATTAGCAATGTTTTCCGGTATCATTACAAGTTGGGTAGTCTTCTGAAGTTTTACTATTTGCTACAGAATAACTATTTTTATTCGGCAACGCCATTTTATGAAATATATATCGATTTCATTTTTAATAGCTATCGTAACCGCTACAATAGTAAGGGGGCAGGCGATTACGAAAATTCCAACCAATTCACTTAATTCCGCAACCAATACGCAACAGTTCAGTTTACCTGAGACTAGCGGAAAACCCTCCAAAAGAATGTATGGCGAATTTGCCGGAGCGGCTTATTTGACCGATGGATTTAGGTCAGGAACAGTTGTCATGAGCAATGGGAAAAAAATTGAACACATCAAGATCCGCCTCGACCTGGTTACACAGGAAGTTAATTTTATTGATACTAACGGAACAGAAGCATACCTGGATGCAGGGTTGGTGTCAGAAATATACTTTTTCGATACAACCGCAAGAGGAATTGTTTTCTATCACTTGAAAACAGGTTACCCGGCAATAGATCATCACGCTTCTTTCCATTTTTACCAGGTACTTGCGGAAGGAAATATAACATTGCTTCGCTGGCAACAAAAAGTGATCGCTGAAAAAAAGAATTACGCGTCTGGCGAAACAGGTAAGGAATTGAATAGCTATGAAGCGTTCTATATAGCCGGCAAAGACGGAATGAAAAGAGTAAAAAAAGACCGGGAATGGGTAACGGAGATCCTGTCTGATAAAAAAATACAGGTTGAGCAATACCTGAAGATGAACAAGGTTAATTTCAGAAACCCGGAAGAGCTTGCCAAACTAGTTGCGTATTACAATACGTTGTGAAAGAACCAAAATAAAGAACGCCGGCAGATACCGGCGTTCTTTATTAGAATTTTATTTCTTCTTCATGTTCATTAAAGAACTTGAACTCAACCAAATGATAATTGGTATTTGACTGTGCTTTCAGGTTGGATTTGTATTTCCGTTTCCAGCGTTTGATGATGGAAGTAAAGAATCCTTTGGTCAGATAAGAATATACGATCGGGTGTACCACCAGCGTAAGGTTCTTGTGTGCATGTGTTACCAGGTACTGAACGCGTTTTTCAATTTCGTCTTCGAGCAATAAGGTAGAAGAAATTTTTCCGGTACCATTACAGGCCGGGCAATTCTCGGAAGTATTGATGTTTACTTCAGGGCGCATACGCTGGCGCGTTACCTGCAGCAATCCGAATTTAGAAATAGGCAGTACGGAATGCTTGGCACGGTCGGTTTTCATAAACCCTTCCATCGCTTCCTGTACTTTTCGCTTATTATCGGGCAACTTCATGTCAATGAAATCGATCACGATAATACCGCCGATATCCCTTAACCGTAACTGGCGCGCGATTTCTTCCGCCGCTTCCAGGTTGGTTTCAAGTGCATTGTCTTCCTGGTTATTGCTTACACTTTTGTACCCACTGTTTACATCCACCACATGCAATGCTTCCGTGTGTTCAATGATGAGGTAAGCGCCGCTTGAAAGGTTTACTGTTTTCCCAAAAGAAGATTTCACCTGCTTGGTTACACCAAACTGGTCAAATATGGGAAGCCCGCCGCCCTGGTAAAAACTTACGATATCTGTTTTATCAGGTGCAATGCGCTGGATATAGCTCTGTGTAACGGTAAACAGGTTTTTATCATTCACCACTACTTTATTGAAATCTGCGCTTAACAGGTCTCTTAAAATGCTGGTGGTTTTATTTTCTTCACTTAAGATACGAACCGGGGCAACTGCGCCTTTCAGATTGGTCTTAATGGTTTTCCAGGTTTCTTCCAGTGCAAGAAGGTCCTGGTGCAGTTCGGCGGTTGTTTTTCCTTCGGCAGCGGTTCTAACGATCACGCCAAAGTTCTTGGGCCTGATGGCTTCTACAATTTTATGGAGACGTTTTCTTTCTTCCGAAGAATGGATCTTTTTGGAAACGGCAACAATTTCATTGAAGGGAGTCAGTACCACAAATCTCCCTGGTAAGGATAATTCGCAACTTAATCTTGGACCTTTTGCTGCAATGGGTTCTTTTAAGATCTGAACCAGCACATGCGGCTTGCCATTCAATACCTCATTGATCTTACCGGTTTTTACGATCTCGGCTTCAGACTGGAATCTGGAGAAATCAAAACCATTGGGTTCCTTATCGTTCATGGCAAGTTGTGTAAACTTGAGAATGGAACGTACATAAGGACTCAGATCCGTATAATGAAGGAATGCGTCTTTTTCAAAACCCACGTCTACGAATGCGGCATTCAGCCCCGGTATCAGTTTTTTTACCTTACCGAGATAGAGATCACCTACAGCAAAGCTGGCATCCGTTTTTTCGTTGTGCAGTTCTACTAGTTTCTTGTCCTCCAGGAACGCGATCTCAACACCAGTGGGGCCTGCATTAATAATTAATTCTTTGTTCACAAAATGGCAACTTTTACATACAAAATATCAGCCGGTATGCGGCAGGGCAAAGCACACTTAGATCCGAAACAATCACCACCAGACAAGGAAGGAAAAGGAAAAGTTGCAGCGAAGAAAGGTAGTGGCGAAATCCTGGAAAGTGTTAAATCAAGTGGCGCGGTAGCGCCACTTGATTTATATAAGGTCAGATGAAAGAATTACTTATTCTTTTTCTTATGACGATTCTTTCTTAAACGTTTTTTACGTTTGTGAGTCGCAATTTTATGACGCTTTCTCTTCTTACCACAAGGCATACACTTAGTAATTTTGTTAGTTAATTAATAGATTTATTTTTTCAATTCAGTGATACGTTTGTCAAGTTCTTTTTGCGCTTCAGCCACTTTCACCAGTTTTTTAACGGCTTCATACCATTTAACGGCGTTGGTCTTGTCGCCCTTTTCTTCATAACATTCGGCCAGGTTAAACAGGGCTTCTACGTTATCGGGTTGCTTCTGTACAACCAGGGTAAACCTTTCGATCGCTTTATCAAACTGCCCGCTTTTCTTTCCACCCAATCCCAAAACCATCTGGGCATATACATTACCCGGGTCTTTCTGGGCAATATCACGTACAGGTAAAATACCCTGCATCGGGTTGTCTGAAATGTTCCCAAACAGGTAACAGGCGCCTAAGCCTATTTTGCTGGAATCATTGGCCGGATTAAGGGCGATCGCTTTTTCAAAAAGAACTTTTGCATTACTGGCCAGCCAGTATTGCATGGCCGGTTGTCCCTCTGTCATCAGGTTATCTAAAAACAGATGGGCGGCAAAGGTGAGGCTTTTTTCAGAATTTTCCAACTTCGCGGCTTCGCCGGTATAATAAGCATAGGGTTCGAAAATATGCGCTGAATCGGCCCAGAAGCGTGCAAGCTGGTGATAAACATGTAATTGCTGGTCTTTTACATCACCCCTTTTTACAGCGTTTTCCAGCTGCATCAGGCGTTCTGACTGGGCAGCACTGATCTTCTCCTTGGCTTTTACAAGAAGGTCATCAAATTTAATTGACTGATGTTCAGCTGTTTGGGTACCTGAATTGGCCAGCTCAGGTTTTTTCGGAGGAGTAGTTTTACCAAAGAAATACAATAAAACAAATAGGACCAGGGCAAAGCCGACTAAAAGAAATTGCTGTTTTTTCACTCGAAATACTTTGCGCGAAGTTAGTCAGGCTTACGCTTGCTTTTCACTTCGCTCACAAATTCTTTCGCGGGCTTAAAGGCCGGGATATAATGTTCAGGGATCTCTACGGCAATATTCTTCTTGATATTACGGCCAATCTTAGCGGCTCTTTTCTTGGTGATAAAACTGCCGAAGCCACGGATGTAAATATTCTGCCCGTTGGAAAGGCTTTCTTTCACTTCCTTGAACATGGTTTCCAGGGTAACCAATACATCTACTTTAGGGATACCGGTTTTATCTGAAATCTGGTTGATGAGATCTGATTTTCTCATTTTAATTATTTTTTAATAAGGTTGAAGATATTAAAATAAGTTAAAAAGATTGAATAATGCAAGAAAGATAGCGTAAATATTATAGACGTTACTAATTGATAGATAAATGGTTCAATCTTGTGGTATTTTCAGTTCGCAGGAAAGAGATTGCCGGTTTTGCCATTAATTCATCAACTAAAGCACTCAGGTACTGTTGAATAGTTGAATATTTGCCTTCGATCATGAAAAAATACTTTACCGACACCTTATTACAGTGGCACAAAAAGCAAAACACCCGCGAAATGCCCTGGAAAGGAGAGAAAGATCCATATAAAATATGGCTGAGCGAAGTGATCCTGCAACAAACCCGGGTAGCGCAGGGCTGGCAATACTATACCAATTTTATACAGAAATACCCCACTATCCAACAACTGGCCAGGGCCAAAGACCAGGAAGTGTTCAAGTTATGGGAAGGACTGGGGTATTATAACCGTTGTAAAAATCTCTTATTTACCGCCCGCCAGATCGTTACAGAGAACAAGGGTATTTTTCCTGTTAATTATGAAGCGATACTGGCGTTAAAAGGCGTGGGCCCCTATACAGCTGCTGCTATAGCATCTTTCGCGTATAATCTTCCTTATGCCGTGGTGGATGGAAATGTGTTCCGCGTTCTTTCACGTTTTTTTGGCATTGAGGAGGCGATCGATTCTGCCAAAGCCAGGTCCATTTTTACAGAACTGGCCAATGAGACGCTTTCGCAAAAAGAAGCCGGTATGTATAACCAGGCCATTATGGATTTTGGGGCCACGGTTTGCAAACCTTTTGCACCCGCCTGCAGCAGTTGTGTGATGCGGAAGCATTGCGCTGCCTATCGCGAAGGGAAAGTGAATCAACTTCCCATCAAAGAAAAAACACTACAACGCAAAAGCCGCTGGTTCTACTACTTCCTTTTCGAACACAATGGGGAGTTGCTGGTGCATCATCGAATGGGAAAAGATATCTGGCAAAACCTTTACGAATTTTACCTGCTGGAAACAGAAGAACAGGTAAAATGGAACGAAGAAGCTGTTCACAACTGGTTGAAAGAACAGATCGGGATCAAAAAAGCGGTTGTCTCGCATATTTCGCCGGTAACGGTTCAGCAATTAACACACCAACAGATCAAGGGCCAGTTTATCAGGGTGCAACTGGCTGCGATACCTCCTTTTCTCTTGTCATATCGCTGGGTAAGCCCTAAAACGATGAAGGGGCTTCCTTTCCCAAAATTCATTACCGCCTACCTGGAAACGCAGGGGTAGCCTGGAATAAGAAGTCTGGAGTCTGGAATCTGGAGTCTGGTGTTGACCTGACTCCTGATTTCCAAGTTTTCATTTTTAACTGTTTTCCCCTTCTTTTGTTTCTTAAAAAAAGTTATTTTTAAGAGAGATTAAACCTGAGACGAACTTAAAACCTATCGTATGAGAGGCGTTAACCGAGTAATGCTCATTGGCAATTTGGGGAAGGATCCGGATGTCCAGCACCTGGAAGGCAATATCGCGGTAGCGAAATTTCCGCTGGCCACTACGGAAACCTATAAAGACAGGTCCGGTAAACTGGTGTCGCAAACAGAATGGCATACGGTTGTATTGTGGAGGGGCCTGGCCGAGCTGGCACAAAAATACCTGCACAAAGGAAGCCTGATTTACGTGGAGGGCCGTCTGCGTACACGCAGCTGGGAAGACAAAGAAGGCAATAAAAAATTTGCAACCGAAGTGGTGGGTGATAACCTGATCATGCTGGATAAAAGAGCGGACGGGCATGGCGGGCATGTTGCAGGTGATTCACTGGAAGGATACCCGGGAGAGGATATCCCGCCGATAACCGATCCGGGTGAAACACTGCCTTTCTGATCAAACCGATAACCGCATAAAAAAACAATACTTTTGACAAACAGAATTCCACAGGCCATGCAAACCCTGTAAGATTCTGATCGTTCATTTAAAATACTTGCTTTGGATCATCACCCGGCTTTGCAGCTTTTCTTTCATCCCACATTGCTGGCAGTTATAGAAGCACAGGGTACCACTGTTCTGGTAATGGTATTGTTTCTGCTGCTGTTCCTTTCCTTTGTGCTTTCCGGGTCTGAAGTGGCTTTCTTTTCGCTTACCTATAAGGATATCAATAACCTCAAATCAAAACAGCAGCCGCCGTACAAACGTATTGTTGACCTGCTGGAAGAACCCAAGGTATTGCTGGCTTCTTTACTGATCGCGAATAGTTTTATCAATATCTCTATCATTATTATTTCCAATCTGCTGATAGATGATATGTTCAACTTTGAACGTTTTGATGCAGTATGGATCGAGTTTGTCATTAAAGTGATCGCCGTTTCTTTTTTGCTGGTACTGTTTGGAGAAGTGATGCCCAAAGTACTGGCCACACAGAACAATATCCGCTTCGCGAAGGATTTTGGCGGTATCGTACAGGCCGTTTCTTATGCATTTGCGGGATTGAGCAAACGCCTTGTAAAATATTCCGACATCATAGAAAGAAAACTGGCCAACCGCCCCAATGGTTCCTATAGCCTGGAAGAACTGGATCATGCCATTGATCTTACCACACAGAATACGGCATCAGAAAATGAAAAGAATATTTTAAAAGGCATTGTAAAGTTTGGCAATATTACGGTTAAGCAGATCATGAAAACGAGGGTGGATGTGCATGGGATCGATTATGCCACTCCTTTCGGAGAACTGATCGCTACCGCGCGTGACCTGCATTACAGCCGTTTACCTGTTTATAAAGATGACCTGGATAATGTGGCGGGTATGATACATACCAAAGACCTGATTGCCTACCTGAATGAACCCGATGATTACGACTGGCACCCGCTGATGCGCCAGCCTTATTTTGTACATGAACAGAAATTTATTGAAGACCTGCTGAAAGAATTCCAGGCAAAACGTATTCATTTTGCGGTGGTGGTAGATGAGTTTGGCGGAACCAGCGGTATTGTAACACTGGAAGATATCCTGGAAGAGGTAATTGGGGAGATCAAAGACGAATTTGATGAAGAAGAAACCGGCTACAAAAAAATAGACGATAACAATTATATTTTTGAGGGCCGTACCATGATCAATGATGTATGCAAGATCATGGACCTGCCAACCGATACATTTGATGGTGTAAAAGGCGAAAGTGATTCGCTTGCCGGATTGGTACTGGAACTGGCAGGTGAGATTCCGCAGCCTGCCAAAGTAGTAAGCGCCGGTGATTTTGAATTCACTGTATTGGAAGTAGAAAAAAACCGTATTCAGAAAATAAAGCTTTGTATTAAGCCGCAGTAAGCCTTATGAGGAAGATAGTTGATAGTCCATGGTCCATGGTTCATGGAAAGCGTTTTAGCAGGTTTGTTTTTTTAATGATCTTTACTATGATCTATGGTCTATGGTCCATGGTCTCCTCCTGCAACAGCAGCTATACGGCAAAACCGGCCGGTTATTTCAAGATCAATTTTCCAGAAAAAAAATACAGGGTGTTTGAGCAGCCGGGATACCCTTATTCATTTGAATATCCCGAGTATGCGGAAGTGGTAAAAGACAGTACTTTTTTTGGTGAAGCCACTGAAAACCCCTGGTGGATCAATGTTGATTTTCCGCAGTTTCATGGAAGGATCTATGTGAGTTACAAAGAGATCGGGAAGAATAAATTCGATACCCTGGTGAAACATAGTTTTCAGTTAACGGGTAAGCATACTTCCAAAGCGTATTCTATAGATGATACATTGATCGCAACGCCAAACGGGGTACATGGTGTGTTCTTTACGGTTGGCGGAGATGTGGCAACGGCCAACCAGTTTTTTCTGAGCGATACCAGTAAGCATTTTCTGCGTGGTGCCATGTATTTTGATGCAACACCCAATGCCGATTCGCTGGGTGTAGTGAACCGTTTTCTGCTGGCGGATATGAAGCACCTGATCAATACATTCAGGTGGCGTAAATAATTAATGATAAAAATCGGGCCGCCTGGAAAGGCGGCCCTCAAGGCAAACAGAGGTACACCCTGCCGGGTATTCTGTTATTAGTATAACGCAAATCTGTGGTAACGGGTTACCATGAAATTGTTAATATTTACCCGGATGGGCCTCTGATTGCTCCTCTATTGGCGTTATCTTTGAACATATAAATACTTGTGGAACAAATGATAGCAATTGATAATGTACTGGTGAGCGAACAGGTAATTGAGGAACAGTTTGTTTGTGACCTGAACAAATGCAAGGGCGGCTGTTGCGAAGACGGTGATGCCGGAGCCCCTATGGAAAAATGGGAGCTGGAAAAACTGAATGAATATTATGAAGTGATCAAGCCGTATATGACCGCGGAAGGGATCAAAGAGATAGAGCGACAGGGCAAATATATATACGACAAAGAATTTGGCTGGGTAACGCCCACCATTGATGGCGCGATTTGCGCCTATGGTTACAGAGACAAGTGGGGTATTATTAAATGCGGTATCGAGGATGCGTACAATGATGGCAAATTAGACTGGAAAAAGCCGGTAAGCTGTCACCTCTTTCCCATACGCATTCAGAAAAGCAAACGTGATCCGGATATTGAATATGTGAATTATGAACCGAGGGAAGATCTTTGCCAGGCAGCCTGCAGCTTGGGCAAGAAATTGAAAATGCCGGTATATGTTTTTTTGAAAGATTCGTTGATTCGTAAATATGGACAGGAATTTTATGATACGTTGGCTGCGACCGCGGAGCATATAAAAAAGAATAGCTGATCACGGATTTCGATGATTTGAATATGATTAATATGATTTGTTGTGTAATGGAGAGTCGTTTAAAGTTGTGAGGCAATAGAAATAAATAGTAATGTAGTAGGGGGATAAAATTGAATCAGAGGGAATCGTAATAAGAGTAAAAAATAATCTGTGTAAATCATACCCAAAATCATCCAATCAGCGATCATGAAAGATACCGCAACACCCTTCAGGATCGCGGATTATAGGATTTTTGTATGATTGGTATGATGTGTTGTGAGACAATAGAAATAAATAGCAATAAGAGTAAAATATAAACTGTGTAAATCATATCGATCATACCCAAAATCATCCAATCAGCGATCATGAAAGATACCGCAGCATCCTTCATTGCGAAGAGTACCATTAAGGCCGCCGACCTGGAACACAGGCGGAAGATCAATTTTAATATCAGCAAATACAATGCCGTGGTACCTATCGGTAAACGGCAATTTGGCAATAATGTGATGCTGGCACGTGAAAAAGCGAAGAACCGTAAATGGGACGCGATAGAACATCTTGACCGTTACCTGCTGGAGTTCGAAAAAAAGATTACGGCACGTGGCGCTAAAGTGATCTGGGCTGAGAATGGTGCGGAAGCATTGGATGAAATCGGAAAGATCTGCCAGCAAAAGAACTGTAAAACCCTGGTGAAGAGCAAGAGCATGGTTACGGAAGAAATTCACCTGAACCATTACCTTGAATCAATGGGTATTGAAAGTGTGGAAACAGATCTGGGTGAATACATTCAGCAACTGGATGGTGAAACACCTTATCATATTGTTACACCGGCTATGCACAAAAGCAAGGAAGATGTAGCGCGTTTGTTTGCCGAGAAACTGGGAACACCTGCCGGATTATCTCCCGAAGAACTGACATTGGTGGCCAGGAAAATTCTGCGCGATAAATATGTAGAGGCGGAAGTAGGGGTTACCGGTGCCAATTTTATTGTGGCCGATGTAGGTGGCATTGCCGTAACAGAAAATGAAGGCAATGCCAGACTTAGTTGTGGCTGGCCTAAAACACATATTGTGGTGGTGGGGATTGAAAAAGTAATTCCATCTCTGCAGGACCTGGCTTTGTTCTGGCCTTTGCTGGCTACTTATGGTACAGGACAAAAAATAACATCTTACAATACGGTAATATCCGGTCCGCGCCAGGAGGGTGAGACTGATGGTCCGGAAGAGATGTATGTGATCCTGCTGGATAATGGAAGAACCAACCTGCTGGCCAATCCCACTTCAAGAGAAGCTTTGTATTGTATCCGCTGCGGTGCGTGTTTAAATGCCTGCCCTGTATATAAAAACATTGGTGGCCATTCTTATGAAACAACCTATAGCGGCCCGATCGGAAAAGTAATTACACCGTACCTGAGTGGGATGGATGAATACAAACATTTGAGTTACGCATCTTCGCTGTGTGGTAATTGCACTGAGGTTTGTCCGGTAAGAATTAACCTGCACGAATTGCTATTGGATAATCGCCACGAAGCGGTGCTGCAGGGTTCCAGCTCACTGGCCGAGCGGCTTGCCTGGAAAATGTGGAAGACAGCCAGTATGAGCAGAACAATGATGAACCTGGGCAATGGGAAAATGAAGAACTGGGTAGTGAACAAAGTATTCAAAGGATGGACTGCACACAGGAGTGACCTGGATTTTAGCGGGAAAACGTTTAATGAGATGTGGAAGGATAAATACAATTAGTAATTAGTAATTAAAAATTAATAATTGAAGATTTGTGGAGTTGATATGTTGGTATATACTCCGCATATTACTGCGAGGGTTCGTTATATTGTTGAAACGATTTTACCGGGTGCAGTTGTAATTGATTCGAAGGAGGTATTTGTTGCAAAGGATGCGGTTCGCATCAATTATTCAAATGAACCTATTGCCGGGGCTTTTCAGATTATTCCTTCGGGATTGCTGATGGAGAAGGATATTCATTCGCAAAAAATACAGTGCGGCGAATGGGAAGGCCTGTATGTTTTTTTTCAAACAGGTGGAGATCTTCCATTCGATGTTTTTGCCGCTTCTTTTTATCTCCTCTCACGTTATGAGGAATACCTGCCGCATGAACTGGACGAATACGGAAGGTATTCGCATACCAATAGTATCGCCTACAAAGAAGGGTTTCTGAAACAGCCATTGGTTAATGAGTGGGTGCAATCGCTTGCAAAAAAACTACAGGTATTCTTCCCTCACGCTCGATTCACAATTCACGCCTCAGGATTCTCTTTTATTCCAACCTACGATATCGACGAAGCCTTCAGCTACCGGCATAAACCGGTTTGGAAAAACGTGCTGGGTTTTTACCGGGACCTATTGCAGGGGAGATTTGAACAGGTAATGGAAAGAGGGAATGTGTATAGCGGCAAAAAAAAGGATCCATATGATACGTTTAACTGGATGGATGATCTGCATGACCGTTACCAGTTGCAACCGGTTTATTTTTTACTGACAATACTGAAGAGAGGTGAATATGATAAGAATTTACCGGCGCGGTCAAAAGTGTTGCAGCAATTGTATCAACACATTTCTAAAAAATACACTGTTGGCTTGCATCCCTCCTGGCAAAGCGGAACGGATGAATGGCTGCTGGAAAAAGAAATACAGGCATTGCAATCTATTACGGGTAAACCGATAACCCTTTCGAGGAATCATTACCTGCGGTTTAGTGTTCCGGATACTTACCGGAGATTGATCAATGCGGCTATTACCGATGATTATTCCATGGCCTATGGTGGCGTGAATGGTTTCAGGGCCTCATACGCTTTGCCGTTTAAGTGGTACGACCTGGAGAAGGAAACCAGTACCGGACTAACGATTCATCCTTTCTGTTTTATGGAAGCCACATCCTTTTTTAACCAGGGCCATTCAGCAGCAGAAGCAGGAGAGGAACTCCAGTATTATTACGATGCGGTAAAAAAAGTAAACGGGGAATGCATGGTATTGTTTCACAATCATTTTCTTACGGAACAACAGCAATGGCTGCCCTGGCGCGAGATGTATGCTGATTTTTTAGAGAAGAATTTTGGCTGATGGTTTAGACACGGAAACTCTGTGAACCTCCTAATCTCTGTACCTCTGTGTTGAAAAAGCATCTTTAAGGTAATTTTTTTCAACACAGAGATACGAAGAACACTGAGTTGCACATAGAAAAGGTAATACACTGAAAACGAAGTATAATGTTGAAGCTGCTTTAACACCTGACCGCTACATGGCATCTGCATCGGAGGTCTGCGTAAGTACTTCTTTCTGTTTGCGTAAACTTTGGTTTACAAGGTATACACCTACAAGTGTGATCAATGAACCTGCAACGATATTCAGTGTGATCTTTTCGCTCATTACCAAGGAGCCTACAAATATCGCCACAATGGGATTGATGTAAGCATACAAAGCCGCAACAGCGGGTTGCAGGTGTTTCATCGTATAAATAAAAGCGGCGAAAGTGATGAGGTTGCTGGCAATTACCAGGTAAGTAATGGCACCCCATGATTCCAATGGTATTTGTGAAATAGGGATATGGTCGCCAGAGATGCCGAGCATGATCATTAAAATAAAAGAACTGATTAGCATCTGCCAGCCAGTGGCATAATAGGCATTGATGGCTATTTTGGTTCTCGATAAAACAATGGTGCCCACACTCCAGCTCAACATCGCAAGTGCTGAAAGAAATACGCCCCATCCATAACCTTGAGAATGGCTGTGAAAAGCATTATCGTAAAAGACAACGGCAATACCCCCGATGCCGAGAAATAAGCCAATGAAGGTAGCGGTAGTAATTTTGGTGTTCTTAAAAAATAATCTTTCAATAATCACTACGCACAATGGATATAGAGCGGAGATCAATGCGCCCATTCCGCTGGGGATGTATTTTAAGGCAACCGTAGCAATGCCATTGGCTGAAAGAAATAACAGCACGGCCATTAAGGTTAGCCAGCGCAATTGTTTCCAGGTGGGTATTTTTTCTCCTTTGACGAGAAAGAAACCTACCAGTAAAACACCCGCGATCAATTGACGGATAGAAGCAAGCTCAAGCCCTGGCAGTTTTTGCACACCAATTTTACTGGCGATCCAGCTGGTTCCCCAGACAATACTGGTTAGCGTTAATCCGATATAGGCTTTTTGTTTGGTGGTCATACCCTTTACTTCGATCTCATTAAGTTAAGAAGATTTCACGCAAAGGCGCCAAGTTAGCAAAGGAGCAAAGCTTTTTGTCGATAGACTATGCCTCCGCAGCGATATCGAAGACATAAGCTGTCTTCCCGTCTTTGCTTTCTTTGCGGCTTTGCGTGAAATCTTCTTAAGCTAATGACATTACCCTTTACCTCTCTCTAAGAGAAAGAAATTTTAGATTAATGTTTGAAATGACGCATGCCTGTCATAACCATCGCCAATCCGTTGGTAACACAATATTCCACGCTGTCTTTGTCTCTTACAGAACCACCGGGTTGGATAAATACGTCAATACCTGCTGTATGTGCAATCTGAACACAATCATTGAATGGGAAGAACGCATCTGATGCCAGTACCGCTCCATGCAGGTCGAAATTGAATTGCTTCGCTTTTTCAATTGCCTGGCGAAGTGAGTCGATCCGACTGGTTTGTCCGCAACCCTTGCCCACCAATTGTTTATTTTTTACCAGTGCAATGGCATTACTCTTTAAATGTTTACAAACCAGGTTGGCAAATGCCAGGTCTTCTTTTTCAGCTTCGGTGGTTTGTCTGCCGCCAACTTCTTCCCATTTGCTGTAATTGCCTTCATCGGTTCCCTGTTCCAATATGCCATTGAGTAAAGATTTGCTGGGGGCTTTGAGCTTTGCGCCGCGGGCTGCGAGTTGGAGAAGGATACGGTTCTTTTTGCTTTTCAGTACTTCCAATGCATCACTATCAAATGCCGGTGCGATCAATACTTCAAAGAAAATTTCATTGATTGCATTAGCGGTAGCTTTGTCGATGGTATTGTTGCAAACCAGTACACCACCAAAAGCGCTTTCCGGATCACCGGCCAGGGCGGCATCCCAGCTTTCTTTTACAGTGGTGCGTTGCGCAATACCACAAACATTGGTGTGTTTGATAATGCCGAATACAGCTTGTTGGGTTTGTGCAAATTCCTGTATCAGTTGTACGGCAGCATCTACATCTACCAGATTATTATAAGAAAGTTCTTTGCCGTTCAACTGCGTAAACAATTCGCTAAGGTTGCCATGGAAAACAGCGCTCTGGTGTGGGTTTTCGCCATAACGTAATACCTGTTGCATACCGGGATTGAAATAATTGCTGATGGCAATATCGTAATGCATCACTACTTCAAAAGCTTTGGCCGCATAGGCTTTTCTTTGTTCGATCGAAGTTTCGCCCTTTTGTTCGGTTAATAATTTTTCGAGAGAAGCATAATCATCTTTTGCTGCGATCACGGTAATATCCCTGAAATTTTTTGCAGCGGCACGTATCATGGATGGCCCGCCGATATCTATTTTTTCGATGATGAGTTTTTCTTCGGTTGTTGTGCGTAATGTTTCTTCAAAAGGATAGAGATCTACAATCACCAGGTCTATCTCAGGTATTTTGTATTCTTTCATCTCCGCCAGGTCCTGCGCCTCATACCTTCTGCCCAGTATCCCGCCAAATACAGCTGGGTGTAATGTTTTTACGCGCCCACCCAAAATAGAAGGATAGGTGGTCAGACTTTCAACCGGAACGCATGCAACACCCAGATCCTCCAGGAATTTCTGGGTACCACCGGTTGAATAGATGGTAATACCGAGTTCCTGTAATTTTTTGGCAATGGGTTCCAGTCCGTCTTTGTAAAAAACGGAGATCAGGGCAGATTGAATTTTCTTTTGCATGGTAGTATGTGGATTGAAATAAAAGGCAAAATCTCTACAGTTCCACTTCAAAAGCGCCCTGCTCTGAAATGGTATGGTGGCGCAAATGTAGGCTCTCGGCGTCTTTTTTCCAGTACCGTATTTTCCACAATGGGTTGCTGCTGTCGAATATGTATTGGGAACAGTCAAATACCGCTGCCAGCTGGCTCAGGTAAATACCTGGGTTGCCGGTGAGGATAATGAGATCCACCGGTATTTTTTGTTGCGGGGAAGGTACCCGGAAAGAGGGGGCTATCACCAGTACCGTTTTTTGGGACCCGGCTATCAAGGGATAGTGAATTAGTTGCTCGGGTAATGAGCCGGATTCTTTTACTCCATTCAATACCCTGG
Source organism: Bacteroidota bacterium (assembly GCA_040390405.1). Classification (GTDB taxonomy): domain Bacteria; phylum Bacteroidota; class Bacteroidia; order Chitinophagales; family Chitinophagaceae; genus Sediminibacterium. Next base: position 31,305 of record JAZJYJ010000013.1, read on the forward strand.
ATGGCAGCAGGTGAAAGTTTTGAAGAAAATTCTGATTACGCAGGGTATCATCTCCCCAAAAAACAAATGACTGGCCCTGGATGATATCGATGGCGCTGTGTTTGGGAATATTGTATACGATCAGTTTCTGCTGTTGCCTTTGGTTGATAAGGGTAACGGAACGGATGATAAAAAATACCAATAGAAAGCTCGATCCAACTAATAAACCGATCGTTTTTCTCTGTAATATCCACCAGGCCAATAATACGATGGTAAAATATAATAAGAGGGTTTGTGTAAGGCTTATATTGACCTGGTCTGTTACCGAAAAGGGAAGCTGGTTGGTTCTTTCAATAAAGAGGTTCATCTGGTGAATCAAAAAGGAAATGGATTTACCTGTATAAAGGTTAACGTATGGGATCTTATAAACCAGTAACAGTACTAATTCTCCATATAAAATAAAGCCGGATAAGGGTACTGCAATAAAATTGGTTATCAGGAACAGGTTGGGAAACTGGTGAAAATAATACAGGATAATGGGCAGGGTTAATATTTGTGCCGCTAACGTGATGGCATTTAATTCCCAGATGGTATTGAGTAATTTATTCTGAAAATAGCAGCATCTGTAAATGGGCTTCATAAACAATACAATACTGAGCACGGCGGTGTAGGAAAGCTGAAAGCCAACATCCCAGAAAAAATAAGGATCGTAAATAAGCAAACAGAAAGCAGATGCAGCCAGCGTGTTATAAATATTTGTTCTTCGCCCAAGGCTTTCCCCAATTACGATAAAAGAAAACATGACCACCGATCGCAAAATGGAGGCGACTGCGCCTGCCAATAAACTAAATCCCCATAATACCAATAGAATGAGTAATGGTTTGAGCCATCGCATCCATTTTTGGTTGCGGAAAGGTTTCAGCAAGGCAAGCATCAAACCATAGATCATGCCCAGGTGTAAACCACTGATGGCAATAATATGTACTACGCCGGTATTGCTGTAGGCACGAACCAGGTCTTTGTCCAGATCATCGCGATAGCCGATCAGCAATGCTTCGGCCACGCCGGTCTCTATTTGGCCGGGCACCCATTGCCGGAAGATTGACAATACATTGGTCCTGGTGTTGATAAGTAACTGACCCAACGCGTTTTTACTGCGCTCATTTGTTTGCAGAAAATCATTGCGCTGCAGGTACACCTGGTAATAAATATCCTGGAAGGCGCAATATTGTCTGTAATCGAAACCGCCGGGGTTGCCGGAATTGGTAATAGGCTGCAAGGGTTTTTGAATGATGATGATGGAGCCATACTGCAATGGTGGAGCTATACTGTCTTTCCTGAAATACAACAATACATTTCCTTTTGCCGGCCGCCATTGCTGATTGTGGTAAACAGATGTAACGCTGGCCAATGCTTTGTATGAATTGGGTTTTTCAACCAGGGGTTCCTGTAATCTGAGTGAGATGGCTGCGGATTGGGTTATATAGTTACCCACCCAGTTGTTTTGATAGGTAATATTTCTGTGATGCATCAACATGGATCCGCCACAGATAATAAACAATGTAAAGCAACCGCCATTCACCCATCTCCATTTGTATTTGTGAGAAGCTGGTAGAAACCGGAACGATACAATACCTGACATGCAAATAGCGACGATAATACCCAGGTACGGCAATGGAGGCTTACCATATTGCCCTAATACGATTCCAGCTATTAGCGGAATAAGCAAACGGATAAAAGGAGCGGCACGCCAGAATTCGATTCCATACCTGCGCATATGGTTGTTTTTTCTTCATGCTGCTTTGTGACTTAGTGGCGAGACCAATTGCCACTACGTCACAAAGGGGCACGAAGGGGTTGTGGGATTAAACCTAATAAAAAAAGCCACCCTTTATGAGGTGGCTGTGTAAATCAGGTATAAGTACGTGTGAGATAACGTAAAAACAATAGCCGCAGATTCGCAGATTATTTCAAAAATAAATCTGTGAATCTGCGGCTAAAAAACAATAGAAAATTATTTGCTCAAATTCATACTTCTCTCCTTATACAAGGTACGGAAGTAGGGATCTCTTAAATCTTTGATGAAACGGATGGCTTCGCCGGTGCTTTTCATTTCGGGTCCGAGTTCTTTGTTTACACCAGGAAACTTATCGAAACTGAAAACCGGTTCTTTGATGGCATAGCCTTCCAGTTTTTTCTCAATCCTAAGCTCACTCAGTTTCAGTTGGCCCAGCATTACTTTGGTAGCAATGTTCAGGTAAGGGATCTGGTACGCTTTGGCAATGAACGGCGTGGTACGGGATGCCCTTGGATTGGCTTCGATCACATACACTTTATCGTTCTTGATGGCAAATTGTATATTGATGAGTCCTTTGATATTCAAAGCCCTTGCGATCTTTTCAGAATAGTATTGCATGGTTTCAATAACCAGCGGCGTGAGGTTGAAAGCAGGTAATACGGCATTACTATCGCCGCTGTGGATACCCGCCGGTTCAATATGTTCCATCACGCCCATGATGTGAAAAGTTTCTCCATCAAAAATGGCATCTACTTCGGCTTCCTGGCAGCGATCGAGAAAATGATCGATCAGGATCTTGTTACCCGGTAAATGTTTCAGCAAACTGATCACCGCTTTCTCCACATCTTCATCGTTGATCACGATACGCATTCTTTGTCCGCCAATAACATAACTCGGCCTTACCAGCACCGGGTAACCCACGCGGTTGGCCACGGTAATGGCTTCGTCGGCATTGGTTGCTGTTCCATATTCAGGATAAGGGATGTTCAATTCTTTCAAGAGGTCGCTGAAACGGCCGCGGTCCTCGGCGATATCCATATCATTAAAAGAAGTTCCGATGATCTTAACGCCGTTTTCATGTAAACGCTTGGCCAGTTTCAAAGCGGTTTGTCCGCCCAACTGCACAATTACGCCTTCGGGCTGTTCCAGTTCAATGATCTCCCAAAGATGTTCCCAATTTACCGGCTCGAAATAGAGCTTATCGGCCATGTCAAAATCAGTACTCACGGTCTCGGGGTTACAGTTTACCATTATGGATTCGTAACCACATTCTTTGATGGCTAAAAGGCCATGTACGCAACAGTAATCGAATTCAATACCCTGGCCGATCCTGTTAGGGCCACTGCCCAAAACAATGATCTTTTTCTTGCCTGAAGGGATTGATTCGTTGGAATTAAGTGTAGGGTTCATTTCTGCGAGGAATTGCGCAAAATTAGGGGTACGGAGGAATTTTGAAGGATTTTTTTTACAGAGACCGGCAAATGCTTTGACAGTAAGGGTTTGGTGTTTTTTTTATTTTGCCGCAGATGCGCAGATTTACACAGGTTTTGGCTTGTCAATCGTAAAGGATCTGCAAGCTAACAAAGGTTCGTATTAGGGGAAATTTAATCCTGTAATTCTTCGCAATAATAGCCGGCGTTCTGTAAAATGGTTTCTACGGAACGTGGCGAGAGCTCGAGGGCTTCTATCCGCAATACATTGTCACAATCGTGCATGTCAATATTCCAGCGTGAAATGCCCCGGATATTCTGGATCACCGGCTTAACCAGGCTTACCAGCTCAGGATTATTGAGGTTGGTTTTGAAGATGAGGATATCCATTGGTTTTGGTTTTCGACCAGAACACTAAAGCGCCTGACCGAGGGTTTGGTTAACTATAATGATTGTATAATCAGCTAAATATGCATAGCGAAACAGCATGTATAATAATCATACTGCCAACCGGTAACCGGTCGGGACGCTAAAGCGGCCTGAACGGTTACAATTACTGAACGGTTACAATTACTCAGTGCCAGCGGATGGGCCATTATCGTTCTTGCCCCATACACGGCAACGGTTGCGCCATTCCTGTTTGATCTTCTCTCTTTCTTCAGCACTCATGCCTTCCCATTTTTCCTTCATCTCTTTTTTCCAATGGCCGCCTTTGTGGCCGCCCCATCCGCCATGGAGTCCGCCGAACAATATCTTGCCTAGTATCAGCAGGCCCAGTGCCTGCCAGAATGTGATGAGAGAAACACCCCCGATCACGGCTACCAATACATTGTTCCATAAAAGCATTACCACGTAGCCAAGTGCGGCTACCATTACGATGGCACATACAATAAAGCCAACGATCTTTTTCACCCAGAATTTCTTATTCATAATTTCTTTTTTAGTTGTTTAGTAACTCATCTTTCAGAACACTTAACCGTTCTCTCAAATGCAAAACCGCGTAGCGTTTCCGGCTGAGTAAGGTATTGATGGTTGCACCGGTCTGTTCAGCAATGGTTTTAAAAGGAACGCCTTCGATCTCGTTCAGGATAAACACTTCTTTTTGTGCTATCGGCAATTCGTTCAATGCGCCATACAAAGCTTCCCAGAACAGGTTACGCAGGTATTCGGTTTCCGGATTGTTGGACTCGTCAAAAAACATATCCGCCCAATCGAAACGGGATTCGCCGTCGGCATCGGAATAAATATCTTCCAGCAGCTCCGGTTTGTGTTTGCGTTGTTTGTCGGTGATCTTGTTCCGGGTTACCGTAAACAGCCAGGCGGTCAGTTGTTCAATGGGTTTGGTATTACCGATGAACTGGTAAAAAACATCCTGCAGGATATCTTCCGCATCGGCCTCATTGTTCACCCGTTTGCGTATAAAACCCATCAGCCGTTTGCTGTAGGTATTGATAACCTCGGTGATATTGTTCCTTCGGGCTTCGGCCATCTGGGCTGGTATCGTCAACGCCTTATTCATTTATAAGGTGGGTAGACGGGTGAGGGAAGATAATATTTTAAGGGGAGAAAAAATTTCCCCGAGAGGAAATTGAATATTGAATGCTGAACAAGGAATGTTGAACGCTGAAGTATGGCCTCCGATCAAAATTGAATATCCCTTGTTCAATATTCAATATTCACTTCAGTTTTCCTGCTGTTTCATTGGGATTGA
>JAZJYJ010000013.1:36322-49847 GCA_040390405.1 Bacteroidota bacterium
TTTCACGCAAAGAAAAATAAGAGAGCAAAGCCGCAAAGGGCTATCATCCAGGCTCCCATTTTTACCCGAACAGCGATGATATTGAATATGAAGCATGGCTTCCGATCAACATTCAATATTCCTTGTTCAATATTCAATGTTCACTTCAGTTTTCCTGCTGTTTCATTGGGATTGATTTCACGCAAAGAAAAATAAGAGAGCAAAGCCGCAAAGGGCTATCATCCAGGCTCGTCATTTTACCCGAACAGCAATGATATTGAATATGAAGCATGGCCTCCGATCAACATTCAGCATTCCTTGTTCAATATTCAATATTCCCTTGGAGTACGCTATTTACCATAACATCGTAACTTTAGTACAGCAAATAACAATACGGATATGGAATTTGGTCGTGTGCCTGAATCGGAATTGAATTCAATAAACTTCCAGTTACCGGAAGAGCCAGCTTTTAACAAAGCTGTTTTGCCGGGAAAGAAAGTAAAAGAACCTAAAGTATACCTGGGTTGCGCCAAATGGGGACGAACCGAATGGGTAGGAAAGATCTATCCCCTCAAAACAAAAGAAAAAGATTTTCTGGAACACTATGTAAAGCATTACAATAGTATTGAACTGAATGCCACCCATTATAAAATATACGGCGCCGCAGGGATAGCCAAATGGGCGGAGAAAGCGGGAGACAAGAATTTTATGTTCTGCCCCAAAATGTACCAGGGGGTAACACACCGCGGCAGTTTGCTGAACAAGGATTTTATCACAGCTGAGTTTTTGCGCGGGATCCTAGCATTTGAAAAACATCTCGGTCCGGTATTTGTGCAGGTAAGTGATGCGTTTACCGCGAAACGAAAAGAAGAACTATTTACTTTTCTCCGGTCATTGCCAACCGATATGCAATTTTTTTTAGAAGTACGACATCCTGACTGGTTTGGTAAAGATGATGTACGGACGGAGTTGTTTGCGTTTTTGCGCTCCATCAATATGGGTATTGTGATCACAGATACCAGCGGCAGAAGAGATTGCGCACATATGCACCTGACCGTTCCGAAAGCATTTATCCGTTATGTGGGCAATAGTTTGCATCCTACGGATTATACAAGGGTAGATGAATGGATCAGCCGCATGCAATACTGGCTGAACAATGGTTTGCAGGAACTGTATTTTTTCATGCACATGCATGATGAAGCATTTTCGCCGGAGCTTACCGTATATATGGTAGATAAGCTGAACGCGCTGACGGGGTTGCAACTGATCAAACCCAGCTTTGTTCCGCAAGCCACAATGTTGTTTTAATTTTTTTGGAATTGAAAATATTCTTTATGAAAAAAGGACTGATGATCTTGCTGATTACCACATTGGTAGCCTGTTCCGGTATGAAAGTGTTGAATACGGAAGCGGCCGATAACATTGATCTGTATCAATACAAAACATTCGATTTTTACCGGGTACGCGCTTCAGGAGATACGGTTAATTCCCTATTCAACGAACGCATCGAAATATTAAAAGAAGCCATTGGCAATGAAATGGTGAAGAGAGGATATACGCAAAGCAGCAGTCACCCCGACCTGCTGGTGAACATTGGTATCAAAATAAAAGAAGAAGTACAGACAAGACAAACCGACTGGAGAACAGATGGTGCACCGCGTTATGTAGGACAGCGTAACTATAGCTGGAAAAGCGAAGAAGTAGAAGTGGGCCGCTATCGCGAAGGAACGGCTTCTGTTCATTTGGTAGATGCGGCGCAGAAAAAACTGGTATGGAAAGGCACGATACAAGGCGTGGTTCCCGAAAACCAGAACCGTGTACAAACAGAAGTGCAGAAAGGAATGAAACGATTGTTTGAGAAGTTTCCGGTTGCTGTTAAAGAATAAGAACCACTAAGACCAAGGATCGTGAGTTTCACGAAACGGATATTATTTGATCTTGTATAATTCATCCCATCGTGTGGTGTAACGCGGGCTGCGTAATTCCTGGCGCATCTTCCAGTCGCGGGTGGTACCGGAGGAGGCGAATTTGAGTACATCATCGCGCATGGCAAAGTTTACATTGTCGATCATGCTCATGAGCATACGGCTTTTATTGGCAGCCGGTTCTGCAAAAAGATTTCCCTGGATAGAACTATCGGGTACAATGCCACTTAACATTACGCCTGCTTTCTTGTATAGTTTTCCCTGGTCATACAAGCGTTCTGTCAACGCCATGGCAGGTTTAATGAGTTCGTTGGTGCAGGAAGTAGCGAGAGGCAGGATGATATGGCTGCTGATGGTGGGCCCATGTCTGAAATGTGTGCTATGCGATTGCTCGCGAGGCACTACAAATACACTGATGGTGTTGGCCGCACTATGCTGCCTGCGTAATTTTTCTGCGGCACGGGATGTGTAAGTGGCCACGGCTTCTTTAATATCTTTGAGATCGCTTACCGGACTGCCGAACATACGCGTGGTGGCGATCATTTTTTTGTTTACCAGTTCATCCATCATCTGGATGCTTTCGATGCCTTTGAGTTCGCGCACCAGCCGGGCACCGGTTACACCGCCGAGGTGTTTATTGGCCCATACCACATCTCTGGTGCTGAGTTCATAAGCGGTGTTGATATTCATGCGCCGCAGTTTTTCTGCGTACTGGTAACCCACGCCCCATACATCTTCAACAGGGGTTCGCTGCAATGCCTGTTCGGTTTTACGTGGCGTATCCAGTACCAACACACAGTTGGTGGCTTCCTTGTTTTTCTTGGATAAGCGATTGGCTACCTTGCTCAGCACTTTGGTTGGCGCTACGCCGATAGATACTTTGATGCCGGTCCATTGTTCTACGGTTTCACGAAGGTATAGCGAAAAAGCGGCCAGCTCTTCCTTGCGGATATGGGATAGATCAAGAAAACATTCATCTACAGAATATACTTCTACGCAATGTTGTGGAAGTAACATGCGCAGGGTTTCCATTACGCGCCAGCTGAGATCGCCGTAGAGGTTATAGTTTGATGAGAAAGTGGCCACCCCATATTTCTCAATCATGGGCCTGGCTTTGAAATAAGGACCGGCCATTTCTACACCCAATGCTTTTGCCTCATCGCTGCGCGAGATGATGCAGCCGTCGTTGTTGCTGAGAACAACAACGGGCTTGTTCTGCAAGGCCGGCCGGAAGAGACGCTCGCAGGAGCAGTAGAAACTGTTACAATCAACAATGGCGCGCATAATTACCCCCTAGCCCCCTAAAAGGGGAATTATATTGGTTTGATTACTTGTTTTACCCCCCGCCCAGTCAGGGATTCTCTGTGCAACTCCTAATCTCTGTATCTCTGTGTTGAAAAAAAGGAAATCATCTTATTATGCAGCTTTTTTTCAACACAGAGATACAGAGAACACTGGGTTTCACAGAGAAGGTTTAATACAACACGTTAGAATAAACAATGTACATACCATCAGATACTCCTGATCGAATGAACCACTACACCCCATGCTGCATAATTGCTGAATTCATCTACCGGGATATTTCCATATTTTTTATTTTCCGCTACCAGGATCACGCCCTTGATATGTGTTTGCAAACGCCGAACCAATAACTCTCCGTTGAGGATGGCTACAATGATCTTTCCGTTTATGGCCCTTACGCTGCGGTCTACAATTAGCACATCACCGCTGAAAATGCCGGCATCAGTCATGGCATCGCTGTTCATGCGGAAGAAAAAAGTTGCCGGCTTGTTGCGGATGAGCTGCTCGTTCAGATCGATGCCCCGTTCCATATAATCATCCGCCGCGGCGCCAAAACCGGTAGCGTTGGCCGTAGGTATTTCCCACTGGTTAAATTTTTTGGAGCCCTTATAGGCAGCCCCGTACCACTGTTCTCCATCCATATAAATTAAATTTTGTCATGCTAAATTATTTAGTAAATTTATACTAAAATAATTATCCCGGTAAAATTTTATTTATGGAAACAGGGTTAGCAACCAACCGATCATTCAGTACCCCGGTAAACCAGTTTTATGAGTATTTACTGGTGGCGCATCCGGACGCGGAAGTGTATGCCAGGGTGATGGAAGAAAAACAATGGTTTACAATGCAATACAAAGAAGCGATTGCTGTAAAAACCAAACCACATATCACAGTAGCCAATTTTTTAGCGAAAGAGGAAATGGAAGCAACCATTATCCGCTGGATGCACCGCATCATCAGTAACCAGAACCATTTTAGGGTTACGCTGGATAAATACAGTGGATTTAAACCGCATACCATTTACCTGCGCGTGCAGGATCATGCGCCGTTTCAGCAACTGGCGAAGGAATTGAAGGTGGTGGATCAATATGTGCGGGGATATGGTTGTCCGGAAATGCACCTAATCAATCGTCCGCATGTAACGATTGCGCGGAAATTACCTGAAAGTATTTATCACCAGGCAGAAATGGAATATGCACAGAAAGAGTTTCATGCATCGTTTGAAGTGAGTGAGCTGGTGCTCTTGCGAAGAAGCCATGAATTTGATGGATGTAAGCAGGTGAATGTGTTTGGGCTTCGACCTTGATCGTGAATGGTGAATCGTGAGTTGAAGGAGCTATTTCATTAATTACTCACTACTCACGATTGACGATTCACGATTCACCGCTCACCAAGCCAGCTGCCTTAAAACAATCCCCTTATGAAAACGGATATCTTATCTTCTTATGCTACTGCAGAATACCTGCTGGTGCTGGAACTGCCGGAAGCCCTGCGTATGGAACTGGTACGGGTAAAAAAACAATTTGCCGAAACATACGATTGTCCGAATGCGGCGATAGGTAAGCCGAATATTACATTGGTTCGTTTTCAGCAGTTTGAAATGATCGAACAACGCATTATTCACCGCCTGCAATTGCAGGCTGCGGCACACGCTTCGTTTTTGGTAGAGCTGAATGATTTCGAAAGCTTCCCTACGCATACGATCTTCTTCAATATCACAACCAAAACGCAGATCGTTGACCTGGTAAAATCGATTCGTCCCATACAGCACCTGTTGAAAATTGATAAGGAAAGGAAGCCGCATTTTATTACGGAGCCCTATATCACACTCGCCAATAAACTGCTGCCCTGGCAATATGAGAAAGGCTGGCTGGAGATGAGCAATACCCATTTCAGTGGCCGCTTTATTGCCGAACAACTGGTACTGCTGCGCAGAAGGCAAGGAGAAAAAAGATTTGAAACGGTGAAACGGTTTGTGATGAAGAATGAAAAACTGAGTACGGTGCAGGGGGAATTGTTTATGTAATTGTTTCAATCATCACAACTACAAAATTAACTTATCTCAATCCCCTCTACGAAGTAGAGGGGATTGAGATAAGTTTTCCCCTCCCTGCCCCGCAGGGAGGGGTGGCGGCGAAGCAACGCCGGGGTGGGCAGATCATGCGGTAAAAAAATATTTTATGAACGAAAACATACCCGACGAAAACCAATACCTCAAAGGCCGTGGCGCACAATTCAATCCACGCAACCGGTTTTTGAAGAATGAAAAAATACGCGACCAGATCGAAAGTATTGACGACTGGACCGAACCCAATGTGGCCACCGTTTACCTGGAAGATCATGCCAAGAGCATTGTAAACAAAGTAGAGAGTCCGGATGTGGGCATGTGGTATAGTATGAACCCTTACCAGGGCTGTGAGCATGGCTGTATTTATTGTTATGCGCGCAATGCACATGAATACTGGGGTTATAGTGCCGGACTGGATTTTGAAAGAAAGATCATCGTTAAAAAAAATGCACCGGAACTGCTGCGTAAATTTTTGATGAACAAGAACTGGGAGCCGGTACCCATCAGCCTGAGCGGTAATACCGATTGTTACCAGCCCGCCGAAAAGAAATTTGAACTAACCAAACGCATACTGGAAGTGTGCAATGAATTTAACCAGCCTGTGGGTATGATTACCAAGAATGCAGGCATATTGCGTGATACCAAATTGCTGCAAAAGATGGCAGCGAAAAATTTAGTGAGCGTATTGGTAAGCATTACTTCGTTTAACGAAGAGTTGCGCCGTACCATGGAACCAAGAACCACTACGGCCAAACAAAGATTGCGTGTAATTAAAGAATTAAGTGATGCCGGGGTACGCATGGGGGTAATGCTGGGTCCCATGATACCGGGCTTGAATGAACACGAAATGCAACGCATTATGGAAGCGGCAAGTGAAGCGGGTGCGGTGTTCAGTGCATATACGTTTATACGGTTGAATGGGGCGATTAAACTGATCTTTCACGACTGGCTGTATAAGAATTTCCCCGACAGGGCCGATAAGGTATGGCACCTGATAGAGAATGGCCATGGTGGTAAGGTAAACGACAGTCGCTATGGTATTCGCATGCGCGGCGAAGGACCGATATCGGATATGGTGCGGCAGCAGTTTAAGAAGTACAATAAAATTTATAAACTGAATGCAGAGGGTTGGGAATTGGATAATACCAGGTTCCGGAGGCCGGGGGAGCAGGGGAGGTTGTTTTAGTTTTGTATCGCCACAGATTCACAGATTAACACAGATTTTTTCTTTGCTAATCTGTGCATCTGTGGCGATATATCTAATACATCTATCTTCACATCATGAAAACAATTGGCCTGGTCGGCGGTATTTCATGGTTATCTACTGCCGAATATTATAAATACCTGAACCTGCTTGTTAATGAAAGACTGGGTGGCGTGAATGCTGCTAAAGTTATTATCTACTCCATCAATTTCCAGGAGATCAAAACCCTTACCGAAGCCGACGATTGGGATGGCATAGCTGCCATTGTTTGCCATGCGGCCAAAGAGCTGGAGAAAGCCGGAGCGGATTGCTTATTGGTAGGAGCCAACACCATGCATAAGATCGCGGATACGATTCAGGCTTCCGTTGGCATTCCCATGTTGCATGTGGCGGTGGTTACGGCAGAAGCTATCAAACGAAAAAAATTAAAGACCGTTGCTTTGCTCGGAACCAAATATGTAATGCAGGAGGCTTTTTACAGGGATAGATTAACGGAGGAGGGCATTACTGTGATCATTCCAGAACAAGCAGATATTGATTATATCAATCATGTTATTTACAACGAATTTGGGAAAGGCATTTTTACTGAAGAAACAAAAACGCGTTTTCTCGCTATCATTGCAAAACTAAAATCACAAGGTGCGGAGGGGGTGATCTTTGGTTGTACCGAAATTCCGATCCTGATCAAAGAAGCGGAAAGCCCCATTCCGGTATTTGATACTACGCTGATACATGCTACTTCTGCTGTGGATTTCGCGTTGGAGTAATTTTTTATTAGCCGCAGATTCGCAGATTTTTGTTGGTGCAATCTGTGACTAAAACAAACACTGCTATTTAAAGCGAAGGTTCATCGAAACCACATCCGAATTCATTCCATTGGTTCTTGTGTAGTGTCCGTAACGGATTTCCAGCATATTGAAATTTTCTAACTTAAATACGCCTTTGGGTGGGATCAGTCTTACACCTGCCCCAAAGAAGTGACTGTTGAATTTTGAATAGTCGTAATTGCTGGTATAATATTGATCCGAGACCTTGTGTTCCTCATACGGCGCAAAATAATTGATGGCAGATTGGGTATAGTAACGATAAAAAGGAGTTACCGAAACAAATGGAGTGATTTTATATGAGGTTTCGATATTAAATGTGTGTGCATCCAGTCCCCAGTCATCATGATAGTAACGGTAATAAGTTCGCAAAATCAGTTTGTCGCCTGCAAAATAATTCATGCGGAAACCGAGTGGTATTTTCAATCTTGTACCCGGCAGATTTTCCACCTGTTCTGACCCGTTGTTGAAGTATACACGGTGAAAAGGCAATCCAAGATAACCTGATTGATAAATGGCATCCATCAGCAGAATAAACTGCAAGCGCTGATTAACGATCTGCGAATAAGACAATGTCCCCACAAAACTGTTCCGTCCGACAATAGGATATTTACTGCCTGATGAGGATGCCCCGCTCCTGGTTGATACCGTAGCGGTAGGTACCAGTTCTATCGGGTAAATCTGTTTGAGATTGTCCAGGTATACCTGGGCTTTGAAACTCAGCTCACCCATTCTGTTTCTTGTTTTCTTTGCAAAACCGACACTGGTACTGTAAGAGTTATAATCAAACTCATGAGATAAGGCACCACCCAATGTGAATGTAGAGCCCTTCTGCTCATTTTCCATTGACCATGTAGCGGACGGATAAATGCGGGTATCTGCATGTGAAGCAGATGATTTTGTTTTTGGATCAATATTATCTGAAGAGGCTGAAGTGTAGTGATCTACACCCAGCTCCAGATCCAGTGTATGTTTGCGTGCACGGTCGTCCCAAGCGTGCAGTTTCAGCTGAAACACACCGGAATAATCACTCAATAGTTCTGTTCCGATACCGCCCGTTACGGCAGAATTGTTTCCATTCTGGTGATAATAACTTGTAATGATATTGGCTTCCTCAAAACTGAGTTTACGTGGCTTGAACTGTGCAGAATCCACAGCTTTTGTATACTGCGAGAAAGCTGCAAGTATGCCTATATACAGACCGATTACGGTCAATGATAGTTTTTTCATTGTGTTCTCTTAGTGCGTGAATAATCAGTTACAACCGCAGCCGCCACCACTTTTGCCGGCATTGGCACCGGAAGCACCTTCGCGGTACGATTGGAAACTGAGTTCTGTTTTTTCTACCTTGCGGTTGCCGAGCACCATTTCACCATCGTTTAAACGGCTTTTCTGGTATTCTTTTACTGCTGTGCAGGAACTCATCAAAACGGTAGCGACTATGCCAATGGCAATGCCGCTCATAATCTTTGTTTGTTTGCTTGACTGGTTCATGTTAGTTGTATGTTTTTTGAGGTATAGATTCTGTTATTGTCGTCGATGATGATGCAACCGAGTCCTTTGATCTGGTTAATCATATCCAATCCTGTTGAAATCCCCATAATCGTTACCGGTGTAGCCATGGCATCTGCGATTTCTGCGTTGGGGCTGATAATGGTAACGCTTTTGATACCTGTAACCGGTAATCCTGTTTTGGGGTTGATGGTATGCGAATATTTTTTTCCGCCGATGAAGACAAATTTTTCATAATTACCTGATGTGGCAACGGCCATATTGGTGATTTCGAGATGAGAAAAGGATTGATTGGCATTATCGGGGTTGGCAATACCAATAGTCCAGGGTTTGCCGTTGGGCTGATACCCCCATGCAGCTAGATCGCCCGAAGCGTTTACAATACCACTGGTAACGCCATTTTGCTGCATAACCCGTTTGGCACATTCTGCGGCATAACCTTTGCCAATACCCCCGAACCCGATGCGCATACCGGCTTCTTTCAGAAATACAGTGCAGTTGGTTTCATCCATGATTACATTACGGTAATTGATTAGACGAATCAGTTGTTTTGCTGTGTGGGGGTCGGGCAAACGGGTGATACTTTGATCAAAGTTCCAGAGCTTTTTATCAATAGAGCCATAGGTGATATCAAAAGCCCCTTGTGTTAACTGCGATATCTTAAGTGAGCGTTGAATAATATTGAATACTTCGCGGTCTACTTTTACCGGAACAATACCTGCATTGCGATTAATTAAGTTTGTTTGACTGCTTTCGGAAAAAGTGGTAAGCAGCTGCTCAATTCGTTTGATTTCCTTTGCCGCTTCATCAATACGGAGTTGAGCCCATGCTTCATTATCTGAAACCACACTTATCTCAAAACGGTTTCCCATCAGCTTCATACTTTGCTGATGCATTTGCAGGGGCGGTATAGCAGTGGCCGTACTCATTTTGATTCGGCCAATATGTTTTTGATTTCATCTATAAATTCATCTGCCGATTCTTTGGGCACACCTTCCCATGCCCTCAGCACTTTTCCTTCTGCATTTAATAAAACGGTTAGCGGAAAACTGCCATTGGCATTGTAAAGGTCGGCAAGATGATTGTTCTGTTTCTGCAGATCTTTGGATAACTGGTTCCTTTTCTGCCTTGGAAAATCGGCATTAACCAATGCCAGTCTGCTCTCGGCAAAATTCCGGAAAGCTTCTGTTCCAAAGAAATCGTTATGCAGTTTAATGCAGGGGCCACACCAGTCGGAGCCAGAAAAATTCAGCAACACATATTTGTGTTCAGATTTAGCAGTCTGTAGGGCTTTGTCGAAATTATTGCCCCAGGTAGTAAAAGAACAGAGTATAGCAATAGCCATACATGAGATGATGGTCCGCATGTACATTATATTAGGGGGTAAAGCTAACGGAGTGGTTCGTATCAAATAATGATATTTCTCACCTTAACAAAGGTTTAGATACGAAATGCAGTATGGTTGCGATTAAAATGGAATTAAGAATTTGATAAAGAAATGCTAAAGCCCCAGTCCGATCTCTCCAAAGGGAGGCGCGGAGAGCCTCACCTTTATATATACTTATCCAGTATCTTTAAAATCAACCCGCACCCATGAGCCAATTCAAGCGAAGCCTTTCTCTGCAAAGTACCATTGCCATCGTGGTGGGCGGTATCATAGGCTCGGGTATTTTTATGAAACCCGCATTGATGGCCTCGCAGCTGGGTTCGCCTTTGTTGTTACTGAGTGTTTGGCTGGTGGCGGGATTGATCACTTTATTTGGTGCATTATCTAATGCGGAACTGGCCGCCATGTTTCCGGAAACAGGCGGGCAGTTTGTATTCTTTCAAAAGATCTATGGAGATGGTTTCGCTTTTATCTATGGATGGGCTGCTTTTGCGGTATTCAATACAGGTGGTAATGCCTCCATTGCATATATCTGCTCGCAATACACGAATTACTTTATTGCACTACCGAGATTCGATACTGTAATAGAACATTCGATGAAGCTGCATATCCCGCTGATCGGTGATATTTTTCCTTTGGAGAACATCGGAGTGAAGGGATTAACGATATCGATCATCCTCTTACTCTCCTTCATCAGCTACCGGAGTGTACAATATGGAAGTGCTTTGCAGCGGATATTGACCCTGCTAAAAGTGATTGCGATTGTTTTGTTGATAGGAGGTGTGCTGTCGTCGGGGAAAGGATCCGTACACCACTTGTTTGTAACATCACCTGATGCACCCCATGGCTGGCGGCTGGTTGGTGCATATGTGGCAGCCATTGCCGGCGCTTTCTGGGCGTATGATGGATGGAATAATATCACTTTCGTGGCAGGTGAAGTAAAAGATCCGCAAAAAAATATTCCCAAAAGCCTGTTTCTGGGATTGAGTTTTTGTATCCTGATCTATGCCCTGATCAACCTGGCATATATCTATGTATTGCCGATTGGTAAATTATCTTCTGCTGCATTTGTGGCTTCCGATGCAGCCAGGGTTGCCTGGGGTGGCATTGGCGGAGCCGTAATCGCATTGATCGTGGTTGTTTCTACTTTTGGTACTACCAATGCCAATATACTTGCTACTGCCCGGGTAACTTTTGCCATGGGGAAAGACAATCGCTGGTTCACCTGGGCCGGTAAAGTGCAACCCCGGTACCAAACGCCCGGCAATGCTTTGCTGCTAAATGCTGCCTGGGCCATACTGCTTATCATCAGCGGTTCGTTCGATATGCTTACTGATATGCTGATCTTTGTAAGCTGGTTCTTTTATGGAATGAGTGCGCTGGGCGTAATCATTCTGCGGTTTACGATGAAAGATATACCCCGCGCATATAAAGTATGGGGATACCCGTTGGTGCCGACGGTTTTTGTGGTGTTCACCGTTTTCTTCCTTTGCTCCACAGTATATAACGATATTCAGAATTACTTAAATGGATCCTCGCCTGTGATCAATGCCTTATTCGGCTCATTGATTACCTGTATTGGTATTCCTATCTATTTCTTTTCCAGGAAAAGAAAGTAGCGGCTTATTTTGAAGTTTTTTAACCGCGAAGACGGTAAGACGCAACGATACGCAAGGCATTCTTTCAGTGAATCACTTAGCGAAGCTTCGTGCCTATGCATCGCTGCGGTTAACTAATCGGCAATAACGCAGTCGGAAATCTACAATAAAGCACGATCAAAGGAAAAGGATAAGGGGCTTTCCCTGCGAAACAGTATTTTCGCTTTAAACCAGCTACCAACATGGAGGCAGTGATCGAAGCCATTGAACAATTATTTATCTCTATCCGTAATCCCAAACCCGAACGCATAGAGAAACTACCGCAAAGTGGGAGCGACCGTATTTATTTCCGTATCTATTCCGCTGGCCATACATTCATCGCCACCCATAACCTTCATCGCCGGGAAACACAGACCTTTGTTTATTTCAGCCGGCATTTTAGCAAGGTAGGTCTGCCCGTACCACAGATACTGGCAGTGAATGAAGACGATACCATTTACATACAACAGGATCTGGGTACTGAATCGCTTCTCAATAAACTGGAACAACATGGTCATGGCGATTATGCCTATGGCCTGTTTCAAAAAAGTTTAGCTGAACTGGCACGTGTTCAAATTTTAGGCGATGCGGGATTGAATTACGATTACAGTCTTACAGCCAAAGAATTTGGCAAGCAGGCCATCATGAGCGACCTGCTGTATTTTAAATATTATTTCCTCGATACGCTTCAACTGCCTTATGATAAACAGGCAATGCTGGATGATTTTGATGCGTTGAGCACTTATCTTACCCGTACCGAAAACAAATATTTCATGTTCCGCGATTTTCAGAGCCGGAACATTATTGTAAAAGATGATGCGGTGAACTTTATCGATTACCAGGGCGGAATGAAAGGGGCACTGCAATACGATGTGGCATCTTTGCTATGGCAGGCCAAAGCGGAGCTGAGTGAAGAGTGGAAAGACAGTTTGTTGGATTATTATATGGACCAGATCGATGGCCTGCTGCAAAAGCCGGTTGACCGCATCACTTTCGTTAGCCAGTACAATGGCTATGTATTGATCCGTTTACTGCAGGTAATGGGAGCATATGGTTTCCGCGGATTGTTTGAAAGGAAGGCGCATTTTCTTGCCAGCATTCCCCTGGCGTTGCGTAACCTGAAATTCTTCATCGATCACAAAAGGATCGGAATTGTTACACCGGAATTTGACCGTGTGCTGCATTTGGTTGTGACCGATGATATGATCAAACGCTTTGAGCCGGTGCAGGCCAATGAACACACCCCTTTGGTGATAGAAGTGAATAGTTTCAGTTACAAAAAAGGAATCCCCGCCGATCCCAGCGAAAATGGAGGTGGCTTTGTATTTGATATGCGCAGTATTTTAAACCCCGGCCGCTTTGATGAATACAAAACACAAACGGGGAAAGACAAACCCGTTCAGGATTTTCTGGAGCAGCGGACAAGGATGAATGAATTCCTGAACAGCGTTTGGGATTTGGTGGATATTACGGTAGAAGATTACCTGAAGCGCGGCTTTAGTCACCTGATGATCAATTTCGGTTGCACGGGCGGACAGCACAGAAGTGTGTACGCCGCAGAGCAAACAGCACGCCATCTACGAAATAAGTACAAGGTGAGGGTGAAACTGGAGCATACAAATAGTGCGAATTGGTTAAAAGAATTGTAAGGTGAATCGTGAATCGTGAGACGTGAGTGGTCGTTGGT
>JAZJYJ010000013.1:49947-99496 GCA_040390405.1 Bacteroidota bacterium
CATTGGTCATTGGTCATTGGTCATTGGTCATTGGTCATTGGTCATTGGTCATTGGTCATTGGAATTCTTTGAGGGCAAATATACTCACCACAGACCACAGACCACTCACGCCTCACGATTCACGTCTCACGATTAACTCGGCTACAATAAAAATAGCAAATAATGAAAGCGATGATCTTCGCGGCAGGATTGGGTTCGCGGTTAAAGCCGTGGACGGATCATCATCCCAAAGCATTGGCGGTGGTGAATGGGAAATCCTTGCTGCAAAGGAATATTGAATACCTGCAACAATTTGGTATTTACGAAGTGATCGTGAACGTGCATCATTTTGCTGAGCAGATCGTGGATACGCTAACACAGAACAAAGGATGGGGATCTGCTTTTGCCATTTCAGACGAAACAACTGAAGTGCTGGAAACCGGTGGAGGCCTGTTAAAAGCAGCCTGGTATTTTGAAAACGTTACCGATTTTGTGGTAATGAATGCGGACATTCTTACTGATATGAATCTTGGTGAAATGATCAGGCAGCACAAGGAAGCAAAAGCATTGGCCACCCTGGCTGTTTCTGAAAGAGAAACCTCACGTTATTTTTTATTCAACAATAACCATGTATTGAGTGGCTGGCGGAATATAAAGACCGGGGAAGAAAAAATTGTACGGAATGAAATACCACTTGCGCAGAAAGCATTCAGCGGTATTCATGTGATCAATACAAAAATGCTTGCCATGATAATGCAGCGGGGCAAGTTTTCGATGGTAGATGTTTACCTTACTCTTGCCGCAAACAATACCATCTCCTGTTTCGATCATACCGGTGCCAACCTGGTAGATGTGGGCAAGCCCGAGAATATTGCGAAAGCGGAACAACTCTTTCCTTAATCTTTTCCGATGAAAAAAATTCGGTTCGCCATAATAGGCTGTGGAAAAATTGGCGAGCGACATGCTGTTCAGGCACAGTTGTATGGCGAACTCATTGCTGTTTGTGACATCATGGAAAAACCGGCCAGGGATTTAGCAGAAAAATACCAACTGCCTTTTTATGTAAGCATTGAAGATTTACTGGAAAATGAAACAACCGCTGATGTGATGGTGATCTGCACGCCTAATGGACTTCACGCCACACAATCCATACAGGCTTTGCAAAAGGGTTACCATGTATTGGTAGAAAAACCAATGGCAGTTTCTTCCAAAGATTGCAAGCGAATGATGGAAGCGGCAGCCGCATCCGGAAAGCATTTGTTTACGGTAATGCAAAACCGCTTCAACCCGCCGGTTATGGCGGTGAAAAAGGCGTTAGATGAAAATATTTTCGGAAAATTATATAGTTTTCAAATTACCTGTTTGTGGAACAGGGGAGCGGATTATTATCGTGATTCATGGCATGGCACAAAAGAACTGGATGGTGGAATTCTCTTTACACAGTTCAGTCACTTTATCGACCTGTTGTATGTTTTTTTCGGGGAAGTAAAAACCATTTCAGCGTTTACAAAAAATGCCGCGCATGAAAACTGCATTGAATTTGAAGATTCCGGTGTTGCCATCCTTGCATGTGAAAATGGTGTGATCGGTACCATTCATTTTTCAATAAATAGTTTTCAGAAAAATGCAGAAGGTTCTTTAACCATTCTGGGCGAAAAAGGAACCGTAAAGATTGGAGGCGAATACCTTAATACCCTGCAATACCAGCAATTTGAAAGTGGACAGTTGATGGGTACAATACCTGCCAGCGAACCCAATGAATATGATACTTACCGTGGTTCTATGCGTAACCACGATAAAGTGTATGAAACTGTTGTTGCAACACTGCAAACAGGGAAGCCTTTTTACGCTACACCAATGGAAGGGTTTAAAACGGTGGAAATTATTGAACGTATTTACCGGGCGGCGCTTTCAGTAAAATCGGATTAACTTAGTGGTGAAATTATTGTATGCCTTACCAATCCACCCATACACAGATCAGGGAAGTTTATTTTGGTGCCAATGTAAAACTGGTAGAGCCCTGCAACCTGTATGAATGTACGATTGGCGATGATTGTTTTATTGGCCCGTTTACAGAAATACAAAAAGGGGTTGTTATTGGTAACCGGTCTAAAGTGCAATCACATTCTTTTATCTGCGAACTGGTAACCATTGGCAATGATTGTTTTATCGGTCATGGGGTAATGTTTGTGAATGATACGTTTGCGAATGGTGGTCCAGCTGGGAATAAAGAACTATGGAAAGCCACACATGTCGGTGATCATGTGTCTATTGGCAGCAATGCAACCATTCTTCCCGTAAGCATCTGCGATCATACAGTGATTGGGGCTGGTGCTGTGGTTACAAAAGATATTACAGAGCCGGGCGTATATGTGGGAAACCCGGCGCGGAAGATCGTGAGTGGTGAGTAGTGAATGGGCAAGACATTTTTAACGATTGCCCATGATTGCTCTATTGGTTTCGTGTGGACACAAAACTGGCCCGATAATGCTAACTATGGCTGACGGTCGTCTGTTGTCCGTCGTCTAACTACACTTTGATGTAAATCTTTTTCTTATCCAGCACATACACAATGGACCAATAGAACGCGATCATGCAAAGCGCATAGAACAGTGAACCAACCCGGAGGTCAGCGGCGATATTCTTACAAATATGTTCATAGAACCAGGGGAAGAAAGAAGTGTATACTTTTTTTCCTTCCGGCGTTACATGGTCCGTCCAGCGAAGCATGGCGAGTACTCTTGGTAAAAAACCACTCAATACGAAAATGAACAAGGGGTTCTTTCCAAACACATCAAAGAACTTACTCCAGGCGCCTTTATTCCCTTTGAATTCGACCAGGTAGATCAATGTGCCCAATACCATAATGGCCAGGCCGGTGGTATACAATACATAACTGCTGGTCCATATTTTCTTGTTAACCGGGAATACCATGTCCCAGCAATAGCCGGTAAAGAATAAAACCAAACCTGCCACAAACAGGTTCGATAACATCTCGTATGTTTTTCCTTTCTGCTGAATGTATTGTCCCACAAAAAACCCAAAGATCACCTGAACAATTGCTGCTGTAGTACTTGGCAGGCCCTCCGGATCAAAAGGAACGCCCTCGCCTTTGTAAATATGGGTTAGTCCCAACAGGTTAATATCCACCTGTGTGCCAAACCATCCCGATAAACTATACGGATCGGCAGCATTGCCAAGTAAAAGGCAGATAACCCAATAAGCCAGCAATAAAATGCCGCTGATTACAAAAGCACCGCGGGTTTTGGCATAGTATACGATAACAGAGGCGAAGAAATAGCAGAGTGCAATACGTTGCAATACGCCAAAAATGCGTACGTTTTCCCAGGCTTTACCGGCAATCTGTTCTCCATCCCAGCGAATGAAGGGGCTCCAGTTTAAGAAGATGCCAATGGCAAAGATCAACAGGGTTCGTTTGATCACTTTTTTCCAGAAAACAGCGGGCCCGGCCTGCTCAAAGCGAGGCATCACAAATGCCATGGCATTGCCCACGGCAAAGAGGAAAAAAGGGAAAACGAGATCGGTAGGGGTACAGCCATGCCAGGTAGCATGTTCAAGCGGCGCAAAAATATGCGCCCAGCTGCCGGGGTTATTAACCAGTATCATCAGGGCCACGGTAGCACCCCGGAAAACATCCAATGAATAATAACGTTGGTTCATGGCAAGTATTTATGGGATGAAGATAAGAAAGATACCTGCATATTCTCCCCTGTCAATAAATACTTATACCGGCTTTTGATAAGTGTTCTTTCACATTTTACTACCCTAATTATTGTTACTTTGCAGCTTATCTGCATCATTGATATGGCTATGCATAAAAACATTCTGATTACGGGGGGAGCGGGGTTTATCGGTTCACATGTGGTGCGCCTGTTTGTGAATAAATACCCTGAGTACACCATCATTAACCTGGATGCACTTACCTATGCGGGTAACCTGGAGAACCTGGCCGATATAGAGAAGCGACCTAACTACCGGTTTTCAAAGACCAATATCCTGGATACTGCCGCCCTGGAAAAAGTATTTGAAGAATACGCGGTTACCGATGTGATACACCTGGCCGCAGAATCGCATGTGGACAGATCAATTGTATCACCGCTTGATTTTGTATACACCAATATCATCGGAACCGTTAACCTGCTCAATACGGCCAGGAATCAGTGGAAGGCCGATTACAGCAAACACCGGTTCTATCATATCTCAACAGATGAAGTATATGGAAGCCTGGGTGCTGAGGGTTTGTTTACAGAAACCACACCTTACGATCCCAACTCACCTTATTCAGCCAGCAAAGCATCTTCCGATCATTTTGTGAGGGCCTATCGGGAAACCTACCATATGCAAACGGTGGTGTCTAACTGCTCAAACAATTACGGTCCCTATCATTTCCCTGAAAAACTGATCCCGCTATTTATCAATAACATCATTCACGAAAAACCGCTGCCCGTATATGGCGATGGATTGTACACACGCGACTGGCTCTATGTAAAAGACCATGCGCTTGCCATTGACCTGATCTTTCACAAGGGAACGGATGGTGAAACCTATAATATCGGCGGTTTTAATGAATGGAAGAATATTGACCTGGTAAAACTGCTCTGTAAACTGATGGACCAGAAACTGGGTCGTGCAGAAGGGCAGAGCGAGAACCTGATCACCTATGTAAAAGACCGCCCCGGGCACGACAGGCGCTATGCCATCGATGCAAGTAAGATCAACAGGGAACTGGGCTGGAAACCTACGGTTACCTTTGAGGAGGGGCTGAGCGAAACCATCGATTGGTTCCTGGCAAATACCACCTGGCTGAACAATGTTACCAGTGGGTCCTATCAAAATTATTACCAGTCAATGTACACCAACCGATAAGTATGCGCATTGAAGAAACTTCTATAAAAGACTGCCTGGTTATTCACGATACTTTTTTTGGGGATCATCGTGGGTATTTTTTTGAAAGCTTTAACCGAAAAACCTTCCTGGCGCAGACAGGAATGGATATCAATTTTGTGCAGGATAACCAATCGCTATCGCAGAAAGGTGTTTTGCGCGGACTGCATTTTCAGCATGGGGAAGCGGCGCAGGCCAAACTGGTAAGGGTTATCAAAGGAAAGGTGCTGGATATAGCGGTTGACCTGCGAAAAGATTCAGCGACATTGGGACAATATGTGGCGGTTGAACTGTCGGATGAGAGTCATACCCAGTTATTCGTACCCCGTGGTTTTGCGCATGGCTTCGTGGTACTGAGCGAAGAGGCCGTATTCTTTTACAAATGTGATAACTATTATAACAAAGCAACCGAAGGAGGCATTGTTTACAATGATCCATCACTTGGCATAGACTGGAAACTACCGGCGGACCAATTGATCCTGTCTGAAAAAGATACGGTATTACCTACCTTGCAGGAAGTGATCAGCACTTTAAATTTTTAAGTTATGAAAGGCATTATACTGGCGGGTGGCTCGGGTACCAGATTGTATCCCATTACCAAGGGGATCAGCAAACAACTGATGCCGGTGTACGATAAACCCATGATCTACTACCCACTTTCTGTATTGATGCTGGCAGGTATCCATGAAGTGCTGATCATTACCACACCGGAAGATTCAGCACAGTTCCAGCGTTTATTGGGCGATGGAGCAGAACTGGGTTGCCGTTTTGAATATGCGGTTCAGGCTGTACCCAATGGACTGGCACAGGCTTTTGTGATCGGAGAAAAATTTATCGGGAAGGATAAAGTGGCTTTGATACTGGGTGATAATATTTTTTATGGTGCGGGGTTTAGTAAACTGGTGCAATCATTCAATGATGTGAAAGGCGCTGCCGTATTCGCTTATGAAGTAAACGACCCGGAAAGATATGGGGTGGTGGCGTTTGATGCCGAACAGAAAGCCATCTCCATCGAAGAAAAACCCCAAGCCCCCAAATCGAATTACGCTGTTCCGGGGTTGTATTTCTATGATAATTCAGTCGTAAACATCGCTAAAACCATGCAGCCATCGGCTAGAGGAGAATACGAGATCACGGATGTGAACCGTGTTTACCTGGAGCAGGGCAAGCTACAGGTGGGCATTATGAACCGCGGAACGGCCTGGCTGGATACGGGTACTTTTGATTCATTTGCCGATGCCTGCGAATTTGTGCGGGTGATCGAAAAACGCCAGAGCCGGAAAATAGGCTGTATCGAAGAAGTGGCGTACCGCATGGGATATATCAACCACGAACAATTACTGATGCTTGCCGATAAATATGCCAAAAGCGGCTATGGCGAATATCTGCGAAAGGTTCGGTTATAGCTTACACCCTTATCCCCAGCCCCCTAAAGGGGGGGGTATATTTTTAGGTGAGAGATAAGGTTGGATGGCAAAAGCAAAGCACTGAAAATGCATGGCTTTGTTTAACTTTATGGTGTGAGATCGTAAACGGATTGTTGTATGTCTACTGTAGAATTTAACCAGCTGTTATTGTCGAATGCCGATTTTCTGAAGCCATTTGCAGTTACATTAACGCATGACCAGGAAGCTGCCAGAGATCTTTTCCAGGAAACCCTGTACCGGGCTTTGGCCAACCAGGATAAATACAATGTGGGTACCAATATCAAAGCATGGCTGTATACCATCATGCGTAATATTTTTATCAACAATTACCGCAGAAGAGCCAAGCAATCCATCCTGTTCACCAGCACACCCAACGAATACCTGTTAAACCTGAACCAGGGTGCCGTGGCCAACGAAGCCATTGCGGCTATTAACCTGAAAGAGGTGCGGGCCGCTATTTATGCGTTACCCGAAATCTTTCGCAATCCTTTTTTACTGTACTTTGATGGATTTAAATACCACGAGATAGCAAATATGCTTGGCGAGCCTCTGGGTACCATTAAAAGCCGCATTCATTTTGCACGGAAATTATTAAAAACACAGATCCAACGTTATTAAACGAATTCCATTAACTTTCTTCGGGAACTAATTTGCAAAAGAAAGTTATTATTATCGGAAGCGGGTTCGCGGGCCTATCGGCTGCTTCTTTCATGGCCAAAGCCGGCTGGAAGGTAATTGTTTTGGAGAAGCACTCCATGCCCGGTGGCCGTGCCAGGCAAATGAAAGCAGCTGGGTTTACCTTCGATATGGGTCCCAGCTGGTACTGGATGCCCGATGTATTTGAACATTATTTTGAACAGTTCGGAAAAAAAGTTTCCGATTACTACCAGTTAAAAAGGCTGGATCCTTCTTATCGCGTGTATTATGCAGATGGGCCAATGGACGTACCTGCAAACCCGGATGCATTGAAACGCTTATTTGATTCCATTGAACCCGGCAGCGGTTTGCAACTGGAGAAATTTTTAGAAGAAGCGGCCTATAAATACGAAATAGCCATTAAAAAACTGGTATTCAAACCAGGTCGCTCACTGACTGAGTTTCTGGATCCCGACCTGGTCAGGGGTTTGTTTAAACTGGATGTATTCCGCTCCATGAGATCGCATGTGGCAAAGTATTTTACACATCCCAAACTGGTGGAGTTGATGGAATTTCCTGTCTTGTTTCTAGGAGCATTACCAGAAAACACACCGGCATTGTACAGCCTGATGAATTATGCCGACAGTAAGGGCGGTACATGGTATCCTGCAAATGGCATGTTCAGTATTGTAAGGGGTATGTATGAACTAGCCATTGAACTGGGGGTTCGTTTTGCATTTGAGGAAGAAGTGACCGAGATTGTGATCGAAAAAAAGGCCGCAAAAAAAGTAATAACGCAAACGCCTCATGGCCAAAACGCGTATGAAGCCGATGTGGTAATAGGCGGAGCCGATTATCATCATATCGAATCAAAACTATTACCGGCAGCCAGCCGTAGTTATAGCGAGGCATATTGGAACAAAAGGGTAATGGCGCCGGGTTGTATTTTGTATTATGTGGGAATGAATAAAAAATTGCGGGGCATTCAACACCATTCGCTGTTCTTTGATACCTCTTTTGCAGTACATGGGAAAGAGATCTACACCAGTAAAGAATGGCCTTCGGATCCTTTGTTTTATGTATGTGCCGCTTCGGTTACAGACCCAGGGGTTGCGCCGGAAGGTTGTGAGAACTTGTTTTTGCTGATACCGGTGGCCGCAGGATTGGAAAATGATACCGAAGAACTGCGTGACCGGTATTTTGAGATGATAACAGACCGCATGGAAAAATACCTGGGGCAGTCTGTCAGGGACTCGATAGTTTATAAAAAATCGTTTGCGCACAGTGATTTTATCAGCGAGTACCATGCATTTAAAGGGAATGCCTATGGTTTGGCGAACACGTTAACCCAAACCGCTGTTTTAAAACCATCGTGCCGGAGTAAAAAAGTGAAGAACCTGTTTTATACTGGGCAGTTAACAGTTCCGGGTCCGGGTGTGCCGCCAAGTTTGATCAGCGGGGAAGTAGTGGCGGGGGAAGTGGTGAAAGCGTTTTCGTGAATCGTCATTGCGAGGAACGAAGCAATCTATGTTTCGAATAGCAGCCCGAATGTCAAGACACAGATTGCTTCGTTCCTCGCAATGACGGGGAAAAAGTACAAGTGTGCGACGCAAGTAAAGTTGAATAAAGAACAAATGCCGATAACAAAATTCAAATACAATTACCATGATGAACCTGTATCATGAAGTGAGCCAGGACTGCAGCAGGATTACCACCGAGAAATACAGTACCAGTTTTTCTTCGGCGATCAAACTATTACACAAAGACCTGCGCGCGCCGATCTTTAATGTGTATGGCTTTGTGCGTTTTGCCGATGAGATCGTGGACACATTTCATCAGTGCGATAAAAACATATTGCTGGCCGAATTTAAAAAAGCCACTTACGAAGCCGTTGACCGTGGTATTAGCCTGAATCCCATATTGCACAGCTTTCAACTTACCGTGAATGCCTATGGTATTGACCGCGAACTGATCGATTCTTTTTTATACAGCATGGAACTTGATCTGGAGAAACGCAATTACGACCGGGCAGGCTATGAACAATACATTTATGGAAGCGCCGAAGTGGTGGGGTTGATGTGCCTCCACATTTTTTGCGAAGGCAACCGCGCACAATACGAAGAACTGGAACCCTATGCCAGGAGCCTGGGCGCGGCTTTTCAGAAAGTAAATTTTTTGCGCGACCTGAAAGCGGATTACGAAGGACTGGAAAGAGTATATTTTCCCGGATGCGATTTCAGTAATTTTACCGCATACGATAAAAGCTCAATTGAAACAGATATCCAGAAAGATTTTGAACATGCGTACGAGGGCATTGTAAAACTACCAGTGAAAGCAAGGTTTGGCGTGTATGTGGCATACAAATATTATTTATCCCTTTTTAAAAAAATAAAACGTGTACAGCCACAGCGCATCATGGAAAAAAGGATCCGCATTCCCGATTACGGAAAATTCCTGATCCTGGCAAAAGCGGGTGTGAGAAGCCAGCTAAATTTACTCTGATCATTTCTTTACCCGATTATTGAAAGGCATGGAACAAGTGATATTAGTTGATGAACAGGACAGGGCCATCGGTACCATGGGAAAAATGGAAGCGCATGAGAAAGCCATTTTACACAGGGCCTTCAGCGTATTTATTTTTAACAGCAGGGGCGACATGCTGTTGCAACAAAGAGCATCCGGTAAATACCATAGCGGTGGTTTATGGACGAACAGCTGCTGCAGTCACCCAAGACCCGGAGAAGAAAGTAACACTGCGGCGTCCAGAAGACTGCGCGAAGAAATGGGATTTTATACCAGCCTGGAAAAGATATTTGATTTTGTGTACAAAGCCGAATTCGCTAATGGACTAACGGAACATGAGTTTGATCATGTGTTTGCAGGCTACTATGATGGGCCGGTACAGCCTGATGCAAGGGAAGTAAGCAGTTTTGCTTTTATGCCTATGCAACAGATTCATGCATCGCTTACGGCAAACCCTGAATTGTATACGGCCTGGTTTCATATTGCTTTTCCGAAAGTGATGGAATGGTGGACCGGAACAAAACTGCGCAGGAGCATATAAATTTCTATTACCTTCTACCCCGATTTCCTCTTATGCATAGTTCCTCTAACAAAGCGATCATTATTGGTGCCGGTGTAGCCGGATTAGCGGGTGCTATCAGGCTGGCTGTGCAGGGTATGCAGGTAACGGTGTATGAAAAAAACACATACCCGGGCGGCAAACTCGGTCATTTCGAAATGAAGGGGTACCGGTTCGATGCGGGTCCCAGCTTGTTTACACAACCACAGAACATTGAGGAATTATTTGCCCTTGCGGGAGAAAACATAGAAATGTTTTTCAAATACAACAAGCTGCCGGTTTCCTGTCATTATTTTTATGAGGATGGCAGTTTTGTTAGAGCGTATGCCGACAGGAATCTTTTTTCGGAAGAACTGGTTAGAAAACTGGGTGAAAAGAAAAATAGCTTGCACACTTATCTCGACAGATCCGAAAAAGCCTATAAACATATCGGGACTGTGTTCCTGAATCATTCGCTGCATAAAAAAGCTACGCTTTGGAAAGCCGGTATCTTCCGTGCCATAAAATCTACCAGATGGTCGTACCTGTTCCGCTCCCTGCACCAGTTGAATGCGGCACATTTTTCCAATCCCAAAACAGTACAGTTGTTTAACCGGTATGCTACATACAATGGCAGCAGTCCGTATAAAGCGCCGGGAATGCTTAGCCTGATACCACACCTGGAACACAATGAAGGAAGCTTTTATCCGCTGGGCGGTATGGTCAGCATTGCAAATGCCTTGTACCGGCTGGCTTTGAAGAAAGGGGTACGGTTTTATTTCAATACCCCTGTGCAACGCATCATTCATAATGAAACCGTTATAACTGGTGTAGTGGTGAATGAGGAGAACATAGATGCAGATGTGGTAGTGAGTAACCTGGATGTATATTTTACGTACAAACAATTACTTGGCGACGAACACAAAGCCCGGAAAATAGAAAAACAGGAACGAAGCAGCAGCGCCCTGATCTTTTACTGGGGTGTGAAAAAAGAATTTCCATCGTTGGACCTGCACAATATTTTCTTCGCGAAAGATTATGAAGCAGAGTTTGACCATTTGTTCCGCCTGAAGAAAATGTACAACGATCCCACTGTATACATCAATATTACTGCCAAATGCGAACCGGGTATCCAGGCGCCGAAAGAATCCGAGAACTGGTTTGTAATGGTAAATGTACCCGCCAATATTGGACAGGATTGGAACGTGTATAAAGAAAAATACAGGGCAGCAATCATTGCCAAATTAAACCGCCTGCTGCAAACAGATATTGAACCTTTGATAGAAGTGGAAGAAATATTGGATCCGGTATTGATTGAAGAAAGGACCTCTTCTTATAGGGGCTCTCTATATGGAACCAGTTCCAATTCAAGAATGGCGGCTTTCCTGCGCCATCCCAATTTCAGTAAAGCCTACCAGGGATTGTATTTTGTGGGTGGAAGTGTTCACCCCGGTGGCGGCATACCTTTGTGTTTGCAAAGCGCCAGGATTATGAGTGATATTGTTTCAGTTGACAGGAAAAAACAGCATTCCTGATCTGTGAATACCAAATGAAATTCTCCAAACAACATATCGCCACTTTTCTTGCCATACTCTTTCATGTAAGTGGGGTGATCGGCGTTTTGTTCACGCCGTATAAAGATTGGTTCATTCAAAACACGCCGCTTAACCTGGGGCTGATGGTCTTGCTGCTGTTATGGACCCAGGAAGAAAAAAATACCGCGTTCTTTCTTTTTTTCGGCATCGTATTTCTAACAGGTATGGGCGTAGAAATGATTGGGGTAAATACGGCCAGGCTTTTTGGCAGCTATGTATATGGAACGATCCTTGGGCCCAAATTAAATGGTACTCCCTGGCTGATCGGGTTAAACTGGTTTGTAGTGATTTACAGTAGCGCCACTGTTATGCAAATTGTTCAGCAATGGTTCAGTCGCAAGATGGAAACTACGGAAACGGCATTGTCGCCACGCATAGCAGCTTTATCCTTTATTGTAGATGGTGCCCTGCTGGCTACATTCTTTGACTGGGTAATGGAACCCGTTGCCATGAAACTGGGTTTCTGGCAATGGACCAACACTGAAGTACCGGCGTTTAATTATATCTGCTGGTTCCTGGTCAGTGCAGCATTATTACTGGTTATGCGTTTTTTGCGGTTTGAAAGGACCAACCATTTCGCTGTACATTTGCTGATCATACAGTTATTGTTTTTTCTGGCACTCAGAACCTATTTGCCGTTATGATGTATTTATTGATCACATTAGCCACATTCTGTATCATGGAAGGCATTACCTGGCTCACCCACCGGTATGTGATGCATGGTTTTTTGTGGTATCTGCATGAAGATCATCATCAGAAGGGCCCAGGTTTTTTTGAAAAGAACGATGCCTTCTTCATAATCTTTGCCATACCTAGCTGGTTATGCATTATGCTGGGCAGCATGGCCCAGGTATATTGGGTAGTAAGTATTGGCGCAGGTATTGCGTTGTATGGACTTGCTTATTTTGTGGTGCATGAAATAATTATTCACCAACGCTTTGCATTGTTTGCGCGAACTAATAACCGGTACATCAAGGCCATCCGCTGGGGGCATAAAATGCATCACAAACACCTGGATAAACATGAAGGGGAAAGTTTTGGGATGCTGCTTGTTGCTAAAAAATACTGGGATAAGGTGAAGCGGGATGAAGCGCTAAAAAATATATCCGCCACAGATTCACAGATTAGCACAGAGTAAAATACTGGGATAAGGTGAATCTGTGGCGAATAAAACGAAGCAGAAATGTTTTGAATACTGTGTTGTTGGTAGGGAGATTAGCAACGGCGCTCAAATCTGTGAACCTGCGACTTACAATTAAAAATCATTGTCCAAACACTACGATTATATTATAACAGGTGCCGGTTGTGCCGGATCAAGCCTGCTGATGCGGATGATGAAAGAACCTTTCTTTCAGGATAAACAAATACTGGTCATCGATCAATCGCCCAAAACGGCCAATGACCGTACCTGGTGCTTCTGGGAAAAGCAAGCCGGCCTTTTTGAATCCATTGTACACCATGCCTGGACGAAACTGGATTTTTTTTCCAACCAGTATTCCGATACGCTGCTCATCACCCCCTACCAATACAAAATGATCCGTGGTATTGATCTCTATGAATCTGTTTCAGAGCTTGCCGCACAACACAGCAATATTGAATGGCGGTATGAAAAAGTAAATGCCATAAAAAGCGATTCGGATTTTGCAAGCGTAGAAACGGTAAGCAATACATACACCTGCGATTATGTATTCAACAGCATTTTATTCATAGCTATTTCGGCTAACCCTTTAAAGGAGGGGAGGTATTTACTTCTCCAGCATTTCAAAGGCTGGCTGATCAAAACCCGGGAGCCGGTATTTGATCCCTCCCGGGCAACCTTTATGGATTTCAGGGTAGGGCAGGAGCATGGCACCAGCTTTGTTTACCTAATGCCAACCTCACCAACAACTGCTCTGGTAGAGTACACCCTGTTTACAGAAGAATTGCTGCCGAAAGAGACCTATGAAAAAGCCTTGCGTGATTATATCGTTTCTAGCCTGCACGTCACAGATTACGAGGTTACACATGAGGAATCCGGTGTGATTCCTATGACCAATCTTTCTTTTCCTTTGCAGGAAGGACGGATTGTATATACCGGTATCGCCGGCGGACAGGCCAAAGGAAGCAGTGGCTATGCTTTTCAATTCATTCAGAAAAGAACGCAGCAGATCGTGGATGCATTGGTGAAAAAAGGAACCCTCTCTTTGCATAAAAGACTAAAGGATAAAAAATTCCATTTGTACGACAGTGTGTTACTGAACATATTGCACAATCGAAGAATGAAGGGAGATGAGATCTTTGCACGCATCTTTAAGCATAATCCGCCAGACCAGGTATTGCGGTTCCTGGATAACGAAAGCTCGCTGTATGAGGATTTCAAGATCATGCGCAGTGTGCCAGCCGCGGTTTTCCTGCCCGCAGCCCTTAAGGAATTGTGCTCTTGAAAATTAAAGGGTTTCTGTTACATTTGCAGCCTTGGAACAGTTATTGGCCTTGTAGTACAATGGATAGTATGCGAGTTTCCGAAGCTCTTGATCCAGGTTCGATTCCTGGCGAGGCCACAGTTTTTCAGAAAAGGCGGCGTAAAATCGGCGCCTTTTGCATTTTCTGAGGCCAAGCAATACTGGCTGTTGTTTTGTGCTTTACACAGGTAGGCGGCGAAGCCACATCAAAAAAGCCTGCAATGATAAAGTGCCCCAGTTTATAAAATAAATTCAAACCCACCTAGACAAAAAAACTTTGAGGTTACCCCCAAAGCTTTTTATACATTTTGTCGGTTTACTAAACGGCTTTTTTCATTGTAGCTCCTTTCGTATGTTCTGCACAGAGCTTACGGGTCATTTGTGTGGTGGCCATGCTACAGGTAGGGCATTTGCCAGCTTTTGCGCCGGTTCCTTTCATGCAGTGTGTGCAATAATAAGTGCCCAATTGCACTTTATCCATTTTGCAATTGGCGCATTGCCCGCCTTCTTTGGTGATAGCGTAACATTTTGGACAAGCCCATGCCGCCGCATTCTGAACCTGTTTTTCTTTTTGTACAGCAGTTGCAGTTGAGCCTGCCTTATCCATTGGTTTCTGTTGTGCAAAACAGGTAACTATGAAAAGGGAGAAGAGGCTTACTAAGATCGTTTTCATGTGTTTAATTTTGTTATTAAGTTAGCCCTTTTTTAGTCGCTCAATAAAAAGTTAAGCGCATTTTAATAATGAACCAATATGAATGCAGCCTTGTCCTATTAAAGGAAAAAGAAAACGAAGGCTTCTGATAACAGATTACCTATTTATGCAAGTACTTGACATTTGCGATAACTTATATATATTGGCCAAAGGGGCACATTCAACCAAAAACCATGAAAGGTATTCATGCCAAATAAATAACGATGGTACTTATTGATAAGAGTAGATCATAGCCATAGATTCCCTGGCCATTTTCTGGTTGTATTCAAATGTGAGCCGCTTATGGTTGATTGTATCCATTATAGTGCCGATAAGGCACAAGCCACCAGTGAACAGGTAAAGAAGCCCCATTGCATTCTGGCCAACCATAAAACGTTGTACACCTCCCACACAAACAAATCCTAATACACAGCCGAGTAATACCTGGTCGGTTTTTCTGCGCTTGCCGTTGTAGAGCGAAATAAAATTGAACAATTTTTCTTCGTTGAGTTCCTGTGTAAGCATTTGAAGGTATACCAGTTCCTCTCCTTCAATCGAGGGAACCATGTTAACGAGGTTTGGTTTCATTTGATATTTTTTTGGGTATGATCAATTGTTTGATCCTCATAAATATAACCATTACACCGAAAATTCCCAATGGATGATGTTGAAAAGAAGTGATGAGTTGCAGATGCAGCGCATAATGCATGGAATGCCCGATACCGCATCCCGGGCAATGGCCGAAACCGAGCAGGCTGAATACGCATAAACTGGTTTCAGGCTTGTTTACGGGAAGAAAGAATACTACAACCAGGGCCGCAACCCAGCCAATCAGTTCAAGATGCTGGCGAACCCATTTTAGCTTAGTAAGAATAAAGCGGTTCATGTAATATGAGATATCTCTGTGAACCTTTGTGTTCTCTGTAACTCTGTGTTGAGAAAAGGGGTTCACGGAGGGTTTATTTTCCGAATGCGCCGATATTGCTGCTGAATATTTTTACGGCAATGGCCAGGAGGATCACACCAAAGAATTTCCGAACAGCCAGCAGCCCGGCAGGTCCCAATAAACGCTCGATTAGTTTCAAAGACTTTAACACAACATATACAATGATCAGATTTATGAGGATACCAGTAAGGATATAAGCCTCATCATAATTGGCTTTTAGCGACATGATGGTGGTTAATGTACCACTACCCGCGATGATCGGAAATGCAATGGGCACCACGGTTCCGGATTGTGCATTCTTATCTCCTTTAAAGATCTCATGACCCAGTACCATCTCTAATCCCAATAAAAAGATCACCACAGAACCGCCCACAGCGAAAGAACGAACGTCCAGTCCGAGTATGTTCAGAAAGGGTTTGCCAACATAAAGAAATAAAATCATCAATGCACCCGATACCAATGTTGCCTGCACAGAACGGATAGCCCCCATTTTTTCTTTTAATGAGATAAGTAAGGGAACGGAACCCACAATATCAATTACCGCGAACAGGGTAAATGTTACCGTAAGCAGTTCATCGAGATGGAAGTTCATGGGTGGGGTTTTGGTAAAGGTAGGAATTTTGTAGCGTGAGAGGTGAGGCGTGAGTGGTGAGTAAGGAGTAGTGATAAAGGGAGGTAATTTGCCCATTCATACTAAAAGGATGAACCACAACTACTCACGCCTCACCCCTCACGATCAGGCCTGTGCCATTCTTTCCCCTCCAGCGAAACATTGTACAGCATCTCATGCTGAAATTGGTTGTTATGCTTTACCAGTTTTACCACGGATCCGTAGTGGCAGGTAAATACATCAAATGATTGTTTGAGTGATGTGCTGGTGATATGAGCGAGAATACTTCTCAATACACCCCCATGCGCCACAATAACTGCGGGATGTGTTTGATTGGCAATTTCTTCAAAACGGTTCACAACCCGTTCATGCATTTGTAAATAACTTTCTCCCTCGGGAACAACTACATGTATAAAATCATCCAGCCAGGGTTGCATTTCTGTTTTGGGTATCTTGTTCCATTCCTGCATTTCCCAGGTGCCGCAATCTAGCTCCATTAAATCGCTATGGAGCTGCAGGGTATGATCGGGAAACAAGGCTTCGGCCAGTTTACGGCAGCGTTGCAGTGGACTGCTGTATACAACTTTAATATTTTCGGGGAGATGAGGCCTGATGCTTGCTACTTCTGTTTCAAACGTTTCGGTAACGTCGAGATCGGTTTGTCCGTAACAGATGCCTTTGGCAACGGCGGGGGTTGTATGCCTGATCAGGTATAATTCCATGCTGCGAATTACAGGAATTATTTGCACTTCTGACTGTTATATGTTCAGTAAGTTAACCGCAAGGGCGCAAGGACGCAAAGATTCGCTAAGTAGCTTATTGAGAAAAGCCTTGCGTACCATCGCGGCCTAGCGCCCTTGCGGTTAAATTTTATAAAGAGAGCCGAACCAAAATTGCCACTGATTTCAATGATAAGCACCGAAATAGTCAGTACCGGTCAGTGAAACCAGTGGCAAGAAAACTAAAACCGGAAAATATGGTTCCGATACAACTTGTATTGAAACTGCATGGTTTGTAAACACTGCGAACAAAGGCAGTCGATGTATTTCTCTTCAATGAATACCCGCTCCTCGTGAGTTAAGCTTACCTGGCTGCACTGGCATTCGGCAATATTGCCCACTTTGCATTCAAAGTTCTTTGTGCAGCGCGGGCATTTCCGGGTTTCGTGTTGTGGCATGGTAATTACCAGTTAAAAGTTATGCCTGCATTGTAGAGGAACGGAATGCTGTTGAACCCGCGTACATCAAAGAATTTTTTATTCCCGATGTTCTGTGCATCCGCAAAGAACTTTACGTGTTCATTCAAAGTATAGTCGGCATACGCGCCTACAATGAAATATCCGTCAAGCGATACATCCGCTTTCTTATAACCGCCTACATCAAAGCGTTTGCTTACATATTTACCGTTTACTGAAACATACAATCCTTTGGTTACCTCAACACCTGCATTCAGGTTAATGGTGTGTTTGGGGCGACGTAGCAGGTAATCGTAGGTAACGGTATCTTTTGTGGTAACACGGTTTTGGGTGATCTCTTCACTGCCCAGGAATGTATAGTTGGCGGTAATATTCACCTTTTCAACCGGTTTTACGGTTACTTCCAACTCAATGCCATTCACGGTTTGTTTCACATAGTTGAAATACTTGAACGTGATGTAATTGTAATCGATCCCGTTATTGATCTGGCGGTTAAAATACACCAGCCTGGTTGAAAAAGATTTCCGCTGCAAGCTGATACCTCCTTCATAATTCACGGATTTTTCCGCATCCAGTTTATCGTTGATACTTAACTGGTATAAAGAAGGTGCTTTGAAACCGCTAGATACGCTGGCAAACAAACGAACCGCGTTACTGATGCTGTAAGATGGATTGAATGTATAGGTACTGTTATTGCCATACCTTGAATGGTCATTATAACGGCCACCGAGTTCGATGTTCCATTTCTTATCGGCGCTGTTATAGATCAATGAGCCATACAGCGCTTTCTGGTTTAAAGAAGTGTCTCTGAACGTACTACTATACGGACCAAAAGAGCTAACTGAATAGTATTGCTGATTGTATGAATTGTAACGGTAATCCGCACCTGTCAGCAGCGTAAGCCCTTCTGCCAGTTTAATGCCCGCGTACAATTCAACAAATTGCGATTTGCCGAAATAGGTATTGTCTTCAAAAATAGTACTGGTTCTGTCCAGGCTATCATTACGGTAATTTCTTTTCAATTCGCTGTATTGATAGGTTCCGTTCAGCGTAAGCCTTCCTTTTTTATACTGAAATCCGGTACCGCCGATAAAAGAACTGTTGTTGATATAATAATCCTTGTCATCGGTAAAAGTGCCCGCATCAATGCCTGCTTTATAATGACTGTATAGCCCGAATGCTTTTACTGAAAACGCAGGCGATACCTGGTAGAGTACCTGTGCATTACTTACGGTACCATCGTACTTATCGTTGTCGAAATTCTTCTTGCCGGTGCTGTCATAGGCAGAAGAAAAGCCATTGCTGTATAATCTGGCAAAACGCGCCGTATAGGTAAGCTTATCTTTTTTACCATATACCTGGATATTATTGCGTGAAGTGCCAAGATTGCCCTGGCTCATGGTGGCTTTGATATTAAAAGGTGTTTGCACATCTTTTTTTACGGTAATGATGTTTACCACACCCGCAATGGCATCGCTGCCATACAAGGTAGACTGAGCGCCTTTGCATACTTCAATTCTTTCCACATCATTGATCGAAAATAAATTCAGATCATAGTCGGTGGTGATGGTAGAAGGGTCGTTCAACGGAATACCATCCATTAAGATCAGGGTTCTTCCGGCTGAAGCGCCGCGCATGTAAACAGTTTGAACGGCACCTGCATTGTTCAATGCGCCGTTGATGGTAATACCTGCCTGTTCATTCAATAATTGCGCAACGGTTTTGCCATTGCTTTTTTCGATCTGAGCCTTGGTAATTACGGTGATCACTTTACCCGTGGTACTTTGTTTCTGTTCCAGTTTGTTGGCGGTAACCACAACTTCGTCCAGCACTTTGGTTTGAATGGTGTCTTTTTTCTGTGCGAACACAGCACTGCCTGATAGCAGCATTGAGAGGAGCGTTAATGTTTTGCTCATTGTTGGTTTGTTTTGAATTGAACAATGAGCTTTCAGGAAAATAAAAAAAACGGAGAAATATAAACGACCGCTGCAGCAGCCTTTTACATTCCATGCTTTTCACCCGAAAGCCGTGAATGATTGGTTTGTACCAGGCAGGTCTTCTGGCTCGCTGGCTTGATGAACACCTTCCCATCCGCGCGAAGCGAAAAGTGGCATGTAGGTTCATCAGCCGTGAGTGGCGAGTCGTGAGCCGTGAGAATTTTCTCACGATTGACGACTGACGATTCACGTTTACAGCTTACAGCTACGGGGATAGCGCCGGAATTACACCGGACTTCCCTTTTAATCCCGCTAATGCGGGAACCGAATACGCTGCAAATGTAATAGCGGTGCCGATAGTATGGGAATTTATTTCGGGTAAGTTGTACACGAGGCGTTAAAAACTTGGCGTGAATCGTCAATCGTGAGTCGTGAGTGGGCAATCATTCATCTTTTCAGAATGAATGACATCTTCAGTATCCCTTACGATTCCCTACTCACCATTCACGATTGACCACTTACGATTCACCCCTTACGCCCCCCGTTTCCCTGAAGTTTCCTACATTTAAAGCCATATCTAACCTTATGCACGGAAAACAAAAATTAAATCTGTTCAGTTTTACAATGATTGTGGTGGGTCTCGTAATTGGTATGGGCATTTTCCGTACCGCTGCCACGAGTGCCAAAGATGCCATTGAGCCTTCTGTTTATTTCACCGCCTGGATACTGGGCGGTTTTTTTGCCTTATGCGGTGCCCTTACCTATGCTGAGATCGGAAGCCGTTACCCGGTAACCGGCGGGTATTACAAAGTGTTTTCCTATGCCTATCATCCGAGCATCGCTTTTGCCATCAACTGCATCATATTGATCAGTAATGCCGCAAGCTTAAGTGGGGTGGCATTGATTGGTAGTGGGTATATTACCAAATTGTTTCCAGGTGCGGCATGGACGGATATCGACAAAGCCCTGATCAGCTGCGGTGCCATCATTATTTTTTACCTGATTAATCTCATGGGTCTCCGTATGAGTTCGCGTGCACAGAATATATTAATGATCATCAAGATCAGTATGATCGTGGTATTGATACTGGCACTGTTCTTTCCCCATCACGAAGTGGCGCAAACCGTGGCAACCATTACCCCACCCGTTGCGGCGCACTCTATGAGCTGGATCCAAAGCCTGGGGGTGAGTTTGATAGCGGTTTCCTTTACCTATGGAGGATACCAGCAAACCATCAATTTTGGAAATGAGGTTGACAGACCCTCGAAAAATATCCCGCGTGGTATTTTTATCGGTATCGCCATTATTATCGGATTGTATCTTTTGGTGAACCTGAGCTATTATACCATTGTTGGTTTTGACAATATGAAAGGCGAACGTGAGATCGCTTATGTAGTGATCAATAAAACCTTTGGCAAGAATGGTGCGGATATGCTTTCTTTCTTTTTATTCTTTGGTGTATTGGCTTATGTGAATGCATTACTCATGAGTAATCCACGGGTCATGTATGCCATGAGCGGCGAAGGCGTATTGCCTAAAATGTTCTCGAAACAAAACCCAAAGAACGAAGTGCTTACGGTTTCGTTAACAGTGTTCGCGGCCATGTGTATCATTATCCTGTTCTTTGCGCAAACTTTTGAAAAGATCCTCAACTTCACCATTTTCCTGGATTGTTTTGGCATGGTTGCTTCCAGCGCCACTATTTTTGTATTACGCAAGCGAACCAGGCATCTGGACGGTACAGGTATTTATAAAATGAAACTCTACCCCTTGCTTCCCATTATTTTTATGGGCGCTTATTTGTTTGTAGGGATCAGCATCGCCATTCAAACACCCGATACCGCATTGGTGGGAGTGGCCGTACTGGCCGCTTTTATGGTGATCTATTTCGTGGCAAAAAAATTCAATAACCCAAACCTTCCGCAGCAGGAAGTAACTGAAGCATTGTAATATGGACCTCTCTTATATACTGAATGAACTTGGTGAAGACCGCGACGACTATTTCCGTGCCGTATCGCCACCGATTATGCAGACCAGCAATTTCGCTTTTAAAAAAGTTGCCGACCTGCGAAGCGTTTTCGAAAATGAATACTCGAACTTTCTTTACAGCCGCGGATTAAACCCTACTGTCGATATCCTGAGGAAAAAACTCGCTGCGCTGGATGGCGCGGAAGACTGCCTGGTATTCAACAGTGGTGCGGCGGCCATTTTTGCTGCCGTGCTGGCCAATGTAAAAAGCGGCGACCATATTGTAAGCGTTCGCAACCCCTATACCTGGGCAAGAAAAATGTTTGATGAGATCCTGCCCCGTTTCCAGGTAACCGTTACCTATATCGATGGGACACAAATTGATAATTTTAAAAATGCCATTCAACCCAATACAGCCGTTATCTATCTTGAATCGCCTAACAGCTGGTTTTATGATCTGCAGGATTTAACGGCTGTTGCTTCCATCGCGAAGCAGCATAATATTGTAACCATTTGCGATAACAGCTATTGTTCACCACTTTTTCAGCAACCCATTGCAATGGGGATTGATCTTGTGCTGCAATCTGCCACCAAATATATTTCAGGGCATAGTGATACGATCGCTGGTGTATTAAGCGGTGGCAAAGCCATGATCGAAAGGATCTTTCAAAGCGAATACAATAATATCGGTTCAGGTATCCAGCCCTTCAATGCCTGGCTGCTGATACGCGGTTTGCGAACCCTGCAGGCAAGACTGGAACGCATCACTCGTACTACAACCGAAGTACTGGTCTTTTTAAAAAACCATCCGAGGGTAGAGCAGGTGATCTTTCCGTTGGACCCTTCTTTTCCGCAATACGAACTGGCAAAAAAACAAATGAGCGGCGCCTGCGGCCTGGTTACCTTCATCATCAAAGCCGAAAGCAGTACCACCATTGAAACCTTCTGCGAGTCCTTCAAACATATATTGATGGCGGTAAGCTGGGGCGGACATGAATCACTGATCCTTCCCAAATGCGCTGGCATGAAACCTGTTGAGTTTAATGCACAAGAGCCTGGTCACCGGTCACTCAGGCTATACATTGGATTGGAAGAACCCGGCTACCTGATAAAAGACTTTACAAGGGCTTTTGCGGCGATAGACCACCTTTCATAACCCAATTGCAGCTGTTTCCATAAGTTCCTTTCCGCCTGTCTAAAATTTAGGGAAGTGGATGGGAAACCTTTATTTTTGTTATATATGAGAAAGTTTTTAATCCTTGTATGTTGTACAGTTGTTTCCCAGGCCTTTGCACAAAAGGCTTCTGATAACTGGGATCTTCGTCATTGTATAGAACACGCCATTCAATACAATATATCCATTAAACAGGCCGATATACAGGCAAGGATTGCCGCATTACAGGCCAAGCAGGCCAAATACAATATTTATCCGAATGTGAATGGGAGCTCAGGTACCGGTGTTCGATTTGGACGGTCCATTGACCCAACTACCAATGGATTTGCAACTTCACAGTTCCTGTACCAGAATTTTGGAATTAACGCGGGCGTTCAGTTATACAACTATGGCCGGTTAAAGAATGCGGTAGAAATGGCCAAATTTAATGCCCAGGCGGCATTGGCCGATGTTGCAAGAGCTTCCAACGATGTTTCTTTTAATGTAGCTACCTATTATCTCCAGGTGCTGGCTGCCAAAGAGCAGGTTAAGATCAGCGAGGTACAGATCGCACAAACACAGAACCAATACGAGATCACTAAGAAAAGAGTAGACGCGGGCGTATTGCCTGAATTAAACCTTGCCGAAGTAGAATCGCAACTGGCCACAGACAGCAGCGGCTATTATACAGCGAAAGGAAACTATGAACAGAACCTGCTTAGTCTCCGTGCCTTATTGAACCTGGAAGTAGATGTACTTTTTGGAATTGAAACACCAATGGTAGACCAGATTCCGCTTGAATCGTTTGCAGAGCTACAACCCGAAATAGTATACGAAACGGCCATGCAGTACCAGCCACAACAAAAAGCAGACGATTTCCGTATCAAAGCGGCTCAGAAAAACCTGCTGGTTACCAAGGCCCAGATGTACCCTACCATATCATTGGGAGGTAACCTGTCTACCAACTTTTCCAATTCATTCAAGTCAACCACCGGGGCTAGTTTTCTGGGCTACAGTCCTATTACTGGAGCAGAACCGATCATAACCCTGAGTAATGTTAATTATTACGTTCAGAACCCGGTTTACAAGATCACCCAGCAATCAAGAAGTTTCGGAGACCTCTGGCAGGGATGGGGTAAGCAACTCGACAATAACTTTGGCCAGAACGTGGGTATCAGTCTGAGCATTCCCATCTTCAATAATTTTTCTGCCAAGACCAATTACCAGACGGCACAGCTGAATGTGAAATCTGCGCAATTGCAAAAAAGCCAGAGCGATCTTACCTTGCGCCAGAACATCTATACAGCTTATACCAATGCGGTAACAGCGTTACAGAAATTCAATGCAGGAAAGAGAACAGTAGAAAGCGCGCAGAAAGCATATGATTACGCTTTGAAAAGATATGATGTAGGCTTGCTTAGTTCGCTGGACCTGATCACCAACCAGAACAACCTGCTGAGAGCGAAAGTTACACAGCTAACCAATCAATACGATTATGTATTCAAGATGAAACTGCTTGAGTTTTACAAAGGGAAAGGCTTGAAATTATAAAAGAAACGGGGTTCTATACTAAAATTCACTAACCGGCTGCTAAAAGAAAACATGTTGTATGAATAAGAAATTGCTCTGGATCATTATCGGACTTGTTGTTCTGATTGCTGTTCTGATCGGTCTTAAAAAGAGCGGGATGATCGGTAAGGAAGAAGGCATTAAGGTTACCTCTGAAAAAGTAACCCTGAGAACCATTACTGAAACTGTAAACGCAAGCGGAAAAGTATATCCTGAGATAGAAGTAAAAGTGAGTCCGGATATCAGCGGAGAAATTGTGGAGCTGAATGTAAATGAAGGCGACAGCGTAAAACGTGGACAGATCCTCGCCAGGATCTATGCCGATATTTACCTTACCCAGCGCGACCAGGTAGTAGCGGGGGTTAACCAGAGTAAAGCGCAGTTGTCTAACTCAACCGCCAGCATCGCAGGTTTAAAAGCTACGCTCGATAACCTGAAGAACAGCTATGATCGCCAGAAGAAATTATTGAATGATAAAGTGATCTCCCGTTCAGAATTTGAACAGGCGGAACAGGCATACCTTTCCGCACAGGCAAATTACAATGCCGCGAAAGAAGGGTTGAAAAGCAGTGAAGCTTCTATTCAGAGTGCAGAGGCGCAACTGTCAAAAGCGGATAAGGATCTTTCAAGAACAGTGATCACTTCACCCATGGATGGTATGATCAGCCTGATGAATGTGAAAAAAGGAGAGCGCGTTGCTGGTAACAGCTTTAACGTAGGTACCGAAATGATGCGCGTTGCCGATATGCGCAGCATAGAGGTTCGTGTAGATGTAGGTGAGAATGATATTCCAAAAGTAAAACTGGGCGATACCGCCATTGTAGAAGTAGATGCCTATACCAACCGTAAATTCAAAGGGATTGTATACAAAATCGCCAATCCAAACACGGGCCTTACCACTACCAATTCAAGCGCGGAAGTAACCAATTACAAAGTGCATATCCGTTTGCTGCCTGCAAGTTATAAGGACCTGGTTGCAACAGGAAAAGGATTCCCATTCCGTCCGGGTATGAGCGCCAGTGCGGATATCCAGACAAAAACCAGGCAGAATGTTTTATCAGTGGCACTGAACGCGGTTACAACACGCGATAAAAAAGGAGATGCGGCGCCAGGTGATAAAAAAGACGATAAAAAACCTGAGCAGAAAGAAGTAAAATCAACCAGCGCGGATGATGATATTGAAGAAGTGGTGTTTGTGCTGCAGAAGGACAATAAAGTGAAAAAAGTAAAAGTAAAAACAGCCATACAGGATCTGAACTATATCGAAATACTGGAAGGACTGAAAGAAGGAGATGAAGTAATTACCGGGCCTTATTCCATTGTAAGTAAAACGCTGAAAGATGGTAACCTTGTAACCGTGGTGGCCAAAGACAAGCTTTTCGAAGAGAAAAAAGCAAATTAATTGCTGTTCTGTACAATGTAACGCATGTAACTGCGGGCCCCGGCCCGCAGTTGTTTTTTTAAGGAAGGTGTCTTTCGTATGTTTGCAGGAATCATTAAACGATCTGCATGCAGTTTGGAATTATTGGCAGCGGTAGCTGGGCCACGGCCCTCGCAAAGATCCTTACGGATAACGGCAACACCATTCACTGGTGGATTCGCAATAGCGACAGCATACAATACATCGAAAAAAGAAAACACAATCCTCATTACCTGAGCAGCGCCTATTTCAACCCGGCACAATTGAAACTGAGCGAAGATCTGCCCGCGGTTGTGCAACAATCGGATGTTCTGGTAATTGCCGTTCCTTCTGCCTATGTAGAAAGCGCATTTGCGCAACTCAGTCCGGAAATGCTGGAAGGCAAAAAAATCATATCCGCCGTAAAAGGTATTCTGCCTTCAGAAAACCAATTACTCAACCGTTATTTATCCGGTCATTTTAATTTTCCGCTCGAGAACTATTTTGCCGTGCTGGGCCCCTGCCATGCAGAGGAAGTGGCTTCCGAAAAATTATCCTATCTCACTTTTTCAGGTACGGATGAAACCACGGCCAGGCAGATCGCTGCTTTCTTTAAAACAGAATACCTCAATACGGTTGTAAACACCGATGTATGGGGCGTGCAATATGCAGCCGTGCTGAAAAATATTTATGCATTAGGCGCGGGTATTGCGCACGGACTGGAATACGGAGATAATTTCCTGAGTGTATACATAGCCAATAGCGCCAACGAAATGGTAGGCTTTCTGCGAAAGCTGAACGAAGACCTGCACGAAAGCCCGGATGCGCATAATTATGCCGCATCGGTTTACCTGGGCGATCTGCTGGTAACCTGCTATTCACTCTACAGCCGTAACCGTACATTCGGAAACATGATCGGTAAGGGCTA
This sequence comes from Bacteroidota bacterium, assembly GCA_040390405.1. GTDB lineage: Bacteria > Bacteroidota > Bacteroidia > Chitinophagales > Chitinophagaceae > Sediminibacterium. Next base: position 76,388 of record JAZJYJ010000013.1, read on the forward strand.
TTCCGTAAAAGCGGCACAGCTGGAACTGAATATGGTGGCAGAGGGCTATAATGCCAGTAAATGTATCCATGTAATGAACGAAACGGTAAAGGCCGAAATGCCCATAGCATCAGCTGTTTTTGAGATCCTCTGGGAACACCTGCCTGCCGCTGATGGATTTAAGAAAATAGAAACATTCCTGGTCTAAGGAATAGCGTAACTTTAGGTCATGCCATTCTCATTCACCATATTCAGTCCGGGCGTAATTCTCCTTCTCATAGGGGGAATCTTCGTTGTAAACCTGCTGAAAAAGGTATTCAGGCACCACAAAAGCCATTGATGTAGGTGTCAGAGCTGAAACAGGTCCGCCGCAATTCCGTCGGCAAAGAATTTTCCATCTACCGTTAGTCCCAGAATTCCGTTTTCAATAGCCAGCTTTCCGGATAAAAGATATTTGACGGCCGATTGCTTCAGCAGTTCCGCTTTTTCGGCCCCCCAACGTTCCGTAACCACAGCCAGTGAAATACCTTCAATAGTCCGCAAGGCGGTCATGATGTATTCATTCAGTTGCTGCGCACTGGTCAGGATCTCTTCTTCAAAAGGAATGATTCCCCGCTCAATGGATGATACGTACAAAGTATTGTTGGCAATATTCCATTGCCTGCTTTTTCCATTGAACGAATGGGCTGATGGCCCCAGGCCAAGATAGGGTTTGCCTTGCCAGTAACTGCTGTTGTGCCTGCTCCGGTGACCGGGCACCGCGAAATTGGAAATTTCATACTGTTCAAAACCGGCATCATTCAATCTCGCGGTAAGCAGCGAAAATTGTCTTGCCTGTATGGTAGGATCGACATCTTCCAGTTGCCGGGTTTCAATTTTTTTGGCCAGCGCGGTTTTAGGCTCTACCGTTAAAGCATAACAGGAGAGATGGGTGATCTGTAAGGCCAGTGCTGTTTCGATATTGTGTAACCATTTTTCGTCCGTTAACCCCGGTGAACCATAGATCAGGTCGATCGTAATATTTGAGAAACCGGCTTGCTGCGCCCATTCAATACTTTGTTTGGCTTGCGCCGCATTGTGCGCACGGTTCATCCATTGCAGGTCTTCTTCAAAAAAAGATTGTATACCAATACTGAGCCGGTTGATGCCCGATGCTTTCCATACAGAGAGGTTTTCCGTAGTAATATCATCAGGGTTGGTTTCCAGTGTGATCTCTGCATCGGGGGCTACAGCATAATATTTCCTGATTGTTTCAATGATACTTTGCAGTTCTTCTTTCGAAAGCAGGGATGGCGTTCCTCCGCCAAAATAAAGCGTTTCTATTTTTTGGGCCAGGTAATCGCTTCTCAAGATTGCTTCTTTACCAATGGCAGAGATCATTTCTGGTTTTCCCTGGCGGGAAGTGGAGAAATGAAAATTGCAGTAATGACAAGCTTTTTTACAGAAAGGAATATGAACATAGATGCCGGCCATTGTTTGGAAGATTGCTAAGGCGGTAAAAATACAGATTCTGTTTTTGGGAGATGATGACAATCGGTATTAGGTAGCGTCTCAGCTTGAATTTATCGATAAGATAGACTCGGCATTGATCTATTGATTTGTTGGGATAACCCAACTTTTAAGTTGGGGTTATTCCAGTTTTTAAACAGTTCAAAAAATGACTTGCAAATCATTTTTTGTCACAGATACACAAATTGTTTCTGCGTAAATCTGTTCATCTGTAGGAATGATTTATTAACGATTAACATAGTCTTCTCCCTTAACTTCGGGCCAATTCAATATTTTTGCAGGATGTCAGGTCTGAAGTATTTTTTGGGATGGGTATGTGTGATGGGCATTTCCTTTACCGGTACCTGCCAGGTGGATACCGCCACCCGCCCGGAAACCACACGTAGCCAAACCATTCGTCCACCTGTTCAAAAACAGGTAGTGGTTAACCCTAGCCCGGCCGACAGCGGCAACAGCCATTTGGCTGATTCTGTTTTACTGAGCGATAACCTTCGGAAAACAAAATTGCTGCAAGACAGTCTTCGCACGGATTCTCTCCGCAGAGCGGCGGCAAAGGCAGCAGCACTGCCGGTATACGATACGTCAACCTATAAAAAATACGAAACACATCCTTGGCTGCCCCTGCACAAGCGGGCCATTTACATGCTGATCGATTATCACTCGCATGAAAACAAAGACGACCTGTTTTACCTCATGGCCGGAATCGTGCTTGTACTTGCCTTGATCAGGGCGGCGTTTTCCAAGTATTTCCGTAACCTGTTTTTATTGTTCTTTCAAACAGCTATCCGGCAAAAACAAACGCGCGACCAGTTATTACAGGATAACCTCGCCTCGCTGCTGACCAATTTCCTGTTCCTGGTAAGTGCGGGTCTCTATATTACCCTTATCATCCGTTATAAGAACTGGACAGATATTTCCTTCTGGTGGCTGGCATTGGGTTCGGCAGGCGTATTGCTGGTGGTATATCTTGCCAAATACCTGTTCCTGCTTTTTACCGGTTGGGTATTCAATACCAGGGAAGCCGCGGGATCATATGTATTTGTGGTATTCCTTGTGAACAAGATCTTGGGCATCGTATTAATACCCTTCCTGCTGCTGCTTTCTTTTGCATCACCCGCGGTGGTGCAGGTGGCCATTACCATCTCTGTGGGAATCATTGGGTTATTATTTGCTTACCGGTACTGGGTATCCTTTATTGCTATCCGGAATAAACTGAAAGTAAACGCGTTACATTTTTTACTATACCTTTGCGCCGTGGAACTGCTGCCTTTGGTGTTGATCTATAAAGTATTGATCAATTATTTTAGCGGAAGTTTCTAATTTTGCACAATCATACATAGATCACAAGTATGTTAAAGAACGGGTCAAAAAATTCAGGTACGGCGAAAACAACCAAACGAATTCTGATTTCTCAGCCCCGGCCGGAGAGCGACAAATCCCCTTATTTTGATTTGGAAAGGAAATACAATGTAGAACTGTGCTTCCATCCCTTTATCAAACTGGAGGGCATTCCTGCAAGGGAATTTCGCAAGCAGAAGATCGATATCATGTATTATTCAGCGGTGATGTTCACCAGCCGAAATGCCATCGATCACTTCTTCCGCATGTGCGAAGAAATGAAAGTGACCATTGGGCAGGATACCAAATACTTCTGCATTACCGAAGCGGTGGCTCTCTATCTCCAGAAATTCATCCTCTACAGAAAAAGAAAAGTATTCTATGGTGCCGATGGTACCAATAAGAGTATGTTCGATGTGATCAATAAGCACAAGGAAAACGAAAAGTTTTTATATGTGTGCAGTGAAAACCAACAGGACAACGAGATCGTAAATTGGTTGAAGAACAATAAGTGTGAATACCAGCTCGGTTTTATGTACCGCACGATCAGCAACGACATCACGCCCGTATTCACAAACAAGGATTTTGATGTGATCTGCTTTTTTACGCCAAGTGGTGTAAAAAGCCTTTACGATAATTTTCCAGGCTTTCAGCAGAATGGGACCGTTATCGGAGCTTTTGGAAACAATACCTCCAAAGCGGTGGAAGATGCGGGGTTGAACCTTGAAATTAAAGTACCCTCTCCACAAAAACCCAGCATGGTGTCTGCTTTGGACCAATTCTTGCTTAGTACAGTTAGTGTAAAGAAATAATTTCTCACCTGTAAAATCTATGCTATGAAAAACATGCTAATGCTTGTAATGGTCACTTCCTTCCTGGCATCATGCGGAAACAACGCAGCCAAAATGGAAGAGGAGATCGCCAAAGCCAAACAACACACACTGGATTCAGTTAAAACAGTAGACTCCCTGAAAGCCATCGCTGCCAAACAGCAAAAAACGATGGATTCCCTGAAAACGGCGGCTGCCGAAGCAAAAAAAGTAAGGCCGGCTTATGCTGATGCATCCTCCGGCGAAACAGCCCAACCCCAACCCAAAAAGAAAGGATGGAGCAATACAGCCAAAGGAGCAGTAATAGGTGCCGGCGTTGGCGCGGTAGGCGGTGCACTCATCGATAAAAAACATGGCGAAGGGGCAATTGTAGGCGGGTTACTCGGCGCAGGAGCCGGAGCAGGAACAGGTGCCATTCTTGATGCCAAGAAGAAAAAAAAGGCACAACAGGCGCCTATTAAGCAATAAATCGAATCGTGAATAGTGAGTAAGAAAGGCTCCTCAACTCACTACTCACGATTGACGACTCACGATTCACGACTTTATCGAAAGCATCTACACAGGCCTATGAAAGCTTTGTTTGGATGCTTTCGGCTTTTATACCCCCCAATAGTGCATTAGCTTAACCAGACTTCTTCGACTACTGTTCGGGTCCGCTTCGGGATTCCTTCGGGATTCCTTCGGGATTCCTTCGGGATTCCTTCGAGGTTTCTTCGAGACTTGTCGAAGCGGCTTCGGGAGTTCTTCGAGGTTTCTCGAAGAAACCCCGGAGCAGACTCGAAGGAATCCCGAAGAAATTCCGAAAAGCGCCCGAAGGGGAGTCGAAGAAAGAGGCTTGCCGGAAGTGGACAAAAGTGCGGCTTAAGAGCCAACAGATTATCTTTATAGCTACATGAATCATACAAACCAACTCATACACGAAACCAGCCCCTACCTATTGCAACACGCTCATAACCCGGTAAACTGGTACCCCTGGGGAGAAGAAGCTTTACAAAGGGCCAAAGTGGAAAACAAGCCCATACTGGTTAGCATTGGCTACGCAGCCTGCCATTGGTGCCATGTGATGGAAAGGGAAAGTTTTGAAGATGAGGGCACGGCGGCGATCATGAATGAGCTGTTCATCAATATTAAAATCGACCGGGAAGAGCGCCCCGACCTGGATCATATTTACATGGATGCGGTACAGGCCATGACCGGAAGCGGCGGCTGGCCACTCAATGTTTTTTTAACGCCTGATGCCAAACCATTTTTCGGCGGAACCTATTTTCCGCCTATCAGGGCCTATAACCGCGCCAGTTGGAAAGAGATCCTGGAAGGGGTTCACAAAGGATTTACGGATAGAAGAAATGAAATTGACGCACAGGCGGAGAACCTGACCAGCCATTTGCTCAGTTCCAATGCCTTCGGAATACAGAAACCAGGTGCTGGAGAAGCAGGTGAGCTGTTTACTGATGAACATTTGCAAACCATTGCTTCGAACCTGCTGGCCAATGCGGATACTGAATGGGGCGGATTTGGTAAGGCTCCTAAGTTTCCGCAGAGCTTTTCTATACAATACCTCCTGCGGCATTACCATTTCAGCAAGGACGAAGCAGCTTTACAACAGGCATTGCTCAGCCTTGATAAAATGATCTACGGTGGCATCTACGACCAGGTGGGTGGTGGCTTTGCCCGTTACAGTACCGATAACGAATGGCTGGCCCCCCATTTTGAAAAAATGCTGTACGACAATGCACTTCTGGTAAGCGTTATGTCCGAAGCCTTTCAAATCACACAGAAACCTTTGTATGCGTCTGCCATACGCCATACCCTGTCTTTTATTAAGCGCGAAATGCTGAGTAGTGAACAGGGCTTTTACAGCGCCCTGGATGCGGACAGCGAAGGCGTAGAGGGTAAATTTTATACATGGAGCAGGGAAGAGGTACTTGCTGTTTTGGGAGAAGAAGACGCCGTGCTATTCAATTCTTTTTATGATGTGACCGAAGATGGGAACTGGGAGCATACCAATATACTTTGGGTAAAAGAACCGGCAGATGTTTTTGCCGCCCGTTACGAAATGTCGGTTACAGACCTGGAAAACAGGTTAACCCGTTGCCGTACAAAACTGATGCAGCAAAGAGATACCCGTATCAGGCCCATGCTCGATGATAAAACCCTCCTCGGCTGGAATGCCCTCATGATCACTGCCTGCACCAAAGCTTTTGCCGCCCTGGGCGATACGGATTACCACGATATGGCCATTCGTAACATGGCATTTCTGGAAAAGGTATTTGCAAAGGCAGATGGAAGCTGGCACCACACGTATAAGAATGGCAAGGCACGTATACCGGCTTTTCTGGACGATTATGCCTATCTCATCCAGGCCTATATCCACCTGCAGGAGATCACGGGCAAAGGCGAATACCTGCTGAAAGCACGCACCCTTACCCGTTTTGTAATAGCGCATTTTGAAGAGGCCGATACCGGCTTTTTCTACTATACCCACAATAGCCAAACCGATGTAATCGTACGCAAGAAAGAAGTTTACGACGGGGCTGTACCCAGTGGCAACGCTGTAATGGCGCATAACCTGTTATACCTGTCCATTGTATTTGATGAGGCCGAATGGGGTGAACGAAGCCGTTCACTGGTTCAATCACTCGGCAAAGCCATTACTCGTTACCCCTCGTCCTTTGGCATTTGGGCCATGGTGGCACAATTGCATAGCAAAGGGATGCTGGAAATAGCTATTACGGGGCAGCAGGCGACAGCGTTTTTGTGTCCCGTATTGAACAGGTTTATCCCTAATAAAATTCTTCAGGCCGAAGAAACTAATTCTGCCGTTTTCCCGTTATTAGCTGGGAAAACGGATGGGGTTGGCAAGGGTACAACCGCCTTCTATCTTTGTAAGAATTATGCCTGCCTGGCGCCTTTTTTCAGAGTGGAAGACCTTTTAGCAAAAGTGTAACAAAGTTTGCTGTAATTTGCTGTATATGACAGTGTTTTCACGCCCATTTCATCGTTGAAAAACCCATTTGTAGTTATTGAACTTTTAATTTTGTAGTATCTGACCAATTTTACCTATCGAAGTAAATTTTATTGGTAACAAAATTGCAAAATCGGCACAACTGCCGATGGAAAACATATATTTGTCACTGTCATAAAATCTGTCTCCTAAGATGAAAGGGTATTTAAGAAACATTGTATTAGTCGCTTTTTGTTTTAGCCTCGCATCCTGCTTTTTAAAAAAGAGCGGTAAGTCAAAGGGATTACCTGATGACGGGCAATTGCATGGCGTGGCACCAACGGCTAACAAAAGCATGAATCCTCCGCGTAATATGGTATATGTTCCGCCAGGAACTTTTCACATGGGTCCAAGCGATGAGGATATCAGTTACAATTATACTTCGCGTAATCGCCAGGTATCTATTCCGGGTTTCTGGATGGATGCAACCGAGATCACCAATGATGATTATCGTCAGTTCGTAAACTGGACAAGAGACTCTCTTGCATTCAAGATTCTTTACGGACAGGGCATCAACAAGCAAGACGATACCATGGCTGTTGACTGGAAAAAAGTAGCCACCATTAAATGGGACAAGAATACCGTTGAAAAACTGAATGAACTGAACCTGGCTCCCGATAACCGTCTTTATGGAAAACCAGGTATCGATCCTGAAAAAATTGTTTATCGTGTTGAGTACTTAGACCTGGCCGCTGCCGCCAAAAGAGACAATGCGGGTTTGCCGGTAAGTAATTTTATCCGCAGAGGAGATCAGAAAATTTATCCGGACACATTGGTTTGGATGAGGGATTTCTCTTACTCTTATAATGAGCCTCAGACAAGACGTTACTTTGCGCATCCTGCTTTTGGAAAGTACCCGGTAGTGGGCATCAACTGGAAACAGGCTGTTGCTTTCTGTAACTGGAGAACCCATATACAAAACTCCTTCCTCGAAAGAAAGAAATTTGCGGTAGACGGCGATTACCGCCTGCCCAGTGAAGCGGAATGGGAATATGCCGCACGTGGGGGTTTAACCAACTCGATGTTTCCATGGGGTAACCCTTACCTGCGAAACAAAAAAGGTTGTTTGCTGGCCAATTTCAAACCTGGTCGTGGTAACTATGCCGAAGATGGTGGTTTTTATACTGTACCCGCAAAAGCCTACTGGCCCAACCAATATGGATTGTATAATATGGCCGGTAATGTTTCAGAATGGACCGGTTCTTATTTCTACGAAGGTGCCTATAATTTCATGTCTGATATGAGCCCCGATATCCGTTACGAGGCAAAAGATTCTGACCGCCCCAGAGAAAAAAGAAAAGTAGTACGGGGTGGAAGCTGGAAAGATATTTCTTACTTCCTGCAGGTAAGTACACGTAACTACGAATACCAGGACACAGCTAAATCATACATCGGTTTCCGTTGTGTGATAGATCTGGCACCTAAAATGAAAAAATAATATTCCAAATCCATTTCCATTTTTACTGACACCAAAACTTTATTGACCCGGCTACGCCCAGGTGTACCGGTTACGATTGTAAATCTAAAATCTAAAAAAACACAAAATGGCAGCTGCAATTCCACCAAAAGTTTCCAAATGGTTTGATGTATTCGTATCTATTGCCGCGGCAGTAGTTATTTACGGTGCCCTGCAAAAATTGTTACACTCCCCGATTGCCGACTTTATGCTGAAAGTAGGTTTAACGGTGGAAGCTGTGATCTTTCTGGGCTATGGTCTTTTGTATATCATCTATCCTTATATGGACGATCATGAAGTACACCTGCCAGGCGGAGCCAAAATGGCAAAAGGAAATACCGCTTTGGAAAGTCTTGATAAAATGCTGGAAGACGCCAATATCAACCAGGATACACTGGGTAAACTGAGTGCGGGTTTTCAGAAACTCACAACAACAGTAGGACAATTGGGTGATGTTACTGAAATGGCGAAATCAGCGGGTGATTTTTCTGCCAAAACCAAAGAAGCTACTATGGCTGTAGCAGGTATCAAAGACGCAGCTGCGAATGCTTCACAGTCATTGGCCAGCTTCCATGGAGCCACCGAAGGGGCCAAACAATTTCACGAACAGATACAGGCGATGAATAAGAACCTGTCTTCTCTCAATACGATCTATGAATTGGAATTACAGGAAGGGAATAACCACCTGAAAGCAATGAACCAGTTCTATGGTCAGTTAACCAAAGCTTCCGCGGCTATGGCGGGCAGTGCAGATGATGCAATGAAAGCAAAGGAACAGATTGGGGCATTGGCCAATAACCTGGGTAAATTAAACCAGTTGTATGGCAATATGCTTACAGCGATGCAGGGAAGATAAGTGCGGTGAGCTACCGGAAGACAAAATCATTGTAAACAAACGCATGTTATAAAATATAAGCGAGAATGTCATTACCCAAGGAGCCGCGGCAAAAGATGATCAACATCATGTACCTGGTGCTAACCGCACTGCTGGCACTGAATGTATCTGCCGAAATATTGAACGCCTTCAAAACAGTAGATCGCAGTTTGATTACCGCAACAGAAATAGCCGAAAAAAAGAACCAGGATATTTTCAAATCATTTCAGCGTAAACTGGATGATCCCAAAACAAAAGAGAAAACACAGATATGGATGCCTAAAGCCGAAACGGCAAAAAAACTGGCAGACGATGTTTATAATTATGTTGAGGGGTTGAAAGCGGAACTGAAAAAAGAATCAGGACTGCACACAGTAGATGGGAAAGAGCAATACAAAGAAGATGATCTGGAAGCATCAACCCGTTTATTCATTTCCAACCCTCCTGAAGGACGTGGTAAAGGAAAAGAGTTATATGAAAAACTGGCCGCTTTCAAAAAACAGTTACTGGATATTGATCCGGGTATTAAATCGGATGTAGGCCCGAACCTGCCATTGGATTTGGCTATTCCGAAAAGCAACAACGAAGCAAGCAATGATGACTGGGCGTATAGCTACTTTCATATGACGCCATCGGTTGCCAGTATCACCATTCTGAGCAAGTTTCAGAATGATATTAAGAACAGTGAAGCCCAGGTAGTGGAATATTGCCATAAAGAGATCGGTGAAGTAGAAGTGATCTATGACGAGTTCCAGGCTTTTGCCGGAACCAATTCTACTTACCTGATGCCGGGGGAGGAGCTCATTATTACGGCGGGTGTAGGTGCATTCAGTAAAGCAGCAAGACCTACGATCAGCGTTGATGGAGCCAACGTGCCCCTGAAACCCGATGGATCTGCCGAATACAAAACAACGGTAAACAATTCTGGTTCCAGTACCAAGAAAGTACGGATCTCATTTATAAAACCTGATGGAACTACATCAACTGTTGAGAAAGAAGTAAAGTATACTGTTGGGGTTCCTTCTGGCCTGGTTGTTTCTACTGATAAAACAAGGGTGTTCTATCAGGGATTGGATAATGAATTGCGCGTAACCGGTGGAAGTGGCGATGAAAAAGTTTCTGTAAGTGTAACGGGAAATGGAGTAACTCCAACCAAAACCGGTCCGGGACAATACATTATTAAGTGTGAACAATTGGGTTCTGCTACAGTTACGGCTTCTGATGGGAAAACTACCCAGAAGATCGTAATACCGATTAAAAAAGTGCCAAGTCCTGTCGCAACCGTTGGTGGTAAAACAGGAGGAGGAGATGGTCCGCCAATGGCTGCCAATGTGATGCGTGTTCAGAAAGGGGTTGCTGCTGAACTGAGAGATTTCATTTTCGAAGGTGTTAAATTTGATGTAATCTCTTTCACTTTATACTGTACTGGTAAGGGGTTTGAAGATAATCCAGGTATTGTAGAAGTGGTTGGTGCGTATTTTAGTCCAGAAGCGCAGGCCATATTAAGAAAATGTCAGACAGGTACCACAGTAGTAATTGATGAAATTAAAGTCCGTGGTCCGGGTGGCACACGAACTTTGGATCAGAATATGTCATTTGTTCTTCAATAAAAGTCTTGTATGAAAAAGATTATTGTAAAAAGTTTGCTGGTTTTAGCTGTCGCCGTGTTTACGGTAGCACAGGTAAATGCCCAGGGTAAGTATGGTAAAGCGCCCGCCAAGCAGCCCGCTACCCCTACTACTAAGCCAGACACTACCATAAAGCAAACAGGAGGGGTGGGTTTACCCAATGGCAATGCAAAGGGTATTGTTCAACAACCTGCTGTAACGCCAGTTACCAATGCAACCGGTAACATATCGGTGAAATTAGATACTACCAACCCCGGTGGTCTTGATGCCAAACCACAGATCTCGTTGAGAAATAATTCTGCCATCGACAGAAGCCAGGTTAAAGACAGGAAGCCACTGGAGTACGAATACTTGCGTATGGACGATGAGATGTGGAGCGAATACTGGTGGCTGGAAATTGATGCGAGGGAGAAAATGAATCAGTCTTTCATGTATCCCGGAAAAGATGATAATGGAGACCAGCGTTTTTTTGCGATCATGCTCAATGCCATCAAAAATGATAGCGTAACGGCTTTTTCTCCGGATGATGATCGTTTTACCACACCACTAACCAACGACCAGATATTTAATCAAACAGCTAGTACTTTTGATACAGTTGATGTAGCGGACCCGGTTACTGGTGCTATTGAGCGTATTATCACCAAAAAAGCCAAATTCAACCCGGATTCTATCTATACTTTCCGGATCAAGGAACAATTGATCTTTGATAAGGAGAAAAGCCGTTTGTATACCCGTATCCTGGGTATTGCACCCATCGCGAAGCAGCTAATAGGCGGTAAATCCATACCACGTATTTTATTCTGGATTTATTATCCCGACCTGCGTAAAACCCTTGCAAAAGTGGATGTATATAACCCTAAGAACAATGCCAGCCGTATGACATGGGAAGAATTGTTCGAGAATAGGTTCTACAGCAGTTACCTTATCAAATCAAGCGCCAATAATCCCAGTGATAAATACCTGAATGCCATGATCAAAGATCCGCTGTTCCGCTTACTGGAAGGAGAAAACATCAAAACAAGGGTTTTCAATTATGAACAGGATCTCTGGCAGTATTAAGAAATAATTAAAAATCAACTAGTTAAAAAGGCCCTTAAGGGCCTTTTTTAGTGATTATACTACAAGTTGAAAATTATTTCCCACAACGTTTGGTAATATCATTACAATCCGTACATTTGTTACGGTTTTTCATAGGATATTGGATTTTAAAAACGGGGCTGGATTTTTATCCTGGCCCCTTTTTATTTTTTAGGGGGCCTGGTTAAAATATTCTCTCAGAATCCGGGCTTTTGCTTTTCCGACAAACGCCGCTAACTCTTCTTCTGTTCTCTCTCTGATCTTTTTTACCGATTTAAACTCTTTCAGTAACTGTTCAATTGTTTGCTCGCCAATTCCATTGATCTCCGAAAGCTCGTTTTTAAACGTTCCTTTTGATCTTTTATTGCGATGAAAAGTAATTCCATACCTGTGTACCTCATCCCTTATCCTCCGTACCAGCTTTAAACTATCGCTGTCCCACGGCAGTTTGAACGATTCCGAGTCGCCGGGAAAGAACAACTCTTCTTCATTCTTGGCAAGTCCTACTACGGTTGTTTGACCAACCAGTCCCAGTTTACGAATGCTTTCCATAGCTGCGCTCAACTGCCCTTTACCGCCATCAATAATGATGAGCTTGGCCAAAGGCAATGCCTCTTCAATCACTCTTTTATACCGCCTGTAAATCACTTCCGTCATGGTGGCGAAATCATTGATGCCTTGCACCGTCTTCACATTATAATGACGATAATCGTTTTTACTCGGCAATCCGTCTTTAAAACATACCATGGCAGATACCGGATAACTTCCCTGGAAATTGGAGTTGTCAAAACATTCAATATGATTGGGTACTTCGGGTAACTGCAGGTATTGCTGTAATTCATATAATACCTTTTTCTTCTCCATATCCGTTTTACCTTCCAGGTGCAATATTTTTTTCTTCCGCAGTTCTTCCCTGAAATAAGTAACATTCTTGAGTGAAAGTTCCAGCAGCTTCTTTTTATCACCCCCTTTCGGAATCGTAATGGTAACGGAAGTATCTGGATAGTCTATCGGGAAAGGAACGATCACTTCTGTAGCAAGACTGTTGAAATTGCTCCTGAGACTGGCAATGGCGAAACCCAGTACTTCTTCCTCGGATTCTTCCAGTTTGGTTTCCAGCGGAACGGTATGCGTTTGTACGATGGTTCCATTTTGCACCATCAGGTAATTTACATAGGCGCGGTTGTCTTCTTTTAAAACCGAGAACACATCTATATTGGAAAGATGGCTGCTCACGATCACTGACTTTGAACGATAGCTTTCCAGGTGTTCGATCTTTTTACGCGTGTCTTCCGCTTTTTCAAACTGAAGTTGTATAGCCTGCTGCTGCATCTCCGCTTTGAAATGATTGATTACCGATCCCAGGTTCCCTTTCAGGATATTTCTTACCTGCTGCAATCCATCATTGTAATCGGCAGGTGTTTGCAATCCTTCGCAGGGACCTTTGCAATTGCCAAGATGGAATTCCAGGCAAACTTTAAATTTACCTTTCTGTATATTCTGTTCTGTCAGGTTCAGCTTACAGGTTCGAAGTGGCACATATTGCTTGATAAAGCTGATGAGATCCCGCACTTTTCCGGCCGATGTAAAGGGCCCCAGGTATTCTGATCCGTCGTTGATCTTTTTTCTTGTTAAAAAAATACGCGGGTAAGGCTCTTTTTTAATAACGATATACGGATACGTCTTATCGTCCTTTAAATTGATGTTATAGCGTGGCTGGTATTCTTTAATGAGCGAATTCTCCAGCAGAAACGCATCCTGCTCCGAATCTACAATTGTGAATTCGATACGATGAATCCGCTGAACCAGTTCATGTGTTTTGTAAGTGGTAAATGTTTTTGAAAAATAGGAGCTTACCCGTTTGCGTAGTTCCTTGGCCTTGCCAACATACAATAGCTTTCCATCTGCATCATAATATTTATAAATGCCGGGTTGCATGGGAATGGTATGCGCGATCTGCTGAAATTGTGCTGCTGTCATAGTCGCTTCACTCAGTTAGGAGTCTGGAGTTAGAAGACTGGAGTTGGGTAGCTGCAATTTATGATTATTTAAAAAGATCAGTACCCCAACTCCAGTCTCCAGACTTCTATCTCCAGACTAATTTATGGCTTATCGTTCCAATTAATATAATTCAGTTCCGTACTTGTATAACCTGTTTTGGTACTGATGGTCCTGTTTACCTGGAAACTCATACCGGCTTTCCAATTGCATTGTTCATTTATAGTACTGTCGCCGCTGGTATATACCGAACGGATAAAAACGCGTTTTACGGTATGGGTTTCCTCATCCAGTAAGATATCGATGTTTTGTACCGTTGCCTTAGGGTCAATGGGTGTATAGTTAAATGTAATGCTGCCGGTACTAAGGTCCTGGAAAACGGTTTCTTTATAGCGGATCTTTTCATTCGGATCAGAAAGGTCCCTTTTCAGAAAAATAGCGGCCATTGCCAGAAACCCGTCTTTTGAAATACCGGTAGAATCCTTCTTACCATCCTTTACTGTTATCTTATAGATATTGAAACTACGAAGATCCACATATTGGATCTGCTCTTTAAAAAAACTGTGAAGCGGGTAGAATTTAGCCGTATCAATATCCGGAGCTGCGTTTGTATTTTGATGCGGCCTTGAATTGCAGGCAAACAGGATCGCTGAAAAGATAAGTAACGGTAACAGTTTCATCCGGCAAAATTATTCAATGAATACCAATAAAAAAGCCGCCGTTTGTTTTATCCGGCGGCTTTAACGATTTATGTATGGTTTATTTGATCTGGCGTGTAAAACCCAAACGAACACCATAATCTACCAGGTATTCTTTAATGGGGTAGAGATTGGTATAGGTTGGTAAATGCTGGTAACGCACCTGTGGCCCTAACTGCCAGGAAGAAGCGCCGTTTGTATAAGTGAGGTTAAACCCAACACTGGTATTGATGTTCCATTTACGGATAAAATCACCGCCGCCGGTGTAATGCTTATAATCGGTAGACAATAAGTAGGTATTGTTATTCAGTGTTAAGGTTGGCTGAACGGAGGCTTCTGTGCTGATGCCAAAGTGTTTGCCCTTCAAAGCTTCCCATTGTACGCCCAACGGAACAGACAACTGGTATAATTTATTATCCAGCTGTGTTTTGCGGTAGCCGGTATTATTATTATAGGGAGAATAGAAATTGATGGTTTCTATTCCGCGGTAATTGATGAGAGATATAGAAGCAAGGTCGTTGGTTGACTGGAAGGTTTCGATATAATACTGTCTCACGTTTAACTGAACCCCTGTTTTGAATTTGAGCCTGCCGGTCATATTATACAGTAAGGCAAATCCGAGTTCAAAACCAATAGCGGGTTTGTGGCGAACCACATTGTTTACATCAGCCGCACTGTTGGCGGTTAAAGGAACGTTCTGCGCAGCAGTGGTAGCGGCAATTGCCGGTTGAATGATCTCTTTTACTTTTTGATCCGATAATCTCCTGTAACTGTTTGATGGGGTTACATAAAACTGAAACCCGAACCTGGAATTCTTAGGATTGGGTTTGTTGGTGATATAATTAAAATCCTTCAGGAAATCATCTGCTGTTGCATGTTGCTCTGTTGCTTTCTCTTCCTTGCTGTCAACAGGCTGCTGATCGGTTGATTCGGTATTGGTAACAGCTTCTGCTGCTGGCTCGGCCACCATGGTATTTTGAATGGTGGCAGGAAGCATATTGCCCGAAGCCGGTATTTGCCTGGTAACCGCTTTGTCGGTACTCGCAGTATGGGTAATAGTTTTTACAGGAAGAGCGGCATTGTCAATACTGCTGTTTCTCAACACCAGTGCTTCATTCGCGATCGTTTCGTTCAGGTTAAGCGACGCAAATGTTTCGGCGGTAATCTGTTCCGGGGCGATCTGCTGAAAATAATCTTTCTCAGGCTCCGCATCAGCAATCATTCCACCTGCATTACCGCCGGAATGTTTAACCGCTATACTGGTTATTACAGGTATTTCGGCTGGAACGGGTAATTGCTTGGTCGGGTGGTTGTTGAGTAAGGTAGAAATGGTTAATGCGGTAATGATAAAGAGAGAAATAAAAGTGAGTGCGGGCCAGGCCTTGTATCCATGCAATTCTGTACGGATATTCTTCCAGATATGGTCTGAAGGATATATCCTGTGCTGTTTTACCTCGTTCTGTAAAAACTGCTCAAGCTCGTCGTCCTGGTAAATCTTGTTATCCATATATAAACGCAATCAACACTACTTATTTTTTAAAGCCGCCAACCAATTAAACTCTTCTCTTGGCTTCTCGATGATCTTCTTCCTGATGAGGATCATTTCCAACATGGCTTTTGACCGTGTATACTGGCTGCGGCTGGTACTTTCTTCAATATCCAGCATCTCGCCGATTTCTTTGTGACTATATCCTTCCAGCGCATACAGGTTTAAAACGGTCCGGTAACCTACCGGTAATAACCTGATGCATTCAATGATCTGTCTCGCCTGCATAATGGAAGGGATGGTTTCTTCCTTCACCTGCAGCGTATTGGCATAAGCCAGATCCACACTTTCATTGAATTTCTTATGTTTTTTCAGAAAATTGATGCAGGTATGAACGATGATCCGCCGGATCCAGCCTTCAAAAGCACCCTTGTTCTGAAATGTATGTATCTGGGTAAATACCTTGATAAACCCTTCCTGCAACATGTCTTCCGCATCTTCGCGGTTTTGCCCGAAACGATAACAAACACTCAGCATTTTGGGGCTATAGCGATTGTATAATTCACGCTGGGCAGCGGCATCGTTGTGTAAACAGCCTGTAATAATGGCTTGTTCCGTCATGAAGGGGGAGTGTTTACCCTAAATATAGGACATATATGCTGTTTGAATGCTGCTTTCGGGCTTAAAAAATGATGACCGGCGGGTATACAGGGCTTTTTTTTAGACGAATATAAATTTTTGGGATTCGGGCAACGCCCCTGGTTTTGACGGTATCCTATTAACACCCCGTTAACAGGATTTTTATGGACAGAAGCGCTTTTTTAAAATCCAATATCCTATCCTCTCCGCATGGCCATAGTATCCTGGAAGAAGAGCCCCCGCCACCGAATGGCGGATTAACTGCGTATAGTGGTGGCTGGACAGAAAACGAAGTGATCCATCTGCTCAAAAGAACGCTTTTCGGAGCCTGTCGTACCGATATCGATTATTTTAAGGCAAGAAGCTTTCAGCAATCGATCAGCGAGCTTTTAAACCCAGTAGCACCTCTTCCCGATCCGCCGGTTAAAGAATACACGCCAACAGGTGCGGCAATGCCCGATACCCTGATCCCGCAGGGATCTACCTGGATACTAGATCCGAGTACCGATGGTACGGTAAACAGTTTGCGGGCCGCCTCATTTAAAAAATGGTGGATGGGAGTGATGATCAACCAGGACAGGAGCCTTCGCGAAAAGATGACGCTTTTCTGGCACAACCATTTCTCAACAGAAACAGGTGTGGTAGGTAATGCGCAGTTTGTATACAAGCATCATCTGCTGTTGCGGACTTATGCGTTGGGTAATTTTAAATCGCTTACGCGTGCGGTAACCATTGATCCGGCCATGCTGGTTTACCTGAACGGTGAACGCAATACCAAGAGCGCACCGGATGAAAATTACGGGCGCGAATTACAGGAACTGTTCTGTTGCGGAAAAAGCCCTGATTCGCAATATACGGAATCCGATGTGCGTACTGCGGCGCAGGTGTTAACGGGATGGAGGAATGATACACAGGCCATTTCTGCCTATTTCGACAGTACCCGGCACGCTACAGGCAATAAACAATTCTCTGCGTTTTATAACAATACGATCATCCAGGGGAAATCGGGCCCTACGGCCGGTGATGAAGAACTGGATGCCTTGATGGACATGATCTTTGCCACACAGGAAGTGGCCAAATACATTTGCCGAAGAATTTACCGTTGGTTTGTGTACTACGATATTGATGCAACAGTTGAGGCGAATATCATTTCGCCATTGGCGGATATTTTCCGCGCAAATAATTATGAGATCAAGCCCGTGCTGAATGTATTGCTGCGAAGCGAACATTTTTTTGATGTACTCACAAAAGGTTGTCAGATCAAAAGTCCGGTAGACCTGGTGGTTGGTACCTGCCGCGAACTGAATGTGGCATTTCAACCGCCGGCTGATTATGTGACCAATTATGGTTTCTACAGTTATCTCGTAAACTGGACGGCCAATATGCAACAAAACATTGGCGACCCGCCGGATGTAAGTGGTTGGAAAGCTTATTACCAGGCCCCCCAGTTTTATGAAGTATGGATCAACAGCGATACACTTCCCAAACGAAACCAGTTTACAGATACGCTGGTACAGAACGGCTACACATTTAACGGAAAGCGCCTGCAGATTGATGCCGCGGCGTTTGTGCAAACACTTTCCAATCCCGGTGATCCTAACCAGTTGATTGATGATATACTAAAAATTATTTTCCGGATCGATATTTCAGCTGCTTCCAAAATACAATTGAAAACAGATATTTTATTGGGAGGGCAGTCGACTGATTATTACTGGACAGATGCATGGAATCTCTATATCAGCACACCGGGTAACACCGCCAATACGAATACAGTAAAGACACGCTTACGCGACCTGTTGAAATATTTCATGGACCTGTCAGAATACCAACTGGCCTAAAAAGAAGCCGATGAAAAGAAGAGATTTTTTACGCAAATCCGTCCCCGCCGGTGTGATGCTGCCTTCTTTGGTAAGTGGTTTTTCGTTCAGGGCATTCAGTGCCGATTCGGCCATTATGCAATCATTGCTATTGCCTGTTACAGAGACGGATCATGTTTTTGTGATCATACAGCTCAATGGTGGTAACGATGGATTGAATATGGTGGTGCCGATCGAAAATTTCAGCAATTACGCAAATGCCAGGCCAAATATTTACATCCCCGAAAAACAAACCCTGGCATTGAATGGGAAGGTGGCATTGCATCCATCCATGATCGGTTTGAAATCAATGTATGATGAAGGGCAATTACGTGTGGTACAGTCTGTGGGTTATCCGCAACCCAGTTATTCGCATTTCAGAGCAACGGATATCTGGATGAGTGCAAGCGATAGTAACCAAACCGTAAACAGCGGATGGGCAGGTCGTTATCTCAACTATGAATACCCCAATTTTCCTAATGGATATCCCAATGCAACCATGCAGGATCCATTGGCCATTCAGATCGGCTCGGCCACTTCTTTAACCTTGCAGGGGCCTGCAGTGAGTATGGGCATGAGCATCAGTAATACGAGTAATTTTTATAATCTTATCAATGGTATACAGGACCCGGCACCAGATACGCCGGCAGGGAAAGAATTGACTTTTATCCGAACCATCGCCCAGCAAACGCAACAATACGCTGCCGTGATCAAAGATGCGGCAAGCAAAACGGTACAGCAGGTTAGTTATCCCATCAAAAATTCTTTGGGTGATCAGCTGAAGATCGTTGCAAGACTGATTAAAGGTGGCTTGAAGACAAGGGTTTACATGGTGAACTATGGTGGCTTCGACACCCATTCGGCGCAGGTAGACAGTGTTGACAATACGCAGGGACACCATGCAACATTGCTGATGAATGTAAGTGATGCCATCAAAGCTTTCCAGGATGACCTGAAATTTTTAGGGGTACAGGAAAGGGTGGTAGGGATGACTTTTTCTGAATTTGGCCGCCGTATTAAAAGCAATGGTAGTGATGGAACCGATCATGGTTCTGCCGCACCTTTGTTTGTATTCGGAAAAAATGTGATAGGGGGTGTATTAGGCGATACGCCGATCCTGCCCGCCAATGCAACCGTAAACGACAACCTTCCTTTCCAATACGATTTCAGAAGTGTGTACTCGACCATATTGGCCAACTGGTTATGTGTGAACGATCTCGACCTGCAGCAGATTATGCTTAAAAATTTCCAGATCCTTCCATTGGTAAATGCGGGCGGCTGTAGAAAAGCAGTGAATCTTTCTGGTGATATGCTGATCAGTAATTATCCCAACCCATTCGTAAGCTCCACCGTGATTACTTTTACTACCGCGGGCGGTCATACCCTGATCCAGATCATGGATACCACCGGCCGCGTGATGGCGAATCTTACCGACAAAGAATACACCGCCGGAACCTATACGGTTGTATTCAATGGCGAGTCGTTGCCAACCGGCGTGTACTATGCACGCCTGCAAAACCTTGCTACCCAGCAGGTACGGGCCATGATCAAAGCGAGGTAGAGTGTTGAACAGATGAATATTGAACAAGGAACATTGAATGAAGAAGTATTAAAATCACTTCTTCATTCGATGTTCCTTGTTTCTCTGTTCGATATTCCCATTTCTTCCTAAAAAAATGCAAAAATGCCAGGTTTGTTAGGTTGTGTAGCAAAAGCCATTACATTTGCAACAACGTAACAAAATAACCCTGGTAAAATTATCCACCATACGAAGTGTGTTAGCAGGCTTTTTCATCCTGCTGTTTGCGTTTGGTATTACGCCGAGGTTAACGCTGCACAACCTGGTTGCCACGCACAAGGATAGCCGAGGTAAAATTACCGCAACCGATCATTCCACCGAACAATTAAGCAAAGCCGGTTTTAACTGCCAGTGCGACAACCTTGTTAGTGAATCACCTTTTGTTACAGTAGTAAGCCCTTCTTCTGTTACTTCTCAAACTGCTTTTGCGGATCATAAAAAAGCATTTGTAGAAGAAATACACGCTGCCCCACAATTCTGCTCCACACTTCGGGGCCCGCCTGTGTGTTAATCATTTTCTTTCTGTTGCGGTGAGTTTGCTGCCCGCAGCTTCTGTTAATTATTATCATTCAGTTGATGTATTTGTTTACATCATTACTGCTTATTCAAAGCGTATTCTAATTATTTATGAAACTATTTACTACCTATAAAACCGGGTTCTGGTTGCTATTCATTTTTTTAATGGGCGATGTTGCCATTGCTTCAACTATTCCGGGTAAGGCATCGTTAAGCGGGCAGGTAAGCGACCTTAAAACGGGTAAGCCATTGATTGGTGCTACTGTTCTGATTCCTGACCTGAAACTGGCTGTTGCCGCTGATATGAACGGACGGTATGATTTTAAAGGACTTCCTTCAGGAACTTTTCTGCTGGAAATAAAATTCATAGGATACAAAAGCATCACGAAGAATATTGTATTAAAGGATGCCGTAACAGCGGATTTTAAGCTGGAAGAAAGCGCTACCGAGATAAACGAAGTGGTTGTTACTGGGAGTTCGAAGGCAACGCAGATAAAACGGAACCCTGTGCCAATTGTAGCGGTTAACAAAGACTATCTCGCTACCAATCTTACCACCAATATTATTGATGCCATTGCCAAAGTGCCGGGTGTGCGCGCCGTAACAACAGGGCCCAATGTTTCCAAACCTGTTATTCGCGGATTGGGATTTAACCGCATACTCACTTTGTATGATGGCATCCGACAGGAAGGACAGCAATGGGGCGATGAACATGGGATAGAGGTTGATCAGTACGCCATAGATAAAGTGGAGATCATTAAAGGGCCGGCCAGCCTGAGTTATGGCTCCGATGCATTGGCGGGAGTGGTAAACCTGATTCCTACACAACCCGCCCCCGAAGGGAAAATGATTGGTGATGTAACAACAGAATATCAATCAAATAATAAATACATTGGCGGATCTGCCATGCTGGGTGCCACCAAAAATGGTTTTGAATGGATGGCAAGGGTAACACATAAACAAGCCACTAATTACCAGAATAAATACGATGGGCGTGTATATGGAACCGCTTTTAACGAAACGGATCTGAATGCTTCCCTTGGACTTCACCGCAAATGGGGTTATTCGCACTTAACTCTTGTTGTATATGATAACAAGCAGGAAATACCCGATGGCAGCAGGGATAGCGCCAGCCGCAGGTTTACCCGGCAGATCACCGAAGCCGATACGGTTCGCCAGATTGTTTCCGATGCTGATCTGAACAGTTATGGTATTGAAAAAATTCACCAGCTTGTTCAACATTACCGCGCGTTTCTCAATAACAATTTTATACTGGGCAATGGAAGACTGGACGTGAACCTGGGTTTCCAGCGAAGTGTTCGGCGCGAATTCAGCCATCCTCAATTGTATACCATTCCAGGCCTCTACCTGCAACTGAATTCGTATACCTATGATATCAAATATCATTTACCCGAAAAAAATAACTGGAACCTGAGTGTTGGACTTAACGGGATGTACCAGCAGAATACATCTACCAGCGGAACAGCATTTATCATTCCTTCTTACCGGCAATTTGATGTTGGCGGTTTTGCATTGGTAAAGAAAAGTATTGGAAAACTAGATCTTGCGGGCGGTTTACGATATGATGTGCGTTCATTTAATAATGATGCCTTGTACACGATGTCCGATCCTGTTACCGGTTTCGATAAACCGGTAAGTGCCGGAACGATAGGCGCTGATAAACCTTTTTCAGATTATCGTAAAACTTTTTCGGGCGTATCGGGCAGTTTGGGCGCTACCTACAATTTTACAGACAAACTTTCTGTAAAAGCGAATATCGCGAGGGGATTCCGTTCACCTAATATTTCCGAGATATCGGCCAATGGGGTACACCCGGGAACCAATATTTACCAGATCGGTAATGATAATTTCAAACCTGAATTCAATTTACAGGAAGATATCGGGTTTGTATTTTCTTCGAAATATGCTGTGATACAATTGAACCTGTTCAACAACTTTATCACCAACTATATCTTTAACCAGAAACTGCTGGGTGTTAACGGACAGGATTCTGTTATGGTTGCAGGCAATGAAACATTTAAATTTCAATCGGGAAGAGCCAACCTGTATGGAGGCGAACTGAATATTGATCTGCACCCAGTAAAAACGCTTCATTTTGAGAACAGTTTTTCGGTGGTGTTTGGAAATAACAAAGGTCTGGCCGGTACAAAAATTCCCGATGACCAGAAGTATCTTCCTTTTATTCCGCCGTTCCATGGTGTATCAGAATTGCGCCTTGATTTTGCATCGACCACCATCAAACATGGTTTTATAAAAGCGCAGGTAGAATATTATGGGGCGCAGAACCGAGCGTTTATAGCCTATAATACCGAAACACCTACAGCTGGTTATACGCTGTTTAATGCAGGCGTTGGGGGCAGTTTTGTAAATAAGGAAGGCAAGACGATTGTGAGCGTTTACCTGATGGGAAATAACCTGTTCAATACAGGATACCAGGATCACCTCAGCCGTTTGAAATACTTTGAAGACTATCCAGGAAACTTTACCGGAAGAAATGGTGTTTACAATATGGGTAGGAACATTGCTTTTAAACTTAGTTTTCCGTTTAATGTGAATCTTAATAAAGGATCGTGAGGCGTGAATCGTGAGGCGTGAATCGTCAATCGTGAGTGATATATGCT
>JAZJYJ010000013.1:99547-250883 GCA_040390405.1 Bacteroidota bacterium
CGATTCACGTCTCACGATCTCACCATGCAACAATCAGTTTCACCGCAACATTCCTTCCCATATTATAAATACCCGACCGGCCATCCGGACTTGCGTTGTAATACTCAAAATACTTTAAGCGGTTCTGGTGCGATTGGTAAGCGATGTTGAATAGATTATTGGCATTGATAAAAAGCTGGCAGATATTCTTTCCCTTTTTATTTGCAAAAGTTGTACCGACACCTACATTGACCAATGTGTATCCATTGGTTTTTGTTTCGGTATTGTCTACTGCATAAAACTGGTGCTGTGTGGCAACACTTTCTATTTCTGTTTGTAGATAGGTTTCTGCAACAGAAGTAATAGCGGCTGGCAGATTAATGCGTAAACGTGCGACCGTGCGTAACGGGGGTAATAAAGGAAGATACTTCGCTGCATCACCAAATGTTTTCAATGTTTCCTGATCTGTATTTACACCAGTTACCGAAGCGATATTTCCCTGTAAACTTAACCAGGGCATTGTTTTTGGATGAATGGAAACATTTGCCTCGATTCCGTATAATCTTGCGCTTCCCTGTTTGTATTGGTACGTAAAATTGCCGGGTACAATTTCGAGTGGTTGCCCATTACTGTCGAATAGTTTCTGGAAGAAAATATAATTGTTGATCCGGTTATTGAACAACTCAAGCGTTGCGTCCCAATTGGGTTGCGTAAAGAGCAGGCCAAGATCTGCCTGCCAGTTGAATTCGGGTTTAAAATTCCGATTGCCGATATAGTATATATGCGCACCTGGATCCAATCCATCAGATCCGATCTCGGGTATGGAAGGACTTCTATACCCGGTTGCGAAATTGGCCTTTATGGTAACCCTATTGGAAAGCGTATACACCAATCCGACGCTGCCCGATACACCACTGAACCGGTGATGATACGATGGGAAGTTTAGTGTGGCGGAGCTGGTATCAGGAGTAAAAACCTGCTTGTAAAAGCCGCTGCTATTTTCTTTTCGGGTATACAGGTTGTTCCAGTGAATGGCTCTGTTATCGAAGCGGATACCGGCGGTGATCACGGTTTTGGCAAATTCTTTTTTGGCTACGAGGAAGCTGCCGAGATCAAACAAATGATAATCGGGAATGGGAAAATCAGTTGCGTCTTTGTTTTTGTTGGATTGATACATGCCATTCACCCCATAGGTAAAACGGATGCCCTTCCATTCGGGAAAACTGTACCTGGCTTCGTAGTTCACTGTATTCAATACAATGAATAATCCTGCCTGCGAAGCGGCCGTAGGATGATTGTACTCTCTTCGGATATTCTGCTGAAACCCCAGTAATGTGCTTAGCTCTCCTTTGCCTATTGTATATATCCCTTTGTGATACAAACGATAGTGTTGAATGTGCTGGTGTAAAGAAGAGATCGCATAAGTGGCGAGCCGGGAAGTCGGAACCAATGGCCGGTTGCGGATATCATCTTTATCAGCTTCATTAACCTGGTAGGTAAATAAGCGTGTAAGCGAATCGCGGCTGCCATCGGGAATCTCCTGGAGGTTATCATAGAGATTCAGTTGCAGATAATTTTTACGCCAGGGTTTCTCCCAGCCGGTCATTAACGAAAGATTTTTTTCCTGATAGCCCGTATTGTAAACACGCCCTTCAACCGGGTTGCGGTAATTCATCGCCTGCTTTGCAGAAGCACGTGCGCTCCAGATAAATCCATTTTGATTTTGGTGTAAGCCAATGGTTGTGCCGATCATACCATTGTTGGAATGATATTCGGTAACCACATCGCCTTTGATGCGGCCATGTGTTTCTGCAGGCGTACCGGGTATCAGGTTTACTACGCCCGCAATGGCATCCGATCCATACATTAAACTGGCCGGCCCTTTTACAATTTCTGCCCTGGCAATGCTGTAGGGATCGATTTCAATTCCATGTTCATCACCCCATTGCTGTCCTTCCTGCCGTATGCCATCGTATAAAGTAAGTACGCGGTTGTAGCCAAGACCGCGGATAAAAGGCTTGCTGATATTGGGACCCGTAGTAATGGCGCTGATGCCCGGAACTGATTTCAATAAAGCATCTATTACATTCGAACTGGTACTCCGGTTCATTTCTTTCTGCGAAACAATGGCAATTGCCACTGGTGTACGCTTTATTTTGGTTGCACCTGTTACAGCCGTAACCACTACCTGCTCCAATTCCTTTTCAAGTGCCACCAAATGAAAAACCTGGTTACCTGGTATGGTAATTTCTTTTGAGAGTTCAGCATAGCCGATACAAGTGATATGGATCATATACCTGCCCTTCGGTAACTGATCCATATAAAAATGGCCCGATTCGTTGCTCAATATTTTTTTAGCTGACCCCGATAGCACAACCGTAGCGGCTACAAGCGGCTTGGCATTATCGTATGAAAGAATGCGGCCTTCAAATAGTGGTTTTTCGGAGGAGGAGGTTGTCTGCCCCTGGCTAAAACCAGCTACAAATAAAAGAAAAAGGGTAACGCAATGTTTCATTTTAACTTGATTCTTAATTTAGACAAACCTAAATTTATATTTTGATAAACATAAATAAAATTTTAAACCACTTGTTTTTCAAAGAATTAGGCATGCTGCACCCTGTTGCAGGTTTGTAGGTAAGGCCTGAATATTTTTGTAATTTTCCTGTATGGATATTTCAATCAACACACCTGCTTTGCTTTTTCCGGCCATCAGCCTGATTATGCTGGCCTATACCAATCGTTTCCTGGCTTTGTCTAACCGGGTTCGCAGCCTGCATGATAAATACCAGAACCATGAACAGAAACACATCATTCACGGGCAGATCAAGAATCTGCGTTACCGATTAAAACTTATCAAGAACATGCAGGCATTGGGGGTGCTTACTTTTCTGAGCTGTATTCTTTGTATGTACCTGATCTATGTTGGATCAATGGTATTGGCCAATGGCGTATTTGCCTTCAGCCTGATCTCGTTCTCGTTCTCACTGGGCCTGTCGTTGCTGGAGATACAACTCAGTACAAAAGCATTGGAACTTGAACTGAGCGATATGGAAGGCCTGGAAGATCCTTCGGTGATGGAGTATTTGAAGAAGAAGTTTGAAAAAGAGTAGGGAGTAAAGAACATTGAACAGATGAACAAGGAACATTGAACTATAAAGTGTTTTAATACTTCATCTGTTCAGTGTTCCTTGTTCATCTGTTCACTATTCTCCTAGTTGGCTAAAGCAGGACTACTGCTCATTGCTTTTCTTTCCCCGATCTGCTGGCGCCACATGGCATAATACAGCCCTTTTTCGCTTAGTAAGCGTTCATGGCTGCCGGTTTCAACGATCTGCCCTTTTTCGAGAACATAAATGGTATCGGCATGCATAATGGTGCTTAAGCGGTGTGCGATCATAACGGTGATCTGCTCTTTTTCTGCCGAGATCCGGCGGATGGTATTGGTAATCTCTTCTTCTGTAATACTGTCTAAAGCAGAAGTGGCTTCATCAAAGATCAGCAAACGGGGGTGACGTAATAGGGCTCGTGCAATGGATAAACGCTGTTTCTCTCCGCCACTCAGCTTTAATCCGCCTTCACCGATCATTGTGTCCATGCCTTTTTCAGCCCTTGCCAGCAAACCGTCACAGCTAGCTTTGTGCAGTGCTTCTTTCAGGTCTTCTTCCGTGGCATCGGGATAAACAAACAAAAGATTCTCGCGAATGGTACCGGCAAATAACTGGGTATCCTGTGTTACAAATCCGATCTGGTTACGCAGTTCATCGAACAAAATGTTTTTACTGTCTATGTTGTTATATAGAATGCTTCCTTCCTGTGTATGGTACAAGCCTACCAATAATTTCATCAGGGTACTTTTGCCCGCACCACTCGGACCCACAAATGCAATGCTTTGTCCTTTCTCTACATCAAAGCTGATATCGTCCAATGCCTTGAACTGGGCCGTCTGGTGTTTGAAGGAAATATTTTTGAAAGAGAGATCATTAATATCACCCATATGCTGCGGATAAACGGGCCTTGGTTCTGATGGTTTTTCCATCAACGAGTGAAAATTATTCAATGAGGCTTCTGCTTCGCGATAAGATAAAATGATGTTTCCAATCTCCTGCAATGGGCCGAAAATAAAGAAGGAATAGAACGTAAGTGTCATTACCTCACCCGCCGTTAATTCGCCACGGAATACCAGCCATAACAAAGTGAACATGATCACCTGCCGTAAAAAATTCACAAAAGTTCCCTGTATAAAACTGAGGGTACGAATGCTTTTTACTTTTCGCAGTTCCAGTCCCAATATTTTATAGGTGTTTTTATTGAGACGGCTGATTTCCTGATCGGTGAGGCCCAGGCTTTTTACCAGTTCAATATTCCGTAAACTTTCTGTGGTACTTCCGGCCAGCGTGGTGGTTTCTTTTACGATGGTTTTCTGAATTACTTTGATCTTCTTACTCAGAAAACTGGTAAGCAGCGATAACAGCACAATGCCCACTACATAAATGGGCATAATTGACCAATGCAGGCGGAAAGAATAAATGGAGATAAAAACGATACCCACAAGAATGCTGAACAGCACATTGATGAATGAGATGATGAATTTCTCTGTATCGGTTCTTACTTTGGTTAGAATAGACAGGGTTTCGCCGCTGCGCTGGTCTTCAAACTCCTGGTAAGGCAATTGCATGGAATGCTTTAATCCATCCGTGAAAATCTTTGCTCCGAATTTCTGAACAATCACATTGCTGAAATAATCCTGGAAAGCTTTGGCAATTCTCGATACCATTGCTACGCTTACCAGGATGCCCAGGAAACCGATCACGCCCCAGACAAACTGCGATTCGGTTCGGGTGCCAGTTACAATGAATTGTTTTTTTGCATTAAAATAGCCAACCTGCAATGGGTGGGTGGCATATTGGTCGATCAGCTTCCCGAAGAAAAAAGGATCCAGCATCGAAAAGGATTGGTTGATGGCGGCCAGCAGGAGTGCCAGGAACACCAGCCATTTGTATGGACTTAAGTATTGTAAGAGTAATTTCATCTATTGGTTGTTTGGTAAAAGGTATGAACAGTCAATTTCCGTACAATTTCCCGAAAACTGACAAAGTTTCCATTATCTGACAGTCAAGCTTGCGATTTCAGTCAGCCACACCTTATTTTTACGCGCAAATGGAACTTATATGAAGCAGGTTTTGGTTGATATGCATCGTTTGAAGTACAATCCTTTCAATGGTTTGTACAGTGTGTGCATTAACCTGGGCAAAGCTTTGGCCAAAATACCGCTTACAGAAATGGAGCTGGCATACTATCTCCCCAAAAAAGATTTTGGCATTTTCGGACCGGATGCGAAGTATACCGAACACAAATCCATCGACAAATACTACCGTTTTGGTACCGGTAAATACGATCTCTGGCATATAACCACGCAATTATCCTGGTACCGCCCGTTTAATAAAAGAACCAAAGTATTGTACACTTTGTATGATTTCAGTTACCTGATCGAAGATGCGGGTAATGTAAAAAGAAACCAACGTTTACTGAAGCAAACACAGGAACGGATCGACAGGGCTGATTACATTACCGGTATTTCACAGTTCGCCATTGATGAAGCGAATAAACATCTTGATCTTGGCAATAAACCCACCAAAGCCATTCAGCTGGGGTGTACTGTAAATACTTTTCCTGGTTTTGATACGCCAAAATATCGTCCTACAAAACCATTTCTGTTTACGATCGGGTTGGTGCAGCCGCGTAAAAATTTTCATGTGCTTCCACCACTTTTACTGGGCAATGATTATGAACTGGTGATCGCGGGATTGAATGAATTTGAATATGGGAAAGAAGTGATGGACGCTGCCAGGAAATTTGGGGTAGCGGATCGGGTAAAATTGATCGGTCCCGCAACAGAAGAAGAAAAAGACTGGTACTATAGAAACTGCACAGCTTTTTTATTTCCATCTTACGCAGAAGGGTTTGGGTTACCGATCATTGAAGCCATGTATCATGGCAAACCGGTATTCAGTTCCGACAGAACAAGCCTGCCGGAAGTGGGAGGAGATGCCGCGTATTATTTCCGCAGTTTTGAACCGGAAGCAATGCGGCAGGTTTTTGCAGAGGGGATGAATGATTATGCAAGGACTAATCCAACAGAGAAAATAAAACAACAGGCCGCTAAATTTAACTGGGATGCCTGCGCGGCAGAATACATTGATGTATATAAACAAATGCTTTTATAGAACCGCTGATCTCTATTGTACTCTGCACCTATAACGGTGAACGTTTTTTACAGGCGCAGATCGATTCATTGCTGCAACAGTCCTGGCCCAATTTTGAGATCATTGTTTCGGATGATGGTTCTGCAGATGGTACCAGAAGCATTTTAGCGCTATACGAAAACGATGCGCGATTTCATATCACGTATCAATCGGTTAATCTTGGCGCCATTGGTAATTTTGCTTTTGCTACCAGCCGGGCCAAAGGCGAATACCTTGTTTTCTCCGACCAGGATGATATCTGGCTTCCCGAAAAGATCGAAAAACTATACCATGCCATCGGCGATCAATGGCTGGTATACAGCGATAGTATATTGATCAATGAAGAGGGGCAAAGCCTGCAAAAAAATCTTTCGCAACTGCGAACCATGTATAGCGGTGCGGATAGCCGTGGATTTGTATTCAGTAATGTTGTATGGGGGCATGCCATGATGGTACACAAAGAATTGCTGCCACATGTACTACCCATACCCGCTAATATGCCGCATGATATCTGGTTTGCCTTACGGGCAACTATCTTCACCGGTATACGATACCTGGATGAACCACTCACCTTATACAGGCAGCATTCGCACACGGTAACCACTACCATTGCACAGAAAGCGATTACCCGCCCCCACGAAAAACGGTATCGTGATTTTGAAGAAAAACGAAGCTGGATTGCCTTGATCAGAGATTCGGAACATGGTAACCGGAAAGGATTTTATGAGAAGTTATCTGATTTGTTTTCCAGGAAAGCAACAGGAGGGTTTGTGTGGCCCATGTTCTTCTTCCTGTTGAGATACCAATCGGTACTATTCCGTTTCACAAAAAAAAGCTTCATTAGCCGCATTATCGAGATCCGAAAATTAAGCAGGGGAGAAAAAAAATAAAGGACTTCTTAGCGTTTTTATTTGGGTTTACGCAAACAGATCACTGCGGTATCTCCGTTTCCCTGTGTGTTCTGTATTTTCATAATGGCACGGAAGCGTTTGATGTCTTCTTTGGAGAACATACTGCTGCTATCTTTATTGAACATATGGCTTTTGGGATCGTGTAAGGGCATGCCTGTTTTGTACTGCTCACTGCTCCAGATCAGGTAATCGCTGCTGTCGTAATAAAATTTTTCTATGGTAAAGCCGGCATTCTCTGCCAGTATACGCATTTGTTTTTCGGAAGGAATGAAGATATGTCTTGGTGCATCGATACCGCACCAGAACACTCCGTACTGCTGCCAGCCATAATTTCCCATTATGGGAATGCGAACCATTACGGCACCACCTGGTTTGGTAATCTGCATCGCCTGCGCCAATACTTTCTGGGGTTCAAACATATGCTCGAGCGAATGATGCATCATTACCACATCATATTGTTCAGCTACCTGGTAAATATCTTTTTTGAGGATCTTAATTGAATCATATTCATGACTCTCATTGATAAAAGGGTCAATGCCTGTTAAATTGGTAAACCCGATCTGAAATAAACGTGCTAATAAACTGCCATTGCCTGTGCCAATGTCCAGTATGGCATCATCGTACTTTGCACCCAGATCTTTCATCCACTGAAACTGTTCTGGTAATTTATATCCGATGGAAAGCAGACGGCCCAGCAATTGATTCTTTCCAAACAACAGATAATCGGCTTTGATTTTCCGCAGCGTATCTGCTTTTTTGCGGATGGTAAGATCGAGCTTGAAAGAATAATAATCTTCGTTAGGATAATATTTACCCAGGTTCTCTGGTACATTCTGCAGCTGCATACTACCGCAGCTGCCGCAGAGCTGGTATTCGAAATATTCATTCATCCCCAGCTGTAATTCTTTTATTCTGTACAATACATTATCAGCTGTATTGCCGCATAGCATACAAGGTGTTATCATGGTAAGGTTTTGATTAACTAGGTCGGGTTAAAGTAAGGGACTTTTCTGATAAGAATGGGTATAATAAGCAGGAATTAAGCTTGCTTTAATCCAAACAGATTAATCAGCGGCCCGCTGCTTTAATGAAGCAGCCTGTAGTTTTTATAATCAAAAGGGCGAACACCGGTCCATTTCTCCATAAAATTCTTGAAATGATCTTTCAGGCTCAGGTTATTGTAAGAAAGATCGTACGTAAACTGCCAGTTCATTCTGGCGATCCGTTCTTTCATTACTTCGGGATGGGTACCGGTAAATTTTTCCAGCGCATCTATCTGTGAATAATCAAATTCACCCGAGTAGGTTTGCAGAAAGGTATCATCTACCCTGTTGCCGCCCCAATAATTGCCAAAATTTCGCTTCTTATCCATCATGGTTTGCGGGGGTCTTACCCAACCATAGTGATAGATATAAGCATCCAACGCTTTTACTTTTAATTTTTTGTTGTCGTCTTTGCGGAAACCTTGTGCATCTAAATAAGAGTAAATATCCGGATTGTGCCGCACGATCCGGATCTCATTACGGTACCAGTCTGAGGAGCTGGCTACATAATCAAAGGATCCATAAAAATGCTTGTATTTGAAAAGCAATCCATCAACTTCTTTATTGTCTTTCCAGCGAAGCATACTTTCTCTGATACAAGCATGGTATTGTTCGTGCAGTACTTCATCGCCCTGGATATAGAAACACCAGTCTGGATTGCCGGTAATAGCGCGGAAGGCCTTATTGGTTTCATCGGCCAGCACGGCGCCACCTTCACGGAGTGTAGGGTCCCAAACAGTATCCAGGATGTGTATTTTGTCGGATCCGATGGAAAGAATCAACTCACGTGTGGCATCTGCTGAATCACCAACGGCCACAACCATTTCATCACATAACGGAAGAATGGAGCGGATAGACTCAACCACCGGGTAATCAAACTGAACCGCGTTTTTAATGAAGGTAAAACCTGCCACTTTCATGGGACGAAGATACGGAGGAGAGGTAGAAGTTAGAAGTCTGGAGCCTGGAGTCTGGAGTGTAAGGGGAACTTCAAAAATGAACCAACTCCAGACTCCAGACATCTAACTCCAGATTCAGCTGTTTTCCACGGGTGTTAATAATAAGTTCACTCCAAAACAAGTTTCTGCGTGGGTTTAATCAGTAAATTACAAAAACCTCAATCTATGCGTTGGAGAAAATTTAACGGCGAAAACATTATCCTTCCCATCAAAGAAGCAGTTAAGGAAGCCATTGAACGCGAAAGAGCTAATGGCTTCAAACTGAAAGTATGTATCGGCACCGACAGCCAGGTAAAAGGCGATGACACTGAATTTGCCACCGTGATCGTTTTTCTGCGCGAACACAATGGCGGCTTCATGTACATACACAATGAGAAGACCAAACAAAAATACCATATCAAAGAAAGGATGCTGGTAGAAGTTGCCAAAAGCATTGAGATCGCTTATGAATTATGCGATCTTTTTATTGAGCACCAGGTTGATATGGAAGTACATGCCGATATCAATACCAACCCGCAATTCAAAAGCAATGATGCTTTACGCGAAGCGATGGGTTATATCCTGGGTATGGGATTTGCCTTCAAGGCCAAGCCCGAGGCTTTTGCGAGCAGTTGCTGCGCAGATAAGGCAGTTAACTGATTTTCAGTTGCCGGTTACCAGTTTGGTAGCTGAGAGGAACTATCACCCCCTATAATTTACTATCAGTAAGCTAAGGTTTGAAAGGGATGTTTCACGCAAAGATGCAAAGATGAAAAACAAGTCGCCAAGACGACTTGCGTACGCTTATCAGCGCTTTGCGGCTTTGCATCCTTATGCGACTTTGCGTGAAATCTTTCGAACTTAATGGTATTCCCTGGAACTCTTTTATTTTTCCTTTTTCGTGGCTGTTGAGATATCCTTGTTGCAGGAAGCAATAAAATCGAGAATCTCTTCTCTTCCTACTTTCTTCTCGGCGCTGGTAACAAAATGGCGGGGCAGGAATTGCCAGGTTTCGCGGAGTTTGTCTAAAAAGGCTTTTACATTTCTTTCCACTACGGCAGGCTTTTCTTTATCGGACTTTGTAAATACCAAACTGAAATGTACTTCCCAGGTATCCAGCTGGCTTACAAATTCGAGGTCATTTTTTTGTGGTGCATGGCGGGCGTCTACTAATACAAATACCTGCACCAGGTTTTCTCTTTTGCGCAGGTAACCATTGAGCATTTCTTCCCATCTCTTTCTTTCTGTTTGTGAGCGTTTGGCATAACCATAGCCCGGCAGATCAACCAGGAACCATTTTTCTTTCGGTGCTCTTTCTGCTGCGGAACTTTCGATCTCAAAATGATTGATCAACTGTGTTTTTCCTGGGGTAGAAGATGTTTTGGCAAGGCTTTTCTGCCCGGTTACCATATTGATCAAAGAAGATTTGCCCACATTGCTCCGGCCAATAAATGCATATTCGGGCCGGTCTGGTTTGGGACACTGGCTTACCAGTGCGGAAGAGATAAGGTATTTGGCTGATTTGATTTGCATGAAGCGGAATTGGGAGTCTGTAGTTATTTCTTTCTTTTAATCACCAGGCTATCCGCCGGGTATTTTGCTTTGATGCTGTCGCGAATTGTTTCGCACCAGGTATATAGTGTTTGTTTTTCTGATTCGGTAAGAATGGCGTTTTTGTGAATAACGGTATAGGATGGCAGGGGCATTTCTCCATCTTTTACCTGTTCCATACATTCTTCCAGTTTTTTATATTGCCGGGCAATGCGATAGCCATCAAATTCATTGAAATTAAGATGCTTTTTACCATCGTTAATATGACCGCCCAGCCACCAGCTTACCGGTTGTACTTCAGCATACCATGGATACTCGGTGCTGTTGGTATGACAATCGTTACAGGCTTTTGCCAATATGGTTTTTACACTGTCGGATACCACATAACTCTTAGAAATATCTTTAGATACATCTTTCGAATTGTTCTTGCCGGTTCGGAACGCCTGCATAACAATAAAGACCACCAGTAAAATAACCAGTACACGTTTCAAGATTTTCATACGTATGCTTTAGGGTTTTGTTTTACAGTAAAATATTCCCCGTCATTTCTTTCGGCACGGGCAGGCCCATTACAGTTAGGATTGTTGGGGCCAGGTCGCCTAATTTACCACTCTTCACTTCACCTTTCCATTCTTTGTCGATGATGAAAAATGGAACCGGATTCAAGGTATGCGCGGTATTGGGCGAGCCATCTTCGTTGATCATGTAATCGGCGTTGCCATGATCTGCGGTTAAGAAGATGGTATACCCATGTTCTAGTCCGGTAGTTACTACACGTTTTACACAGGCATCCACGGTTTGGGCCGCAATAATGGCTGCGCTGAAAACACCGGTATGCCCCACCATATCCGTATTGGCATAATTCAAACAGATAAAATCCGCTGTTTCATTTTCAATTTCCGGAATCAGTTTATCGGTAATGCCAATGGCGCTCATTTCGGGCTGCAGATCATAGGTGGCTACTTTCGGTGATGGTACCATAATGCGGCTTTCACCGGCAAAAGGTTCTTCACGTCCACCGCTGAAAAAGAAAGTAACGTGCGGATATTTTTCTGTTTCTGCAATGCGTATTTGTTTCTTACCATTGGCCGCCAATACTTCGCCCAATGTGTTTACCAGGTTGTCATTTTCAAATATTACATGCACGTTTTTGAACTTGTGATCGTACATGGTCATTGTTGTATAATGCAGGTTCAGTTTATGCATCTCAAATTCTGCATTATCTGATTGGGTCAGCACTTCGGTGATTTCGCGGCAGCGGTCGGTACGGAAGTTGAAACAAATAGCTACATCGCCATCTTTAATCAAGGCCAATGGTTGCTGTGCTGCATCTACTACAACGGTTGGTTTAATAAATTCATCCGTAACACCGGCAGCATAGGATTGTTCAATAGCGGCCAATGCATCGCCAGCTTTCGGGCCAATACCGTTTACCAGGCAGTCATAGGCCAGCTTTACACGCTCCCAACGCTTGTCGCGGTCCATGGCATAATAACGGCCACTCACCGATGCGATCTTTCCAACAGATGCATTCAGGTGCTTCTGGAGATCGGTCACAAAACCCAATCCGCTTTTCGGATCCGTATCACGCCCATCGGTAAAAGCATGTATGTATACTTCGGTCAGTCCTTCTGCCTTACAAACATCGCAGATGGCTTTGATATGATTAATATGCGAGTGTACGCCACCATCGCTTACCAGCCCCAACAGGTGCAAAGGTTTCTGGTTATTTTTCGCGAAGCGGATAGAAGCCAATAGTTCCGCATTAGCAGCAAATTCGCCGGTGCGGATGGCTACATTAATTCTTTGTAATTCCTGGTAAACAATACGTCCGGCACCCAGGTTCAGGTGGCCTACTTCGCTGTTTCCCATCTGTCCATCGGGCAAGCCTACGTCTTCGCCACAGGTAACTAGGGTAGTATGCGGATATTTTCCATACAAGGAACTTACAAACGGAACATTCGCATGTTGGATGGCATCCGCCGATTTTACTTTTCCGAGACCCCAGCCGTCCATAATAACTAAGATAACTTTCTTACTCATAGGGTAAAATTACTGCATTTACAATTGATGAATAGATGTTAACTTTAGCCCGATACCTTGCATAACAGAGTTTGGCATGTTTTTCGCCACCTCGAGGGTAGAAAACGTGTATTATGAAAAAGATTCTTTTATTCGCCGGATTGATCGTAGGACTACTCTCGGTTAATTCCCTTCAGGCCCAATCGGATGTGGATGCGATTGTAAATGCTTTTAAATCGGCCGATGCCGGACAGATCGGTGGCCACATGGATGATTATGTAGATATGAAGCTGCTGGATAAAGACGAGGTAAAAAATATCGGCCGTAACCAGGCCACCATTACCCTCAAAGCTTTTTTCTCTGAAAATGGGATTAAAGGGTTTGAAAAAACATCCGAAAGGGAGATCGGGAACACCATGTACCTGGCCGGCAAATTGCTGAACACCAGCAAGGGCCATAATGTAACCATCCTGCTGAAAATGAAAGATGGCAAAAGGCAGATCATTACCATCCGGATCAGTTAAGCTAACGGCACAAACCATATCGTATCCCGTTCCGGAATTTCGGAACGGGATTTTTTTTATACCCCTACATTTACAAAATGAAACCTTTCAACGAACAGCTGGAACATTTAATAAGCGAGGCACTACAAGAAGATGTAGGTGAGGGCGACCATTCCACACTTAGCAGCATCCCTGCCGGTAAACAGGGGAAAGCCGTACTGAAGATCAAACAGGATGGTGTGCTTGCCGGAATGTATGTGGCTGAAAAAATTTTCCGATACAAAGAACCCGGTATTGCCTTTACTCCCTTTAAAAAAGACGGCGATGCGGTATTGAATGGAGAGAAAGCGTTTGAAGTAAGTGCGTCGGTACATACCATACTTACCTGCGAGCGCCTGGTGCTGAATTGCATGCAACGAATGAGTGGCATTGCAACCTTAACGGATAAGTATACACAGCAACTAAAAGGCTACCATACCCGGCTACTGGACACACGCAAAACAACACCCAATTTCAGGCTGCTCGAAAAAGAAGCCGTACGCATTGGCGGAGGTGTGAACCACCGGTTTGGATTGTATGATATGATTATGCTTAAGGATAACCATATCGATTATTGCGGAGGCATAGCACCGGCCATTGAAGCAGCGTATACGTATACACAGAAAATGAATAACCCTTTGCGCATTGAAGTGGAGACCCGCAGCCTGGCAGATGTACAAACCGTTTGCGAAATGGGGAAAGGAAAAGTATTCCGTATCATGCTGGATAATTTTTCGCCCGAATTGATCAAGGAAGCAATGACGATCATCAATGGCAGGTTTGAAACAGAAGCCAGTGGTGGCATCAACCTGGATACCATTGAAGCATATGCTGCAACCGGTGTTGATTTTGTTAGCGTGGGTGGATTGATACACCAG
Source organism: Bacteroidota bacterium (assembly GCA_040390405.1). Classification (GTDB taxonomy): domain Bacteria; phylum Bacteroidota; class Bacteroidia; order Chitinophagales; family Chitinophagaceae; genus Sediminibacterium. The sequence continues at coordinate 113,654 of JAZJYJ010000013.1, forward strand.
GCACAGAGCATTGATTTAAGTTTGAAAGCTGTTTTATTATAAATATACCTCTGCGTATAGCTCAGTTGCTCTATGGCTCTGTGGTAATATTTTTTCACCGCAGAGCCGCAGAGGCCGGGAAGTTCTCGCAGAGAAGAATGTATAGATCATGAGTAAGAAAAATAAACCCGATGCCCGCGGCTTTGTATTCAGTACCGATCCTTCTTTTCGTTTTGAGGAAGAAGACAATACGCCACAGGAAACGCTGGAACCGAAACAGCAGAAGCTCCGTATCCGTTTAGACACCAAACAACGTGCGGGCAAAGCCGTAACATTGGTTACCGGCTTTATAGGCCAGGAAGCCGACCTGGAAGAGCTGGGTAAAAAGCTAAAAAATTTCTGCGGTACGGGCGGCAGTGTCAAAGATGGCGAAGCCATTGTTCAGGGCGACCAGCGCGATAAGGTATTGCAATGGTTGTTGAAGAATGGGTATGCCAATGCTAAAAAAGCATAGTGTAACCTGTTAGCGATATTATTTGTAAAAAGCCTGTTGTGTCTTCCCGTTGTTGTTCTTCGTACTTAGTCCATACCAAATTCGTGTTTTGTTCGGTGTTTGTTCGCTCTGGCCATTGATTTTGCGTCTGGATAGCGAACAAACACCGAACAAATACCGAAGCCGGGGTATAGAAACAGCGGTAAACAAGCGAAGCGGGAGCGAGTCAATAGCGAACTTAGTATGGACTAAATACGGAGCGTAATTGGAAAATGATAAAGGCGCCATACATCAACAGAAAATACCACTTAAGAACGTACAAACAAAGCAATTCTTGGAAAACTACCTGACAAGTTGTTGGGGAACAATAGTTTATATATTGCTGTGCTCAACTCTTTCAACTTGTCTTAGCCCCGTTAATGGGTTAGGTTTAGTATTTATCAATAACTGTATCGCCTGTTTTCATTTTTGAAAGAATCTCGTCAAAACTTCCTGATGGCATTCTTCTTGACTTGGTTATTTCAATGGCTTTTTCCTGCCAGCGAATGGCTTCTGTTTTGTCGCCGGTTCTGTACAACAATCTTGCATATGTATCCAGGGCGCCGGGATCTTCATAAAACTCATTGGCGCGTTTGATCCAGCCCAGGGCTTTCTGCATATAGAAAGGATCGTGTGTACTTGTGTAAAGCGTCCATGCCCCATTGTTCAGCTCACGTGTATAGTATTGGGTAGTTGGCGCATATTGAATGCTTGTGCCAAAAATTGTTTTACCGGAAGGAGTGGTGATGTTTGAGGGTACCGTATTTGCCAGCAATTCCGCACGTCGTATCGAATCAACCCTTTTTACGGAATCTACACTGATATTCATCAGGTATTGATCGTAATATTTTACGGAACCCAACAGGAAACTGCTGGTGTCTTTAACGCCCTTGTAATAATCCAGCATGGTGTAATCGTGGTTTCTGCGTGCCTGTACCCTGTCTGAGTAGGTGCCAGCAGCCAAACTGGCTACCCGTTCCGCATAAACCGCATTCTTTTCACTGATGGCTTTCTTTTTTGATTTGGCAGTCATCTTACCATTGATAGAAGCTCTTTTCGAAAGCGGCATCAGGTACCAGGCATCATTAAAGTTCTGGTTATTGCTATGCATGAATACATATACTTTGGAATCATATACCGGGGCCTGCTCTGCAAGGAACTGTAAAAAACTAAGTGATAATGCCGAATCTTTAGGTGCAAGGTTTAACATTTCTTCGGTAAGCAGGTCGTGTTCCTGCGCAGCGGCATTTTTTTTGGCAACCAACTGGTATAGTAAATCGAAATCCCTTTTCCCGTTGTTGTAATCTTCCTGAAATTGTTTGAAAGCAAGATCCGGATGTTCTTTCTTATTGAGGGCAATGTTCAATTGATCCTGGTACATTTTAACAAAAGTGGTAGAGGAAGCATAGCGATGCAGCAGGTTTTTATCAGCATCAATAAACAGTAATCCAAAACTATTGGCAATGGTATAGAGAGAGTCGAGCAATGCAAAATCCGGATAACTTGCGTTGACCTGTAAAGAAATACAACTGTTATTGAATGATTGCCCGATAGATGCGTTCGCCAGTCCCTGAACGGCCACCTCATTGCACTGTACACATTCAACGGATTCGAGCACCAATAGCACCATTTTGTTTTCGGTTCTGGCACGATCTAATGCTGACTGAAAAGACAATTTGCTGAACTGTACCTGCGCCTGTAAAAAGAACGGCAGTATCATCAACAAGGCCAATACCCGCATCTGTTTGCTCGTCATAATAAAGATTTATCCTTTAAAATCAATTTTGCGGTGAGTGCCATCGCAATAAGGTTTGTTACCTGATGCGCCACAGCGGCAAAGTGCGGTACTTCCCTGTTTAATTTCTACTTCTCCATTGCTGTGCGTGATCTGGCAATCTGTATTTACCAGTATCGGGCCATTGGGTTTGATCAGGATATTCGTTATCTGCGCTACTTCGCTAACGATACCGGGCTGTGCGATGTTGGCCGCGCCTTCGGTATTCATGAAATAACTCAGGGCGCCGCTCGGGCATTTACGCACCTGTTCAATAATACGATCTGTGGTATTGCCTTCCATATTGATCCAGGGATGTTTTACCGGATCAAATACTTCGCGTAAGTCCGTCCAGCAAATACGGCTATGGATACAGGTGTCGGGTTTCCACACAACAGTTACTTCACCATTGGTATATTTTAGGGTTGATATTGGCATTGGAGAGATTTGTGTATCTAATATAGGAATTATATGAATATACTTCACTTGGGGTGACGACTAAAGTGATTCCGTTTCAAGATGTTTTAACCGCGAAGACGCAAGGCCACGAAGGAACGCGAGGATTTCTCAGGAAGGATTCCCTGGCGTGTCTTCGTGTCCTTGCGTCTTCGCGGTTAATAAATAATACAGCGTGTAAATAGCTCTTGAAACATTAATAATCAATCTCCAGTTTCAGCCGTTCTTTCAATTCTTTTACGAGGGGATATTGTTCGGCAATATGTTCAAATTTCTGTTTGCTGTTCAGGCGCATATGAACGGGGATATCTTCCCGCTCGCCGGCTTCTACCAATACTTCAAAAGTGATGGCGCGGTTGTTGAAATTTGTCTGGAGATGATCTATCAGCATCATTCTTTCCTGCTCCACAAATTTCTGGGAAGTAAGCGCAGAAACCGTAACTGTAAAACGGATCTCGTTTTCAATTACCAGCCGTGCTGTTTTAAATGTTCCGGATGAAGAATGTTTTTGTTGTTTTTCAAGTTGCACAGTGTATTCGTCCCAACATTGCTGCAGTTTCTCCATCGACAAGGTTTCTGCCTCTTTTACTTCTTCAATGGCATATTGGTCGCCATATTTTTCACGAAGCGTATCGAGCAGGCTTTTCTTTGGGCCATTATTTCCCGGAACTGCGTTGCGTGGAATGGCAGGCTTGGGTTGTGCTGGTGCAACCGTTTGTGCTGCCTGTTTCGCAGGGTGTGAAGCTATGGCAGGAGTAACTGGTGTTTGTTCGATATATAACCGGGCTTCAGGAACCGGCGCTGTCGTAGGTTTGAACTGAACGGGCGCTACTGGCTTTGTACGGAAAGCTACCGGGCCATCAATTCTTTTTTTTTTAATTACCTGGCCATTCTCAACGGAAAGATCGATGGCCTGCTGCAGAAAATTGAGCTTGATGAGTGTAAGCTCAACATGCAATCTTTTGTTGCGCGCCATTTTATAATTGATCTCCGATTCATTCAGGATATTCAAGGCACTTACCAGGTACGACATGCCTGTTTTGGATGCAACAGCAATATATTTATCCTGCATGCCTTCCACTACTTCCAGCAATGCGGCAGATTTGGGGTCTTTGCTTACCAGTATGTTCCGGATAAATTCTGCAAAACCATTTAATACCAGGTCTCCTTCAAAACCTTTGCGGTTGATCTCGTCAAACAATAACATGGCGCCCGCCATATCCTGTTGTTGCATGGCTTCGAGCATCTTGAAATAATAATCTTCATCCAGTATGTTCAGGTGCTCCAGGGTATTCTGGTAGGTAACCGTTCCGTTGGTAAAGCTTACGATCTTATCGAGAATACTCAATGAGTCGCGCATGCAACCCTCACTCTTCTGCGCAATTACCTGTAAGGCGGCTTTCTCGGCCTTGATGGCTTCTTTGTCTACAATTTCCTGCAGGTGATCAACGGTATCGTTATTGGTGATGCGTTTAAAATCGAAGATCTGGCAACGGCTTAAAATGGTTGGCAGGATCTTATGTTTTTCTGTTGTTGCCAGGATAAAGATTGCATAGGAGGGCGGCTCTTCCAGAGTTTTCAGAAAAGCATTGAAGGCACTGGCACTCAGCATGTGTACCTCATCCACAATATATACCTTGTATTTACCGGCCTGTGGTGCAAAACGTACCTGCTCAACCAGCGAGCGGATATCATCTACCGAGTTATTGCTGGCCGCATCGAGTTCATGAATGTTTAAAGAGGTTCCTGCGTCAAAAGATATACAACTGTTACAGGTATTACAGGCTTCGCCATCGGCCGAAGGGTTGGTACAGTTAATGGTTTTGGCAAGGATACGCGCACAGGTGGTTTTACCCACACCGCGTGGACCGCAGAACAAAAACGCATGGGCCAACTGGTTGTTTTTGATCGCATTTTTTAATGTGGTAGTGATATGCGACTGCCCCACCACCGTATTAAAATTCTGGGGTCTGTATTTACGTGCTGAAACAATGAACTTATTCTCCATAGCGAGCTTGCAAGATAGGTTTTTAGCTGCTAGCTGCGAGCCATGAGCCGTCAGCTATTTAGCCAATGTGTACAATTTTCCGAAAAAAGCGCATAGCTGGAAACTCATGGCTCGCGGCTTATTTATAATCCATCTCCGGATGCCTTTCAAAAAGCTGGTTCGGGTTAAAAATATACCGGAAAGTAACCATGCGACGGCTTTGTTGTCCGCCCAGGCTTTTGTAGATATTGATCATTTTCGGATTCCAGTCTCCGGCCCAGCCCATTTCGTATTGGGTGTACCAACCCTTACCCTGTAACAACAGGGCGCATTCGAAGATCATAAAACTATCAATACCCAATGCCTGGTATTTGGGTACTACGCCAAAGGCCAAACCGGTTAGTCGTTTATTGTATCCCGTTTTCTTCATCCATAACAATCGTAGTTTTTCCAGAAGCCCCAGTTTGCCATTAAAGTGTTTGAAATACTGGTTCAGGTCGGGTATGTTGATGAACATGGCAATGGGATCTTCTTTGTAATAGGCAAACCATACCACACGCTCATCCATAATGGGTTTCATCTTGGAAAATAGTTTGATCACCTGCTCCTTGGTTATTTCTTTTGCTTCGCCATGCTGTGCCCAGGCGGCATTGTATACCGTTGCGAAATCACCGGCATATTTGTCCAGTTCGCTCAGTTTTACATGTTTGGCTTCGTAACCAGGTTTGGCCTTGAATTTGGCATGTCTTTCCGGAAACCTTGCCGGCAAAGCATCGTCCACATTCATGTAGTAGTAATACTGGTTGTAATAATTCTGAAAACCGTAGTTGTTGAATAATGCCTCGTAATAGGTTGGATTGAACGACATGCCGTACATAGGCTCACTCTCAAAGCCTTCTACCATCAATCCCCACCATTTATCGCGGTCACCAAAATTAATGGGCCCGTCCATCGCTTCCATGCCCTTGCTTTGCAGCCAGGCTTTGGCGGTATCGAATAGTGCATTGGCAACCGATTGATCGTTCACGCTATCAAAAAAACCAATGCCTCCCGTGGCGAATTCGGTTCCCTTGTTTACATATTTCGAGTTGGTAAAAGCGGCAATTCGGCCAATCAATTTGCCCGCATTGTCTGTTACGATCCAGCGTTTGGTTTCTCCGTATTTGTGGGTTTTGTTTTTTTCGGGATCGAATACATCCTTCACTTCATTATCCAATGCGCGTATATAGGCCGGGTTATCGCGGTTCAGTAACGCATTTACCAGTAAAAAATCTTTCTCCGTCTGCTTATCGTTTACTTCTACCAATTGCATAAAGCCAGTTTTTACAAATGTACTATTTGGATGCAAACTCTGCGAAACTCACACCGTTCTCCTATTCTCTGCCGTTGGAAGAGTTGTCAATGGCAGAGGGTTATTTCGTAAATAATTTTTCTCCCATTTTTTCATCATGCCCATAAATGTCTTTCCGGAAATTGAGCTGACCATCTTTATCAACCCAGGCAGTAAAGTATACAATAAAAACCGGGATGGATTTTTTAATGGTTACCCATTTCTCTTTGGCAAGATGCATGGCTGTGTCAATTTTTCCGCTGGTCCAGCTGTTATCATCACGCAGCAGGTATTCGGCAAATTTCTTGGGTTCGCCAAGGCGGATGCAGCCATGACTGAAACTGCGGCTTGATTGCGAAAATAATTCGCGGTTGGGCGTATCGTGAAAATAAATATTGTAGTTGTTTGGAAAGAGAAATTTCACCAGCCCCAATGAATTGGTCGGCCCTGGTTTTTGACGCACAAGGGGTGTTTTGCCACTATACCCCGTGATCTCCATATTGCTTTTAACGATATAATTTTTATTCTTCTGTATGCTTGGCATGATCTCTTTCTTCACAATACTTTCGGGCACGTTCCAGTAAGGACTGAATACCACATATTTTAAATTACCATTAAAGATCACGGTGCTGTTGGCGGCAGTTCCAACAATTACGTTCATGTCGAATACCTGGTGGCCGCTATCGTATACATGCATTTTGTATTCGGGAATGTTTACAAGAATATAGTTGGTATCCTTTTCAGCGGGCATCCATCTTACCCTTTCCATGTTTACCAATAACTGGCGAATACGTCTGGAAATAGGCACATTCAGTTCGGCGATCATTTTATTGCCAATCACACCGTCCACACTCAACCCCATCCTGCGTTGAAAATGTTTGGTGGCGGCAAACAAGGTGGAATCAAACAGCGAGCTGCTGTCTGATTCCGCCATATCGCCCAGTAATAACAATCTTTGTTTGATCTGTGTAATGATAAATGCAGAATCTTTTTTCTTCAAAGGCTTGGTTACATAGACAATGGTATCGGTAGGTGATTGTTTTTCTAAAGCCATGTATTTCGATAAATTCTCCTGCAGTTTTTTATACTGCGAATTCAATGGCGCATACTGATCTGTTTCGGTAATTTTTGATTTAAGAGAAGAATCCAGCAAAGCCGTGAGATTAATTTTTTTACGAGGAATAAACCATCCAAGTTGCTCTGCATTGATATCGCTTCCTTTATATACTTTGGCGGCATACTGAAAAAACTGGCCGGTAAGCATCAGTTCTGCACGCAACACTTTCGGGTCTTGTAAAGATGGTTTTACTTTCTGCGTATGCAGGCTATCGAATAATTCCTGGAGTGATCTGTTGTATAACGAACTGTCTGCAAACTCACTGATATAACTGTTTTGCAGGTTGATAAAATTATGCGCCTGCTCTGCAAGCCCGGAACTGTCGAACCAGGCGTATTCATAATTTCTATGGCTGTAAAAGTCTTTGAACTGCCCTTCGTATGCTAGAAACTCTGCGTGCCGTGCAACAAATTCATCTACATGCGCACTATCGAGAAATACATTGTTGAAAGATGTATTCTGGTTAATGGTGGTGTCTCTGGCAATTGCTTTTTTGCTTTTTAAATATTTGCAGGACTGTAAAGCGATTAATAGAATAAGAATGCCTAGTAGCTGTTTTCTCATGGTATGATGAATATACTATTTTTCAAAATTCCGCAAGCAATTCTTCGTTCTCTGCGATCGGCAATTTTTCCAACCGCAGAAAACGCGAGAGCGGGGGAGATTGTTGCAGCGGATTATTTATTTACAAGCAAAGCGGATGCCACAACCCCCGCCGTTTCGGCACGAAGGCGTGTATCGCCCAGGCTAACGGGTAAATAATGATGATCTAATGCGAGTTTGATCTCATCCGGGGTAAAATCGCCTTCGGGGCCAATCAGTATTTGTGTTTCAATGGAGGGGGGGAGATCTTTGATGAGTTGTTTTGCTTCTTCTTCACAATGCGCCACCAGTTTTTGCTGCCATTTCGATTGAATAATACAATCAGTAAAAGAAACCGGTTCATGCAAAACTGGCAACCATGCCTGCTGGCTCTGCAACATGGCAGCTATTAGAATGCCGTTCATCCTGTCGTGGCGAAAACGGGTATGTTCTGTTCGTTGACTGATAAGTGGCTGGATATCCGTTACCCCAATTTCAGTAGCTTTTTCTAAAAACCATTCAAAACGGCTTGCGTTTTTCAATAAAGAAATGGCAATGCTTGTTTTTGGAGAAGAAGGAGGAGCAGCCGTTTGTGTTTCGATCAACACAACTGTTTTCTTTTTGTCTTCGCTAACGATACTTGCTTTGTACAAACTTCCTTCACCATTGGTTAGTTGTAAAAACGAACCTGCTTTCATGCGTAACACCTGAATGCAGTGTTTGCTGGTTTCTTCACTTAAGGTAAAGTGAGAAGAAGGCGCTGGGATGTTTTGTTCGTAGAAGAAAGGCAACGACATAGTAAGTACGAGGTACAAGGATTGAAGTACGAAAATAAAGTTTATATAAAAGTAAGAGGCTGCTTGCGTTAACTGTTTTAACTCATTAAGACTCATGTTTCTCTGCGAAAACTCCGGCAACGCTGCGGCTCTGCGGTGAATTGCGGTTTACATTCACCGCAGAGAACAGAGAGCTTTCGCAGAGGTATAAACAATTCGTATTAATTATACTTAAACAGCTTTTAAGAAGTTCGTACCTCGTACTTCTCACTTCGTATTTAAAACGGCGCATCATTCTCAAATCCTTCATCAAAATCGCCGCCATTCATTTTACTTCCTTTCTGGATAAATAATTTACTGCTATCGCTGGCACCGCCACCCGCAGCCGATGAAGGACCAAGGGGTTTATAGTTGCCGGGCAAACCAGGTATGCCACCATCACCTTCCCATTCTTCAAATTTCTGGATCTCCAGTTTGGCGCGCAGCTTTATGGTTTCCAGTGAACCGTTACGGTGTTTGGCAATTCGGATATGCGTTTCTCCATGGGTGCTTTCACCGTTCTCATTGTTCATCACTTCATAGTATTCCGGGCGGTAAATGAACATGACCATATCGGCATCTTGCTCAATGGCACCCGATTCACGCAGATCACTCAATTGCGGCATCTTACTTTCCTTACGTGTTTCCACCGCACGGCTTAACTGGCTCAATGCAATAATGGGAACATTCAGTTCTTTGGCAAGGGCTTTCAGGTTCCGGGAGATATTACTGATCTCCTGCTCACGGTTACTGCCCCTGTCGCCGGTGCCGCTCATCAACTGCAAATAGTCAATGATGATGATGCCCACATTGTGTTTGTTTACCAGCCTCCTGGCTTTGGCACGGAACTCGAAAATGTTCAGGGCCGCTGTATCGTCAATGAAGATCGGTGCAACTTCTAATTTCTTAATACCCTTGCTCAGTAATTGTTCGTACTCGTAATTCTCCAGTTTACCGCGGCTGATCTTTTCCATCTTGATCTCGCTCTCGGCGCTCAGGATACGTTGTACCAGCTGCGAGGCGCTCATCTCCAGCGAAAAGAAACCAACCGGAACAGGCTTGGTAGGATGCAGGGCAGAGTTTCTGGCAAGGTTCAAGGCAAATGCGGTTTTACCTACCGAAGGACGTGCTGCCAGAATAATCAGATCCGTTGGCTGCCATCCATACGTAATACGGTCAAGTGTTGGGAAACCACTGGGCACACCAGAAATATCTTCCGTTTTGGTACGCAGTTCATCGATCCGGTTAATGGTTTTGGCCAGTACGTTCTGAATATCTTCAAAATTCTTTTTAAGGTAATTGTTGGTGATGTTGAACATCTTGGTCTCACTCTCGTCCAGCAGGTCAAATACATCGGTGCTGTCTTCGTAAGCATCCCCGATAATTTCACCGCTGATGCGGATCAGTTCTCGCTGAATGAATTTCTGCAGCACAATACGAGCGTGCGCGTCGATGTTAGCCGTGGAAACAACGGAGTTGGTAAGTTTGGTAACATAGTAAGGGCCGCCTACTGCATCCAGCTGTTCGCGGAATTTGAGTTCTTCTACTACGGTAAGGATATCGATAGGCATGCTTTTCTGCTGCAGGCCCTGCATGGCTTTGTAGATGAGCTGGTTGGCCTCAACGTAAAAACACTCGGGTTTGATGATCTCGGAAATGGTATCAAAAGCGCTTTTTTCCAGCATAACCGCCCCTAAAACCGCTTCTTCCAGTTCTTTAGCCTGCGGCGGTACTTTGCCGTATACCATGGTGCTCATATCTACCGAAGTCTTCCTTCTTTTGCGGTCTTTATTCAGGCTGGTCAGATCCATTTCTATCAGTTCAATTAAGGAGTTAGTAAACCTTGTTTCACCACTTCGCAGGAGTCATTTCCATGTTACGGAATTGTTACCTGCGATGTAAGGGGGAGCGAATATATGGGTTGAAAGGTCGTGCCGGAAAATTATTTCTCTCAATTTTCATCCACAGCTTATTCAAGCTCTATTCACAGGCCAATACGTGCTATCCACACAATTTACTACGCTTATCCACCAAAAGCAAAAGTTTTCCTACCCAAAGCAAGGTTAATTCACATATCCTGTGAAGAAAGAATTTTCAGGGAAATCAGGGGTTTGATGGGGAAAAGCTGTAACTAATGAGCGGGGGATCGTGAGGCGTGAGTCGTAAATCGTGAGTGGGCAGTGGAAGGGATTTACTCACTACTCACCATTCACCATTCACGATTCACACCTCACGTAAATTTTATCACCTATTTTTGACCCCCGTAAAGAGCAAGCAACTATGACGATCAGTTACAATTGGTTATGTGATTACCTGCCCGAAGCCATTGAGCCCGAGAAATTAGCTAAAATTCTCACATCTATTGGCCTGGAAGTAGAAAGCCTGGAAAAATATGAGAACATCAAAGGCGGCCTGGCCGGCTTGGTGATTGGAGAGGTATTGGAATGTGCCCAGCATCCGAATGCTGATAAATTAAAGGTTACCAAAGTAAATATTGGAGCCGCCGAACCATTGCAGATCGTTTGTGGCGCGAGTAATGTGGCCGCCGGACAAAAAGTGGTGGTTGCCACCATCGGTACGACCATTTACCCCGTATCGGGTGATCCATTGACCATGAAGCTGGCTAAGATCCGCAGCGTGGAAAGCCATGGGATGATCTGTGCAGAAGATGAAATTGGTATTGGTTCCGCTCATGAAGGCATTATTGTAATGCCAGCGGATGCTATTGTGGGTTCGTCAGCGGCAGACTATTTCAAACCTTATTCCGACTGGATCTATGAAATCGGTTTAACACCCAACCGAATGGATGCCATGAGCCATTATGGTGTGGCAAGAGATGTATGTGCCTACCTCACCCATCATATCGTGGAAACAAAAGTAAGAGCGCCGTTCGCTAACGGATTCACGGTTGACAATACATCCTTACCCATCAAAATAACCGTAGAAAATACAGAAGCATGTCCGCGGTATGCAGGTGTAAGTATCAGCGGCGTAACCGTTGGTGAATCGCCTAAATGGCTGAAAGACCGGTTGACGGCTATTGGGCTTCGTTCCATTAATAATATTGTAGACATTACCAATTTCATTCTGCACGAAACCGGTCAGCCCCTGCATGCATTTGATGCGGATGCGATTACAGGTAAAGAAGTTATTGTGAAAAATGCAATGGAAGGAACCAAATTCATTACACTGGACGAAAAAGAGAGGAAACTCAGCAGTGAAGACCTGATGATCTGCAATGCCAAAGAAGCCATGTGTATCGCAGGTGTATTTGGTGGATTGAAAAGTGGTGTAACAACCCATACTAAAAACATCTTTTTAGAAAGTGCATGGTTTCATCCGGTAAGCATACGTAAAACATCGGTTCGGCATGAATTGAGAACAGATGCTGCTACCCGGTTTGAAAAAGGAGTGGATATTTCCAATACAGTAAACGTGTTGAAGCGTGCTGCGCTATTGATCAAAGAAATTGCCGGTGGAAGTATCGCCAGCGAGATAGTGGATGTATATCCGGATCCCAAACCCAAAACAGAAGTAGCGCTGAAAAACCATTACCTGAAAAAGCTGAGCGGCAAGAATTATCATTCAGATGCCGTTAAAAAAATACTGACCAGTCTTGGTTTTGAGATCGTTCGCGAAGGACAGGATGAATTGCGCGTAACCGTTCCGTACAGTAAACCCGATATTACCATACCCGCAGATATTGTAGAAGAAGTTTTACGAATCGATGGCCTGGACAATATTGAAATACCGGCCACGATTACCATTAGTCCGGCAGTTGAAATGCTTGGACAGAAAGAATCTTTGCGCGATAAGATAGCAACGTATTTAGTTGGACAGGGGTTTACCGAAATACTCACTAACTCTATCACCAACAGCAAATATTTTGAAGAAGAAGTATTGGCGGTAACAGTGAAAATGATCAATAACCTGAGCGAGGAACTGAACCTGCTTCGCCCATCTATGTTGGAGACAGGGTTGGAGTCGATCGCTTATAATCTCAACCGCCGTAACCAGAACCTGCAGTTTTTTGAAATAGGCAAAACCTATTTCAGTAAAGCGGTTGGTGAATATGTAGAAGAAGAACATCTCTGCCTATACATTACCGGTGTCAACCACGATGACAGCTGGCGCGAAAAAAGCAAACCCCAGGATTTTTACCGTCTTAAAGGATTGGCTACGGCCCTAACCGGGTTGGCAGGATTGAATGAGGTTCGTTTTGAAAAGACTGAACAGGAAGGCATGGTACTGAATATGTATCATGGCAAGCGTTTGCTGGGCAAACTAATGGAGGTAACACAACAGAAACTACAATTGTTCGATATCAAACAGGAAGTATTTATACTCGATATCAGCTTCAGCGCATTGCTGGATTCGGTAGCTAAAAACAAGATCCGTTACAAAGAGGTAAATAAATTCCCTGTCATGCAGCGCGATCTGGCCATGGTGGTAAGTCGTGCCACCACATTCGAATCGATTGAGCAAACCGTTAAAAAGGTAAAGCTGCCCAAGCTGAAAGACATGCGGCTGTTCGATGTATTTGAAAGTGAAAAACTGGGTACCGATAAAAAATCAATGGCCATCAGTTTCCTTTTCTCTGATGATGAAAAAACACTAACCGATAAAGAAGTGGATACTATGGTAGCCAAACTGGTGCAGGGGTTTGAAGCAGAACTGTCTGCTGAAATCCGTAAATAATTATCACGGGTTACGCGGATTGGAAATATGATTTCACAGATATGAAATAGGGTTTCACGGATATGCATAATGCACTTATTCTGGTATTGGCGAAATCATATCTTAAATCTGTGTAATCCGTGCTGTGTAATCCGTGTTCCAAAGAAGTGCAATAAAAATGCATATATCTTCCCTAATGCCTTTACCTTTAATAAGATGGTTGATCTTGATCTACAGATAAAAAGCATCCAGGATAAACTTCAGCAACTGCTGAAGCAACAGGCTTTGCTGCAAAAAGAAAACCAGCAATTGAAAAAAGAGCTGGAAAAAACGACTGCCTTGCATGAAGAAAAGCAGGCTGTGGCACAGAGCCTTCAGCAGCAGGTGGATGCTGCAAAATTGGGGTCCGGTGCTATCAGCGAATCGGAAAAGAATGCATTGAGCAAGCGCATAGACCTTTACCTGAAAGAAATTGATAAATGCCTGGCTTTGTTAAATACCTAGCGAACCTTTGTGTCTTAGCACCCTTGCGGTAAAAAGTATAACCGCAAAGCCGCAATGACGCGAGGAAAACATGAATGATTATGCCTGAACTCATACCTGTAAATATCCTCATCGCCGACCGCAGCTACCGTCTCAAAATAGATTCGGCAGATGAGGAAATGGTACGCAAAACCGCGGCGCTGATCAATGATAAGATCGCCGAGTTTAAAACCCAGTTTGCGGGTAAGGATACCCAGGATTATGTATCGATGGTATTGCTCTGGTTTGCCACCGAACAAAATCAATCCGGTATCGATCTGGTAAAATGGGATGAAGCCTCCGCCCGGTTGGCTTCGCTCGAAAAAATGGTAGACAAAGCGCTTTCAGAAAGCCAGCTTTAGAAAAAAAATTGCAGGTTGCCAGTTACCGGTAACCCGCAATCGGTAACTGGTAATCTATCCGTTTTCCATAAGTTCCCATTTCCGCGTTCGTACTTCGTACTTTATTAATTATCTTCGTCCATTATCATTTACTTATTACGGGAAAATGAGATGTGAACAACATATGATTGTGAACTATTTAAAAACTTGCCAAGATCATGGATCAAACAGTAATGTATATTATCAGTGGTGTAGGTGCACTAATTGTGGGGCTTATAGCGGGTAGATTTCTTTTCGCTAAAAACACAAAAAAACAGGTTGAAGATGCTGAGCAACAGGCTCAAAATATTCTGAAAGAAGCCGAACTCCGGTCCGAAACGATCAAAAAAGAGAAACAACTGGAAGCCAAAGAGAAGTTTGTGCAGTTGAAATCTGAATACGATCGGGATGTACTGGAAAGAAACCGCAAGCTGGGTGACCTGGAAAACAGGGCCAAACAGAAAGAGATCACCATTAACCAGAAAGAGGCCGGGCTTGACAAACAGGTCAAGGAAAACGAAGCCATTAAAGAAAACCTCAATCGCCAGATAGAGGTAGTGAATCACAAACGTACCGAGCTGGAAAAACACCAGGAAGAGCATATACGCCGCCTGGAGAAGATTGCCGGTTTAAGTGCAGAAGAAGCTAAAACACAGCTGGTAGAAAGCCTGAAAGCGGAAGCCCATTCACAGGCGCTTACACTTCAGCAGGAAATTATTGAAGACGCTAAACTGAAGGCCAATAAAGAAGCCCGTAAGATCGTTATCCAATCCATCCAGCGAACCGCTGCGGAAGTTACCATCGAAAACACTGTTACCGTATTTAACCTCGAAACCGATGAGATCAAAGGACAGATCATTGGTCGCGAAGGCCGTAATATCCGCGCTATTGAGGCGGCGACAGGCGTTGACCTGATTGTAGATGATACACCGGAAGCCATTATTCTTTCTTCTTTTGATCCATTAAGAAGGGAGATCGCTCGTTTGAGCTTACAAAGACTGGTATCTGACGGTCGTATCCACCCGGCCCGTATTGAGGAAGTGGTAGAAAAAACCCGCCGCCAGCTGGAAGAGCAGATCATGGAGATCGGTGAAAGGACCGTGATAGAAATGGGCATTCATGGACTGCATAAAGAACTGGTTCGTTTGGTAGGTAAAATGCGTTTCCGTTCTTCCTATGGCCAGAACCTGTTGATGCATAGCCGCGAAACCGCCAATCTCTGCGCCATCATGGCCGCAGAACTGGGTATGAACCCCAAATTGGCCAAACGCGCCGGTTTACTGCATGATATTGGTAAAGTGCCCGACGAAGAAACCGAATTGACCCATGCCCTGCTGGGAGCCAAACTGGCCGAGAAATACGGCGAGAATCCGGCTGTAGTGAACGCCATCGGCGCCCACCACGATGAAATGGAGATGCAATATGTGATTTCACCCATTATCCAGGCTTGTGATGCCATCAGTGGCGCACGTCCGGGCGCACGCAGGGAGATCATGCAGCAATACCTGCAGCGTATCAAAGACCTTGAGAATCTGGCACTTAACTATACCGGCGTGGAAAAAGCCTATGCTATCCAGGCAGGCAGGGAATTGAGGGTGATTGTAGAAGCGGATAAAGTGACCGATGTAGACAGCGACAAGCTCAGTTTCGAAATAGCCCAGAAAATACAGACTGAAATGACGTATCCGGGGCAGATTAAAGTAACTGTAATCAGGGAAAAAAGGGCGATAAATATAGCGAGGTAAAAAAATTACTAATTTCTAATTACTAATTTCTAATTAATCCCTACCTTTGCCGTCCGCAAAAAAGAAAAGTTATGAACGCAGCAGTTCAATTTGTACACGACCAGTTGACAACAATCAAGACCCATCCTAAATTCAAGGCGGGTGATAATATTACCGTTAACTACAAGATTGTAGAAGGTGGTAAAGAGCGTATCCAGAGTTTCCGTGGAGATGTGATCAAACAACAGGGAAATGGTGCTACCGCATCTTTCACCGTACGTAAGATCTCTGATGGCATAGGTGTAGAACGTTTGTTCCCTATCCTGTCTCCAAATATCGATTCTATCGTTTTGAACAAAAGCGGTAAGGTTCGTCGTGCAAAACTGTACTACCTGCGTGAGCGCAGTGGTAAAAGTGCCCGTATCAAGGAAAAGCGTTTCTAGAACTTATCGTTTTAATTTATATGTAAGCGGAAGTTTGGTATACACTAAACTTCCGCTTTTTTATGCGGTCTTACTACCGCAATTAATTAGTTGCAGGACATTTGTTTTACCTTAACTTTGAACTTCTTAAAACAATTTTTATGGGCAATTTAGGTTTTCAGGAAATTTTACTGATCGCGGTAGTGGTACTTGTATTATTTGGCGGAAGAAAAATCCCTGAGTTTATGAGGGGTTTGGGTAAAGGTATCCGCGAGTTCAACGATGCTAAAAACAACGTGAAAAAAGAACTGGAAGAAGGTATGAAAGAAAAAGACCAGACCACTACTCCGCAACCGTAATTTATTTCCATCAAAAGCATTATAGCCTTTGTTTCTCTTTAGTACAATCAAAGACTATCATACAGCATTACAGAACGGCCAAACCACCTGCGTGGAGGCCGTTCGTTGTTATCTGGAAGCCATCCGCGAACGATCTTCTCTTAACGCTTTCCTGAACCTGTATGAAGCCGAAGCCCTGGAAACCGCTGTCCTGCTGGATCAGCAAAGAAATTCAGGTGAACCCATTGGCAGGTTGCATGGCGTTGTTGTGGGTTTGAAAGATGTGATCAGTTACAAAGACCATCCACTTTCCGCCGCTTCAAAGATCCTCGAAAATTTTACTGCGATTTATCATGCTACTGCGGTAAACAAATTACTTGCAGAAGGTGCGATTGTGATCGGCAGGCAGAATTGTGATGAATTTGCGATGGGAAGCAGTAACGAAAACTCTGTATTCGGCGCAGTAAAAAATGCGATCGATGAAAGCCGTGTACCTGGCGGATCCTCTGGGGGTTCGGCCGTAGCTGTTCAGGCAGGTTTGTGTATGATCAGCCTGGGAAGTGATACAGGTGGATCTGTTCGCCAGCCTGCAGATTTCTGTGGTGTGGTGGGTATTAAACCAACCTATGGCAGAATTTCACGGTATGGGTTGATTGCCTATGCCTCTTCCTTTGACCAGATCGGCGTATTTGCCAATTCTGTAGAAGATGCTGCGCTTGTATTGGAAGTAATCTCCGGTGCCGACGACTTTGACAGTACGGTTTCGCAAAAAGAAGTACCGGCCTATGCATCACTTCTGAGTGCACCGGATAAAAAATATAAGATCGCCTATTTTAAAGAAGCACTGGAACATCCCGGCCTGGATCCTGCGATCAGAGAAACAATCGAATCGTTTATCAAAAAATTAACAGCCCTGGGTTATACGGTTACAGCAGTTGATTTTGAGTTACTTGAATATGTGGTTCCAACCTATTATGTTTTAACCACGGCTGAGGCTTCCAGCAATCTTTCCCGCTTCGACGGGGTGAAATATGGTTACCGTGCCGATGTAAAAGAAGGTGATCTTACGGAGCTGTACAAAGCCACCCGAAGCCAGGGTTTTGGCAAAGAAGTACAACGAAGGATCATGCTGGGTACCTTTGTATTGAGCGCCGGTTATTTCGATGCTTATTTTACTAAGGCCCAGCAGGTTAGACAATTATTAAGTAACAAAACCAAAGAGATTTTTACCGAATACGATGCTATCATTTCCCCCACTGTTCCCTCACCTGCGTTTAAGATAGGTGAGAAGAGCAACGACCCGGTAGAAATGTTCCTGGCAGATATTTATACCGTATTCGCTAACCTGGTAGGAATACCCGGTATTTCACTCCCGCTTTTCAAACATCCCAATGGCATGCCCTTTGGCCTCCAGGTAATGACTTCTCATTTTGATGAGGTATCTTTGCTGCGCCTCTCCCGGCAGCTTACCGCTATCCCCGGGTAAGGCAAACCGGGTTTCTACACCCGTTTCAAACAACAATTAAAAGAACAGTAACCGGATGCAGTGGTTTGGTATTAATATCAACAGTCATATCTCTATTACCAAGTTAACCCTGGTGGGTTTTGCTTTTGTGGCCGGGGCGCTGGGAACCATGTCGTTTACCGGTATCGGCCTGGAAAAGGAGAACCTGGTAGATTCTGTGGTATCGGATAAAAGCGGTTTTAAAAGCCTGTTCAGTAACAATACCTTCGACGCTTCCAGGCCTTATGCGGCGCAACTGAATCCCCGGGCAGTTTCTTTTGTGCAGGAATACATACGTAAACAGGGAAAGGAGCTGGAAAGGATGAAATCATGGGGCAAACCTTATTTTGACCTGTACGATAATGTACTGGGCTTATATGGTGTTCCCCGAGAGATGAAATATTTGAGCGTGATTGAAAGTCATCTCAGTTCCGGGCTGGTTTCCTGGGCCGGTGCAGTGGGACCCTGGCAGTTGATGGACTATGAAGCCAAACGATTTGGCCTGCGAACGGGAAGCACCGATGACCGGATGGACTATTATAAAAGCACCCATGTTGCAGCCCGCTTAATGAAAGAACTGTATGGAGAGTTCGGCGATTGGTTGCTGGTAGTAGCCGCTTACAATGGCGGGGCCGGTCGTGTGAGGCAAGCCATTCGCAAAGCAGGAAGCAAAGATTTCTGGGACCTACAATATTATCTTCCCGAAGAAACGCGTAACCACGTAAAAAAATTCATTGGTACACATTATATTTTTGAAGGAAGCGGCGGATGGACAACCATGACGGCCAATGAAACCATTGCGCAGAAAGCCCTTTCCGCCAAACCCCAGGAAGTGATACTGAGTGCCGATGAGCTGGCCAGTACAACAGTATTGGAGATCAGCGGTCGTTATAATTCTGTTGTGGTTTGCAATGGGTTGGCAATGGATATTGTACGTTTTAATAAATGGAATCCCGGCTTTGATAAAGCGTTAGCTGAGGGAAAAAAATACCCGATGCGTTTGAATAAAGAAACCGCCGCTATGTTTGAAGCGCGTAAGAACAGCTTGCTGATGGAATCGGTAAGGGCATTGCTGCAGGGATCAGTGGTTCTGACGAAATAATTTTCTGGAATGAGCGCGTGATTGTGAGGACATAATCACGGCACCGCCACAGTTGATGTGTCCCCACATCAGCCAGCACTTGCCATCAATTCCCCTGCAATACCTGTTTGATTGCTTCTGCCTTTAACAAACACTCCATATATTCTTTCTCCGCATCGCTGTAAAAAGTAATACCACCGCCAACGAGGTAAGAAAGGTATTGGTTAGTGGCATTGTAGAGAATGCTCCTGATCACCACATTAAAATCAAAATCTTTTTCAGGACTGATATACCCAACTGCACCTGAATAAATACCTCGTTTGGTTTGTTCGTAGGTCTCAACCAGTTCCATTACTTTTCGTTTGGGCGCGCCCGTCATACTTCCCATAGGGAAACTGGCCCGGAGAATATCGGAAAGATCAACGCCTTCATTTAATTCTCCGGAAATGGTAGAGATCATCTGGTGTACCTGCGGAAAACTGTAAACACCAAATAACTCATCTACCCGTACACTTCCTTCTTTGCAAACCTTGCTGAGGTCGTTACGCACAAGGTCAACCACCATCACATTTTCACTTTTGTCTTTCTCGCTTTGCTGTAATTCTCTTTTCAATACTTCATCAGCAACGGCATTTCCAAGGTCACGTTTAAAAGTGCCTTTGATGGGTTGCGAGATAAGATGATTTCCTTTCTTCTGTAAATATCTTTCCGGACTGGCACAGAGTACATACTTATCTTCCAGTTTATAAAAGCAGGAAAAAGGATTGGGTGAAACAGCTGTTAATGCTTTGTACAATTGCAGTGCATCGGTTACCACATGGGTTGCATAAAATTCCTGGCAGAAATTAAGTTCATAGCAATCTCCGCGCTGTATGTGTTTGCGGATGGTTTCGATGGTTTGTATGTAATTATCTTTATTAATGCGTGGCCGGATTTCTATCGACCAATGTCCATGGTCCATGGTTAATGGGCAAGCAGTGATTTCTGCAAAAACAGTTGTGGGATCCTTTGTGAGTGATGCTATGGTAAGCGTATCACCCGTTAACTGTAACACAATTTCCGGCTGAAAGAAAAACAGAATGGGAAAACCGATATGATCGGGATGGCTGGATTGTAGGGGTGAGATCTCATTTTTCAAATCATAACTGATATGGCCAAAAAGCCAGTCATTGTGCCGGTTGTTGAAACTTCGCAATGATTCCAGTATGTTTTCTTTTGGGGAAATGAACTGAGCAGCGCCAGCAGCAGCAAGGCATTCCACGGTTTGGTGAGCAGAATGGTATTGATGGTTATCCAGAAAACAACAAATGTTGAACCGGTTAACCCAGCTCAACATTTGCTGTTTGATTGCATCAATGTTTTGTATCGAAAAAGAGGCTGTTGTTCTTTTCACAGTAGAAGGGGCCGATGATCAGAAATCATCATCTTCATCATCATCAAATCCACCACTTTTATCATTGAACAGATCGAATTCCTTGAAGTCTTCGTCCAGTTTAAAATCATCCTCATCGTCGCCTTTCTTTTTGGCGCCGCCTACGGCTTTCTTTCCCTTGCTTTTCGGAATATCGAATTCGTCGAAATCAGGATCCCATTCCTCTTCTTCTTCGGGTTTTTCCCAATCATCATCCACATCATCTGATTCGTCGCCATCATCATCGTCGTCATCGTCAGATGCCGCTTTTTTTCCGGTTGATTTAGAAGCTGTTTTTTTGAGAGGCTTGGTGTCCTCTTCATCTTGTTCTAAATCATCATCATCATCTTCCAATTGCTTTTTGCTTTTAGAGGACGGTTTTGCATCGGTGTTTTTGGCCGGTGCATTCTTAGCTGTGGATTTGGAATCCTTATCAGATTTCGCTGCCATATTTCTAATAAGATTGATTGCGTAAAATTTCAACGCAATTTATTATTAACCAAAAAAATTTTTCAATCACAAATCAAGTGCCAATTAACTGCTACACGTGAACAATCTGGTCGCGCCCCGGTCCGTTGGAAACATATTTTACCGGTGCGCCGATATAGCTGTTAATAAAGTTAATATAATTACCCATAGTAGCGGGCAGAGAGGCTGCATCCTTTATTTGGGTAGTATCCAGGTTCCAGCCGGGAAAACCTTGCAGTACCGGATTGATCTTTACACCCGACATCTGGAAAGGAACTTCTTTGCTTTCTTTTCCGTTAATGTTGTATGCGGTACAAACCTGTAATTCTGCAAATGAATCCAGTACGTCGGCCTTGGTCATGATCACCTGTGTTACGCCATTGATCATACAGGCATAGCGAAGCGCAACCAGGTCAATCCATCCGCAACGGCGGGGACGGCCCGTGGTGGCACCAAATTCACTGCCGATCTTTCTAAGCTCTTCGCCGGTAGCATCTTCCAGTTCTGTTGGGAAGGGGCCTCCGCCTACGCGTGTGCAATAAGCTTTGGTTACACCCATCACTTCGTTTATCTGTTTAGGCGACACGCCTAAACCGGTACAAACACCGGCAGAAATGGTATTGGAGGAAGTAACAAAAGGAAATGTTCCGAAATCAATATCCAGCATGCTGCCCTGCGCACCTTCGGCCAATACTTTCTTGCCTTTGCTGATCTGATCATTGATAAAATATTCGCAATTGATCACATTCAGGGTCTTCAGGAACTCGAGTGCTTCAAAAAACTCGGTTTCCCATGAAGAAATGTCTTCTGTGAAATGAAAATTATTCAGCAACACCTGGTGTTTGGCACGCAGCTCGTTGTACTGGTTCATAAAATCCGGTTTCAGGATATCGCCAACGCGCAATGCGTTACGACCGGTTTTATCCATGTAAGCCGGCCCGATGCCTTTCAGGGTAGAGCCGATCTTGCTTTCACCCTTCGCCAGTTCAGAAGCTTTATCCAAAGCGCGGTGCGTTGGGATGATGATATTGGTTCTTTCAGAGATGAACAGGTTCTTTTTTACATCCACACCATGTGCTGCAACTGCCTCGCATTCTTTTTTGAGTGTGATGGGATCAAGTACCACACCATTTCCAATGATGTTGATCTTATTCTGGTGAAAAATGCCTGATGGGATCTGGTGCAACACCATTTTCTTTCCTTCCACATACAATGTGTGCCCGGCATTGGGGCCGCCCTGGAAACGGGCAACAATATCATATTGAGGTGCGAAGTAATCTACAATTTTCCCTTTTCCTTCATCGCCCCATTGTAAGCCTAAAATAACGTCAACCATAATTTGATTTTGAATCGGGGCAAAAATAAGAGAAGGCCATCAGTAAAACCTAATAACCGGAAATTAATTATTACGGGTTGGTAAAGGATGTGTGTAAAATGGGGTCAGGAAATATTTTCCATATCAAAACGATCAACCGTTTGTATCCCGTTCAGCGATTTGAGGCGGGCTACCAGTTCTTCCAGTTCTTCTTTATCGTGTACAAATACCTTGATGGTTCCTTCAAACAAACCCTCACGCGATTCGATGGTAAGACCGGCAATATTGATCCGCAGGTCGCCACTGATCACATTGGTAATTTTGTTAATGACACCCACATCGTCCAAGCCAATGATCTTTAAACCGGTAAGGAAAGAGATCTCTTTGTTCTTGGCCCATTTGGTTTTAACCACGCGATGACCATAATTGGCCAGTAACTGCGGTGCATTGGGGCAGTTTGTTCGGTGAATGATCAGCCCTTTTCCCGTACTTACAAACCCAAATACATCATCGCCGGGAATGGGGTGACAGCATTTTCCCAGCGTGTACATGATCTTATCGCTGCTTTCCCCGAAAATGATGAGTTCAGAATCTTTCCGGTGGGTGTTTTTGGCCTGGCTATGTTCTACCGGTACTTCGTGAATAACCGGCTTGGGTTTAGGAATTTCTATTTTGTCGCCCAAAACCAGGAAATCCTTCAGCTCGCGCAGGTCAACTGCCTTGGTGGCAATTTTATAGTGTAAATCCAGTGGTGAAGGCAGTTTGTAAAACTGAACCAGCTCATCAATATTATACTGGCTGTATGCCGCGCCAATGCCTTCCAGTTTGCGTTGCAATGTATACTTGCCATCTTCGGCCACTTTTCTTTTTTCTTCGCGCAGCGCATCTTTGATCTTACTCTTGGCTTTGGCGGTTACCACCATGTTCAACCAGTCTTCCGATGGTTTTTGTTTGTTGCTGGTAATAATCTCCACCTGGTCGCCACTGCGCAATTTATGGCTAATGGGTACCAGTTTGTGATGCACTTTGGCGCCGATACATTTGGTACCGATGGCAGAGTGAATGGCAAAGGCAAAATCGAGTGCCGTACTGCCGGTGGGCAGCATTTTAACTTCGCCCTTGGGCGTATATACATAAATCTCTTCCGCAAGGAACGAGGTCTTGAAATCCTGTAAAAAATCAACTCCATCGGTATCCTGTGTACTCAACACTTCGCGGATCTGTCCAAACCATTTATCAAAGCGGTCCTCATCGTTGCTGCCTTCCTTGTATTTGAAGTGCGCGGCCAGGCCTTTTTCGGCAATCTCATTCATCCGTTTGGTGCGGATCTGCACTTCCACCCATTTACCCTGTGGACCCATTACTGTTGTGTGCAGGGCCTCGTAACCATTGTTCTTGGGATTACTCAACCAGTCGCGCAGGCGTTCGGGGGAAGGTGTGTATTCATCCGTGATCATGGAATATACTTTCCAGCAATCTTCTTTTTCTTTTTCCTGGGTCGAATCCAGTATCACCCGAATAGCGAATAGGTCGTACACTTCTTCAAAAGCAACCGCTTTTTTCCTGATTTTGTTCCAGATCGAGTGGATGCTTTTTGGGCGGCCATAGATCTCAAAATGAAACCCAGCAGCGGTCAGTTTTTCTTTCAGTGGACGGATGAATTCGTTGATGTAGCGGGTACGTTCGCGTTTGGTTTCTGATAATTTTCTGGCGATATCACGATAAGCTTCCGGCTCCATGTATTTCATGGAGAGATCTTCGAGTTCTGTCTTGATATTATACAAGCCCATCCGGTGTGCCAGAGGCGCATACACCCAAACCGTTTCCGACGCGATCTTCAGTTGTTTCTCGCGCTTCATACTGTCGAGTGTACGCATATTGTGCAAGCGGTCGGCCAGCTTGATCAATATAACGCGCGG
Organism: Bacteroidota bacterium; assembly: GCA_040390405.1. GTDB lineage: Bacteria > Bacteroidota > Bacteroidia > Chitinophagales > Chitinophagaceae > Sediminibacterium. The sequence goes on from JAZJYJ010000013.1 coordinate 137,987, forward strand.
ATCATCGGTAAGGGTAAGCAGGATCTTTTTGAAGTTCTCAGCCTGCTGGCTGGTATTGGTATCAATTACGTTGGAGATCTTGGTAAGCCCATCAACGATTTTGGAAATTTCGGTACCGAATTCGCGCTCCACATCTTCCAAAGTAATATCGGTGTCTTCCACCGTATCATGCAGTAAGGCGCAGATGGTACTTCGTACACCCAGACCAATTTCTTCCACACAGATCATGGCAACGGCAATGGGGTGGAGGATATAAGGTTCGCCACTTTTGCGGCGCATGGTTTTGTGAGCCTCGGCCGCCATTTCAAAAGCGGTACGAACCAGTTCCTTATCACCTTTTTTCAGTTTGGGGCGCAGGCTTCTGAGCAGGGCACGGTAATGCCTGATGATCTCATTTTTTTCCTGTTCGGGATTGAGATTGTATTTTGGTAAAACGGGTTCTACAAAACTTTCCGGTGCTTGCTCCATGTCTATAACAAATATACGAAATCATGGGGCGTGTTGAATTAGCGAATTGGCGGGTTTTCTGAATAATTCACAAATCCCTGATCTGTTAATTCACTTTACGATTTTATGATCGGCAAAAAAGCTTCGTCATATCCCCCTTACCTTTGCCCATCCATGAGTTCCACGCCCAAAAAGAAAATATTTGATGTTTCATTACTGAGCCGGGTTTTCCATTTTGTGAAACCATACCGTTCTTTCTTTTACATCAGCCTTGTACTGGCCATTGTAATGGCTGTGTTTGCACCCATCCGGCCTTACCTGATCCAGTTAACTCTCGACAAAGCAACGGGCAAACCTATGCATGTGCCGGGCTGGCTGGAAGCAGTACTTTTCAAAACAGATCTTTCAGATGCTACCAAGTTCATCATTGCGGTAAGTATTTTCCAGGTTATTTTTCTGTTTATAGAAACAACGGTTCGTTTTCTGTTCACATTTATTACGGCCTGGATGGGACAAAGCGTGGTAAAAGACATGCGTATTGCCGTATACCGGAAAATATTAGGGTTAAACCTGAGCCAGTTTGATAAAACACCGATCGGTACGCTCACCACAAGAACCATTAATGATATTGAAAGCATCAATGATATTTTTTCAGATGGACTGATCCCCATCATTGCCGACCTGCTGACCATTGTTGTTACACTGGTTACAATGTTCTGGATAGACTGGCGCTTAACGTTGATCAGCCTGGTGCCGTTCCCCATTATGATCATTGCAACTTATTATTTTAAAGAAAGCGTGAACAAAAGTTTTATCCGTGTACGGAATGCAGTAGCGGCACTGAACGCATTTGTACAGGAGCATATTACCGGTATGCAGGTAGTGCAGGCATTTGCAGCGGAGGAAAGAGAGTTTACGAAGTTTAAAAAGATCAATACCGAACACCGCAATGCCAATATCAAAGCCATTTTTGCCTACTCTGTTTTTTTTCCGGTGGTAGAGGTTGTACTGGCCATCAGTATGGGTTTACTGGTGTGGTGGATCGCAGACCGCTCGCTGGATGCGGGATTGCTGGTGGCATTTATTTTGTACCTGAACCAGATCTTTCGCCCGCTGCGTGTGATCGCCGATAAATTCAATGTATTGCAAATGGGCATGATTGCCGCGGAACGTGTTTTGAAAGTGTTGGATAATGCAGATACAACGCCACCTTCTGCAGCAGATGCATATGATCCGCAAAAAATGGAGGGTCGTATTGAATTTGATCATGTTTCTTTCGCGTATGCAGAGCCGAATTATGTTTTGAAAGACATCAACTTCGAAGTAAAAGCAGGGGAAACCGTAGCATTGGTAGGACATACAGGCAGTGGTAAAACATCCATCATCAGTTTGCTGAACAGGCTGTACCATATTCAAAAAGGAGAGATCAGGGTTGATGGGGTTAACATTGAAGATTTTAAACTGGAGACACTTCGCAAAGGCATTGGTGTGGTTTTGCAGGATGTGTTTCTGTTCTCCGGTTCAATCATGGATAATATTACGCTTCGTAATCCCGATATTTCCCGCGAACAGGTAATTGCCGCAGCAAAAATGATCGGTGTAGATGAATTTATCATGCAATTGCCCGGCGGGTACGATTACAATGTAATGGAACGGGGAAGTACGCTAAGTTTGGGGCAGCGGCAATTATTGTCTTTTATCAGGGCACTCTTATACGATCCGGCTATTTTAATATTGGATGAAGCCACTTCTTCCATCGATACCGAAAGTGAAATGCTGATCGAGAAAGCCACGGATGCTTTGATCTCGGGCCGAACCTCAATTGTGATAGCCCACAGACTCTCTACCATCCGCAAAGCCAATAAAATCATCGTTCTCGATAAGGGCGAAGTAAAGGAAATGGGTACCCACGAACAGCTATTGGCATTGGGCGGATTTTATGCTAAATTGCATGAAATGCAGTTTGATAAAAAGAGAGCTGTAATGTTATAAGGATAGTCATGGGTACAGATAAACCATATTCTTCAAATACTTCGGAACCTTCCATTGTGCAGGAGCAAACTGCACTGTATGGTTTTGTTTCTAAATCGGAAGAGGAAAAACTGAAAGAAGATATCTTTCGGCCGGATATTGAAAAACTACAACTGTTTACCCGGATGCTACGCCGAAATGCCACGCTAGCAAAAGCTGCTGTAACCCACATCAAATAATGTAATTATTTTATGGATGTTCTGGATGAAGAATTGATCCGTTTCTGGCGTATGCTGAATGAAGCAGGTGTCAAATACCTAATGGTTGGTGGCTTGGCTACCCGTTTTCATGGGTACAACCGGGCAACATGATCTTGATATCTGGATTGAAGATTCGCTTCCCAATAGACAAAATCTAAGAAAAGTTTTTGTTGCATTAGGCTATGGCGACTACGCTTCATTGGAAACAATGAAATTTGTTCCGGGATGGACCAGTTTTTATGCCGCAGGCATCGAATTAGACATTATGACCGAAATGAAAGGGATTGAGAATGAATCTTTCCAAACCTGTCTGGATCTGGCATCTGTATCAGATCTGAATGGAGTTAAAGTGCCTTTTTTACATATCAATCACCTGATAGCCAATAAAAAAACGCTAGACCGACCCAAGGATCAACTGGACGTAATACAGCTCGAAAAAATCAAAGAAATCAGGGAAAAGGCTTCAAAATAAGGACGGTAACTTTTTCTCCATTTTCTACCCTTTCGTGCAGGGTTTTCAGCCCCGTACCCCTATCTTTGCCGCAAATTTAGAAACAGGTATGGCCCTTAGAACTGTGAAATTATTGCTGGTAGCGACTTTTAGCCTTTTTGCGGTTGTTTTTTCTGCCCCTTTGCTTGCCCAGGATTCTACGCATCACGAAGCTGCTGAAGAGGCCCACGCGGCTGGTCATGAAGCCTCAAAAGAGGGATTTAATGCCGCTGAAGTCATTTTTGGCCACATCCTGGATAACCACGAGTTCCATTTTACCGAATACCACGACAGTGAAGGCAAAGTACACCACGTATCACTGCCCTTACCCATTATCTTATATTCAAAAGAAAGAGGCTTAACCGCTTTTATGTCATCTAAATTTGAACATGGCGAAGCGGCTTACAATGGCTATAAAATTGAAGAAGAAAAAATTGCAGCAGTTAAGGAAGACGGAACTGTGGATGAATCTGTAAAAGTGTATGATCTTTCATTAACCCGTAATGTGGTTCAGATGATGATCGCACTGGCTTTACTGACATGGACTTTGCTCTCAGTAGCAGGTGCGTATAAAAAAGGACTGGGTGTAACCTCAGCGCCAAAAGGAAAACAAAACCTGCTGGAAACGCTCATCATTTTCGTACGTGATGAAATCGCGGTCCCTAACCTGACACATAAGGCACAAAAATACCTGCCTTACCTGCTCACCACTTTCTTCTTTATCCTTATCAATAATATTTTCGGATTGATACCCGGTACCGCTAATGTAACGGGTAATATTGCCTTTACGGTTGTATTGGGTTTATTATCCTTTGTGGTTATTCTGGCCAGCACCAATAAGCATTTCTGGGGACATATTTTTAATCCGCCCAATGTACCGGCAGGCGTAAAATTTATTTTAGTACCCGTTGAATTCCTGGGTGTATTTATTAAGCCATTTGCCCTGATCATTCGTCTTTTTGCCAATATGGTGGCGGGACACATTATCATTATCTGTCTGATCTCATTGATATTCATCTTCGGTCAGATGAATGCTTATGTAGGATGGGGTACCTCACCTGTAGCGGTAGGGTTTACCGTATTTATTTATTTTATCGAGATACTTGTCGCATTTATACAGGCTTACATCTTTACCAATCTGACAGCGGTATTTATCGGAGCGGCGTTTGAAGGCGAACACCACGATGAACAGATACATATTTAAACAAGTTTTTTTTAACTGTAAATACAACGATCATGAGTTTGATGACAATTTTACTGGATGGTACTGCTAACGCGGGTGGTGCAATCGGTGCAGGTTTAGCTGCAATCGGTGCAGGTTTAGGTATCGGTCAGATTGGTAAAGGTGCTGTAGAAAGCATCGCACGCCAGCCTGAAGCGATGAACGACATCCGTGCTAACATGATCCTGGCTGCAGCCCTTGTAGAAGGTGCCGCATTGTTCGGAATCATCGTAGGCTTCCTGGCAATGGTATTGAAATAAACCATTACCACAACTTACAACTGCACCTGAAGTACAGGACGGAGGGTGCAGTTATTTTTCAATCGGAATGCTGAAGGGGTCTGAATGAAAAATACAGCGCCTTTAAAAATGAACACTAATTATAGTAACTTATTGTAACGTTTCATTTTTAATTCCGCGGGCCTGTCCCGCTAATAGCGGGATCGCACACTTCAACAGTTAGCATACAAACAGATTCAAAAATATCCCGCAAGGGAAACATAGGAGAACTTACTTATGAAATTACTTACACCGGATCCGGGGTTGTTGATATGGACGCTTCTTGCGTTCCTGATCGTATTTTTTATCCTGAAGAAAATGGCATGGCCAGCGATTCTCAAAGGCCTGAAAGACCGTGAAACCGGTATCGCAGATGCCATCGCCACTGCTGAAAAAGTAAAAGGTGAAATGGCCGCGTTGAAAAACGAGAACGAAGCTATGATGGCCCAGGCGCGTGAAGAAAGAGGTGCCATGATCAAAGAAGCCAAGGAGCATTCCGCTAAAATGATCAGCGAAGCCAAAGACAAAGCCAAAGCCGAATACGACCGTATCGTAGCCGATGCGCAATTGGCAATCACCCAACAGAAAAATGCAGCATTAACTGATGTAAAAAACCAGGTAGGTGCATTGGTAATAGAAGTAAGTGAAAAAATTCTCCGCCGCGAACTGAGCAACAAAAGCGAGCAGGAGAAATATATTAATGACTTAGCAGAAGGAGTAAAGTTGAATTAGTAATTAGTAGTTAGTAATTAGTAATTGAAAAACAATTGCTGTACTGCTAACTCCTCAATTACTAATTATTAATTACTAATTACTAATTAAAACCATGCCCAATCCACGTTTAGCCACCCGTTACGCTCAAAGCCTGCTCGACCTTGCAACAGAAAAAGGCCAGCTGGAAGCGGTGTATGCGGACATGAAATATTTACAGGCTGTGTGTAAAGCCAGCCGGGAATTTGTTTCCCTGCTGAAAAGTCCGATCATTAAAAGCGATCAGAAGAATAGCATCGTAACAGCCGTAACCAAAGGGAAAGTGGGCGAGTTAACAGCAGGCTTCAACACATTGCTGGTAAAGAAAGGACGCGAGAGTGATCTTCCTGAAATTGCATTTGCTTTTATTGATCTGTATAACGAGATTAAAGGCATACACAGGGTTAAATTAACAACAGCAGTTGCTGTTGGCGAAGATGTAAAAAAATCAATTGAAGGAAAAGTACAAAATGCACAGGGTCTCGGAACCATTGAACTGGAAACAGCAGTGGATGAAAAACTGATCGGTGGATTCGTTCTCGAATTCAATAACAAACTGGTGGATGCAAGTATTTTACGCGACCTGAAAGACATCAAAAAACAATTCTCGCAGAACCTGTTTGTACAGAACATGCGATAAGCGATAACTATTTTAATAACGATAACATTAAAAGAAGATAGATCATGGTAGACATTAAACCCGACGAAATATCAGCGATACTGAGGCAGCAGCTCAGCAACTTCAATGCCTCCGCTGACCTGGAAGAAGTGGGTACCGTATTACAGGTGGGTGACGGTATCGCCCGTGTGTATGGCCTTAACGGCGTACGCAGTGGTGAGCTGGTAGAATTTGAAAGTGGTGTAAAAGCCATTGCCCTTAACCTGGAAGAAGACAATGTGGGTGTGGTATTGATGGGCGAAAGCGGTGATATTAAAGAAGGAGCCAAAGTAAAAAGAACCGGACAGATCGCCTCTATCAAAGTAGGCGAAGGTGTGGTTGGCCGTGTTATCAACACACTTGGTGCACCTATTGATGGTAAAGGCCCATTAACTGGCGAATTGTACGAGATGCCATTGGAGCGTAAAGCACCGGGTGTTATCTACCGCGAGCCGGTAAAAGAACCATTGCAAACCGGTATCAAAGCGATCGATGCAATGATCCCTGTAGGTCGTGGTCAGCGTGAGCTGGTAATTGGAGATCGCCAGACCGGTAAAACCGCTATCTGTGTAGATACCATCATCAACCAGAAAGAATTTTACGATGCAGGAAAACCTGTATACTGTATATATGTTGCAGTAGGACAAAAAGCGTCTACTGTAGCAGGTGTAATGAAAACATTGACCGATAACGGAGCGATGGCTTATACAACGATCGTGTGTGCCTCTGCATCTGATCCAGCTCCATTACAGTTCTACGCACCATTTGCGGGTGCTGCCATTGGTGAGTTCTTCCGCGATACAGGACGTCCTGCACTGATCATTTATGATGATCTTTCTAAGCAGGCCGTGGCTTACCGTGAGGTATCCCTGTTGCTGAGAAGACCTCCGGGACGTGAAGCATACCCTGGTGATGTATTCTATCTCCACAGTCGTTTGCTGGAAAGAGCCGCTAAGGTTATTGCCAATGATGATGTTGCCAAGAACATGAATGATCTTCCTGCATCTATCAAACACCTTGTAAAAGGTGGCGGATCATTAACTGCTTTGCCAATTATTGAAACACAGGCGGGTGATGTATCTGCTTATATCCCAACCAACGTAATCTCGATTACCGATGGTCAGATCTTCCTGGAAGGTAACCTGTTCAACGCAGGTATCCGCCCGGCGATCAACGTAGGTATTTCTGTAAGCCGTGTGGGTGGTAACGCGCAGATCAAATCGATGAAAAAAGTAGCCGGTACGTTGAAACTTGACCAGGCACTTTACCGTGAGCTGGAAGCGTTCTCTAAATTCGGTGGTGACCTGGATGCGGCTACCAAAAACGTAATCGACAAAGGAGCCCGTAACGTAGAGATCCTTAAACAGGCACAATATTCACCTATGTCTGTAGAAAAACAGGTAGCGATTATTTACCTGGGTACACAAGGTTTGCTGAAAGAAGTATCCGTTAGAAAAGTGAAAGAGTTTGAAGCACATTTCTTAACCGATATGGAAAACAAATTACCCGATGTACTGGCCGAGTTCAAAAAAGGACAATTGAATGATGATAGCCTTACCAAAATGGTAACAATGGCGAAAGGTTTGATGGCGCAATACAAATAATTAGCACTACGGTTTAGTAGATTCTAAGATAAGATCGATAAAATAGCCCTGGATTTCCAGGGCTATTTTTATGCCCCTAATAGTAGATGATATCCATCCTAACCTGCTGTTCTCTATTAAAAGTAGGGGCCTGTCTAAGAATAGTTAAAAGGGTTAAAATAGTTAAAGAAGTAAATAACGTCCTTTAACTATTTTAACCCTTTTAACTACTATAAGCGCCCTTCCCTTTTCCTCTTTCTCTCTTTTATCCTCTTAGCGAAACAAAAATTCACCTCTTCCAGCCAGGTTGCAGACACCTGGGGTTTACCATAAGTCAAAGAACTGTTAACACGTGAGACGTGAATCGTGAGTGGTGAATCGTGAGTGGTGAGTGGTGAGTAAAGAATCGGATGCTTAAGACTTACTCATGACTCACTACTCACGATTCACGATTCACTGCTGGGGAGAAGGTTCCGGGTTCGCACGCCCGGAAATCCTGTGCGAACTCCTTTCACAGCGACCGATATAACAAATCTACGGCCAGGCCCCATTTTCCCCCTCATATTTGTGACGGTCTTCGGGAACTGGTGGGACGGCCTTCTCGAAACGGTGGTACGAACGTCTTTTTTACCTCGGATTCTCCTCATTGCCTCCTCATTGCCTCCTCGGTTTGTTCTCTGTTCGTCCTCGGAATCCGAGGAGGCAATGAGGAGAATCCGAGAACGAAGAGAGGGGGCATTAAGGTATCAATGAGGCCGAAACCAAAAGCTACCGGGTCGTTTTTTTCACCGCGGAGGCGCGGGGTTGCCGGAGGTTTCGCAGAGAGAATTGCCTAAATACTACGACATGTTATAGGCTAATTCGTTGATAAATAGGAACTTGAATATTTTTTCTAAACTATTTGAACCACTTAGAAAATATTTCACAAACAATTTGGTTTATAAAATAAACTACTCTATGTTTGTTCTGTCAAAACAAACCAAGATGAAACAACTAACAATCCTGCTCGTATTATTTCTCTCGGCAGGCTGGGTAAACGCACAAACCAAAATAACAGGAACCGTAAAAGATCACCGCGGACGCATTGTAGCCGGAGCGAGTATTGCCGTTAAGGGGTCGTATGATGGTGGGGTGAGCGATTCCACCGGCCATTTCTCTTTCAAAACTTCTGAAAAAGGGGAGCAGGTAATCATCGTAACCAATATGGGATACAAATCCGCAGAACAGCCGGTAACGATCACGCCGGGAAAAGAGATTGCAGATCTTGTCTTTAGTATCAAAGAAGAAGTGAGCGAACTGAAAGCTGTTACTGTTACCGCAGGCAGTTTTGAAGCTGGCGATAAAAAAAGAGCCGCTACTGTTTTAAGTTCACTGGATGTGGTAACCACAGGCGGTGCCAATGCCGATATTACGGCGGTGGTAAAGACCTTACCCGGTGCACAACAGGTAGGTGAACAGGAAGGTTTATTTGTTCGCGGCGGTGCCGGGTACGAGACCAAACAATTCATCGACGGCACGCTGGTAAACAATCCTTATTTCAGCAGTGTGCCCGACCTGGCGCAACGCGGCCGTTTTTCTCCATTCTTATTTAAGGGAACCGTGTTTAGTACAGGCGGTTATTCCGCTTTGTACGGACAAGCATTGTCTTCCGCATTAATACTGGAAAGTGTAGATGTGCCTGAACGTTCAGAAGCAAGTGCTTCCATCTCGCCCATATTTTTAGGTGCAGGTTTGCAGGAAGTGGCAAAGGATAAAAAATCATCCTGGGGTGTACAATATAACTACACAAATGTGGCCGCGTATTTTGCCATAGTTCCACAAACACCGGATTATTTTAAGATCCCTGAATTTCATTCGGCCGATGCCAACTTCCGCTTTAAAACAAAGAAAGGTGGTATTATAAAATATTACACAACATTTGCCACCAATCAACTAGGCCTTCGCAGACCAAATATTGATGACCCTACTTTGAAAAATGCATTTGGTTTAAAAAATACCAACTGGTACCAGAACCTGAGCTGGAGAGAAAATATCGGGAATGGCTGGAAAATGAACCTGGGCCTGAGTTACAGCACAGACCATAATGATATCAGTAACCATATTCAGAATCAAAGCAACGCACCTGTTACAACCGGCTTACTTTGGATCGACAGCACCAATTTTAATTTAACCACGCGTGCCGATCTCAGCCAGATCAAAGCGGTGTTTGATAAACGTTTAAGCGGCATCAGTGTGATTCGTTTTGGTGGTGAGTATATGTATAGCTATAACAAAAACATTTACAACATCTACAAAGCATTGTTGCCCGATCATTTCAAAGCATTGTTCAGCGAAGCGGATCTGTACATTACCAATGATCTGGCGGCCAAAGCTGGTGTACGGTTTGAACAATCATCTCTCATCGGTAAAACCAATATTGCACCACGGTTATCGCTGGCTTATAAAACGGGACAGGGCGGACAAATGAGTATAGCCTACGGAACGTTTTACCAGAAACCGGAGAACAATTATCTCTATGCCACAACCAATTTTGGCTATACCAAAGCAACGCACTATATCATCAACTATCTGAAGAATACTACTTTGCAGACTTTCCGCATAGAAGCGTTCTATAAAAAATATGAGGACCTCGTAAAAACCTATCCTTCTTATAATAACGATGGCTCCGGTTACGCGAAAGGAATTGAATTGTACTGGAGAGATAAAAAAACATTCAAAGGACTGGATTACTGGATCAGCTATTCATACCTCGATACCAAACGTGATTACCTGAATTATCCCAAACAGATGCAACCCAATTTTGCGGCAGATCATACCGCTTCGCTGGTGTTGAAGAAATTTGTGAGCAGTATTAATACAGGATTCAACCTTACGTACTCTTATGCAACGGGCCGCCCGTATTACAACATGGTAAAGAACGGAGCCAAGTATGATATTGCCGACCAGGGTAAAACCATCAGCTATAATAATTTAGGATTTAGTATGAATTACCTTACATCAATGGGTAAAGCATACGGTGTATTTGTATTTTCTCTAACCAATGTGCTTAACCAGAACCAGGTGTTTGGTTATAACTATTCGCACGATGGTTCGCGTAAAGAACCCATTACCACTGCTGCACCACAGTTTATTTTTCTTGGCCTGTTCCTGAGTTGGGGTGTTGACAGGAGACAGGATGCGATCAATAATAATCTGTAGGGAAGAGGGGAACAGAAGAACATTGAACAAGGAACAGAAGAACATTGAACAAGGAACAGAAGAACATTGAACAAGGAACAGATGAATCTTGAACAAGGAACAGATGAACAAGGAATGAAAATGATAGTGCTAACAGTAAACGGATAAACCTTCACCATAAACCATACAACCATGTTAACCGAACAACAAAGAGACGAAGAACTCTGGCAGATAGCAAAAGCACGTGCCTCATTTCGCTTGAGTTTGGCTGCTTACTTATTTGTCAATGCTTTTTTAATTGCGATCTGGTTTTTTAGCGCCGGTCCCGGAACTTATTTCTGGCCTATTTGGCCTATGATAGGCTGGGGCCTGGGAATGGCCTTCCAGTATTTTCATGCATACCAGGGAGATAAAATAACCAGTGCCCAGAAAGAGTATGAAAAATTAAAGAACAATCCGAATACATAAAATTGACCATGGACCATAGTTCATGGTCAAAAAAAATCATTAATAAAAAATAACTGTATGAAACACTTACTCGTAATCGTAACCCTGTTTTTTGCCGGTATGGCGGCAGCGCAATCAAAATACGAAGGCGCAATGGCAAAAGGTCTGGAGCAATTCAAAACCGCAAAAACGGTAGAAGACTATCTGACAACATCTGCCTTCTTTGAAAGAATTGGCGATGCGGAAAAAGACAAATGGCTTCCTTATTATTACGCAGCATACTCCAATTATATTACCGGATGGATGAATCCCAAAGCGGATAAAGACAAGGTAGCCGAAAAAAGTAATGACATTCTCTCCAAAGCAGAAGCCCTAGAAGCCAATAATTCTGAATTGTTTTGCCTGAGACAAATGACCGCTACCATGCAGATGGTGGTAGATCCAATGTCGCGCTGGCAGAGCTATGGCGCACAGGCCAGTGCAGCAGTGGAGAAAGCCATCAAAGCAGATCCCAATAATCCAAGAAGCTATTACCTGAAAGGTCAGAACCTGATGAATACACCGGAAGCTTTTGGTGGTGGTAAAACGGTTGCGAAAAAACTGTTTGAGAAAGCGGCAGAATTGTATAAAACTTTCCAGCCGGCTTCTCCTTTTCATCCTGCCTGGGGCAAAGAAGAGAATGAAAAATTGTTGGCAGCTTGTCAATAGTATGCCGATCTTTTTTGATCATCCCATGCAATGTTCATTTATCTTTATTAGCGTATGATCGATCTGATGATTTTAGCATAAATAGTGTAGTTAATACTGCCGGATTAATTTTCGGCAGTATTGCTGCATATATAAAAACAACTTAACCAAAACGCCTAATATGGAACCGGAAAAAGAACTTTCACCGCAGGAAAGTCTCGCTTTGATCGGGAAAATGATCAGCAAGACCAAAGATTCAGTGGCTGACAGTAGTTTCTATTTTCTTTTATGGGGATGGCTGGTATTTGGCTGCTGTGTATCCGCTTTTATTTTAAAAGTATATGTACAGTATCCATATCATTATATGGTATGGTTCTTAATGCCGCTGGGCGGTATCGTTTCCTGGATCTATGGATCAAGGCAAGCTAAAACACAAAGAGTGATTTCGTTTGTAGATGAGGCGCTGGATTATTTATGGATCGCGGTAGGATTGGCTTTTTTTGCATTGGTGATCATTAATGTAATCAGCGGCCAGTCATGGCAAACCGCTTTCACCTATTATATTCTGCTGTATGCGATTGGCACCCTTGTGAGTGGCAGTTTGCTGCGTTTTAGACCATTGATGATTGGGGGTGTTATCAATTTTGTACTGGCGGTGATCTCTATCAAACTGAGTTATGACTACCAGTTGCTGATTGGCGCAGTGGCCATATTGATCAGTTACATTATTCCGGGACACATGCTTCGTGCGAAATACAAAAAAAACCAATAGTATCATGGCTAACGAAAAACAGATCACTGAAAAAGAAAGCCTTGAGATCATTACCAATATGATCAAAAAAGCGAAGGGAAGTTACTATGATACTGGTATCGGGTCATTGCTATGGGGTAGTGTAGTGGCCATTGCTTCGTTTACCACTTACCTGGAGCGTGAATATGATTTTTGGATAGGGTTTGATATCTGGCTGATCGTATTGGCAGCCATCGTTCCACAGATTATTATCAGCGTGCGTGAGAAAAGAACCCAGGTTGTATTGAAATATGAAGATGATGCGTTGAATGCAGTATGGCTGGTATATGGCATTTCTATTTTCGGAATGATCGCTTACCAGAATATCATACCCGGGGCCACCATTAAACTCAATGCCACTGAAGGGTGGCAAATGATGAAGCATTACACCGATAACCGCGTACCTGACCAGGAACTGAGGCCTTTTGCGCCAAGTGTATATTCCCTGTTTATTTTGTTATATGCATTCCCAACCCTGGTTACAGGGATTGTAAAAAAATTCAAACCCATGTTATTGGGTTCTTTCATAGCATACGCATCGTTTATTATTTCTTGTTTTACCGCCGCCAAATATGATATGCTGTTAGGTGGTGTTACCGCTATTTTCTGCTGGTTCATACCCGGTATCATCCTGAGAAGAAAATACCTGGCTCAAAAAAAGGCAACCGCCAATGTTTAAGGAACTGGATCCCATATTACATTCCCAGCTTCGCCTTGCGGTGATGAGCCTCCTGATTGGTGTAAAAGAAGCCGAGTTCACGTTTATCCGCGAAAAAACCAATGCCACCGCGGGTAACCTTAGTGTACAGGTGCAGAAACTAAAAGAAGCCGGTTATATCGAAGTAGTCAAACAGTTCAAAGACAATTACCCCCAAACTACCTGCAAGATCACAACAAAGGGTATAGAAGCTTTTGATGCATATGTAAAAGCATTGCAGCAGTATTTGCAGGCAGGGCAGTCGTGAGACGTGAGAATTTTGAAGCACAAAATTAGGGAGTGTTTTGGATAAATACAGGCTTACTCACGATTCACGCCTCACGATTCACGTATCACGAAAACATTTCACCTTTCTTTTATAAACATCCTGCGTACCTTCGGCATAATACAGCTGCATGCAACCCATCGTTACCGTAACCGGTCTAACCAAACAGTTTAAAAACCTTACCGCCGTTCAGGATCTTTCTTTTTCTGTGAATGAAGGAGATGTATATGGCTTTCTCGGACAAAATGGCGCGGGTAAAAGTACAACCATCCGTATGCTGCTTACCTTGATCGAACCCAGCAGCGGATCGGTGAATATTTTCGGAAAAGATCTTCCATCAAACCGTAATGAAATTCTCAGCCAGATAGGTGCCGTTATTGAAAAACCGGATGTATACAAATACTTATCTGCTTACGAAAATCTGAAACTATTTGCGCGCCTGAGTGGGATCAAGATTACCGATACATTACTGATGAATCAATTGGATAAAGTAGGACTTGCACATCGGGCAAAAGATACCGTGAAAACTTTTTCACAGGGGATGAAGCAAAGGCTGGGTATTGCCATTGCCCTGGTACATGATCCCAAACTGATCATACTGGATGAGCCTACGAATGGACTGGACCCCCAAGGTATTGCAGATATCAGGAACCTGATTCTTCACCTCAGTCGCGACCTGAAAAAAACGGTGATCGTTTCTTCTCATTTATTAAGCGAGATAGAACAGGTGGCTACCCGTGTACTCATCATAGACAAAGGCAAAAAGATCATTGAAGGAAATGCCGCTGAACTGTTTGATCCTTCACAAACCATTGTTGAATTGCAAACTTTTGATAACGCATATGCTTTGCAGCAATTGCAGCTCAGTGCATGGGGCGGTCACCTGCAACCGCAGCGTGATACAGCGATATTGATCAAGCTTGACAGGCAACTGATCTCGCAATTGCACAGAGACCTGGTAGATATGGATATCCAGGTATTGTCTTTGCAGCCGCGTCATTCACTGGAAGATTATTTTTTACAAGTAACCTCGGGCAATCAACATGTGGACACTTATACAAATTGAGTTATTCAAAATATTTCGTCGCCCGCGAACCTATATTGCTTTCGCGGCTATTACCGGCCTGATCGGTATTATTCAATTTGGATTGAAACTGGATGGCGATTCCTACGTTGATTTTATGATGCGTGATATCACTTCTTCCATTACGGTAGAAGGAAAGATATTAAATGGCTACCAGGTTTGCTACATCGTATTACAGGTATTATTGGTGCATGTGCCATTGCTGATCGCATTGGTTGCCGCAGACATGGTTTCTGGAGAAGCCAATATGGGTACACTCCGTATCATGCTTACAAAACCCATTAGCAGAACAAGGTTCTTATTGGCCAAATTCATCGCCACTATGGCGTATACACTGCTATTACTTGTATGGCTTGCCATTATGGCCCTGTTTCTCAACATGATCATTTTCGGAACGGATGATCTTTTCCTGATGAAATCGCAATATGTGGTATTGCTCAAGAAGGATGATATTTTCTGGCGTTATGTATGGGCATTCGGTTTTGCGGCATTGGCCATGACAACGGTTGCTTCTTTGGGATTCCTGTTTTCTTTGTTTGCCGAAAACTCCATCGGACCCATTGTGGCCACGATGAGTGTGATCATTTTTTTCACCATTTTAAGTACGCTGAATATTCCTGTGTTCAATAAGGTCAAACCTTTTTTATTCACTACACATATGATCGGCTGGAAGGAATTCTTTGATATCAAAGTGAACGATGCCAATGAAGCCATCGTAGGCAGTATTCAAAACCCACTGCGTATTTTGAATTCTGCGCTGGTGTTGGTGGCGCATATTATAGGATTTGTTACCGCTTCGATTTGGATTTTCAGGAAGAAAGATATTTTGAGTTAGATAATAGTCCATGATCCATGGACAAAAATAGATTACATGAAAAAAGGAATTCTATTCATATGTTGTATTCAGCTTTCTGTGGTTGCTTTCTCACAAGACATGACAGCCCTGATCCTGAAAGTAAAAGCGAAACTTGACCAGGTGAACGATTATGAGGCCGATGGAAAAATGAAAACGGATGTGGCTTTTATCAAAGCGCCGGTAGGTAAAGTGAAAGTGTATTTCAAGAAACCCAATAAATTCCGTTTAAAGAAAGACGGAGGTATTTCATTATTACCGAAAGGCGGGGTATCTGTTAATATGAATTCGCTTATTACAACAACTGATTTTATTGCACTGGCTGCTGGTGAAGTGGTAATAGCGGGTGTTAAAACCAAGGTTGTAAAACTACTCCCTTCCAATGAGAGCAGCGATATTGTGTTAACCACCATGTATATTGATGAAGCCAACCTGCTGGTAAAAAAAGCGGTAACCTCAACCAAAGAGAACGGAACATATGAAATTGAAATGAGTTACGGCCAGTATACGCAATATGGCTTGCCGGATAAAGTGGTGTTTGTATTCAATACCAAAGACTACAAATTACCCAAGGGCATTACACTCGAATTTGATGATAATGAAAAACAATTGACCGATGCGGAGAAAATGAAAAACCGTAAAGGAAGAGTTGAGATCACGTATACCAACTATCTGATCAACAAAGGTATTTCAGATTCAATATTCAAATAAATTCCTGGTTTAACTCCGGCACTCTCTGTGGTAAGAAAACATTCACCGCGGAGTCGCAGAGAACGGGGAGTTTTCGCAGAGAGAGATTAAAAAAATTCAACTACCCAACTTCGGGTGAAAGAGCTATTCAATTCCAAAATGTTGATTCCTTCTTTTTTAGTGAGATCTCCCGAAGTATTTACACTGTCTGCAATCCCACACCAGGGTTCAATACAAACGAAGTGTGCATTTTTTGCGCTCCAGATACCCATGTAGGGAAACCCGCTGTAAGAAAGATTGATGCCATGTGGATTGCTATGATTGCGAATACCTATACTGGTAGATTTGAGTTGTTTAAAAACCAACGCATCACCAAAGAACAATTCTTTTTGCAGTGGAAGGGTATCTGTGTTGCGAAGAAAAGGAGAAGCAGCTATTTCAATCAATCCCTCAGCAGATAACGGCCACTTACCTTCTGTCTCTTTTTCGCCGAAGTATACATAGTGATCTGTAAACGCAGTGCCCTCTGCCAATGGAACTTTAAACGCAGGATGCGCACCAACAGAAAAATACATTGGTTTATTTGCTGGATTGTGTACTTCATAAGTAACCCGCAAACGGTTCTGCTCAAGCGTATAGATAATGGAGAACTGAAAATCGAAAGGATATATTTTCAGGGTCTCTTCGTCTGAGATCAGTGTAAAACAAATCTGTTCTTCAGTTTGCGATCTAACCCCAAACATCTTCTCCCGTGCAAAACCATGACGGCCCATTTGGTAAGACTGGCCCTGGTAAGTGTAGGTATTGTTTTTTAATCCACCTACGATAGGGAATAACACAGGGCTTTTCTTACCCCAAAAAGCAGCATCGCCGCTCCAGAGGTATTCCAGTTGGGTTTGTTTGTGAACGATGCTTTGCAACTCGGCACCTTTCGCAGAAATACTCACCGAAAGTTGTTTGTTGGAGATCTGGTACATGCGGATGAAATTATCCTTCGTTCTCTTCAATTCTTTCATCAACGGCATTCGCGATCATGCGGGCACTGATTTTTTTCAGCGGGTTGCGGCGCATATCGGCATAGCCATTACGTTTGTTGATGATCTCAATACATTCAAAAATAGCTTCGAGGAAGGAAGCGGTATCGGCCTTTCCTTTTCCGGCAATATCAAAAGCGGTTCCATGGTCGGGACTTGTTCTTACCACGGGAAGTCCGGCAGTATAATTGATCCCTTCTCCAACAGCCAATGACTTGAAAGGGATCAATCCCTGATCGTGATACATCGCCAGTACGGCATCAAAACGTTCAAACTGTCCGCGTGCAAAAAATGCATCGGAACTGTAAGGGCCAAACACCATCATATTGTGTTTGGCATCTTTAATAGCGGGTTTGATAATGGTTTCTTCTTCATTGCCGATCAATCCTTCATCACCCGCATGCGGGTTCAATCCCAAAACAGCAATACGGGGTTTGTCGATGCCAAAATCTTTCTGCAGACTATTGTGTATGATCTTTAGTTTACCCAATATGTTTTCGCGGGTAATGTGTTGGGCTATTTCTGAAACGGGTACATGCTCGGTTACCAGTCCAACACGCATATTCTCCGCGGTCATCAGCATCACCACATCCTGCACGCCAAAAAAAGCTTTGAAATAGGGGGTATGTCCGCTATAATTAAATTCTTCAGACTGGATATTCTTTTTATGAATAGGTGCTGTAACCAGGCCATGCAGATGCCCGTCTTTCAACGCTTGTGTGGCTTGTTGTAAAGAAATCAGTGCATACTTGCCGCCGATATCGGTTAACTGGCCGGGCGTAATGGCTACTTCTTCTTCCCAGCAATTTACTACGTTTACCTGTTTTGTGTTAAGCCTGTTCAATTCACGGGTATTGGCATAGTTGATATTAAAATCGGCCAGTCCCTTGCGGTAAAAATTGATGCTTTTATTACTGGCAAAAACAACGGGGGTGCAGAAATCCAGGATACGGCTGTCAGACAGGCTCTTAATGATCAGTTCAATGCCAATGCCATTCAGGTCGCCACAGGTAAATCCGATAACTGGTTTTTGATGCTCGTTGTTCATGTCACTTGTTTAGACCGTAAAAATAAGAAGAATAGGGCAGGAAACGTGAGTTGTGAGGCGTGAATCGTGAGAGGAACAGGGAATTGGCAAAATAATATGCACGATTCATGATTCACGTCTCACGAAGTAAATGCCCTAATTTTGCGCCGATGCAGTACACATTAAAGAAATCACTGGGCCAGCATTTTCTAAAGGATGAATCCATCTGCCAGAAGATCGTTGGGGCTTTAGAGGAAGATGCCTGTACACAACTGGTAGAAGTTGGGCCTGGTGGTGGCGCCCTTACCAAGTACCTATTGCCCTTGGCTGGAATAGATTTCAAAGCGGTGGAACTGGATGATGAGAAAGTAGCTTATCTCGAAAAAAACTATCCGACTATACAGGGAAAGATCATTCACCAAAGTATCCTGGATATTGCCCCGCCATTTGAAGGAAACTTTATACTCGTCGGAAACTTCCCCTATAATATCTCAACGCAGATCGTGTTCAAAGTATTGGAATGGAAAGAACTTGTGCCGGTAATGATAGGGATGTTTCAGAAAGAAGTAGCGCAACGGATTGTATCCAAACCCGGAACCAAAGTGTTTGGCATATTGAGTGTGCTGGTCCAGGTTTTTTATGAAGTGGAATACCTGTTTGATGTGCCCCCTGAAAGTTTTACTCCACCACCTAAAGTGATGAGCGGTGTGATCCGTTTACGGAGAAAAACGGAATCTTTGCAGGTAGAAAGCGAGAAGAAATTATTTACCCTGGTGAAAGCGGCATTTAACCAGCGCCGTAAGATGCTTCGCAACTCATTAAAGAGTTTGTTTGAGGATGATTTTTTGCAGGATAAACTGTTTGACAAACGAGCCGAACAGCTAACCGTAGAACAATTTGCGGCACTTACTTTCCATATGCGTTAAACAAAATCAGTGTAAATCAGTGCCATCTGTGGCAAAAAAATAAAAAGTGAAATCGAAAGTTCTGATCAGCTCCAAAGTTCATCCCTTCCTTTTGCAAACGCTTGAAGCAAAAGGATACGAAGTATTGCATCAACCCACCATTACGTATAATGAATTGGCCGAATTGGCAGGGGAGATTGTCGGACTCTTTGTAACCACCCGTTTGGTCATTGATAAAAATATTCTTGACAAAGCATCCCAGCTCAAATGGATCGGCCGGTTGGGCAGTGGCATGGAACTGATTGATACGGCCTATGCGGAAGCCAAAGGCATTCGTTGTGTAAGCAGCCCTGAAGGAAACCGTAACGCGGTTGGCGAACATGCATTGGGCTTATTGCTGAACCTGATGAACCGAATCAACAGCAGTAATCTTGAGATTAAGGAAGGGAAATGGATACGCGATGCCAACCGTGGGGATGAGCTGACCGGTAAAACCGTTGGTATTATTGGGTTTGGTAATACAGGCAGTGCTTTTGCAAAACTTATTTCAGGGTTTGATGTTACGGTGCTGGCCTGCGATAAATACAAAAATGGGTTTGCCAAAGACTATATCCGCGAAGCGGCCATTGAACAACTGGCGCGCTATGCTGATGTGATCAGTCTGCACCTGCCCTTAACAGCAGAAACAAGGCACCTGGCTAATGATGCTTTTTTTAATGCATTGGAACAGCGTCCTTATTTTCTGAATACTTGCCGTGGAAAAGTAACCGATACCAAGGCGCTGATCCGGGCATTGCAAAACGGAAAGATCAAAGCAGCTGCACTGGATGTATTGGAAAATGAGAAATTGGAAACCTATACACCCGAAGAAAAAGCGGACCTGGATTGGTTACTGGCACAACCCAATGTGATCATCACCCCGCATATTGCCGGGTATAGCGAAGAAGCGTTTTATAAGATGGCGAAAGTGTTGTTGGATAAATTGGGGATTTAAAAGGAAGGCAGCTGCCTTCCATCATTTCTGTGCATTAACAACTCCAAAGTCTTCCATTGAACGACCACTGAGTCTTAACGAAGCTGCTTTGCTTAATACCAATTTTTTTTGTTTGATGATAATATTATCGGCGTTTAAACTGCTTTCGCCGAAGAGTTGAATCATAGCTTTTTCGATAGGCTCTACCGCGTTTATGCTGATGTATGCATCGGAAGCGGTTATAGAAAGATTGTTGATTTTATTCAGCGCTAAATTAACAGATGACCTTCTGCCGGCAATAATCGAAAGACTGTCTGAGTCAGCAAGGTTAATAACATAGCGGCCCCTTGTAACATCAATGCCCGCCAGGTATGGGGCATCAATTTTGATAGTATACATGGGTATATTGTGATCTTTGTATAATGGATCGTTTTGTATGACCAAAGTATCATTCAGTATGGTATAAACAAACTTCCCTTCTTCCTCATAATATTTTGATAAGCCCGGTTGCAACGATTTTCGAACAGTAATTTCAAAATCACCATCAAAATGAGAGGTAGAATCAAAATCCACTTTAATAAACCTGAATGGGGCAAGTTTTGATTTGGTAAAGGCGCTTTGTATATTTCCTTTTGTATATTCCTGTTTCAGTTTCAGGTTGGCGGCGGCAAATGCTGCAAAACAGCCAACAATGGCCAGGCCTGCGATGAGCGTACTTTTTTTCATACGGTTATTTTAAGCGTCCAATTTTTTTTGAATGAATGTGTTGTATTGTTTTTGTAATTCTTCTATTGAAATATTCAATAACTGCGCTGTGTTAAAAATCCTCGGAAGCTCTACTGAGAGAAATTCTGTTTTACGCAAGTCGGTAGCTTTTAGTATACCATCTGTTGCAACATAATATCCCACGCCCCTTTTGTTTGTAATAATCTCTTTTCCCTGCAAGTATTCATACGTACGCATTACCGTATTCGGATTTACTTCCAGCTGCACAGCCATTTCTCGAACAGAAGGAATCCGTTCATCTTCCCTGAAAACTTTCAGAAGGATTTTATCACAGATCAGTTCGGCTATCTGTAAGTATATTGGTTGCTGGTTGTTAAATTCCATCTGTGAATCAGATCTGTTTTTCTTTCAATTTAAAATAAGCGCTCAGCCAGAAAAGCAGGTAGAGCATACCGGGTATAAACCAATATAGGAAACTTGTCCATGACTTAGGTAAAAACACAATCCCCTTAATGGCATCATTTGCACCAATCCGCAAACTTTTGCTGTAAAACATACCTCCCGGCATGGATTCTTCCGGTATCATTGATCTCATAAAAAAGAAATTGGCATACATCAGAACGGCACCAATAACCAGTATCAACAAAGCTGTTTTTACGAATGCATGTTTTTCAAAGCCTAATGAGCCGAGATGGCATATGGCTGACAATATCAAGGCAACCGTAAAACTACCTGTAACCATTGGATCACCGAAGTTCATAGGCTTTGCATGATATAGGGGAATGTACTCGGGTGTAACATTTGTTGGCATTATGTGAAACTGATTGTAGAGTCCGCACATCACCTGGTCAACCAAAAAGAAAACAGCAACAAAACTGATAAAGAAGATCACCTGTGTAAATAGAAAGCCGAGTAATAATTTTTCGGTATGTGAGGCAGGCAGATTTAAATATTGAACACCCTTAGCATGGTTCTGAAAGAAGCCGTAGAAAGCGGCTGAAAAAAGACAGCTTCCGAAAATGCTGCCGCCCATAAAGTAAATAACTGCGGCATCCTGTGGGAATCTTCCATGTAGTACACCTAATACAGTGAGGCCATAGATAAGAAACAGGATGCCAAATGCTGCCGCTGCATAGAGGAGATAGGTTACTGCATGTTCTTTGGTGAATTTTTTGATCAGGAGGCCAAACCTTAGAAAACTGAAAGTATCGTTCATGGTATTTCTGTTAGTTGGTAAACAATGATTGCATGGTTTTTTTATTGGCAATGGAAGCATTGAAAAACAGTTCTGTATCCATTCGGCCAGGTTCTTCCTCGTTGTTCTTGAGTACTACTGCCGAAGTGCCAAGCAGGTTATTTTCAGAATAAATACTATCCCATGCATCGTTCTCATTGGTAAACTGCCTGAAACTGATCTTTTGCGTGATAAGGTCAATGTTGGCGTTTACAATCAGTTCACCATCATCCACAATAATGATGTTATCAATCAGGCTGTCAAGGTCACGAATCTGGTGTGTACTGATGATCACACAACGATCTTCGTTAATACTGGATGCCAGCATTTTCCGAAACTGCCTTTTTGAAGGGATGTCCAGGCCATTCGTTGGTTCATCCAGTATTAGTAATTGTGTATTGGCAGCAATACCGAGAGCGATCCAGGTTTTTTTCTTCTGCCCGTAACTCATCTGTTTCAAACTCCGTAAAGGCACATCAAAATCCTTTAAGAGTTTCAAAAACTGTTCTTTGTCAAAATTTGGATAGAAAAGAGCGTAATCATCCGCAAAAGCGATCACCTCAATATTGGGTGTTTCAATTTCCTCCGGGATCAGAAATATTCTCTCCAGGAAAGATGGCTGGCGTTTGCCTGGTTCCTGGCCCAAAACCCTTACGTTCCCCGATACGGGGAATACGAGTCCGGCAATTAATTTTAATAAAGTGGATTTGCCCGCCCCGTTTTTACCTAGTAAACCATAAATATGTCCTGCCTGCACATTGAGTTTAAGGTTTTTATATAAGGGCTGCCTGCGACGGTAACCGAAGTGCACTTCAGAAAAATCGATCATAAACAAGTGTATTAGTGTTGTAGTACACTACAAATGTATAAATCGTTTGCAAACTGCCAAATTATTTTTTGGACTTATATAATATGCGTTTAAATAGGAAAGATTTTTTACTTTTGGACTTGTGCAACGCCGCAGTCAAATGTGGCGTTGTATTTTTTTTGACTCTACTAAACAGAAAGATTATGAGCGAAGCTACAATGTATGTAACGAAGGAGACTTTTGATAAGATGCGCGAAGAGTTGCATAGGATGAAAGCGATCGACCGACCGGCTTCTTCACGCGCCATTGGCGAGGCCCGCGAGAAAGGTGATTTGAAAGAAAATGCAGAATATGATGCGGCCAAAGAGGCGCAGGGCATGCTTGAAGCCAAGATCAAGCAACTGGAAGGCGCCATTGCCAATGCCAAAATTGTGGATACCAACTCTATCGATACCAGCAAGGTTACTATCTTAACCAAGGTTACCATTACCAATATGGCCACTAAAAAAACGGTTACCTACCAAATCGTAGGAGAAAAAGAAGCGGATCTGAAGCTGGGTAAGATCTCCGCCGGATCGCCTATTGGCAAAGGATTGATGGGTAAAGTAAAAGGTGAGGTTGCTGAAATCCAGGCTCCGAACGGGGTGATGAAGTTCAGGGTGGAAGATATTACCATATAATTGGAAAAGGTCAATTGGCGAATTTTGAAATTGATTTTATTGAGGCGTCAACGGAAAGTTGGCGCTTTCTTTTTGTGGTTACCGTAAAATTCCCCAATTTCCCTTCCGGCTTAGCCGGGACAAAAATTTTCCAATCAGCATGACTATCTTCTCAAAAATTATCGCCGGTGAAATCCCTTCTTACAAAATTGCGGAGAATGATAAATTCTTCGCCTTCCTGGATATTTTCCCCCTTGTAAAGGGGCATGTATTGGTGATACCTAAAATAGAAGTGGATCAATTTTTTGATATGCCGGATGAATACTTGTCGCAAATGCTTGTATTTGCCAAACCCATTGCCCAGGCCATCGAAAAAACCTTCCCCTGCAACCGTTGCGGCATCAGTGTTGTAGGGCTCGAAGTGCCTCATGCCCACATGCATCTCATCCCCATCAACAGCGCCGATGACCTGAACTTTAACCGCCCCAAATTGAAATTGTCTGCCGAGGAATTAGAAGAGGTACAGGGGAAATTGCTTAGGATATTAACAGGCAAGAATTTGTAAAAGAAGAATTGAATCTATCCAATTACTAATTACTAATTTTTAATTACTAATTATTTCTTAACCCTCCCCGGATTCTTCGCAATAAACTCATCCCATCCTTTCAATCCTTTTACCGCTTTTCCCAAAACAGAAGAAGTCTGGTAATGATGGCATAATGCCACGGCCAATGCGTCTGTTGCATCAAAATATTGGGGTTTTTCCTCAATACTTAATACACGCTGCAACATTTTCCAGACCTGGTCCTTATCGGCATTGCCGTTTCCTGTAATGGATTGTTTTACTTTTTTAGGAGAATATTCTGTTACCAGCAGTTCGGCTTGCATGGCAGCTGCAATGGCCACGCCCTGCGCCCTTCCCAGTTTCAGCATACTTTGTACGTTCTTGCCAAAAAATGGTGCCTCAATGGCAAAAGTGGAAGGCTGGTATAGTTTTATCAGCTCACAAACCTTGTGGTGTATCATGTTTAGCCTAGCATAAATATCTTTTTCCTTGGTCAATTTCAATACATCCATCAACAAAACCTGTGGCTGGTTGTTCTGAATACGCAACAATGCATATCCCATCACCTGCGTACCCGGGTCGATCCCTAATATGATCTCGGCTTTTTTCATTCAGGGGTGAAAATACGGAGTTGGGGGTGAATGGGCAATTGTGAATGGTGAATAGGCAATGGGTAATCGTGAGCTAGCAGCGTCAGCGTACATATTTATTCACCATTGCCCATTCACCATTGCCCATTCACACTTTTCTATCTCCCCACTATCCCCGTTCTTTGTAAGAATAAATCCTGATCGCTGAATAAGAAACTGAAAATATTCCTTAATTATTTTGTAGGGCCTGTGCTGTTTGTATGGCTATCCTATTCTATTTACAGGCAGGTAAAGCAACAAGGCGATGTGCAGCAATCATGGCAGATGATCCTGGCAGCTTTCAGCGGTCCGCAACGTGGCAAGCTGGCCTGGGTAATCTTATTGATGTTCCTGAACTGGGGTATAGAAGCACGTAAATGGCAATTGCTGGTAAGCGGGATCCAGAAAGTTTCATTTGGAAAAGCATTCCGGGCGGTCTTCTCGGGACAAGCGCTTGGTTTCAATACATTGAACAGGGTAGGCGAATCTGCCGGCCGTGCCATTTTCCTGGAAGAAGGTAACCGCCTGCGCGGTATTGTACTGTCTGTGGTTGGAAGCATGAGCCAGATCATTGTCACTTTTGCAACAGGAGTGATTGCGCTGATCTACCTACGCTGGCATATACTGGACGAAAGCCATCATCTTGAGGGACTCTCCGTATTCTGGCTGGATGGGTTGATCTATACCATTACTGTAGGCATCGTATTGTTCATCCTGCTGTATTTCCGCCTGTCATGGCTCATTCAATTACTGGAAAAAATACCGTTTATTGCCAGGCATAAATTCTTTGTACAGAAACTGGAGGATTTTCACTGGAAGGAATTAACAAGGATTTTATTCCTTTCTTCCGTGCGATTCGTTGTATTTGTGGTACAGTATGTGTTATTGTTACAGGTGTTTGAAGTGCATATTGCCTGGATGGATGCGGCAACCATGGTTTGTGTTATGTTCCTGGTACTGGCCATTGTTCCAACGATCGCTTTGGCGGAACTGGGTTTCAGGGGAAAGATCAGCCTGCAATTGTTTGGGTTGTTAAGCTCCAATACGGTAGGCATCATTGCCACGGCCGCGGGTATCTGGATCATTAACCTGATTATTCCGGCCATAGCCGGTAGTTTGTTTATATTAGGGATCAGATTATTTAGAAATAAATAGGATCGGATTTGAAAAAGTATGTTACTCTTTTTTTTGTTGTCATGGCCTTAAGCTGGCGACCGTATTCAACGGGTGATGAGTTCTGTGGGTTACGTAACCTGGCTTTCCAGGAGGGCGAAAACATTTCGTTCAATGTTTTTTATTCTGTGATAGGCATTTACATCAATGCCGGTACAGCCAATTTTACCGTTACACCCGAACAGCTAAGCAATAAACAGGTATACCATGTGGTAGGTTCCGGCAGTTCCAATCCCAGCTATGACTGGATCTTCAAAGTGCGTGATAAATATGAAACCTTTATTGATACGGCTACTTTAAAGCCCCTGAAGTTTATCAGGGATATCAATGAGGGGGGATTTAAAAAATACGAGAACATTACTTTCAACCACCAGGCCAATACGGCGGTTACTACAACGGGTGTATTTAAAGTACCCAATTGCGTGCAGGATGTGTTAAGCTCTATTTACTATGCGCGGAACATCGATTTCAGCAAGTACCAGAAAGACGATAAGATTCCGTTTGCGATGTTCCTTGATAATGAAGTATACAATCTCTACATCAAATACCTGGGTAAGGAAGTAGTGAAAACCAAGTATGGGAAATTCCATGCGATCAAATTCAAACCCCTGCTGGTAAAAGGCACTTTGTTTGAAGGAGGAGAAAAAATGACTGTTTGGGTGAGTGATGACCAGAACCATATTCCCTTACGCATCGAAAGCCCCATTGTGGTAGGCAGCGTAAAAGTAGACATGATGCAATACCGCAACCTGCGGTACCCGCTCAGCTCCATGATCAGCTTCAGGTAAAAACTATTCCAGGTTGATGCGGTTTAATTGCGAATGCCTGTAAGCGTACATGCAAATGGCAACGATGATACAGGCGGCAATGCCAATGCCAAGCAGCAGACCCGCAAATAATGACTGGTAACTTGTTTCACCTATATAAGCACCGAGCACAACAGAAGCAGCAGAAACAATGCCCGATACTGCGGCAATAATGGCATTAGCTGTTCTGTTGGAGATTTCGATGCGGGCATTGCAGGAGCCGCAGTTGGTAACCGAATAATTGTTCAGTTCTACGAATTTCTTAAAAGGTATGCTCCCGCCACAGCTGGGACAGCATGCGATCTGGTTCTTAGACATTGGATATAGGATTTCGGTTTTGTTTACAACAATTCCAGGTGCCAATTTAAGCAAGAGATAACTCAGGGCAGCAATAAAAACACGGAAATTTTCCGTTGTTATAACGGAAAATAACTGTAGTATAACTCACAGCCATGTAGTGTTACAGCTCAGAAAGCTTGAAAAGATCTTTATGCCGAATGCCTTTTTCAGTCTGCTGAAGGGTGCAGCATTCATTCACTGGATCGTGTTCATAGTAAAGAATGTAGTCGTTTGCGACAGCTTCCTGTAGAAAGGTTTTCTTCTCATGAAGGGTCGTTAAAGGGAACATGTCATAAGCCATTACATAAGGCAATGGAATATGGCCGATAGAAGGAAGCAGGTCGGCCATGTATACAAGGG
Source organism: Bacteroidota bacterium (assembly GCA_040390405.1). Classification (GTDB taxonomy): domain Bacteria; phylum Bacteroidota; class Bacteroidia; order Chitinophagales; family Chitinophagaceae; genus Sediminibacterium. The sequence goes on from JAZJYJ010000013.1 coordinate 165,595, forward strand.
TCTTTCCTTTGTATTGTATCTGCGGTAACATCATCTTATCGGTATGCCCGTTTACAAAACGGATGGATATGTTATCTGTAAAGGAAGTACTGCTCAGTAAGCCATTTGCCGCCAGCCCTTTTTCCGCTACGCGCACAAATTGCAATTGCCCGCTTTCCTTAATGGGTAAAATGTTTTCTTTCAGGAAAGAGGCTTTCTCCCTGTCGTTGGGAACCGTTGCCCATTGCCAATGATCTTCGTTGCTCCAGTAAACCGCATTGGGAAATGCGGGAACCAGTTTGTCGCCATCCCGAACAATGCTTCCGCCACAATGATCAAAATGCAGGTGTGTCATAAATACATCCGTAATATCGGCCCTGCTAAAACCATGCGCGGCCAGGGATGTATCCAATGTGTCATTGCCATGCAAATAATAATGACCAAAAAATTTCGCGTCCTGTTTATTACCCATGCCAGTATCAACCAGTATCAGCCTTTTACCATCTTCAATTAACAAACAACGCAGTGCCCAGGAGCACATATTGTTTTCATCGGAAGGATTTAATTTGTGCCAGATGCTCTTGGGCACTACCCCAAACATGGCACCACCATCTAATTTAAAATATCCGGTATTGATTGTATATAGTTTCATTGTACAGGATGAAAAGCTAAGTTAGGATAAAAATTTAGCCGCAGATTCGCAGATTATCTTAAAATAAATCTGCGAATCTGCGGCTAACAATAACAAGGAAAAATAGTTATGCCATACCTTCTTTTTTCTGGCTTTTCAAAGCAAGTCCCAGTAACCCCAATCCAATCACAAAGAAAACAACCAATGCCAGAACAGAATTTCTCTGCGAGCCACTCAGCTCATTGATGTACCCAAAACTGAACATCCCAATTACAATGGCGATCTTTTCGGTTACATCATAGAAACTAAAGAAAGAAGTGGTGTCTTTGGTTTCAGGCATCAGTTTGGCATAAGTACTTCTGCTGAGCGATTGAATGCCACCCATTACAAAACCTACCAGCGTGGCCAATCCATAAAATTCATTGATGCCATTGCGTGGCAGCATATAACCAACCACGCATAAAACGATCCAGAAAGAAATGGTTACCATCAGTGCTTTAAAATTGCCGATCTTGTCAGAGAGTTTCGCGATCAGGTAAGCACCCGGTATAGCTACCAGCTGAATAATCAGAATGGCAATGATGAGATTGGTAGTTGGAATATTCAACTCACTCTTTCCATATAAGGTAGCCGCCAGCATTACCGTTTGCACACCCATATTGAAGAAAAAGAAAGAAGCTAAATATCTTTTGAGTACGGGCATCTGTTTCACTTGTTTCCATACCTTATTGAGTTCTTTATAGCCATTGGTGAAAACACTGCCCCTGTCGCTGCTTTGGGCAATGGGGGTTCCTTTGGGTAAACGGCTGAGCGAAAACTGGCCAAAGCCCCACCACCAAACACCAACCAATAGAAATGAGATCTGTGATGCTTTTCCAACCGTAATGCCAAACAGATCGGGTTTCAATACAAACACAAAACAAATGAGCTGCAGGATCACACTTCCGATATACCCCATGGCAAAACCTTTGGCGCTAACACGATCCTGGTCTTCAGGTGCCGCAATCTCGGGCAGGTACGAATTGTAAAATACCAGGCTGCTCCAGAAACCAATACAGGCAATGATGAGGCAGAGCAGACCATAACCAAGATTATGCTTGTCGAAGAAATACATGGCGCTGCAGGCAATGCTTCCCATGGTACAGAAAAAGAAAAGAAATTTTTTCTTGTTACCCTTATAATCCGCAATCGATGAAAGCAAAGGAGACATGATCGCCACAATTAAAAACGCAACCCCCAGCGCATATTGGTACAGGGCGGTATTCACAAACTCTCTCCCAAATAAATGAACGGTATCGTTCGCCGTGGCATCGTTACCATCGCCGGTTACCGCTTCGTAATACGCAGGGAAAATGGTGGAGGTAATGACCAGGTTATACACACTGTTGGCCCAGTCGTACATGGCCCATCCGGTGATGACTTTTTTGGGAGCGGTCTTCATTTTAATTAGGAATTAGTAATTAAAAATTAGTAATTATTCCGGTATTGGAGCTACTTATTTATTGCTGGCCTGCTTTTCCCATGGTTAACGCTGCTACTCCCTGCTACAACGGTTGGAAAAGATCGCTTACTAAAGTGCCGGGAGAGAAATTGTCATTAGTGTGTTGTGCTATTAAAAGATAGCAAAATAGAAGCAATTCTCTGTGTTGAAAAAAATAGCATTTCGGGATACCTTTTTTTCAACACAGAGATACGGAGTACACAAAGCTGCACAGAGGAATACAACAAAAGCAATTATTAATTCCTAATTCTTAATTACTTCAAATACCCCGTCAATACCAGCGCTAGCAAAACTGCTCCCACAATTACCCTATACCAGCCAAACAGTCTAAAACCGTGTTTCTGTAAAAAGCCGATAAAGAATTTGATCGCAATCATAGCAACCACAAAAGCTATAACATTGCCCAATGCCAATGCGATGAGGTTATCCTTGTTGGTCAATAACTCAGGATTTTCCTTATATGCTTTCAGTAATTTATAACCTGTGGCAGCCGCCATGGTAGGTACAGCCAGAAAAAAAGAAAATTCTGCTGCGAGGTTACGGGTTAATTTCTGTTGCATACCACCAATAATACTGGCGGCACTACGGCTGGTACCCGGTATCATGGCCAGGCATTGCCAAATGCCGATCATAAAGGCCTTGGATAAATTAATGTTCTCTTCCTTTTCAACAGTGGGTTTTGTAAATAACTTGTCGATGAACAGAAGAATAAAACCACCCACCAGCATGGTAATGGAAACCGTTAACGGACTCTCCAGCAAAGCGTCTATTTTTTTAGAGAAGATAGCGCCCAGTGCCAATGCAGGAATCACGGCAATGAGAAGCTTCAGGTAAAAATTGAATTTGTTCAGCGGGAAGAATTTCTTCCAGTACAAAACCACCACAGAGAGAATCGCGCCAAGCTGTATGGCTACTTCAAATAATTTGGTAAAAGGATCGGTTGAAATATGCATGATAGAACTGGCAATGATCATATGGCCAGTGGATGAAATCGGAAGGAACTCTGTAAGTCCTTCTACAATGGCAATTACTACCGTTTCAAAAATCGTCATAGTTATTAGTTTGGGTTAATCACCTCGAACCACGCCATTTGGCAGATTGGGGGCATTGTTAAAGATAGCAGGAAAGAATGAAATATTATATGCTCTTTACTTCTTGGAACTGACTGTTTTGAAGTTTCTTAACCGCAAGGACGCTAAGTCGCAATGGTACATAAGGATTCTTTTCAATAGGGTACTTAGCGAACCTTCGTGCCTTTGCGTCTTCGCGGTAAATTTATTGCCCTTTGAAGTTCAAAAACTCAATGAGTGACTATTTGCCCCCTCCTGTTCTTCCTGCTCAAGCGTAACAAACACTGAAAAGGAAGAGATATTGAGTACAGAATATGAAGTAGGCAGAGCAGGAGCTCGTCATAAAAAAAGCGATGCCCGCATCGCTTTTAAAATAATTGTCAACTCCCGGCTTCACACCCCAGATTTAATTAAGCGGCTTTGGGCTTTTTAAAGATCGCATAGATCTCAACCATCAAACCCAGAACGATCATGATCGGGGCAATGGTAATACGGGTAGTACTGTAAACTTCTTTGGTGTCAAATACTTTTGGGTCGGCACTTTTTCCGCCACTCATCAGGAACAGACCTAACAGCATTACTGCCGCGCCTATCAGCATCCAGGTATAATTGTCTTTGGTAAAAAGAGGTGAATTCACGTTCTGTTTTTGCTCGCTCATTGGTGTTGTTTATAAGGGTCTAAAGGTAAGGTTTTATTAGTCCATAGTCAACAGTCGACGGTCCACGGTAATATTCTTTCCATCGTCCGTTGTCTGTCGTCCGTCGACTCTCAATACAAATCGTCCAGCTTCATTTTCAAATATTTCAGCACACTCCGGTAGGTACTATACACCGAAATGCCCACGCCAAGTACGATCAATCCACCAAAAAGAATAAAGGTGAGTTTGATATCTCGGATGGCTTTCAATTGCGGGAACTGGCTTTCGGCCCAGCTGATCACACTGAACAGGATCACAATGGCAATACCGGAGCTGATCAGTCCGTTGATTACCGCCCGTATATTCAATGGTTTTGCAATAAACCCCCTTGTAGCCCCCACCATCTGCATGGTTTTGATCAGGAACCGGTTACTGAACATGGCCAGGCGAATGGTATTGTCAATGCTGAATACAACGATCAGGCAAAGGATAATGGCCACCACCAGGAAGATCAGGCCTATTTTCGAAGCCCGCTCATTCAGGTTGCTCACCAGCATTTTTGGGTACTGTAGGTCGGTGACCTGGTTGCCGTAAGCTGCCATCAGATCGGCGGAGATCTTGGTAAGGCTATCGGTATTTACATAAGAAGCTTTCGCGTAAAAATCAATGCTCTCCGGAAGCGGGTTCACATCCAGGATCTTGGCCCAATCCTCATTGTTCTCTTTGTTCCAGATCTGTTGGGCGCTGTTCTTATCAACATAAGTAACATTCCTGGCATAAGGTTTACCGGCAATAAACTGCTGGATCTGCCCAATGGTATCCTTGTTCAGGGTGCGCAGGTAAGCGCTCATGCGGATATCTTCCTTAAAGGCATTGCCTACAGAACTGATGTTGAGAAAGAACCAGCCCATAATACCCATGATCAGTAAAACCAGGGCAACCCCCACAATACTGTAGATATAATTGGGCTTACTCCGTTTCATTGATGATTTTCCGATAACTGCCATGCTAAAAAAGGAATTTAATTGTTCTTATCCCTGCCATGGAATGGGCCGGGCGGTATGGGCAAATGTACGCTTTTGAAGCCTAAACACTTACATTTGCAGCCACGCTAACGATCATTTTGCACTCGAAAAATAGCGCATTCCCGCTGGAAATGGGTTAAAGAACTGTTAGGATTGACAGAATTTTGAATATTGAATCCCGCCACGGCGGGAAATGATGAAGTAGAAAACACTTCGTCATTCATCATTCCTTGCTCAATATTCGATATTCAATATAGACATCAAATAATCAATTAATAATAACCCCTAATGGGGTAAGGTAAAAGGGTATGGAATACAATTTCAGGGCTATCGAGAAGAAATGGCAAACGCAGTGGAAAGCTTCGGGTGCATACAAAGTGAGCAACCAATCAGACAAGCCCAAATGCTATGTGCTGGATATGTTTCCTTACCCAAGTGGAGCAGGCTTGCATGTGGGTCATCCGTTAGGGTATATCGCTTCTGATATTTACAGCCGTTACAAACGCCTCAAAGGCTTCAATGTATTGCACCCAATGGGCTATGATGCATTTGGCCTGCCAGCAGAGCAATACGCCATCGAACATGGGGTACATCCCGCTGTAAGTACGGCCAAGAATATTGATACGTTCAGAAAGCAACTGGACAATATCGGTTTCTGCTACGACTGGGACCGCGAAGTACGAACCAGTGAGCCAGGTTATTATAAGTGGACGCAGTGGATCTTCCTTCAACTGTTCAAAAGCTTTTACAACCGCGTAACGCAGAAGGCTGAAAGCATAACGCATTTGATCAGTGAATTTGAAAAGAAAGGAAATGCAATGCATGAATGCCCGGGCGACGCATCTATCAAATTCTCTTCAGAAGAATGGAAAGCATACGCGGAGAAAGAGAAACAGGATATTCTCATGAACTATCGTCTCGCCTTCTGCGGCTACGGTGAAGTAAACTGGTGCGAAGCATTGGGTACCGTATTGGCCAATGATGAAGTAGTGAATGGCGTAAGCGAACGTGGCGGTTACCCCGTGGTAAAAAAGAAACTGCGCCAATGGTATCTCCGCATAACCGAATACGCCGATCGTTTGCTCGACGGACTCAAAACCATCGAGTTCTCCGAAGCCATGCAGGAAATGCAGACCAACTGGATCGGAAAATCGTTTGGGGCAGAAATTGACTTTGCAATCCTGAGTCATCAATCGTCAGACCTGAGTAATCATACACTCACGCCCCACGATTCACCCCTCACGGTATACACTACCCGCCCCGATACCATCTTCGGCGTAGACTTCATGGTAGTGGCACCCGAACACGCATTGATCGGGCAGATTACCACTCCGGCACAAAAACAAGCGGTAGAAGCATACATCACTTACGTAAAAAGTCGCAGCGATCGTGAACGACAGGCAGAGAAAAAGATCAGTGGCTGTTTTACCGGGGCCTATGCCGTAAATCCATTCAACGGCAAACAAATTCCGATCTGGATCTCTGAATATGTATTGGCAGGTTACGGAACCGGCGCCATCATGGGGGTGCCTTGTGGCGATGAGCGAGATCATAAATTCGCCAATCACTTCAATATACCTATTACCAATATCATTGGTACATATTACAATGGCACGGATGCCAATCCAACCAAAGATGCCTTGCTCGAAAACAGCGAGTTCTTAAACGGCATAGTAATGCGCGATGCCATCGGTATCGTAAACGCGAAGCTGGAAGAAATGGGCATCGGTAAAAAGAAAGTAAACTACAAAATGCGCGATGCCGCATTCAGCCGCCAGCGCTATTGGGGCGAGCCTTTTCCAATACAATGGAAGAAGGGTGCGGCCATACCATTGAACGAAAAAGAACTGCCTTTGCTGTTGCCGGAAGTGGATAGTTATAGTCCGGGCCCCGAAGGCGAAGGCCCGTTGGCCAATATTCCTGAATGGGTGGCAAGGGAACTGGAAACGAATACCATGCCCGGTTATGCCGGCAGCAGCTGGTATTTTCTCCGTTACATGGATCCACATAACAACGAAACTTTCTGCGATAGAAAAGTAAGTGATTACTGGAACCAGGTAGATCTCTACATCGGCGGAACCGAGCATGCCGTGGGCCATTTGCTGTACAGCCGTATGTGGACGAAAGCCCTGTGCGATCTCGGTCATATCGGTTTTGATGAACCCTTCAGAAAGTTGTTGAACCAGGGGATGATACAAGGCAGTTCGCGATTTGTGTATAGAGTGAAAGGGACGAACAATTTTGTGTCGCATAGTTTGTTTGATGGCAATGCCTATAAAATAGAAGACACAGACCCGATCAGGGTAGACGTGAATTTTGTAGATGGAGTTGAACTGGATATTGCCGCATTTAAACAATGGCGCAATGGCGAATACGCGAATGCAGAATTGATATTGGACGATGGAAAATACATCTGCGGTTCCGAAGTAGAGAAAATGTCCAAATCTAAATTCAACACGGTTAACCCCGATGACCTGGTTGAAAAATTCGGTGCCGATACATTCCGTATGTACGAAATGTTCCTTGGCCCGGTAGACCAGAGCAAACCCTGGGATACCAAGGGTATTGAAGGGGTACACCGCTTTCTTAAAAAACTCTGGCGCTTATTTTTCGATGATCTGAAAGGGAAAGTGTGGAACGAAGAAAAAGCCACATCCGAAGAACTGAAAGTATTACACCGAACGATCAGGAAAATTGAAGAAGATACCGAGCGTTTCAGTTTCAACACTGCCGTAAGCGCTTTCATGATCTGCGTAAACGAACTGGCCGATCTGAAATGCAACAAGCGCGAAGTATTGCAATCACTGATCATCATGCTTACCCCATATGCCCCGCATATCAGTGAAGAATTATGGACAGCACTTGGCAATGCAGGTTCCGTACTCGATGCGGCTTATCCTGTATTTGAAGCCAAATACGTGACCGAATCATCCAAAGAATACCCGGTAAGCATAAATGGTAAGGTTCGTACCAATATTAACATTGCTTTGGACGCAAGTCCCGAGCAGGTTCAGGAAATTGCATTGGCAAACGAACTCGTACAAAAATGGATCGAAGGCAAACCTTTGAAGAAATTCATTTTTGTAAAAGGGAAGATGATCAACGTAGTAATATAATGGGTTGTTATGTACAATAGATAGGACTCTCTGTGCAACTCCTAATCTCTGTATCTCTGTGTTGAAAAAAAACCTTCCTTCTAAAGATGATTGTTTTTTTCAACACAGAGATACAGAGAACACCAAGATACACTAAGAGGGCATCTACATTGATTATCTGGCTATCATTTTGAATGAGAAATAAGGTTCCTCATGATCCTCTTCAACGATGCGCAAACTAAAACACATTATATGGAAAAATCATTTACACTATTTCTTCTTGCAGGTATTCTCTTCGGTGCCAGCGCTTTTGCTTCCGGCAACCCTGATGATTCAGCCACCCAGGTACTCAAAGCCAAAATGGAACAGATGGAAAAACATATTCAGCAACTGCAGTCCACTATTAAAACCTTACAGCAAACAGATAGCAGCTATGCAGCAGAATTAAAAGCCCTCAAGCAGTCAACAACAGCTACCAAAGAGAAAAAACTGGTCATCGACAGAAGAGGCGGCAAACAGGCATTGTTTCAATAAGATTTCACGCAAAGATGCCAAGTGGGCAAAGGAACAAAGTTTTTGCTGATATGCTATACTACCGCAGCGATAGCAAAGACATAACCTGCCTTTGCTCTCTTTGCGACTTTGCGTGAAATATCTTTCCCACTCATCCATCTCAATTTTTTTTACCCGAAGGGTTTATTATCTTGTCAGCACAACAAAATCTTGCTGAATGAGAAAATTATTACTGCTGGCCGCAAGTTGCTGGCTATACATGGGTAGTAACGCACAGCCTTCGGAAGCGTTTTTTTTATCATCTCCGTGTTTATCGCCCGATGGACAAACCGTAGTCTTCAGTTTTGAAGGTGATCTCTGGAAAGCAGCTGTATCTAATGGAGAAGCGGTTCGCTTAACAGCCATGCAGGGGTACGAGAACAACGCTAAAATATCTCCTGATGGTAAATGGGTGGCATTTACCGGAAGGCAAATGGGCAATGCGGATGTTTACATAATGCCTCTCGCAGGGGGCGATATCAAACAGCTTACTTTTCACAGCAGCAATGATGAGGTGAACAGCTGGAGCTGGGATAGCCAGAAAATTTATTTTACTTCCAACCGAACCGGACAGCAATCAGGTTATACGGTAAGCATCAATGGTGGAACGCCGCAGCGCTTGTTTGGCGATCATTATTTTCTGTTCGATCATGGATTGTTCGAACATCCCTCCACCGGAGAAATCTTTTTCAACGATACCTGGGAAAGCAGCAACCAGGTAGCACGCAAACGTTACAAAGGGCCATTCAACCCCGATATACAATCATACAATCCACAAACCAAACAATATAAAAAATATACGGATTGGGAAGGAAAGGATTTTGGAACCACGATAGACAAACAGGGAAATATTTATTTTATTTCCGATGAGGTAAATGGAGAATACAACCTGTATGCGTTGGATAAGGGAAAGAAAGTGGATCTTACTAAATTTCCAACATCCATTAAAACGCCGATGGTAAATGCCAATGGCGGAAAGATCGTGTTTGAAAAAGATTACCAGTTATGGATGTATGACGTGGCCGGTAAAAGATCGGAAAAGCTGGTGATCAAAGTGTTGCGAAATAATGTGCTACCGGCAGACAAGGATTACGAGGTAAGGACCAATATTACCAATTTTGATCTTTCGCCTGATGGTAAAAAACTTGCATTCACTTCCCGGGGTGAAATTTTTGTGAGCGATGTGGAAGGTAAATTCATTCAGCACATCAATAAGAAAAATGCGGAAAGGGCAAGAGAAGTAAAATGGATGAGCGATAACAAAACACTGCTGTTTAACCAAACCAGCGGCGGTTATCTCAACCTGTTTACGGTAGCTGCCGATGGAAGTAGCGCTGTAAAACAAATTACAACGGATAAAAAAGACAACCGATCCATTGCCCTCAGTAAAACAAAAACAAAAGCCGTTTACCTGAGCGGACGTGATGAAGTGCGTTTGTTAGATCTGAAAACATGGGAAAGCAAAACAATGGTAAAGGATGAAATATGGGCATTCCAGAATTCAGATCCCGGCTTCTCGCCCAATGAAGAATATGTATTGTTTACAGTGATCCGGAATTTTGAACAGGATATACTGGTACATCATATCAAAGACAACCGAACCATTAACCTGACCAATTCGGGCGTAACGGAATCCAACCCGGTATGGTCGCCAGATGGGAAATATATTTATTTCAACTCATCACGCACCAAACCTTCCTATCCGTTTGGTATGCAGAACCCGCGCATTTACCGGATGCCACTGGAAAAAATAGATGATCCATACCGAAGCGATAAATACAATGATCTTTTTAAAACAGAGAAAAAAGAAAAGGATACTACTAAAAAAGAGCCGGCAATCGTTCCCATCAATATAGATGCGGAAGGAATTATGGAAAGACTGGAGCAGGTGGGTCCTTCTTTCGGTTCACAGTTTTTAGTAAATGTAATTCAGAAAGGAGAGAAGAGTATTGTATTGTATGCCAGCGATCATGCCGAGGGCCGTTCGGCATTATGGAAAACAACATTGGAACCATTTGAAAATCCCAAAACGGAAAGAATAGCCGGAGCCGATGCATTTGGGTTTGATTATGCCGATGCGGGAGACAAAGCCATGGTATTGTTCAATGGAAACATTTACAAACTGAACCTTGATGGAAACAAAGTAGATCCTGTTGCCATCAGCAATACTTTCCGCAGAAACCTGGCCGAAGAGTTCGCGCAGATCTTTGAAGAAGCCTGGGCACAGGTAGAGGAAAATTATTACGATGAAAAATTTCATGGACTGGACTGGCAGGCTACCAGGAAGAGATATGAAGCATTCATTCCCAAACTGAATAACCGTGCCGACCTGCGTATATTATTGAATGATATGCTGGGTGAGTTGAATTCATCGCACCAGGGATTTTCTACTTTTGGGGATGATGAAGCTATTTCGCTGTCCAACCGAACTATGGAAACCGGGATCGTGTTTGAGAATAACGATCCATACAAAGTAAAATACGTTGTGAAGAAAACAAATGCCGATAAAAAATCGGTAGATGTGCAGACCGGAGATGTATTGATGAAAGTGAATGATGAGCCTGTGGATAAGAATACGGATCGCAATCTTTATTTCAGTAAACCCTCATTGGATAAGGAGATCAAATTAACTTTCAGCCGCGGTGGACAATCAGTTGATGTTAAGATTCATCCGCAGTCAACTATGGCCAATAGTTTATACGACGAGTGGATAGACAATAACCAGAAGCGTGTGGATGAAAAAAGCAAGAACCGTATAGCTTATCACTGTATGAAAAATATGAGTACGGGTGAACTGGAAAAATTCCTGATCGATATGACACAGGATTTTTACCAGAAAGATGCCATGATCCTCGATCTCCGGTACAACACAGGCGGTAATGTGCACGATGAAGTATTGAAATTCCTGAGCCAGCGTTCTTACCTGAAATGGAAATACCGAGAAGGCAAACTGGCACCGCAGGGAAATTTTGCCCCATCAGATAAACCCATTATCCTGCTTACCAATGAACAGTCTTTGAGCGATGCCGAAATGACCTCGCAGGGATTCAAGGCATTAAAGCTGGGTAAGATCGTAGGAACCGGTACTTACCGCTGGATCATTTTTACCAGCGGAGCAGGCCTGGTGGATGGTTCTTTTGTTCGCTTACCAGGCTGGGGCTGTTATACGCTCGATGGAAAAGATATTGAGAAAACAGGGGTGGATCCGGATATTTATGTAGGAATGAATTTTGAGGACCGCATCAACAAACGCGACCCACAACTGGACCGGGCCATTGAAGAGATCCTGAAGCAGCTAAAATAAGGCGTTCGAGCTTGCTGTTATTTTCGCCACAGATTCACGGATTAGCACAGATTTTTCTGTATTAATCTGCGAATCTGCGGCGAATGTATTTGTTCCGAATACCTGGGTCCCTACAGGTATCGTTGAACCAGTTCTTCCCATTCTTCATTCAATGTTTTTTCAGAAGGTAAAATACCTGACCTGCTATACCAATAACGTGCATTGCCGATATCGCCTTCTTTGCGGTGTAAATAAGCGTGTATGTGCGCAGAAATATTGTCTGTTCTGTCGTTGATCAGTTCGTGTGCCGTTTCCCAATCACCTTTGCCATCATACCATAAAGCGGTCAGCATCACGGATAATGATTCCGGCGGGAAAGCCAACGACAGGCTTTCTTTAAAAGCGGTATAATTCATCTTGTAAAATACAAAAAGCGGGTAATCTCAATTGATTGAAAGAAAAAAATAGCCGCAGATTCGCAGGTTTAGTAAAGAAATAATCTGCGAATCTGCGGCCTATAATGAACTTTCAACCCCTTACTACCCGATCAATTATACTTCAACATTCATCATTCCTTGTTCAATATTCATCTGTTCCCCTACCATGGCAACTCATTTCCCAAATGGATATACTTTCCGTTCGGGCCATTGGCATCCAGCAAGGATAAGGCAACGGATGTTTTGGCGCCATCGGCAATTTCCATTGGTGCGCTATCGGTTCCCATATCCGTTTTCACCCAACCCGGATGGGCCGAGTTTACTTTGATATTGGTATCGGCCAAAGCGGCTGCGAGGTGAATGGTGTACGAATTCAAAGCGGTTTTAGAAGTGTCGTAGGCAAATAGTTTGGAACTGTAGATAGGAGAGGTAGCATCTGCATGCAATCCCAGTGAACCTAAAATACTGCTCAGGTTTACGATACGGCCGGCTTCACTTTTGCGGATCAATGGCAATAAGGTATTGGTTAGTTTAACCACATGGAAGAAATTGGTATCGAGTGTTTGCTTCAATACTTTTTCCGGGATAACTGCTGCATTGTTAACGCCCCAGTTTTCACTTTCTACCTGTATGCCGGCATTGTTTACCAGGATATCAAGTTTGCCATATTTGTTGTTGATGTATTCGTAGGCAAATTGAATGTCTTGATCATTGTCTACATCCAGCTGTAAAAATTCCGCATCAATACCTTCTTTATGCAATTGCTCAACGGCTTTGATGCCCTTTTCTTTGTTACGTGAAGCGGCAATAATGTGTACGCCTTCTTTGCCCAGTTGACGGGCAGTTTCTAATCCGATACCTTTATTGGCACCGGTAATCAGTGCGATCTTCTTTGACATGTTTCTTGAATTAATTGTTTTGAATGACTTTTTTTATGCATTGTACGCGGCCGCGAATGTTTTAGCGAATGCCGCAAGCTTTATTTTTCCGAGTGTACCGGTACGTGTTTTGAAGTAGTCGGCTGCCATAGCTCCTGTATGAAGCGATTGGTTCATTTCCGCATAATTTTTAGCAACTTCTTCTGGTAAGCCGGCTTGTACCATTCCGCCCAAAGCCTGCTCATCTGTAAACTGTACCCAGGCGAGATCGGGTTTGCCAATAGCTTTACCTAATTCAGCAGCAATTTGATTGGTAGATACTTCATCACTAACAATGTAACGGACAGTGCTACCTGTAAAATCAAGCTTGGCCAGCTCTTCAGCCGCCGCTTCTGCAATATCAGCGGGAGATACGATGGGAAATTTTCCTTCTGCCAAACTGAAGTTGGCACCGATAACTCCCATGCCTTTGACCATGCCGATATTAGCCAGCAGGTTATTGTAAAAATACGCTGGACGCAGGTGTTTAACGTTTACGCCTTCCAATGCATTCAATGCATTTTCTACACGGTGTAATCCGCTAACGGGACCAACACCATCCGGTAAGTGTGCGCCAATACTGCTCAGGTTTACAACAAATTTCACACCCGTTGCTTTTATCGCATCTGCATACAGTTGTCCGATCCCGGCAATATGTCCTTTCCAGTCCGATGTTGGATACATTGGTGGAACCATCGTGTAAACAGCATCGGCATGTTGAAACACGCTGGTTAGGAAAGCAAGATCTTCTACAGAGCCAATAGCGGCTCTGGCGCCTGTATCTGTAAGTTCTTTCAGGTTGGCAGCATTGCGGCCAATAACGGTTACTTCATGACCGCCTTTTATTAATTGTAGGGCCACCGGTTTTGAAATGTTTCCGGCTCCGCCGGTGATTACGTACTTCATGATTGGTTGTTTTAAGTATAATTATATTTGTATATACAAATGATTAGATAAAAAAATTTACACTTCTAATTTATCCGCGATGGTATTCATGTTTTTGATGAAATGATTGCTTTCTTCTTTCCCCAATACCTTCGAATATTTTTCATAGAACTCCTCAATGCATTGTTTCATCTGGGGCTTCAGGTCCTTTGCTTTTTGTGTAGGAAACACATTGGTTGATTTTCCTTCCGAGGCACGCAAGACCAGTTTTTTTTCTTCCAGTTTCTCTATCAAACGGGTAATGGTACTCGGTGTTAGCTGTAATTGCTCAGCTATCTGTCCGGCTTGTATACCAGGCTCATCAAGCACGAGCTTCAGCAAATAAGCATGACTGGGTGCCAAATCGATCTTCTTCCAGCTTTCCGTAGCCAGTTTCTCTATCTTACGGGCCAACGCGTTGGCGGTAAAATAAAGACAGTTACAATATTTACTTTCAGATGTTTTCATTGACAAGACAAAGGTAAAGGTTTTTCATTTGTATGTACAAATATATTTTTCAAAACCAGTTTTTTTAACTTTTACCCAACTGACCATTCACCATTCACCATTGACGATAGACTATGCTCCCCTTTTTGTAGTTTTGAACCAGCATGGCAAATACCAACCTGAATAGCGATCCATCCGGTTTAACCTCTGCGGATAAGGAGTTCGAAAATACAATACGGCCCAGGGAGATCGATGATTTCTCCGGACAACCTCAACTGATCGAAAACCTGATCATTTTTATCAAAGCCGCTAAACTCAGGGGCGAAGCGTTGGATCATATCCTGTTTCATGGCCCGCCCGGATTAGGCAAAACTACGTTGAGCCGTATTGTGGCCAACGAATTGGGTGTAAATATCAAAGAAACATCTGGCCCTGTTATCGAAAAACCGGGAGACCTTGCCGGACTGCTTACCAACCTGCAACCCAATGACGTTTTATTTATTGATGAGATCCACAGGTTAAGTACCGTTGTTGAAGAATATCTCTATGCCGCCATGGAAGATTTCCGGATCGATATCATGATCGATACCGGCCCCAATGCACGCAGTATTCAAATTAACCTGAACCCGTTTACATTGGTTGGCGCCACAACCAGGAGCGGTTTGTTAACCGCACCGCTGCTGTCGCGTTTTGGGATTAAATCAAGACTGGAATATTACCAGGCGGATACACTGAAGAAAATTATTGAACGTAGTGCCGCCATTCTACAAACCGATATTACTACCGATGCTTCATTTGAAATAGCCCGCAGAAGTCGTGGTACGCCTCGTATTGCCAACAGCTTACTGAGGAGGGTTCGCGATTTTGCACAGGTATTGAATGATGGCAAGATCGATATAGGTATTACCCAACATGCTTTGAAAGCATTGAATGTGGATGAACATGGATTAGACGAAATGGATAACCGGATTCTCGCCGCCATCATAGATAAGTTCAAGGGCGGCCCGGTTGGACTCACCACCATCGCCACCGCTGTTGGTGAAGAAGCGGGCACGCTGGAAGAAGTATATGAGCCCTTTTTGATACAGGAAGGATTCTTACAGCGTACGCCACGCGGAAGAGAAGTTACTGCAAAAGCGTATGAGCATTTAGGGAGAACCCCGATAAAGGGTTCGGCGCAGTCGAACCTGTTTAGCTAAATACATTGTCGGGATGTGCTATTTTAGAGATAGCACATGTACGAAAGGCTTTTCACGCAAAGAGGCAAAGTATTGTATTGGTTGTCATCTTTCTTTGCTCCTTTGCTTTCCTGGCGCCTTTGCGTGAAATATTTTTGCATTCACGGGAACCCAACAAATCCAAATAATAAAAAAACCTCTGCAACATACAGAGGCTTTTTATAAAATATTCAATCCTTTCTATTGAAGTTATGGAGCTACCAGTCTAAACCCATTTCCATGAATATTCACGATCTCGATATTAGTATCATCTTTTAAATATTTACGGAGTTTGGCAATGTATACATCCATGCTGCGGCCATTGAAATAAGTATCGCTGCCCCAGATTTTTTTCAAGGCGCGCTCCCTTGGTAAGAGATCGTTCTTATGTTCGGCCAGCATTTTCAACAATTCATTTTCTTTGGGAGAAAGGGTTTGCGTTAAACCATCGTGTTTCAGTTCGCGCAGCTTGGGATTGAAATGGTATTTGCCCAGGTCGAACTCAATATTATCGCTGATACGGTTCTCTTCTTCATTTCTTTTCAGGATGGCTTTGATCTTTAACAGTAAAACTTCACTGTCGAATGGTTTGGTAATGTAATCATCGGCACCCAGTTTGTATCCCTGGATGATATCATCCTTCATTGTTTTTGCACTCAGGAAGAACAAGGGTATATCAGGATCCACATCGCGGATCTCTTCGGCCAATGTAAATCCATCCATATTCGGCATCATTACATCCAGCAGGCAGATATCAAATTTTTCGCGCTGAAAAGCGGCCAGGCCCAAACGACCATCTCTTTCCAGTGTAACATCGTATTCATTCAGTTCCAGGTAGTTCTTTAAAACCATTCCAAGGTTCGTATCGTCTTCGCAAAGGAGAATTTTGTTCTTTTTGTCTTCCATGTTGTTCTTTTATTTAACGTGAAATAAAGGTAAAAGAAAGCGAATCTACCCGGTGCTACCGCAATCTTTTGTTAAAAAGGGGTGTACCCCCTTTTTTCATGGATGAAAAGATAAACAATTCCAAACAGTCTGGAAAATGTTGTGTTATTAAATTTCAACATTGTTTTCTATATGAGTTGAATAGAGGCTTAGTGTAAGCTTTTAGGCACAATATGGCGAATACATTAACCGCGAAGGCGCGAGGGCGCAAAGGTTCGCGAAGTAATGAATTGAAGAGAGCCCTCGCGCACCATTGCGTCCTCGCGGCTTCGCGGTTAAAGTCTTAGAGCGTGTTTGATGGACGTTATTTATTAAATAACTTTTTATAATCCGCATCATCCATATACTCCAGGATATCGCCGGGCTGGCAGTCGAGCACGATACAGATTTCTTCGAGTGTAGAAAAACGAATGGCTTTGGCCTTGCCGCTTTTTAAAATGCTCATATTGGCAATGGTAATGCCCACACGTTCGCTGAGTTCGGTTAAACTCATTTTGCGACGTGCCAGCATTATATCTAAATTGACTACTATGGGCATATTAAACGGTTAGGTCTTGTTCCTGTTGCAATTTATGCCCTTTGTAAAAAGCTTTTGCAATAATCAGAAGAATACACCCCGTGATCAAATAAGACCAACCAAGATGATAATCCGGTTCTGCATCCATATGAATAGGCGTTCTGTAATTTGGAATGGTTGACTCATAGTCAATGGTTATACGATATGAATTTTCCAGCAGGTATATGATAAAAAGTAAAATCTGGTAAATAAGAATAGAAATACCCAGGTTTCTTATTCTCGCATAATTAGAGAATGAGAACATTTGCCCGCGTTGAATATTATCAAGAAAGAATGCCAGTTGCCAGCAGAAATAGGAGAGTAGCATAAAAAATAATACTTGGGGGACGAGCAATAAACCCCTGTTATAAAAAGAGCTTGGTTTTATGTATGCAGTACCATTTTCGAAATTTAATTTGCTTACACTCTTCCAGTTATCTTTCCAGGGAGGGCTTGTATTAACGGTTCTATATACTGAGAAAATCGTATCCCTGTAAAAAACACTATCGGTTGATAAAAGTGGAATATCAAAATCTTCCTGTATCCACCCCCAGTTACCATTTAGGTCTGGTCGCACTACTTTAAAAAAAGTAGTGTCCTTGTTTCTTTTCGCCCTGAAAAGTATACTTGTATCACCACCAGGAGAAGAATGGAATTTTACCGGCACAGCAATTCCTTTTTTATATTCCATAGACAGGTTACCTAATTTATCTGATAGTGTAAAATCAAAAAATATATGACATGTCATTAGTAAAGACATGATTGCACAAAGAATACTTGCAATAAATAATCCGCCAATTGAATACCTGTCGATCCACCAGTTGATAATTTTCATAATAATTTAATTTATACGGTTAGCTCCTGTTCTTCCTGCAACTGGATGCCCTTATTATATAAACTGGCCATCGCAAGAACAACCAGTGATACATACAATTCCGCATACAACATGATTGGAAAGGAGCGGATACTGGTATAGGTATTATCTGTTAAAAATTCTACTGTTGTAGGCAGGTAACCAACGATCCGGTATAATGTGAAAGTGCCGTGTGCCATCAAAAGATAGCCGAGTAAACGTATCAGGTGAGTAATGTCTTTACGGAATACATATTTTGCTTCCAGTTTGTGAATGATCCTAATAATGATCACAGAGCCGATGGCCATGCATAAGATCGTTATGAAATCGACACCGGAAAACGGACCAGGGAAGAGCGCTCTTTGTGTAATCGTAGGGTTCCTGATGGTAAATAACCCCTGGGCATGCACAGCACCCGCAGCGTATTGTTTGATAAGTACACTACTGTCGTGTAAAGTTGTTTCCAATGGTTTTACGCTGATGGAAATACCGTTCTCACCGCTTAGATCCGTCAGAGAAAACAGCCCGCAAAACAGTAAAAGCCCCCAGAAACTACGCCTGATCCTGGGTAATAAGGGAAATCTTTCTGCCAGTGAATTTGAAATAGAACGAAACAGGTTAGGTTTCATTGTAAAGCAGTTTAATTACCGCAATTATATAAATATTTATCGATAAACAATAAAAAAATATTGAAAATAACCCATTTATGCAATTAGAAACACTGCTGCCCAATGATAACTATCCGTCAGTAAACGAACCGGCTATAAGCGGATAAGGGGTGTGAGTAACAAATGAATTGCTAAAACATTGCTATCCAATTTCTTGCGAAAAAAATGTCCCTTGATCGTTTTTTGGTCCTGAACCAGCACTTTGCCATTTGAAGGGGACTTTGTCCGTATTTCGTTCGTGTTTTGTTCGTACTTTCTTCGAGTGTTCTTCGGGTTTTACGTCTATTTCCCGGCCGAAACCCGAAGAACACTCGAAGAAGGGGCGAACAAAACACGGTTTAAGTAAGAGAAAACCAGGAGAAGGCTGATGGTTACGACCCTTTGCAAATAAATAGCTCCGCCGGGGGGTAGGGATAATGTAAATCGGGTTTGAGGAACTTTTGAAAATCAGGCTGTTTTTTGTATAAACCCCTGTTCATCAACTCGAATTACCTGCTCGGACTGCAGAAAATCGAGTACGGCCCAGATCTTTTCGTTGCTGTATTTTTTGAGCTGATCGAATACCTGGTTCACCGTAACCCTGTTGTTAACTAAGCTTATCAGCTGTGTTTCTATTTCTTTGAATTCTTCCGGAGAGATTGTTTTTCTTTTCCTGGCAAGACAGTTGTCGCAATAACCACAGTCTTTCAGATCCTTATCTCCAAAATAGTTCGAGATGTATTTGCTCCTGCATTCAGTTGCAAGGGTTGTATAACGGATCATATTTTCTACACGCTCATTAAATTGTTTTTTTCTTTCGAGATAGGCATCCTGGTTGATCTGTAAAAAAGGAGCGGAAGCACGGTTCAACAGGTAATGGATCTGCGGTGTATCTTTTTGCGGCAGGTATTCAATAATGCCGAATGATTGCAATTGCTTCAGCTGTGTTTGTACTTCCTCAATCGTGATCCGGCAAAGGCGCGCCAGTTGTTTTTCATATACCGATACACGGTTGTCGATAATTCCTTCATAGGTTCTAAGCAAACATTTGATCAGGGCTTCTGTTTCGGGATGGCTATCCTGAAACTGGTTCAGTATTTCTTTACCGGTTACAAAATTTACCTGCGACGGAAGAAAGATACTTTCCGAAAAACTGATATGTCCCTCCTGCTCCAATACTTTTAGTGTATTGATCACGAGCAGGCTATCCAGTTTAAAATTCTTTACGAATTCAGGCAGGTCAAAATCAAAATACTGTCCTTCGCCAATGCCTACCGGTACCTGTAAATAATCTGCCAGCGACTGGTACACTTTTTTGATCTCGGGTATGGGCGGGAAACGTTTATCGGGTAATACTTTCAGTGCATCCAGGTTTTCTTTCTGGTAGATGAGCACAGCATAGGCCTTCTTGCCGTCTCTTCCTGCTCTTCCTGCTTCCTGGTAATAATTTTCCAGGCAATCGGGAATATCGAAATGGATCACGCTACGTACATCGGGTTTATCGATACCCATTCCGAATGCATTGGTACAAACCATTACCCGCGATTGGTTATTGATCCATGCTTCCTGTTTCTGTGTGCGTATTTCCTGCGATAAGCCGGCATGGTAATAATCTGCCGCAATCTGCTGTAACCCTAACAAGTAAGCCAATTCCTTTGTTTGCTTGCGGCTGCCACAATATACAATGCTGCTGCCGGGTACTTTGGAAAGGATCTCCAGCAATTTATTCACTTTGCTATCCACGCAAAAACTACTGTATGAAAGATTACTGCGCTCAAATGACTGACGGAATACCTTCGTTTTTTTGAAAGCCAGTTTCCGTACAATATCTTCCTGTACAACCGGTGTAGCCGATGCGGTTACAGCAATCAATGGAATATCGGGCAGTTCATCGCGCAGGTTGGCGATACGGAGATAGGGTGGTCGGAAATCATAGCCCCACTGCGAAACACAATGCGCTTCATCTACCACGATCATGCTGATATCGAGTGCGGGCAGGTACTCTTTGAAAACAGTGGTTTCAAGCCGTTCCGGAGAGAGATACAGGAACTGGTAATCGCCATGCGTTGCCTGTTGCAGTATTTTCTTTACCTCATAAAAAGTCAGGCCGCTATGTAAGGCTACTGCGGGAATATCTTTTTGCAAAAGATTTTCTACCTGGTCCTGCATCAAAGCTATCAATGGACTGATCACCAAACACAATCCATCCTTCATCAATGCCGGTACCTGGAAGCAGATGGATTTACCGCCACCGGTTGGTAACAACGCCAGGGTGTCATTGCCCTCCAATACAGACAGGATGATCTCTTCCTGCATGGGGCGGAAGGCTTCGTGGTGCCAGTATTTTTGTAATATGGAAAGGGGCGTGGTCATTCGGTAAATTATTTTTTTCACGCAAAGGCGCAAAGAGAGCAAAGAAGCAAGTTTCTTTGCTCTCTTTGCGCCTTTGCGTGAAATTAAGTTGGAATGTTGAGAATTGAACAGGTAGAAATACGCGTAGAAAATTATGCCACTCGTTTAAAGTTCAGACGAACTGAATTAACCGCCAGTACAACATCGCTCAATCCCATTACCAATGCACCGAAAGTTGGGTTCAAAAAGCCGAAAGCCGCTACCGGGATGGCTACTATATTATAAGCGAATGCCCAGAACAGGTTTTGCTGAATGGTGAGATACGTATGTTTGCCGAGGCCAAGTGAGAGTGGAAGGTTTTTCAATCCATGATTCATCAATACCACCTGCGCACTCTGCATGGCAATCTGCGATGCATCGCTTAATGAAATACCTACCGTAGCTTTTGCCAATGCGGGTGCATCGTTAATTCCATCGCCTACCATAGCCGTTGGTGCTTCCAGGTTTAATGCTGCGATCTTATCCAGTTTTTGTTGCGGGGTTTGTTCCGCATATACTTCTTCAATGCCCAATACTTTTGCTACCTGTTCACATTTTTCTTTCCGGTCGCCACTGAGTAAGATGGTTTTAATGCCTTTTATTTTCAAGAGGCGCACCACTTCTTTCGCTTCTGGCCTGGTCTCATCCACTACATCAATGGTTCCCATCAGTGTGTTGTTTTTGATCAGGTAAATATTGTGTGACCTGTCGGTAGTGAGTGCTTCCGCTGTTTTGTATGACCCGGCTATGTATTCGTTTCCTTCCTTATCGATCGCCTTCATACCAAGCCCTTTGATCTCTTCGATCTTTGCCCAGCGGATTTCATCTTTTGTTTTCCATTCCTTCGCAATGGCCCTGGCAATGGGGTGATTAGAATATTTTTCTAAGGAATAGGCGATGCGTTTAAATTCCTGGTGAATGGTGAATGGTGAATGATGAGTAGTTGATTCACCATTCACCATTGCCCATTCACCATTCACGCCTGACGATTCACGACTCACAACCTGAAACCCCGCAATACTGAACTGCCCCGTAGTGAGTGTCCCGGTTTTATCGAATACTACCTGTGTTATGCTTTTGAATATTTCCAGGCTCCTGGCATTTTTGAATAGTACACCATTCTTTGCGGCACGGCCAAGACCAACAGCAATGGCGGCAGGTGTGGCCAATCCCATGGCGCAGGGACAAGAGATCACCAACACCGCAATGGAACGCAACAAACTATTGCTGAAAGGTTGGCTGCCTAAAAAATAATTTCCAAGAAATGTGAGTAGGGCAATACTGATAACGGTTGGTACAAAAATGGCGCTGATCTTATCGGCCAATTGCTGAATAGGTGGCTTTTCAGTTTGCGCTTCCTTTACCATTTTCAGGATATTGGAAAGCACGGTGTCTTCTCCAGTTGCGGTAACGTAGGCTTTCAGGGTTCCGTTATCCAATATGCTGCCGCCAATGAGTTTATCGTTCATCTTTTTTTCTACCGGTGCGCTTTCGCCACTGATGATGGCCTCGTTCACACTGGCTTCGCCCCAGAGTATCTTAGCATCCATAGGTACGGTTTCGCCGCTTTTAATGAGCAGGAGATCCCCTACTTTTAAACTACTGCTTTCTACAGGAAATACATGCTCCTGGTGCTGATCGTCGTACGCGATCATATTGGCCATCACTTTCTGGCTTACAGCTAATTTTTTCAGGGCGGCCTGGGTGGTTTCTACTGATTTGTCTTCCATCCAGTTGCCAAGAAATACCAGCGTAAGAATGGCGGCCGTAGTTTCATAGAACATGTATTGTTCCGCTTCGCCAATAATGGTTCCATACAAACTATAACCAAACGCGGCTACGGCACCCAATGCAATCAACACATTCATATTGGGAATACCCTTCCATACACTTTTGATAGCGCTGCGACCAAAAAAATCCATGCCTACAATAAATACAGGAATGGTTAAGCCAAGCTGCACATAGGGGTCCATCAGGAAATGGATATGTATACCGGGTACCATATGCAGCAGCAGGGGTGCGGTAAAAACAATGCAGAACAGAAAACGCTGAAAATGATTTTTAAAAATGCGTTTGTCTTTTTGTTTACCAGTTGTTTCACCGGTTATTACGTGATAACCCAATCCTTCAATGCCTTTGGCAATATCCTGTTTGGGAAGGCCGGGTTCCATTTCAAAACTGATATCGCCCCCCATAAAATTTACTTTTACCTGCTGCATGCCTTTTCCCTGCAGGTATTTATCAATTGTTAAAGCACAATTGGTACAACTCATGCCTTCTACTTTCCAGCTCACTTTTTCCATAAGGGGTAATTAATAATTAGCAATTAAAAATTAACAATTTTGGGAAGTGTAAGTAGCAACCGAGACGGATGTGCCTTATTACTAATTTTTAATTGCTAATTATTAATTTTTAGTTCCTACAAAGGTACAGCTTGTTAACAGGCACAATTTTCGAAATCGGAACTATAAATACAGCATGGTTTCAAATCCTTGCCAAGGAGGCTTTATCTTTGCTGCATGGACGCAATCTTTACGTTAGGCCAGATCAAAGCAGTGGCAGCAGCCCTGTGGAAAGAAGGTAAAAGCAAAAAGGTCTGGGCTTTTTATGCGGGTATGGGTACAGGGAAGACCACTTTTATCCATGCCTTATGTGAACAGTTGGGGGTTAGTTCGGCCATCAGCAGCCCTACGTTTGCGATCATCAACGAATACAGCAGCCCGGTAGCAGGTACGATCTATCATATGGACTGGTACCGCCTTAAAAGCGAAGAAGAAGCTATGAACGCGGGCGTGGAAGACAGTTTGCTAAGCGGAAATCTTTGCCTGATAGAATGGCCGGAAAATGCGGGGGGCTTATTGGGCGATAATACTTTTCATATCCATATGGAAGTGCTGAACGCTGAAACAAGAAGATTATTTACGGCTAAACCAGATGAAGAAGCATAAACCTGCCTGCTCTGTATTTGTTTACAGACTTATTGACCCTAACTGCCAACTCATTTAAATGAGTTAATTTTACATCTCTCAACCCAACCCGTCTCTCTATGGCCACCAAACCTTCGATCAGTCCTTCTTTTACGTACGAAACACTGGAAGAAGTGTTGGATGTAAAACCGGCAGGTGCCAAACTGCATATCGGCATCCCCAAAGAAATTGCTTTCCAGGAAAACCGGATCGCTTTAACACCGGATGCGGTAGGGGTGCTGGTAGCCAATGGCAACCAGGTGGCAGTAGAGCATAAAGCGGGAGAAGCCAGTCATTTTCTGGATAAGGATTATGCCGAAGCGGGGGCACGCATCGTATACGACCGGAATGAAATTTTCAAATGCCCTATCCTGGTCAAAAGTGCACCGCCTGTTGAAGAAGATATGCCGCTATTACAGCAGAACCAGACCATTGTATCGCCCATTCATCTTTCCGCACTGAAGAAAGAATACATTGAGAAGATGATGGAAAAGCGGATCACCGCTTTGAGTTTTGAGAATTTCAAGGACGATAGCGGTACGTATCCCATTGTAAGAAGTATGAGTGAGATAGCTGGTAGCGCGGTAATGCTGATTGCCGGACAATACCTGAGCTCATTCAACAAAGGCAAGGGAGTTCTGTTGGGAGGTATCAGCGGTATTCCACCAACCAAAGTGGTGATTATTGGTGCCGGTATTGTAGGTGAATTTGCCACACGAAACGCATTGGCATTGGGAGCATCGGTAAAAGTATTCGATAATAATGTGTACCGTTTAAAACAGCTGCAGAATAATTTAGGGCAGCGCATCTGGACCAGTGTGCTGGAACCACGCATCTTATCCAAACAGTTAAAAACCTGCGAAGTGGCAGTGGGCGCACTGAGCAATGAGTATGGCCGTGCCCCGGTGGTGGTAACGGAGGAAATGGTGGCGGCTATGCGCCCCGGCAGTATTATTATTGATGTGGCCATTGACCGCGGGGGCTGTTTTGAAACCAGTGAACTTACCAGTTACGAGGATCCTACTTTTTTAAAGCATGACGTGATCCACTACTGTGTGCCCAATATACCCAGTGGTTTTGCGCGTACTGCCAGCCAGGCCATCAGCAATGTATTGATGCCATTGATACTTGAGATCAGCGACGAAGGTGGTATTGAAGAAATGATATGGCACAAGTTTAACCTGCGCGAAGGGATTTATATGTTCAAAGGGGCGCTGACGGATTTCTATATCAGCCAGCGATTTGATTTGAAGTATACCGATCTCAACCTGTTAATTGCGAGCAGGAGATAACGATTGATTTTATTCATTCGAATTTGTAAATAAGTCAATTCCGGTTTAATCCAGCTCCACACAATCAAACCCCTGCTGTTGCAGTGTTTCAATTACTTTGGATGATACATGTGCCGGCCCGTCGATCCGGAGGATGCGATCGCAATCACCCAGGTCAAAATTCCATTTGGCATGTGGCAACACTTCATCGAGATGCGGTTTTAATTTTTCGGCCATGCCTGCCGTATCTACGGTTGTTTTAAAAACCAGGATCATAGTTATTGGTTTGTTATATAACAATCAAAACCTGCTGTTCAGGACAGGTTTTGATCGTTGTTAAAAAATCAGAAGCTCATATCATCGGCACTTGGGCCATAACTGCCGGGGATGGGTACATCCAGCAATCGCAGGAACACACCCAATTGCGCACGGTGATGGGTGATCTGGTTAAAGGTCATCCGCATCACATCCCTTTTAGGGTCCTTGCTGTAGATCTCTTCGCCGTTACGTAAGGCCCATAATTCATCCAGGGTTGCTTCCTTACCTGCTGCCAGGTCATTGCGGCCTTGTTCAATATTGGTTTCCAGGTAAGCAACGAGTGTGTTGGTATCATTGATCTCTTTGGGTTGATACGGATTTTTCCCAAAATCCAGTTCGCTGGTGGTTAGTATCATCCCAAACCAAAGTGGTAACTCCGCAATATGGCTGGTGAGCTGGCGAATGCTCATACTTTTGGGATGCGGCCTCCAATCGTATTTGTCGTTAGGTACAATGGAAAGCATTTTACGTGTAATAACGGCTTCCCTTTCAAATTCCTGCTGGTAAATTTCGATCTGTGTCATGGTTATTTGTTTTGTCTAACAAAGAAACCATGGGGTAGTGACAACCCTATGTCAGTAGTAAAAAAAGAATTTCAGATTTTTTTTTTGGCAACGAGAATCTAAGAATAACAGTTACACCTTGCCTGCGCTATTAAACTTCCTCTGTGTACCTCTGTGTACCTCTGTGTTCTTTGTATCTCTGTGTTGAAAAAAGAGTTCGTTCTGAAGATGGCTTCATTTTTTTCAACACAGCGCTACAGAGGTTGGGAGTTGCACAGAGAATTCCTGTCATTGTAATGTCTTTTAATAAGGTAAAGCGTTAAACACTATTTTAACTTCAGCGAAAGCGCCTCAATGTTTTTCCGGATACGGGTAACCAGTTCTTTAGGCGTAATGATAGTTGCATATTCGCCAAACAGCATATACCAGCGGGCAAAACCTTCGAGCGATTCTGTAAGAAAAGTCATTTCAACTGTATCATCCACCTCTTTTTGAGAAACAAACCCATTGTAAAATTTTTGTTCGCCGAGGTATTTAACTGCTTTTTTATCTACCTGTATTACAATTGTATGGAGCTCTTTTTCCTTCGACATTTTTGTGAGGAAAGATTTTAATGCCGGGTGTTCCTTGTCAAAGCGAATAGTAGTAATGGATAAATATTTGATATGGTCTACACGGAATGTGCGGTAATCTTTCCGTAATCCGCACCAGCCTATCAGGTACCAGTAACGCCCCATGAAAAAAATACCGATGGGCTCAATATTTCGATTGCTGTTCTGTTGTGAATGTTCGGCGAAATAATCAATATTCAAAACCCATTTGGCCCCAATAGCTTTCAGGATATTTTGCAGGTAAGCGGTTTCTTTCTGGTGGCCCGAAAAATAAGGACTGTCGATCACTTCAATATGTTGCTCCATGTTTTCCAGGTGATCCCGCTCCGTTAAACGCAGCACCGATTTGATCTTGAACATGGCCGCCTGGTACATTTCCCTTGTGGAGGTATCGGTTAATTTTTCAACCAGCTTCTCTGCAGTCAATAAGGCGGTTGCTTCTTCCTGCGAGAACATTACGGGCGGTAAACGATATCCTTCCATAATGGAATAACCCACTCCGGCTTCACCCAGTACCGGAATGCCGGCTTCTTCCAGTGTTTTTACATCGCGATAAACGGTTCGTAAACTGATGCTGAACCTGTCTGCAATTTCCTGTGCCTTTACCACACGCTTGGATTGCAGTTGAATAAGAATGGCGGTTACACGGTCGATGCGGTTCAAGGGTAGGTATTGGGAATCTTTTAAAATTTCTACACGGCAATATCGGAAAGATTTTATGTTTCGCGAAGGTAGTCGTCCAGTTTGCTGGTAATTTCCCGGTTGATCTGCCATTTTTTTGCGAGGTAGCTAACCCATGCGATAAATAAGGGCGCGATACAGAACAGTACCCTGTATTTCATTTCTGATGAAATGAAATATCCGAGAACGCCTAACACAATACCCGCAATCACGGCTTTAAACAGGGGGAAGCCTAAATCGAGTAAATAGGCGAAATCCGTTTCGGTATAATAGTATTTACTGGTCTGCTTGTCAATGAAACCAATGATGTATTGATCTATACTCATCACCATCACTTCCTGGTCCGTGTACAAAGGGAGATCACGGTTATTGAACCTGATTGGCCAGTCGGCCCCGCTTTCCTGGCTTCTGAATACCACATCGGTGTACAGGGTTGAATTAATAGGTAGTGAACCCCATCCGCCACTGGCTTCGGTAAATTTATTGGCATGAATCACCCTGGCATTGTCCAGCGAAAAGCTGAATTCTTTTTTAGCTACTTCGAAATTTGTTTTCATCGGGCAGGTGCTTACGATTTGGTAAAATGATTAACAACTAACTATTCAGCTTCTTTGTTCAGGAAAAACAATTCCGTAATCACATTGTTTTTCTCAGTAGTCGCCAGGTCGGCTATTTTCTTACAGAGATCATCGCATTCTTTGGCGGCACGGTCATGGTCAATACTTCCTTCTTTGATCAATTGCTCCAGTTCCAGCTGCCTTTTTAAAATCTCGGCCGACAAAAAAGAATTGGCAATGGTACGTGCCATCAGGAACTCGAGCACATGACCCATGTTAAGATCATATCCCTTGCCATTTTTTAATAATTGTTCGATATCGGGATCTTTCATTGTAATGAAATGAGGATATTATAAACCCAGTTTCTTTTTGTCTTTCTTGCTCAGTTCCAGGCCAATAATTTCTTTTGGGTGTGTAGCGGTATAACGCCTGTTTAATAGCAGCAAGCCCCCTTTATCAGTTTCCGGTTGGTAAAAAAAGACGGGCAGGTATAAATAAGGAATGGGGGCACCTGCTGGCGGTACATCGCCGGTTCTGTCTGCCAGTAATCTTTTCTCATCAAGGTAATAAACGGAAAACAGCACCGTATATTTTTCGCTCTCTTTATTGAATACAGCCAATGGCTGACCCGGCACAACCGTTTCGCCGGGGGCAACCAGTAATTGTATAGGAGCCAGGATGGAATAGGTTGCCAATGTGCCGTCTTTCTGTTGTATGCGTATGCGGTTTCTTTCGCTTTTGTAAAACTCGGAACCCTTTTCACCTTCTTTAACGGCATCTATGGCTTCATATACCATACCGGCACGAGCGGCACAGATCGTGTCTGTTTTTTGATACATGAACCCGGTAGCAAGCAAGGCATCCGCTGGTTTCTGGCCAATGGTTTCTGCAATGGAACTTACCATGGAAATACGCAGATTTGCGCCGATATTGGCAGGCAAAAGGTAACGAAAGGTTGAATCGGGTCTTTTACGCAAACTGCTACCGGGAAAATACGAGTAGCGGTAATTTAATGCGAATGATGAAGCTGTTTTCGATGGAGTCAGGCGTGCAATTTCTCTCCTGCCCCTGTATACCGTGATTAACGCTATATCTGTATTGACCGTAGTAGTATATCCCATCAGGTTGGTAAAAATGAGCTTTACCGTGTATTCTCCTTCGGCCTTGCTATCGGCGTAAATGCTGATGGATCTGTCTGTATTCTGTTCACTGCTGCAGGTGATCAATCCTTCCTGTGCGGTTAGTCGAATGACACACAGGCAAAGCAATGCCAATAGAAAACTTTTTGCTGTCGAATGCATAGTATAAAAAATTATGGGTGTAAACCAGGAAAATCAGTTTCTTCCTGAACGGGTAGGGGAGGTCCGTTGTGCAAACAGAAACTATTTATAATCCAATATACTGATCTTTTCTGTACAGAAATCCATTTCCTGCGCATCGTTGCTGCTAACCACGATCAGTTTGCTACTACAGTATTTGTTGATGAGGGTATGGTATAATTCATAACCCGGCTTGTCGAGGTTGGTACAAGGTTCGTCCAGTAATAAAACGGGTGTATCTGAAAATACGGCCTGGGCCAGTTTCAGTCTTTGTTTCATGCCGCTGCTGAAATAGCGGATCTGTTTATCCATCGCTTTTTCCAGGCCGATCTCGATCAATATATTTTCGATGGATACGGTATTGATCAGTGATTTGAACTGGTGGTGAAACCTGAGTAGTTCAAGAGCTGTCATTTCTTCGATCAGTTCAAGGTAAGGTGCGGCGATGGAGAGGTACTGGTAACAGTGCTCGTCTTCTATTTTTTCTGCGGATGATCCGCCGGGATGATATTCCAGTTTTCCTTCACTCAAATGAAGGCTTCCTGCAATAGCTTGTAACAAAGTGCTTTTCCCGCTTCCATTGGGGCCGGTTATGGCATAGGAGCGGCCAATCTCAAAACGATAGTTTACATGACGAAAGATCCAGTCGCGGTTAAAACGTTTGCCAACATCGGATAAACCGATACCCCCCAGCCCTCTGAAGGGGGTATTAGGGGAGGAAATATTTTGATGGGTAGTTGTATCCATGAAAGCTAGTGATCTTAATAACGCCCCTTTTGGGGGGCAGGGGGTGGATTAATCCTCTTCCGTTGCCCCTTTGATAAAGCGTTTGATGATACCTCTTCCGCTTTCGCGGATAAAGGTTACGATCTCATCACGTTCATCCGTTGCCGGTAATTCTTCTTCAATAAATTCCAATGCCTGCGAAGTATTGAAGCCTTTGTTATAGATGGTTCGGTACACATCTAATATGCCATTGATCTGTTGTAAGGGGAAGCCCCTTCTTTTCAAACCCACACTGTTCACACCGCCATAGCTCAGGGGGTTGCGAACGGCTTTGATATACGGTGGCACATCTTTACTAACAAGGCTACCGCCGGCAATAAAACTATGCTGACCAATATTTACAAACTGGTGCACGGCACTTACACCACCAACAACGGCCCAATCGCCCATGGTTACATGGCCCGCTACCTGTACGCTGTTACTCATGATACAGTTGTTACCTATATTACAATCGTGGGCAATATGGCTGTAAGCCATGATGAGGCAGTTGTTGCCTACTTTGGTTCTGCCCCTGTCTTCCGTACCACGGTTAATGGTTACGAATTCGCGGATAGTGGTATTGTCGCCGATCTCAACGGTTGTTTTTTCGCCGCTGAATTTCAGGTCTTGCGGAATGGCGCCTAGTACAGCACCCGGAAATACGCGGCAATTCTTGCCAATGCGGGTTCCGTCCATAATGGTAACATTACTTCCGATCCAGGTACCCTCGCCAATCTGTACATCACCGTGTATGACAGTAAACGGATCGATCTTGACATTGGGCGCCACTTTTGCATTGGGGTCGATATATGTGTACGGATGCGTCATCGCAGTTGTTTGATTTTATTATTTTTTGTAAGACGTGAATCGTGAGACGTGAATTGCTTTTTTCACGTCTCACGATTCACGTCTTACGCTAAGCTTGTCTTTTCACAACCTGTGCCACCAGGTCTGCTTCTGTTGCTACTTTCCCCCCTACATATACGGTACCTCTCATTTCGCAGATGCCACGGCGGATCGGGCCTGTGAATTCCATTTTCAATACCATGGTATCGCCGGGACGAACCATCTGCTTGAATTTACAATTATCGATCTTTAGGAAATACGTATCATAAGTTCCTTCG
Organism: Bacteroidota bacterium; assembly: GCA_040390405.1. Classification (GTDB taxonomy): domain Bacteria; phylum Bacteroidota; class Bacteroidia; order Chitinophagales; family Chitinophagaceae; genus Sediminibacterium. Next base: position 196,818 of record JAZJYJ010000013.1, read on the forward strand.
GGCATGGAATTGATACAGAGAATACCACCGGTTTGCGCCAATGCCTCTATCTGTAAAACACCCGGCATTACCGGGTTTCCAGGGAAGTGGCCGGGGAAGAACCATTCATTGAAGGTTACGTTCTTGATACCAACAATATAGGTGTCGGTCAATTCAATGATCTTATCAACCAATAAAAACGGATGACGGTGCGGCAGGGTCTTCTCAATTTTTTCGAGCGTAAATACCGGCGGCATGGAAGGATCGTATACGGGTACATCTTTTACATGCCTGTTCTTTTTGATGTATTGTTTGATCTTTTTTGCAAACTCAACATTGGTACTGTGTCCCGGCCTGTTGGCAATAATGCGTGCCTTGATGGGATAACCGATCAAAGCCAGGTCGCCCACTACATCCAGTAATTTATGACGGGCCGGTTCATTCGGGAAACGGAGTTCCAGGTTATTGAGGTAGCCTTCGCTTTTTACTTCTATTTTATCGCGTTTGAACACTTTGGCCAAACGGGTCATTTCAGCATCGGTAACAGGCTTGTCAACCACTACAATGGCGTTATTGATATCGCCACCTTTGATAAGATCATTATCCAGTAATGCTTCCAGCTCATGTAAAAAACAAAATGTGCGGCAGGGAGCGATTTCCGTCTGAAAATCCTTGATGGTCTTCAAGCCGGCATGTTGGGTTCCGAGTACGGGGCTATTAAAATCGATCAGGGTAGTGATCTGGTAATCCATGGAGGGAAGCGCCACCATTTCTACACGCTTGGCCTCATCGTAATGGTAAATATTTTCATCCAGGCTATACCAGGCCTTGGTGGCTTCCTGTTCGGTAACACCCGATTCCTGGATCAATGCGATAAACGGAGCGGAGCTACCATCCATGATGGGGATCTCCGGGCCATTCAGTTCTATCAGCACATTATCTACACCCATACCTACCAGCGCCGCCAGTACATGTTCTACCGTACTTACCTTGGCATCGCCCACCTGTAAAGTGGTGCCACGACTGGTATCGGTTACCAGGTCGCAATCGGCTTTAATAACAGGTTGCTGCGGTAGGTCTACACGCTGGAACTGGATACCAAAACCCGGATTAGCGGGTTTCAGGGTCATATCCACCAAAACACCGGTATGTAAGCCGGTGCCGCTGATGCTGATAGAATTACTGAGTGTATGTTGTTTGTCCGGGTTGAAATTACTGTCCATTCTTTTGTACTGTTTAGCGATGCGGTTCGTATTCAGAGCCAGTCTGCCCAAATGCATCAATCATATGTTGTCGCAGATTGTCCCGACAAACATGGTTAACGAAAATATATTCTGCAAAAATAAGATTTCGGGGCGGTTAAACGGCTTTCTTCAGGCATTTACCCTTTCGGCGAGGAGTTGTTCCACCATTTTTTCCAATTCCTTAACCCTTTTTTCCAGTTCAGGAAGGTTTTTGGTCATGATCTGAAGGCGGAGCGAGCTGGAAAACTCAAGTGCCGGTGTGCCGTTGAAAGCCTTATTGGGTTCTTTGATCGATTTGGTTACACCGGTCTGGCCATTGATCTTGGTTCCATCGGCGATGGTGATATGTCCTGCGGTTCCTACCTGCCCGCCAAACATCACATTCTTTCCTACTTTGGTACTGCCACTGATGCCTGTTTGCGCGGCTATTACAGTATTAGTACCGATTTCAACATTGTGCGCGATCTGGATAAGGTTATCCAGTTTTACGCCGGTATGGATAATGGTAGAGCCCATGGTAGCCCGGTCAATGGTGGTATTGGCGCCGATCTCTACAAAATCTTCTATTACCACATTCCCGATCTGGGGCACTTTCTGGTAAGAGCCATCTGGTTGTGGGGCATATCCAAATCCATCGCTGCCAACTACTGTACCGGCATGGATGGTAACATTTCTGCCGATCACGCAATCAACATAAATCTTTACGCCGGCATGCAGAATGGAATTATCACCCACGGTTACATTATCCCCCAAAACCACGCCAGGAAAGAGTTTTACGTTTTTGCCCACAGTTACCTTCTCTCCGATATGCACAAAAGCGCCCACAAAAACCTGCTCGCCCAGCACGGCGGTACTGGCAACAAAGCTGGGTTGTTGTATGCCAGTAAGCTGTTGTGTTTTCAGTTCCTGGTATTTGGCCAGTAAAGTGGCAAATGCGGTATAAGCATCAGGCACCCGAATAAGCGTGGTGGTTACCGGTTGCTTCAATTCCAGGGATTGGTTGATGATCACTACGGAAGCCCTGGTGGTATATAAATATTCCTCGTATTTGGGGTTGGCCAGGAAAGATAACTGCCCTTCCTGTGCTTCTTCAATTTTACCGAAAGAAACGACCGCGGCGGCAGCATTGCCGTCCAGTTTTCCATTGATCAACATGGCTATTTGCGCGGCGGTGAATTGCATACGGGGAGTGGTTTGGTTCATAGCCCATAGTCAATGGACCATAGTATTATTTTAAAACGGTTGACCATGAACTACGAACCATGGCCTACGTCAACAAACAAATGTAAAATTTTTTAACAGGCGACGAAAGATTTTGATGGATTAATGCATTGTCTATCCGTGAGATATCCTCCACAGTGCCGTCTTTGAATAGGATATTGATGCGCTCATCGATTGTCTGGTACAGTGTATTGGTGGCTTCACCGGTAAAGCAGAAATAGTGAATATCTTCCTGGCTGATGCCAAACTGGTTCATGGCCTGTTCCTGCTTTGACCGGATAAAGGAGTTCTCAAACGGGTCGGCCTGTATACGGGCCTTATACAGCTGCCTGTTTAAAAGCCGGTTGCACAAGAGGGATAAAATAGCATCCGGGTGCTTACGCCAACGCTTAATGGCATGCATAACATCATGGTCATCTATGGCGCAGAATCTTTCCAATGCAGCCGTATCCATCTCCCCATCAAACCTTCCAAGAAAAAAATCCAGTTCCGATAAGGTAACCAGTTGTTCATCGCCATCCGAATAGATCTGCCGAACCCGCTCCAGTATCTTCACCAGCATTTTTTCAGCGGCCAGAACGGTTTTGTGCAGGTATACCTGCCAGTACATCTGCCTGCGGGCCACTAGAAATTTCTCTACACTGTAAATGCCTTTTTCTTCTACCAGTAACTGCCCCTCATGCACTACCAGCATTTTTAAAATGCGGTCGTACCCGATCACACCTTCGCTTACACCAGAATAAAAACTATCGCGGCTTAGGTAATCCATGCGGTCAACATCCAATTGCCCGCTGATAAGCTGGTGCAAAAAAGGCTTGTGGTATTTATCGGTAAAGATCTGAATAGCCAAAGAAAGTTGTCCGCCCAGTTCCTCATTCATCCGGTGCATGATCTGTAAAGAAAGCTGTTCGTGGTTAACACCTTTTACCAATACATGTTCGAGGGCATGTGAGAAAGGACCGTGGCCGATATCGTGCAATAAGATAGCGGCTTTCACCGCAATCTCTTCTTCTTCCGTTATTTCAACCCCCTTGCTTCTCAGTTCCGCCACCGCGTTGCTCATTAAATGATAGGCGCCCAGGGAATGATGCAAACGGGTATGTACGGCACCGGGATAAACCAGTTGCGCCATGGCCATTTGCTGAATACGGCGAAGCCGCTGGTAATAAGGATGGGCAATAATGGAAAAGATCAGGGGATGGTTAATGGTAATAAAACCATATACCGGATCGTTGATGATTTTCCTTTTGGTGTTTGCCATGCCTGTTGTGGATTTGTTAAATCGCCCGCCGACGGGAAGGCAAAAGTACAAATAAGAATTCCGTTAGCCGGAATGAAATAGATTTACTCAACTTTTTTAACAGCCCGGTTGGTCTAAAACAATTCCCCTATCGCTGCCATTTCTACCCATGTTTCTTATTTTTAATTGACAGTTTGCCGTTTGCTTTGGGCATTCATCCCAGACGCCAGGCTCCAAACTCCAAACTAACACTATGGCTGTAGCAAAAATTGTATGGGTAGATGATGAAATGGAAAGTCTTCAATCGCAGAAGCTTTTTCTCGAACACAAAGGATATGAAGTAGTAACGTTTACCAATGGATTTGATGCCATTGAATATGTAAAAACCAACCCCGTAGATGTGGTATTGATGGACGAAACCATGCCCGGTATTACCGGCCTTGAAGCGCTGGCCCGCATCAAGGAAGTGAATACCCATATTCCGGTGGTGCTCATCACAAAAAATGAAACGGAGAACCTGATGGACGATGCCATTGGCAGCCAGATCAGCGATTACCTGATCAAGCCGGTTAATCCAAACCAGGTATTGTTATCACTCAAAAAAATCATCGACAATAAAAGACTGGTGGCAGAAAAAACCACTACTGCGTATCAGCAGCAATTCAGGGAATTGTTTATGGCGCTGAACAATAACCCTGATTACAATGAGTGGATGGAGCTCTATAAAAAATTAGTGTATTGGGAGCTGGAAATGGAAAAAAGCGACAGTCCCGAAATGCGTGAAGTATTTCATACCCAGAAACAGGAAGCCAATACGGAGTTCTGCAAATTCGTTAGTAAAAATTATACATCCTGGCTGGACCCGAAAAGTTTTTCGGCACCAATCATGAGTAATCATCTTTTCCAATTCAAGGTGTTGCCGCATGTTGAGAAAGGAATCCCCACTTTTTTTATCCTGATCGACAATCTCCGATACGACCAGTGGAAGGCCATTCAACCCATATTCGCAGAAAGCTTCCGCATACTGGAGGAAGAAACTTTTTATTCCATTCTTCCCACCGCAACACAATATTGCCGCAATGCCATATTCGCGGGACTGTTGCCGATTGAAATTGAAAAGCAATTTCCGCAGCAATGGAAGAATGATGATGATGAAGGAGGCAAAAATTTATTCGAAGAAGAATTCTTCAAAGCGCAGTTAAAGCGTTTGAAGAAAGACGATATCCGTTTCAGCTACAATAAAATTGTGAACCATCACGATGGCCAGCAATTGGTAAGCAATATCCATAACCTGCTGCAGAACGATCTCAACATTATTGTATACAATTTTGTAGACATGCTCAGTCATGCACGAACAGAAATGGAAGTGTTGAAGGAGCTGGCCAGCGATGAAGCCAGCTATAGAAGCATTACACGCAGCTGGTTTGAACACAGTCCGCTGCACCAGGCGTTGAAAAAGATCGCCGACAAAAAAGTAAAGATCGTACTGGCCACCGATCATGGCAGTGTACGCGTGAATACGCCGCACAAAGTAATCGGTGATAAACAAACCACCACCAACCTCCGCTACAAACATGGTCGCAACCTTAATTTTGAAGCAAGGGATGTGTTGGCGTTCAAAGATCCGAAAGAGGCAGGATTACCGGTACCCAATGTCAATTCCTCCTTCATTTTTGCCAAGGAAGACGGATTTCTCTGCTATCCCAATAATTATAATCACTATGTGAATTACTACAAAAATACCTTTCAGCATGGCGGCATCAGCCTGGAAGAGATGATTGTACCGATTATTAAGATGGTGAGCAAGCATTCGTGAATCCTGAGATGGGAATCGTGAGAAAGTATGTGAATAACTACTGGTTTTTGAACGTTTTTGCTCTAGTGGGGTACCTTATCTTTGTAACGTTATATACTCACGACTGACGAATCACGGTTCACGTTATGAAATACACGCAAACAACATTAGATAAATTAGGCAATATCCTGGACGACTCCGGCTATGTGGTGCGTTATGAAAGGGGTACTTTTCAAAGTGGCTGGTGTTTGCTGGAAGCGAGGAAGATCGTGGTACTGAATAAATTTCTCAGTGTGGAGGGCCGGATCAATACTTTAATGGAAATTATTCCGCAACTGAATATCGAATTCGACAAGCTCACCCATGAATCACAGAAACTATACGAAGAAGTGATCAAAAAATCTGCGGCCGAAGCCTGATTTGCGGTTAATACCTAAACTTTTTTTTGGTATTAAGCTTAGATTTGAGCCGTGAGCAATACGGCAATCAACATAACATTTTTAGGAACCGGCACCAGTTCTGGTGTGCCTATGATCGGCTGCTCCTGCGAAGTATGTACATCCCCTGATCCGCATGATAATCGTTTGCGAAGCAGTATCCTTGTACAGTCAGACACCACCACTTTTGTAGTAGATACCACACCCGATTTCCGTTACCAGATGCTCCGTACCAAAACGGCCCATCTCGATGCCGTATTGTATACCCATCCGCACAAAGACCATATGGCAGGACTGGACGATATCCGTGCCTATAACTACACTTCCAAAAAAGCGATGAATATCTATGCAAATTCTTTGACGGAAGAAGCTGTTCGCCGCGATTTTTATTACGCGTTCACCGAAAACAAATATCCCGGAGTGCCGGAACTGAACCTGATCACAATAGATGAAACGCCTTTTGTGATTGGCGATATACCAGTGATACCCATACAGGTCATGCACCATAAAATGCCGGTATATGGTTTCCGGTTTGGCGATTTTACGTATATCACCGATGCCAACCGGATAGAAGAAACTGAAAAGCAAAAGATCAAAGGCTCCAAAATACTGGTGTTAAACGCGCTCAGGCGTGAAGAGCATATTTCGCATTTTACTTTAGACGAAGCAGTAGCGGTGTCCATGGAACTGGAAGTGCCGGAAGTGTATTTTACGCATATCAGCCACCAGCTTGGTAAACACGAAGATGTAAACAGCGAACTGCCCCCGCATATTCGCCTGGCCCATGATGGGTTAGTTCTCAGTTTGTAACCTCCTTTGAATACGGAACTTAAACTGTTTCAGTATGAAAAGGATCATTAAAGATTATTTCACCTTCAGTAAGAAGGAACGCAATGCCATGCTGGTATTGCTGCTGCTCATCGTATTTTTTATGACGATGCCCTATTTCTATCCCATAAAGCAGAAGCCACCCCTGGTTAATAAAGCATTGCAGGATTTTGTGGCACAAAGCAGGGTAGCCGTTTCTGCGGATAACACCGGTATGGTTGAACAAGTTGTATCGGAACGAATGGTTTCAGAAAAAAATACGATTGCAAAGAAGCCATTCCCCTTTGATCCGAATACAATAAGCAATGAAGACTGGCTTCGGCTGGGTATCAGCGACAAAACCGTCCGCACCATCCGGAATTACCTCGGCAAAGGAGGTCGTTTTCGCAAACCGGAAGACATTAGAAAGATCTGGGGTATGCGTAAAGAAGATGCCGAGCGATTGATACCTTATGTAGTGATGGAAGAAAAAACAACGGCACAACTGTTTACAAAAAAAACCGATCGATTGTATCCGTTAGAAAAAAGCAAGCCACAGGTGATCGATATCAATACGGCCGGAGAAGAAGACTGGAGATCTTTGCCGGGTATAGGAGAAGTATTGGCCACCCGCATCATCAGGTACCGGGAAAGAACCGGCGGGTTTGTTTCGATGGAGCAGGTAAAGAAAACCTATGGTATATCAGATTCCGTATTTGAATTGATCAGCCCATTTCTCCGTATCGATGCAGCTTCAATGCCGAAGACCAATATCAATACAGCGTCGGTATACCAGTTAAAGAACCAGCTGGGTATTTCGGAACCGGTTGCCAGGGCCATCGTGGTTTATCGCCAGCAATACGGTACTTATGGAACCGTGGATGATCTAAAGAAACTGGTATTTATACCCGATTCGGTGTTTCAACGGATTGTTAAACGGGTAATAGCGGAATGATACATTAACAAAAAATAGATTTTAGCGTAATAAAAAATCACATACATTTGCTCTGAAAATTAACAAACAGTAGTTAGCTTTCAGAAGGTTGCCGGATAACGATTGCTTGTTCCACGGCAACCTTCGTCTATTATAAATGAACCTGTTATGAATTTTCAGTCAGCCGAGTTAACCGCCCAGGTAGCACAAAGTGCAAAGGATTTTGCACTACAGCATATTAAACCCTATGTAATGGAATGGGACGAGGCGCAAACCTTCCCACACGAACTGTTCAAAGAGCTGGGTAAGCTGGGCATGATGGGTGTACTGGTTCCAGAAACCTATGGCGGTGCCGGACTGGGTTATTTCGAATACAACGCCATCATCCAGGAAATAGCCAAGGTTTGCGGTTCTATCGGACTAAGCGTGGCAGCACACAATTCGCTTTGCACCAATCATATCCTCTCATTCGGAACGGAAGCGCAGAAACAACAATGGTTGCCCAAACTGGCTACTGCGGAATGGCTGGGTGCCTGGGGACTAACCGAGCCCAACACCGGTAGTGATGCAGGAAACATGAAAACCACCGCGGTAAAAGAAGGGGATAGCTGGGTATTGAATGGTACCAAAAGCTGGATAACCCATGGAAAATCTGGTGATATCGCTGTGGTGATCTGTAGAACGGGCGAACCCAGAACCAGCGGCAATTCCACAGCTTTCGTGGTAGAAAAAGGAACCCCCGGGTTTGCCGGAGGGAAGAAAGAAAATAAACTCGGTATGCGCGCCAGCGAAACCGCGGAAATGATATTTGATAATTGCCGGATACCCGATGCCAACCGTTTGGGTGAAGTGGGAGATGGATTCAGACAGGCCATGAAGATACTGGACGGGGGAAGGATCTCCATCGCAGCACTTTCGGCCGGCATCGCCAAAGGGGCTTACGAAGCAGCTTTGCAGTATGCCCAGGAAAGACACCAGTTCGATCAACCTATCTCCAATTTCCAGGGAATCAGCTTTAAACTGGCCGATATGGCTACCGAAATAGCTGCTGCAGACCTGCTGATCTGGCAATCCTGCGACCTGAAGAACCGTGGACAAAAAGTAACCAAACAAAGCGCCATGGCAAAGTATTATGCCAGCGAAGTGGCGGTAAAAACGGCCAATGATGCGGTTCAGATCTTTGGAGGATATGGATACACAAAAGATTTTCCGGTAGAGAAGTACTATCGTGACGCAAAATTGTGTACTATTGGAGAAGGAACCTCAGAAATACAGAAACTGGTGATAGCGAGAGAGGTACTGCATACTTAGTTTTTTCGATTGCTTGCTTATAACGTAAAGGCCCTTTTCCGAAAGGGCCTTTTTAATGTAGCAGATTAATTATTTAGGTTATTTACATTAACTTCCTTGAACATTCTGAAGTAAACCGTGACCCAAACTACCCGTTCATATTCCTTGGTACTATGCTTCCTCGCACTCTTTTTTTCAAAGAACGGAACGGCCGCAGATCCTAAAACAAATAATGCCGAGATCAAAAAAATTGATTCACTGAATCAGCTTGCGTTTATCCAGAAAAGGTTTGATGTGGCAAGATCATTAAACAACCTCTTCAACGCCGAAAACCTGGCCATCGCCATCAACTACCAGAAAGGACTGGCCATGACCTACTTCTATGAAGCAGGCATCTATCACCAGAACGGGTACGACAAAAAAGCATTGTCTACTTACTATAAGGCAAAACAGATTTTCCAGAACATCAAAGACACGCTGAACATTGCGATCGTAAACAAGGAGGTCGCTACTTCCTTATATGCGGATGGCAAGGCGGAAGAAGCCATGCAGCTCTACAATGAATCGCTCAATGTATTTATCCGGTTAAAAGATCCAAAGCAAGTTGCCAATGTAAAAAACAATATTGGCTTGATCCTGATAGATCAGAAAAAATACGATAAAGCGGAAACCTATCTTAAAGAGGCGATGAGTACCAGTATTGCCATCCATCACCAGTATGGTGAGAAAAAAGTATACTATAGCCTTGGCCTGCTGGAGGAAAGCAGGAAGAATTTATCATTGGCCGAAGGGTATTACTATAAATCCCTTGCCATCGACAGGGAGTTGAATGATAAATACGGCGCCGCACTTAACCAGCTGCAGCTATCCTCCATCCATCGCGAACAGCAAATGCCAAATGCTTCCATAGATGTTGCAAAAAAAGCCTACAAGAGTGCGCGTTTTGTTTTGGCTTACAACCTGATGAAAGACGCTTCCGACAGGGTAATTGAAGGATACCGGCAGAAAGGAGATATTGTAAAAGCCTCGCAATGGCAGGATTCATTGGTTAAGATTTTAAAGGCACAGATAGGCAATGAAAAAGAGTATGCACTGAATTATATCGAAGTAATCAAAAGCCAGAATGCCAAGAATACAAATGCGGAGAAAGAAGTGGAAAGACAAAAGCAGGTGCAGAAAGACCAATTACTGGTAATTACCGTGGGAACTTTCATTCTCATTATTGTAGCGGTACTAGCGGTATTGGCTTTGGTTAATTACCAGCGCCAGCGCTTCTTTGGCAAGGAACTGAAACAGAAAAATGAGATCATTGAAAAAAATTCCGCCTTGCTGGAAGAGGACAACAAAACCAAGAACAAATTACTCTCCATCATTTCGCACGATCTGCGCACACCACTTGTAAATACCAAAGGTGTACTGAACCTTGTAAACCAGGGAATGGTGCCACCCGAAGAAGCGGACCGCCTGTTACAATTGCTCGAAACACAATACCTGGGTACCACTTCGTTGCTGGATAACCTGTTGTTCTGGATCAAGGGCCAGATGGATGGTAAGGAAGATGATAGGGTAAAAGTAGGTCTCTTCAACCTGGTGAAGACGCTGGAAGAAGAACACCGGATGCCACTTGCCAAAAAGAACATTAAACTGAGGAACCTGATCGATCATGAGTTGTCTATCGTTACCGAAAAAGAAATGATCCGCATTGTATGCCGTAACCTGATCAGCAATTCTATCAAATTCACCAATGAAAACGGGTTCATTGAACTGAGGTCTCATGTGGATGAAAAAGAACAGCTGGTGTACATTACAGTAAAAGATTCGGGCATTGGTATGTCGAAAGAAGCCATTGAAAAAGTAAACGCCAAACAATACTACAATACTACCGGAACCTCCTACGAAAAGGGAAGTGGTTTTGGGCTGATGTTATGTCGCGACCTGATCAGCAAAGCCGGCGGCGAACTAATCATTGAAAGCGAGCCGGGCAAAGGAAGCTCCATTACGATTAAGATGTCTACTGTTTAGAATAGGGGAATATTGAACAAGGAACATTGAACAAGGAATATCGAATGTTGATTGAGATGGCACTTCAACATTCGATATTCCTTGTTCAATATTCTTCTGTTCCCCTTACTCATCATTCTTACTTCCGCCAGTAAAAATCTGGTCAACAGCACCACCCAGCATGGGAAATTTCTCTTTTACAAAACCGGCAATGGTTTCAATGGCTTTCTGTGCCTGTTGCGGTGTAAGGCTGGCTTCTTTTACCAGGCGTTCTACAAGTTCGTTCATGGGGGTATTTTTTATAGCGTTAAGCGTTCTGAATTTCGCATTCAGCGTTTCAGGTACAATATTACTGGCTGCCCATAAAAAAGCGATAAGAAGTTATTCCCATCGCTGTTGTATTGTGAGTGGTCAGTAGTGAGTAGAAGAAGCCTGTAGAGTAAGCCACTACTCACCACTGACCACTCCCCATTCACGATCAAGCCACTTTCAGCACACTGAGCTTACTTTTGCTGAACATCTGCTCAGCATAGTCAAGTGTGATATGTAATTTTTTGGTTTCGGTGCCGGGCAGTTCAAACATGGCATCGGTTAAAATGCTTTCGCAAATACTGCGTAAGCCACGGGCGCCCAGTTTGTATTCCAGGGCTTTCTTTACCATGAAATCCAGAACGGCATCGTCCATCTTCAATTCAATTCCCTCCAGTTCAAACAAACGGGTGAACTGTTTGATAAGCGAGTTTTTAGGCTCGGTTAAAATATTACGGAGCGTTTCTGTATCCAGCGGATTCAGGTGTGTGATCACCGGTAAACGACCGAGTAATTCAGGGATCAGCCCAAAACTTTTCAGGTCCTGCGCATTAATGAACTGCAGCAGGTTCTTACGCTGGTACTCCTGTTCTTCCTTGTTTACGCTAAAACCAATGGCGTTGGTATTTACCCTGCGGGCAATTACCCTATCAATGCCATCAAAGGCACCGCCGCAAACGAAGAGGATATTTTTCGTGTCAACCTTGATCATTTTCTGTTCCGGGTGCTTCCTGCCTCCCTGTGGCGGAACCAATACTTCTGTTCCTTCGAGCATTTTCAGCAGACCCTGTTGTACGCCTTCGCCGCTCACATCGCGGGTAATGGATGGATTATCGCCTTTACGGGCAATTTTATCCAGCTCATCAACATATACGATACCACGTTCCGCAGCGGCTACATCGTAATTACAATTCTGTAACAAACGGGTAAGCATGCTTTCCACATCTTCGCCAACATATCCGGCTTCGGTAAATACGGTAGCATCCACAATGGCGAAGGGAACATTGAGCAAACGAGCAATGGTTTTGGCCAGCAGGGTTTTACCCGTACCGGTTTCGCCCACCATGATAATATTACTTTTTTCAATCTCAACATCATCCGGCTGTTGCTTGGTGCTTACTCTTTTATAGTGATTGTAAACCGCTACAGACAATACTTTCTTCGCATCATCCTGGCCGATCACATATTCATCTAAAAATTTCTTGATCTCGGCGGGGCGACGAACATTTAACTTAAAGCCAGCATTACTGCTACCCTCTGTTTTAGTGGTGAGTTCCTGCGCGATAATTTCCTGCGCGTGTTCTACACAGTTCTCACAGATATGACCATCCTGCCCGGCAATAAGGATCTTTACCTCATCGCGGTTGCGGCCACAGAAAGAACAATGTAATTGTGTTGCTTTTGCCATACTTGATTTTTTTCCTTCGCACAGTCTCAATAAGAGACACATCCGTGCAGCTTTCTGTTGCAAAGCTATCACAGTTCAGGCGTCTGAATGTCTTATTTGCGTAAAAACCGTGTAAAAACGGTGAAATGGGCCTAGATCTTCGCTAAAACAGCGTCAACGATGCCATATGCAACGGCTTCTTCGGCATCCATCCAGTAATCGCGGTCAAAATCGGTCATGATCTGGTCAACTGTTTTCCCGCAATTATCGGCCAGTATTTTGGCACCCAGTTCCTTGGTTTTGCGGATCTGTGTGGCCTGTATTTCAATATCGGCACTGTTTGCCTGGAAATAACCACCCAGGCTCGGCTGGTGTATCATGATCTCACCGTGAGGATAAACATAGCGCTTGCCTTTTGTACCGGCGCTTAACAGGATAGATCCCATGCTCGCGGCCAGGCCCATACAAATGGTACTTACCGGGCTGCTGATCATTTTCATGGTATCGTAAATCACCATACCGCTGGTTACGACTCCACCCGGACTGTTAATATAAAACTTGATCTCTTCACCGGGCTTGTCTGCATCCAGCAATAAGAGTTTTGTTACCAGGTCCTTGGCCGATTTGTCATCCACCACACCCCATAAGTAAACCGCTCTTTTTTCGAAGAACAGCTTCTCCATTTTCTTCATCATAAAACCACCCATCGGTTCCTGTTTCTCTTCTTTGGGTTCGTTCTCTTCTTCGTCTTCCATCAGGTAAGGGTTCACTATATATTTTGCGTTGATCATGTTGGTCGTATTTTGATTATTAAAATTCTTATCGTCAGTCGTGAGACGTGAATCGCGAGTGTTTACTCACGGCTGACGTCTCACGATTCACGGACTAGCTTTTCTTCTCTTTTCTCGGATTGGTAAACAATACCTCATCTATCAAGCCATATTCCTTGGCTTCAGAGGCGGTCATCCAGAAATCGCGGTCGCTGTCTTTGGCAATGGTTTCTACGTCTTTACCGGTATGATGTGCGGTAATGGCGTATAATTCCAGTTTCAGTTTTTTGATCTCACGGGCCGTGATCTCGATATCGCTTGCCTGTCCGCCAATGGCGCCACTTGGTTGGTGTATCATGATGCGGCTGTGTTTCAGTGCGGTTCTTTTTCCTTCTATTCCGGCGCACAATAAGATCTGGCCCATGCTGGCGGCAATGCCGGTACAGATGGTTGCCACATCCGGACTGATGAACTGCATGGTATCGTAAATGCCTAAACCGGCATATACACTACCACCGGGACTGTTGATGTACATCTGTATATCGCGGGTACGGTCGGTACTTTCCAGGAACAATAACTGGGCGGTTACAATATTGGCCACATAATCGTTAATGCCTTCACCCAGGAAGATGATGCGATCCATCATCAAACGGCTGAATACATCCATACTGGCTACGTTCAAGGGCCTTTCTTCAATAATGTAAGGTGTAAGGTTGGTAAACCCCTGTTGCTGGTAATTGTGCAGGGTGGCACTACTGATGCCCCTGTGTTTTACCGCGTATTGTTCAAATTCTTTTCCAAGGTTCATGTGGTTCTATTTTCGCTTTGAAGATAAGTGATTTGCTATTTCTGAATAATTTCTATTGTCAAATACTGTGCAAAGGGCGATTTGCGCCAACAAGTCATACCCTCTGGCCCCCTGAAGGGGGGAGTTCGCATACTATTGGCAGTAGCTACATAAAAAAACCGGGCCTCATTGAGACCCGGCAATTATATCAACTCGCCCTTTAGGGGGTGAGGGTATTAATGATGATGGTGGTGCAGTTTCTTCGCAAAGTCTTCAGCACTGATGGCTTCTTCTTTGGCGCTTACCTGGCCTTCCAGTAAAGTAAACATTTTATCGGTGCTGATGCGATGGTAGCTGTCTTCTACAAACTTGCGATCCTGCATCATACGGTTGGCATAATCATCCACCCACTGCTGGTTATCGCCCAGTGCACCTAACTGGCCACCCATATAGCTGAACAGTTGCTGTTTGGCAAAATCGCGGATATCATCAGGTAAAACCTCAATTTTATTGTCTTCGATCAGCTTGCTGCTAACGAGGGTCCATTTTAATTGATTGGCAAAATCGGGATAATCCTTTTCTGCCTCTTCGGCAGTTTTGGGGTTTTCGCCACCATTCTGTAACCAGCGTTTCAGGAAACTTTCAGGGAATTCCATCTTGGTATGGTCTACCAGGTGATGGTAGATCTGGTCGAAGATCTGGTTGCGCGATTGCATGGCGAAATGCCCTTCAATCTCTGCTTTTACTTCGGCACGGAAATCGGCTTCGGTTTTGATTTCTTTATTAGGATACACAGACAGGAAGAACTCTTCGTTCAGTTCAGCTTTTTCTACCAGCCCAACTTTGGTGATATGTACTTTGAAGAATTTGTCTGCATCATCTTTAGTCAGTCCCAGGTCGCCCAGGATGGCTTCTCTTTCTTTGTCTTCAAAGGCTTTGCTCAGCTGCAATACAACGGTATCGTCATTTTTCTTGCCAATGAAATTCTTACGGAATTTCTCAGCAAAATATTTAACGAGTAAGGAGTTGTCTTTGCTTATGCCGCCTTCTACTTCATTACCGGCTTTGTCAGATTCAATGAATTTTACGTTCAGTACATTATCGTCGCCGGTTACGGTTTCCGGCTCGGTCATTTTACCGTTGCGGATCTGTAAGCGTTCTACTTCTTCCTGCACCATGGCATCGGTAACCGTAATATTGTAACGGGTTACTTTGATTTTGGCAGCATCAACAGCCACTTCCGGCTTCAGACCCACTTCAAATGAAAAAGTATATTCAACGGGGTTATTCATGTCCAGTTTGGCCGCATCGTTATCCAGGGGCAGGGGCTGGGCAAAAATTTCCAGTTTTTCGTTGTTGAGGTAGGCATTCAGTTCCGATTCTACTTTACGCAGGATCTCATCGCTGAAAACACCCTGGCCGTACATTTTCTTAACCAATCCAGCCGGTACCATTCCTTTACGGAAGCCGGGGATATTGGCTGTTTTCGCGTATTTCTTCAGGTTTTGTTCAAAACCGGAATAGTAATCTTCTTTATTCAACTGAACGGTCAGTTTGTCGTTCAATAAACCGATGTTCTCTCTGGTAACAGACGCCATATTTGACTATTTTGATTCTTAAAATTTGGGCTGCAAAGGTAAGGGATTGGCGGAAATGGGCAGAATAGAATCTTTTGCCACCTCAAAACTGGAAAATCTCCCCAAAAAGAGGTTCTGTGTGGATAGAGGGGTAAATCAACCTTTTTAATGGAAATACCATAATAATCAGTTGACAGTACTATTTAAAAAGGGTAATAGCCGCTGAACCCTTCCCAGAAAAGCCGTAGATACTCCGTAAACATTCCGTAGATGTCCCGTAAATGTCCCATAAATATCCCGTAGATATCCCGTGTCATACCCAGGGTTTACCCGATGTTACTCCGTTGTTCTTCTATTGCGCATCGTATGCTACCTGTATGTTACGGCGTAGTTACCCGGTCATGGTGGGGTTTATCAGTTTCCCGATTGTCTCAAAAGATCTGTAGGTTTATTTTTACCCAGTCCTTGCTGTGGTTCTTTCACGTGAATGTTACCTATGGGATGGTAAATAATTTTCTGCCGATAACTGACTTGCCCATTTGCCGTTAGTAATAGATGAACTTTTTGGAAACCAGTGAGTTGTATTTTAATTACCGAAGCCTGTTGCCTTTCGGACAAAACAGGTAAATGATTAGCTGAAATTATTTTTTGCAAAAACGATTTAGTTGAATACATTTATTCTGCGTTACTGTTTCCGGGAAATTTTGTGAGAAGGCGTTTATCAACGCATCTCTGTGAATGGTCTGTAAAACAGTTTTTTTTATCCTGCATTGCTAAATCGATTTAGTAATGTTATTTAAAAAACATAAACGCATGGTTGATTTTATTTAACCCTACAAAGCTTCCTTATGAAAAAAAACCAGCCTTCTCGCATGAGAAGAGGAACGCAGTTATTGCTGCTGCTTCTATTGTCGTGCCAAGCATTCTCTCAAAACCGCACAGTTACCGGAAAAGTAACTGATTCAAAAGACGGGCAACCGTTACAAAGCGCATCGGTTCGGGTCAAAGGCAATGCCTCTGCCGGTACCCAAACCCAGGTAGATGGATCTTTCAGTATCCAGGTACCGGCAACGGCAAAATACCTGGAAGTTTCTTCCGTGGGCTATGAACCACTGGATGTGCTCATTGGTTCTTCCAAAAACCTTTCTATTACCTTAACGGCCACCTCAACCGATTTACAGGATGTGGTAGTGGTAGGTTACGGTACACAGAAAAGGAAAGACGTAACCTCTGCCGTTACAACAGTAAAATCCGAAGCATTCAACCAGGGTGGTGCCAGAAATGCCCTTGACCTTATACAAGGTAAAGTAGCGGGCCTGGCCATCACCAGAACAAGCAGTACCAATCCCAATTCCGGTGTATCCGTTCAGTTAAGGGGCGTTACTTCCATCACTGGAAACTTGTCTCCCCTGATTGTTGTGGATGGTATTCCCGGCGGTAACCTGGATCTATTGCAGCAGGATGATATTGAATCTTTCGATGTATTGAAAGATGGATCTGCCGCTGCTATTTATGGTACACGCGGTAATGGCGGGGTAATCCTTATCACCACTAAAAAAGGCAGGGCCGGCACTCCCCAGTACAATTATTCCAATTATGAAAGAAGGGAATACATCACCCGCAAACCTGATTTTATGACCGCGGCCGATTACCGGGCTAAAATAGCAGATGGTACGATAGCGGCACAATATGGCACAGGCATCTATGGCTACAACACAGATTTTTTTGATGCACTGGTTAACCATGATAACCTTTCTCAATACCATAATTTGTCCGCATCAGGCGGTACTGCCAGTTCAAACTATCGGGCAAGTATTTATTATAACGATTTCCAGGGCATTGCGCTGGCAAATAACCGAAAGCAATATGGTGCAAGATTGAATTTCAATCAGAAAGGGATGAATGGGAAACTGGTAACACAGGTAGACCTTACAACCAATTTCAACAAAGCCAATACATTGGGCGGCGGCGGCTGGGAAAACCAACTGAACCGGATTCCTACTTTGCCGATATATAACCCCGATGGCACTTATTATTATTACGCCAACACCACCAATGAATTTGCCAGGTTAAATATGCAAAAAGCCAACCGGAGCCAGCAAACCAGCGCTGCGGATGCCAAACTGAGCTATGAGATCATCAAAGGTTTGAAAGCTTCTGTGTTCGGCTCTGTTCAGAGAGATAGCTATATCGATAATGCCTATGCGAAACTATTATCCGAAGTATCCATCAATAGTTATGGTGGCGGAGGCCGTGCAGACAAGAGCACTACATTAAATATCAACTATGCATTTGAACCCACAGTTGAGTATAGCACTGTTATCAAAAACAAACATACCATCACAGCATTGGGTGGCTATAGTTATCAATACAATGTGTCGGAAAATTTTTCGGCGACAAACTATGGATTTGTAAACGACCTTACGAATGAAAACAATATTGGCATTGGTAGCGGTTTGTCTGCCACACCACCGGCTGGTATTCCTCGGGGTTCTATCAGCAGTGGCAAATCGGACGATAAGCTGATCGCATTTTTCGGCAGGATCAATTACAATTTTGCAGATAAATATAACCTTCAATTAATTCTTCGTCATGAAGGTTCTTCCAGGTTTGGTGCCAATAATAAGTGGGCCAATTTTCCCGCTGCATCCGTGGGCTGGAATGTTTTGCAAGAATCGTTTATGAAGAAAGTTACTTTGTTCGATAACCTGAAATTACGCGCGGGTATTGGTGTAACAGGTAACTCGGGCATTCCTAACTATCAATCGCTGGTAACATTAACTACCGGCGGTGCTTACCTGAATCCCGATGGTACCTGGCGCCAAACCTATGGTCCCGGCAACAATCCCAATCCAGATTTGAAATGGGAGAAAAAAACGGAAGTGAACGTAGGGGTCGATTTCAGTATGTTTCATAACAGGTTTGGTGGTTCTATTGATCTGTTCCAGCGAAAAACAAAGGACCTGCTTTACAATTATAACACGCAGTTACCTCCCTTTATCCAGTCATCTATCTATACCAATGTAGGTGCCATAGAGAATAAGGGTATCGAAGTCACCCTGCATGGTACCGTTATCAAAAACAGGAATTTTAACTGGAACATGATGGGTACTTTCAGCTCTGCCAGTAATAAAATGGTCTCATTCTCAAATGCTGTGTACAGTGCCACGTTTGTAGAGTTCGGAGGCATTGGCGGTTTTGGTGCATTGGGTAATGCCATACGCACAGTAGAAGGTGGCAAACTGGGAGACTTCTTTGGAAAACGTTTCGCAGGATTTGACGCGGCCGGTAAATGGCTGTTCTATAAAGCCGATGGAAAAACCACAGCCAACCTCAGTGGTATCGTAAATCCAACCGACTATTCAGTGATTGGTAACGGTATACCGAAATATTATGTGTCGTGGACAAATGATTTCACGTATAAAAATTTTGACTTCCGTTTGTTCTTCCGTGGAAGGTTTGGATACCAGATCCTGAATACAACAGATATATCCTATGGGAACAAGATCTATCTCCCTAACAATGTATTGAAAAGCGCCTTTGGTAAAAATGCGCAGTTAAATGATACGTATCAGTATTCCGATTATTATCTCGAACCGGGCGGATTCCTGAAACTGGATAATGCAACGATTGGATACCGGTTTACTGTAAAATCATCCTATATCCGCAGCCTGCGCGTATATGCCAGTGGAACCAACCTGATCACGATGACAAGGTACACGGGCAATGATCCTGATTTTGTAAATGATACGGGTCTCGGAGCCGGAGTCGATGGCCGCGGACCGTATCCGTCAACCAAACAAATCACTATTGGCCTTACTATCGGATTCTAAAAATGATTATCATGAAAAAAAATAATAAACTATTCAGGTGTGCACTATTTGCACTGACTGTGATATGCGTTAATTCGTGTACCAAGCTCGATGAAACGGTGTATAGCTCATTCATCACCGATAATTTCTATAACAATAAAACGGAAGTGCTTTCAGCAGTGCTTCGTCCTTACACACATACCAATGCATGGATATCTTCCTCCGGACAGGTAGGCTACTGGCGTGTGAATGAGCTTGCCGGTGATCAGCTCGCCTGGCCGGTAAAAGGTGTGGATGGACAAGATAATGGCAACTGGATCCGCCTTCATTACCATACCTGGATACCAGATGATGCCAACATTGTATGGGATCCATGGAGATTGATGTATACAGGTATTGGTTATTGCAACGATCCCATTGCCAATATCGGTAACAGAAGTATTGCCAGCATGGGAATTACCCAAACGGAAAAAGACGGGTTCGTGGCAGAACTTAAATTGTTGCGTGCCTTTTATTACCTTAAACTGATGGATCTGTATGGTAATATTCCCATCGTTACCACTGTTGGAGAACCAGTGAGTCCGCCAACAGCTACAAGAAAAGATGTATTTGCTTTTATTGAAAAAGAGATCAAAGACAATATTGATAAAGTGCCCTTATTATCTCCGGGATTAAGGGGACGTTTTTCAAAAGCAGGCGCTTATGCCATGTTAGCGGAACTATACCTGAATGCAGAGAAATGGACGGGTACTTCAAGATGGGACGATTGTGTGGCCGCTTGTGATGCATTGATCAATGGATCAGCAGGCAGCCAGGTTACCGGTGGTATGGCGTTGGACCCCAATATCAATGCAACGTTCTCAAATACGAATGGGCAGACCTCAAAAGAGATCATCTTTTCAATTGCTTACCAGAACCCTGATTTCAGGGCAAATTTCAACTCTGATTTCTATCACTTTAACCAGAAGTTTATTTATGATGGCACTTTCAATGGCAACAATGGTATTGTTTTGATACCGGGTGTGTATGATAAATATAAAAACAATGATCTTAGAAAAAGTTCCTGGTTATTAATTGGTCCGCAATTTTACCAGGCCAACCCTACCCAGCCGGTACTTGGTTTCAGGGAATATACGGGCCAGCAACTTGTGTTTGTAGACAATATCAGAAAGAACAAGACAAACTCAACTGTATCTGATATGACACAGGGTGAAGAGAACAGCGGCGTTCGTTTCAATAAATACAAACCGGGTAAACAGGCTGATGCACGTTATTTCAGTAACGACTGGTCGGTATATCGTTTAACCTGGATCTACTTTGCAAAAGCAGAAGCATTGATCAGAAAAGCAAACGGTGTTGCACCACAGGCAGCCGTTGACCTGATCAATACCTGTAAGCAAAGAGCATTCAGTACAACCGACTGGCCCGCCGAAGCCTATACAACGGCAACGTTGACATTACCGGAACTGTTAGATGAAAGAGGGCGCGAATTCATTTTTGAGGGCGTTCGCCGTACAGATCTGATACGTTTTGGCAATTTTGTTAGCACGGCATGGTGGGATCATACACCATCCAACGACAAAACCAGGGAATTGTTTCCGATTCCACAAAGACAACTCGCCGTTAACAAAAACCTGACGCAGAACCCAGGATATTAAAAGCAATGTGTAAAAGGATGACAGGAATTCCTGTCATCCTTTTACTTTTGATTACGCTTATTTCAGCACGCTTCCCCAATACCAATGTGTATATGAAAAAAATCGGGCTCCTTATTATAGCAGCAGTTTGCATGGCAAATGCATTTTCGCAAATGGTAACTAAAATAACCGACCCTGTTGAATGGATCAATCCATTAATGGGTACAGATTCGAAAAGTAGTTTATCGAATGGCAACACTTACCCTGCCATTGCTTTGCCATGGGGAATGAATACCTGGACGCCACAAACAGGCACCATGGGCAATGGATGGCAGTATACGTACAGCGCTGACCCATCGCCACGTGACCCAAGAGGGAATTCGTATAAGATCCGTGGTTTTAAACAAACCCATCAGCCTTCTCCCTGGATGAATGATTATGGCCAGTTTTCCATTATGCCCGTATCCGGTAAATTAAAATTCAGGCAGGATGACAGGGCCAGTTGGTTCTCGCATAAAGCAGAAACAGCAAAACCTTATTATTACAGTGTGTACCTGGCAGACGCCGATATCACTACAGAAATCACGCCTACTGAAAGAGCGGCACAATTCAGGTTCACTTATCCCAAAGCAGACAGTTCCTTTGTTGTGATCGATGCATTTGACAAAGGATCTTATATCAAGATCATTCCTGAAGAAAGAAAGATCATCGGTTACACAACAAGAACCAGCAGAAGCAACCCCAAGAATTTTAAAAACTATTTTGTTATTTATATAGATAAGGCATTCGCGGTAAATTATACCTGGCATGACAGCACACTGGTTAAAGACTCACTCGAAATGAGTGCCAATCATTCCGGAGCCATCATAGGTTTCCGCACAGCGAAAGGAGAAAAGATTCATTTGAAAGTAGCTTCCTCCTTCATAAGTTTCGACCAGGCCGAACTGAATCTCAAAAGAGAAATTGCCAATGATGGTTTTGAAACAACCGCGCAAAAAGCAAAAGACACCTGGAATAAAACATTGAACCGTATCAAAGTAGAAGGCGGTACGGTTGACGATATGAGAACTTTCTACTCCTGCTATTACCGCGCATTGTTCTTCCCCAATAAATTATATGAACTGAATGCCGACAATAAAATTGTTCATTATAGTCCTTATACCGGAGAAACCTTACCTGGTTATATGTATGCAGGCACAGGTTTTTGGGACACATTCCGCGCATTGTATCCTTTTTTGAACCTGGTATATCCTTCTATCTGTAAAGAAATGCAGGAAGGCTTATTGAACGATTACAAAGAAGGCGGTTGGCTACCCGAATGGTCAAGCCCGGGTTACGCGAATATAATGGTAGGCAACAATTCTGCATCAGTTGTATCAGAAGCTTATATCAAAGGCTTACGGGGTTATGATATCGAAACATTATACCAGGCACTTCTCCATGGCGCAAATAATGCGGGTCCGATACAGGCGGTTGGCCGGGCCGGTGTAAATTATTATAACGAATTGGGTTATGTTCCCTATGATGTAAAGATCAATGAGAATGCGGCACGTACACTGGAATATGCCTACGACGATTTTGCCATTTACCAATTGGCAAAAGCGTTAAAGCGGCCAAAAGAAGAAATTGAGTTATATGCCAAACGATGCCAGAGCTACCGCAATCTTTTTGATCCTGAAACAAAACTGATGCGTGGAAAAAACAAAGATGGCAGTTTTCAAAAACCATTCAACCCGCTTAAATGGGGTGATGCATTTACCGAAGGAAACAGCTGGCATTATTCATGGAGTGTGTTTCACGATATACAGGGATTGGTAGACCTGATGGGTGGTAAAAAAGCATTCGTTCAGAAACTGGATTCCGTTTTTGACATGCCCCCTGTTTTTGACGACAGTTATTATGGTGGTACCATCCATGAGATTCGTGAAATGCAGATAGCCAACATGGGGCAGTACGCACACGGTAACCAGCCCATACAGCACATGATCTACTTGTATAATTACGCAGGTGAACCCTGGAAAACCCAGTATTGGGTACGCCAGGCAATGACACGTTTATACAAAGCCACACCCGATGGATATTGTGGCGATGAAGATAATGGTCAAACATCTGCATGGTATCTTTTTTCAGCACTTGGATTTTACCCCGTTTGTCCGGCAAGCGATCAATATGTGCTGGGTACCCCTCTTTTTAAGAAAACTACGGTTACGTTTGAAGATGGAAAACAATTGGTATTGAACGCCCCTAACAGCAATGACAAAAACCTGTATGTGCAAACCATTCAGTTAAATGGGAAAGCCTATGACAAGAATTGGCTGAGTCATAGTGAACTAAAAAAAGGCGCTACCGTAAATTTCACGCTGGGCAGTTTGCCTAATAAAAACAGGGGAATAACAGAAAATGCATTTCCTTATTCCTTTTCGACTGACCAGAGCAGACCGAAATAAATCTAATCGTAAAAGCAAAATCTAAACAATGCAAAAGAAAATATCCATATGCCTGGTTACACTCGGCTTTTCTATCCTGGGAATAACAGCCATTGCACAGCGGTCTGCTGAAAATACCGGAGGTTATTATGTAAAAGATTCCATAACTAAAGGAGATTATACACTGCTCTTTATTTCGAAGGATTCGGCATTTGATTCCGGAACAAAACAAAAAATGATCGATGCTTTCTTCACTGTGTACCCGCAGGAAGCAAAACGTTTTAATCCCAATACATTAAATAAGATAACTTTTGTCATCGATCCCGCCTACGCAGGTGTTGCCGCAACCGGTAATGGTGTTGCACGGTATAATCCAAAATGGCTGAAGGATCATCCGGAAGACATTGATGTGGTTACGCACGAAGTTATGCATGTAGTACAGGCATACCATGGAGGCTCCCCCGGCTGGTTAACAGAAGGCATTGCGGATTATGTACGGTATGTATATGGCGTAAATAATGTAAACGGCAAATGGGCGTTACCCAATTACAAAGAAGGGCAGAGTTATACCAACAGTTACCGAATCACAGCCCGCTTCCTGGTGTGGCTCGAAAAAAATGTACGTAAAACAATTGTTGATGAACTTGATAATGCGGCACGCTCAAAAACCTATACGGTGGATCTATGGAAAGAAAAGACCGGTAAAACACTGGATGAACTATGGGCAGACTACGCAGCCAATCCAGCCATAGCGCTTAGTTATCGATAGCGATGGTTACATGAGAAAAATTGTCTAATTACTGTCATCCTTTATTATGCAGAAATCATTGTGTTTTAGTTTATTACTGTTGTTGTCCTGCGTTTCATTTTCGCAGAAACAGAAACTTGAGAACCTCGTTCCCTATGTAAAACCCATCATCGGTACCCAACGAATGGGGCATACCTATCCCGGCGCAACCCTTCCTTTCGGAATGGTACAGTTGAGTCCGGATACAGATACCGTGCAGTACGAAAACAATGGAAAGTATAATCCCGACGTATACAAGTATTGCGCAGGTTACCAATATGATGATAAAACCATTGTAGGTTTCAGCCACACGCATTTTAGTGGAACCGGTCATTCAGATCTTGGTGATTTTCTTGTGATGCCCACCACCGGAGAGTTAAAATTGAATCCGGGTACTGCCGATAAGCCGCGTAGCGGATTTCGTTCTGCTTTTTCACATGCCACAGAAACTGCAGAAGCGGCTTATTATAAAGTAACACTGGAAGACTATAATATTCTTGCGGAACTAACCGCTTCTAATCGTGTAGGGTTTCACCAGTACACCTTCCCTAAAACAGATAACGCACATATCATTCTTGATCTCTCATCCGGCATTTATAATTACGAGGATAAGAACGTATGGACCTTTGTGCGCGTAGAAAACGATTCCCTTATAACCGGATACAGACAAACCAATGGATGGGGAAGAACCAGGACCGTTTATTTTGCAATGAAATTTTCCAAACCCTTTTTCCAGTATGGCAACCGCAATTTCTCCAAACGGCTGCCCTATCGCGGCTTCTGGGGCAAATTTGACCAATCTAAAAACTTCCCCGAACTGGCCGGCAAGCAGATCCGCGCCTATTTTGATTTCAAAACAACAGAGGGAGAAAAAATAAAGATCAAATTCTCCTTATCGTCAGTCAGTACAGAAGGTGCATTGCTGAATATGAAAACAGAGATCCCCGGATGGAATTTTGAAAAAGTAAAGCAGCAAGGGCAGGATGCATGGAATAAAGAGCTGAATAAAGTAGTGATAGAAGGCAGCCAGGCCGAAAAAGAAAATTTCTACACATCCATGTATCATGCATTCATCAGCCCAACAACCTATATGGATGTAAATGGCGACTACCGCGGATTGGATCAGAATATTCACAAAGCGGATGGGTTTACCAATTACACAACCTTCTCATTATGGGATACGCACCGGGCATTGCACCCTCTGTTTAACATACTGCAGCCCAAACGCAATGCAGACATGATCCGATCCATGCTGGCTCATTACAAGCAAAGCACATTACACATGTTGCCCATATGGAGCCATTATGCAAATGAGAACTGGTGTATGTCTGGTTACCACAGTGTATCCGTTATTGCAGATGCTGTGGTAAAAGGCAATGCTCCTTTCGATGCAAACAAAGCACTCGATGCCTGCGTAACAACTGCCCGCCACAGAAGTTTTGACGGACTGGGCTATTACATGGATATGGGATATATCCCTGCAGAAAAAAATGGCTCATCTGCTTCCACTACGCTTGAATATGCCTATGATGACTGGTGCATTGCACAAATGGCCAGGAAACTGAATAGAAAAGATATTTATACAGAATTCAGCAAACGAGCCGAAAATTATAAAAATGTATTTGATCCATCTGTTGGTTTCATGCGAGCCAGAATGAATGACGGAAGTTTCAAAAAAGGATTCGATCCGCTGAGTACCGCCAACCAGGGTTTCATAGAAGGAAATTCATGGAATTATAGTTTATATGTACCGCATGCTCCCGATCAGCTCATTACAATGCTGGGCGGTAAGGATGCCGCGGTAAAACACCTGGATTCTTTGTTTACCATGGAACTACCTGATAAATTTTTCGCGGAAACAGAAGACATTACCCGCGATGGCATTATTGGCGGGTATGTACATGGCAACGAACCTTCACACCATGTTGCTTACCTGTACAACTGGACTAACGAACCATGGAAAACCCAGGAAAAGACGAGGATGATTCTGGAACACCAATACAAGCCAACACCAGACGGGTTAGGGGGAAATGACGATTGCGGGCAGATGAGTGCATGGTACATCTTCAGTACGCTGGGGTTTTACCCGGTAGCACCCGGGTCCGATCGGTATGCCATTGGTAGCCCCGCTATCCGAAAGGCAACTTTACACCTGGAAAATGGCAAAACATTCCGGATAGATGTAAAGAACCAGGGCATCAAAAATGTGTATGTACAAAAGATTATATTGAATGGGAAGCCGTTGGACCGGCTATTTCTCACACATAGCGAGATCATGAGTGGAGGGAATATTTCTTTTACTATGAGTGATCAGCCTGCAAGATAACTATAGAGGCATTGCATATATTTTATGAGGTGCTTGTATTAAAAGGTTTAAAGATTAAATGTAAGACATGAAGGATTCTTATGTAGTTGGCGTTGATATAGGAGGATCACATATCACAGCGGCGCTAATTGATATGCATACAAAAAAAATTGTGGAAGGATCATATATCAGACAATTGATTAATGCAGGAGAAGATGTAACGGCGATTATTACAGGATGGAGCTCCGTTATCCGAAGATCGATGAACGCACATGTTCCTGTTGCGAAAATCGGTATCGCAATGCCCGGACCTTTCGATTATGAAAATGGGATCTGCCTCATTAGAGGGCAGGATAAATATGAGCTGTTATATAATCTGAATGTAAAGAAGCTCCTGGCAAAGGAACTCGATATTGATGGCAATAACATTCATCTAATGAATGATGCAGGTTGCTTTCTGCAGGGTGAAGTATTTGGCGGAGCCGGACAAGGTACAAATTCAGCAATAGGTGTTACATTGGGTACAGGACTGGGTTCTGCACGATACGAGAATAACAAGGCAACTGATGCAGACCTGTGGTGTATGCCTTTTAAAGACAGTATTGCAGAAGATTACCTGTCTACCAGGTGGTTCATAAAACGTTATTACGAATTATCCGGCCAGCAGGTTGCTAACGTAAAGGAGTTGGTGAATCTTACAACAAATGAAAAATGCAGGCAATTGATTTTTGATGAATTTGGAGCTAACCTAGCCTCTTTTTTTATGCGGTTCATTGATGCCTGGAAAAAGCCGGAGATCATTATTATTGGCGGAAATATTGCATTAACCGAATATCTCTTTATGCCGGAGCTTAAAAAAAATCTTTTATCGTTTGGGCTGGATATTAGCATAGAGATCGCAAAGCTGGGAGAAGCCGCGCCCATATTCGGTGCGGCGGGTTACTGGTTCTCAGCGCCAATGGTATGGCAGATATAACAACTTGGTTGTAGCTGGTTCTTATTTCGGGATAAGAAAATGCAGGTGGTTTATTTGGCAAGTGGGGGATAAGCGATTATCCCCCTTTTATGATGGTAGTCATACTATGTATTATCTTTATAGCAAGTCCTATCCAAAAGCCGCTCATATTGCCAACTTGCTTGGCCAGGTTCTCATAATTTCGTTCAATTAATAATTTTAATGAAGAAAGCGTCTTTAAAGGATATTGCAAAATTGGCTGGGGTATCTACTTCCACCGTTTCATTCGTGCTTAATGGGAAAGCGGATATTATGCGGATCAGTAAGCCGATTGCAGAGAAAGTAGCTGCCATCGCGAAAAAATCGGGGTATCATCCTAACCAGCTTGCGGTAAGTTTACGAACGGGACAATCAAAAATAATTGGCTTGTTATTGGAAGATATCTCCAATAATTTCTTTGCAACATTGGCCAAGTTTATAGAAGATGAAGCCAATGATTGCGGTTATAAAGTTGTTTATTGCAGCACTGAAAACGATAGTGAGAAAGCAAAATCCCTTATCCAAATGCTTTCACATCAGCAGGTAGACGGGTTTATTATTGTTCCAACCGACAATATCGATAAAGATATCCAACAGCTGATAGATTATCGTAGACCAGTGGTGTTAATGGATCGTTTTTTGCCATCCATTAACACGCCTTATGTGCTTGTCAATAATTTTGAAGGAATAAAAACAGGCACAATTCATTTGATAGAAAAGGGCTATCGTAAAATCGGGTTTGTAACCGTTGACCTTGATATGATACAAATGCAGAAACGGGAGGAAGCGTATATGCAAACCATTCATGGCCACTCCAAATCGATTAAAAGAAGCTTTCTCTTAAAATTGCCATACAAAGAATCCCCAACGGCAAGTATCAAAAAAATACGCTCCTTTATCCGCGAATCATCGTTGGATGCCATTTTTTTTGCCACCAATTACCTTGGCTTATTGGGGTTGGAAAGCATCAAACAATCGAAACTGAAGATCCCAACTGATCTTGCGGTGATCTGTTTTGATGACCACGATATTTTCCGGTTACATACACCAGAAATAACAGCCATCAGGCAGCCCATCAAAGAAATTGCCAAAACAGCCGTACAGATATTGCTGGCCCAGATGGAAAACAAGAAAAGACCCGGTAAAACGCAGGTGGAAATTCTGCCGCAATTGATCTTGCGGGCATCTACCTGAGTATGGAATTGAGTTTAATATTGCCTTGTTCTCCTGTAAACCCGACCACATTGGCCATCTGATCCAGGTTAGGCGGCTTATACGATAAGTTCTTTCATATTCGGGCAGATGTTACGGCGTACAAATCCTTTTTAAAAATTCAGCTCAACGAGTTTCATACGAATGCGGTGCAAAACGCCTTAAAACACAAAACCCGCCAAAGCGGGTCTTGTATAACTGATTGAAAATCAGTAAGTGCGGATGGAGGGGGTCGAACCCACACGCCTCGCGGCGCTAGATCCTAAGTCTAGTGCGTCTGCCAATTTCGCCACATCCGCATATATGAATAAAAAGCCTTTCTGTAATGCTGCCTGTATTCAGGAAGAATTGCAGGGCGCAAAAATAGGGGATTTGAGAAATACGCAAAGTTTTTTCGTGAGAAGCTCGTACTTCACTTTGAATGTAGTGGTTAGAACAGCTTTTAAACCATTATAAAAATAACGCACTACTGCTGGGAGAACATGCGGAATCCGCATTTCTTTACCTGCTCTCATCGCGCCTTTGCGCCTTTGCGAGAAAAACACCCCAAAAGACACAAAAAAAGAGCAAGAATTACTTCCTGCTCTTTCCTTTCTATCCCTTATTGAAATTAATTATGCCTGTTAGACGAATTGTTATTGTTCGCATAACGCCTGCTGTCTCCGCCACGGAAAGACCTTCGCTGCGAATGCTGCTGGTTTCTTTGGGCGGGTTTTTGCGGTAATGATTTATAAGTTGTCAAAGAAGTATCGCTCATTGCATACGGATGCTCTGTTAC
Organism: Bacteroidota bacterium; assembly: GCA_040390405.1. Classification (GTDB taxonomy): domain Bacteria; phylum Bacteroidota; class Bacteroidia; order Chitinophagales; family Chitinophagaceae; genus Sediminibacterium. Next base: position 226,547 of record JAZJYJ010000013.1, read on the forward strand.
CATCGGTACAGAGGTGCCGATCAGTTTCTGAATATCGCGTAAGAATTCTTTTTCTTCCATATCGCAGAAAGAGAAAGCAATACCGCTGGCACCCGCACGGCCTGTACGGCCAATACGGTGTACATAGGTTTCCGGCACATTCGGTAATTCGAAATTGATTACGTGTGAAAGATTGTCTACATCAATTCCCCTCGCGGCGATATCGGTAGCTACCAGTACTCGGGTATGACCCGATTTGAAATTGCTCAATGCTCTCTGCCTTGCATTCTGTGATTTGTTACCATGAATGGCTTCGGCGCCAATGCCTACGCGGTTCAGTTCTTTCACTACTTTATCAGCACCATGTTTGGTACGGGTAAATACAAGCGCGCTCTTAATGGCTGCATCTTTCAACAAATGAATCAGCAAATGTTTTTTGTTTTCCTTTTCCACAAAATACATGGATTGCTGAATGGTTTCTGCGGTAGAAGAAACCGGGGTTACTTCTACTTTGGCAGGATTGTTTAGAATCGTGCCAGACAATTTAGCGATCTCTGTAGGCATGGTTGCCGAGAAGAAAAGTGTTTGTCTTTTAGCCGGTATTTTAGTGATGATCTTTTTCACATCATTGATAAAGCCCATATCCAGCATACGGTCGGCTTCATCCAACACAAACAATTCCAGTTGCGATAAGTTGATGAAACGTTGTTCTACCAGGTCAAGTAAACGGCCGGGTGTGGCAATCAATATATCAACACCATTGCGCAAGGCATTGGTTTGGGGTTGTTGTGATACACCACCGAAAATAACCAGGTGCTTTAAATTCAGGTTCTTTCCATACGCCGCAAAACTTTCATCGATCTGTATGGCCAATTCTCTTGTTGGTGTTAAGATCAATGCTTTGATTCCTTTTGCTGTTGGATTTGCTTTTTTTGATGCATCGAGTAACTGAAGCATCGGTATTGCGAACGCGGCAGTCTTGCCCGTTCCGGTTTGTGCACAGCCTAAAAGATCGCGTCCCTGTAAAACAATAGGGATGGATTGCTCCTGGATAGGTGTGGGTGTTGTGTAACCTTCGGTCTCGAGCGCCTTCAGGATGGGCTCAATGAGGTTTAATTCCTTGAATAACAAAGTATATAATTTAATAATTAACACCTGAAATCAGATCAGATGGTATATAGCCTGCCCGTAATTGACTTGATGAAACTTTGTCACGGAAGAGTGATCAGTCTGTAGAGAGAGTATATGAATAATGCAAAGATAAGGGATTTTTATTTAATGGGGTGTTAAGAAGAGGAAGGGAACAGATGAATATTGAACAAGGAATGATGAATGTTGAAGTGAGGGGGCAGCTGAAGTAATGACAAATACTCCTTGCTCATCTGTTCCTTGTTCAATGTTCTTCTGTTCAATTAATCAAGGAAACAATCTCTTCTAAAAAAAATTGATCTGTTTTATCAAACTGATCAAGCTGTTCGCTGTCAACATCCAGAACGCCCCAAACCGTTCCCTCTTTGATTAACGGAACTACGATCTCTGATTTTGATAAACTACTGCAGGCGATATGGCCAGGAAATTTTTCTACATCGGGAACGATCAATGTTTCGGCTTTTGCCCAACTGGTGCCACATACACCGCGTCCTTTGTTGATCCGTGTACAGGCCACCGGTCCCTGAAAAGGGCCAAGCACCAGTTGTTCTTCCTTCACTAAATAAAACCCAATCCAGAACCAGCCAAACTGCTCTTTTAATGCGCCGGTAATATTTGCAAGGTTAGCGATAAGGTCGGGCTCGCCCTCTATCAGTGCCTTGATCTGGGGTATTAGTGTTTGGTATTGTTCCGCTTTACTTCCTTTGTGTATGATGAGATCTTCTGCCATAGGGATTCAATAAAATGCAAAATTAAATCATCTTACTGAGCTTTGGCAATTCTGCGGGAATACAGGATTCTGTTACCTGATATATTTGCCGATAACAGGAAGTTTCTGGAATTCTTTTTTCTCGATCAGTAAAATAAACCAGCACCATAGGGATAACAAAACGAAACCGAGTGCGAGACTAATATATGTTTTCGAAATAAAATAGGTAATGCCCTTATGTACAAAAAATAGTAACACTACAATTACGCCGTAAGCAACCAGCTTTTTTGTTACATATGGAATCGGATAGGCTTTTTGTCCCCATTGATAACTGACCACCATCATGCTGCCGTAACAAAGAAATGTGGCCCATGCGCCGGCCATATAGCCGATACGTGGGATAAAGAAATAATTCACGCCAAGGGTTATGGCCGTTCCGATCAAAGTAATGTAAGTGCCCGCAATGGTTCGGTTACTTAATTTGAACCAGATGCTGAGATTATAATAAATTCCCAAAAATATATTGGCGAGTAAAAGTATCGGAACAATTGATAAGCCTACACGGTATCTTGGCCCGATCATTCTTGACCAGATCGGAAGAAAAAGACTTACCGCGAGAAACATGGTAGTAACCACGATCACAAAGAATTTCATCACCCGCGCATAAACCTTCTGTGGATTTTGCCCCTCTGCCTGTTTAAAGAAAAAAGGCTCAGCACCCATACGGAATGCCTGTACAAATAGAGTGATCAATAAAGACAATTTATAACAAGCATTGTAAATACCTACCTGCTCGTTTCTGTAATCAACCGATCCAGGTAGCCAGGCTTTCAGCATCAGTCTGTCGAATGTTTCATTGATGATACCACCCAGTCCCACAATTACAAGCGGTAGCGCGTATACCATCATTTCTTTCCAGAGTTTGGTATCGAATTGAAAACGAACCAGCATGACTTCTTTACTAAGTAATAAAAGCGTGATGATGCTTTGCACCACATTCGCGATTGCTACATAAACGATGGGGTTTTGATTGATATCGAAAAAACGACCTACCCAACTGCTGGGATCTTTTTGTATTTGTGCAGGACAATAATTGACAAAAAACCAAACCAATACCAGGTTAACGACAATACCAATTACCCGAACAAATGCGTATTTAACAGGCCTTTCTTCCTGCCGCAGTTTGGCAAAAGGAATAATCCCCAATGTGTCAATGGCAATGATGCAAATGGTAAGTGTTGCTATTTCAGGGATCTCCGCAAAACCTGTCAAGTTGCCCAATAGCCCCCGGTTTAACCAAAGCACTGCTGAAAATAAAATGGTGGAGAGTAACAGGGAAAGAAATGCGGTACTGTAAATTGTTTTCTTGTACTCCTGCCTGGCAGAGAAACGAAAATAGGCTGTTTCAAAACCATACGTAAACAACACACTCAATACAGGTATGGCCGAATACAATAAACTCTGTCTTCCGAAATCAGCTGTTTTTACATGACTCGAATAAGTAAGCAATGGAGCAAGCAAATATCCAATAAACCTTGCCGCAATAGAGCTTACGCCATACCACATTGTTTGTCCTGCTAATTTCTTTATTCCGCTCAAGGGAGATGGTTTATTTGTTTACTGGTTTATTAGTGCCCCATAATCAATTCACGATTCACGATTCACAACTCACGATTCACGCAATCCAACGCCTAAAGTAACAAAACTGCCGCTTACTGGTGAATATCCATGGGTGGTTTGCCATTGTTTTCAAAACCCGGTGCCGCAAAACGAGGGTCTTTCAGGAAAACTGAATCGGTAAGCGTGTACAAAAATGCCGTTAACTGGCCGATCTCAAAATTAGACAAAGCCATTCTCTTTGATAATAAACTATCCGTATGGGCATTCACCACCATATTCTTCCGGTAATGCTCAAACACATTCATCAAAGAGAAAAACCGCCCATCGTGCCCATAAGGAAAGCTCATGGCCACATTACGCAGGCTGGGTACTTTAAAGGCGAGTGAATCTTTCGGGTTACCGGTTATTTTCATTCTTCCCATATCCTTTAAAAAAGGGTCAAGGGTAATACCGGTATTGCGATAGCTGTAATCCGTAAACATCGGTTCGGTATGGCAGGAAACGCATTTCTTTTTAAAGATGTCGTAGCCCAGCTGTTCGGGTAAAATAAAGCTGGCTTCGCCACGCATAACTTTATCGTATTTGCTGTTGCTGCTTACGAGCTGCAGTACAAACTGGCTGATGGCTTTTCCCATTCTTTGGGTATTGATGAATTCATCTCCGAATGCGGCTTTGAATAGTTTTCGATATTCTTTATCGGCCCGCAGCTTACCAATCACATTTTCGATGGTTTCGCCCATTTCATTTTCGGCAGTGATAGGGGCCAATGGCTGAAGATCCAGGTGGTTGATACCTCCATCCCACATAAATTCTTTTTGCCAGGCCAGGTTAAATAACCCGGGCGCATTGCGGGTGGTTTGTGCATTATCAATACCATGACTCAAGGGATGGTCGTAGGTAGCAAAAGCACTGAATTGCTGGTGACAGGTGCCGCAGGAAAAATTGCCATCCCTGCTAAGTCTTGTATCATAAAACAATTGTTTGCCCAATGCGATACCTTCTTCTGTTAAAGGATTCTTCGAAAAGTCGTAAGCGGGCTGCGGCCAACCTTTGGGAACGATGAATTTTACAGGCCTGGGTCTGAAATAACGGTTATCGATCGTGATCCAACCCACACAGGTCACAATGAGGATGACCAGCGAACATATGTATTTTGCGGGTCTCATCGTTACTGAATAGGGGTGATGGAAAACATGGTACCGTAATTATCTGCAAACTGCATAGCCAATGCGCCGGGCGTATGGCATACAGGTGTTTTAGCGATGGAAATAGTATGAACACTCTTGAACCATTGGTTAAGATTGGCAACAATAAATATTTGATCTGGGGTTTGATTGTTTTGCGGAAGCGTGAGTGTAATCATTCTTGCGGTATTGATGCCATGCCTGAATCCGCCAATATGATAGGTGAAACGATGACCGGGTTGCTGCACCTTTTCGGATACGCCTTCCATTTTGGCCATGATATAGCCCGAATTCCATGTCCAGAACATTCCCTTTAACGGATCTAAAGCACCGGTTTGAATGCCGGATACGTTGCGGATACTATCTACGCCCAATAAAAAATTGATTGAATGGATGGTCATATCCGGCAGACTCAAATTTATTTTTTTAGATTCCGGTTCCGATTCATCTACCAAAAAATAAGCGTCTTTTAATCGGATAGTCTTCCCTTTGGTATCCGTTACTGAAAAATTGGAAACATAATATTTGAATCTTTCTATCGTAATGGTTTCGCCGGAAGGCGCCGTAACAGAATCGCCCAATACCAGTTCCTTGTTATTGATCTGGTGATGAAAAACAAGCGTAATGTTTTTTTGCAATACTGCCGATGCGTTTATATGCATAAACGAGAAACCTGTTAGCACCAGTAAAGCAACACATATTATGACAGGTACTGCTATTCTCATTAATAATCGTTCTTGTTTATTTTCCTGCGGAGTTCTTTGTTGAAGGTGTTCCGTTTTTTACTCTCTATTCTTTTTTCCTTGGCGGCTTTGGTTGGTTTTGTGGGTCTGCGTATTTTTTGTCTGGTCAATGCCACGCCGATCAGCTGGTTCATTTTACGGATCACTTCCGCTTTATTACCCAGCTGCGATCTTTCGGTTTGTGATTTCACCAGCAGTAAACCCTCATCCGTTATTTTGTTGGCCAGTTTTTCGCGGATGGTCTGTTTTTGTTCTTCACTTACCAGTTGAGAATTGGCAATATCCCAACGACCTTCTACCATGGTCTCTACCTTGTTCACATTCTGCCCGCCCTTGCCGCCACTACGTGCCGTTTGAAACACAATCTCCGCTGTAATGTCTATCTTCATTGTGATAAAGTTCGGATAAAAACTGTTAAAGGATCATGAGAATTGTGATACAACGCGTAACCGAAGCCTCTGTAACGGTGAACAATGCCATTACCGGTGCCATCGGTACCGGCTTATTGGTGTTAATGGGTATCGAAGACGCGGATACCGATGAAGACATTGTATGGCTCAGCAATAAAATTACCAACCTGCGCATCTTTAATGATGCCAATGAGGTAATGAACCTGGGTATTAAAGATGTAAACGGCGATCTTTTACTGGTAAGCCAGTTTACCCTGCACGCCAGCGCTAAAAAAGGAAACCGGCCTTCGTATAGCAAGGCATCCAAACCGGATTTTGCCATACCGATGTATGAAAAAATGATCAGGCAACTGGAAGAGGACCTGGGAAAGAAAATACAAACAGGCGTTTTTGGCGCAGATATGAAAGTTCAGCTATTAAATGATGGACCGGTTACCATTGTAATGGATTCGAAGAACAGGGAGTAATCCATTAATCTGCGATCCGAAAATCCGCCAATTATGGAAGACATTGAAAACAGAACCGACCTTGAAACATTGATGCACGCATTTTACGGCAAAGCATTGAAGGATGAAACGATCGGTTATTTTTTTACCGAGGTTGTTCCCCTGAAAATGGATACGCATATTCCCTTGATCGTTGATTTCTGGGAAACGGTCGTGTTCAATAAAGCGAAATACCAGGGGAATGCTTTTGGCGTGCATGAGCATATTCACCAGTTGTCTGCTTTTAAAGACGAACATTTTCTCCGCTGGGTGTTTCTTTTTAAGCAAACGGTTGACGAACTGTTTGCGGGTGATAAAGCAGTGCTGATTAAACAAAGGGCAGAATCCATCGCCACTGTGATGCGGATCAAACTGGTGCATGGCGGTATCGGAACAAGCAAAATAAACAAGTAATTATATGACAATTGAACAGGCCCAACAACAGGTAGATGGATGGATCAAAACCGTAGGTGTTCGTTATTTCAATGAACTTACCAACCTGGGTATCCTGATGGAAGAAGTAGGAGAACTAAGCCGTTTAATGGTTCGCCAATACGGCGAACAATCTTTCAAAGAATCGGATAAAGGAAAAGAGTTATCCGATGAAATGGCCGATGTGCTATGGGTATTGATCTGCCTCGCCAATCAAACCGGTGTAAACTTAACCGAAGCTTTGCAAAAGAATTTTGAGAAAAAAAATATCCGGGATGCAGACAGGCATAAAAAAAATGAGAAACTCCAGTAACCCGAAGCTTCTCATTTTTTTCAAAGGCGATACATAAGCTTTTTAAAACACCAGGAATTCTCTGTGCAACTCCTAATCTCTGTAGCTCTGTGCTGAAAAAATGAAATTATCTTTAGAGCCAACTTTTTTTTCAACACAGAGTTACAGAGAACACTGGGTAACACAGAGAAAATTTAATAACCCGACTCATTATTTGAAAATACTTTTCTGCCTTGCCATCTTTTCAATTTCCGCCACAGTTCTGGGGGCTCCAACAGAAAGATTTGTATAACCACTATCGGTGATAAGGATATCGTCTTCTATACGCACACCAATGCTCCACCATTTCTTATCACATTTGCTTCCTGGCGGAATATAAATACCCGGTTCTACGGTAAACACCGCGCCTGTTTGCAACTTGGCAGGGTTGGGATCGTGTACATCCAGTCCCAATCCGTGCGAAGTGCCATGAGGAAAATAAGTTCTCACTTCCGCATCGGTAGCAATGATACCCAGTTTTTTTAACCCGGCTGTAATTACACGAACAGCCGCTTTATGCGGATCATTGGAATTGTTACCGGCCTTACACAACAGGAAAGCAGAATCCTGTGCTTCCAGCACCAGTTCATAAATGAGCTTTTGTTCAGGACTGAATTTTCCATTTACCGGAATGGTACGTGTTACATCGGCACTGTAGCCATGGTATTCTGCGGCACAATCGCTCAGCAGGAGGTCGCCATCTTTCATCAAACGCTGGTTGGTTTCGTAATGCAATACACAACTGTTTTCCGCAGAACCGTTAATGCTGGGATAACCGGGATATTCAGAACCGTTCTTCTTGAAATAATATTCCATAATGGCCTGCGCCTGGTATTCTGTCATGCCCGGTTTAACGGAACGCATTACAGCCGTGTGGCCTTCCGCACTGATCGATGCGGCTTTCGCAATTAATGTGATCTCTTCCGGTTGTTTAATGGCTCGCAGGTTACGGATAATGGTTCCGATGGTACGAACCGCGTTTGGTTTCTTATTGGTAAGTATGGCACTGTCAACCAACTGCGCCATCTTCGACAGCGGATCCATGCCACCGCGGGAATAGTATTTCGAAAGAATATTTTCTCCATACATCGTCGTCAACACAGAGTCCAGGCTGCCGAAATCAATGGTGTTATAAGCGAACTGGTCATGCGTAAACACATTGTCCATTTTATAACGTTCTTTCACACCGTCTACGCCCAATATTTTCCCTGTCCACATTTCGCGGCTGGGGTTACGTGGCTGCACAAACAGGAATTCGGTACCCGTTTTACCCAATAAGGTAACCGGATCTTTAAAAAGCAACAGCATGGAATTGGGTTCTTCCAGGCCGGTTAAATAGTAAAAATTTTTATTCTGGGCATACTGATAGTCCACATCATTATTCCGGTTACGAACCTGTGAGGCGAAAAAGATCCCTACTGAATGATTGGGCATCATTTCCCGCACAGCTGCCCTGCGGCCGGCATGAAAAGCGGGAGAAAGATAATCGTTCGGATAGTCGGTGGTCTGCTGAGCCTGCACAAACAGGGGTGCCAGTAAAAGGAGAAAATAGATTTTCTTAAGCATTATACATTTTGGTTTGGAGAGACACTAAAACTAATTTTTTTATCCTATCAGGCACAATTTTTTGGATGAATGCGCTGTTGGGGGCTTTTTCTCCCCTTAAAAGGCCGAACCACCGGTTTCGCAGAGCAAGTGTAAAAGCATATTTTTGCGCCGTTATGAGTATACAGCAAGACAATCAGTTCCAGGCGATCATTTCGCATGCCAAAGAATATGGCTTTGTATTTCCGAGCAGTGAGATCTATGACGGATTAAGCGCCGTTTACGATTATGGCCCTTACGGAAGCGAGTTAAAAAAGAATATCCGCGATTACTGGTGGAAGAGTATGACACAGCTGCACGAGAACATAGTGGGTATTGATGCGGCTATATTTATGCATCCAACCACCTGGAAAGCCAGTGGACACGTGGATAATTTCAGTGACCCGATGATCGATAACCGTGACAGCAAAAAAAGATACCGTGTAGATCATTTGCTGGAAGCGAAAGCGGATGGGCTGAGAGAGAAAGGAGAAGAAGGCGTTAAAGAAGCGGATGCATTATTGGCTACGATGGATAATTTGTTAGCGGCGGAAGACTTTGCGGGATTGAAACAACTGATCGCCGATCAAAAAATAGTATGCAGTGTGAGTGGAACCGGTAACTGGACGGATATCCGCCAGTTCAATCTTATGTTCTCTACCCAACTGGGTTCTGTAGCCGAAGATGCGGATACGATTTATCTGCGTCCCGAAACGGCCCAGGGCATTTTTGTAAATTTTTTGAACGTGCAGAAAACAGCACGTATGAAAATACCTTTCGGGATTGCCCAAACCGGTAAAGCATTCCGTAATGAGATTGTGGCACGCCAGTTCATTTTCCGGATGCGGGAATTTGAACAGATGGAAATGCAGTTCTTTGTTCGCCCTGGCACAGAAGGCGAATGGTACCAATACTGGAAAGAAGCGCGTTTGCAATGGCATCTCAGCCTGGGCGTTTCTCCGGAAAAATACCGTTACCACGATCATGTAAAACTGGCGCACTATGCTAAGGAAGCCTGCGATATTGAATTTGAATTTCCATTTGGTTTTAAGGAAGTGGAAGGCATTCATTCAAGAAGCGACTTCGATCTTACGCAACACCAGCTCTTCAGCAAAAAGAAGCTGCAGTATTTTGATACAGAGATCAACCAGAACTATGTGCCGTATGTGGTAGAAACCTCTATCGGTTTGGATAGAATGTTCCTGTTGATTCTCGCTAATGCGTACGAAGAGGAGAAGATCAATAAAGAAGATGGTACTACAGACAGCCGAGTGGTATTACATATTCCGGCTAAGATCGCCCCGATGAAACTGGCGATTCTTCCATTGACCAAAAAAGACGGTTTACCTGAACTGGCCCGTGAACTGATGGATGAATGCAAACCGTATTTCAAATGTTTTTACGAGGAGAAAGATGCCATCGGTAAACGATACAGAAGACAGGATGCCATCGGTACCCCATTCTGTGTAACCATCGATCACCAGACCAAAGAAGACCAGACGGTAACCATTCGTTACAGGGATAGTATGGTGCAGGAAAGGGTGTTGATGAGTAAGGTGAAGGACCTGGTGTTGGAGCAGATTATGTAATAAGTCACAATTAAAAAGGCAAAAGGCAAAATTTATTTTTTGCCTTTTGCCTTTTTAATTTTTCATTTTGACTTATCTTATCCGTAAAGCTCTAAATGTATCGCCTTCTTATCATATCCCATTGCCAGGATACGCTGCTTGGCTTCATCGATCATATTCTTCCAGCCGCAGAGATAAAATTTAGCAGGCTTTTTGCCATTGTCTGTCATGGCTTCATATACAGGATGCACATATCCTTTGTAAGCGCCTTCCGGAATAGTTTCTTCTCTTGAATAACAGGGGTGGAAGAAGAAACCGGGCTCGTCTTTCTCCAGTTGTTTCAATTCATCCACATACAATCCATCACCCAATTTGCGGCAACCGAAAATCAGGTGTAGATTCTGGTGTGGTAACCTATGGTTGTGCAGAAAATGCGCCATGGCCCTGAAAGGAGCGATACCTGTTCCGGTGCATATAAAGTACAGATCTTCCACAATAGGTTCGGGCAAAGTAAATTTTCCCTGCGGGCCGCGAAGCAGGAGTTCACTGCCGATATTGATTTCATTGAACAGGTAGGTTGTGCCCAGGCCGCCTTCGAGATACACGATCACCAGTTCAAATACATTGGTGCCATCAGGCGCAGAGGCAATGGAATAACTTCTCCAGCGTTTGTTCTTCTGCTCATGAATGGGCAGGTCAAGGGTAACAAACTGTCCGGGTTTGAAATCAAAGGCTTCCACTTCCGGAACCTGTATCCAGAAACGACGGGTTAGAGCAGTTGCATTTTCAATTTTGATCACCTTACCGGTGCGCCAGGGTTCGAGCATGTATTTTATTTTACGGATGAACGGATTCAAAACCGAAAACATCTTTGCATCAGCCATCGGTTACCGGATAAAGATAATGATGCAATGTAAAAAGGCAACGAATTTTCGTTGCCTTTTTACAGTATTTACGATCCTGGGTTTTACCGCTGGATCAGTATTTTCTGCACATAGGTCTTTTTATTGTGCTGGATCTTGAGCAGGTAGAATTCGGAACTTACATTGTCTATTCGCAACTGTTTAGAGAACTTACCACTGAATCCTGGGTAACTGCTGTTGTATACCCGTTGGCCGGATGCGCTGATCAGGTCGATCGAAAGATCCGCTTTAGACGTTACTTCAAACGAAAGATTGAATACTCCGTTGTTTGGATTGGGAGAAACCTGCAGGTTGATTTCGCGGGCCGTTACATCAATGGTTGCCGTGATCACAAAATTGATCGTATTGGATACTTGTTGGCAGCCAAATACATTTGTGGTGATCACCTTATAAACACCTGCCTTAGTTGGCTTAAAGTGGTTCAGGTTGGCACCATTAATCGCTGTATCGTTCAGATACCATTGATTGCCCGTGGCAACACTACTTACCAGCGAATCGGCTTGCTGTGTAATGGCTGGCACCACTGCATTCGTGGCAACAACCGGTAGCCTGTCGCCAATGCAGGCGCCCGTATTGACTTTCATGTCATAGAAGAAATAATAGAACTGGTTTTGCGTAGCGCCGGCACCATTTCCGGTAAACGTCACAATATTCGGCACACTGATCGGATAAGTAGTACCGGTAATGCCATTATTCCTGAAAAGATTGGCATTGGTGGATGAATCATCCAGGTTTGAACTGTTGAGGCATTGAGCCATCAGAATATGATCTCCAACGGATGCCACAGGTAAATTCAATAAGAATACTGCACCTGTATCTGCTGGGTTATTACCCGAGATAAATCCGGCCAGAGGAGTAGGGGTAGTCGGATACACATCTAGCGTGATAGTGGACAGTGGTCTGTAGCTGAATGAAGTGGATGATTCGGATAGCAGGTCGGCAACGGTTACCTGTACCTTGCCTGCATTGCCCACATACAAACGTGCCGTTTCTATATTGATCGGAACGGAATTATTGAACTTCATATAATTCACTCCATTATTGTAGCCACCGGTACTGGATAAAACCGTTTTATTGGCAGGTCCGATACCTACTTTGGCTTCCTTGGCCACATAGTAGGTTTTATCAGTTGTGATGGTAGTTGTAGTAGTAGAGGGGCCTACAGCAAACGGAGAAGTGCCGGAAGGGGTCATGTACCAGAAATAGTTGGAATTGTCAGGACTGTTTACCCTCAGGTTAACCGTAGTTCCACAAATACCGCCAATCGCTGTAATGGCGGCGGGTTTATCCGCCGTTGTAACTATCGTGGATAATGAATTATTAGCCGGAGACTGGTCGGTAGCTAAATTGGCTGAAGCGGAGACGGTATAAGTAGTGGATGCCGTTGTTGCAAAAGGCGCCTGGAATGTATACGAGACGGTAGTTAATGGCGCAATTGGCCCTGGGTAAGTGAAAGCCATGTTTGCTACCGTGGTAGCACCATTCATAACCGTAGCAGTAAGCGGAATATTGCTCTGGCTATTGGAACCATTGTTTCGGATGCTTACGGTAAGGTACTGGGCTGTATTGGAACAATCGCCAGCGGCAGGTGAAACAATGCCATTGATCAGCATATCATTCGATGGTGGGGTCACTCTTACTATGTAATCCTGCGTTTCTCCTTTGCCATACGTGCCGCAAGGTGTGATATCTGACGCGGTAGATGTTTCCTGCACGATCACACGCATCAAACAAAGATTGCCTACCGTAAGTGAGGAAGGCGTAACAACAGAACCCACAAAGGTTTGCGCAGCAGAGCTTAGTACACCGCTGGTTACCGCAGTTTCTGTTGCCACATCAAATACGCCATTGTTGTTATAATCGATAAATACTTTTACAATACGTTGATTGGTGCTTGCATCAGCGGTGCTTACCCGTACCCGGATCGGGATAGTTTGCGAAGCTTCTACATCGGCAATCAGTTTTGTATTATCGGTGTAGTTTTTTGATCCTGCCGTGTTGGCAAACTGAATGGCTTTAAAACCAACACTGTCAATCCTCGCGCCACCACCACCCGATGTGGATGTACAAACTGCCGTTCCACCGGCACCGCTGATCAGTAATGAATAAGCCTGCGAACCCCGAGCCAGTGTGCCTTTATGTGTTACGGTGATGGTATAGGTTTGTCCGGGTACGGTACTGTCTATGTCTATTCTCTCAACATTGTCTGTAATGTTATCACCGGGCACAGCCGATGCGTCGGGAAGGTTTACATCCAATGTCCATGGGAAATACGTTCTGGGTGTAGCACCTCCTTTGGTAATGCGGATATCAAGGTCGTTGACCAGTTTTTTGGCCCGGTTGTTCAGCAGTAAAGTTGATGTTTTCTCTACAATGCCTTTTACATCCGTCCAGCAAATGGTAGCCTGCAATGGACCCTTACCGGATGCAACAACGGAAGTAGTAAATGTTTGTCCCTGCGTCAATGTATTCTCATACATGAGGTGATTACTGGATGTTCCGTTATTGGAGGCAACAGACGCGGAAATCACTGCCGCCGCTTTTTGCACATTCAGCAATCCCCATCCGAATTTGTAATCAGGTCCTGGTGCAATACCCGCTTCATCCGCTGTATGAATGGCGAGACCTTTGAGGGTAGCCGAACGAAGAAAAGCGGTAGTGCTGTTCTTTAGTTTTGAATAATGTTCCTGCAGCAGGAACAGAGAGCCGGCAGCGTTTGGTGTTGCCATCGAGGTTCCGCTGAAAGTTGCATAACTGGTGGTCGTTGTGGCAATGGACGATAATACATTCACGCCATCCGCAACAACATCCGGTTTGATACGACCATCATCCGTTGGTCCCCATGAACTGAAACTACTCATCACCACATCTTCTTTCCGGCTATAGCCTGAAGCGATGCCGTTAACAGCGCCAACCGTTAAAATGTTTTTTGCACCGCAGTTATCAGAAATGATATCATAGCTGTCGTTATTGCTGATGCCTGCCGGACGGTTTCCGGAAGAGATCATCTGACCGCTGGCGTTCAAACGGAAATAAGGAGAGCCAACAGCCGGGCCATTTTCAGCACGGTTATTACCCGCAGATTTTACGATCAGGTAAAAAGGTGCATTGTAGGCGATCGAATCCAATGCAGCAGATTCATCGCTGTAATAACCGAATTTATAATCTTCATTATCGGCAGGCGCCCCGTAAAACTCCCACCTGTTCTGTGATGAGTTGAAATTCCATCCCGCCAGGAAACCATAAGAGTGATTTGAGATCAGCAGGTTACTGCTCTCGCTGATCATCTCCGGTACATCACCTGTAAAATCATAAGCTATCATGCCGGTTGCGCCGAAAGCCATTCCTTTGGCACTTGGGTTTACGCCGGAAGCAATCATTGTTCCGGCCACATGTGTGGCATGATCTTCGGTAGAAGAAGGATTGTCTTTCTGCGTAATCCTTCCGTTTAATTCCACATGCGAACCAAGAACGGCGCCGCCATCCCAGATGCCGATCTTGTTTTTAAGATAGGCCGAACTGCCGTTAAGGTTTAACCCTGAAGACCCGCCAGGCCATAACTGGCTGGCCCGGGTAGTGGCCGCTGCAATCACATTACTGTTGGCAACAATGTATTTAGGAAAACCAAAATCATCTACCCCCACGAGTACCGCTTTGCCTCCGCGCGTGGTTATGCTGAGATCCCAGTTGTTCTTTTTAGCAAGTGCCATGGCTTTGGCATAATTGGCATCAAAGGACAATTTATATCCAACCGCCGCCTGCTTCAGGATCCTGGTATTGGTAGTTGTCTGTGCAGAAACCATTCCTGCAAATCCACCGATCCAGACAAGTGACAGTATAATTTTTTTCAGCATAACCGTATAGTTTTCCTTTCGCCGTATTTTTAGAAAATTTCAGGCGTAATATTCACTAAATTAGATACTTTCATCATTCAAAGTGATGTATGAAACACATTCTTTTTTTTCTTTTTAGCGCCTGTCTGGCCAGCGTGGCTTGCTCATCGTCAAAAAAGGCGAATTCGTCGGTAATCACGCAGGGCATTACTGGTAAAGTAACCGAGCTTACCGGCAACCAGATGCCCATGGTGGGTGCCCCCCCCAGAACAGGCCGCCCGTTAATGGCCACGGTTTTCTTCTACGAACCCACCAATACCTCCCAGGTTACCCGAATAGGGGCATCTCCAGTATATACGGCTATTCAAACAAAACTGGTTGCTTCGGTTGAAACAGACAGTACCGGCAACTATACCGTTGCATTGCCCGTTGGTTCATATTCGGTTTTTGTTAAGCAGGGAAAGGAATATTATGCCAACCTGTTCGATACAAACAACAACATTGCTCTTTTTGTGGTGGAAGAAGGAAAACTAACCAAATTCAATATTTCGGTAAACAATAAAGCCATTTTTTAGCCAGGTGTGTTAGCAGGCCCCGGATTCTGCGGGCCACACACTATCTTTGCAGCCTTTCGTAATGGAATGGATGAAGTGGCTATGAATTTGAATGTGTTGTTGGAACAGTATCAGCATTCCCCCCACCTTTTTCAGCTGGCGGACAGGCTTTCTTTTGCCCAGCCCCAGCAACTCTTTCTCAAAAATTTACAAGGCAGTAGTTCAGAATTTGTGGTAAGCGCTGTTTTTATGCACCCCAATTGCCGCAATCTGAACCACCTGGTGGTATTGAACGATGCGGAAGATGCCGCTTATTTTCACAATACCCTTGAGAACCTGACCAATGCGCTCGACCTGTTTTATTTTCCGTCCTCTTTCAAGAACCGGAAAAATTTCAGACTGCTCAACAGTTCGCATGTAATGCTTCGTACAGAGGCGTTGACCAAACTGGCTGTGGGCGGTAATCGTAAGATCATCGTTACTTACCCAGAAGCGTTGTTTGAAAAAGTAGTGTTGCCAAAAACACTTAGCAGCAATATCATCAGCATCAAAGCCAATGATACCATTAATCCGGACAGCCTGATGGATCTGTTTGTGATGTATGGATTTGAGCGAACTGATTTTGTGTACGAACCGGGTCAGTTTGCTTTGCGTGGCGGGATCCTGGATATTTATTCTTTTGGAAATGAGAAGCCATACCGTGTTGAATTGTTTGGAAATGAAGTGGACAGCATCCGCATATTTGATCCCGAAACACAGCTGAGTGAAAGAAAATTGTTGCAGGTAAACATCATTCCCAATGTAGAAACACAGTTTGAGAGTGGCGAAAAAGTATCGCTGCTAGAATTTCTTTCAGAGAATACCATTGTATGGCTGAAGGATTGGGATGTGATCAAAGAAAAAATAGACACACAGGAAGAAGACCTGCAAGGCTTTATGCAACTGTTAGATAACGGTTACCGGATGCAGAACAGCGATGAGGAAGATGATACGAGGATACTGAAAGAAGTAAGTACCACGGATTTTGTAAAAAGTGCCACGATAGAGCAGCAGCTCCAAACGCGCCATATTGTTGAGTTTGGGTATAAGCCACATATGGCCAATGTGGAGATCGAATTTAAAACACGCACACAACCTTCCTTCAATCGCCAGTTCGACCTGCTGATACGCGACCTGAAAGCACATGAGGCTGCGGGTTTTGGCATTTATATTTTTGCGGAGCAGGCAAGGCAGCTCGAAAGACTCAACAGTATTTTTGCCGACCTGAAAACAGAAATCCAGTTCGTACCCGTTGCTACGGGAATTCATGAAGGGTTTATCGACGAAGAACTGAAAGCGGTTTGTTATACAGATCACCAGATCTTTCAGCGTTACCATAAATACAAGGTAAAACAGGCGTATAATAAGAACAAAGCCATCACACTCAAAACCCTGCGCGATCTGCAGCCGGGTGATTATGTAACGCATATCGATCATGGGGTAGGAACTTACAGTGGCTTACAGAAAATTGAAGCCAATGGCAAAGTGCAGGAAGCCGTGCGTATTATTTACAAAGACAGCGATATCCTGTATGTAAATATCAACTCACTACACAAAATATCGAAATATACAGGTAAAGAAGGAACTGTTCCAAAGATCAATAAACTTGGTTCGGATGTTTGGAACAAACTCAAGGAAAAAACCAAGACCAAGGTAAAGGAGATCGCATTCGATCTTATCAAGCTATACGCGCAAAGAAAGGCGCAGCAAGGGTTTGCGCATACACCGGATAATTACATGCAGACAGAACTGGAAGCTTCTTTTATTTATGAAGACACACCTGACCAGAGCAAGGCAACGGCAGATGTAAAAAAGGATATGGAAAGTGAAAGTCCGATGGACAGGCTGGTTTGCGGTGATGTTGGTTTCGGAAAAACAGAAATAGCCGTTCGTGCCGCGTTCAAAACCTGTTTGGATGGAAGACAGGCCGCTGTATTGGTGCCAACAACCATTCTGGCTTTTCAGCATTACAAGACTTTCCAGGAGCGGTTGAAAGATTTCCCCGTAACAGTAGATTACATCAATCGTTTCAAATCTTCCAAAGAGAAAAAAGAAACCCTTAAAAAACTGGAAGAAGGAAAAATTGATATTATTATTGGCACACATGGATTGCTGGGTAAGGAAGTAAAATTCAAAAACCTGGGACTAATGGTAATTGATGAGGAGCAGAAATTTGGAGTGGGCCATAAAGAGAAGCTGAAGACCTTAAAAACGAATGTGGATTGCTTAACACTTACGGCAACACCTATCCCGAGAACATTGCAATTCAGTTTAATGGGAGCGAGGGACCTGAGTATCATTAATACACCACCCCCCAACCGCCAGCCAATACAAACGGAAGTGCGCATATTCAATGATGATTTTATCCGCGATGCGATCTATTATGAAACCGAGCGTGGCGGACAGGTTTTCTTCATTCATAACCGTGTACATGGCTTGCCAGAAATGTGTGCTTTGATACAGGGGCTATGTCCTGATCTGAGCATCGGCTTTGCGCATGGCCAGCTTGAAGGGCATGAACTGGAAGAAAGAATCCTCGATTTTATTGACAAGAAATACGATGTATTGGTTTGCACCAATATTGTGGAGAGTGGCGTAGATATTCCAAATGTGAATACCATTATTGTAAACAATGCACACCATTTCGGTCTAAGCGATCTGCACCAACTGCGTGGAAGGGTAGGTAGGAGCAATAAAAAAGCATTCTGTTATTTGCTGGGTCCGCCAATGAGCACTATGCCAACTGATTCGCGTAAACGTTTGCAAACGCTGGAACAGTTCAGCGATCTCGGTAGTGGTTTTCAGATTGCCATGCGCGACCTGGATATCCGTGGTGCCGGAAATTTATTGGGTGGAGAACAAACAGGATTTATGGCAGAGATCGGGTTCGAGATGTACCAGAAAATATTGGAAGAAGCCATCCGCGAATTAAAACGAACTTCATTTAAGGACCTGTTCAAAGAAGAGATCAGCAAACAGGATGATTTTGTAAGTGATTGTACGATAGATACTGACCTGGAAATACTGATACCGGATACCTATGTAGAAAGTATTACGGAAAGATTATCGTTATATACAAGACTGGATAGTTGTGAGAAAGAAGCGGAACTGATGGAATTTCATACAGAAATGATTGACCGGTTTGGCCCCATTCCGCCGCAGGTGGAAGATCTCTTTACCACGGTTCGCTGTCGCTGGATGGGCGTGGAACTCGGTTTTGAAAAGATGGTACTGAAAGATGAAACACTGCGCTGCTATTTTATCAACCGACCGGATTCACCTTATTTCGAATCAAACCTGTTTCGTAAGGTGTTGGCTTACCTGCAAACCGGGACCAATAAAGCCCGCCTCAAACAAACTGGCCGGATGTTTCTGCTGATCGTAGATTCAGTAAAAGAGATGGAAGCCATGCATCGCTTTCTGGAACATATGCATGGTGAAGTAGTGGGTAAGAAAGCTGACTAATCTTTTTTGATCAGGTTGATTAGGATCAGTTTGGCAACCCGTGGGTCAACGATCACGGTATCATGTTCAAAATCGAGCTTTAAGCGCCATTTCTGCATGGTAGCTGCGCCAATAATCACTTCTTCACTTACTCCCGGAACCACTAGGAATTCATCACTCAGGCGAACCTCTTCATGATAAAAGTCCAATCTGCAAGTATGCTCTATTTCCATATAGGTACTATTGCTGGCAGTGGCCAGCTTCATAGGTCGATGCATCCTTTCAGGACTTGCCAGTTCTTCGGCTATATCCTCTGCTATGCAGGAATAGGGGGCTCCGTTATCAAACAAAGCATATAGGTGCTTTTCTCCCTTACTCCCTTCGAACCGTAGTGGTAAACGGATGATCATATTTTGTGCTTTGTTCAAAATTAATCAAATCCCTTATTGGCGAATCAGGGATTAACCCCGGGTAATAATACCCAACAATCTGTCTAAAATTAGCTTAGAGGGTAATATGATGTGAATACCAAACCCAAGTTGGAATAATGTAACCCGTTGGCGGGGAAAGGACAGTGCATAGTAATTTATAAACAATTGTTAACCAATAGTTTGCCATAATAAACAACGGGAATTGCGTTATTCATTTATTCTTATAACACATGTTTCTGCCGGTGTACGCAGGCCATATTTGCTCGTAATTGCCTCGGGGTTACTTCGGTATTGATTCGGGTTAACTCCACAGTAAGTCCACATTAACTCCACAGTAACTCCACATTAATGTGGAGTTACTGTGGAGTTAATGTGGACTTACTGTGGGTTTAATACGAACAAAACACGAACCAGGTACGAACCAGATGCAGCTAACCTACGGCTATTGTACAGCGGAAGGCAAGGCTGGTTTTTGCCAATAACTCCGCCAACAGGTTAATTAGAAAGAGGTTATCGGGCAGCATTGGAAAATCCACTCAAATTTCAGCTGGTGCCGAGATAAGCAGATAAGCGTAGGGATGATACAGGGGGGGGGCAATGGCATATTTGTTATCTATGCGAATTATACCGAAACGTTTTTAGACAGATTCGATGAGCGCACAAAAAATCCGGCCCTTTTGAGGCCGGATCCAATAATGTTTCTTCTTATGACTTAGAATCCTTTTTTAGCAACACCATCTGCGATGGCTTGTAATGCTTTGGCTTCGCTCATGATAGCGGCCATTTTGTTGCCTTTACCGTCATGACCGCCGGCCATGTAACCACCTTTTGCTGTTTTGGTGATCACGGCATCCTGCATAGGAACGTTTTTCTCCTTTGTTTTCAGGCAATATGCTTTGATCATTTTTGAAGTGTCCATGTTGTTAGAATTTAAAAGTTAGTAGATAAACAATGGGTTATAGGCCACAATCTACCAATTTTTTTCAGGAAACTGAAATTTTGGGATTTGGGCATAGGGTTCATGGTTGATAGGCCATGGAGGGTACAAAACATGAAAAAGCCGGTGCATTTGCACCGGCTTCTACTATTATTTTAAAGGCCTACACATCAATCTTCGCATATTTCGCGTGACTCTCAATGAATTCGCGGCGTGGAGCCACTTCGTCTCCCATCAACATGCTGAAGATCCTGTCGGCTTCGGCAGCGCTTTCAATGGTTACCTGTTTCAGGGTACGGCGGGCCGGATCCATGGTGGTTTCCCAGAGCTGGTCGGCATTCATCTCACCCAAACCCTTGTATCGTTGAATGGTAACGCTGTCGTCTTTACCACCACCCAGTTTCTCAACCCATGATCTGCGTTGCTCTTCGCTGTAAGCGTATTCCTGTTCCTTCCCTTTTTTAACAAGGTATAAGGGCGGCTGGGCGATGTATACAAAACCCTGCTCCACCATCTCCTTCATATAACGGAAGATAAAGGTCAATATCAGGGTAGCAATGTGCGAACCATCCACATCGGCATCGGTCATGATGATGAGCTTGTGGTAACGCAGTTTAACCATATTCAATGCTTTGGGATCTTCTGTTGTGCCTACGGTAACACCCAATGCAGTGTACATATTGCGGATCTCTTCATTCTCGTAGATCTTGTGCTCCATGGCTTTTTCTACGTTCAATATCTTACCCCGTAATGGCAGGATGGCCTGGTAGCTTCTGTCGCGCCCCTGTTTGGCGGTACCGCCTGCCGAATCCCCTTCCACCAGGTATAATTCGCATTTCTGTGGATCACGTTCGCTGCAATCGGCCAGTTTACCGGGTAAGCCGCCACCGCTCAATACGGTTTTGCGCTGTACCATATCACGGGCTTTCTTGGCTGCCACCCTTGCCTGTGCGGCAAGAATGATCTTTGAGATCACATTTTTGGCTTCCCTGGGATTCTCTTCCAGGTAAGCTTCCAGTGCACGTGCTACAGTAGTTTGAACGATACCACTTACCTCGCTGTTACCGAGTTTGGTTTTGGTTTGTCCTTCAAACTGCGGTTCCGGAACTTTTACAGAAATGATGGCACTCAATCCCTCGCGGAAATCATCGCCCTCAATGGTTACTTTGGCTTTCTCAAAAAGACCTTGTTTATCGCCATAGGTTTTAAACACACGCGTTAATGCCTGGCGGAAACCAGTTACGTGCGTACCCCCTTCAATGGTGTTGATGTTATTTACGTACGAGAAGATATGTTCTTTAAAATCGTCGTTATAAGTAAGCGCTACTTCTACGGCAATATTGGAAGCTTCGTCATGTCCATCAACATACAATGGCGCGGGAATTAATGCATTACGGTTACCGTTCCTGTCCAGCATTTCCACAAACTCAACGATACCGCCTTCGCTGTAGAAATTTTTAGTGTAGGTATTGCCCGCTTCGTCAATATCACGAAGATCATTCAGGGTAATGCTGATGCGTTTGTTCAGGTAAGAAAGCTCACGTAAGCGGCCTTCCAGGATTTCTTTGCGATAAACTGTTTCCTGGAAAATGGTGGTATCGGGCCAGAAATGAACCAGGGTGCCGGTTTTGGTACTGGTGCCAATTTCGCGCACTTCGTATTGCGGTACACCGATCTTGTATTCCTGTTCAAATATTTTTCCTTCGCGATGAACGGTTGCGTGTAATGTGGTACTAAGTGCGTTCACACAACTCACACCCACACCATGTAGACCGCCAGATACTTTGTAGGTATCCTTATCAAACTTACCACCTGCATGCAACACGGTCATTACAATTTCCAGTGCGCTCTTTTTTTCTTTGGTGTTGATACCTGTTGGGATACCACGCCCATCATCCTGCAC
This sequence comes from Bacteroidota bacterium, assembly GCA_040390405.1. Classification (GTDB taxonomy): domain Bacteria; phylum Bacteroidota; class Bacteroidia; order Chitinophagales; family Chitinophagaceae; genus Sediminibacterium. The sequence continues at coordinate 248,805 of JAZJYJ010000013.1, forward strand.
ACTAATGGAATTGTCTTCGTGAATGGTAACAGTAATGTTTTTACAATAGCCGGCCAGTGCCTCATCTATTGAGTTATCTACCACTTCATATACCAGGTGATGAAGCCCCTTGATACCGATATCGCCAATGTACATGGCGGGCCTTTTTCGCACTGCTTCCAACCCTTCCAATACCTGTATACTGTCTGCCCCATAATTCCTGTTCTGGGCGTCGTTGCTGTTCTGTTGCTCTTGACTCATAAATGCTTGTCAGTCCTGTGTTTTAACTAATTTTCAGAAGTGGGCAAATCTAATGAAAATAAAGGGTTTTTGAGGAGAAAAAACGGACTGTTTTGCACAGGAATTTACGCACAATGGGGGTAACTCGGAGGATAGAATAGAAATAAAAAAAGGGGGATTGATTGTTATCCCCCTGCCTTACTTCATGCTATAAAAAGATCAGTTTAAAATGTTAATCTCTATCAGGTAATTGCCTTCCTCAAAAAACTCGATTTCTACAGATTCGGAATCTATTCTGAAAATGGCTTTAAAAGGGAATTCAACGGTTCTCAGCAATGTTTTGGTAGATCTGGCAGAATTATCTACATCCAATTGCGAACCGATATTTCCTTTCTGAACATCAATACTGCTCAATTTCATTTTTGGATTACTGGTGGCATCTGCTGTAGCTTCCTTGCTGCCTATAGTGGCAGCGCCACCTGAGGTATTGGTAATAACGATAGTGATATCATGCTCTTTGTAGCCTACATTCCGGGTAACTTTTGCGCTGCTTACCCTTGAAGTTTGACTCAGAATCTTAAAAGGCTTTTCAAACCGGCCCTGGTAAATATCTTTTTTCCAGAATCCTGTTATCACACTGTCCGCATTTCCGTCTCTCTTGTAATGCATCGTACCCTGACCTTCCTTCAACCCTTTTTTCCAGGCGCCTTCAAACCAATCCCCAACTTTCCAGGTGTATTTGCCTGTTCCCTCAGGATAACCGGCTTTGAACTCGCCCTCATAGGAATCCTGTCCAACGGCTTTACCATGTCCATTGGCTTTGTTGTCTTTACAGTCGCCCGTATAATTCAGTGAAAGTGCATTTACCAATACTTTACAATCCTGCGAGAATCCTGCGGATGTTAAAATCATTGCCAAAAGGCCCAAGACGGTAATTTTTCTCATGTTTGGTCAGTTATGATCTGTAAAATAAGATTCTAAGCTGGAAAAAGCGCAAATCAATGCAGTAAATCCGTTGTATGGGTCCCTGTTTTCGGTGTTTTAGCCGGTGCTTTAACAATCTGACAGAACCATGACTTGTAAAATAGATGTTTATACATTAAATTTGTATCCGGATGGTACAGGTAATGGACATATTGAAAGCATCGCATCGCAGCGGCATAGAACCGAGCATGGATTTGTTGTATGAAAAAGGGCAGCAGATTCCCGGCTCCATTCAATACAATATCAAGCGATACTATGCCCAGCATCCATGGGTGGCTGAAGATACGGGCATGATGGTATACCATTACAACACTAAAAAACCAGCTGAAAATTACCTGGAACTGCGTTATTGCACCACCGGTAACCGTTATTGTGAGGAAAGAGGCTGCGGACAGTGCAATCAGTTGCCTACGCAGAACTGCAGCGGAAAACACCAGACGGTGGATGTGTTTACGTTTCATTTTACCGCTACTTTCCTGAACCAGTTTGTACACAATGTAAAACTAACCAACCGGAAAGATGAAGTACTGGCTTTCAAGCACCCGAATGCCTTTACCAAGATCTTCCCGTTGTGTCATAAAAAAAGAAATGTACTGGATGGATTGCTGAACCATAGCTATTCCGGTGCACTTGAAAATATTTTTGTGAACGCCAAAATTCATGAACTGCTTTTATACAGCCTGGAATGTTTGGTTGATGAAAAAGAAGAAGGCTTCGCCTGTAAGTTCCTGGCTGATGAAAGCGGTCGTGACCGGATTTACCAGGCAAGGGAAATTTTATTGCAACATATCGGCGACCCGATCACCATCAAGGAACTGAGTCGTAAAGTGGCCATGAATGAATGTTACCTGAAAAAAGGGTTCAAAGAAGTTTTTG